>NZ_MVAG01000114.1 GCF_002177115.1 Chryseobacterium mucoviscidosis | reverse complement strand
GCAATGGTGGCCGCAGTGAAGAGGCCCAGGCGACTGTTTATCAAAAACACAGGACTCTGCTAAATCGAAAGATGCTGTATAGGGTCTGACACCTGCCCGGTGCTGGAAGGTTAAGGAAGGGCGTTAGCGTAAGCGAAGCGTTTGACTGAAGCCCCAGTAAACGGCGGCCGTAACTATAACGGTCCTAAGGTAGCGAAATTCCTTGTCGGGTAAGTTCCGACCTGCACGAATGGTGTAACGATCTGGGCACTGTCTCAGCCACGAGCTCGGTGAAATTGTAGTATCGGTGAAGATGCCGATTACCCGCAATGGGACGAAAAGACCCTGTGAACCTTTACTATAACTTCGTATTGACTTTGAGTAAGTAATGTGTAGGATAGGTGGGAGGCTTTGAAGCAGGCACGCTAGTGTTTGTGGAGCCGTCGTTGAAATACCACCCTTTACTTACTTGGAGCCTAACTTCTTTCAGAAGGACATTGCGTGGTGGGTAGTTTGACTGGGGTGGTCGCCTCCAAAAGAGTAACGGAGGCTTTCAAAGGTACCCTCAGCACGCTTGGTAACCGTGCGTAGAGTGTAATGGCATAAGGGTGCTTGACTGTGAGACCTACAAGTCGATCAGGTGCGAAAGCAGGACATAGTGATCCGGTGGTTCCGTATGGAAGGGCCATCGCTCATAGGATAAAAGGTACTCCGGGGATAACAGGCTAGTCTCCCCCAAGAGCTCACATCGACGGGGAGGTTCGGCACCTCGATGTCGGCTCGTCACATCCTGGGGCTGGAGAAGGTCCCAAGGGTTGGGCTGTTCGCCCATTAAAGTGGCACGCGAGCTGGGTTCAGAACGTCGTGAGACAGTTCGGTCTCTATCTATTGCGGGCGTTAGATGTTTGAGAGGGCTTGATTCTAGTACGAGAGGACCGAATTGAACAAACCTCTGGTGTATCAGTTGTACCGCCAGGTGCACCGCTGAGTAGCTATGTTTGGAAGAGATAAGCACTGAAAGCATATAAGTGCGAAACTCGCCTCAAGATGAGACATCTTTTAAGGGTCGTGGGAGATGACCACGTTGATAGGCTACAGGTGTAAAGTTGGTAACAGCATAGCCGAGTAGTACTAATTACCCGTAGATTTATAGCCTATTCATAAGTAATGAGTAATAGGTAATGAGCAATCATGCTTATCATAACTTAGCTTAAGTATTTATAAGTGCAACACTGGTTTTGCCTTTGTGATGAAATTTACCGATAAAAAGCTAATGGCCAATGGCAATACGCCAATAGCCAACAGCTATATACAACCTTTAGGGTGGTTTTAGCGGTGGGGCTCACCTGTTCCCATTCCGAACACAGAAGTTAAGCCCACCAGCGCCGATGGTACTGCGACAAGCGGGAGAGTAGGTCGCCGCCAGTTTTTATTTAAAAGTCTCATAGAAATTAATCTATGAGACTTTTTTTTTGCGTATAACTCAATTATAATCCTATTCCCCAAACGTAAGAAAACTTCAGAAGAAACAAGGGAAAAGAGCCAAGTAACAAGTATAAAGTAACAAGTAAAAAAAGAAAAGTAAAGAAACCCGAGGATATAATCATTTATCATTTATCACTCATCAATGATCTTTCATTACTCATTACTCATTACTCATTACCCATTAATTATCAATATTGTTTGCCATTCCTAGCCCCGATAGAAACGGATACCCCGCAGCGGGAACAGGAAAAGTGAGGGCATTAACCCGGGAAGCAGGGCGCGAGGAGTAAAAGTGGATAGCGGGATAAAGCTCCTGAAAATAGGATCTGCGTTTGAGAACAAATTATTATAAAGCGCATATTTTTTATAAAGTCTTACTTGTTGATTTGGCTAACTAGCAATATATTTGAATAGAATTAAGACAGTGTATATGTGCAGATACGCAGGAAAAACATATAAATCTCATTTTGTATGTTTCAAATGTAGAAAGTCTTTTAAGCAGACTCATTCTTCTGATATTATAGAAAGGATCAGAGATGATAAAAATTTTCATAAGATTAATGGATTCAATATTCGAAATGTCTCGTCAATTTTTGTAAAAAAAGATCAAGATCAGTTAGAAAAAGTAATTTCAGAAATAGAAAACCGCGTGATAAAATGTCCTGAATGTTCAAGTTTGATGGCAGATTTAGGACTGGATTTTAAAGCACCAAAGATAAACGCTGTTAAAGAATGGAAAATTGTTGAAAGTCTTTATAGAATCGGGAAAGTTTTCCATTCTTGTGGTTGTGAAGGGTCAGGTTGTATTCCGCAAAATCTGAAAGATTATGAAGAATATTTGATCGATAGGTTGGAAATGTATAAGAATTATCAGAGTGTTTATCAAAATTCATCTGAAGAGGATTTTCCTGATAAAATGGAAAGAGTCATTTATTGGTCTCAAAAAATAATTCGAGTACAAGATGAAGTTCTTCGTTATGGATTTGACTTTCGTTGATTTCGTTACATAACCCTATGAGTTTCAGAATATCAAATAAGTCTTATAATTAATAATTCTCCTCAGATTTTTAGAATTTTTTTAAAAAATATTGTCAATGAAAATTATTTATCGTAATATTGCGATATAGTTTTAAATATGGGAGTTACAAAAACAGATTTTTTTACAGATGAACAAAACAGAATTTCTACCATTGCAAAAGCTTTAGGGCATCCTGCGAGAATCGCTATCATTGAATATTTGCTGAAGGTAAATGAGTGCATCTGCGGAGATATTGTCAATGAACTTCCTTTGGCACAGCCTACAGTTTCCCAACATCTGAAGGAATTAAAAAATGCAGGACTCATCAAAGGAAATATTGAAGGAAATTCTATCTGTTACTGTATTGATGAGAATGCATTTGAGGTACTGAATGTATTTTTTTCAAAAGTAATTTCTACTGTTAAAAAGCAAAAATGCTGTTAAAATTTTTTTGTCTTCAATTATCGTAATATTGCGATATTATAATATATGATTAATTATAATTTTTAAACAATTAAAAAGAAAAATATGACACTTGAACAGATCAAAAATATCCTTCCAACGTTGGATAATGTTGAATTTCAGTTGGAAAACGGAACTTTTGTACCGGAACATTTTCATGTAACAGAAATAGGGATGGTAAGCAAAAATTTTATCGATTGTGGTGGAACCATCAGAAAAGAAGAAAAAGTTAATTTTCAGCTTTGGAATGCAGAAGATCATGAGCATCGTCTGAAGCCGGGGAAACTTCTTCATATTATTCAGCTTTCGGAAGAGAAACTGGGCATTAAAGATTTAGAGATTGAAGTGGAATATCAGGATACAACGATTGGTAAGTATGACCTTGAATTTAATGGAAAACATTTTATCCTTAAAAATAAAAAGACTGCCTGTCTTGCACAGGATTCATGTGGAATTCCGCAGGAAAAGGAAAAATTAAGTCTGAAAGAGCTTGGTCATAAAACATCTCAATGCGCTCCGAACTCGGGATGCTGTTAATTTAAAGTAACTGTATGAATCCGAAATTATCTGTTTACCTAGAAAAAGTTCTTCAGCAAAAAATCAGCGAAGAGCGAAAAGTGGTTTTAAAAAGTCTCACTGACTATATTCAGCAAAAAACGGGAGAGAATAAAGAAGTGCGCCTTAATTTTATCTGTACTCACAATTCGCGCAGAAGCCATTTGTCACAGATTTGGGCACAGGTTGCAGCACATTATTATGAAATCCCGAATGTACAATGTTATTCGGGAGGAACGGAAGTTACCGAACTGTTTCCGAAAATTGCGGAAACTTTATCTGATGCAGGTTTTGAGATCTGGAAATTAAGTGAAACTAAGAATCCTGTATATGCCATAAAATTTGATGAAAATACATTGCCTTTGATTGGTTTTTCCAAAAAATATGATGATCCGTTTAATCCTGAACGTGGTTTTGCCGCTGTAATGACCTGTTCTTCTGCCGATGAAGGCTGCCCGTTTATTCCCGGAGCCGAAAAAAGAGTTCCGCTTACTTTCGAAGATCCTAAAGTTTCGGATAACACTCCCCAACAAACTGAGGTTTATGAAAAAAGAAGTCTGGAGATTGCTTCAGAAATGTTTTATGTATTTTCTCAAATAGATTGTAGATGAATCCTAAATTAAAGTTTTTAGACAGATATTTAACGCTCTGGATCTTTCTGGCAATGATTGTCGGCGTTTCTTTGGGTTACTTTTTTCCTGAAATTTCCCGGGTTACGCAATCTGTTTCTTCGGGAACCACAAATATTCCTTTGGCAGTCGGATTAATTCTCATGATGTATCCTCCTTTGGCAAAAGTAGATTACAGTCTCCTTCCACAGGCTTTTAAAGATAAAAAAGTAATCTCAGTTTCTCTGTTTTTAAACTGGATTGTGGGACCTGTTTTAATGTTTGTTCTTGCGGTAATTTTTCTTAAAAACGAACCGGATTACATGATCGGTCTTATCCTGATTGGTTTGGCAAGATGCATTGCCATGGTAATTGTCTGGAACGATCTCGCAAGAGGAAATCGTGAATATGCTGCTCTTTTGGTGGCATTGAACAGTGTTTTTCAGATTTTTTCCTACAGTTTTTTTGCGTGGCTTTTCATTAATGTGCTTCCTGAGAAATTAGGTCTTGGAAATTTCAGTATTTCCGTGCCAATGCGTGAAGTCACGGAAAGTGTACTTATCTATCTCGGAATTCCGTTTCTGGCCGGATTTTTATCTCGCTATCTTCTTATTTCATTTAAAGGAAAAGACTGGTACAACAGGAAATTTATTCCGGTAATTTCTCCGATTACTTTGTATGCTTTATTATTTACGATTGTGCTGATGTTCAGTCTTAAAGGAGATCAGATTCTGGAACTTCCGATGGATGTGGTGAAAGTGGCAGTTCCGCTGATTATTTACTTTATTATTATGTTTTTTATCAGTTTTCTGATGAATAAAATGATGAAAGTTCCTTATGATAAGAATGTTGCAATTGCTTTTACAGCTACCGGAAATAATTTCGAACTGGCTATCGCAGTAAGCATTGCTGTTTTCGGAATTCATTCTGCGCAGGCTTTTGTAGGAGTTATTGGTCCTTTGGTAGAAGTTCCGGTTCTTATTCTTCTGGTGAAGGCAAGTTTATATTTAAAACAAAAATAGAGTAATCTGTAGTTAAAAATCAGTTTTAAAATCATTATTCCGGATGCTGAAATCTCGGTGAAAATTTCGTACTTTTGGCATGAAAAATTTCTAAAACTAAAAGTAAAATGGACATTATTTTCGACCTGATTGAAAAAGAAAGACAAAGACAAACTCATGGCATTGAGATGATTGCATCGGAAAACTTTGTTTCTGATAATGTAATGAAAGCTATGGGAAGCGTATTGACTAATAAATATGCTGAAGGATATCCCGGAAAAAGATATTACGGAGGTTGTGAAGTCGTAGACGAGGTTGAAACTCTTGCGATCAATAGAGCTAAAGAGCTTTTCGGTGTAGAGTATGCAAATGTTCAGCCCCATTCCGGATCTCAGGCGAATGCGGCAGTTTACTTGGCAGTTTTGAAACCCGGAGATAAAATAATGGGGATGGATCTTTCCATGGGAGGTCACCTTACGCACGGTTCTTCGGTTAATTTCTCAGGAATTCAGTATGATGTGGTTTCTTACGGAGTTCAGAAAGAAACTGGTCTTATCGATTACGATCAGATGAGAGAAGTGGCTTTAAGAGAAAAACCTAAAATGCTTATTGCAGGTTTCTCTGCATATTCAAGAGATCTGGATTATGCAAAATTCAGAGAAGTTGCTGATGAAATTGGAGCTACACTTTGGGCAGATATTGCTCATCCTGCCGGTTTGGTGGCAAAAGGTCTTTTAAATAATCCTTTTGAACACTGTCATGTAGTAACCACGACCACTCACAAAACGTTGAGAGGACCAAGAGGAGGGATGATCATGATGGGGAAGGATTTCGAAAATACGTATGGTCATAAAACGCCAAAAGGAGAAACTAAGATGATGAGTCAGGTTCTGGACGGAGCTGTTTTCCCGGGAATTCAGGGAGGTCCGCTGGAACACGTTATTGCGGGTAAAGCAGTTGCTTTCGGAGAAGCTTTGGACGATCAGTTCTTAACATACGCGAAGCAGGTTCAGGCTAATGCACAGGCTTTGGCAAAAGCAATGATCGACAGAGGGTTTGATATTGTAAGCGGTGGAACAGACAACCACTTAATGTTGGTAGATCTTAGAAATAAAAATGTAAACGGTAAAGAAACAGAGAAAGCTTTGGTTCTTGCAGACATTACCTGTAACAAAAATATGGTTCCTTTTGATGATAAATCACCATTCACCACTTCAGGAATCAGATTAGGAACGGCTGCTATTACGACAAGAGGTCTGAAGGAGAATGATATGGATACCATTGCAGGATTAATTTCTGATGTGGTAGATAACATCAAAAATGAAGAAGTAATTTCTTCGGTAAGAAAAAAAGTAAATGAATTAATGGAAGGTAAAGCTTTATTCAACTATTAATTTTCAAAGAAATAAATAATAAAGAATGGGCTTTTGCTCATTCTTTTTTGTGTAAAAAATATATGGAGAAGAAGTCTTTCACTTTTGATGAGATTAAACTGAAACTGGTAAACTATTGTGTGTATCAGGATCGCTGTCATGCAGAAGTTGAGCAGAAAATGAGAGAATTTCTTTTAATTGATGAAGCGAAGGAAGAAATTATGCTTTATCTGATGAAAGAAAACTATCTGAATGAAGAACGGTTTACGCGAAGCTACATCAGAGGTAAGTTTTACATCAAACATTGGGGAAAGACGAAAATTAAAATTCATCTGAAACAAAAACAGATTTCCGATAAATTAATCAGTATATGTTTTGATGAAATTCATGAGGATGATTATGAAAAAACGATCCGTAAAATTTATCAGGATTACTATGATAAGCAGAGTGGATTGAAGGATTATCAAAGAAAAGCAAAAACAATCAAATATTTAATAAGCAGAGGCTTTGAATATGAGAAAATTATTGATAATTTTGGAGCCGCATAAATGATAAAATTGTTTTATTTTGAAAGAAGAAAGAATCTGGCTTTCACCACCACATATGGGAGGGACGGAGCTGAAGTATATACATGAAGCATTCGATACCAACTGGATTTCTCAGTTGGGAAACAATATAGATGTTTTTGAAAAGGATCTCGAAGAATATTTGGGAGAAAATACCTGTGTAACTGCTCTTTCTTCCGGAACTGCTGCCATTCATTTAGCTTTACGATTATTAAATGTGGAAAAGGGAGATTTTGTAATCTGCCAGTCTTTTACTTTTGTGGCATCTGTAAATCCTGTTTTATATTTAAATGCCATTCCGGTTCTTGTAGACAGTGAACCTTCTACTTTGAATATTTGCCCTAATGCATTGGAAGATGCTGTAAAATATTGTCTGCAGAAAGGAAAAAAGCCCAAGGCAATTATTGCAGTAAGTCTTTATGGAATGCCCTTTATGGTGGATGAAATTCTGGAAATTTCAAGAAAATATGATATTCCTCTCATTGAAGATAGTGCAGAAGCTTTAGGAAGTAAATATAACAATCAGGCATGTGGAACTTTTGGCGATTTATCTATTATAAGTTTCAATGGAAATAAAATTATTACGACTTCTGGAGGAGGCATTCTTATTTCAAAGAATAAATCTGCTAAAGACAGAGCCCTTTATCTTGCCACACAGGCAAAGGAAAATGAGGATTTTTACAGTCATTCTGAAGTAGGCTATAATTATCGGATCAGCAATATACATGCAGGAATAGGAAGAGGACAGATGGAGGTTCTTGAAAAAAGAATACAGTCGAGAAGAGAAAACCATATATTCTACGAGGATTTATTTAATCATTTTGATGATGTGAATTTATTTTCTGAGCCTTCTGAAAAATTTTATTCAAATTATTGGTTAAATGTGATTTTAATTGATGGTTTACACTGGAATAAAGAAAAATTGAGAAATATATTTTCTGAGAATAATATAGAAACCAGATACTTGTGGAAACCGATGCACTTGCAGTCATTATATAAAGAGTGTGTTTTTTTTGGAAACAATATTTCTGGTACTTTTTTTGATAAAGGTTTGTGCCTTCCTTCGGGAAGTAATATTACAGAAAAGTGTAAAGAGAGAATTACCAGAACATTATATAATTACAGAAATTAAATTTGTTATTAATTCAAAAATCGATGAAATTTTATTGTAATTTTACACGAAAATAAATGGGTTTGTTTTTTGCCCGATATTAAATTTTGAAATACATGAACACAAATATAGACAATGTACGATTCTCTTAGAAAGAAAGTTTTTGGAGGAGATAATGTTGTCAGTCTCTCTGATGTAAGATATTTGCCCAGATGGATAATATTAATAATTGATATTATTATTCTGGTAGTATCGTTATTTTTATCTACCTATATTATAGAAAAAATTACCCAACGTGAATTTATCTATGATGATAAAAGTCTTGTATTTTTATCTATTATCGTTATCAACGCCTTATTCATGTATGTTTTTAAAACATATGCAGGAATTATAAGGCATTCTACTTTTACAGATCTTTTTAAACTTTTGACGTCCTGCTTCTGTACAATGGTTACAGTAGCTACAATTAACATCTTTTATTTCTGGATCACCGGCGGAAAATTTATTTTAACGCCCTATCTGATATTGTATTTCATCATCTCGTTTATGGGATTGTTTCTTTTCAGATTATATGTGAAAGAATTTTTTCATATCGTAAGAGAATATAGAAGAAGTACACTTAAAAAGAGAATTCTTGTTTTAGGAATCGATGAGCAGTCTATCGCCATTGCGAGAGCTATTTTAGACAATCCAAGCCTTCCTTATCATGTAGTAGGTTTTTTAACCCAGAGAACAGATTCTAAAAGAGCATCGTTGTTAGGAAAGCCAATCCTTTCAAAGGAAAAAATTGAAAAACATTCGAAAGAAGAACTTTTAGTTGACGGAGTGATCATTATAAAAGAAATGATGTCTAAAGATGAAATGAATTCCTGGGTAAATTTATTTCTTGAAAAAGATTTCAACATCTTTAAAGCTCCTTCCGTTCAGAAACTTAGAGACAGTGATCTTGGAGGTTCCATCAGAAATCTTCAGATCGAAGATTTGTTGAACAGAAAACCAATTAAAATTGAAAGTGAAGATGTGCGAAGCAGACATTTTAACAAGACAATTTTAGTAACCGGAGGTGCAGGTTCTATTGGGAGCGAAATTGTCAGACAGGTTGCACAATTTAATCCTTCTCTTATCGTTGTATTAGATCAGGCTGAAACGCCTCTGTATGATATAGAGCTTGAAATGAGAGAAAAATTTCCTCATATCACTTTTAAATTTGTATTGGCGGATGTTTCCAATAAGCATAGAATAGAACCATTGTTCCAAACCTATAATTTTTCTATGGTTTATCATGCTGCGGCATATAAACACGTGCCATTGGTTGAAGAAAATCCACACGAAGGAATTATAGTGAATGTATTAGGTTCAAGGATCATTGCAACACTTTCTAGTAAGTATAATGTGAACAGGTTTGTAATGGTATCAACAGATAAAGCTGTAAATCCTACCAACGTGATGGGAGCTTCAAAAAGAGCTGCGGAATTATTTGTTCAGTCTTTACAAAATGTGGAAGGAAACAAAACCAAATTTATTACAACAAGATTCGGAAATGTTTTAGGATCTAACGGATCGGTAATCCCACATTTTAAAAAGCAGATTGAAGCAGGAGGTCCCGTTACGATTACGCATCCTGATATTGTAAGATATTTTATGACGATTCCGGAGGCTTGTGAACTTGTTCTTCAGGCCGGAACCATGGGACACGGCGGGGAAATTTTCGTTTTCGATATGGGAGAACCCGTAAAAATTTTGGATCTCGCGAGAAGAATGATAAAATTATCAGGATTTGAGCCTAATATTGATATTAAAATTATTTATACAGGTTTAAGACCCGGAGAAAAGTTATATGAAGAGCTTTTGAGTGATGATGCAAAAACATTGCCGACTCATAACGAAAAGATTATGATCTCAAAAGATCCGAGTATGGTATTTTCTGAAATTGAATCTATGGTTAATCTGGTTACCAAAGCTGCTATCAAAAGAGATAAGGTAGAAGTCGTAAGAATTTTGAAAACCATAGTTCCGGAATTTAGAAGTAACAATTCTATTTATGAAATACTGGATAAATAGAAAAATAATAAATGTATATTTGTACAATTTTAAAATATGATGAAAGGTAAAATACTGGCTGTATTACTGGCAGTTACATTAGTTTCGTGCAAAACAAATCCCAACGCACACAACGATCTGAATTATATGCAGAATATAGAAAATGTTGCAATAGAAGCTTCTGCTAAAAATTCTCAAAATACAATTCAATCGGGAGATCAGCTTGTTATTCTTATTACGGCTAAAGATTTAGATGTTGTTAAACCATTTAATCAAAATTTCTCATCTTCAGAATTTGTTCAGAATAATACATTTGCAGGTGGAAATACTCCTGGTCAAGGATCAACAACTATTTCAGGACCAACTTATATTGTAGATTCAAATGGAGATATAGATTTTCCAATTTTGGGAAAACTCAATACAACAAACAAAACCTTAGTCCAGTTCAAAGAGGAATTAAGTAACAGAATGAAAGAATTTGTTATTAATCCTACGGTATCTGTAAGACTTACCAACTTTAAAATTTCAATTTTAGGCGAAGTAAACAGGCAAGGTGATTATATTGTAACAAACGGACAGGCAACTATTCTAAATGCCTTAGCAATGGCTGGAGATCTCACTACCTATGGAAGAAGAGATGATATCCTGATAATAAGAACAGAAAATGGACAAATTACTCATGGAAGAGTAAATGTGCAGGATGCCAATCTTATTAATTCTCCTTACTATAATCTAAAACAGGGTGATGCTATAATTGTATCTGCGAACAATACAAAAGATGTAATCTCAAAACAGAATCCGAATACACCTCTTATTTTATCTGCAATTTCTATCGGTGTAACAGCAATTGCAGTTGTGATAGGTCTATTTAAGAAATAAAAATGATGGAACAACAAAATATTAATTCAACAGAAATTGATACAGAATTTAATGTTAGAGATATAATCCAACCTTATTTAAAGCGTTGGATTTGGCTTGTTGCTAGTGTTATAATATCACTAGCTCTTGCATACTTATATCTTAAAAGACAAGTTCCAATTTTTGAAGTCGCTTCAACAGTACTTATTAAAGACTCAAAATCAAATAATGTAGGAACACAGGATTTTGCTGTTTTAAGGGATATCTCCGGTATTGGTAAAATAGGGAGTAATGGAGTTGAAAATGAAATGGAAATTTTCAAGTCTAAAAAACTTGTACGCGAAGTTGTAAAAAGTCTTGGCCTTGAAACCAATATTTACAACGGAGATTTGAAACATGAAATTTACGGTGAATCATCGCCGATAAAGGTTAGAGTTTTACAAGAAAAAGATATAAAAGGAAAAGTTTCAAGACTTGTAAATTTAAAAATTAACGGAAATCAACTAAAACTTTATTCTGAGAGTTTACCTACAATTAATGCTACCTTTAATAAGGTTATTAGTCTACCTTTTGCTAATATAATGATTCTTAAAAATGAGAATTATAAAAAAGATAAGAGATTAGATGAGATTATATTAGATATTTCTACCATAGATTCCAGAACTGATGATTATCAAGCTGCTTTAAATGTATCGCTTGTAAATAAAGACGCTACTGTTATCAAGCTTGCTATGAATTATGCAGATGTTGATAAAGCGAAAACGATGATCAATAAATTAGTTCAGGTATACAATGAGGATGCAATTGAAGATAAAAATACAGAATTTAGAAATACAGCTAAATTTATTAGTGAAAGAATAGACCAGGTGGGCAAAGATTTGGGAGAAGTTGAAAATCAAAAGGAAAGATTTAAGCAAAGTAACCAAATATCCGATATAGAAACAGAGGTTAAATTAGGTTTAGAAACAAATGCAGAAGCCAAAAGTAAAGAGCTGGAAATTAATGCGCAGCTTGAACTTACAGATGCTTTGTTGGGTTATGTGAGTAATCAGAATTCTTATCAGACATTACCAGGTAATCTAGGTTTAAACAATCCTAGTGCAACTACCAATATTTCTTCGTATAATCAATTGGTATTGCAAAGAAATAAACTTCTTCAAAGTGCAACACCGGAAAACCCTCTGGTTGTTGATATTACGAAACAAATCAATAACATTAGAAATTCTGTTATTCAAAGTTTACAGAAAAATAAAACAGGACTTCAATTAGCTAAAAGCGGATTATCATCCGAACAAAACAGTATCTCTGGTAAAATTGCTAAAGTACCGGTTCAGGAAAAACTCTTTAGAAGTATAGAAAGACAGCAGCAGATAAAAGAATCATTATATCTTCTCTTATTACAGAAAAGAGAAGAAACAGCTATATCAATGGCGGTTACTGCACCTAAGGCAAGAGTTGTTGACAAAGCTTTTGTAGGAATGAAAGTTGCGCCTAGAGGAATGGTAATTTTACTTTCCGGATTTTTAATAGGCTTTTTGATTCCAATCGCTATTATTTATCTTCAACAGTTATTCAATGATAAGGTAAAAACAAAGCATGATCTTGAAAAATTAACGAAAAGAAAACCAATCATAGGAGAAATTCCTAGTATGGAAAGAGGTCAGGATGAATTGGTTAAAATGAATGATCTTTCGCCGATGGCAGAATCTTTCAGAATTTTAATTACCAACATGAATTTCATGTTTCCTAAAAATATTAAAAAAGGAAGAACTGTATTTGTAACCTCTACGGTTAAAGGTGAAGGTAAGACACACGTATCGGTAAATCTTGCTCTAACCATGGCTACTCCGAAGAAGAAGATTATCATTATTGGTTCAGATATAAGAAATCCGCAGCTACAAAGATATAATACAGCAAGAAAAGGTTTAGCCGGATTAACTGAGTTTCTTTATGATGATCAGGTTTCTGTAGAGGATATTGTTCACCAAAGTGCTTTTAACCCTTATTTGGATGTAATCTTCTCCGGAAGTATTCCTCCAAATCCAACCGAATTGTTATCTAACGGAAGATACGAGGATCTTCTTGCAGACCTTCAGGGGACTTATGATTACATTATTATTGATACGGCTCCGTTAATGTTGGTAACAGATACTTTACTGATTGCAAATATGGCAGATGTTACTTTGTACGTAACAAGATCAAGACATACTGAAAAGTCTTTGATCGATTTTGCTAACAAACAAGTAGAAGGACATAAAATTAAAAATGTTGCATTTGTATTAAATGATGTAAATAAAGAATACTTTGCTTATGGAAATAAGTATGGATATGGATATACAGCAACAGATGACAGAAACTTTTTCGATAAGGTAAAAAGTATTTTTACTAAAAATGATGAAAACAAATAAAAATTATAAAATTGCTGTAATCGGTCAGGGTTATGTTGGACTTCCTTTAGCTTTGGAATTTTCAAAACACTTACCTGTTTATGGTTTTGATATTAATAAGCTTAGAATTGAAGAACTGAAAAATGGTGAAGACCATACGTTAGAAGCCGATTCTCAAGAAATTAAAGAACTTTTGCGAACAGCTTCTGAAACCAATTTTAAAAAAGGATATTTCCCCTCTTATTCTCTTGAAGAAATCTCAGAAGCAAATGTATATATCGTAACCGTTCCTACACCAATAGATCGATTTAATTCTCCCGACCTTACCTTGCTGATAAAAGCAAGTGAAATGTTAGGAAGAATCCTTAAGAAAGATGATATCGTGATTTATGAATCTACTGTATATCCTGGATGTACAGAAGAAGAATGTATTCCGGTATTAGAAAAAGAATCTGGATTAAGACTAAATGATGATTTTTTTGTAGGTTATTCACCTGAAAGAATTGTTCCCGGAGATAAGATAAATACTTTAGTAAAGATTAAAAAAGTTACCTCAGGTTCTACACCGGAAATTGCTGAAGATATAGATAATTTGTATCAACTAATAATTAAAGCAGGAACCCATAAAGCGCCAAGTATTAAGGTCGCAGAAGCTTCAAAAGCAATTGAAAATGCTCAGCGGGATGTAAATATTTCCTTTGTAAACGAGTTAGCATTAATATTCGACAGAATTGGTATAGATACTCATGATGTTTTAGAAGCAGCCGGCACAAAGTTTAATTTTTTAAAATACCGTCCCGGGTTAGTGGGAGGACACTGTATTTCTGTTGATCCGTATTATTTAGCTCATAAAGCAGGACAGCTTGGCTATCATCCACAGGTCATTTTAAGTGGCAGAAGAGTAAACGATATGATGCCTGAATTTATTGCAGGAAAAGTTGTTAAGTTAATGATTCAAAAAGGTATTCAGGTTAAAGATGCAAATGCTTTAATTTTAGGAATTACTTTTAAAGAAAATTGTCCGGATATCAGAAATACGAAAGTTATAAACATCTATTCCGAGCTTAAACAATATGGTCTTAATGTGGATGTTTATGATCCATGGGCGGATAAATTGGAAGTGAAATCTGAATATAATATTGAAACTCTTGAAAATATCATTCAAGATAAAAAATATGAGGTTGTTGTTTTGGCAGTTTCACATAATGAATTTAAATTGCTCAATATTGCTTCATTAAAAGCTGATAGTTCTATATTATTTGATGTGAAAGCATTTTTAGATAGAGATTTAGCAGATGCCCGATTATAAAATATATTGAATCTACATGTAAGAATCACTATATATAGTAGAGATTGAATTAGAATATCTAAATAAAGATAATGATGCTTGAAAAAAAAAAGCTAGTAAGAAATATAGCTTCTTTGGGAATTATTCAGATAGTTAATTATATATTTCCATTGATCACTGTGCCATATGTATCCAGGATAATTGGCCCGGACGGATATGGAATTATCAACTATGCGATGGCATTTATTGGATATTTCACGCTTCTTATTGCTTATGGTTTTGATTTAACTGCTACCAGAAGGATATCACAGAATTCTAATAATAAAGAATATATTAACGAAATTGTCTCTGAAGTATTTACATCAAGAATAATTTTATATGCAGTATCCTGCATTTTATTTGCCATTTCCCTTTATTTTTTTACTCCTATACAAAAAGATCTTTCAGTTGCGGTAATACTATTTATAGGCTGTATATCTACAGTAATTTCTCCTCAATATATCTTTCAGGGATTACAGGAACTGGAAATTTTCGCTAAGCTTAATTTTGTTAAGGGACTTATAAATACAGCATTAGTTTTTATTTTGATTAAGCATAGTTCAGATTATTATTGGATTCCTCTGCTCTCAACAATTTTTTTGATATCGACGAATGTATTTCTTTTTCTGTACGCTATCAGAAAATTTCAAATTAAGTATAGATTGGTATCTTTCAGAAAATCATTCAAACTTATTTTTGATGAAAGAATGATCTTCTTTTCCACCATTGTGATTAGTCTATATACTTCTACCAATACTGTAGTTTTAGGTTTTTTTGCTGATATTAAAGAAGTTGGTTACTATACAACAAGCCAGAATTTCCTTAATATAGTTAATTCAATGCTTATGATTCCAATTTCTACAGCACTTTATCCTTTTATTGGAAAAGCATTCTCTATATCAAGAGATCATGGAATAACTCTGATAAAAAAAATTGTTCCAATAGTTTTTTATCTTACTTTTTTTGCATCTGTTGCACTTCTTTTATTTGCGCCATTTTTGGTTAGGCTTATTTATGGGCATCAATTTGATAATTCTATTAATGTTTTAAAAATTATCTCTTTTATACCATTTATCGTTGGTCTTTCAAATATTTTCGGCATACAGCTTATGTTAAATTTAGGTTTGGATAAAATGTTCTTCAGAACAACTTTCATAGCGAGTATTGCAGGTCTTATACTGAATATATTTATGAGTAAATATTGGGGATACATAGGAACAGCCTGGAATTGTGTAATTATAGAGTGCCTAGTAACCTTTTTAATGTATCTTGCATTGAAAAAAGAAAAAATAGGTATTTTTAAAGCGGATTATTTCAGCCCAAAACAAATTTTCTTGACATTAAAAAATAGAAACGAATAATAAAATGAAAAAATATCTAATCATTGGATCTGGATTTTCCGGAGCTGTTATTGCAGAACAATTAAGTAAGAATCCAGAAAATCATATCACTGTAATAGATGAGCGGGATCATATAGGAGGAAACTGTTATACGGAAAGAGATTCGGAAACCAATGTAATGGTACATAAATACGGCCCACATATTTTTAATACAGACAATATAGAAGTTTGGGATTACATCCAGAATTTTTGCGAAATGGTTCCTTTTGTAAATCGTGTAAAATCAATTTATAAAGGTAATGTTTATTCTATGCCTATTAATCTTCATACCATAAACCAGTTTTTTAATAAAACCATGCGTCCGGATGAGGCAAAAATATTTATAGAATCTATTGCAAAAAAAGATATTGAAGAGCCTCAAAATTTTGAAGAGCAAGCCATGAAGTTTATCGGAGAAGATCTTTATAAAGCTTTCTTTTATGGTTATACAAAAAAACAGTGGGGATGTGAACCAACAGAATTACCGGCAAGTATTCTCAAAAGATTACCTGTAAGATTTAATTATAATGATAATTATTATGCAAATCCTTATCAGGGAATTCCAAGGGAAGGATACACTGCAATTTTTGAGAAAATGCTTTCGGCCAGTAATATTGAAGTTAAACTTAATACGAAGTTTGATGCTTCATGGGATCTTTCAGAATATGAAAAAGTTTTCTATTCCGGACCTATAGATGCTTTTTTTGATTATAAATACGGAAGACTTTCATATAGAACCGTTTATTTTGAAAGAGCTGTAGCAGAAGGAGATTATCAGGGTAATCCTGTCATAAATTATGCAGATCCTGAAGTTCTATTTACAAGAGTGCATGAGCATAAACATTTTACTCCTTGGGAAGAACATGAGAATACAACTTATTTCAAAGAATTCAGTAAAGAAACTGAGGAAGCAGACATTCCTTATTATCCTAAGAGATTAACGGAGGATATGGAAAAACTTGCATTGTATGAAGAAGAAGTTAAAAAGATGGATAAAATTTATTTTGTTGGAAGATTAGCAACCTACAGATATATGGATATGCATCATGTAATAGGTGAAGCTTTAGACTTAATAAAAAAATTAAAATAATGAAAGTTCTTCAGATCTGTACAGGTTTTGATATTTCTTTTAATGGAGGTATAACAAACTATGTAAGAAATATTTCCAGTACAATGGCAGATAACGGCTTGGATGTAACAGTACTGTATTCGGAAGATAATAAAGAAGAGAAAAAATATAATTTTAAAACTCTTCATATTGATCCAAAATTAAGACCCTTTCATTTAAGCAGTGTTATTACTAATGAAGATATAAACGTTGTGGAAAAAATTGTGAAAGATCTTTCTCCAGATATTATTCATGTTCATATGATGATTGATCTTCCTTTAAAGGTTTTGGAAGTTTTAAAAAAACATGCGAAGGTTATTATTTCTCTTCATGATTATTCTTATGTATGCAATAGAATTATCCTGCTGGATAAAGATGGAAAATTGTGTACAAATAGTAAAGAAAATTTAAAATGTAATTCTTGTATTTCATACGAAGAAACACTTGATCAGAAATATATTGGGGGAGGGATAAGAAAAGGTCTGAAACTACTTAAAGTAAAAAAGATAGCTAATTCCAGCGGTCATCATGAAAGGTTTTTAGAAGGTAGAAAATTATTCAGAAATGTTGATGCACTGATTGCTGTTTCCCACAGAGTTAAAGAGATTTATCAGGAAAATGGATATGAAAATGATTTATTTGTAGTAAACCACATAGGTAATTATACTGCTGATGAAAGTTTCAGAAAAAATTTCACAACAAGAGAGAAAAAAGAAAACAACCAAAAAATTAAATTTGGTTTTATTGGTAATTTACACTTTCATAAAGGAGCCGATCTGTTTTTAAAGTTAGCAGAAAATAGCAATCATGAATTTCATATTTATGGTGGAATAGAGGATTATGTATTAGAAAAAATACAGACAATGCCTCACGTATTTTATCACGGCAGATATCAGCACAGTGATTTAGTAGATATTTTAAAGAAAATTGATGTAGGTTTAGTATTATCCATCTGGGAAGATAATGCCCCTCAGGTTGTATTTGAATTTTTGAATGCAGGTATTCCTATAGTTGGTACCAAGATGGGAGGTATTCCTGATTTTGTTACCAACAATAATGGTTTTCTTTTTGAGCCCAATGAGGATGGAATTAACTCTGCTTTACAGCTAATGAATTCTGACGATGTATATAATTTATATAACAGAGTTATTAATAATATTAAAGGTACAAAAACGGCATCAGAGCATATGGATGAACTTATGAATATCTATAAACAAATTGTATGATAGTATTTCTCAAGTTAATAAATGCATTACGAATTGAATTCTTTAACTGGATTTCATTAAAAATAGCTTCTGTTCTTTGGCGGCTGAATAATAAACATAATTACACCGCACTTGGTAATAATATTAAAGATATTAATAAAATAAAGGTTGGAAAATACACCTATGGTAAAATAAATTTTCAATCTTTTGAGAATCCTAATGAGAAATTATCAATAGGCAATTTCGTGAGTATTGCTTCTGATGTAGTTTTTATTCTGGGAGGGAATCATCAGGTAGACACATTTACTACTTTTCCGCTGAAAACTATTTTTGATGAATTAAGTCCTTTGCAGGATGCCACAACAAGAGGAGAAATAGTAATAGAAGATGAAGTTTGGATCGGCACAAATGTAATTGTAATGTCTGGAGTTACAATCGGAAAAGGAGCAATAGTTGCTGCAGGAAGTGTTGTCACTAAAAATGTGGCACCTTTTTCAGTTGTAGGTGGAAATCCTGCAAAATTTATTAAATGGAGAATTCCTGAAGAACTCATAGCGTCTAGAACGAATGTCAACCTAATAGACTTTAATATAGATTTTATTAAACAGAATATGGATACTTTTTATAAAAAGATAGACCAACAAGTTTTAGAAAAAATAAAGAGTAAAAATTGATATGCAAGTCTCTATAATCATTGTAAATTATAATACGAAAGATATAACGGAGAATTGTATAGCATCTATTATATCTCAAACAAAGGACGTAGAATATGAAATTATCTTAGTGGATAATGCATCTGCAGATGGATCAAAAGAATATTTTGAAAACAGAAAAGAGATCTGTTATATTTATTCTAATGAGAATTTGGGTTTTGGAAGAGCTAATAATTTGGGGGCTGAAAAAGCCAAGGGAGAACTTCTTTTTTTATTGAACTCAGATACTATCTTAATTGAAAATTCCATAAAAAAAATGTGTGATTTCTTTTATGAAAATGAGAATAAATTAAAAATAGGAGTCTTAGGCTGTAAATTGATTGATGAAAAACATCATATAATGCATTCTGGTGGATATTTTCCGACACCTTTCAGCGAATATCTTTTAATGTTTTCTTCTTATTTCAAATTTAAAAATGCTGAATTTATTATTGATGAGAGCAAAGAATACCAGATGATTGAAAAAGTAACAGGAGCCGATATGTTGCTAAGAAAGACCCTTTTTGACTCGGTTTCCGGCTTTAGTCCTCTATTTTTTATGTATTTCGAAGAGACGGATATGCAAAAGAGAATTTCAAAACGTAAATGTAAAAATTATATTTACAATAATACTTCGATCATACATTTAGAAGGTGCTAGTTTTAATAAGGTAATTGCCAATTCAAAAAGAGTTATAGTACAAAGAAGTAAAAATTTGTATTTTAGGAGGAACTTCAGCAGTTATATTTTATATGTTTTTGTAGACGTATTTTTTAATTTGATAAGATTATTTAATTCAAATTATACTAGGCATGAAAACATGATCTTTATAAAAGAAAATATAAAATCTTATTTTTCTAATAAGCGTGTTGCCAATAGTAAATATTAATAAATTTTTACAATCTTAAAGTGATAAAATTCAAATTAAGCAAAACAAACTTTATACTGTTAAATATATTTATTTTTCTGATCATCATAGTCAGATCTATATATCTCTATGAAGTAGTGAAAAATAGAGAGGTTTTTTTTGAATTAATTATTGCTTTTTTTAGCAGTATCCTTTCACTGTTTCCATTTACCTTATCATGGTATAAGTTTGGAAGACCGAGACTGACGGACTGGGTTAAATTTTCAACATTCCTATACTTGATCTTAAATTATTATCTCGTTTCAGATAAATTTTACTTGAAGGATGTAGGGATTTATGGAGAAGTTTACGTAAATATTTCATATATATATGATACTTTGGTCGTCATATTTGTTGGGCTTCTTACAATAAACATTATTGATTTACTTTTTTTAGTTATTAATTTTAAAAATGTGAAGAATACGGCAAGTTTGAAGTTGGATAGTACCTATGTCTTGAGAAATGAGAAAATATTCATTTATTTGTCTATTATTTCTATGATTTTATCCTATTTCTTATTGTTAACAGGTTTGATTGGGTACGGAGCCGACGGAGAGGCAGCATCCGGTTCTTATTCATTCTTAATTCAGATCATCAATTATTTCTCTCCTCTTTTTTATTTTACGTATGTTATTATAAAATTCATGTCGGGCAATAATTCAAAATTATTTACGAATAGCTTTAAGTTGTATAATATACTTTATATAATTTTTGGTTTGTTTGCAGGGATGAAAGGAATATTAATTTTCGGGATAGTATTATTTTTAATACCATTTTTAGCCTCAGGAAGAGGTATTCCTCTTAAGGTAATTATACCGTTAGCTTTATTTTTAATTATTTTATATCCTTTTAATAGTAATTATCGTGAAGCTTTAACAAAAACTGATTCTAAAATAGTTGCATTGCAAATTGCTGTGGTAAAAACTGTAAATATTGACTTTTCAGGAAGTTTGAATGAAAATACAAACAGTTACTCAGACAGGATATCCATGTTTTCTTATTTATTATTTTCAATTGAAAAAGAAAAAGATTGGAATTTTTATAAAAATATGGAGCGTTTTGTCTATTTGCCTGTAAGTATGGTTCCCAGAATTATTATACCTTCAAAGCCTGCCGAAGAAAATGGAGCACATCTTCAACAAATGATTGTAAGGGGAGTTAGAAATTCGCCTACACCAACCGTATATGGATGGGCATATCTGGAAGGTGGGGTAATTTTTGTTTTTTTACATATTGCTATTCTTTCTATTGTATTAAACATCATCCAGTTTCTTCCATTTAAGGGCAGTATGTTTTATTTCATATTTTACTCTCAGGTTTTGATAAAAAGTATTATCATAGAGCAGGATGTGTATTTCTTTATTGCCACTTTATTTCAAATGATTTTTGTATACTATTTCTTTTCAAAAATCTTTTTCAAAAAAGTTATTGGTAAATAATTATCTTAAAAACGATGATGATAATTATTTTATTTTTATTGATCTTATTATTTACAATAATCGAGCACCAGAGAAAAAATAATTTTCATCAGGCATTTTTTATATTTTCTCTTTTTTATATTGTTTTACTGGAATCCATTAAGTTCGATTCCGGAATGGACTTTTGGAATACCTATAATCATTACCAGTTTTTTAAGTTAGATGACACCAGATATCGGTATGAATTTTTTTACAAATATTTAGTATATTTTTTCAGGAATATTCTGAATTTCAGCTATTCGTTTTTTTTGTTTTTTTATTATTCTGTCATTTATAGCTTATATTATTTTTCTTTAAATAAAATTACTAAATATCCAATAACTGGATTATTACTTGTATTTGCCTGTACAATTGGACTTTTTGGGAGTAACCGACAGCTTTTAGCAATTGCAATTGGTTTTTTTGCATATATTTATTTTTTAAAGGAAAAGAAAATATCATATCTGGTTTTTATTTTAATTGCTACTTTTTTTCACTATTCTGCATTTATTTATGTTTTTTTGCTTTTTTTAGATAGAAAAATAAACGATAAAATTTGGATTTTTACCCTGTTTGCTTTATTGTTATTTAATATTACGGGTCTTAATTTTACAATTTTTAATTTTGTAATTAGTAATTTTGCTCCTGAAAAAATATCATATATTATTAAAGGATATAATATAGGCTTTGCAAAAATGCAATCAAATTATTATATGTTTGTACTTGGTACTATAAGAAGAGGTTTACCAATATTTCTTATGATTCGGTATAAAAATTTTTTACAACATAAATCTTATTATCAATTATTATTAAATGCCCTATTTTTTTCATTGGCTTCCTATGTATTCTTTTTTGGAAAGTTAGAGTACATGAGTTCCAGAGTTTCGGTGTATTTTATAATATTAGAAGTTATTTTATATGTTTGGCTTATTCCGGTTATGAATAAAATAGGTAAGAAAAATCTTTATTTAATTTTTTTACTTTTGTTTGCAGGTTTAGAATTTACAAAATATGTATTTTCAGATCCAACTCCTTTTATTCCTTTTAAAACTTTATTTTTTTCTTTTTAAAATCATATGAAAGTTACTTTTTTTCTTAGATTCCCAAATCCAAAATTCTTGAGTATAGCAAAACTATTTTCCGTACTCAATGCCGAAATGATTAATAGAGGTATAGATACGAAAAATATTTATGAGGTAGATCCAAATTTTTCATTTTTCGGATTTATTAGAACTAATCTTTATTTTAGAAAAAATCAAAATGAGATAAACCATATTACGGGAGCTATACATTGGTCTGTATTTTTGTTAAAAAGAAAAAATACAGTTCTTACTATACACGATGCCGGAAATATTTCAGAACTCAGAGGAATAAAAAAATATCTTTTTAAACTTCTTTGGTTTTACTTACCGTTGAAAAAATTAAAATATATTACAGTAATTTCTGAAAAATCAAAAAAAGAATTAGTAGAACTGTTTCCATGGGCTGAAAATAAAATAACAGTAATACCCAATTGTCTTACCATACCCTATCAGGATTTTGTAAAACCTGTCAATTCAAAGCCAGTAATTCTAGCATATGGATTCTATCCTAAAAAAAACCTATACAGAGTTTTACAGGCTATCGTTGGCATTGATGTTAAAATAATTATTATTGGCTCATTATCTTCCGAAGTAATGAAATTTTTACAAGAAAATGATATTGACTATATTAATTATGAAATAGCAACTGAAGATGAATTAATTGATGCTTATAAAATTTCTGATATATTATGCTTTCCTTCATTGTATGAAGGTTTCGGATTGCCAATATTAGAAGGGCAAGCGATGAAGTGTTGTGTTATAACGTCTGATATGAGCCCTATGAAAGAAGTCGCTGGAGATGGAGCAATTCTTGTCAATCCAAACTCAACCGAAGAAATAAGAAAAGCCATTAACGACATAATTTCTGATCAGGAGTTAAGAAATAAATTATTAAAATTAGGACATCAAAATGTAATAAAGTATTTTCCGGAAATAATTGCCGAACAATACATTAATTATTATAAAATGATTTTAGACAAGAAATAATGATTCTTAATTAAAGTCTAAACGTATTAAAAATAAAATATTTAGTAAGTGTAGAAGATAAGATAATGTTAAATTTTGTTTTTTAATATTTTAGAAGAAGGTGATTTTTATAAGTAGTAATGTCTGGAGCTAAATTAGGATATCAATTCTTAGTTCTAAATCTCATTCGATAAATATAAAAGGGAAAGGATAAGTTATTTTATTATGATAGAAATAGAAGCAGGATATGTGCAGATTCAACTATTTTGCTGGAGATAAAATTTTACAGAACACAAATATTTATTGTAAATCCTTTTATGTACCTGCAAAATTTATTAAACATGTTAAATAATGAAAATCTTTAAACAAAAATAGCAGTAAAATGAAAGCAGTTTTCTTAATTATTGACTATGTTCCTCATCAGGAAAATACAATAAAAAAATTAGTTGAAAAAACAAACGGTAAAGTTTTAGCATTTCACGTTGCTCTTTTTGATAAAACTATTCCTGAAATAAAAAATTTTGAAACACATCAATATAATCAGTTTACCAAAGAAGACATTTTAAAAAAAATAAAAGACTTTCAACCGGATTTTATTGTTACCGCCGGTTGGATGATTAAAGAGTTTATTTGGATTTGTAAACAGATTACAAAAGAAGGAAAAATACCTGTAGTTGCACAATCAGATACACCATGGTATGGAAAAATTACTCAAAAGATTAATAGTGCGATCAGTCCGTTTCACCTTTCAAAAGCTTTCACTCATTTATGGGTTGCCGGTTATTATCAATACGAATATGCACGAAAGTTAGGCTTCGATAATAACAAAATACTTCTCAATTCATTAAGTGCCAATGTCGAACTTTTCAATAGAGTCAATATTGAAGAAAAAAAGAAGAGTTATCCTAAAAATTTACTGTTTATCGGTAGATTCTCAGAAGAAAAAGGAATAAAAGAATTGTTAAACGCCTGGAAAGATATTCAGGATAAAAAACAATGGAACTTAGTTCTTGTAGGCAGAGGAGATATGAAAGACGAAATTAGCAAGCATAATGATATCATAGTAAAAGATTATATGAGTCAGGAAAATTTATTGCTTGAAATGCAAAATTCCGGAGCTTTTATTTTACCATCTACTTTTGAACCGTGGGCATTAGTCATACACGAAGCAGCTTCAGCGGGTTTACCTATCATTTGTACGGATGTTTGCGGTGCATCTCCTCATTTCGTAATTAATAATTATAATGGGTATAAGGTAAAACCTGATACAGCTTTATTAAAAAATGCTATAGAAAAGCTCATCAGTAAAACAGATGAAGAACTTCTCAATTTTTCTTACAATAGCAGAACTTTGGGTAATTCTATAACCCACGACACATCAATCGCTAATTTATTACAGGTAATTTCATGATACTTATAGATGCATTATATATAAACAATGGCGGAGGAAAAGTGCTTTTGGATTACTTAATCCAAGAGTTAAATAAACTGGATATTGAGATCTTTTATCTCTTTGATAAAAGAATTGAGAATACATATTATCCTGTTAACCCCAAAAGCCAAAAGTGTTTTTTAGAATCAAGTTTTACCAAAAGAAAACAATTTTATTTAGAAAATAAAGATAAATTTTCAAAAATCCTTTGTTTTGGAAATCTACCTCCAAACATAAAAATAAAAAATGCTACCGTCTATACTTATTTTCATCAGCCTTTATTCTTAGAGATCCCCAAGAATATGCCTCTGAAAGACCGTATAAAATTCTGGATTAAAACTAAAATTTTAAATTCAATTAAAAAGAATACAGATTTCTGGCTTGTTCAATCTGAACTGATTCAGTCTGGCTTTAAGAATAAGTATAAGATAGACGGTGAAAAAGTTCTTTTGATGCCCTTTTATCCACCATTTAAAAATAGTAATGAAACGGTTGAAAGAAAAGAAAATACATACATCTATGTAAGTAATGCATCCATTCATAAGAATCATGTAAAATTAATTGATGCTTTTTGTCTTTTTTACGATACTTATAAAAAGGGTAGTCTTACAGTTACGGTTTCTGAGGAATTTAACGAAGTACTTAATTTGGTAAAAGACAAACAGAACTTAGGGTATCCAATTAAAAATTTAGGATTTATCAAACGTGATGATCTTAAAAAGATCTATGAGTCTCATGAGTACCTTATTTTTCCTTCATTTGCAGAAAGCTTTGGTTTAGGCTTAGTGGAAGCTATAGAAAACGGCTGTAAGATTATTGGTGCAGATTTACCTTATACCTATGCAGTCTGCAAACCAAGTCTGGTCTTTAATCCTTTGGAAGTAGATTCTATTACTGAAGCATTATCACTATCTTTGCAAAAAAATACAATAAACTCAGAGTCTAAAGTAAAGAATGAAATCAACACATTAATTTCTTTACTTCATTAAAAATATAAATTATGGAAATACAGAATAAAGTCCTTCTTATCACAGGTGGAACAGGTTCATTCGGAACCGCTGTTTTAAGAAAATTCATCAATACAGACCACTTCAGAGAAATCCGTATTTTTTCCCGTGACGAGAAAAAGCAGGATGATATGAGAAACCAGTTTAGAAGCGATAAACTGAAATTCTATATCGGGGATGTAAGAGATTACAGAAGTGTAGAACCTGCAATGAGAGGAGTAGACTATGTATTTCATGCCGCAGCTTTAAAGCAGGTACCTTCCTGCGAATTTTTCCCGATGCAGGCTGTAAAAACCAATGTGGAAGGAACTCAAAACGTAATCGATGCCGCTGCAAAAAACAATGTGAAAAAAGTAATCTGTCTAAGTACTGACAAAGCAGCATATCCTATCAATGCAATGGGAATTTCCAAAGCAATGATGGAAAAAGTAGCAGTTGCCGCATCACGTAATCTGGAAAATACAACGGTTTGCCTTACCAGATATGGAAACGTAATGGCTTCCAGAGGATCGGTAATTCCGTTATTTGTAAAACAGATTAAAAATGGCGAATCCATCACCATTACAGATCCGAGTATGACAAGATTCTTAATGTCGTTAGAGGAAGCGGTAGATTTGGTTCTTTTTGCTTTCGAACACGGAAACTCAGGAGACCTTTTCGTTAATAAAGCGCCTGCAGGAACTATCGGAGATCTTGCTCAGGCTTTGAAAGAAATGTTTAAAGCCGATAATCCGGTAAAAGTAATCGGAACAAGACACGGTGAAAAACTCTACGAAACCCTTTGTACGCGTGAGGAAATGCTGAAAGCAGAAGATATGGGAGAATTTTACAGAATTCCTGCCGATAACAGAGATCTTAATTACGCACAATATTTTTCAGAAGGGGTAGAAGATATTTCCAAAATAGAAGATTATCACTCTCATAATACAAAACAGGAAGATGTTGAAGGAATGAAAAAGCTGTTATTAAAACTTCCTTTAATCAGAAAAGAGGTTTTAGGAGAAGATATAATGCAATATCCTGATTAATTTTTTATTATGGTGATTCCTGCAATTATAGAAGGAGGAAAATATTCTGACGAAAGAGGCAATTTGTTTTTTAACAATAACTTTGATGTTTCGGCAATTAAAAGAATATACTGTATCGAAAATAAAGATACAGATTTTATAAGAGGCTGGACAGGTCACAAAACTGAACAGCGATGGTTCTCTGCATTACAGGGAATCTTTATCATAAGATTAATAAAAATTGATCATTGGGAAACACCCTCAAAAAATTCAGAAATTTTAGAATTTGAACTTCATGCAGATCAGTTGGATATTCTTCATATTCCTGAAGGATATGCAAGTGCCATTCAATCCAAAGTGGAAGGATCAAAATTATTGGTAATGGCAGATTATGCTTTGGGAGAAATAGAAGATGATTATCGATTTTCTATTGATTACTTTAAAAATTTATAACAATGAAAAAAGTAGGAATTACCGGACAAAACGGCTTCGTTGGTTCGCATTTATATAACACTTTGGGCTTACAGCCTGAAAAATTTGAAAGAATTTCTTTCGAAAGAGATTTTTTCGACTCTCCTGAAAGACTGGACGACTTTGTGAAGCAATGTGATGTCATTGTACATCTTGCAGCGATGAATCGTCATCCCGATCCTGAAGTAATCTTCAATAATAATGTAGAGCTTGTTAAAAAACTGACAGACTCTTTACAGAGAACAGGATCAAAAGCACACGTTCTTTTCTCTTCATCTTCTCAGGAAGAAAAGGATAATCTGTACGGTAAATCTAAAAAAGAAGGCAGAGAACTATTTGCAGACTGGGCAAAAAATAACGGAGGCAAATTTACGGGAATGATTATTCCGAACGTTTTCGGACCTTTTGGAAAACCGAATTACAATTCTTTCATCGCAACGTTTTGTCATAAACTTACCCACGGCGAAAATCCTGTGATTGATAATGATGGAGAAGTAAAACTGATCTATGTTGGAGAACTTATTCAGGAAATCATCAACCAGATTGAAGTTGCAGAAACCAACGAATTATACGATGTTCCTCATACATCCGTAAATAAAGTTTCTGAAGTTTTAGCTAAACTTGAAAATTACAAAAAACTTTATTTTGATAGCGGAGAAATTCCGGTGTTGGAAACGAAATTCGATCTTAATCTTTTCAATACATTCCGTTGCTATTTTGCTATTAAAGATCATTATCCCGTAAAATTTACACAGCACACCGATCCGAGAGGAGCTTTTGTGGAAGTAATTCGTTTAGGAATCGGTGGACAGTGTTCTTTTTCCACTACCGTTCCGGGAATTACCAGAGGAAACCATTTTCATACAAGAAAAATCGAAAGATTTGCGGTAATTAAAGGCAAAGCTCTTATTCAATTAAGAAAAATAGACAGCGATGAGGTTCTGGATTTTTATTTAGACGGAAACGAACCCGCTTATGTAGATATGCCGATTTGGTATACCCACAATATTAAAAACATCGGAGAAGAAGAACTGTACACTATTTTCTGGATCAATGAACCCTTTAATCCCGAAGATTCAGATACCTATTTTGTAGAAGTTTAATAATATTTAATTATAAACTTCACGGGCTTCTCCAATAAACAGACATTAAAAAATTATCTTTGCAAAGGCAAAAAAAATACAATGAAAAAACTAAAAGTAATGACGGTTGTAGGAACACGACCGGAAATCATTAGACTATCAAGAGTATTATCAGCTTTGGATGCTTCCGAAGCCGTTGAACATATTATCGTCCATACAGGTCAAAACTACGATTACGAGCTGAACCAGATCTTTTTTGAAGATCTTGGACTTCGCAAACCGGATTATTTTCTGGAAGCAGCAGGTAAAACGGCAACAGAAACAGTGGGGAATATTTTAATTAAAATAGATCCTCTTCTGGAAGAATTGCAGCCTGAAGCATTTTTGGTTTTAGGAGATACCAATTCTTGTCTTTGTGCCATTCCTGCCAAGAAAAGACAGATTCCGATTTTCCATATGGAAGCAGGAAACAGATGTTTCGATCAGCGGGTTCCGGAAGAAACCAACAGAAAAATTGTAGATCATACGTCGGATATCAATTTAACGTATTCAGATATCGCAAGAGAGTATCTTTTAAGAGAAGGGCTTCCTGCGGACAGAATCATCAAAACGGGTTCTCCTATGTTTGAAGTGTTGAATCATTATCTTCCTCAGATTGAAAGTTCGGATGTTTTAAGCCGTCTGAATTTAGAAGAAGGAAAATACTTTGTGGTATCATCCCACAGAGAAGAAAATATTAATTCTGAGAAAAACTTCAACGGACTAATAGAAAGTTTAAATGCCATTGCAGAAAAATTTGGCTATCCGATCATTGTTTCCACACATCCGAGAACCAGAAATATGATCGATAAAAAGCAGGTTGAGGTAAGACCGGAAATTCAGTTTTTAAAACCGCTTGGATTCCATGATTATAATGCGTTACAGATGAGAAGTTATGCGGTTTTATCAGATTCAGGAACTATTTCAGAGGAATCTTCCATTTTAAATTTCCGTGCTTTAAATATCAGAGATGCACACGAAAGACCGGAAGCAATGGAAGAAGCATCTGTAATGATGGTGGGTTTATCTCCGGAAAGAATCTTGCAGGGATTAACGCAGCTTCAGCAGCAGAAAGTAGGAACAGAAAGAAATTACAGACAGGTTTCAGATTATTCTATGCCGAATGTTTCAGAGAAAATGGTAAGAATTATTCTGAGTTATACGGATTACGTTAACAGAGTTGTTTGGAGCAAAAAATAATGAAAAATCTCTGGATCGCAACTGAACTTTTTTATCCTGAAGAAACTTCAACTTCTTTTATTCTCACAAAAATAGCAAACAGACTTTCGGAAAAGTATGATGTAAAAGTTGTTTGCGGAGATCCTGTGTATGACAAGCAAAACAAAAGCAGTCATTTTAGTCTGGATTCCCGCGTAAATGTTCACAGAATAAAAGGGTGGGGCGGAAACAAAAACAGTCTGTTGAGCAGATCTCTAAGATTTGTTTTTCTGTCTCTTTCTATCTTTTTCTATCTTTGGAAAAACGTTAAAAAGGGAGAAAAGGTTTTTATGGTTACGAATCCGGCGCCTTTAATTCTGCTTGTTTCAATCCTTAAAAGATTAAAAAAAATTGAATTAATTATTCTGGTTCATGATGTTTTTCCCGAAAATACCATCCCTGCCGGAATCATTAAATCTGAAAAGTCAGTATTATACAGAGTTCTCAGAAGTATTTTTGATAAAGCGTATTCAAAAGCTGATCTGCTGATTACATTAGGCAGAGATATGCAGAAAGTTATTGAAGCTAAAATCAGAAAATATAACCGCCATTCGAAAATTGAGATCATTGAAAACTGGGGAGATACAGAAGGTATTTATCCGCTCTTGAAAGAAGAAGTACTTAATGAGGATTCATCTTTAAAAGACAGGATCATTTTTCAGTATGCCGGAAATTTAGGAAGAGTTCAGGGATTAATTGAATTATTGCATATTATAAAAAAAGTGAAAAACGACCGATTGGCTTTTCATTTTGTAGGAGAAGGTGCTGTTAAAGACACCATGATAGAATATGTAAAAGAAAATCAACTGACCAATGTTTTCTTTGATGGGGCTTATTCAAGAGAAGATCAGCTTCAGATATTAAACAAGGCAGATGTATCTTTTGTAAGTTTAGCGCCTAAAATGTTCGGATTGGGAGTTCCTTCAAAAACGTACAATATTTTAGCTGCCGGAAAACCGGTTTTATATGTTGGAGAAAAAAACAGCGAAATAGATTTACTTTTAAGAGACGAGAATATTGGATATTCATTTCAGCATTTTGAAGAACAGAAAATTCTGGATTTTTTTAATTCTTTCGATGAAACGTCTGTTCAAGAATTAGAAATAATGAAACAAAAGGCAAGAAAAGTAGCAGAGGAAAAATTTTCAGAAGAGATTATACTGAATAAATTTTATAATATTATTTAAATGAAAGTGCTATTTACAGGAGCCAACGGTTTTTTGGGAAAAAATGTAATTCCTTTGCTTCAGAAGAAAAATTTTGAAGTAAAGACCTTTGGAACTTCCAATGCAGATTATATATTTAATATTACCGATGCCATAACTCCTTTTAAAGAAAAGTTTGATATTATTTTTCATGCTGCTGGTAAAGCGCATTCTGTTCCTAAAACTCAGGAAGAAGAAAGTGTATTTTACAAAGTAAATTTTGAAGGAACAAAAAACCTTTGTAATGCTTTGGAAGAAAATCTACCGGAATATTTTGTTTTTATAAGCACAGTGGCAGTTTATGGTAAAGATTTCGGTGAAAATATAACTGAAGATACGCCATTGGAAGGATACACGCCTTACGCTAAAAGCAAATTGATGGCAGAGGAATTTCTTACTAAATGGTGCAAAGAAAAGAATGTAAAACTGTTCATTCTCAGACCTTCTTTAATTGCAGGACCCAATCCTCCGGGTAATCTGGGAGATATGATTAAAGCGATTAAATCGGGAAAATATTTTAATATTGCAGGAGGAACAGCAAGAAAAAGTGTATTCTGGGTGGAAGATTTTGCTGAGATAACCGTTAAAATGCTGGGAAAAGAGGGTGGAATTTATAATGTTTGTGATGATGCAAATCCTGCTTTTAAAGAAATCTCTGAAAAAATATCAGCTAAATTAAACAAGAAATCTCCGAAAAGTATTCCTTTTTTTCTGGCTAAATCAATGGCTTTAATGGGTGACCTATTGGGAAATAAAGCTCCGATTAACTCTTTGAAATTGAAAAAAATAACAGATTCTCTTACATTTTCCAATGAAAAAATAAAGAGAGAATTAAATTATAATCCTTCAAACGTAATAGAAAAATTTCAACTGTAAACTATGGAATTTTTAATCGTAACAATTCTGCTTTTTATATCTATGCTCATCTATTTTAGAATAGCAGATAAATACAATATTATAGATAAGCCTAATCACAGAAGTGCACATACACAGATCACCTTGAGGGGAGGAGGAATTATTTTTCCTGTTGCTTTCATTATATTTTCTGCATTTAATTTTAATGAAGTCATAGAAAACTACTGGTCATTTGGTTTAGGATTACTGGCAATAAGTACGATCAGTTTTATAGATGATATTGTAACCCTTTCAAATAAAATAAGGCTGTCCGTTCATTTTATTTCTGTGGTTTTGCTACTGTATTTTACTGGAGCATTTAATTTAATGCCAATTTGGGTTTGGCCCGTATTGTTTATTCTGATTATTGGAACATTGAATGCTTATAACTTTATGGATGGCATCAACGGAATGACGGGTTTATACAGTTTAGTTGGCTTATCATCATTATTGTACATTAATGAAAAGGTAATTTCATTCACCGATGAAAATTTTATTCTTTATCCTGTTTTAACCTGCGTCGTTTTTCTGTTCTTTAACTTCAGAAAAAAAGCAAAATGTTTCGCGGGTGATGTAGGAAGTATGGCTATCGCTTTTTGGGTAATCGGTCTTATTACTTTACTGATTATGAAAACTCAGGACTATAAGTATATACTACTTCTTTCTGTATACGGAATCGAAGTAGTTCTTACCATAATAGAAAGATTGCTACTTAAAGAAAATATATTTGAGGCACACAGAAGACATTTATACCAGCTCTTTGCCAACGAAAAAAAGGTTTCTCATCTACTGATAAGTTTTGTTTATGCTTTGGTGCAGGCAATTATAAATTTATTTTTAATATATTCACACTGGGCAATCTGGATTATTATTCCTGTGATTTTCATTCCGATAGGCAGCATTTATCTTGCATTAAAATGGAGCCTTAAAAAACAATATAAATTATAATAATAACTGATTCAAGAAATATAAGTTATGAAAATAAAAGAAACCCCTTTAAAGGACTGTTATATTATAGAGCCTACAATTTTCGAAGACGACAGAGGATATTTTTTCGAAAAATTCAATGAAAAGAAATTCGAGGAACTTACCGGAATGAACGGTCATTTTGTTCAGGATAACATTTCTAAATCTTCTTACGGCGTTTTGAGAGGTCTTCATTTACAGAAAGGAGAACACGCACAGGCAAAACTGGTATCCTGTCTTGAGGGAAAAGTTTGGGATGTAGCCGTAGATCTTAGAGAAGATTCACCTACATTTGGAAAATGGTTTGGGATTGAGCTTACAGCGGAAAATAAAACACAACTTTATATTCCAAGAGGTTTTGGACATGGATTTTCTGTTTTAAGCGAAACTGCCGTTTTCTCATATAAATGCGATAATTTTTATAATAAAGAATCAGAAGGATGCGTAAAATACAACGATCCGGATCTGAATATCGACTGGAAAATTTCCGACAGTGAAGCTGTACTTTCTGAAAAAGATGAAAATGCAGCAAGCTTTAAAGAAAAGAATTTTTAAATATTATGAAAGCCACTTATTGAAGTGGTTTTTATTTTTTAATACAGACTCTTCAATATTTTGTATCTTTGCAAACTCAAAATCAAAAAGATGCGTACAAAATCTGTAGGGAAGAAAAAAATAAATGTAGTAACGTTGGGTTGTTCCAAAAATGTATATGATTCTGAAGTTTTAATGAGCCAGCTTAAAGCCAATGGCAAAGAAGTGGTACATGAAGACAAAGGAGACATCGTTGTAATTAATACCTGCGGATTTATAGACAATGCAAAAGAAGAATCAATCAACACGATTCTCGACTATGTTGAGGCAAAAAACAGGGGAGAGGTTGAGAAAGTTTTTGTAACAGGATGTCTTTCGGAAAGATATAAGCCGGATCTGGTAAGAGAAATTCCAGATGTAGACCAATATTTCGGGACGAGAGATCTTCCTGTTTTATTGAAGCATTTAGGGGCAGATTATAAACACGAATTGGTTGGGGAAAGACTTACGACCACTCCAAAGCATTACGCATACTTAAAAATTTCCGAAGGCTGCGACAGACCTTGTTCATTCTGTGCAATTCCTATCATGAGAGGAGGTCACGTTTCTACACCTATCGAAAAATTGGTTACGGAAGCCCAGAAATTAGCAAAAAAAGGAACAAAGGAACTGATTTTGATTGCTCAGGATCTTACCTATTATGGTCTGGATATTTATAAAAAACGTGCTCTTGGAGATCTTTTAAAAGAATTGGTGAAAGTAGAAGGAATTGAATGGATTCGTCTTCATTATGCCTTTCCGAGCGGATTTCCTGAAGATGTTCTGGATATCATCAGAGAAGAACCGAAAGTTTGCAACTATATAGATATTCCTCTTCAGCACATCAATTCAGATTTATTAAAATCAATGAAAAGAGGGACTACTCACGAAAAAACGGATGCCCTTCTTGGAAAATTCAGAGAAAAAGTTCCGGATATGGCAATCAGAACAACGCTTATCGTTGGTTATCCCGGAGAAACTCAGGAAATTTTCAATGAGCTGAAAGACTGGGTAAGAGAACAGAGATTTGACAGACTGGGTTGTTTTACTTATTCTCACGAAGAAAATACTGGAGCATATGTTCTGGAAGATGATGTTCCGCAGGAAGTGAAAGAAGCCAGAGTGGAAGAAATCATGGAAATCCAGTCTCAGATTTCATGGGAGAAAAATCAGGAGAAAATTGGCAATATATATAAATGTATATTCGACAGAAAAGAAGGAAATTATTTCATCGGAAGAACCGAATATGATTCTCCCGATGTAGACAATACAGTATTGGTTTCTGCTGAAAATACATACATTTCCATCGGTGATTTTGCAGAAGTAAAAATTACCTCTGCTGAGGAATTTGATCTGTATGGCGAATTAATTTAAAATTATTCCCAATTGTTTGATTTTTTAGTAAAAAAAATAGTATATTGTTTTCATTAATACAATGTTATTCAATGATTAATAAAAATTAACATTAATAAAACATTGCTTGCATAGAATTTAATTGTTTGATTTTCAATATTATTTTATTTTTGAAAATTAAAATGTTAAAACTTTTTTATGTATTGTTATGAAAATTAATTTTAAAAATATTAACTTTGCGAAATAAAGAGATTTTACATAACTATTGAGCTAAAAATTAGACTCTTGTGAAATGTGAAAATAATTTTTTGAAATTATATAATTAAAAATATTTATTTATATTAATGAATGCACAAATTGGGTATGGTATCCTGATTTAACAATGCATTCATTGGTTAAAATGTAATTTAAAATCTTTAAAAACTTATGAAAAAATTTTTATTAACAGCGACTATGTTAGTCGGATTTGTAGCGATCGCTCAGGCTCAGCAAGGAAGAGTGGGGATTAATACAACTACTCCCGCTGCGACTTTGGATGTTGTAGGTGCTCCTGCTGACCCAACTAAAGCAGATGCTTTATTAGTTCCTCGTATGACAGCTTCACAATTGGTAGCTAAAGACAACACTGTTAACAATTATGCAGCACCTCAGGATGGTGCAATTGTGTATGTTACCTCTGGTACAGGTTCAACAACTAGAACAACCAAAGTTACCGGAGCAGGTTTCTATTATTTTGATAACAGTGTTCCTGAATGGAAACCTTTTGTAAGTGCTGCTTCTGCTGCAATGACTGTAAGAGCTCAAACAGGTTCTACAATTTCTGATGCAGACTTAGGTAATGCAATTCTAGTAACTTCTAATACTAATTTTAATTTAGCCACTCTAACTAAAACTAATGGTAAAATGATTACTTTTATCGATGCTACTAATGGTGCAGGTTTTGGTATAAGCGGTGCGCATTCCACTGCTACTGTATCTCCTATTCAGTCTGGAGGGTCATTAGTGTATATTTGTGACGGTACTAACTGGTATAGCTATAGTGGATTCTAAAAATAGTATTTAAAAATAATTTAAAGACATATCATAATGAAACTAAAATTTACAACAATTATATTGGCATTCGCTGCTTTAACGAATACTGCATTTGCCCAAATTCGTTCCAATAACCCAATCAGTTCAACAATTGGTACGCAATCTGTTTTCTTAGATGCATCTGCTAACGGATTTACAACAACTACAAATATTGGAAAAGGTCTTACTTTTCCTAGAACTAATCTTACAACATTTACCTTTGTCACACAGACAACTGGAGCTTTAAACTTTCCTACTGCTTATGACGGTATGATTGTTTATAACTCCGCAACTGGTACCACTCCAGCAACTGGATCCGGGATTGGAAATCAATCTGTCACGCCTGGATACTACTATTTTTCTAATCCCACAGGTGGATCAGGAAATGCTTACGCAACATCTACAGGGCAGTGGTTACCATTAGGTCAAAATCCAAGAGTAAATTTTGCAACAACTGAAACTGTTACCAATACGCAAGTAGATGGAGCTCAGGTTTACGGTATTAAAGGTCAGTTTACGACTACAGGTACTTCTACTTCAGTTACAATTCCTGCTCCTTCCGGAATGACTTCTTTATATGGAATTACAATCTATAAGAAATCAGGAACTGGAAATAAAGTAGTTTATTCTAAAGAATTATATTCTTATGACGTTACTACAGGTGCTGCAATTACCGGTTCTCAAAGTATGTCTGTAGTATATCCGCAAGATACTTACGACTATGTATTAGAATATTTCAAATAATATTTGAATAATAACAAATAGACAATATTTAAAAACCAATGAGATTCCTCATTGGTTTTTTAGTTTATATAAAGTGCGTATATAGGTTATTTAGCAAGGATAATTTTATCTTATTTGATCTCCTTATGTATCCTATTTTAATGCTATAAATTTCCGTTTAGCTTTATACAGCAATTTTAATAAAATGGTTCGTAGACTAAAATCTGCAATAAATTTTTTCGTAAAAAATAAAATCATAAAATTCATTAACTTATTGATTAATAGAGAAATGTTTGTGTTAAAAATGTCTTAATCTGAATAATTTAGTTAAAATTGTTAACTTTTAACATTATTTTTTAACACTTTTTAACAATAGCATCTAAATCGCCTGTTCATAGGGAGTTAAGAAAAATATTAACATAAAATTTTATTTTCATTAACACTTGTTAACAAATAAAATAGGTGTATTAAAAGATTCCTTATAGATTTGCCCCAGTCAAAACCAATAAAATTTCAAAATGATGAAAAGATTCATTCTCGTAATCATAATGATGATTTCAACCCTTGGTATTTATTCTTTCAAAATGAATGCCATAGATGCGAAAAAAACAAGTTATGCATCGTACTACCACGATAAGTTTAACGGTAGAAAAACTGCAAGCGGAGAAATCTTTGATAATGCAAAGTTCACCGCAGCCAACAGAACGCTTCCATTTGGAACAAACATTAAGGTAACGAACCTTAACAATGGTAAAGAGGTAATAGTGAAAGTAAATGATAGAGGACCTTACCATTCATCAAGAGCTTTAGATATGTCTAAAGCAGCGTTCGATGAAATCGGAGATACCGACAGAGGTACAATTCCGGTGGAATATGAAATTGTCGACTAAAATTTATGATTTTAAATTTTAAAAAGCCAACTGATTCAGTTGGCTTTTTGCTTTCTTTTAAAGGCTTAATTCTACTAAGGCAGGACAATGATCAGAATGCACGGCTTCTTTCAAAATAACAGCTCTTGTGAGCTTATCTTTCAAACTGTAGGAAGTGAAATTATAATCCAGTCTCCATCCCTTATTTCTTTCCCTTGAATTCTGTCTGTAACTCCACCATGTATAATGGTCGGGTTCATTATTAAAAAACCTGAAACTGTCGATCAGTTCGCATTCGTTGATAAAATTCGTCATCCATTCTCTTTCCATCGGTAAAAAACCGGAAACATTTTGTAAACCTTTCGGATTATGAATATCTATTGCTTCATGACAGATATTAAAATCTCCTGAAATGATCAGATTCGGAATTTCCTTCTTTAAATTTTTAATGTACTCTAAAAAATCATGGCAGAACTGCATTTTAAAATCCAGTCGTTCAATATTTGAAGCAGAAGGAACATACACTGAAATGGCAGAAAATCCGTCAAAATCTGCACGGACGATTCTTCCCTCGTTATCATAGCTTTCAATACCGCAACCATATTCTACATGATTGGGCTTTATTTTAGACGCAATTCCGACGCCGCTGTAGCCTTTTCTCACTGCTGAATGCCAATAACTGTGATATCCCAGTTTTTCAAGACTTTCGATGTCGATTTGGTCGTTTCCTGCCTTACTTTCCTGAATGCAGATAATATCCGGATCCGCCGTTTTTAGCCAGCCTAAAAAATCTTTCGTAAAAGCAGCACGGATTCCGTTAACGTTATAAGTGATTAATTTCATAATTCAAAAGTATTAATAAAAAAGAAGCGGAAAAAATCAAAGATTTTTTCCGCTTCTCACAACCCCAAGTCAAACTATGAAAACTACTTGGGTTCTAAAATACTGAATGGAATGATACATTCTTCCAGAGAAATCCCTCCATGTTGATACGTTTCTTTATAATAATTCACAAAATGATTATAGTTCTTTGGATAAGCAAGGAAAATATTATTCTTTGCGAAAATATATTTAGAGCTTAAATTTCCTTTCGGTAAAAACAGCTTTTCAGGATTCGTAATTGCCCAAACATCGCTGTCATCATACGTTAAGCTTTTTCCGGTCTTATAACGGATATTCGTGGAAGTTTCTCTGTCTCCCACAACTTTGCTCGGTTTTTTAACGTAAACCGTTCCGTGATCCGTAGTAATCACCAGTTTGAAACCACTTTCAGCAGCTACTTTAATAATTTTCAATAAGGAAGAATTCTCAAACCAGTTTAATGTTAAAGATCTGAACGTCTTATCATCACGAATCAACTGATCGACAATATGATTATCTGTCTTTGCATGAGAAAGAATATCAATAAAATTATAAACAATTACCAACAGGTCATTGTTTTTGTGCTGATTAAAATCGTCATAAATCTTTCTTTCAAAATCAGCATTCAGAACTTTCAGATACTTCATGGATTTTGAGCTTAGACCAATTCTTTTCATCTGATCTTCCAGAAAATCGCGCTCAAATTCGTTTTTATTTCCTTCTTCATTATCGTTGAACCATTTATCAGGAAAACGTTTTTCAATCTCAGAAGGCATTAAACCCGCAAAAAAAGAATTTCTCGCATACTGAGTTGCAGTCGGAAGAATACTGTAATAATAATCCTCAGAAACCTTGTTGTAATATTTTGTAAACAAAGGCTCAATCATCTTCCATTGGTCATAACGAAGATTATCGACCATCAGAAGCAAAACTTTATCCTTTTCAATTTCAGGTTTCACTTTATCCTTGAAAAGCGTGTGGCTCATAATCGGCTTATCCGAATCGTGCAGCCAGTCTTCGTAATTCTTTTCAATAAATTTGGCAAACTGGATATTGGCTTCCTCTTTCTGTGACTGAAGAAGATCTGCAAACTCATTATCCGTTACTTTATCAAATTTAATTTCCCAGTTCAGGATTTTCTTATAATATTCCGCCCAATCCTGATACGTTCTCAAATAAGAAAGCTCCATGGAAAGATTTCTGAATTCCTGTTGATACTGCAAAATCGTCTTTTGCTCCACAAGATTATCCTCCTGAAGATTTTTCTTCAGCGAAAGTAAAATTTGGTTCGGATTCACCGGTTTCAGGATGTAATCTGCAATCTGTGATCCGATTGCTTCTTCCATAATATGCTCTTCCTCACTTTTTGTTACCATAACAATTTTCAGTGAGTTGTCTTTGTCCTTAATCATCGGAATGGCTTCCAGTCCCGAAATTCCGGGCATATTTTCATCAATCAGCGTTAATGCAAACTTCTCAGAATCCATAAGCTCAAGCGCTTCATTAACGTTGTTAACAGGAGTTACATGATATCCCTTTTTTTCAAGAAAAACGATGTGTGGTTTAAGTAGATCTATTTCATCATCTATCCATAATATCTTTTCCGACATAATTATTTTTTTACATGGTTATTGTATCAAATTGCTGACCAATTATTTCTAAAATCTGCCAAAATCCGCAGAGGTAAAGTTAAATATAAGTTAAATGAAATAACGCAATAATTACGTTTTTCTTTTATTTAATTTCCACTTTTTAAATATTCCAGAGCTCTTTCCATGATTTCGTCTTTTCCCTGCTGTATTCCTTTAACTGTAGGTCGTACGATAATGTCCGGAATAATGCCGATTCTCTGCGTTTCTTTTCCGTTCGGATAATACGCTCCCAAACCCGTAAAACAAGTTTTAAGACCGGCAATATTAAAGGAAATGACATCACCGTTTGCTCCCGAAGTGTACCCACCGATTACTTTTGCTTTCGGATGCTGCTTAAACATCATCACAGTAGTTTCAGCCTGACTTTGTGTCACCTCATTCACCAAAACGACCACATTTCCTTTATAATAATCCGGATTATTTCTTCCGATGTTGTTTTTGCGGCGGTAAAATTTGCTTAAATAATTGGTTTCTGGAAAAATAAATTCATAATAAATTTTATTTTCAGGAAGAAGCAACCTGCTTAAAGGCAAAATCGTCATATTCGGATAATTTCGGGAGTCGAAAATGATTGATTCTGTATTTTTCATATTTTCGAACATATCATTCAGATCAGATCTTTTGATTAATCCCATGTTCACATAACCCATCTTTTTTTCATCATCGAGAAACTTCCATTTTTCAGGAACAGGAGGATTTTCGCGAATGATTTCTTTCTGAAAATACGTTTTTACTTTTAAAACTAAATTAATTCCGTCCCTTTCAATTTTAAGCTCCAAAGAATCCTTATTAGTATACAGAAAAAGATATTTCGATTTGTTGATTTTTCCCCATGAATTAGAAGCCGGAAGATATTTCCCAAATAAATTAATTTTCTGCGGAATCGTTAATCCTTCAACATCGTAGATCACATCACCAATTTTGAGCGGATTTTCTTCATTAAAAATAGTCGGATATATTTTTGTTACAACTAGCTTTCCTTCCGCATAAGAATACTGTACCGGAACATTTTTTCTTCCATATTGGTTTATACTATTCAGCTTTGAAAATAAAAAAGCGTGCGAATCATCCGTTTTGGTCACAAGTTCCGCTAAACTTAAATGATAGTTTTCATCATTGTCAACTGCAAGAAATTTTGGAATCATTTCCCGTAAAACATCATTCCAGTTTTGATCGGTTTTGTATTTGTACGCAAAAAAATATTCCACATAATTCCAGTATCTGAACAATTCCAAAAGAGCAATTTGTTTTGAAGTAAATTTCGAGCCGTAAGAATTTTCATTCCTGAAATAAACCTTTCTTCCGTTTAACCCGAAATAATAATTTTCACCGATATTCCTGTTATTCTCAATAAATTTCAACTTTTGGCTTACATTTTCAGAAAAAAATTGCCGATCATCCATCCATCCGGGATCAAAATTTTTTAAGAAATAAACTTTATCGTTATCATTTACACAATTTTTACAATCTTCTACTTTTCCGAGACTTTCAATCCAGTTAGCATAAAATTCATTCAATTGATCTTTATTGTTAATATTTTCAAGTTCATCAATTTTCTGAAATAACTGCTGATCCCAGTTAAACTGTCCTTTCGCCACATTCGGATGATAATACTTTAAAAATCCCCAGACTTTGCATAACGATTCAAGCTTTTGGTTTTCCGATAAAGTCTGCGCCGAAAAATGTAAGTTTAAAAATAAGATAATGAAAAGGGAGAATTTTCTCATGAAAAGGTTATTCAGTCAAAGATAGTTTTTAAACACAAACAGCACAACTATTTATTCAAAGAAGATTTTATCCAGCCTTTGCTGAGTGAAACGCCTTTGCGAACGAAAATATGCCGCACAACTGTAAACAAAATCTTTGCGGACTTTGTGTTAAAAACAAATTCAACAAAGAAAGTTACTTTTAAAACAACAAACAGTTTAATGAAAATTAATTACCTCTAAAATATAAAATTCCTAAATTTGTTACAAATACTGACGTTTTCCAATGCAGAACAAGCTAAAAATCATCAACGATCCCGTTCACGGATTCATCAAAATTCCCCATGAAATTTTATTCGACATCATCGAGCATCCTTATTTCCAGAGATTAAGAAGAATCGGGCAGACCGGACTTTTGAATCTTATTTTTCCGGGCGCGACACATACAAGATTTCACCACGCTTTAGGAGCCATGCATCTCATGTTTACCGCTTTGGAAACATTGAAGCAGAAAGGCGTGAAAATTTCAGAAGAGGAAGAAAAAGGGGCAATGTTGGCAATTTTAATGCATGATATTGGTCATGGTCCTTTTTCCCACGCTCTGGAAAGTATGTTGATGGACGATTGGCATCACGAAAAATTATCTTTATTACTCATGAATCGCCTGAATGATGAATTTAACGGAGAATTGTCCTGCGCTATCGAAATGTTTCAGGGAAAATACCACCGAAAGTTTTTCAACCAGCTTATTTCTTCACAGCTCGATGTTGATCGGTTGGATTATCTGAAACGGGACAGCTTTTTTACGGGAGTTTCCGAAGGAAGCATCAATACGCAAAGAATCATTTCCATGATGAACGTCTGTGATGAGGGCGAATTGGTGATTGATGCAAAAGGCGTTTATTCTATTGAGAATTTCCTCACGGCAAGAATGTTTATGTATTGGCAGGTATATTACCATAAAACATCCGCTTTGGCAGAATTTCTTCTCGTTAAAATTTTAGAAAGAGCCAAACTTCTGGTTTCGCAGGGAATCGATTTACCGGCAACCGAAAATCTGAAATATTTTCTGCATCGCGGAAAAAGTACAGCAACAGATGAAGATGTGGAGCGTTTTACACAGCTTGATGACAATGATATTATTCAGGCAATGAAAAACTGGCAGAATACAGATGACATGATCTTGTCTTACTGGTGTAAATGTGTGATCCAGAGAAACCTTCCGAAAACCATAATTTCTTCACATCCTTTTGAGCAAAGTTTTATTGAAGAAAAAATAAAGAATGTGAATGAATTTTTCGGAATTGATAATGGGAAAGAACTTGTACATGAAATTAAAAGAAAACTTCTTCCTTATGACACAGAAAAACAACCCATTTATCTGTTGCAGAAAAACGGAAAAAAAATACGTCTTGATGAATCGGAAGACCAGCTTTTATCAGGTCTCATGAGAAACAAAACCACAAGGTATATTCTTACGTTTCCAAGGAATATTTCACACCTTATTTCTTAAAGAATATTAAAATTTACGTTCCGAAAACTAAAAAATGTTTGCGAATTACAGAATTTCTTATCTTTGCAGAATATGGAATTTACAGCTTCGCAAATTGCAAGTTTTATCGACGGAAAAATAATAGGTGACGAGAACGCACTTATTACTGGAGTTTCGCCCATAGAAAGCGGGGAAACAGGACATCTTTCTTTCATCGCGCAGGATAGATTTTCGCATTATTTAGAGACTTCAAAATGTTCCGTTATCATTGTTTCGGAAAAGCTGATCTCAAAAGATTCTTATAATCCTACCGTTATTACAGTAAAGGATGCCTATCTCTCATTCCAGATTCTCATGAATCTTTATCAGGAAATGCAGGGCAGAAGAACAGGAATCGAAAATGGTTCTTCCATCCATGAAACCGCTGTAATCGGAGAGAATGTGTATATCGGAGCTTTTACCTACGTTTCAGAAAAAGCAAAAGTAGGAGAAGGAAGCCAGATCTATCCCCAGGTTTACATCGGAAAAGGTGTGAAAATCGGGAAAAACTGCAAAATCGACAGTGGTGCGAGAATTTATGATTACTGCATCATCGGAGACAATTGTGTTATTCATTCCAACACAGTGATCGGAGGAGACGGTTTCGGATTTCAGCCGACTCCGGATGGATTCAAAAAAATTCCGCAGTTAGGAAATGTGATCATTGAAGATGATGTGGAAATTGGTTCCAACTGCAGTATAGACAGAGCAACCATTGGTTCTACCGTTATTGGCAAAGGAACTAAAATTGATAATCTGATCCAGATCGCACACAACGTAAAAATCGGAAAAAACAATGTAATTGCCGCACAAGCCGGAATTGCAGGATCTACAACCATCGGAGACTGGAACCAGATTGGAGGTCAGGTGGGCGTTGTAGGACACATCAAAATAGGAAATCAGGTAAAAATACAGGCTCAGAGTGGCGTAAATTCCAGCGTAAACGACAGAGAAACCATCTACGGTTCTCCGGCGATCAGCTACAACGACTACCTTAGAAGTTATGTACATTTCAGAAACTTACCTGAAGTGGTAAAAAGAATAAATAATCTCGAGAATAACTCAAAAGATTAAACTAATGAGTGATATGCAAAAAACACTTCAGCAGGAAGTGACACTTTCCGGAATCGGACTTCATACTGGTAAAGAAGTAAAATTAACCATGAAACCTGCAAAAGAAAATACAGGTTTCGTATTCGTAAGAACAGATTTGGAAGGGCATCCTCAAGTCGAAGCAGACGTTAACTACGTTGTAGCTACAGAAAGAGGAACAACATTAGAAAAACTGGGAGTAAAGATCACAACTTGCGAGCACCTTTTAGCGGCTTTGGTAGGATGTGATATTGATAATGCCATTCTTGAAATGGATGCCTCCGAACCGCCGATCTTAGACGGTTCTTCAAAATTCTTTGTAGAAGCAATCGAAAGCGTAGGAGTAGTGGAGCAAAATATAGCAAGAGAATATCTTGTGGTAAAAGAAGTTCTTACCTACAGCGATCCCGCTACAGGATCTGAGATCACTATTATTCCTTCAGATACCTATGAAGTAACAACAATGGTAGATTTCGGAACCAAAGTTTTGGGAACTCAAAATGCTACGCTTAAAAATATTTCCGAGTTTAAAGAAGAAATTTCATCCGCAAGAACATTCAGCTTCTTACACGAGCTGGAAATGCTTTTGGATCACGGTTTGATCAAAGGCGGAGATATTTCCAACGCGATTGTTTATGTAGATAAAGATCTTACACCGGAAACTACAGAAAAATTAAAGAAAGCCTTTGGTAAAGATAACGTATCGATAAGACCAAACGGAATTCTTGATAATTTGAACTTAAACTATCCCAACGAAGCTGCAAGACACAAATTACTGGATGTGATCGGTGACCTGGCTTTGGCAGGAGTGAAAATAAAAGGGAAAGTAATTGCCAACAAACCGGGACATTATGTAAACACACAGTTTGCAAAAAAACTGAACCGTCAGTGGAAATTGCAGAAAAAGAAAAATGTTCCAGATTTTGATTTAACAAAAGAACCGGTTTTCGATATCAACGGAATCATGAGACTGATGCCTCACAGACCGCCGTTCTTATTGATTGATAAAATTCTTGAACTTTCAGATTCTCACGTTGTAGGTCTTAAGAATGTTACAATGAACGAGCCTTTCTTCGTTGGACATTTCCCAAAAGAACCCGTAATGCCGGGAGTTTTACAGGTGGAAGCTTTGGCACAGACCGGAGGAATTCTTGTTTTGGCAAGCGTTCCGGATCCGGAAAATTACTCTACGTATTTTATTAAAATAGATAAAGTAAAATTCAAGAGAAAAGTAATTCCGGGAGATACGCTTATTTTCAAGATTGAATTGATAGAGCCTATCAGAAGAGGAATTGTTCATATGCAGGGTTATGGTTACGTAGGAGATACAGTAGCGGTAGAAGCAGAACTTATGGCCCAAGTTGCAAAAAATAAAGTTGATTAAATGATTCATCAATTAGCAGCCGTAGATAAACGTGCGAAAATCAGCAAAAATGTAATCGTAGAACCTTTTACTACAATTGCAGGGGACGTGGAAATTGGCGAAGGAACATGGATTGGTCCCAATGTTACCATCATGGATGGTGCAAGAATCGGTAAAAATTGCAGAATTTTTCCGGGAACGGTAATTTCTGCGATTCCTCAGGATTTGAAATTTGATGGTGAAGATACGCAGGTCATTATCGGCGATGAAACAACGATCAGAGAATGTGTAACGGTAAACAGAGGAACAAAAGCCCTCGGATTTACCAAAATAGGGAAAAACTGCCTTATTATGGCAACTTCCCACATTGCTCATGATTGCGTAATCGGAGATCATGTGATCATCGTAAACGGTTGTGGTATTGCAGGTCATGTGGAAATTGGGGATTATACCGTGATGGGCGGTCTGTCGGCTGTTCATCAGTTCGGTAAGATCGGAAAACACGTGATGATTTCGGGAGGTACTCTGGTAAGAAAAGACATTCCGCCTTATGTAAAAGTGGCAAGAGAACCAATGTCTTATGCAGGAATTAATTCCGTAGGTTTAAGAAGAAGAGGATTTACCAATGAGAAAATCTTTGAAATTCAGAAAATTTACAGAGCGATCTTCCAGATGAAGATGAATGTTTCCCAAGCGTTGCTTTACATCGAAAAAGAAATGCTTCCGACGGCTGAAAGAGATGAAATCCTTCAGTTTATCCAGAATTCTCCTCGAGGAATCGTAAAAGGGTACGGAACAGGGAAGGAAAGAGAATAATAAAGAAAAGTTTAGCTCAGTTATCAATGAAAAGTCTGATTTTTGTTTTAATGTGTTTTACAGCATCTTTTTTGTCCGGACAACAGACAGAAGGATTGAAAACGGAGAAAACAGCCAAGACTTCTATTCTGGAAAGGAGACTTCCTTCAAAATCTAATGACAGCATTGCTAAACATAATCTTAATGATCTTCTTAAACAGAATAATTCCGGCGGAAATTCAATTCTTGGAACCGCAAATCCCTATCATTCCGAGATCCAGACGAATGTGAACAGGCTGAATAATAATGTGAATTCATTCAATAATAATGTTTTCAACAGACTGCCAACTCAGGGAGAAGGAATACAATTTAACAAAAGAAAATAAAAAATATATAATAAATTAATGGCAACAAGTAACGATATCAGAAAAGGACTTTGCATCGAATATAGCAACGATATTTACAAAGTTATCGAATTCCTTCACGTAAAACCGGGAAAAGGTCCTGCTTTCGTTAGAACAAAATTAAAATCTGTAACCAACGGTAAAGTAATCGACAATACTTTCTCTGCAGGTCACAAAATTGAAGAAGTAAAGGTAATTACCAGAAAATTCCAGTATCTTTATGATGACGAGAACGGATTTCACTTCATGAATAATGATGACTTCTCTCAATTATATTTAAATAAAGAAATGATTGAAAACTCAAACCTTATGAAAGCAGGTGAAGAAGTAACCATCATTTTGAAAGAAGTGGACGAAACTCCGCTTTCTGCAGAACTTCCACAATCTGTTTATCTAGATGTAATAGAAGCAGATCCGGGAGTAAAAGGAAACACAGCAACCAACGCTCTTAAAAATGCAATCGTAGAAACAGGAGCAAGAGTAATGGTTCCTCTGTTTATTGAGCCGGGAGACAAAATCAAAGTAAGCACAGAAGACGGTTCTTACTTAGAAAGAGTAAAAGAATAATTATTCACAAATAATATGAGGCTGGAAGTATCACAACTTTCAGCTTTCATTTTTTATGGCAGCCTTGTAGTTTACCCTGAGCTTGTCGAAGGGGCAGTCGGGCTGCGATTAAAGTTGGAAAAACAAAGCCGTGTCTGGATTTTAAGACACCGTTGAAAATTTAAAACATCATTTAAAAAAATATGACGTTTCATCAGCCACAAAAACTGAAAACCATTGCCGAACTTATCGGGGCAAAATTTGTAGGTTCAGAAGACTTTGAAGTGTTGGGAACGAACGAGATTCACATGGTAAAAGCCGGTGAAATCGTTTTCGTTAACCATCCGAAATATTACGATAAAGCATTAAATTCTGCTGCGACGATTATTTTAATTGATAAAGAAGTGGAATGTCCAGAGGGAAAAGCACTGTTGGTTTCCGAAGACCCTTTCAGAGATTTCAATAAAATCAATACCCACTTTACAAGAATTTATAACTTCACCGAAGAACTTCATGATGTCGAAATAGGAGAGGGAACAAAAATTCATGCTTCTGCGGTTATCGGAAATAATGTGAAAATAGGAAAAAATACCCTGATTTTTCCTAATGTTGTTATTGGCGACAGAACCGTAATTGGCGACAATGTAGTGATACACTCCAACACTGTTTTAGGCGGCGACGCTTTTTACTACAGAAAACTGAACGGCAATTTCGACCGTCTCATTTCGGTAGGAAACGTAGTCATCGAAAACAATGTAGAGATCGGAAACGGTTGTACCATCGACAGAGGAGTTACAGATTCTACCATTATTGGTGAGGGTTCCGTTCTGGATAACCAGATTCAGATCGGGCACGATACTGTGATCGGAAAAAAATGTCTTATCGCCTCTCAGGTCGGCATTGCAGGATGCTGTGTTATCGGTGATGAGGTTACCTTATGGGGACAGGTCGGCATTGCTTCAGGAAATAAGATCGAGAGCGGAGCTGTATTATTAGGGAAAACCGGAGTAAACAGAGACCTCGAAAAAGGAACTTACATCGGGATGTTTGCAGAAGATTTTAAAACGTATCTTAAAAAAGAAGTCAAACTGAGAAATCTCAAATAAACAAATTAGTTAGATTTATCTTTAATCAAAGAAATTTAATTAAATTTGTGTGCATTTAAAAAGTAATAAATAAATTAAATAAATAATAAAATGTCAATTTTAGTAAACAAAGATTCTAAAGTAATTGTACAAGGATTTACAGGGAACGAAGGTACTTTCCACGCAAGCCAGATGATCGAATACGGAACCAACGTAGTAGGTGGTGTTACTCCGGGAAAAGGAGGAAGCGAGCACTTAGGGAAGCCTGTATTCAATACGGTAGCAGATGCTGTAGAAAAAGCCGGAGCTAACGTAAGTATCATTTTCGTACCGCCTGCATTTGCTGCTGACGCTATTATGGAAGCTGCTGAAGCAGGAATCAAAGTAATTGTATGTATTACTGAAGGTATTCCTGTAGCAGATATGGTGAAAGTAAAATCTTACATTGCTGACAGAGACTGCAGATTAATCGGTCCGAACTGCCCGGGAATCATTACTTCTGAAGAAGCTAAAATTGGAATTATGCCAGGTTTCGTTTTCAAAAAAGGTAAAGTAGGTATCGTTTCTAAATCAGGAACTCTTACTTACGAAGCTGCAGATCAGGTAGTAAGAGCGGGTTACGGTATCTCTACAGCAATCGGTATCGGTGGAGACCCGATCATCGGAACAACTACAAGAGAAGCTTTGGAATTATTCATCAACGATCCTGAAACTGAAGCGGTTGTAATGATCGGAGAAATCGGTGGAGGTCTTGAAGCGGAAGCAGCAAGATGGTACAAAGCAAGTGGTTCTACAAAGCCGGTTGTAGGTTTCATCGCAGGACAGACTGCTCCAAAAGGTAGAACAATGGGTCACGCAGGTGCAATCGTAGGCGGAGCAGAAGATACAGCTCAGGCTAAGATGGAAATCATGAGAGAAAACGGAATTAACGTGGTAGACTCTCCTGCAGACATCGGTGCTACTGTTGCAAAAATTCTAGGATAACATAAAACATAACGATATGAAAAAATTTTTATTAGCCTCTGCATTGGCACTTTCTACCATGTCTTTCGCACAGATCGATTTTGGCAGCACAAGATTCGGTGTTACTGTAGGAGGAAACTATTCCCGAGTGAAGAATGCTCATAACCCTTCCGGACCGAGATATACCGTTCAGGCAGGAGTATTGGCTTTAATACCGATAGGTTCAGCCAACCAGTTTTTCATACAGCCTGAAGTAGTTTACTTTGGAGCAGGAGAAACAGGAAAGGATAAAGATGCTAAAAACTATCCCGGTTATGATGCGGTATACGCAAATAACTATCTGAGTGTACCGATCTCTTTTAAAGGGTATTTTTCTGAATCTGAATCTGAATTTTTTGGGTTAATAGGTCCCAGATTTAATTTTTTATTAAGTCAGAACGTTAAAAACGCACCTAAGATCTACTACACAAAAGATCAGATTGATCCGAATTATCCTAATGTAAACGGTAAAGCGAGTTCATTTAACTTTGGAATAGGACTAGGAGTAGGATATAGTTATAAAAGACAGCTTGAACTTACGGCAAAATATGATTTCGGAGTTACGAATACATATCCCGGCCTTGATCAGGAGCCGAAAGGAACCAATAAAGGAAAGTCTGAGCAGGTTCTTAGTTTAAGCTTAAGCTACATCTTCAAATAAAAATTGATTCTAATCAAAACATAAAAACTCCCGAAACTTAATGTTTCGGGAGTTTTTTTATTTAAAAATTCTGTTTAAAACTTATCCTTTAATCCATTTCCAGATTTCCTTCAGAGTCGCTTTATTTCCGTACATTAAAATTCCTACACGGTAAATTTTACCTGCCAGAAATATCATAAAAAGAGTCGTTCCTAAAAGCAAGCCAATAGACAGCGCAATCTGCCACGCCGGAACTCCGTAAGGAATTCTCGCGATCATTGCCACAGGAGACGTAAACGGAATAATAGAAAGCCAGAATCCTAAAGGACCATCCGGATTATTCATTAGCGTAAAACTTCCGTACATTCCAAGCATTAAAGGCAGAACTGCAAATAATGTGAACTGCTGTGTCTCTGTTTCGTTGTCTACAGCGGAACCGATTGCGGCATAAATGGAACTGTAAAAGATATATCCCAAAAGGAAAAATGTTATAAAAACGAAAATAATTAATGGGAAATTCAGTTCCAGTAAACTGTGTGAAATCTGGGTTCCCATCTGTAAAATATCAAATTTTTCAGCAACACCTTCATTTCCGGGAATATTTTTAGGAATAGCAGAAAATCCTGTATTCAGAACCAAAGCTCCGATAACCGACATGGTGATCCAAACGATAAATTGAGTAAGTGCAACCATTGTTACCCCCAGAATTTTACCCATCATCAGTTCAAAAGGTTTTACCGAAGAAATAATAATTTCCACAACACGGTTGTTTTTCTCTTCCAGTACGCTTCTCATTACCCTAACTCCGTAAATAATGATAAACATAAAAGTAACGTACATTAAAAGCATACTCAGAACACTTTTCACGCCGAAAGCAAGATCGGAATCTTCTTTGTTATTTTCCGAGACGTTAATTGTTTTTAAATTGAAACTTTTATCCAGATTATCAAGCTGTAGCTCAGCAATGCCCAGTTTCTTTATTTTTTCTTTTTTGATGACTTCGTTAATGTCCGAAACAATTTTCTGCTTCGTATCGAACCCGATTTTATTGTTGATAACAAGTCTTGTATTCTTTTCTAATTCGTCAAAATTCTGATCTTTCAGTTCAGGCAGAACCAAAATCCCGTCTAAAGATTCATTATTCTTCAGATTGTTGATTTTTGACTTTTCATCTGCCGCAGAAACAAAAACATAGTTCAGTTTATCATTCGATTTCAGTTGATTTTTAAACAAACCGTTTTTGTCAACTACTTCAATAATGCTGTGAGATTCATTTGCCTTAAACATCAAACCGATAACAGCACCAAAACCCAGTAAAAGAATCGGAGCTAAAAGCGTTAATATGATGAAAGATTTTTTCTTAACCTGCGTAAGAAATTCTCTTTTTGTAATTAAAAAAATGTTATTCATAATTAAGAATTATTGCTTACCGCATTAATAAACACCTCGTTCATACTCGGAATTTTTTCGTCGAATGACCTTACTTTTCCTACATTCACCAGATCCAGAAGAATATGATTTTGGTCAGTCTCATTTTTCAGATCAAAAGAAACCAGGTTATTTTCATGATTGATATTGAAAATTTCATATTTATTTTGAAAACTTTCCAGTTGATCGTTTTTTACATCAGAAAGCGTGATTCCAAAAATATTTTTCTTGAATTTCTCGCGTACATCGAAAACTCTTCCGTCGATAATTTTTTTTGAGTTATTAATCAGAGCCACATAATCGCACATTTCCTCAACACTTTCCATTCGGTGAGTAGAAAGGATGATGGTAGTTCCGTTATTCTTAAGATCAATGATCTGGTCTTTAATTAAATTGGCATTTACAGGATCAAAACCAGAAAAAGGTTCATCCAGAATCAATAAATGCGGTCTGTGAAGAACAGTAACCACAAACTGGATTTTCTGCGCCATTCCTTTTGACAGCTCAGACAGCTTTTTCTTCCACCAATGGTCAATGTGAAGTTTATCAAACCATTTTTTTGCCTCAGTTAAAGCATCATTCTTTTTCATGCCTTTCAGCTCTCCGAAGTAGAGAAGCTGATCTCCTACGGTCATGTTTTTATACAGCCCGCGTTCTTCAGGCATATATCCGATATCTTTAATATGATCCGGATTGAGCTTTTGTCCGTTGATCTGTATTTCTCCAGAATCTGCCTGTGTAATCTGATTGATGATCCGGATAAAAGAAGTTTTTCCGGCTCCGTTAGGACCTAAAAGACCATAAACACTTCCTTTCGGAACATGGATGCTGAAATCATCCAAAGCTACCTTTTTACCTGCGTTATAGGTCTTTCTAATATGTTCAGCTTTTAGCATTAATTTGTTTTTATAATTAGGATAAAAATGTTCCGAAAGTTACGGAATAATTAAGCTAAAAGAAAAAATCCTGATGATTATCAGGATTTAAATTATTGTTTCATAATCTGCGTGACTTTCATTGTGTTGTCACTCAGAATATATCGAATTAAATATTTACCAGGCTTTAATTTTTCAATATTAATCTCTCCGGAATTCATGTTGACTGAATAACTTGCAACCTGTGTACCTAAAATCGAATAGAAAATCACACTTCGGATTTTCAGGTTAGGATCTTTAGCCTTTACGATAAGGAAATCCTTTGCCGGATTAGGATAAGCAACAAGCACTCCGTCATCAGACTTCTGAGAGAAGGAAGCCGGCTCTTTAATCTGCGCTTTCATATTGTTGGAAAATCCAACAAATGCGCCTAAAAAGATAAACAAAAGTAAAAGTTTTCTCATCAAATTATAATTTCTAAGGGATATTTTAACAAAAATAATTAATTCTGCAATTCTACGCAATAGTTTTTTATATAAGTTGTAGTAAATTTGCATTAAATTTCATTCAAAAAGTATTCCAAAATGATACATTCAAGAAATAGAAGGCTGAGAGTAAACGAATCTGTAAGAAGTCTGGTAAGAGAATGCTCTCTTACAACCAACGATTTTGTAATGCCGATCTTCGTAATGGAGGGCGAAAATAAAGAAGAACCGATCCCGTCGATGCCGGGAATTTTCAGAAGAAGCATTGATCTGACGGTGAAAGAATGTAAGGAGTTATTTTCTTTAGGTGTAAAGGCTGTTAATCTTTACATGAAGGTTTCAGAAGACCTGAAAGACAATACCGGAAAAGAAGCATGGAATAAAAACGGACTGATGCAGAACACGATCAGGGCGATCAAAGATGCGCTTCCCGAAATGGTGGTAATGCCCGATGTTGCTTTAGATCCGTATTCTATTTACGGTCACGACGGAATTATCGAAAACGGGAAAATTGTAAATGATGCTACAAACGATGCTTTGGCAAGAATGTCGGTGTCACACGCAGAAGCCGGAGCAGACATTGTGGCACCAAGTGATATGATGGATGGCAGAGTTCAGGTCATTCGTGAAGCATTGGAAGATAGCGGATTTACCGATGTGGGTATTTTAAGCTATGCTGCAAAATATGCAAGTTCTTTTTACGGACCTTTCAGAAGCGCATTAGACAGTGCACCGAAAGATAATATGGAAATTCCGAAGGATAAAAAAACATATCAGATGGATTTTCATAATTCCAGAGAAGCGTTGAACGAAGTTTTTAAGGATATTGAAGAAGGAGCCGACATTATCATGATTAAACCGGGACTTCCGTATCTGGATATTGTTTCTAAAGTTCGTGAAGCGATTGATCTTCCGATTGCGGTTTACAATGTGAGCGGAGAATATGCAATGGTAAAAGCGGCTGCACAAAACGGATGGCTGGATAATGACAAAACCATTATCGAAAGCTTAACCTGCTTTAAAAGAGCCGGTGCTGATATGATTTTCACGTATTTCGCGAAAGAAGCTGCAATGATTTTGAACAGATAATTTTTTCACATTATATTTTAAATGAAAAACATTTCGGATCGAAATGTTTTTATCAATAGAAACGGGCTAAAGCCCGTTTTTTATTGATGAACTCTAAATTCAGCTTTAGCCAAAACTTATTTTGAAACCAAAGAAAATAATTAATGATTGTAAGCTTTGGCTAAAACCCGATTATAAAAATATCAGGAAATATTAAAATCTTTTCCTTTCGTAAATTTTGCAGCAAATGGAGCTTGGTTTCCCGTATATTTCAGAACGAAATTCTTTTTTGTATCTGTATCAACATTGGCTTTTACTTCCACATCCTGTGTCTGGAAACTCACATCAAGATTCACGCCTGCGTCTTTTTCAAGATTAATTTCCACACTTTCTGCATAAAATAAAGAAGTACTCAGATAATTAAATTTGATGTTCTTTCTGTATGATCTGGATTCGTTTTGCGTAAATTCAGAATATTTTCGAAGGATTTCTATTCCGGGAGAATCTATGTTGGTGATTCTGGATTTTGTAACGCCGTTTACTTTTACAGAAAAATCTTTGGCGCTTTTAATGTCGCCTTTAATTCCGATATTGAAAAGAGAGGGGAGAGCAAGCCCGAATTCAATCATGCTGTCTTTCGTAAATTCAAAATCAGGAATCAGAGCCGGAAATTTCTGAACATTCATCAATTGATTTTTAACAGTACTTAACTGGTCGCTGCCAAATAAATAGCCTATAAGATTATTATTCGTGGTTCTCCAGTTTCTTCCGTTCCATTCGTAGATTTCGCAAAGCAAAGTATCCGTGGAAGAATGCGGAAGCAGATCCATATCCTGCCATTTGAAAACTTCTTTCGCATAAGGTCTTCGGTTGATGATGTTTACACCAAGATCTAAAGCTAAAAGCTCGGTAAGCTGTTGATTATTTTCCATAGTAATAATAAGTGTTGATGAAAGTCTAAAATTATGGAAATAAAATAAAGTTTTTAAAAATTTTGAGTTAAATATTATTCGAAGAATCTTTAATCTAAGTATTAAAATTTCACAAAACTTCCAAGTCCATTTTTTAATCTAAAATTTGAATTCAAAAAAACTTTATCTTTGCCCTTATGATTTTACGCGGAGAAAACTTAATCAAAGAATACGGTCCTAAAAAAGTAGTAAAAGGCGTTTCTGTACAGGTTCAGCAGGGAGAAATTGTGGGTTTGCTTGGTCCGAACGGAGCAGGAAAAACCACCTCGTTTTATATGATTGTCGGTTTGGTTAAGCCTACTTCCGGAAAAATTTTCCTCGACAAACAGGAAATCACGACCGATGCCATGTATCGCAGAGCTCAGAAAGGTATAGGTTATTTGGCTCAGGAAGCATCTGTTTTCCGTAAACTTTCGGTAGAAGACAATATCATGGGCGTTTTACAGTTGACCAAGCTTTCAAAACGCGAACAGCAGATGAAATGCGATGAGCTGATTGAAGAATTTTCCTTACAGCACGTCCGTAAAAACCGTGGAGACCTTTTGTCAGGAGGGGAAAGACGTAGAACAGAGATCGCAAGATGTCTTGCAACGGATCCGAGTTTTATTCTTCTGGATGAACCTTTCGCCGGAGTAGACCCGATTGCGGTAGAAGATATCCAGAAAATCGTAAGAAGTCTTACGGATAAAAATATCGGAATCCTGATTACCGACCACAACGTTCAGCAGACTTTGGCTATTACCAACAAAACATACATTATGTTTGAAGGAAGAATTCTGAAAGAAGGACTTCCGGAAGAACTGGCAAACGATCCGCAGGTAAGAGAAGCTTATTTAGGAGAAAACTTCGTTTACCAAAGCATTTTCGACAAACCGCAAAAGAAAAGTTACGGGTATAATATCTGGGCTGGAAATTTCGATTCTAAAACCCAGTTTCAGAATTTTGTGGACGAAAATTTTGCTCAGTTTGATGATCTCAGATTGCTGTATGGCTTTGAAGACATCAGTTTTGCCTCATTGGGGAATTCCGAAATTCAGCATATTTTTAATGATGTGGTCGATAAAAATGCCAATAATTCTTTTGTGTTTCAGAAGAAAGAGATTAATTCAATGTATTCTTTAGAGCAGGCAGAATCAGACTCAAAAGCAGCGGGAAAGCCTGAACTGCATTATCTCACGACTTACGTATTTGAAAATTAAATTAAGGCAAATATTTGCTGAAAAATAGAATAAAACGTACCTTTTTCTCTGTAAAACGGTACGTTTTTTATTTAAAATCATCGTATGGCAAAACCATTCAACAGAACTGTCACCTTATTCGGAATCTATAAACAGCTTGCTCCTTTTATCAGACCGTATCGTTTGATGATCTACGGAACGCTCTTTCTAACCTTTTTGGGAGCTTTGGCGGCGCAGGTCAATCCTTTGGTTTTAAAATACACAGTGGATGAAGTAACCAAACTTACGCATCTTCCGCATCCGATGTCGGAAGGAATTCATATTCTCGTTATCATCTCCGTTATATTATTGGGAAAAGAACTGCTGAATATTTTTATCAATTTCGGACAGAAATTCTATGGCGAAAAGATCAGGATTAATGTAAGTTCTATTCTCGCACAATCTGCCATCGATAAAATTTTAACCTACAGAGTTGCTTATTTTAATGATGAAAACCACGAATCCGGAAAATTGCAGATCAGAATAGACAGAGGAATTGAAAGTTTAACACGACTGGTGCAGAACTTTTTTATAGATATGCTTCCACTGTTTTCAAATTCAATTATTGCATTGGTTATCATGTATCTGCAAAATGTGTACGTCGGAATTGTTTCCACCATCATTGTTCCCATCTATTTTTATGTAAGCTCATTACAGGCGAAGAAATTAAGCGGAGTACGAAGAACTCTGCGTAACCAGCGCGAACAGAAAACTTCAGGACTTTTAAATCTAATCAACTCCATCATGGTAATTAAGAGTTTTGTCCGAGAAAAATTTGAAGGAAAAAAACAGTACGACTTACAGATGCAGTTGATGGAGAGTCAGATGTTTACAAGAAAAACAAATTTTATTTATGATGGTTTAAAAACGTTCATTGAACAGTTCGGAGTGGTTTTGATAATCCTTCTTACGGTTTACCTCGTTCTGGATCAGCAGATGACCATCGGAGCGATTATGCTTCACATCATGCTTTTCAATAATGTTTCGGCTCCGATTAGACAACTGCACAGAATTTATGATGACATGAATGACGCGATGATCTATGCAGAAGGGTATTTTGATATTTTAAATGCAGACGACGAAAAAGAACCGAACGGAAATTTTGTAGAAAAAGAAATCAAAGGAAATTTTGAACTGAAAATCATCAATTTTACGTATCCGAACGGAACTAAAGCCCTTCACGATGTTTCCATGAAATTTGAAAACGGAAAAACCACCGCTTTGGTCGGATTAAGCGGAGCGGGAAAATCAACGATTATCAATCTTCTGTGTAAATTTTACCCTCCCGATTCAGGAGAAATATTTTTGGATGGGGTAGATCTGAATCATTTTGACAATACTTTTCTAAGAAACGATCTGGGATTGGTACTTCAGAAGAACCATATCTTTCAGGGAAGTATCGAAGACAACATCCGATACGGAAATATGAATGCTACTTTCGAAGAAATTGAGGAAGCGGCTAAAAAAGCCTATCTGCATGAACAGATTTTAGATTTACCGGAAAAATATAATCATGATGCTACGCAACTTTCGGGAGGACAACAGCAGAGAATTGCCATCGCCAGATTATTCTTAAAAAATCCTCCGATTATTTTCCTTGATGAACCAACGGCGAGCCTCGATGTCATCGCCACAGAACAGATCAAAAATTCTCTGGATGCGATAAAAGAAGGCAGAACCGTGATTATCATTTCCCATTCTTTATCGCAGATTTTAGATTCAGATAAAATTTACGTCATGAAAAAAGGCAGAGTAGTGGAAAGCGGAACGCACGATGAACTGGTACAGACCAACGGAACCTACAGAGAAATTTTTGATGCCTCTGCAAGAAGTTTAAATCTGGATAAATTGGTTAATACTTATAATGATAAAAGATAAAAGATAAAAGATAAAAGATAAAAGATAACTTTGCTAAAACACTAAAACACTAAAACACTAAAACACTAAAACACTAAAACACTAAAACTCTAAAACCCTAAAACACTCCTACCTTCACACCCAATGAACGACCATTACCTCAAAAAACTCGACCGCGTCACGGCAATTCTCACCCAATTACAGTCGAAACCGCTTGTAAGAGCGCAGGATCTGGCTGCCAAATTTGATGTGAGTGTAAGAACCATTTACCGCGACGTAAAAACACTGGAAAATGCAGGAATTCCGATCATTGGTGAAGCAGGAAGCGGTTACTCTTTGATGGATGGCTACAAACTGCCACCCGTCATGTTTACCAAAGAAGAAGTTCTGAGTTTCATCACCGCCGAGAAACTGATGCAGAAATTTTCGCATCAGAGTTTGGGAAACCATTATCAGACCGCGATGGAAAAAGTGCGTTCCGTTTTAAAATTTTCCGACAGAAATCTTATCCAGAATATTGAAAATCAGATTGATATTTTTCAGTATCATGCCGAAACCGAAGATACCATTAAAGACGTTCTTCCCACGATTCTGGAAAGCATAGCCGAAAAACGGCAGTTAATCATGGAATATAAAACCGTTGATGAGGAAATTTCGACAAGAACCATTGAAGCAGTCGGCGTTTTCTTTGAATTCAATTATTGGTACATCATGGCTTACTGTACCTTGAGAAACGACTTCCGACAATTTCGTATTGACCGGATTTTAAAGATTTCGAAAACCCAGAATCCGTTTTTAGGAGAATACGGGCAGATTAATGATTACAGGCAAAGCAACAATGGCAATAAAACACTCGTGAGACTTTTGGTAGAGAAAAAAATCATGACTTTTCTGGTCAATTCCAAAAAATATTACGGTCTAACCCAAGAAATTGATGCCGAAAACGGAATGGTAGAACTCACTTTCGAAACAGAATCCATTAAAGACGGATTTCCGCGCTGGCTGATTACTTTTGCAGATTATGCAACGATTTTAGAACCCGAAACCCTCAAAGTACAACTCAATGATTTGTTGTCAAAGATTGCAGACAAACATCAATAAAAACCCCAACAATTGCTGTTGAGGTTTCTGGCAATAATTTAAAATAAAATGATAATGTTTAAACTTTTATTTTTTACCGCAAAAGAAGCAAAAGATTAACACTTTAGTTATTTTAAGTTTAATGATTAATAGAAAAAGAACACATAAGTTAACAAAAATCAAAGGTTCCTTTTGCAAACCTTTAGAAATACCTTAATAAATTCTATAAAGTCTTTTGCTTCTTTTGCGGTTAAATTTAAAATTAGCTTAAACAAACTTCATGTTTAAAGAAGAACGGATCCGCAGATCATAAAACTTCGTTAAAATTTAACCTATGAGACGCATCTCCGCTCTTTTTCCTTACTGCGGTTTCGTGAGAGAATCAATGATTTCAACTTGAACAAAGGCATTAACGAACCGAAAATCTCTCCCAAAAAAAAGGCGGTTCAATTCCCAAAGCTCTTAAATAAACATACCCTTGTCCACGGTGATGAATTTCATTATCAACGAAATACAGAATATTCTGATACACAGGGAATTCATACTGTCCGAATAAATTAAAAGTCTCCTGAAAACGCTCCTCCGAAATCTGCGCAAAATAATGATTGATCGTTTCCGTTTCTTCGTCCCACTTTTTCAGAAGCTCCTCCTTCGTTTTCGGCACAAAACCTTCTTCATTGTAAGCTTCCATATTCTTGTCGACAATCCCCTTCAAAGCAGGTCCGCCAATGCTGATTAACTCAACCGCTAACTTTGCGAACGGTCTCATTCCCGCAATCGAAAATTCAAATAAATCCTTTTCAGGAAACGCTTCGATCACTCTTCTCGTTAAATTTCTGTGACCTTGCCAATGTTCTAATAATTGTTCCGAAGTCATAAACTGTTTTGTGATGGTTGCTGTAGTTGTCATAGTTTTAATGTTGTTTGTTATTGTTGATACAAAGATAAACCGGGGTGATGACAACAGTTTGTCAGTAGGATTTTCAGGATAAAAATTTTTTTCTTTTTAAAATAATTTTTAATATTTCTCCGTTAGATAATCATACTTAAAGCAATGTTAGGTAGATAAATAATTTGAGGGTGACCGGTTTTTAATCGGTCATTTTTTATTAAAAAAGATTAATATAGCCCAAAGTGGCTAATAAAGAGTAGTTTACAAGAACCGAAAGTGCTATCGGTAACGATTTAGTAATGGTGCTTACTGCACTCGCTTTCATCTGATTACCTTGTAAATCATTATTGCAAATTTAATAAAAAAAGGGTTAAGTCGTAGTGTACTTAACCCTTTTTCTGCTTTTCCAATATACATCAAAAAGCGTAATTGGAAATAAATCTTTCCCAATATGGGGACACAATGTGATAATGGTTTACATATTATTTCCAAGTTTTGGTATATCAATTAAAATGTGGTTCCGAAACAAGTAGTGATAACTTTTAACAGACTAAGCTATGGAAATCGTGTTGAGTAAAATATTATCGCAAATTCAGCATCAGGAAGATAATCTTTCTTCTCAAATTATGCAAACTGCTGATGAGGCTTACCAAATGACCTTATTCCTGAAGGAAATGCTATTTACCATAAAGATGAAAGTCTTACAAACCGGATTTAAGGACGAACGGCAGGAAATCAATTTTTTCAAGAATATCAAACCGCAGATTTTAGGAAAACTTATTTATTACAATAAGGTATTCCGCATTGAAACTACCTGCCCCGTAAGTGCAGGGAGAATACACCAAAGTTATTTTGAAAACCAACTTAAAATCCTCAAATCCGAATACAAGGAAAGCATATCCAATGAGGATTTTTACAGGTACTATCGTGCAGGCAGAACTGACCGTGACCACAGTTATTTCAGGCTCGGAAAAATCAATTACCACGATGGTCTAAAAAGTAGTGTATTTGAAATTGACCTTAGCTTTTCTACTTATTACGATAACAAAGTTGCCCATATTATAGCCAATGAATTACTTTATACTTTCTTGCTTACCAAAATAAACCCTGAAAAAAATCCCGATACCATTTCAATAAACGGTGATGGAAACAAAGACATTTCGTGGACGAACTCGCAAAATGCACTGATAGAATTGATTTACGCCCTGTATGTTTCCAAATCTATTGCATACGGGAAAATAGGCATCAGGAAATTAGCATTGATTTTCCAAATCCTCTTCCGAACGCCCTTGAACGATATACATCATTCTTTCCACCGAATGAAAACAAGGGCAGGCTCCCGAACGGTGTTTTTAGACCAGCTCAAAATTTCCCTCGAAGAGTATATGGATAAAGACCTTTAGCAACATCAGCACGGGTGTTTGAAAGCAGTACACAAAATGTACTGCTTTTTCTTTGCCCATATATGCCAATTGGCATATATGGGCAAAAGGCTACTACAAAATAACCGAAACACGCTAAAACCCTTATTAAACAAGGGTTTTTCTCATTGCAAAAAATTTGAAAAAAAGTGCCAAACCAATGGGTACGCATTGGCAGACAAACACTGCCACACTTCTGAATTTTGTACTGTGAATATTAAACAATAGTGCAATGAACATTATAACAGTTGACGAAGAAGTGTGGAAGCACCTCAACGAACGGTTGAAAGCCATTAGCGAATATATCCTCAAACTGGAAGATACAAGCTACGATAGCTTATGGCTCAACAACCACGAAGTCTGCCAGTATCTCCACATCAGCGAAAAAACGTTGTGGCGTATGCGCACCAACGGGCAGATAGCTTTTTCAAAAATGTACGGGCAGTATTACTATACGATTGGTGCTATCAAGGAAATGCTCAACGCTAACGCCGTGCAGACGACCGATGAATATGTGGAGCAGCTTATGGCGAAAGGCAAAAGCTATATCGAGAAAGGCAGAAAGCTGAAATCAGGTAATCATTAAAAGCGTACCCGTATGAATATCGACAAAATGGAATTTGTGGCGTGGATGGAACGCATAATGGACAGGCTGGACATTCTTGGCAACCACATAGACGATTTACAAAAGAAGCGCAACAGCATAGACGGCGAAGAGTTACTGGATAATCAGGATTTATTGCAAATGCTGAAAATCAGTAACCGTTCCCTGCAACGGTATCGCTCCATAGGTAAGCTCCCTTATTATACCATTAGCGGAAAACTGTATTACAAACTGTCCGATGTGCATCAATTCATCAGGGAAAGTTTTAACCCGCCCCTGCCTAAACTGGATGCCAAGAAGTGACAAACACTGCCTTTGAGTGCCACATAACGCAAATCAGTGAAGGCTTCCTTTACATTCGACCGTGAATTTTAAAATTTCAGATTATGAGCGAAGAAACAACGAATAAACAAGAAATGCCGGAACAGCTTTCGGACATATTACTCGTACTGGATAAAGAGAAAATGAAAATCCAGGCGGTAAAGAGTATCGACGAAAACGGGAAAATGGAAACCGTAGAACCCACCAAGAAGAACCAAAACCAGTTTATGCGTGTGGACAAAAGCGGCGATTTCTTTTCCAACTTCTTTTCCAATTTTTTCAGCCAGTTAAAGAACCCTACAAACTTTACTTTCTTCAAAGTGCCTGCCCCTGTTGCTGCTGAAAAAGCGGAGGAACTGCAAAAGCACGTAGATAAGCCCACTCCACAGGGCGAGAAAGTGCTGAAAGAACACGAAGTGAAAGCAGAACTCCAACCGGATAAAAAACAAGAAAATCAAAATAATATGGCAACAGCACAAACAACAACAGAAACAAGCGAATACCGCTACAAGCCGGAGCAGATTGATTGGGACACAATGAAAAACCTCGGATTAAGCAAAGAGTATCTTGAAAAAAGAAACCTGCTCGACCCTTTGTTACGAGGTTATAAAACCAATGAACTTTTACCGATAGGTATTAACCTCGGTAGTTCCATCCTCCGCACAGATGCCCGCTTGTCTTTGCAGCAAGCGGAAGACGGCAATGTTATCGTGGCAATACACGGTATCAAAAGAGAACCTAACCTCCACTTTGAGTTTTTCGGTCACAAGTTTACGGACGAAGACAAGAAAAACCTGCTCGAAACGGGTAATATGGGGCGTGTCGTCAATTTGGTAAATTCTAAAACAGGCGAACTGATGCCGTCCATTATCAGCATTGACAGGCTGACCAATGATGTGATTGCACTGCGCACGGAGTTTATAAAAATTCCCGATGAAATTAAGGGCGTAAAGCTGAATGACGAACAAAAGCAAACGCTGATGGAGGGCAAACCGCTCTATTTAGAGGGTATGATTTCCTCGAAAGGAACGGAGTTTTCGGCAACTGTACAATTCAATGCGGACAAACGGTATGTTGAGTTCCTGTTTGACAGAAGCAACAACAATCAGCAGGCGCAAACGAACCAACAGAATACCCAACAAAGCAATCAGCAAAGCCAACCGCAAGAAGCTCCAAGAACTTTCAGGGGCAAAGAACTGGATGATGAGCAGTACAACAAGTTCAAAGCTGGACAAACCATATACGTTGAACTGAAAGACAAAAAAGACCAACCGTATAAGGGTTATATCACGTTCGACAAAGATAGCGGAAAGACCAATTTTGAGTTTCCCGGTCAGTACAAAGCACGGGTAGAACCTGCCGAAACTCATAAAACACAAACTGCCGTCAATTCGGAGGGTAAAACCAACGAAGCGACCAAGAACGTCCAAGAGCCTTTGAAGTCCGGGCAGCAAAGACCGAAAAACGAGAAGCAGCAGGAGCAACAGGATAACAAGCCTGAAAAATCCAAAGGCAGAAAAATGTAATACAGTATGAAAACAATCATTGCAGAAAAACCAAGCGTAGCAAGGGAAATAGCCGGACTTGTGGGAGCATCCGATAAAAAGGATGGCTACCTGACAGGTAACGGCTATTTTGTTACGTGGGCATTCGGTCATTTAATAGGACTGGGAATGCCCGAAGATTACGGCATTTCGGGATTTGATAAAGCATCCCTGCCGATATTGCCCAACCCGTTTTTATTGACCGTCCGCAAGGTCAAAAAAGACAAAGGGTACACCGCCGATACTGGCGCATTAAAGCAACTGAAAGTCATTGAGCAGCTTTTTAAGCAAAGCAACAGCATCATCGTTGCTACCGATGCAGGTCGTGAGGGCGAACTCATTTTCAGGTACATTTATGAATACCTGAAATGCAACAAACCTTTTGAACGCCTTTGGATAAGTTCGCTTACCGAAAAGGCAATAAAGCAAGGCTTCAACAACCTAAAAGACGGGGCAGCATTTGACGGACTGTATCAGGCAGCGCAAGGCAGAAGCCGTGCCGACTGGCTTGTAGGCATCAATGCTACACAGGCATTGAGCATTGCCGCAGGCAATGGTATCTATTCGCTTGGAAGAGTGCAAACGCCCACACTGGCTTTGATATGCAAACGTTACCTCGACAATAAGAATTTCACGGTAAAGAAATACTGGCAGATACAATTAACGCACAACAAAGCCCAGGTTGATTTCAAAAGTATTTCCGCAACCAAATGGGACGAAAAGCAACTTGCTGATGATACCCTTAAAGCTATTCAGCGTGGCGCAACGGCAACCTTTACATCAGTAGAAACCAAAAGCGTTACAGAACAACCGCCCTTGCTTTTCGACCTGACAGGCTTACAAAAGGAAGCCAACAAAAGGCTGAAATTATCTGCTGAAGCAACGCTCAATATTGCGCAAAGCCTGTACGAAAAGAAGTTTATCACGTACCCACGTACCGGGAGCAAATACATCCCTGAAGATATGTGGGCAGAAATTCCAAACCTCGTGCGGGCATTGCAAAATCGTGAGGATTGCAAGCAAGCCCTTACCAAAATCAAATGGGGACGGTTCAACAAACGTATCGTGAATGACCTCCGTGTAACGGACCATCACGGTTTGTTGATTACGGACAAAGTGCCGTCCGTACTTAATGCAGACGAAAACAAGATTTACAATATGATTGCGCTTCGCTTGCTTGAAGCCATATCGCAAGCCTGTGTCAAAGAAATAACCGATGTATCATTACAGGTATTGCATTACGACTTTACGGCAAAAGGCTGTAAAATTCAGGAAGCGGGTTGGCGTTCCATAAAAGGAAGTTTTACCGATGACGGCGAAGAGCCAGTGCAGGAATTACCTGAACTGCATAAAGGCGACGAACTTGCCATAAAGGAAGCCGCAGTTTTGGAAAAGCAGACCAAACCACCAGTGCTTTACACCGAAGCCGGGCTTTTGTCGGCTATGGAAACCGCAGGGAAAGAAATTGAGAACGAAGAAGAACGCAAAGCCCTCAAAAATATCGGCATCGGTACTCCTGCAACAAGAGCCGCCATTATCGAAACCCTGTTTACCCGTAATTATATCCAACGGGATAAACGTTCTTTAATCCCTACGGAAAAAGGATTGCAGGTGTACGGGCTTGTAAAAGACCGGAAAATTGCAGACGTGGCAATGACTGCCGAATGGGAATTGGCGTTACAGAAAATAGAAAATAACGAAGCGGATGCCGGAACATTCCAAAAGGAAATGGAAACCTATGCCAAATCTATTACCGATGAATTGCTACAAACCTCTATTGCAAGCACCAACCAACCCAAACTAACCTGCCCGAAATGCAAAAGTCAGCAGCTTATTATCCGTGACAAGATTGTGAAATGCCCTGATGAGGCTTGTAACTGGGTACAGTTCCGCACCGTCTGCGGTGTACAAATCAGTATCGAAAATGTAACAAACCTTGTCAATAAAGGCAAAACCTCTCTTATCAAAGGAATGACAAGCAAAGCCGGAAAGAAATTCGATGCTTACATCATTCTGAAAGAAAACACTGAAAGTTCCTTTGAGTTTGAGAAAAACAAAAGCAGTAAACGCAATGGAAAATAAACCGTCAATCGTACCCAAAAAAATCAGGAACCTGATTTATACCATTCGGGGCAAACAGGTAATGTTGGATAGCGACCTCACCGCCTTATATCAGGTGGAAACAAAGAACCTGAACAAAGCCGTAAAAAGAAATATTGAGCGTTTTCCTGTATCATTCTGCTTTCAACTGACCGAAGAGGAAGTTGAAAACTTGAGGTTCCAAATTGGAACCTCAAGTTTAAATTACGGCGGCAGACGTTATTTGCCCTATGTTTTTACCGAACAAGGCGTTGCAATGGCATCTGCCATACTCCGTTCAGATATAGCCGTTAAAATGAGTGTGGAAATAATGGAAGCCTTTGTAGAAATGCGGCGTATGCTCATTAGCAACGCTTCTTTGTTTCATCGTTTGGATAATATCGAGTTAAAGCAACTGGAAGCCGACCAAAAATTTGAAGAGATTTTTAAGGCTTTGGAAAGCGACAAGCTCCACAGTGAAAAAGGCATTTTCTACGACGGACAGGTATTTGATGCCTACGCCTTTGTTTCCGATATTATCCGAAGTGCCAAAAGTTCTATTATCCTGCTTGATAATTATGTGGATGATACGGTGCTTACTTTGTTGGGTAAGCGTAAGACTAATGTAACTGCTACAATTCTTACCAAAAGTTTCAGCAATCAGTTACGGTTAGACTTACAACGCTATAATAGTCAATATCCTCCGATAGAAATTGAAGTGTTTTCCGATGCCCATGACCGTTTTTTGATTATTGACCATACAGAACTCTACCATATCGGGGCATCACTCAAAGACCTGGGCAAAAAATGGTTTGCTTTTTCAAGAATGGATATTGAAGTCGGCAGGATGCTTCAAATCCTAAATAAGCCATAAAAGAAGCCCTCCGAATTTTCGGAGAGCTTCTTTGCTATTTGACACCTAAAATACCCTTATCGTTCTTAAATAGCTTTAGTAGTATTTCTTCTTTAGCCATAAACTTGCTCTTACTAATAATATCAGTACCGGAACTTCTACTAACGGTCCTATAACGCCTACAAACGCCTGTGGAGAATGAATACCGAAAACCGCTATTGCTACGGCTATTGCCAATTCAAAATTGTTTCCTGTGGCTGTAAATGCGATTGAGGCGTTTTTGTCGTAAGGAACATTTAAGGATTTATTGATAAAGAAGCTGACGAAAAACATCAGTACAAAATAGATTACTAACGGTATGGCAACTTTTACTACATCCATTGGCAGTTCTAATATTTTATCTCCTTTCAGACTGAACATTAATACTATCGTAAACAGTAAAGCATACAATGTAATGGGCGATATTCGGGATACAAATTTCCTGTTATACCATTCTATACCTTTTGATTTCACCAATGCGTAACGGCTTATAAAACCTGCTAAGAATGGAATGCCTAAGTATATCAATACGCTTTCGGTTACGTCTTTCATTGATACGCTTACATTGAAGTTAGCTATTCCTAATTTTTCAGGTAATACATTGATGAATAACCAAACTAAGAAGCTATAAGAAAGTATCTGGAAGATACTATTTAATGCAACTAACATAGCTGTATATTCTCTGTTTGCTTTAGCTAAGTCACTCCAAACGATTACCATTGCGATGCACCTTGCCAAACCTATCAATATCAGGCCTGTCATATAATCGGGTTCGTTCCGTAAAAACAAAACTGCTAAACCGAACATCAGTACTGTGCCGATAACCCAGTTCAGCAATAAGGATATACCGATTACTTTTTTGTCCTTAAATGCCATAGGTAATAATGAATAATCAACCTTTGCCAATGGTGGGTACATCATCAATATTAAACCTATTGCCAACGGAACATTTGTAGTGCCTACGGATAGAGCATTTGTAATTTTTGATATATCCGGAAAGAAATATCCCAATCCTATGCCTAATGCCATTGCAAGGAATATCCATAAGGTTAGGTAACGGTCAAGGAATTTTAGTTTTGATTGCATTGCGTGGTTAATTTGTGAGTTCTTTATATTGATTTGAGGTAAGCAGGTTTTCTAATTCTGCGATGTCCTGTATTTCTATTTTAATAAGCCAACCGTCTTTATAAGGATTGTCATTTATGAGTGTGGGCACTTTCAATAGCAGTTCGTTCGTTTCAACGATTTTACCCGATACAGGCATAAATAAATCACTGACCGTTTTAACCGCTTCAACAGAGCCGAATACTTCGTCCTGCCGAAAACTATATCCAACATTGGGTAAATCTGCATATACGATTTCGCCTAATTCGCTTTGTGCAAATTCGGTAATGCCTATTGTACCTGTGTTGTCCTGTACGCTTATCCACGTATGTTCTTTTGAATACTTTCTATCGGTTGGAAATTCCATCTTTATAAATTCTTTGATTAGTAACCTCTCCTTAAATTCTCTGCGTATTCGTTTGGTAAAATGCTTTCCTCTACTGCTTTTGCGGCTCTTTCAATATCATAATCAAATCGTATAAATTCCACACTGATACTGTCTTTGTCCAATACAGAACTTTGCTCATTGATAGTAAGCATTACATAACCGCCTCTTACATCGCTGTCTTTCGGCTTTCCTACCGAACCTATATTGATGGCGTGTCTGAAATGGTCTTGTCCGTCAATGCCCGAATTTAAAATGCGGTGGTATGGCTTGTGTGTATGTCCGAAACACATAATGTCTGCGTCCGCCTGTTCCATAATTCTAAGCATACTTTTTTCTTCCCTGTCCTCAAATAAGTATTCGTTTATTTTTCTTGGGCTACCGTGTACCAATAGCAAATTGAGCTTATCCTCGTTCAACTGAAATTCTACTTTGATATGTGCCGGAAGTGTACGCAAATAGGCTCTTTCTTCATCTTTCATAATAGAGTTGGTAAAAGAAATAGATATACTGCCGTTGTCTTTTTCGGGTTCAGTTTTATACGCACATCCGCAATCGTTGCTCATACGTCCAATACCAAAATCATAATTCCCTGCAATGGTTGGTATTTTGCGTTTACGGATTTCGTTCACTACTTCATTTGCCCAAATATTATAACCGACCAAATCGCCTAAGCAATAAATACTATCGGGATTTCTTTTTTCTACATCATCAAAGAATGCTTCTAATGCAGGTAGATTGGCGTGAATGTCGCTGAATAATGCAATTTTCATTTTTATTGATTTTAAGAATTATATTTTTAATGTTTCATTAATTTTAGCAACATCCCGAATTAGGTGTACAGCAAGCATTATTCAGGTCTGATAATTTTACTTTCTGTTTTTCGGCAGGAATACCGCAAGCATCTTGAGCTAAACAGGCGGTTTGTTTATTCTTCAGTATAAAATGATTTCCGTTAAAATCCAAATCAAATTTACCAATCGTTTCACTTTGGTATTCTACTTCTATTTCGGCATCTTCAATACCCAACTTTTCTTCGGATAGCTTAATGATGTTTAATAGCTTTGTTGGCTTTAATCGGTGTTCAAAATCGTTGGCATTCCATAATTGGAAATTGACAACTTTTTCGTTTCTAATTGTTCCGCCACAATCAATAAAATGTTTTGTAATAACACCTATCTCGGTAACGTGAAAGTGTTCGGGTACAAATGTTCCGTTCTCTAATTGAAATTCAACATTATCCAATGCTGGTAAGATTTCTTTGATGTTTGATAGTTTCATTATTTTTTTATTTAATTGTTATATTGCTTTATTGCGATTAATGTGCTTAAAAAAAATGCTTAACAGCATTTATCAACCTCTACATTATCTATAAAGAAAGCATTGAGTTCCTTTTTAATCTGCTGCCAAACATTTTCATCAATACAGTAGCACACACTTGTCCCTTCTATATTGCCTTTGATGATACCAATGTTTTTAAGCTCTTTTAAATGTTGTGAAATCGTAGCCTGCGCCAATCCTAATTCTTCCACTAAGTCATTACAAATGCAAGCATTCTGCTTGATGATGTATTGCAGGATAGCTATACGGGCAGGATGAGCCAGTGCCTTTAAAGTGGTTGCCAAGCTGTTTTGCTGTTCTGTAAATATTTCTGTTTTTGTTACGCCCATCTTATTTGTAATAATATATCGCAATATTACGATAAATATTTAAACCACAAAAGTAGTTTGTGAAAAAACATATAGCCAAGCACCAATTCTGTATAAATAATCAGTTCAATTTTCTATTGTAAATCGCCAAATCCTGCCTTTCAAAGCCAAACGCTGCAACATTATCAAAGGCAATTGCTCCTGCTTATAATTTTAGGATTTAAGTAAAATTCTAATCAAAATAAGTATGGATGTACAGCAAAAAGACCTGTCGTATTTCAGATTACGACTGCAAGAATTATTAAACAGCAGCTTTCCCGAAAAGGCACACGACCAAAAATTTATTGACCAACGGTCTTCGTGGGCTGCCAATGCTTATGAGGGTGCTTTCCGTTCGGGAAACGCCGTTGAGCAATGCGACGAAATAGCCAACTACATACTTTTTGAGGGCTTGCACTTCTCCAAGTTCGACACGGTTTTCAAAGTGGTATGCAATGAATTTGATACCATAATGGCAGACGAGGAACTGCGACCGTTCGCCCTGAAAATGTTCCCCGTTTGTGAGCCTGTTTTCGCAGGATATGAATTAACCGATGATTTCGCCAACGGAAATGAGTTTGATGTACTCTACACCGAACTGACCGGAACCATCTCAATATGGATTGAGGAAAATGGGCTTCAGTAAAAAGCAACATCTCCAACTGAATATTGATGCCCTGCGAATTGCTTTTAAACTGGAAAAGGAGAAACGCCAAGCCACCGTAGGCGAAAGACTGCTAATGATGCGATACAGCGGATTTGGCGGTCTTAAATTCGTTCTGAACCCCGTAGAAAACGAAATAGACATCAATCATTGGAGAAAAACAGAACACGACCTTTTTCCATTAACGCAGGAACTCCACCAATTACTCAAAGAAAATTCCGAAGACGATAAGCAGTACCGCAGGTATGTGGACAGTATGAAAAGTTCCGTACTGACGGCTTTTTATACCCCGCCAAAGGTTATAGATGCCATTTCATCCGCCTTGCGGGATAAGGGTCTGCATATTGATAAATTCCTCGAACCCTCCGCAGGTATCGGCTCATTCATCCAATCCTTTTCGGAAAATCAGAAAGCCAGTGTTACCGCCTATGAAAAAGACTTGCTCACAGGTAAGATTTTAAAGCAGCTTTATCCTGAAAGCAATATCCGTATCAACGGTTTTGAGGAAATTCCCGAAAGGGAACAAAACAACTATGATATAATCGCCAGTAATATACCGTTCGGCGATACTTCTGTATTTGACCTTTCTTATTCACGCAGCAGAAACAGCGCAAAGGAACAGGCTGCCCGAAGCATACACAATTACTTTTTTCTGAAAGGTGCTGATATGCTCCGTGAGGGTGGTTTGTTGGCTTACATCACTTCGCAGGGCATTCTGAATAGCCCTAAGAACGAACCCATACGCAGGGCGTTGATGCAGGATAATAATTTGGTTTCGGTTGTAAGACTGCCCAACAATCTGTTTACCGAATATGCAGGTACGGAAGTGGGCAGCGACCTGATTATCCTGCAAAAAAATACGGCAAAACAAAATCTGACCGACAGGGAAGATCTGTTTTGCCAAAGCAAGCCAACCGAATACAATACGCCGGGCAATGCGCTCTTTCAGGACGGTACAAGAATTATCCATACCGACCAAAAATTAGATACCGACCCATACGGTCAACCTGCCTTAATCTATACGCATAAAGACGGTGTTGAGGGTATTGCCAAAGATTTGAAACAAATGCTTTCCGAAGATTTTGGGAACCATCTGAATTTGAATTTATACAAAGGCGAACGCAATGATGAGCCTATGATACAAATTCCGATTGAACCAAAGGTTACACCTCCGGTCATAGACCCTGCAATCGTTCAGCAAAAACCGCAGCTTATAACCACTCCGGTAGTCCATCAGGAAAGCCCACAGGAACTAAAACAACTAAGCATTTTTGACCTGTTTGAAAGTGCGGGTGAGCCTGTAATGGTGCTTGCTCCACCTAAAAGAACTACCCAAAACAAAAGGCAAAGTAGTAATAAAAGAAGAGGCACAATAGGTCGTCAACCCGACCTGTTCAGCAGTGCCAGGCAGCAACCTTATACACCGCTAAAATCCAATGGTGCTACCAATGGAAAAAGCCAAGTAAACAGCAAAAAACAGGAAGCCATCGGCGACCTGTTTTCACAAATAAACGGCAATGGCCAGTCTGATAAGACTGCCATTCCCGTTACCGATATTAACACCGTTCCTGAACCTGCTCCGTATAGCGGCGAACTGCAATTATTCCACCGGAATGATTGCCTTGTGGTGGATAACGGTTGGGTCGGCTATTTGCAAGAGGTGGATAAGGAAGACAAAAAAGCTATCTTTCATCCATTGCAATTGCCGTCGGCACAGAAAGCAAGAGCCGAAGCCTACATAGCCGTAAGGGACAGTTATATCAACCTGTACCAAAAAGAAGCTGAAAAACAGACCGAACACAGGGAAGAACGGGAAACCCTGAACCTGCTGTACGATGCCTTTACCAAAAAATACGGCAATCTCAATACTGCCGACAATGCCAAGCTGATAAAAACAGACAGTGCAGGTAAAGAAATCCCCTATCTGGAGCGTGTCATTGGCGGCATAATCCATAAAGCGGATATTTTCAGCCGTCCGGTCAGTTTCTCTACTACCACGTTAGCAACCGACAATCCCGAAGAGGCTTTAGCTGCCTCCCTGAACAAATACGGAAATGTGGATTTGGACTTTATGTCCGAAATCAGCAGCCTGCCTGCCGATACCCTGAAAGAAGCCCTGCACGGGCGGTTGTTCTACAATCCGCTACAACAGGAATATGAAATAGCCGAACGTTGGATTGCAGGCAACGTGGTGGAGAAAGCAGATGAAGTAAGAGCCTATCTCGAAAACTATCCCGATGATACCGAAGCCAAAGAAAGCCTTACCGCTTTAGAGGAAGCCCGACCAAAACGTATCGAATTTGAGGAACTGGATTTTAACCTCGGCGAACGGTGGATACCTACCGGAATTTATGCCCGTTTCGCTTCGCATTTGTTCGATGCGGATGTACTGGTTCATTACTCCGAAAGCTCCGACGACTTTTCCGTAAAGTGTCATCAGGGCAATATGCACATTTGGGAAAAATATGCGGTCAAAGCGGAAAGCCGCACGTTTGACGGTATTGCCCTGCTTAAACACGCCCTTGTCAATACCACGCCTGATATTACCAAAAAAGTAATGGTTGGCGACCAAGAGGTTAAAGTACGGGATATGGAAGCCATACAAATGGCGAACACCAAGATTGACGAAATCCGTACCGCCTTTACCGACTGGCTACACGCACAGAACGATGAGTTTAAAAACAGGCTGACCGACCAGTACAACGATACCTTTAATTGTTTCGTTCGCCCAAACTATGACGGAAGCCATCAGGAATTTCCGGGATTAGACCGCAAGGGAGCAGGCATTGAAGACCTGTATTCAAGTCAAAAGGACACCGTTTGGATGATAAAGCTGAACAACGGTGCTATCTGCGACCACGAAGTAGGCGCAGGAAAAACGCTGATAATGTGTACCGCAGCGCAGGAAATGAAGCGTTTGGGATTAGCCCATAAGCCGATGATTATCGGGCTGAAAGCAAATATACCTGCCATTGCCGAAGACTACCGTAAAGCCTATCCACACGCCAAAATCCTTTATCCGGGTATTGATGATTTTACGCCGAAAAAACGCCTGCGGATTTTCGGGGATATTAAAAATAATGATTGGGATTGCGTGATACTTACGCACGACCAGTTCGGAATGATACCGCAATCGCCCGAAATACAAAAGGAAATCCTCGAAATAGAACTGGACAGCGTAGAGCGCAATCTCGATGCCCTGAAATCGCAGGGCAAGGAAGTGACAAGGGGAATGCTCGCCGGGGTAATCAAGCGGAAAGAAAATCTTGAAGTAAAGCTGAAAACGCTGCAACACGATATTGAAAACCGTAAGGATGATATTGTGGACTTTAAGATGATGGGCATAGACCATTTGTTTGTGGACGAAAGCCACCAGTTCAAAAACCTGATGTTCAACACCCGTCATACACGGGTTGCCGGACTGGGGAACGTGGACGGCAGCCAAAAGGCACTGAACCTGCTGTTTGCAATCCGCACCATTCAGGAGCGTACCAATGCGGATATGGGTGCAACCTTTCTTTCGGGTACAACCATCAGCAATTCATTAACGGAATTGTACCTGCTGTTTAAATACCTGCGCCCCCGTGCATTGGAAAAACAGGGTATTCATTCCTTTGATGCGTGGGCAGCTATCTATGCACGGAAAACGACCGATTATGAATTTTCGGTAGCTAACAATATTGTAGCAAAAGAGCGTTTCCGCTACTTTATCAAAGTGCCGGAACTGGCGCAGTTCTATTCTGAAATCACGGATTACAGAACGGCAAAGAATATTGGTATAGACCGTCCCAACAAGAACGAGGTATTGTACAACATACCGCCAACGCCCGACCAAGAAGCCTTTATCCAAAGCCTGATGCAGTTTGCCAAAACGGGCGATGCTACTTTGCTCGGAAGGGAACCATTATCGCAAAGGGAAGAAAAAGCAAAGATGCTCATTGCTACGGACTACGCCCGTAAGATGTCGCTCGATATGCGTATGGTAAGCGATATCTACGACGACCACCCTGATAATAAGGCTTCGCATTGTGCGGCAAATATCGCCAAGTATTACAACCATTTCAACGCACAGAAAGGAACGCAGTTCGTTTTCTCTGATTTGGGAACCTATAAGCCGGGCGAATGGAACGTGTATTCTGAAATCAAACGCAAGCTCGTGGAAGACCACGGCATCCCTGCACACGAAGTAAGGTTTATTCAAGAAGCGAAAAATGATAAGCAACGCAGAGAACTTATCAACGGAATGAACGAGGGCAAAATCCGTGTGTTGTTTGGTTCTACAAGTATGCTCGGAACTGGCGTAAACGCACAGAAAAGAGCCGTTGCTGTTCATCATTTAGATACGCCGTGGCGACCGTCTGACCTCGCCCAAAGGGACGGGCGGGCAATCCGTAAAGGCAACGAGATTGCCAAATTCTTTGCCGATAATAAAGTTGCTGTGATTATCTATGCAGTTGAAAAATCGTTGGACAGTTACAAATTCAACCTGCTGTATAATAAGCAGCTTTTCATCGACCAGTTAAAGACTAACAACCTGACCAAAAGAACGATTGACGAGGGAAGTATGGACGAAAAATCGGGAATGAACTTTTCGGAATATGTGGCAATCCTGTCAGGAAATACAGACCTGTTGGATAAAGCCAAACTGGAAAAACAGATTGCCGGACTGGAAAGCGAAAAGCAGGCGTTCAACCGCTCTAAATCCAGTGCCAAATTTAAGGTACAGGATTATATGGAAATGTTGCAAAGCACTCAATCCCGTTTGAGCCGGATGAGTACCGACTGGGAAAACTTACAGCAACGCCTGCAAAAGCGTTCGGACGGTACAATCGAAAACCCTGTGCTGTTAGATGGCTTGCCGCCCAATGCAAATCCGAAACAAATAGGCGCAAAACTGAACGAGATTGCGAACAAAGCCCGCACGGCAGGCGACTATCGTGAAATAGGCAACCTCTACGGGTTTCAATTATTGGTTAAAACAGAACTTCCAAAGGATAATTCAACACTCGAAAGGGTCAATAGATTTTTTATAACTGGCGAGGGCAATATCAAGTACACCTACAATAACGGTCTGATGGCAAAAGACCCCGAAACCGCCGCAATGAATTTTTTAAGGGCTTTGGAAAAACTGCCGGGCTTTGTGAAGCAGGAGCAGGAGAAAATCGCTGAAATACAAAAAGACCTGCCGATACTTCAGGAAGTGGTTAACGGTACTTGGGCTAAGGAAAGTCGATTGAGTGAGCTTAAAACGGAACTGGCTGCCGTAGAAAGAAAGATACAGCTATCTATTACGCCGGAAACCAAACAAGATGCTTCGGAGCAGGCAGAAAAGCAGAATGAAGCCCCAAAGGTGCAGGAAAGCATTATACGGACAAAAGGCGTTCATTCACCTCGTGGCGTATTATAATAGTCGTTACTTTTCGTCCATTTTTTTTATTAGGGCTTCACACAGGCTGTCAAGGAATTTGGTTCGGTTTATCTTACGGGCTTTCAGTTCCATAAACGTGTGGTAAAAATCGCCTAACTCAATATTAAAGGCTTCTTCAAAAGTTTTAGCTATCAATTTTATGTCTGTATTCCCATTGTTAAATACACCGTGGGAGTACAGTGCATATATGAGTTCCGTCAGTGCCGTTTTACTTGCCGTCCATTTCAATGAATTGTCCGAACCCCTTTTCACATTGATGTTATTGAGCCTGTCTTCCAAATAAACTTGTATCAGGTCATTGGCAATAATCTTGGCAACCTTATAATCGTGTGAAGTAGAAAAACGATGGTCTGCTTCAAAATAAAATGTGTCTAACCACAGCCTTATATCGTGCTTGCCACGCACAAAGAATTTTTCGTCAACGAAAGAATTATTGCTGCGGTAATACTTGTAAAAATCAAGGTTGTTTTCAAAGAACCTTTTTAGCTTTTTCAGTTCTTTGGTAAAATATTTCTTGGTACGCTTGTTCCCGTAGGGTCTTCTTGTTTCGATTTTATAGATGGCATTGTAGTAGATGAGCTTTGAAACAATAACAGGTTTCTGATACTTGAAAAAATGGATTTCTTCTTCCATATTCTTAAAGTCATTTTTCAGTACAAAGTCCTTTAAGTCGGCAAGGCTTTGTATGATATGGTGTATAACGGCTTCAATTCTTTTTATGGGGCAGTCGGTTTCAATCTCCAGTTCCTGGATTGCAGTTTCCAATTTAAGATATGTTTCATTGTAAAATTTATCCATTCGCTTCATTTTGATGTAATATATTATTGGTTAATACAGAAAAGCTAACACTGTTCGTATTAGCTTATGATGCAATTACTGCTTAAAAAAATTCAACCTCTACCGTATTGATGATGGAACGATAGATAGATTTTTGTTGCATACTTTAAAGGGTTGTAGTATGATGCAGGTTAGTCTTTGCGAATTACACCTGCATCACCTCCTTTTTTTTACCGATATTTTTTTACGGTTATGCAGTTTACAACCCTTAGTTATTTAATTTTAATAAGTCAATGCCAGCCCCACACCAAAGCCCATATCGCTATCATAGTGGGTACGTATACCTATATTCTTATTAATGATATACCTAAGTTCTCCCATATACTCTAAGTCGGTATTCACCATAAAACCACCTCTTAGTCTTTTTGAAATTGGTATATCTTCACGCATTAACTGCAATCTCACAATTCCATCATGATATACTTCTGCCTGAAAATTGACCAGCATAGGTAACGTATACATAAACCCTAAACTGAACGCCCTGCGGGTGTCTTTCTTGTTGGTTTGTCCAAATATGTTCTTTTCGTGTTCATCTTCTCCCATTTTACGGTAGCGGTAATCAAAACCTACAAAGGGCATGAACCATTGCATCTTTCCAATGTATCTACCTAAATGGGTTTCTACTTCATAACCGTGCATACTATTATAGCCTAAACGCCATTCTGTTCCTAATTGGTAGCGTGCATTCATTAGCATAGCTTCTCCATCATTACCATTGGTTGCAAAATCGTTTTGTGCCATAAAATGAGGCATATTACTTTCTCTTTGCAATTCTTTATAGGCTTTTACCTTGTCGGGTAGATAGGGGTTATTGTAGTCTCCAACTTCAAAGACCCTGTTCATTCCCGCCATCATGTGATATAATATATGGCAATGAAAGAACCAATCACCTTCCTCATTTGCTAAAAACTCAATGGTATCTGTTTCCATAGGCATGATATCCAACACATTTTTAAGCGGCGATTTTTCGCCTTTTCCGTTTATCACCCTGAAATCAAATCCGTGAAGATGCATTGGATGCCGCATCATTGAATTATTATAAATGGTAATCCGTAGAATTTCTCCTTTTTTTACAGGTATTTTGTCAGTTTCCGAAAGTATTTTATTATCCATGCTCCATACATAGCGGTTCATGTTGCCAGTAAGTGTGAATTTCAACTCTTTTACAGGCGCATCATTTGGAAGAGAGGTGTTATAAGGTGATTGCAACATAGCATAATTTAATGTTTTGATGTCTCCCAAGGCATTAGCGTTGTAACGGTTAGCGTCGTTATCCATATCCATACCCTCATGCTTACTGTGGTCTGCTTTTTTTGTTGCATCTCCGGTAATTTCGGGATACATCACTACATTCATGTCCATTTGGTTAAGGCTCATCTTCATGCCCATATCGTCCAAATCGCCATTCATTTTCATCATATCGTTCATCATCTTCATCCCCTCGAAATACTTCAATCGTGGGAGTGGAGAAATAAGCTGTTTGACCCCATCACCTATAAAGTAACTCGCAGATTGTGTCCTGTCTTCGGTTGTTGCTAAGAACTCGTAAGCCAAACCATCTTGAGGGATAGTCACTACAATATCGTAAGTTTCAGAAACGGCAATGATTAACCTGTCCACCTCTACAGGCTCAACATCATTCCCATCATTCGCTACTACTGTAATTTTTCCTCCAGCATACCGTAGCCAGAAATATGAAGACGCCCCTCCATTGGAAACACGCAATCTGACTTTGTCGCCTGCTTTTAGCTTTTTACCATCAATTGTTTTCAAATCGGTGCTATGGCTACCATTTATTAGGATTTTATCATAGTAAACGTCACTGACATCCATCGCCAGCATCCGCTTCCACTCGTTTTTTACCTTTACCCCTAATTTTCCCTCCTTAATAGCTTCAACATATGATTGTGTTGCGCCTTTCTTAATGGCCGCCCAATCATTTGCATTGTGTAGCATACGGTTGATATTATCGGGGTTAAGATTTGTCCACTCACTTAATATAATTGGAACGGTCGGCAAATCGTCAATTCCTTTTCTGAATGTCTTATCATCGCTTCTTTTCTTCATGATAAAACTTCCGTACATGCCAATCTGCTCCTGCAATCCTGAGTGGGAATGGTACCAGTGCGTACCATGCTGGATAATCGGAAAACGGTAGGTGTAGGTTGTGCCCGGTGCGATGGGTTTTTGTGTAAGCCAGGGCACACCGTCTTCTTTATTGGGCAGGAACACACCATGCCAGTGAAGTGATGTGCTTTCTTTCAATTGGTTGTGCACCACTATTTCGGCAGTGTCGCCCTCGGTAAAGGTAAGGGTGGGCATGGGGATTTGCCCGTTTACGGCAATTGCCCTTTTTTGCTTACCTGCATAGTTGACAAGCGTATCTTTTACATACAGCTCGTAATGCACCACTCTCTGTGCAAACAGCGTTTGCGTGCAAAGCAGTATCAGCACTGTTTGCAAAATTCTTATAGGTATTTTATTATATCTGTTCATGATTTGAAAAATTTTATTTAATGCTGTCTTCCATTGTGCTAAACCACGCTATCAAAACCTGCTTATCCTCCGGTGACAATACTGCATTGCGATGAATTAGTGTGTATGATGACAACGGCATTTCCCCGTCCTTAACCTGCCCGGCCATAGCCCTGAACTTGTTTCGCTGCCTGCGGACAGAATAGTCGCCAAATTCGCTAAAGTTGAGTTCCTCTTTCCCCTTTTTTATATGCTCTGCCATGTACCATGCGCCGGGCTGGATACGGCTGTACCACGGATAATGGGTATTGTTGCTATGGCAGTCATAACAGGACTGAACAAGGATAGCCTTTACATTTTGGGGTACGGTGTACACCCTTTCGATATGGGTGGCTGGCACTTCAACCGCCTGGTTCCGTAAGGGCTGAAAGAACTGTATGGCAATCAGGACGACAGCCAGCCCCAATATGATTTTCTTCTTTATGGTCATAATTATTTTATTGTGGCTTCATCTTTTTGTGTCTACTGTTTTTTCACATACTTGGCATAATTCTCCTTGTTTTCAAAATAAGAAACTTCACCGTTATTTCCTGTCACAGCAATCACCGCATTAGCTTTGTCTACCTGCTTATGGGAATAGGGGTCTATCGCCATCCGCACGGTCGCATCTTTTGGAATACGTTCCTTACACATTTCGCAACATCCGTAATAGGTTTTACCATCAAATTTTACGTCAAACTGCCTTTTGCCCATATAGGCATCGTTGACCATGCAGACTTCATCCGATGGAACCAATTCACCTATTTGGTTACTATGCCCGTGGCTTTCCGGAGTTGCCTGCGAATGCTGTGTCGCTTCATCCTTATTTGACCCTACCTGTCCGCAAGCGGTGAATAGCAGGGCTGATAAGGAAATAAAGCCGATTATTATTTTGCTCATGTCGAAACTGTTTTTTAAATTTTATTATTTACTTTCTTCAAACTCTTTTAGCTTGCGCTTCATCAGTTCAATTTCTTCCGCTTGGGTTTTAAGTATGTTTTTTTGCAGCTCTATCAGTTCCGGGTCGGTCAGGTGTGCCTTTTCGGACATCAATATGGCTGCTGCGTGATGGGGTATCATACCCTTTGCAAACTGCTTGTCCCCGACATTGATTTGTTCCCTGATACCAAACCATGAAAAGATGCCAACGGCAACCGAGATGATGGCTATCGCCCAATTCATCTTCCTGTTGGGGTACATCACTTTCATTATCGCTAATTCGATAAGCAGCATTGCCGAGGTCATCAGCAGGGTCATGTACAGGTTATTGATATTGGGTATCAGGTTCTGCCACTCGTCAATCATGGCGTACATGATAAAATACATCACTGCGAACATGGCGACAGCCATCACCGCAAAGCGTTTGTACATGCCCGAAGCATGTTTTGGATTGTGCGTGCCATGCTCCGAGGCATGACCCGCATTGTGATTGTTTTGCATATTTTCCATAACCCGAAATTTATTTGCTGTTAATTGTTTTTTCCACCTTACCGCAGGTCAGCATTTTAGAACCGTAGTAAGGGTTTTTGATTTCCTTGTTTTCGCTGAACCAAACAGCACCCTTACCGTCATTGAACATCGGGCAATGGTCCTGATACAATGTTTGCGATGTACCGAACAAATCAATCAGGTCTTTCAAATCTTCGCCAAGCGAGGCCAAATGTTCCCGCTGGTGGTGGATGTTGCCGACATTTTCCCCGATATGTTCTGCGTGTTCTTTAGCATCGTCCGCTATGTCCATGTACTTTTTGTGCTTATCAGCAGGAACGGCTTTCATGTCCACTTTATTCAGGGTAGCTAACAGCTTTTTCCCTGAACTGGCGGCAGCTTTGTCATCGTCCGAAACAAGGGCGTTCTTTAAGGACAGATAATCGGTAACTATGGGCGCAATAGAAAAGTTTTTTGTTTCTTCTTTTCCTGTTGCTATTGCTTCCTGACCGCTCGGTGTTTCGCTCACAGCGGGCGCAGCTACCGTATCATCCTCTTTTGGTTGGGAAGCTGGCTGTTCTTGTGATACCACAGCAGTATCACTTGAAGACTGCTCGTTTTTGTTGGATGCCTGATTGCATGATACTGTTACAAATGCCATGATAACAGCAATGATTGATAATGTTAGATTTTTCATTTTTATTTATTTTTTGATTTTTAAAAAACTTGCGTTAATAGCCACTACAATGGTGCTTACACTCATCAGCACAGCACCCATAGCGGGACTTAAAACAAAATTCGGATAGAGTACGCCTGCCGCAAGCGGTATTGCCACCACGTTGTAGCCAACCGCCCATATCAGGTTCTGTACCATCTTTTTGTAGGTAAGTTTGCCGAAGTCAATCAGTTTGACCACATCCCTCGGGTCACTGTCTACCAATATGATATCCGCTGTTTCGGCAGCCACGTCCGTACCGGAACCCACGGCAATTCCAACATCTGCCTGTGCCAGTGCAGGTGCATCATTTACACCATCACCAGTCATTGCTACGATTTCGCCTTTTGCCTGAAACTCCTTTACTTTCTCCTGCTTGTTATGCGGAAGCACATTGGCCAAATACCCGTCCATACCCAATTTTCCGGCTACGGCAGCAGCAATCCTGTCGTTATCCCCCGTGAGCAGAAAGGACTTGATGCCCATTTTTTTGAGTTCCTCAATCGCCTGTGCCGACCCCTCACGGATGCTGTCTGCCAAAGTAATGAGGCCGATTACCCGGTCATCAATGAGAACAAAGTTTACTGTTTCGGCTTCCTGATTAATTTCGGTTGGAATTTCCGGCAAAGAAAGGTGGTTTTCGGTGAAGTAATTCGGGCCACCAGCTACAACACTCTTTCCGTTTACAACACCTTTTACACCTATACCCTGCATATAGCTAAAGTTTTCAGACTTCCATAACGCAAGCCTCTTTTCTTTCAATGTAGCCATAATGCCTTTTGCGATATGGTGTTCCGAATTTTGCTGTACTGCGGCAGCATACTGGATAACTGCATCGGCATTGTATTCGTCCGTAAAGGGAATAACCTTTTCCACGGCATGGGAACCTTTGGTGAGCGTTCCGGTTTTGTCAAAAATGATGGTAGATAGCTTACGGGTGGTTTCAAATGCTGTGCGGTTGCGGATGAGCAGACCATTGGTCGCCGATAGCGTTGTGGAAATGGCGACCACCAACGGGATAGCCACGCCCAATGCGTGCGGGCAGGCCGTTACCATTACCGTCACCATTCTTTCAAGCGCAAAGGCAATATCTCCACTGCTTGCATACCAATAGGCAAATGTGCCTATGCCCACGGCAATGGCAATAAAGGTGAGCCATTTGGCAACTTTGTCCGCAAGGTTTTGCGTATTGGACTTAGTAGCTTGTGCCTCCTGCACAAGATTGATAACCCTGTTCAGGTAGCTGTCTTTTCCAACGGCTGTTACCTTAACTTTCAGCGCACCATCGCCATTGATAGAGCCTGCGATGACCTTTCCGTCCTTTTCCTTTTTTACGGGAACACTTTCTCCGGTAAGCATACTCTCGTTGATATATGAAAGCCCATCCAGAACCAATCCGTCGGCTGGAATTTTTTCACCCGGTTTTATGATAGCCGTTTCACCGCTTTGCAGGTCTTCGAGCTTTATCTTTACAGCTTCTCCGCCTCGTTCCACGGTAACATCGTTGGGCAGTAACGCTACCAATGACTGTAATGCCCGTGAAGCAGCCATTTGGGAACGCATTTCCAGCCAATGCCCTAACAGCATGATGTCAATTAGGGTTGCCAGTTCCCAAAAGAAATCCATACCCTGCAAGCCAAATACAACGGCTACGGAATAGACATAGGCTACGGATATGGCGATAGCAACAAGTGTCATCATCCCTATGGCTTTGGCTTTCACCTCGCCAATCATTCCCTTTAGGAATGGTAAGCCTCCATAGCAATAAATCACCGTACCCAATGCCAGCAACACATATTTATCGCCATTGAAAGCAAGCGAGAAACCTAACCATTGCTGTATCATGTGCGACAGGAGCAGTATAGGGATTGTAATGACAAGGCTTATCCAAAAACGAGTGAGGAAATCACCTGTATGATGTCCCTCATGTTTATTAAAGTTTTCGTCAGCATGGCCATGTTGAGAATGCCCGGAATGCCCATGTTCTGATGTGTGTTCATGAGAAACTGACGCACCGCCAACGGGAACCAATGCCATGCCACAGAGCGGGCATTTGCCCGGTTCGTCTTTTAGCACCTGTGGGTGCATAGGACAAGTATATTTTTTCATAACAAGGGGTTTTAAAAGTTATGTTGCACTTAATTTTTTTGCCATCTCATGGGTCATTTCTTCGGCATAAGTACCATAGGCATCAACAAGTACGCCTTTATTCTTACTATCATTAGACGATATGGCATAAATTACGGCATTGTTATCAGGACTGCTGTCGAGGCTTTCAAACCTATGAGTTTCCGTAACCGTAAAATCCTCCGGTTTTAGTTTCAGGCTCCTTGACGTACAGTACAGACAGTCCGGCAACAGACTAAAGTCCATACTGTACCCACGTTGTCTTAGGTCTTTAAGCGCCTGCACCATGTCATTGTACTGTACCATAGCTTTCAGACCTGTTATTTAATGGTTTCGACCGTACTTCCGCAGGTGAGCATCTGTGAGCCGTAATATGGATTTTTAACCGCATTCTCTTTACTTAGCCAATTGGCTCCCTTACCTCCGTTGTACATAGGGCAGTGCTGGTAATAAATGGGGGTGTCCTGTTTAGAAACTTTGGCAAGTGTGTAGATGCTTTCCGAAAGTGCCGCAAAAGAACTTCTTTGTTTTGCAACATCTTTTGATTTTGAAATGCTTTCCGCATTGGCCGTCAAATCCTGCATCACTTTCATCCAAGCCGTATGTTCCTCTGCCGATAGCTTGTTCATATCGACTGCTTTAAGGGATGCAGCCAATTCAGCGGCTTTGGCAGATGCGGTCGCCGCATCGGTTTTTATCAAAGCGTCTTTCACTGAAAAGTAGTTGTCAAATACAGCTTTTAGCTGTGATTGGTTTTGAGCTGCATCTTTATTAGCTGCCATTTGGCTATGGTCGTGATTGCCATGTCCGGCATTCATGTCCATGCCAGCCTCTTTGTTTTTGGCAACCGTCTTCACGGGTCTATCATACTGGCAGCAACCAGCCAGTTTAGCATATACGTCATCCGGCGCACGGAACTTCTCACTGTCATAACCAGCCAAAGCAATACGTTTCAGGATTTCATCCTGATTTGTTTTGTCGCCGTCATAGGTGAGCGTAGCCATCTTGGTATCTTTGTTCCAGTCCACGCTGGCTACCTTTTTTACGTTACCTGCTTTTTCGATGGTGGTTTTGCACATACCACAATTGCCGTAAATCTTTACGGTTTCTGTTTTCGCATTCTTGATTTGTGCGAAGCCGTTTATTGATGATAGTAACACGGCGATTACCATCACTATTTTTGATAATGATTTCATAATAATTACATTTTGAGAAACGGGGGATTGATAAACCCGTTTCTGTTTTAAATTTTAAGTAAATGATACAAATAGGGGATTTGCAAAAGCCGGAACAGCTTCTGACAGGACACACCTATGGCTATCAGGCCATAGTTTTAGCTTATTTTAGGCGGTAGCCAAATGGAGAAAAAGCCCGAAGAATAATAGGCTTCTTTGAAACCGAATTTTTGCTTTTTACTTGCTGCAAATTGATTTTTTGCTTTTAATTCGATTATAACTGGTAAACTTAAAGAAGTGATTGAAGCACCGCACCTGCAAGAGCTGTGTGAACAACCGCCCCCGCAATTGTCACTTTTGCATTTTTTACAGGATTTGCCCTTGCAACCTTTTTTATGTTCTGATTTTTTGGATTTTTCTTTTGAGCAGGAAGACTGCTCGGTTTGTGTTGATTTTTTGGAACAAGCATAACTCTGATTGGGCATCAGGAAGAAACCCAAAAAGAAAAGTGTTAAAATGCTTATATGTATTCTCAAATTTTTCAACGCTACAAAGTTACAAATAAGATTGGTTTTTTTATCGTTTTGCCTTTTTTTTGCTATATAAACAAAAAATACTACATCCGCAATAGCCTTTCAGTCTTTTTTCAGAATTGATAAAATACCCTTTCCTGAAAGCCTACCCTTGTAAAAGTTCGGTCAGAAAAGGGCATTTTAAAAGACTTTGGATTAGACGTTCAAAGGCTCTATTTTGAAGCCTGCCTTTTGCACAGTGGATATTACTTCTTGCTCGGTAATTCCCTCGGACTTCACGGTAAGCACCTTGTCCTTATTGTTGGTGTCCACGTCCCAATGGCAGATGCCCTCTGCCTTGTCCAAGTGTGGTTTTACAGATGCGATACAACCGCCGCAATTAATGTTTGTCTTGAATTGAAATTGTTTATTTTCCATTGCTAATAAATTTAAGAGTTATTGATAATGCAAATTTCAGTGCTATTTGGTTCAGAATTGTTGTGTAATTTCTTATTTGATTTGTGATTTTTACTGTTTTACTTCTTCCACTTCAACCGCAGGCTGTTACTTACCACGCTCACGCTGCTCAACGCCATTGCTGCGCCCGCTATCATCGGGTTTAGCAAGAAGCCGTTAATTGGGTAAAGGATGCCCGCTGCCACCGGAATACCGATTAGGTTGTAAATAAACGCCCAAAACAGGTTTTGCTTAATGGTGGCTACGGTCTGTTTTGACAATCGTATTGCCTGTGGTATCTTGGTAAGGTCTGATGAAATGATGGTCATTTTGGCTACCTCCATTGCGATGTCCGAACCTTTGCCCATTGCGATACTTACATCGGCTGTTGCCAATGCGGTGCTATCGTTGATACCATCACCTACCATTGCCACTATTTTACCTTTGCTTTGTAGCTCTTTCACAAAATCGGCTTTATGCTGTGGTAATACCTCGGCTCTGTAATGTTTAATGCCAGTATGCGCAGCAATGGCTTTGGCGGTTGCTTCATTATCTCCGGTCAGCATATACAGGTCTATACCCATATCCTGCATTTCCCGGATAGCTTGCACCGATGTTTCTTTAATCTTATCGGAAATGGCAATTACAGACAGAGCCTGTTTGCCGTTTGCAAACCAAATAACGGTTTGGGATTGTTTGCCCCATTCTTCGGCTTTGTTTTGTAATTCGTCAGCAATAGCGATGTTGTTTTCTGCCAATAGCTTTTTATTTCCTACATAATAGGTTTCGTTGTTATGGTCTGCTTTTGCGCCTTTACCTGTAATGCTGTCGAACAATGATAAAGTTGCGTTTCCTGCTCCGTTCAAATGTTTTACTACTGCTTCCGCTAATGGATGTTCCGATTGCTTTTCGATGCTTAATAAAATATTTTTGGTCATATCGTCATTGTTCAGCCAGGCAATATCTGTTACTTGTGGTCTTCCCTCGGTAATGGTTCCGGTTTTATCCAATACAATTGCGTTTATCTTTTTAGCCAGTTCAAGGCTTTCCGCATCCTTAATCAAAATACCGTTTTCAGCACCTTTGCCAACGCCTACCATAATGGCGGTCGGGGTCGCTAAGCCTAAAGCACAAGGGCAGGCAATAACCAATACCGTAACGGCTGCCAGCAAGCCTTGCACAACTCCGTTTTCGCCCCCTAACACCAACCATAAGATAAATGTAAGGATAGCAATACCCATTACTACCGGAACAAAGATGCCTGCAATCTTATCTACCAGCTTCTGTACTGGAGCTTTGCTTCCCTGTGCATCCTGTACCATTTTGATGATGTGTGCAAGCATGGTTTCTTTGCCAACTTTCACCGCTTTGAATTGAAAGCTGCCTTTTTGGTTAATCGTTCCGGCAAATACCTTTTCATTTTCCTTTTTCAACACAGGCACAGGCTCACCGCTTAGCATACTTTCGTCCACATAGGAATTACCTGATGTTACCATACCATCCACCGCAATTTTTTCGCCGGGCTTTACGAGTATAATATCACCTGCACTTACATCTTCAATAGCCTTCTGTCTTTCTGTGCCATCAGCTTCTATCACAATAACCGTTTTAGGCTGTAAGCCCATTAGCTTTTTAATGGCTGAAGATGTATTACCTTTGGCTCTTTCCTCTAACAGTTTCCCCAAGAGGATAAATGCGATAATTACGGCAGCGGCTTCAAAATAAACGTGAGAGTGTAGCCCTCTTTGATGCCAAAAGTCTGCAAATAACATATTGAATACACTGAACAGGTAAGCAATACCAGTACTTAATGCAACCAGTGTATCCATATTGGCAGAACGATGTTTTGCCTGCTTCCACGCATTGATAAAAAAGTCTTTTCCTAACCAGACAAGTACCGGAGTTGAGAAAAGCCACATTATCAGGTTTGCATAAGGCATATCCATAAAGAACATACCGATTACCACCACAGGCAAAGAGAGGATGATTGCCCAAATGGTTTTGTTTTTGAGTTTCCTGAATTTCTCGGTGTGAATAGCTTCTAACGTTTCCTGCTGTGTGGTTTCGTCTTCAATCAATAAGTCATAACCAACTCCTTGTACTGCTTTTTGCAGCGTTGAAGCATTGGTCATGTTTGGTAGATATTCTACCGTAAGATTACCCGTTGCAAAATTCACGGAAGCATCAACTACTCCCGATTGGTATTTAACAATGCTTTCGGCACTGCCCGCACAGGATGCGCAGGTCATGCCCAATACCGGAAAAGCACTTTTAACCGTAGGAACTCCGTAACCTAAATCTTTAATTGCCTTAACAGCTTCGCCTACTGTTTCATTGCTATCTACTGTAATAGCTGCCCTGCGGTTATTTAGCTCTACTTTGTGGGTTTCTATGCCTTTTACTTGTGTCAACCCTTTTTCAACGATTAATGCACAATGTTCGCTTTCCACATCCTCCAATGGAATGTATATTGTTTCTTTATTATTAGTTGCCATATTCTGCTTGCTTTAATTAACAATGCAAAATTGGCTATTATATCAACGGGTGCTATTGTGAAATTTTGGAATTGATTTGTAAAATTTATTTACACTTTATCCAATGGCTTTCTTTTATCTTCTTTTATCTGTTTGAAATAGCTCGGTGTCAGTCCTGTTACTTTTTTGAATTGATTGCTTAGGTAGGATACACTCGAATAGTTCAGACGAAAAGCAATTTCACTCAAAGACAACTCATCGTACACCAGCAATTCTTTTACTTTTTCAACCTTTTGGGCAATAAAGTATTTTTCAATAGTAGTACCCTCTACCTCTGAAAACAGATTGGACAGGTAATTATAATCGTGATGCAATTTATCGCTCAATACATCTGAAAGATTGATTTTTACATCATTATCTTGATGGTGTACCAAGTCAATGATAGTGTTCTTTATCTTCTCTATTATCCTACTTTTTTTATCGTCAATTATCTCAAATCCCAATGGCTCTAAAGTTTTTACCAAAGCATCTTTTTTTGTAGGGGTTATCTCTTGTGCTAAGGTTACTTCGCCCAATTTTATATTCTTAATGCCTAAACCGAGTTTTTCCAATTCATTTTGCACCACTATAATGCAGCGGTTACAGACCATATTTTTTATAAAGAGTGTATTCATATTTATTCTCTGCCCACATTTTGTATTTAATATAAAAGCAATAAACAAATTTACGATTTAAGTTTAATTACTTTGACTTCTTGTCACGAGGAATAAAGGCGTTGTACATATATGTTTACTGTTTTTCGTCTTGTTCGTCCATTTTTTTAATCAGTGCTTCACATAGATTGTCAAGGAATTTCGTTCGGTTTATTTTGCGGGCTTTCAGTTCCATAAACGTGTGATAGAAATCACCTAATTCAATATTAAAGGCATCTTCAAATGCTTTAGCAATCAATTTTATGTCTGTATTCCCATTGTTAAATACACTTTGGGAATATAGTGCATAAATAAGTTCCGTCAGTGCTGTTTTGCTTGCCGTCCATTTCAACGAATTTTCTGAAGTCTTTTTTAGATTAAGGTTATTCAACTTGTCTTCCAAATAAACCTGTATCAGATCATTGGCAATTATCTTGGCAACCTTATAATCGTGCGAAGTAGAAAAAGTATGGTCTGCCTCAAAATAAAAGGTATCTAACCATAGCCTTATATCGTGTTTTCCCCGTACAAATATTTTTTCATCCACAAAAGAATTATTGCTTCGGTAATACTTATAAAAATCAAGGTTGTTATCAAAGAACCTTTTTAGCTTTTTCAGTTCTTTGATAAAATATTTCCTGATGCGCTTATTCCCATACGGTCTTCTCGTTTCTATTTTATAAATGGCGTTGTAGTAGATGAGCTTTGAAACAATAACAGGTTTCTGATATTTGAAAAAGCGGATTTCTTCATTAGTATTCTTAAATCCTTTTTTCAAAACGTATTCCTTTAATTCCGAAAGGCATTCGAGAATAAGGTGTATGGCAGCTTCAATACGTTGTAAGGAGCAATCGACTTCAACCTCCAATTCGCTAATTTCTAATTCCAGTTTAGAGAGTGTTTCTTTGTAGAATTTGTCCATTCCTTATCTTAAATCTATTAAAAAAATAATTGAGAAGCCTAAATACTGTAATATTTGAAAAGAATTTACATTTTCAGGCTTCTCTTTTGAAACTTTGGTTTTTGCTTGATAACTTATAATTCCACTTTTAGTGATAGTGATAGATATAATAGTGTCTAATTTTTATGTATATCAAAGCAATAAGGCACACAGCTAAAAATATCCCAAAAAGTATCATAAAGAGCGAAGGTTTTTTCGACTTCAACAAATTACCATTTGAGGGTTTAGAAGCTTTGTATCTTTTGTACGGAGGTACTTTTTGATAACTTTTGCCTTTCCTATGCATTGTTAGTTTTATTCATTATTAGAATAAGCTTAATTCTAAAATTTCATCCTCTGTATTCTTACAGCATTCAAAATTGCCAATAATGCTACACCTACATCTGCAAAAACAGCTTCCCACATTGTGGCTAAACCACCTGCTCCTAAAACGAGAACGACAGCTTTTACACCAAATGCTAAAATGATATTCTGCCAAACTATTTTCTTGGTTTGCTTTCCGATATTGATTGCCATTGGGATTTTACTTGGTTTATCATCCTGAATTACAACATCTGCAGTTTCAATAGTGGCATCGCTTCCTAAACCACCCATTGCAATTCCTACATCGCTCAAAGCTACTACAGGCGCATCATTCACGCCATCGCCAACAAATGCTACGGTTTCGTTTTTGGCTTTGATTTCTTTTACTTTATTTACTTTGTCTTCCGGCAATAAATCGCCAAAGGCATTATTAATTCCTAATTTATCGGCAACAAATTTTACCACGGTGCTTTTATCTCCGCTCAACATTGTAGTTTTTACGCCTAATGCTTTTAGTTTGTCAATTGTAATCTGTGCATCTTCTTTAATACTGTCGGCAATGGTAATGTAGCCTGCAAATTTTCCATCGTAAGCAATGGCGATTAAAGTGTAAACAATCGTACTTGGGTCTAAATCATAACTGATATTGAACTTGTCCATCAATTTGAAATTACCTACCAATAATTCTTTTCCGTTTACGTTGGCTTTTAAACCGTGACCTGCTATTTCTTCTGTGTTTTCTAATTTTAGGGAATTGTCAATTTCTCCTACATATTGATGAATGGCTGTGGCAACAGGATGTGTACTTTGACTTTCTAAGGCATTTACCAATTTCAGAATTTCGTCTTTATTTAATTCAGGTTTCAAATTAACTTCCTGTACTTTGAAAACGCCTTCGGTCATTGTTCCGGTTTTATCCATCACAACATTCTGAATACCTGCAATCACATCTAAAAAGTTACTTCCTTTGAATAAAATCCCATTTTTTGAAGCGGCACCAATTCCACCAAAATACCCTAAAGGAATACTGATAACCAAAGCACACGGACAAGAAATAACCAAAAACACTAATGCTCTGTATAACCATTGACTGAACAAATAATTATCAACAAAAAAGTAAGGAACAACAGTAATAAGCACTGCTAATAACACAACAATTGGTGTATAGATTTTTGCGAATTTTCTGATGAATAACTCTGTTGGTGCTTTTTGTGCAGTAGCATTCTGAACCAATTCCAAAATCTTTGAAAGCTTGCTATCGGTATATGCCGTGGTTACTTTTACCTGTGCAACTGTGTTTAAATTTATCATTCCTGCTAAAACAGTTTCGCCTTTGGTTTTGGTGTCGGGTTTGCTTTCGCCAGTTAATGCTGCGGTGTTGAATGCTGCCGTTTCGGATAATAATTCGCCATCTAATCCTAATTTCTCTCCGGGTTTTAATTGAATGATATTGCCGATGCTTACAGTTGCTGCTTTTACAGTTTTAGGTTGGTTATTTTCTAAAATCGTTACTTCATCGGGTCTTTGGTCGAGCAGGGTTTTAATGTTGGCTTTGGCTCTTGTTACGGCTAATGTTTGGAACACTTCGCCAACGGCGTAAAACAGCATAACGGCAACACCTTCGGGATATTCGCCAATGGCGAAAGCTCCGATAGTGGCAATGCTCATCAATAAAAACTCTGAAAATACATCGCTTTTGCGGATGCTCTCAAATGCTTCTTTAATTACAGGAAATCCAACAGGTAAATAGGCTATTGCATACCAAATAATTCTTACCCAACCTGTAAACCAGGATTGCGGTAGCCAATTATCAAAAGCAATAGCAATCATCAATAGCACGAATGAAATGATTGCAGGCAAGAACATTTGAAGGGTGGACTTATTTTCATCGTGGCTATGGTCGTGTCCATCATCGTCTGAATGTTCGTTGCTGTGGTCGTGGTCTAATTCTTCTTTGAACCTTGTACCGTGAAAATGACCATCGCCTTTGAAGTGGCGCTCTCTTGTTTTTTCTTCAATAACGGGTAAGGCTTTGGCACCTTCCTGCTGCACCAATTTTTCATCGGCTTTTTCATTTATTTTTGCTTCCTGCGGCGAACAGCAAATTTGCTTGCCGTGGGCATCGTAGATATGTTTATGTTCTGTACTCATAATAATCTTCTTGTTTTAGATTGATAGGATTTGTATTGCTCACCGTGTTGCTTTTTCAGAAATTCTTCTTCTAACCTTATTTGTATGTGTATAACAATATAGGTAGTAAGCAAAATGCAAAAGGAAACGGCATTGGGAATGACAAGAAATAATCCTGCCACACAAATAATCATTCCCAAAAAAATAGGATTTCTGCTAATAGAAAACAGCCCTTTGGTTACTAAATCCGTTTTGTTTTGCTCATCAATACCAATGCGCCAACTATTGCTCATTTGCACTTGCGCAATGATTATCCATATTAAAGAAATGTGGATTAGAATTAGTCCGACAAAATGAATATTTAGATTTTGTAAATAAGGTATAGGGATAGTAAATTGATAAATATTCCCAAAGCTGTACATTAGTATTACAACAAACAATGCGGCTAACAATACTTTCATCACATTGCTAATATAGTTATGTGCATTGGGTTCTTTTCCAAAAGTAATTGGGTTAATACCCGTGCTTTTGTATGTACGGTATGAGGGTATTACAAATGCAAAAAGCAATACAAGAGCATAGAAAATGGGCAGGTAATATCTTAGAAAATCATTCATAATTTATACAATTTTTAGTGTCCGTGTTCTCCTTCTCCTGCATTAACGATTTTAGCCATAACGAAAAAAGCATTCTTAGTTACGATTTTTGCACCCTGTGGAATTTCCTTTAATGCAGTAATTTGTGTATAACCCATATCAGATACGCCTTTCAGCACTTCTACCTTTTCAAAATTCTTAGCAGTTTTATCTTCTTTATGGTCTTTTTCTTCGCCCTCTTTGTGGTCGCCTTCTTTTTCGCCTTCTTCGTGATGGGCTTCTGCTTCTTTATTGGTTTGTACAAAAATGTAGTATTTGCCATCGGCATTTACAATCGCATCAGTTGGTACAGCAGGCGTTGTTACATTATTAAGGCTTACAATTCCTGTGATATTCATTCCATCAATTAAACCACTTTTATTACCATTTACACGACAATGAACGGCGATGGTTTTGCTCTCGTTTTCAAAGGATGAACCAATGCTGAAAACTGTAGCATCATACTCAGCAGTAGGATTATTGGTTAAAGTAAAATGAATAGTTTGTCCAACTTTTACCTGTGGTAAATCTTTTTCAAACACCTGTAAATCTAAATGCAATGAACTGTTATCTACAATTTCGATAACCGGCGAAGAAACATCTACATAACTTCCAATTTTGGCAAAAACGTTGCTAACCGTACCATTCAGCGGACTGGTTACGACCAATGCGGATTTTAAATTTCCGTTTGATACCGAACCTGGATTGATGCCCATTAATTGTATCTGCTGTTGCAAGGAAGCTCTGCGGGTTCTTAAACTGCTTAATTCGGCAGTAGCACTTTGCAGATTTTTCTTTGCACCTGCATTGCCTTCATTCAGTTCTTTTTGCCTTGCTAATTCCTGTTCTGCAAACGTAATTCTGCTTGCTGTACTCAAATATTCTTCCTGCAATTGGATGAACTGCGGATTGGCAATGGTTGCAATAACCTGACCTTTTCTTACATAATCTCCAATTTGAACTTTCAGTGTTCTTATCACACCGCCATACAAAGAAGTGGCGTTGGCTTTATTGTTATTGGGAACTTTCAGATTTCCGTTTGCTTTGATGGTTGCTGTTAATTCCTTGTGTTCAATGGTGCCTAATTGTATGCCTACCGTTTTTATTTGTTCTTCGGTAAGTGTGGCAATGGTTGGCGTTTCTTCCTCGTGTGGTGCTTCTTCTTTTCCTGCAGTTTTGGTTTCGGCAGATTTATCTTCTGCTTTCTTATCATTTTTACAGGCAGAAAAAGCAAATAGTAAAACAGCTATGGCTGTCATCAACGTGATTTTTTTTATATTGAATTTCATTTGTACTTATTGATTGATGAATGAATAAATATTGATTACAGATTGGTTGACCTGCTGAATACTTTTGAGGTAATTCAACTGAATATCGGTTGCGGTTTGCAAGGCAAAAAGATATTCTACATAACCGATGTCGCCTGTTTTGTAACCTAATTGTGCTGCTGAAACAATTTCTTTAGCATTAGGCAAAGCTTCTTGCTGAAAATAATTGAACTGCTTCATATCCTGCTGGTATTGCAACAAAGCATTTTGCATTTGCGTTGCCAACGTTCTCTGTTGCTGTTGTGCATTGGCTTCGGCTGCTTGCTTTCTATAATCCAAAGATTTTATTCTGGCTTTGGTAGCACCGTAAGTAATGGGAATTGCAATGCCGATGTTTACAGAATTAAACCGGTTTCCGCCATTGAAAAACTTCTCAGCTCCATTCACATTTTGAAAACCAATTAAAGACTGATTGACATACCCAATCGTAAAATCGGGTAAACCTTGTGCCCGTTCTACTTTTTTGGTTTTTTCCGCAATAACTGCTTCCTGATACAAAGATTGAATAGCAGGATGATTGGCTACTGCATCATTATCCAACAAATTTGAAATTTGTAAAGGCTGAAAATTTCCATTTCCTGATATGGTAAAATCTTCTTTCGTATTCATCAATGTTTTCAGATTGGCAACGGCATTATTTAAGAAAACTTCATTTTGTTTTAATAACAAATTGATTTCGCCTTTCTTGGCTTCTGCCGTACTGATGTCCACTTTTTTGGTATCGCCCGTTTTGTAACGAAGCTTTGCAATGCCTATGAAATTGTTGTACAAACTGTCTAATTCCTGTAGTTGTTTTTGATTGTGTTGCAAGTACAAAATTTGATAATAATAAGTACGTACTTGGTTTTTTAATTCTAAAACACTCAAGTTCTTCTGCAATTCTTTACCTTTAATTTCAGCATTAATCAACTCCTTTTTTGCTCCGAATAATGACGGAAAAGGAATGGTTTGTGACACCTGAAAAGACTGGTCGAATTTGGTGCTGTTGTACTGTCCCAACTGTGCATTAATATCCAACTTAGGTAATTCTCCGGCTGTTTTTTTCAACGCTTTGCTGGCATCAATTTCTAAATCTGAAGCTTTAATGGCTTGATTATTTTGAAGCGCAATATTTATCGCATCATCAACACTTGATAAATGCTGTGTTTGTGCATTTGCTGTAAAGCCTGTTAATGACAGAAGCAATACAATGATAGTTGCAATAGGTTTCACTTTGGGTTTTCTTTTTAAATTAATTTTTGAATTGAAAATGATGTAGAGTAAAGGCAGAACGAACAGCGTAAGGAAAGTTGCCGTAACCAAACCACCGATTACTACGGTTGCTAAAGGTTTTTGAACTTCTGCACCTGCACTGCTACTTAGTGCCATCGGTAAAAATCCTAAGCTCGCAACGGTTGCCGTCAACAATACAGGTCGAAGTCTTATTTTTGTTCCTTCGATTACTCGTTTGAAAACATCTTTTATTCCTTCTTTTTCCAATTGGTTGAAAGTGCCTATCAATACAATTCCGTTAAGAACGGCTACACCAAACAAGGCGATAAAACCAATTCCTGCACTGATGCTGAAAGGCATTCCACGAAGCATTAAAGCCAATACGCCACCAATGGCGCTCATCGGAATTGCGGTAAATATTAAACCTGCTTGCTTAAAGGAACGGAACGTGAAATAGAGCAACACAAAAATTAATAACAAGGAAATAGGAACGGCTATCATTAATCTATTGCTGGCTTCTTTCAGATTTTCAAACTGACCGCCGTAAGTGAAATAATAACCTGGTGGTAATTTTACCTGTGCATTTAATTTTTGTTGAATTTCTTCAACCACACTTTGCACATCTCTGCCTGCAACGTTGAACCCGATTACAATTCTTCTTTTTCCTGCTTCACGACTTATTTGCGCCGGACCTAATTTATAATCAATCGTAGCAACTTGTGATAACGGAATTTGATTGCCTGTGGAAGTTGGTATCATTAAATTATTTACATCTTCAATACTGCTTCTGTGAATACTATCTAACCGAACCACCAAATCAAATCTTCTTTCATTTTCGAAAACCACACCTGCACTTTTCCCTGCAAAGGCGGTACTTACAACGTTGTTTACGTCTTCTACATTAATGCCGTAATTGGCTAAACGAGTTCGGTCATATTCTACATTAATTTGTGGTAATCCGCTTACACGTTCTACTTGTGGAGCTGTAGCACCTTCTACGGTTTGAATAACTTTGCTTACTTTATCGGCATTCAACGCCAATGTATCTAAATTTTCTCCGAATATTTTTACTGCCACATCTTGTCGAATGCCTGTCATCAATTCATTGAAACGCATTTGTATCGGTTGGTTTTTTTCAAAAAATACTCCAGGTATTGCTTCTAATTTTTCATTAATGGCATCTGCTAATTCATCGTAAGTTCTGCCACTTTTCCATTCGCTTTGAGGTTTCAGCAAAATCATCATATCGGTTGCCTCGGGTGGCATTGGGTCGGTGGGTACTTCTGCTGCTCCTGTTTTACCGACCACCATTTTTACTTCATCAAATTCTTTAATAATTCTTGAAGCTTGCATTGATGTTTCGATACTTTGGCTTAATGAACTTCCTTGTGGTAAAATGCAGTGAAAGGCAAAATCGCCTTCCTGCAATTGTGGTATAAATTCGCCACCCATTCTGCCAAATAGAAATAGTGTAAAAGCAAATACAGCAACGGTTATGCCCACTAACCAATATTTTATTTTGATGGCTTTTTCTAATAAAGGCTGATACATTTTTTGCAACCAATTCATCATTTTATCTGAAATGGTTTCTTTGTGCATCGGCTTTTTAGATAAAAACAAAGCACACATCATCGGAATATAAGTAAGGGATAAAATCAATGCGCCAAATATTGCAAAACCTACTGTTTGCGCCATAGGACGGAACATTTTTCCTTCAACACCTACCAACGTCAAGATAGGAATGTAAACGATTAAGATAATGATTTCGCCAAAAGCTGCACTGCTACGGATTTTAGAAGCGGATGTAAAAACTTCGTTATCCATTTCCAATTGTGTAAGTTTTTGCTTAGATTTTCTTAAACCCAAATGATGCAAAGTGGCTTCTACAATAATTACCGCACCATCTACAATTAAACCAAAATCTATCGCACCCAAACTCATTAAATTGGCACTCACGCCAAAGACATTCATCAAGGCTAAAGCAAATAGCATCGCTAAAGGAATAGCGGAAGCGACAATCAATCCCGCTCTGAAATTTCCCAAGAAAATAACCAATACAAAGATGACAATCAATGCACCCTCTATCAGGTTTTTTTCTACGGTACTCATTGCTCTGCCTACTAAATCGGTGCGGTCTAAATAAGGTTCAATGATAATATCATCGGGTAAAGATTTTTGAATAACGGGTAGTTTTTCTTTGATACGATTGACAACCTCGTTACTGTTTTCGCCTTTCAGCATCATTACCACACCGCCCACTGCATCTACTTCGCCGTTATAAGTCATTGCGCCATATCTTACCGCACTTCCAAATCTTACATCGGCTACATCTTTAATAAAAATAGGAATACTGCCACCGTCATTTTTTACACTGATATTTTTTACATCATCTAAAGAAGTAACCAAGCCAATTCCACGAATGAAATAAGCATTTGGTTTTTTATCAATGTAGGCACCGCCTGTATTTTGATTGTTTTTTTCTAATGCCGTAAAAATATCAGTAACACTTACACCCATTGCTCTAAGGCGGTTCGGGTTCACGGCTACTTCATATTGTTTCAGCTCGCCACCGAAGCTATTGACTTCGGCAATTCCTGGTGTTCCGTAAAATTGTCGGGCTACAATCCAATCCTGCATTGTGCGCAATTCTTTGGCATCGTATTTTTTCTCGCTTCCTTTTTTGGGATGGATGATGTATTGATACACTTCGCCCAAACCTGTACTTACGGGAGCCAGTTCCGGCGTACCAATTCCTTTCGGGATTTTCTCTTCGGCTTCTTTTAATTTTTCATTGATTAATTGCCGGGCAAAATAAATATCTACATTGTCTTTAAATACAACCGTAATTACCGACAAACCAAACCTCGAAATGCTCCGTGTTTCTTCTAAATCTGGAATATTGGCAATACTTTGTTCAATAGGAAAAGTTACTAATTGTTCTACTTCTTGCCCCGCCAATGTGGGACAAACCGTAATTATTTGTACCTGATTATTAGTAATATCGGGTACGGCATCAATGGGTAATTTTGTGGCGCTCCACACTCCCCAAATAATGAGCAACAAGGTCATTATACCAACGACAAGCTTGTTCTTGATACTGAATTTTATAATGTTATCTAACACGTATTTCTGTTTAATATTTTACAAAAAATATACTTGCCACTTGTGGTAAGCAGCCAACAGATTTATGAATGTCTATGGAATGGAAAACGTACTATTTGCCTATTATCACAAAAGCAAAAGCTTTATGGATTTATCTGAAACAAACAGGAAAACTTAAATGGATTGCACATATCATTATAAAATGAATGACAGGAGCATCATCAGTTAAGGCTAAACATCAGCCATCAACAGCATTTGGAAAATCTGTAAAAATTAAACATTAAACTTGGGTGGGTTCCAGATATTTCCTTGGTAGCGGGAAATTAAGGTGTAATCACGGATTGTGATTTTTTTAGTAACGAAAGCAAGTTTAGGTTGCTTGATTTCAAAAGGCTTGAAATTAAAAGACCCGATGCTTACACTGCAACAACTGCAATAGCAAAAAGGACTACAATTGTCGTCGCTATCCTGGTTATGGTCGTGAGATTGGGCGGTTTCAAATTTAGGAACGGTATCTTCACACTGATTGCTTGCATCGCTGCAAGGCAACGCTGCGAGTACCATCAGGTAAAAAGTCCATATTGTGAGAAACCATTTCATTAGGGTACAAATATAGAAAAATAATTTGTGCAATCGGATTGCAAAGTTTCAGATTATTTTAATTGCATCTGTCACACCTTCCTTTAAGCACCAAATTGATACCTTCTAATTTGAAGTTTAGAGGAATATTGATGTTGGGAATTTCTGCATCTGTAAGGCAAAAAGTTCGTTTGCATTGTGAGCAATGGAAATGCGTGTGCTGCTCCGAAGGATTACAACTGCAGCCGGATTGGCAAAGTGCATATTTTACAACACCCGTTCCATCATCGATTGTATGGATAAGTTTGTGCTCTAAAAATGTTTTTAAAGTTCTAAACAAAGTGACATTATCTGCATTTTCGAACTGTTCTGCCAATTCTTTATGACTGATGGCGTATTGTTGCTGCATCAATTTTTCTGCCACCAACAAGCGCATTGCGGTAGGTTTTATATTTCTTTGTTGTAAAACATTTTCTAATTCAGTCATTCTAATTCAAATTTCTATTGTCCAATCATCCTTGTCATCTTCGTTAACTGCTATTTGCTCTATGATGCTGTTCGATACACTGTCGGAGTACGTGCCATAGCCATTTACGAAAATCCCTTTTGCTCCGTCTTTTTGGTTTCTCATCGCATACAAGATAGCTTCATCTTCCAAGTCATTCAGTCCTGTAAAACGATAAATTTTATCAATAACTATGTCACTTAAATTGACCTTTTCGCCTCCTATTTTGTATGAGATATTTTCTTCCAATAGGTTAAAATCTTCGGTATAACCTCTTAGTCTTAATATTTCAATTACCTCTGATAATGTTTTTTCTGTTGATAGCATAAGTTATTTTTATAAGTGTTTACAAATAATTAGTAAAACCTACCGATTTTTTATGTGATTTCTATAAAATGCGTTCTATTTAGCAACATTTTTTATCCTGTTGTATTGGTGGACAAGGAACACTGGCATAGCTACAATACACACAGCAGTCGCCTTGTAGTGGTTTTAACCTTGTTTTGCAATTTTCACATTCATAAAAATACTGACAAGCATCAACTGGCATTGTTTCCTCTTTTTTGTGCCCACATTTTGGGCAAGTTATTATTGATTGTAATTTAATTTCCATTATGATATAACTTTACTTTCTAGTGATTTATAACCTGTCGAATTGATAGCTTTTTCGATTTCAGCAATACGGGTTTGCTTATTATCAAACTTGACAATAGCGTTGCCTTTCTCATAGGAAACGACAACTTCGATAATTCCTTTTAGTTTGCTAACCTCTGTTTTAATATGATGTTCACAACCTGAACAAGTCATTCCTTTAATTGTAAACTCAACTTTCTGAATTTTGGAACTTTGGGTAATAATTGTTTTGTTTTCGGGCTTTGGAAAAAAGATGTGAGCGTAAATTGGAAATGATAAAAGTAAAGCCACCACAAGGGTAATAATTCCTAAAAATGATTTTGTTTGCATAAAATTTATTTTTTCAGTTGTTTCACATTTACAGTCAATTTTCTTTTGCGGTTTCAACTTTTGATACCAAGCAAAACCAATTACTAAAATTGTTAAACCGATAAAATATGGTCGGAAAGGTTCGAGCCAGGAAAAGTTTGAAGCAAGTCCGCTCGTCCCTGCTATGAGAGCTAAAATAGGTGTAATGCAACACAATGAAGCTACAATTGCTGTCAAAAGTCCAGTCCCGATTAGTTTGTTGTCCGTTTTCATATTGTTTCTAAAATTTTGTTGTCGTCAAGTATTTTAAAAAATGGTTCCAACATTTTTTCATACTCTTTCGTCAACGAGTAAAAAATGGTTTGCGCTTCTCTTTCGGTTTCAATAAGCTTTCGGTCTTTGAGTTTTCTCAAGTGCTGAGAAATTGCTGAAATTGTCATACCAAGAATATCGCTTAAATCACAAACACAAAGTCGTTTTTCTTCAAAAAGAAGAAACAGAATTTTCAGTCTTACATTGTTTCCCGTCAACTCAAGTCCGTTCGACAAATAGTCAAACGAGCCGTGGAGTTCTGAAACTCGTTCTTTACAGCGATTGATTTGTTTAATGTCAGCCTGTTGTCTTATGCAAGAAGTATTATCCATAATGCAAATATAGCTAATTTTCTTATTTAAGCAAATGCTAAAATATAAGTATTAAAATTTGGTATTTTATATGTTGATGTAATGGTGCCGTTTCTTTCAATTCTTCTAACAATATATTAACAGAGACATCACAAAAATATTTAGTATAATCATTCTTTCTGTACCAAATGCTGTAAGTTCGGGTCATTCTTGATGCGCTCCATTTCACTTGAAACAATATTCAGGATGTCTGCTTTTATTTGTTTATAATTACTTTCAATTTCCTGCTTCATCTTATCCTCGCTCTGCTCATTCACAAAAGATAAGATTTGCGGTATTTGCTGATAGGCTTTGCTTTCTGCTGCTACCTTTTCATTATCCACCACAATTTCGGCGTGAAATATCTTTTGCTCGATACGTTCATCAAAGTTATCCGATACAGAACCCACGAACATACCCTGTGTAAGCGTTGAAATTTTGGAAGCTGGAATAAGGCTGTCTAACTGTGTGGAAATAGAAGTTGATTTATCATTGCGGTTAATCGTCATACTTTGGCGTTTCTGCAATACCTTACCGAAGCGTTCCGATAGGCTCTTTGCTGTTTCGCCAACCACTTGACCACTGAATATATTACCGACTGTATTTTGTATTACCTTACTCTCTTTGTCGCCGTAATCCCTTGTTAATTGCGAAAAATCCTGAAATCCTAGGCATACCGCCACCTTATTACTTCTCGCCGTTGCTATAAGATTATCCAGCCCCCTGAAATAAATCGTAGGCAACTCATCTATGATAACGGAACTTTTAAGCTGTCCCTTTTTATTAATCAGCTTTACAATCCTTGAATTGTACAAGCCCAAAGCTGCGGAGTAGATATTTTGACGGTCGGGATTATTACCCACGCACAAAATTTTTGGTTCTTTAGGATTGTTGATGTCCAATGAAAAATCATCGCCAGTCATTACCCAATATAACTGTGGACTAATCATTCTTGACAAAGGAATTTTTGCCGATGCAATCTGTCCCTGTAATTGGTCTTGCGCTCCACCTTGCCAAGCATCCATAAAGGGCGATAAATAATTTTCCAAATCAGGGTACGAGGTTAAAATCGTGAATACGTCCGAATACTTTTTGTTCAGTAATTCAATGGCGTGTGGGAACGTACAATACTTACCATCTTCGTAGATTTTCAGATACCAAATAATGGCAGCTAAAAGAATGATTGGGCTTTCCACGAAAAAATCCCCTTGCTTCTGTATCCACGACCTGTTGAGGTTCAGCATTATGGTGTAAGCCGCTTCGTAGGCATCAGAAATGTCCGTCATAAAATCGGGATTGAGTGGATTGCAACGGTGGCTCTTGCGTGGGTCGTCGAAATTTATCACGTAAAATTTCGGCTGAACTTTGTACTTGTCCCTGTGCTTCAGTAGATGATTGTAGGCAATGGTTGAAAGGTCATCAAACTTGAAATCGTAAATGTACATACTAAAGCCTTTCTCTATCTGCTGCTTGATGTAGTTATTTACGATTGCATAAGATTTACCTGAACCCGGAGTACCCAACACGATTGATGCCCTGAAAGGATTTACAATGTTTATCCAACCGTTGTTCCATTTGCCTTTGTAGTAAAATTTGGTGGGCAGGTTGACGGAATACTCGTTTTCCATCAGCTTGGTTTCCTGTTGAAAGCTCTCGTTCTCGTTATTGAAAACATCGTCCATCAGATTAGTGCGGAGCAAGCGGCTCATCCATACACCTGCCATCAGCAAAGCGATATAGCCTAATGAGATAGTAAGGATATATAGGAATGTGCCTGTTGCCGGAAATAACTTTAGCAACGGTGTGTTTAGAAAGAACAGCACAAAGCCAACGCCCAACGCCACGTAAATTTTAGACCAGGTTATTTTCTCATTTTTTACGCCCTTTGTTCCTAAGCAACTTAAAGCCAGTAAAACCAAAGCGAATGCTTTGGTGTAAAGGGTATGTGAAAACAAACCCGCCGTCCGGTCGAAATTGACTAATATCTTGTTGATTACTTCCAACGTCCAACCACGTTCTAAAAAGAAACCGTAGCAGAACCAATAAAGGTGCATCAGCACCAAAAGAATACTGACAGCCCGCATAAAAGCCATTATCTTGGCAAGTCCTCTTAAATCGTCTTCTCCCTGCATTATTTTAAGTTTAATGTTCGGGCGTGAATTTAAAGGCTCTATGGAGTGGCTATAAGAATGTGGCAGTCTGTGGCGTTGTGTGGCAGTATTTGGCTAAATATTATTTCTGCCCTCTTTGACGTTTGCGTTTCTTCTTCATCTTATTGGCAAAGTCCTGTTCTTCGTAATCGTCGCCCTGGGTTTCGGACAGTAAGCCGCCCAATGCTTCAATCAAGCCGTCTTCGTGTTTGTCAATAGCTAAGAAGTCAAACAAATGGTGTGGTTCTTCCGCAGGAAGATCCGCATCATTTGATGTGGACAGTTTGGGTTCTAAAACGGCAGGTTCTTTAATATCTGGTTTGATGTTATTGTTCCAATAATCATTAAAGGTATTGGCAGAAAGTTCTTTTTCCAATCTTGAACCATTCCAAACCGTTTTAGAATTGTGGTCAATAAAAGTTATTCCGTAAATACGCCCTGTGTCATTTCTACGAACCACAACGTTAATGCCCTGTTCCGCTAATTGCTTCTTAAAAGCCTGTTCAGCGCTCGTGGTTTTCAGGGCAATAGTAACGGCAGATTTTAGGGTCTGTTTGGTTGGGCTGTCTTTCAAAGCCGTTTTGCATTTCGCAAAATGCAATTCCAAAGCCGGAAGCCCTGCGCTTTTTCCGAACAGCGAAGCCTTGAACGGATGCCCGGCTCTTTCGCCTTTTTCATTTAGCGGAATATACAATAAGCCTTGCTGCATTTTTCCCTGCAATTCGCCCTCTACCTTTTCGGTGGTAATATTGAACAGGGAAAGCAAAGCATTGTATTCGCCTAAAGTTTGGTATTGGTAATAGTTCGGCAAGTGGCGAACGACGGAAGCAATTTGGCTTTTTACATCGCCAGCCCGATAACCTATCGGACGGAAAATCTTATCCGTTTGGTTGCGCTCCTTATCCGTTGCGGGTATCAACCCGTGTTGTCTTTCCAATTCACGGCATACATTCATAGACCGCATTTTCTCGAATTTATCCGAAATCTTTTTGCCCTGCTCGTCCACGCAAACCGATACAATGTGTATATGGCTGCGGTCAATATCGGTATGTTTGAACACCACAAAAGGCTGTTCGCCGTAGCCCATTTCCCGCATATACTGTTCTGCCATTTCCCTAAACTTGTCATCACTTACCTTATCATTCGGGTCGGGATTGAGCGAAATATGCAGCGTATGTTTCTCGGTATTTCGGTTGGCTATCAGGTAAGGCGCAAAAGATTGGGCTAATTGTGCCACGGAATAATGACCGCTTGCCGTTTCAATCATCTTATTGGCAAACAAAATCTGCCCGTTTTCATTCTCTACTTTAAGCTGATTGTACGCCAATGCCCCGTATATATTTGCGCTTCTTCCAATTTTTGCTATCATTTCTACCGTTATTTTTTCAGGTATTTGGCTTCAAATTTTTCGGTAAGCTGAATGATTTTCTGACACAGCATTGCCATTTCAGCCGTCTGTTTCTCCAGTTTATACAAGAATGCCGCGGCTTTTTTCTCGGAAAAATTCTTGTACAGCAGCTTTACAATTTGGTTATAGTTCACACCTATGGAACGGAACTGGCTGTGAAAAGAGGTCAGCCGCATATAAAAATCAACCGTTCCCTTGTCAATCTGAATGGTCTTTATGGTCTTGTCAAAGATGCAAGACGTTATAAAGTGCGCCTTTACCTGCATACCTGATTTATCAAACAGGGCAAGAAAACGGGCGTGTTCCTGCTCGTTAAAGGAAATCGTATAGCGGATGGTCGCCGGGTCTTCTTTGGGGCGGCGTCCGGTCTTTTTCAATTGCTTTTTGTTGTTATCGTTCATCACTAATCCATTTTAAAATCCATACAAAACCCTGACTTCGGAAGGTGTTTTCTGCCCCCTGCAAAGGGCAAGTTGTTTTGAGCATCGGAAATCATTCCGAGATGCTCAAAACACAACTTGCCGTGTTCTGGTGAACACAAAAATCCGCCCTGCGGGACGGATTGAATGTAACAGGGAAAAACGGCTCGATGCCGCCCGTGTTACCCCTCGATTTGTCAAAAGACTTTTGCATAAATCCGTTAATAAAAATCACAATACAAAGTAAAGCCCTGTTTATGATAGCGTTGCACTGTGGCACAGTGCCAAATGCTGCCTCTGAACGCCAAACACTGCCACCGCTATACAACCGAATGAATTTGATGAGTTCTTTGCCCTGAATGTTGGCAGGCAGGCAGACAGCCCGTGCTTCAGGACGAGCAGACGGCACACATTCAAGACGGCAGGTTATCCTGCCTGCAAGATTGCAGGAATGCAGGAATGCAGGAATGCAAGAACGCAGGAATGATGGAAAGCGTTACAGTCTGCTATCAGTATATCCCGTCTGCCTGACGAATGGATTGACGGACGGAACGAATGCAAGAACGCAATCCCGCCTGATAAGATGCCTGAATGAAAGCATTGCTGCTGTACGGCAGGAAAGCAGGCAATCAGCAATTCCCGCAGGCAACCCTGATAACTATCCTGAAAGAAAGCAGGAAATCAGAACGGCTTGCCGGAACGCCCACAAGCCTGAAAATGGGAATTTGAAAACTTTAAATTTTAAAAATATGGACACAAAAAAGAAACCTCTGTTTGTCGCTTTTTCTTCACAAAAAGGCGGTGTTGGCAAAAGCACATTTACCACGCTTGTGGCAAGTACAATGCACTATCGGTTAGGCTACAACGTAGCCGTATTTGATGCGGATTTTCCGCAGCATAGTTTAATGAAAATGAAAGCCCGTGATTTGGCAATGGTAATGGAAAATGAGGCTTTGAAAAAACTGGCGTATAAGCAGTTTACCACCATCAACAAAAAAGCCTATCCCATTATGCAGCACAAAGCAGATAGCGTACTCGATGCGGCTCACGAATTTGTAAACACTTCTCCCGTTCCGCCTGATGTGCTGTTCTTCGACCTGCCCGGAACCGTGAACACGCCCGGCATACTGAAAGCATTGGCGGGAATGCACCACATATTTACGCCCATCACGGCAGACCGTGTGGTAATGGAAAGTACGCTCATCTTCACGCAGCTTTTACAGGACGTGATTATGAAAAAGGGCGAAACTTCCATACAAAGCATTAACCTGTTTTGGAACCAGGTGGATGGCAGGGAAAGCACACCCTTATATGAGGTGTACAATCAGCTTATTGAACAACTGGGGTTAAGCCTGATGCAAAGCCAAATTAAGAACAGCACCCGTTTTCGCAAGGAAAGCGAAGCGGACAGCAAAACGGTTTTCCGTTCTACGGTAATGCCTCCCGATGAGCGTTTGATGAAAGCCTGCCAGTTAGACCTGTTCATCAGCGAATTTTTAAACATCATTCAATTGTAGTGCTATGGAAAAAGACAATAAGAAAAAAGTCACGCCGGACATTAACGAGGAAATGATGATGAACCTGATGGTGGACGGTGTAAAAAAGGATGGTTTGCAGTTACCGCCTGAACCTGCCGAAGAGCAGGTAAAGGAAGCGGTAAAAGACGAGGTGCAGCAGGAAGAATTATCACAAAGCAAACCCGCACAACGGGAAAGGAACCGCACCAAAAAAATCCTTGACGGAAGCTACGGCGAACACTTTTTGAAAACCCATTCGATGACAAAGCGGGGCGATAAAAGCATTTATATCCGGCAGGAATACCACGAACGGCTATCCCGTATTGTACAGGTAATCGGGAAAGATGCCATACCCCTGTACGCCTATCTCGATAACATATTGGAACATCATTTTGAAATGTTTGAAAAAGCCATTACCGATGATTTCAACGAAAAGTTTAAACCCATTTTTTAAAGTACCTGATTATGGAAATAATAATTGTGATTTGCCTGCTGATAGTCATTGTACTGCTTTTGCAGGATAAGATTGTCATTCATAAAAGGTCGGAGCAAAAGCCCGCACAGGAAAAAGTTAACCCGAACCTGCCCGATATTATGGGGCAGCCCAAGCCAGTAAGAAGCCTTTCCCTGCCAAACACTGCCAATGAAAGCCAAATAACGGCACCGGAGATAAACCCTGATAATTTAGACATTGAATACGACGAAAACGAAAACGTCAGCATTCAAATTCCGCAGGAAGAACTGGACGAAGTTTTCAGCAATATGCCTGATTTGGAAGAAGAGGAAGAAGAATGGAACAGGTACGGAATATCCGGTGGCGATAACGGTTTTGCCCAAGGGGTTACCTACGACGAACTAAGCTCCGTAGGGGCATTGCTCCAAAAAGAAAATTTGGAACAGGCTCAAAAGGAAACAGCGGTAGCCATAGTTCAGAAATTACAGGGAACCGAATTATTCAGCCTACTGGAAAATTCCATTGAGGGTGCTTCCCGAAAAATTGCCGAGCTTTTGGATAGCACACTCTCCACTGAAACGGACGACAATTCTTCCACTTTGCGGAAAAATGATTTGGGGAATTTTGACATTGGGGAGTTTGTCTGAAAAGACTGCTCCCCTTTGTCTTTTAAAGACGTAGCAGCCTGATAAAAACAGTATAGATATGATTAAGAAAGATGACCCCGATTATATATTCGAGGAATATAAAGGACATACCATAGCAAGCCACAAGAACAATGTTGTTGGCAAAGACATTAATAATCTCATCATTGTTTACCGTTCAGATGAGTTCCCTAATCACGGGTTTATTATTGGACTGGATGATAGCAAGCTGTCAGGGGGCAGAAAGTCCATACCGCACAACATAGATGATGCAAAAGGCTACATTGACTGGGTAGTGGATATTCAGCAGAAAAAGGCAGATGTAAAGCCGACAAATAATATTGTTGAACAAGAAGCCTACGATTTGCGTGTTAATAAAGGAATGCTGCCAACGATAGCTATTGCAGGGCATACATTCTATGTGGATATTCGCATGGATATGCTGCGACCCAAAGATGATTTCCTTTCAAAAGGTATTGTGTTCTCGGATATATCAAACTACTATGATGAAGATAAAAGAACTTATACCATTCCCTACAATCCTAAGACACACGAATTTCAGGAACCGGATTACCGAACTATCAAAGAACTTCCCCAAGATTTAATTGCTGTGCAGTTTCCCTCTGAAAGACTGCTTGACAGGATTGGATGGAACAGGCATTACGGGTTTGAACTGACACACGGATTGGACAAGCAGGGCTTGAAATTACAGTTTGAAGCGAAGCAAATACCGTGGGAAAAAACCTTTCTTGTTGGATTGATAAAAAGCAACCTGAAAGAAGAAAAGAACCTGCAAAAAGCTACCGAAAAACAACAGTCAGCCGAACCGAAGAAAAATAAATTAAGAGGTAGAAAAATGTAAATCGGCGCACCGATAACCGAACGTCAGACCGTAAAAAGTTTGGCGTTTTTTTATGTCCAAATGCTTATTACAAAGCCACTCACAGCCAAACACTTCCTCTGACTGCCACTTTGTTAGACCGCCTCACTTTCCATAACACCTTTGTCCCGAAAGCCTGCAAAGTGCGGGATAACAGTAACAAATTAATGTGTTTCAATTATGGAAAAACAGAGAAAAAAAGTTTTGCTGGCAGCCGTGGCTATGCTGTCAGGAATTGGTGCGTTCGCACAGGGAAACGGCTCGGCCGGTATCAACGAGGCTACCCAAATGGTAACTTCTTATTTCGACCCCGCAACCCAATTAATCTACGCTATCGGTGCGGTCGTTGGGCTAATCGGTGGCGTTAAGGTGTACAATAAATTCAGTTCCGGCGACCCTGACACAAGTAAGACCGCAGCTTCGTGGTTTGGTGCGTGTATCTTCTTGATTGTTGCCGCTACTATCCTGCGTTCATTCTTCCTTTAATCCTTTGCCTTATGAATTACAATATCAACAAAGGCATTGGCAGGACGGTGGAATTTAAAGGGCTGAAAGCACAATACCTGTTCATTTTCGCAGGTGGGCTGCTCGGTACGCTTATCCTCGTGATGATACTGTATATGGCAGGCGTAAACTCTTACATCTGCCTGTTCCTCGGAGCAGGCGGTGCTTCGCTCATTATATGGCAGACCTTTTCGCTGAACAGAAAGTACGGCGAACACGGGCTGATGAAAATTGCAGCCAATAAAAGGCATCCCCGCTACATCATCTGCCGCAAGCCTGTACACCGCTATTTAAAATTCACACCTAAACAGAATGCCGTATGAGAAATGTAGCAAAGACCACCACACTGGAAAATAAATTTCCTTTGTTGGCAGTAGAGAACAACTGCATCTTATCCAAAGATGCGGACATTACCGCCTGCTTTGAAGTGCGTTTGCCGGAACTGTTCACGGTAGCTTCTGCGGAATACGAAGCCATTCACTCCGCCTGGCACAAGGCTATCAAAACCTTGCCTGATTTTACGGTCATTCACAAACAGGATTGGTACATCAAAGAAAGCTATGCACCCGATTTGACAGAAGACAACCAAAGTTTTTTGGCAAAATCCTATCAACGTCATTTCAACGAGCGACCGTTCCTCAACCATTATTGTTACCTGTTCTTAACAAAGACCACTAAGGAAAGAATGCGGATGCAAAGCAACTTCAGTTCGCTTTGCAAAGGCACACTAATACCAAAGGAAATCAGAAACAAGGAAACGATACACCGCTTTATGGAAGCGGTCGCCCAGTTTGAGCGTATCGTGAACGATAGTGGTTTCGTAACCCTAAAACGTCTGACCGAAGATGAAATCATCGGCACAGAAGATACACAGGGATTACTGGAACAGTACCTCACGTTATCGAGGGGAACAGGAACATCAATGCAGGATATCGCACTCGGAACCGAAGAGGTACGCATAGGCAACAAAAGGTTAAGCCTGCATACCCTTTCAGATACGGACGACCTGCCCGGAACGGTATCGGCAGATACCCGTTTTGAAAAACTATCTACCGACCGGAGCGACTGCCGTCTGTCATTCGCCGCACCTGTGGGATTGTTACTTAGCTGCAACCACATCTACAATCAGTATTTGTTTATCGACAACAGCGAAGACAACCTGCAAAAGTTTGAGAAGTCCGCACGGAATATGCACTCACTGGCAAGGTACAGCCGTGCCAACCAAATCAACAAAGAGTGGATAGAAAAGTACCTGAACGAAGCCCACAGCTTCGGTCTGTCTTCCATCCGTGCGCACTTCAATATTATGGCGTGGTCGGAAGACCCTGCGGAACTGAAACAGTTAAAGAATGATTGCGGTAGTGCATTGGCACTGATGGAGTGTAAGCCACGCCACAACACAACGGACGTGGCTACCTTGTATTGGGCTGGTATGCCGGGCAATGGGGGCGACTTTCCGAGTGAAGAAAGTTTTTACACGTTCATTGAGCCTGCGCTGTGCTTCTTCACGGAAGAAACCAACTACCACAATTCACCCTCGCCGTTCGGTATCAAGATGGCTGACAGGCTTACAGGAAAACCTATCCATTTGGATATTTCCGACCTGCCTATGAAGCGGGGCATCATCACGAACCGAAACAAGTTCATACTTGGTCCATCGGGTTCGGGTAAATCGTTCTTCACAAACCATATGGTACGGCAGTATTTCGAGCAGGGCGCACACGTACTGCTCGTAGATACGGGTAACTCTTATCAGGGCTTATGCGAACTCATCAAAGGAAAGACCAAAGGCGAAGACGGTGTTTACTTCACTTATACCGAAGATAACCCGATTGCCTTTAACCCTTTCTATACCGATGATGGCGTGTTCGACATTGAGAAAAGGGAAAGTATCAAGACTTTGATACTGACCTTATGGAAACGTGATGATGAGCCGCCAACCCGTTCTGAAGAAGTTGCCCTTTCCAATGCGGTAAGCGGTTATATCGAGCGTATCAAGACGGAAGATGTGTACCCGTCATTTAACGGTTTCTATGAGTATGTAAAAGGCGACTACCGCAAGGTACTGGAAGAAAAGCAGGTCAGGGAAAAGGACTTTGACATTGCCAATTTCCTGAACGTACTCGAACCCTATTACAAGGGCGGCGAATATGATTACCTGCTGAACTCCAACAAGCAGTTAGACCTGCTTTCCAAACGCTTTATCGTGTTTGAAATTGATGCGATTAAAGACCACAAAATCCTCTTTCCCATTGTGACCATCATCATTATGGAGGTGTTCATCAACAAGATGCGCCGATTGAAAGGTATTCGCAAGCTCATCTTAATTGAGGAGGCTTGGAAAGCGATTGCCAAAGAGGGAATGGCGGAATACATCAAGTATTTGTTTAAGACCGTCCGCAAATTTTTCGGAGAAGCGATTGTCGTAACGCAAGAGGTCGATGATATTATCCAGTCGCCCATTGTCAAGGAAAGTATCATCAACAACTCCGACTGCAAAATCCTGCTTGACCAACGCAAGTATATGAACAAGTTTGATGACATACAGGCGATGTTGGGGCTTACAGACAAAGAGAAAGGGCAGGTACTTTCCATCAATATGAACAACGATGCAAGCCGACTTTACAAAGAGGTTTGGATTGGCTTAGGTGGTACGCACTCGGCAGTCTATGCCACCGAAGTTAGTTTGGAGGAATACCTCGCCTACACGACAGAAGAAACCGAAAAAATGGAAGTAATGCAGCTTGCTTCCGAACTGGACGGCAATGTGGAACTCGCCATTAAGCATATCGCAATGCAAAGGCGGGACAATTCAAATCAATAGTCATTAACAATTTAAAAATTCAGAAACAATGAAAAAAGTATTGTATCTGGTGTGTACGGCACTGATGCTCGCCGTAGCACCGTCAGCAAAAGCCCAATGGGTTGTAACCGACCCCGCTAATTTGGCTTCGGGCATTATCAACTCTGCGAATGAAATCATACAGACTTCTTCCACAGTGAGCAACGTGGTTAAAAACTTTAACGAAGTGAAGAAAGTGTATGAGCAGGGCAAGGAGTATTACGATAAGCTAAAAGCTATCAACAACTTGGTGAAAGATGCCCGTAAGGTGCAGCAAACGGTATTGTTGGTAGGCGATGTTTCCGAAATGTACGTTCAGAATTTCGGAAAGATGATGAACGACCCAAATTTCACACCACAGGAATTGGTCGCCATTGGTAATGGTTATTCCGCACTACTCAATGAAAGTACCGAACTGCTGAAAGAACTGAAGCAGATCATAACCTCTTCAAGCCTTTCGCTCAATGACAAAGAGCGTATGGATGTGATTGACCGTGTGTACAAAGAAGTAAAGGATTACCACAGCCTTGTACGCTACTACACCAACAAAAACATTTCTGTAAGCTACCTAAGAGCGAAAAAGAAAAACGATGCCCAAAGAGTGCTTGAACTCTACGGAACTGCTAACCAAAAATACTGGTAAAAATGGAATGGGATAATCTTCACGAACTCCTGCGGTCGCTTTATGATGATATGATGCCGCTTGCAGGCGATATGGCGGCAGTCGCTAAGGGTTTGGCGGGATTGGGAGCATTGTTCTATGTGGCATTAAAGGTTTGGCAGGCTTTAAGCCGTGCCGAACCTATTGATATGTTCCCTTTACTCCGCCCGTTCGCTTTAGGGCTTTGTATTATGTTCTTCCCGACCATCGTATTGGGAACCATTAATGCTGTACTTAGCCCGGTCGTAACTGGAACCCACCAAATACTCGAAGACCAGGTACTTGACCTTAACAAGCTGCAACAGCAGAAAGACCAGTTGGAATACGAGGCGATGGTAAGGAACCCCGAAACCGCCTATATGGTATCAGACGAAGAGTTTGATAAAAAACTGGACGAACTGGGATGGTCGCCCTCCGACATTGGAACAATGGCAGGTATGTATATGGACAGGCAAGCCTACAAGATAGAGAAAGCCATAAAGGACTGGTTTCGCAATCTACTGGAAATACTCTTTCAGGCGGCAGCTTTGGTCATTGATACCATACGAACGTTTTTCCTGATAGTCCTCTCCATACTCGGACCAATAGCCTTTGCTATTTCCGTATGGGATGGCTTTCAGTCCACGCTCACGCAATGGCTCACGAGGTACGTCAGCGTTTACCTGTGGCTTCCCGTTTCGGATTTGTTCAGCTCAATGTTGGCAAGAATACAATCCCTCATTTTGGAAAGGGATATTGCAATGCTTGCCGACCCCACCTATATACCTGATACGAGCAATACCGTGTACATCATTTTTATGATAATCGGCATCATCGGGTACTTCACTATCCCGACAGTAACAGGTTGGGTAATCCAAGCCGGAGGCGCAGGAAACTTTACCCGCAATGTAAACTCCACAGCAATGAAAGCCGGAAACATCGCCGGAGCAGGCGCAGGTTCAACAGTTGGAAACATCGGTGGTAAACTGATGAATAAATAAACATTAACATTCTAAAAAATGGAATTTAAAACGCTAAGAAATATCGAAAACAGCTTTAGGCAGATAAGACTATATGCCATTGTGTTTGCGGTTCTCTGCATCAGCGTGGTAGGATACGCCGTATGGCGTTCCTACCGCTTTGCAGAAGAACAACGCCAAAAAATCTATGTACTGGATAATGGCAAATCCCTGATGCTTGCCTTGTCGCAGGATGCGAGTATTAACCGTCCCGTAGAAGCAAGGGAACACGTCAGACGTTTTCACGAGCTTTTTTTTACGCTTGCACCTGATAAGAATGCTATTGAAAGCAATATGAACAGGGCGTTTAACCTTGCCGACAAAAGTGCTTTCGACTATTATAAAGACTTATCGGAAAAGGGCTATTACAGCCGTATCATTTCGGGTAACGTGCAGCAACGCATTGAGGTGGATAGTGTCGTGTGCAACTTCGACACCTACCCGTATGCAGTTCGCACCTATGCCAAGCAGTTTATTATCCGGTCAAGCAACGTAACCAGGCGAAACCTGATTACTACCTGCTATCTCGTCAACTCCGTTCGCTCCGACAATAATCCGCAGGGCTTCAATATTGAAAAATTTGCAGTCGTGGAAAATAAGGATATAGAGGTTATCGAACGCTAAAAAAACAATCTTATGGAAGCATTATCAGATTTAAGCACGTTCGCAAAAATCCTTACCGACAAAGGATATAACGGGTATTTCCATACGCAGGGGGTGTATGCCGGAAAGCTGAAAGACAGCATCAGCGAATACCTTGAAAGCTGCCAAAAAGGTACAGACAGTTTGCCTAAGCAGGACTTACTGTTGACAGGCTACCTGCAATGGTCGGGCGATGACAAGCCGCGTGTAGAATGCAGTATGTGGGTAAAGTACCTGAATGGCAAATTCTCATTGAGCCGTATGGAAGTAGCCAAGAAAGACGGCTTTGGGCAACTGCTCAAAAAATCGGAACTGGCAAACCTGTCCGTAATGTCCGCACCCAAATTAACGGAAGCGGTCGCACTGGTCAACGATGCACCGAAGCAACAGGCGGGTAAAAGTCCTAAGCGTTTCAAGCTATAACACAGAAATAGTAAGGCTATGAAAAAATTAAGAGCAAATATGGACAGGTACTTTGACAAGTTGGACGACCGTTGGCGGGCGTTGCCCTTGCTCAAACAGCATAAATATACGCTGTACTTCTTTGTGGGTTATCTGCTGCTTACCGTAGCGGTCATTGGCAAAGTGATGTACGATACCTCAAAGTCCGGTAACGGTATGGTCATAGAGCATATCGAAAACCCTGTCCTTAAAAGTAAAAATCCTGCAAGGTTGCAGGATAGTGTATCAACAATTTTAAAAAATCAGATTTATGAAAGAAAATGAAAAAAGGGTCAGCTTTCTCGTTGAGGGAGAAGACCATAACGCAGCATCAAATCTGCCCGATAATAAAAAGGGTAATAAGGAAAAGCTCAAAAAGCCACTCATATTCCTTTTGATGGGCGTGGTATTTCTCGGCTGTATGTACCTCATATTCAAACCGTCGAAAGATAAAAAGGCAGTTGAAAATATCGGACTGAACGATGCCGTGCCGCAGGCTACCGGGGCAGGAATGCCCGATGATAAAAGTAAGGCGTATGAGCAGGAAATGCTCGAACGCAAGGAGCAGGAAAAACGCAATGCACTTACAACACTTTCCGACTACTGGAATACAGAAGACAAGGACGTGCCGACCAATGAACAGCTTCCTGAAGATGAGGAAAGCGACGGCTTTGGCGGTGGTGGCAGAAATTCGGGACGAAACAGCAATCCTGCATTGAACAGCTACCGCAATATGCAAAGCACACTGGGTTCATTCTATCAGGACAACAATTCTGAAACAATGGAACTGCGTAAGCAAGTGGACGAACTTAAAGCAAAGTTGTCGGAAAAAGATGTGCCACCTGTGGCCACGGTTGACGACCAACTCAAACTAATGGAGAAATCCTATGAAATGGCTGCAAAGTATCTTCCGCAAAATTCCAATACCGGAAACGCTGCTCCTGCCAATGATGCAACTACTGGAGCGGGTGCTAACCAAAAAGAGCAATTTGTATCGTTCACACCAACAAGAAAGAACATTGTATCAGCCTTGTACCGTGAACCGTCGGACAGTGCCTTTGCAGCCGATTGGAGCCAAACAAAAAACCGTGGGTTTTATACCGCAGGTTCAATTGAACAGGCGGTACAGCCTAAAAACAGTATCAAAGCCTGTGTACACGAAGCCCAAACGGTAGTTGGCGAAACGGGTGTGCGTTTACGCCTGTTAGAGCCTGCCAAAACCCCGCAACGTACCATCCCCAAAGGAACAATTGTAACGGCTAATGCCAAATTTCAGAATGGCAGGTTACAATTAAAAGTTACTTCGGTAGAACTGGAGGGCAATATCATCCCGGTAGATATTACTATTTATGATTTGGACGGACAGCAAGGTTTATATGTTCCGTATTCGCCTGAAAGAAATGCGGTTACGGACATTGTAGCCAATATGGGCAATGCCACAGGTTCGAGCTTCAGTATGAGTTCTACTCCTGGACAGCAAATTACTTCTGACCTAAGTAAAAGTGCAGTGCAAGGTATTTCGGGCTATTTCGCTAAGAAAGTAAGAACGCCAAAGGTTGCACTCAAAGCAGGCTATCAGGTCTTTCTTGTATCTAAAAAATAATGTTGAACTCAAATAAATAAAACAATGAAAAATCATTTAAAAACCTTTTGGGCTATTGCCCTTATACTCGGCTTTGCTGCACAATCTAATGCACAGGACAGCATCAGAACACCACTTGCATTGGGCAAGATAGAGCCGTACCGTATGGAAGTTACCTACGATAAAACCTCGCACCTGATTTTCCCGACTGCCATTCGTTACGTGGATTTGGGCAGCGAATACCTTATTGCAGGGAAAGCCGAAGATGCGGAAAACGTGTTGCGTGTAAAAGCATCTGTAAGGGACTTTGAGCCGGAAACGAATTTTTCCGTTATTACGAATGACGGACGTTTTTATAGTTTCAACGTGTATTACAGTTCCTACCCGGAGGCAATGAGCTATGACCTGCTCACGATGCAAAAAGCGGTGGATAAAGCCAAAGGTAACGATGTGCTTTTTGAAGAACTGGGCAACAATTCGCCGTCACTGGCAGGCTTGCTTTTGGAAACCATTTACAAGAAAGACAAACGCATTGTAAAGCATATCGGTGCTAAGAGTTTCGGCATTCAGTTTATACTAAAAGGGATTTACATACATAACGGCAAATACTATTTCCATACTGAATTGAGAAACCGTGCCAATGTTCCTTTCGAGATTGATTTCATCAATTTCAAAGTAGTGGATAAAAAGGTAGCTAAACGCACCGTAGTCCAGGAACGCCCTTTAACTCCTTTGAGAACTTACAAGCCATTGGACGGTATTTCCGGAAAATCGACCGAACAAAATGTGTTCCTGTTAGACCAGTTTACCATTGCCGATGATAAGGTACTGCTGATTGAGATTTTCGAGAAAAACGGTGGCAGGCATCAAACATTGCACGTCGAAAATTCCGATTTAATCAAAGCCCGTTTGATTGACGATATGCACCTGAAATTTTAATAACCCTTTAAAGCAAGAATATGAAAAAGTATATCTATACCGTGCTGTTTGTCCTGATAGGCATCACGGCTGCACAGGCGCAAAGAATGTTGCCGAAGCAGAAAGGATTGGAAATAAGTGCAGGTGTATTGTCCGATGATAAGATTGGCAATGATTACTACATCAGCGCAGCAATGACGGTAAACGGTAAGAATGGTAACTATCAGCTTTGGGCGTTGGAATATACCCACCAGTACCACGATTACAAAGACCTGCGCATACCGCAGGAAACCTATTCCACAGAGGGCGGTTACAGCTTCTTTTTGTTGGGAGATGCCCGTAAGAACATTACGCTGAATTTCGCCGTAACGGGCGTGGTCGGTTACGAAGCCATCAACCGGGGCGAAGCGATGCTGTACGACGGTGCGAAAATATTGAGCGAAGATAATTTTATCTACGGAGCAGGCGGTCGCCTCATTTTTGAAACCTACCTGTCCGACCGTTTTGTATTAGTCCTACAAGGGCGTACAAAAGTTTTGTGGGGGACGGATCTGGAACAGTTCCGTCCATCCGCAGGTGTGGGATTAAAGTTTAACTTTTAAAACGTAAAACAATGATAGCAATATTCAATAAATTCAGAACAGGGCTACTGCCGTTGTATGTATTCCTGACAATCCTAACAGCTTCGGTTACGTTGGTATCTTGCAACAAAGATGATGAACTCGAAATACAGAACAATTTTCCTTTTGAGGTCAATGTAATGCCAGTGCCTAAAGATGTTGCCAACGGGCAGACCGTAGAAATACGCATTACCATACAGCGTACAGGCAATTACAGCAATACGCAGTATTTCCTTCGCTATTTCCAGTTTGATGGGCAGGGAACGTTGCAATACTACAATGAACCGCCGTATCAGCCCAATGACCTATATCAATTGCCAACGGAGCAGTTCCGGTTGTATTACACTTCAACATCTACCGTATCACAATCTTTTGATGTTTGGATTTCGGATGGTTTTGGAAATGAAAAACAGATAACTTTCCAGTTTAATAGTAGTGATTAAAAATTACAGGTCATTTCATAAAAAAAAACGGCTTATCTGACAGGTAAGCCGTTTTCGTATTTAATACACATCGTTACAGATTGAAACAAATATTTTTGTAAATTCAAACAGTAGAAATAAAGTGTTTTTGTTATGGTTGCATCATTGGTTAGCGGAATAATATTTTTGGTTGCAGGCTTGGGACTTCGTTACTGGATTAACCGGAGAAAGTTTTACAGACGCAACCCTATGGGAGCAGAGGGTTTCTCATCTTATGAGAGTTCGGTTTTTATCAAATTGATTGAAAAGATTGGTAAATGGATATCTTATGCACTAATGATATTCGGGTTATTGTCGCTTTGGGTTTATTCCCGTGAGAAAAAGGAAAAACAACAACAAGAGGAAGTAAAAAATGAACAGCCAAGCCCAATAACAAAGCATAATTAAATTTGTGATTTAACTATTTTTGCAGGTTAATAAATGTACTATCTGTAATATGGGACGCAACATAAATTAAATATATAAATAATGTCTATATATCAGGATATTTTAAACTGGTCACAAGGTGGCAGACAAGCGTTTGTCCAAGATGCTTTACGAAGACTTGTTACATCAACAACACTTACACAAAACGATATTGATGAACTTGTTCAATTAGTGAAAAAAGAATGCGGCGACAATACAATAGCTTTAAACCCTATTCCGCTTGACAGCACTCACATTCCAACAACAACTGCGACAATTGGAAGTTATCCCAAACTAATTAGCCTAAACAACCCGATTAATATTTGTGCCTTACACAATCAAGGAGGTTTACAATTTTCCAATACGGGTTTGACAGTAGTTTATGGCGGAAATGGTTCGGGGAAATCAAGCTACTCACGTATTTTGAGAAAGCTTTGTTGGAGCCGAAATCCAAGCGTTACACTAAAAAAGAATGTTTTCAATCCATCCTCTAATCAACAACAAGTTGATTTTGTTGTAGAAAACAATGGTTCAAACATTAGTTTTTCTTGGACAGAAAATAGTCCGAGTAACCCTATCCTTAATTCAATTTTTCTTTTTGACAATGATTGTGGAGATATTTACATCAATAATGAAAATCCTACAGAATATAAACCTGTTGGAATTGATGTTTTAGAAAAGCTGGTTTCAACTTTTGGAAGTATTTCGCAAGCATTTAGTTTGTCTGTTGCCTCATACATTACACAAAAACCAGAGTTGCCACAAAATTTACTTCAATCCTCCACAGGACAATGGTATGGAACGATAGAAAATTTACAGCGAGCTAACGTTGATTCATATATCCAATTTACTCAAACAAACATTGATAGAAAGCAAGAACTTACAAACTTAATAACAGCACAAAACCCCCAGCAAAATATTACGAATTTAAACAGTCAAAAAGGTCGAATCAGTAACTATATTCAACAATTACAACAAATAGAATCGTTATTCAACGAACAAAAAATAAACGAAGTAAGGGCAAACAGAACCACTTTTGAAAGCGTAAACGAAGCGTATCAAATTGCTACTACAGAACTACAAAATATAAACTCGTTGGAAGGGTTTGGTACAAATCCTTGGCGAACATTGTGGGAAGCAGCAAAAAATTATGCTCATAGTTCAAATCTGTCAGACGGTCAAACTTTTCCCTCTTTAATTTCATTGGAAAAATGCGTGTTGTGCCAACAGGAACTTGATGAAGCAGCGCAACAAAGATTGACGACATTCAATCAATTCGTTTTGAATGACGTTTCAACGCAATTAAACGCAATTAACCTTACAATCCAACAAAAACATAACTTATACAATTCATTAGTTATCCCGCCTATTGAAAACCTGACAGAATTAGAACAGTTTATACCAGATTTCAGAACGAACTATACTCAATTTTCTGATTCTGTTTCCACATTCAGAAATTCAATCATCTCATTTTTACAAAATGGTGGTGAATTGAACATCAATTTACAATCTCTGACCCCAGAGATAACAAATATAATTCCGAACATTGATTCTCAAATTGCACAAAACACTCAACTTGTACAAAATAGAAATGCTTTAGTTGCTGAACTTAGTGAGCTAACTGCTAAAGAATTTTTGTTTAACAACAAGACGACAATTCTTCGATATTTCGATGAATACAAATACAAATCTTGGATAAGTCATTGTCAATCGCAACTTACGACTACTGCAATCTCACGAAAAATTGGCGAGTTAATGGAAAATCAAGCTGTGAGTTTGCAACACCAAGAGTTTATTTCACATCTTAATTTCTTTAATCGTGATTTGGCAAGTAAAGTTTTGATTTCAAAAACGAGAACCAGTCAAGGAAATACATTTCAAAAATGCGGTTTGAACGGTATCAATGATTCAATCAATTCAATTCTAAGTGAAGGTGAGCAAAAACTTATTGCCTTGTCTAATTTTTTAGCTGAATGCACGATAGAAAATCGTCTGAACACAATCATATTTGATGACCCTGTTACGTCATTAGATATGGATTATAGAGATAAAATTTCAGATAAAATTGTTCAACTTTCCCAAAACCGACAGATAGTTGTATTTACTCACGATTTATCATTTTTACGCCTGCTTATAGATACACATAAAGCAATCACGTCAGTGGATTGCGCGATAATAGGAATTGACAAATACAATGGGGTAAGTGGTATTGTTACAGATGAAATTCCATATTTAGCTAAAAATGTACAAGAAAGAGTTGATTCTATCCGAAGAATATTATCCGAGCACGATGCTCTTGCATTAACTGATGCACACGGACGAGAAACCAAACTTGATTCTGCAAGAAAAAGATTTAGGATGTTGTTGGAACGCTCTGTTGAGGAAGTTTTATCCAATAAAACTTACGAGCGGTTTTCTAAAAACATTCATTTAAAAAAGGGTAATTTATCAAGCTATATCGTCACAGAGCAAACAGACGTTGACTTTCTTTTAAATTTATTCGGAAAATATTCCGTGACGGAACACGATGGAGGGACTTCAACAATTCCGCTATTACCAACTAAAACAGAAATTGACCAGGATGTTACAGATTATTCTAATTGGAAAAATGGCTTTAAAACTAAATTACGGACATTCCAAGCGACATACAATTAAATAAGTATTTCCAAATAGTAGTAAAATCGGATAACCCAAAAGGTTATCCGATTTTTTGTTTATGGCAAAAGTAAACCGCCAAACACTACCTCTCAAAGCCAAACCCTGCAACATTCCCTATCACTACTACAAGCCTTTATAAATTCGACTTCCACAGAAAAAATGAGCAGATTATGGAAGTTATCGCAATACAAAAGTCCGCATTGGACGGAATGAATAATGGGCTACGGGAACTTTTGGAACTGACCGAAAATGCCACGAGAAAATACACGCCTATTTTCAAAGAAGAGAAGTGGCTCGATAACCAAGAAGTATGTTTGATGATGAACATAACCAAACGGACTTTGCAGACCTACAAGGACAAAGGCTTATTGCCCTATTCCCGACTAAACCGTAAGAATTATTATAAACGCTCGGACGTGCAGGCTTTGCTCGAAGCCGGACAGCCGTACAATACTACCGAAAATGGATTTATTCACGAATGACAATGAAGAAATCATTGTCCATCAGGAAATGATAACGCAACTAAGAAACCGTATCGAAAGCATATTGAAAAACTACCGCCCTGTAATGAACGGCGAAATATACCTTTCGGGCGAAGATGTGTGTAAGTTGCTCCATATCAGCAAACGGACTTTACAGCAATATCGTGATGATAATATCCTGCCGTATATACAAATAGGCGGTAAGATTATTTACAAGGAAAGCGATATTCTGACAATACTGGAACAGAATTATATTTCACATAAAGCAGTTTTACCGTAACCTTTTTGTATTATATGCTATCAAAAAGGAAAGAGTTCAGTATCTTTGTTATCGAAAATATAGAAAATACTTAAAGTGTTTTTGCTTTAAGTCCCACATTGAAAACTGGTAATTTTTAAGACAACGGGACAGATAAGTAGGAACGCTCACGTCATAGGCGTGGGCGCTCGCTTATTCGTTGTCGGGTATACCAGTGCCTCAATGTCGGTAAGTGTAGTTTGCCTGCGCCTTCTTTTTTGTGCGGAGCTACATCAACACAAAAAAGGTATGATATGGAAACTGGTACAGCACAACAAAGAATTACTCTTGCCTTTATCAATGATAACAGTCCGATTTTGGATTTGACCTGTGATAACCTCGTTGCTTCAGGGCTTGAAGTATTATTTCGTTCGGAAAACATTGAAGACGGATTATCTCAATTATCAGCATTAAAAGAGCTTCCCAAAGTTTGTATTATAGACCTTGATTTTTACAACAAGAATGTGCTTGAGCAGCTTCAAAAATTAAGAACGCAATATCCAACCATTAAGCTGATTGCCCATAGCGATATTGATACAGAAAAAACAGTAAAATCTATTTTAGAGATTGGTTTTGCAGGTTATCTGCTTATTGGCAGCGATGCAGATGATTTTAGAAAAGCCATTGAAGTAGCGACCAAGTAACTATTAGCAATCATTTTCGTATCCGAATTTCAATGATAAATTTTATTAAATTTCATATATAATACCGACAATCTTATTATTATCTAATGTAATTGTCATTTGTTCATATTTAAGATTGAACTTACTTCCTTTGTCAACTGAAGAAGGAAAATATTTTACACCAATAGTGACATTGGGCAAATTAAAATTCCAAGATGACCTAATTTTAAAATCCTTGCCGCATAATTCTTGTTCGGAAGAACTAAGGTATTCTTTGAATTTTGAAATTCCTTCGACTTCAAAAATGGTTTTCCAATTCTTACGTTTCTCAAAAATTATTTGTTCGTCAAGATGTTTCAGAATATTACTTTCATCGGAGCTATTACAAGCATTTATAAAATCACGGATGATTTTTCGAGGTAGCTTTTGAATTTCTCTGATTTCTTTCTTTTTGTTTTCAAGATATATGTTAAAATCGTTTTCTACAACATCAGATATTTTGTAAAATCCCCATTGGAAAGCCTCTTGAGGAGATTTGTAAAGTTTATCTTTTAAAATTTCAGCATTGCCATCCTCATTTTTTGTTTTGAAGTCATCTAACAACAAAAAACCTTTTTCATCGGTGGTTTTGTTAATGCCATCCACAATATTAATAAAGTAATATTCCTCTTTGTCTTCAAATAAAACTTTGATTTTAGGGCTGAATTTTTCAGGTTTGCTTGCTGAGGTTTTTACAAGATATTTCGTTTCATTTAATGGATTTTCAATCTGTCTTCCCCAACCATCAGTCGATAATTCAGACTGGTATCTCATTATTTGAATTCTTATTTCTTTTCGCCCTTTTTCAAGGTTTTTAGTAAATTCATATCCTGGGAAACTATTGAGAATTGCTGTATCCAATTCCCATTCTTCATAATCGCTCGTGAAATTTATTTGATAACTAAATTCATATTCTCGTATGTAAATTGGAAATTGAAATTTGTTTTCGATAATTTTTTGTTCTATTAAATTAATATCAGGCTTTCTGTTTACTGTTATTGAAATTTCAGTTTCTATCATTACTTTGATTTAGCGATTTGTAATTGTTGACAAATTTCAAATTTAATCAATTAGAAATTGTTTGATAGCTTACAAAAAAAACAAAAGACAAAATTAACCAAGCGACGTTCTTTTGCTTCTTTTCTTTGGTCGCTGTGTGGAAAGAAAAGAAGTCATTACAAAACAAATAATGGGATACTGAATATCCCACACAATAATATCGTAACCTATTTTGATAAAATGTAAAATGGGGAAAGTGCAGAGCGGTTGCATTTTGACAAAGGGGTTACACCTATTCAATGCAAAAAGACTGTTCCGACCATCGGAAGGATCTGTCTTTTTGCCGCCCGACTTTTCGGGTCAGGCGGTTTGTTAATTTTTCGGGTTATTTAACCCTACTTTTAAAGCTAATAATTTCTCGTGTATATCTGCCCAATATGCCTGTCTTTCCTTATCGCTTTCAACGGGTGGGTTATGCTGATATTCTTTGTACCACCCAGTTTGCCAAATACCTTTTTTGAGGTCAGTAACTTCAATCCAATTTCCGTTTTTATCTCTGATTTTCATTGTGCTGAATTTTTCTGATTAAGCAATTAACTTGATTAATGAAAACTCTTCCGTCCAAAATTCTTCGCTCGTATGCTTTCCGTATGCTGTATAGTAGCCTGTACCGTTTGCCCGCAATACAAGCCTGAAACAATCCAGTCGGTTTTCAGGAACGGTAAACGTTTCCTGCTCTTGCTCGTCAAGCTCCACGAATACCCATTCCTTACCGTTTAGCATTTCTTCAATGTTCGGGTTATCGTCTTCGCCTGTACTGTAAAAATCTACTGCCGTATCATAGTAGTTCATTGAGCAGAAATAAGAATTGCCCTCTAACGGCTTAACCAGTGCAAGCCGTTTTTCCTGTTCTTTTTTCCATTCTTCGGATAGGTGGATAATTGCAAACCCGCAATTATCCCATTCGCTGTTAGTATTGGCTTTAACCAAAATATGTGCTGTCGCTTTATCTGATAGTTTCATCGTTCTAAATTTTAGTGGTGTTTAACTGATTTTCGATTTTACGTTCTAATAGGGTGTCGAGTATTTCCCATTCGCTGTCGTACTCCTTGCCCTCAAAATGGTACGTGTCTGTGTCCTCGTCTAAATCATAGCTGCAAAAGTCCTGACTATCTAAGCAGGTGTTTGTTAGTATGCCGTCTTCAAATATTGCCTGACCATATACTAAGCATCCTAATTCCTCATACTCGTGTGTAAAGTCCACTTTTAAATGTTCGGCTATCTGCTTCACGGCTTCCGTATTTGGCGACCATTTTGTTTCATACTGGAATACGCCCGCACTTTCATTGTCCTGACTGATATTGTAGAAATAATCTCCGTGAGTGTCCTGTACGAAATCGGGTAATTGCCCGCAGTCGTCTTTCTGTTCCTGTTCAGCCATTGATTTGAATAGCTGTGTTATCTGTTCGATTGCTTCGGATGTTCCCTCAAAAACAACCGTATTGTTGCACCAATTAGCCATAATTATTTATCGTTTAAGGTTATCTGTAAAAATTTGTCAGTCCCGAAAAGCAGGTGTATCGTCTGTTTTAATTGAAGGTTGCATTGTGCATCCTCTGTATATTCAATCAGGCAGTGAATAGCGAAAATTGAATTGTGTCCGTCAAAAAAATGGTCTGTAAACCAGTTCGGGCGTTTCCAAAGAGGTTCATTTTGGGCTGTTCCTTTTTGTGCATTCTGCACAAGCCTGTACCAAAATTCAGCCGTGAAAAATCCCTTTTGATACCAACCCTCACGAAAGGCGGTTTCATTTTGCAAAAAGTAGTCGCATTGCGTTTTTATAGCGTTTTGCAGGTTCTCCAGTTCTGCGGGAAACAGTTTGCATAATAAGCCCACTTTATCGAGGCTATCCATTTTATCTAATGCTTTCATATCTTTTGTTTTTAGTAGGCGACCACCTTTGCAGGCAGTCGCCTTAGATGATTAATTGAAGTTTAAAATCTCTGCTCCTGAATAGGCAAAGTCTGTACACAGTTCAAAGGCTTTTTGGGTCTTTAGCTGTGCTGTACCACACATTACAATAGATTGTAGTTTGGCTTCGCTATCCCTATAATTGCGTACATTCTGAAAGTAGCCTGTAACGGCATTATAAGCCCCGAACAATGTGCCTTTGGTAGTTTCCATTTGTTGAGTGTCGCTTATCATAGCGTACTGAAAGGCATCATCTACGGTGTTTCTGAACACGGTGGAAACCTCATCTTCCGCACCTTTTTTCAGCAGGTCAAGCGTTTCTTTGTTCGGGCATAGTGCCAACTGGATTAACTTTCTTACTTCACGGTCTGTTACTCGTACTTTTGTCCACTGGTTAAAAATGCCCTCTAATTGGTTGCTCAAAGTATTGGCAAGTCCCATAATCTTATGGGCGTTCTCGATACGTTGTTTTGCTCCTGACGTATGTTTGATACGCACTACATTGGTCATACTCCGCAATGATGCGTTAAGGGTGTTTTGGCATACGATACGGATAGGGGTAAATGCTGCGGTAATACTTCCGCTACCGTCGTGGCTTGTGGTTAAGAAGATGTACTTTTCTGTAACATCGTCGCCTTTGCCTACTCGGATATAGTCGGGCAGCTTGGCAGTAATAAAAATGCGTTCCCCGTTGCCCAATGCTCCTGCGGTTTCGTACAATATCCCATCGCCTCCGCCTACAATAGCATCAAAGAAATTGAACGCCTCACGGTTTTGTACGATATGGTAGTCTTTACCTACTACGCCTAACGGTCTATTAGTGTCTGTGCGGAGTGTTGCGAAACTGTTAGGTACTAAAATGTCATTAGATTCAATTAGTTCTCCGCTGTCGCCTATGTTCATTGTTCTGCCCTGTGTAAACAGTGGGGATTTGATAACCTCGTAATCTAAACCTGCGTGTACTATTGCTTCCTCGCTTGTTGGGTACTGCTCTACGATTTGCCCCAAACCGTGCCACGCTTTTTGTTGAACGCTGAAGAATGAATGACGTCCTGTTTGCTCGTTGAAATTGATGTTGTGTGCCATAATGCTAAAATTTTGATGTTTGAAAAAATGTTATTTACTCACTCGCTTTTCTCGTTTCCCGCTTCCCGTTGTGGTTTGCTCTGCTCCGCTTCGCATAAATTTTTCCAAAAGAAAAACCGGAAAAAAGAAAGCAGATAATCCAAGCGGGCAACAGCGATGACCAAGAAAAAAAATGATTTAATGGGGGTTCCTTTAGGGGGAAACCGTTCATTCGTTTTTTTTATTGGTGTGTGTGTGCGGTGGCTGCCCGCTATAACTTAGCTGCCTTTTTACCGGTTGATTGTGGAAATTTTCTGTTCTAAATTTTTATGGCATTAATGACCAGGCTATGATAGCCTGCAATAGAAATTTGAAAAATGGAATAGCAGGGAGCGTTAGATAAAGGTTTCGTTTTTCAATTTTCTATTTCTGAAGTAGGTAATAAGCTCTTTTACAGCGTTGGATTGCATAGAGGAAAGTAAATGTGCTTTACCTACACAAAAAGCATAGGCATAAAAAAGCAGAACCGTTAAGTTCTGCTCATTGTGATTAGATAAAAGCCGATTATATTGCCATCATAAACGCTTCTTCCATTGCTTTGAATTTAGGGGTAACTAAATCCATATCCTTACTGATTTTTTGGCTTGTAATTTTAGCATAAATCTGTGTGGTGGAAATGTTTTTATGCCCCATCATTTTGCTAAGGCTTTCAAGCGGTACGCCCTCGGTCAAAAACATTGTTCCGAAAGTATGCCTTGCCGTGTGAAAGGTTACTTTTTGTTCTGTAATAATCTCTGCTTTTTCAACCAGTTTACCTATGTGCGTATTGCAGGTTGCATTAGTCGGAACCGGAAAGATAAATTCATTCCTTGTCGTACCCTGATACTTCTCAATGATACGCTTAGGGATTTCCATTAACCGAACATTTGAAGCAATATCTGATTTCTTTCTCCTGCTGATAATCCATTGATGACCGTCAAAGAATGATTGAATATTGTTCCTTGTCAGTTTTTTAATATCCGCATAAGCAAGTCCGGTAAAACAACTAAAAATAAACAGGTCTTTTACCAGTTCATACCGTGGGTGCGGTGGTACGCACATCATCAGCTTTTCTACATCTTCTTTAAGGATATAACCCCGGTCAGTTTCTTCCATATTGATTTCATAATCCTGAAACGGATTATCACGTATCAAGCCCTTTTTAATAGCCAGTTCCACAACGGCTAATAAAGGCATCGTGTACACCCAAACCGTATTATGCGAAGACTGTAAATCGTACCGGAGGTAAAAATCAAACTCCCGGATAAAATCGGCAGTCAATTCCCGGAAAGCCATATCATCACGATGATAGCGTTCTTTGATAAACGTGGTAAGATGATTGTAAACTGTGATATACTTGTTGTAGGTGCTTTGTGAGCGTTCTTCCTTTTCGACCAGTTTTTTAAAATCCTCATTTTGGTCGTTGAAGACTTTAAGTATTGCATCATCCATTACACCAACACCTAAAAAAGATAGCTTTACTTTTTGGGCGGTCGCAAAGCCCTCGTGCTTCAGCATATCTTCATAAATCTTGTCGATACGCCCACGTATGTTATCCAGTTTTTTATTAATGCTTAGTGCCTGCGCACTTTTTCCCTGAACTCTTCCGTGTTTCAAATCCCAATTATTGGGGTCAATTTCTAACTTTGTTCCGAAAGTCTTAGGGGTTCCGTCAATGGTAATACGTGCCATAATCGGGGCATTACCGTTCTTTTTCAGTTCGTTCTTTTTCAAATAGAAAAGCAGTTTGAACGTCGATTTTTTTGTCTGCTCCATAACTCAAATGTTTAATGTTTAAAATTAAATTACATTGAGTTACAAGGGAATGTAGAAAAGGGCGCAAAAGACTGAAATATAATCAGTTAAGCCATATCATTACCTTTGTCAATCGGTAACGAATTAGTAACCTAACCTTGTCAATTTAAGCCCCAAACCTATCAGACACCGACTTCCGAACTAAGACTACTCTTTTTATAAAGCCTTGTATAGCAAAGGTTTTAACCGTTTTGCTTATTTTTGCTTTTTACTAATCTTTTTTAAAAAAAAACAAAAAAAACTAGATTATTAGAACAGTTAGTATTAGCGATGTCATCCTGAGCGCGAAGCAGTCGAAGGATCTTTATTTTTAAGAAGCTGTTTCCAGCTTTCCGCACTCGCTATTTATCTTTTCGGCGGCAGCGAAGCTGCCGCCGAAAAGATAAATGAGCTCAGACAAATGCTGCAATCTGGGTTAGGTCGCAGCCGGAATCACAAATGTAAAGTTCCTTAAACTCAAAATTTGTAAACCTAATTTTAAAAAACTAATTTAGTCCTATGAAAATTTATACAAAAACAGGAGATAAAGGTCAGACCGCTTTGTACGGCGGAACAAGAGTTTCAAAAGCAAGTGCGAGAGTCGACAGTTACGGAAATATAGACGAGCTGAATTCCTTCATCGGAATCGCCAAAAGCCATATTGAAGATGAAGAAGTGTTAAGACAGCTAAAAAAAATCCAGTTCGATTTATTTACCGTAGGTTCCGAAGCGGCAACTCCGGTGGATAAACTCATGTTGGCAAACGGAAAATCGCGGCTTTCTTTAATCATTTCAGATGCCGAAATCGAAGAACTTGAAAACTGGATGGATGCTTTTGACGAAAAATGCGAACCGCTTCAGTATTTTATCCTTCCCGGAGGCGGAAAAGCAGCAACATTTTTACATGCAGCACGTACAATCTGCAGAAGAGCAGAACGTTCTTTGGTATTCTTAAACGAATCGGAAGAAGTGCGTCCGGAACTCATTAAATATCTCAACAGACTTTCCGATTATCTTTTTGTTTTGGCAAGATACATTTCAAAAATCAACAACGAACCGGAAGAATACTGGAACCCGAATGAAAGATAAAGTACTGCTTTTCATCAACGGAGATCCTCCCAAATCTTTTCCCAACATTGAAGAATACAGTCTCATTGCCTGTACAGACGGTGCTTTTCATTATCTAAAAAACCTGGATTTTCCTTTAGATAAGCTGGATTTTATTTCCGGAGATTTCGACTCGCATTCCGGCTCGGATGAAAATATATATGAAGACAAATTCATTTATACGCCCGATCAGGATAAAACGGATTTTCAGAAAGCTTTGGAAATTATTGCAGAAAAAGATTTTAAAAAAGTAGATGTTTTCGGTGGAAGTGGGGGAGAGCAGGATCATTTTCTGGGAAATCTTACCGTGGCTTTTGGTTTTAAAGATCAATTCGATATCAAATTCTATGATGAAGTTTCAGAATATTATTTTATCCCGAAAGAATTTGCTGTAACAGGAGTGAAAGACAAAATGATTTCTTTGTATCCGTTTCCGTCAGTTGAAAATATTACGACCAAAGGATTAAACTGGGCTTTGATAAACGGAAAATTAGATATTACTTCCAGAATCGGAACACGAAATTTTGCTGTGGAAGATGAAGTTTCTATTCAATATGAAACAGGAGATTTGCTGATTTTTGTTGGGAAAAACTATTTGTAGTGTAAACACTAATTGCACGAATGTTTTCACAAATTGCACAAATTTGATTTTATATTTGAATATCCGTTAAACAACCTATTACTATGCACTGATATGAAAATCAATTATTTATAACAGGCACTTCGACAAGCTCAGTGTGACACCTCTAATACTAAACGCTTGATTTTTAGCGATGTCAAGCTGAGCCTGTCGAAGCTTTAGGTTGATAAACGGACAAACAATTTTATATTGTAAGATATGTAGAACAACGGATCAACAGGAACGATTTTAGTCCATTTTTAATTGACAATGTTTTCACAAATTGCACGAGCTTGATTTTATAAAAAAATAATAAAGTTATCCGCTTTTAAAATTAAAAAACATCAACCGGCTTTAGCCAAAACATAAAAAATCAAACACGAACATCGGTGTAGATTCGTGAAATATGTGAGAAAATAAAAATGAAAAACCTCATCAAAATATCATTACTAACCATCACATTACTCTGTGTTTTCTCCTGCAAGACACAGCAATTTTCCACACCCGAATTTGGAAAAAGAGAAGCTGGAAAAGATATTCAGATTAAAAAAGTCAACAATTTCAGAACGGTTGGAAGTATAAAAAATATCGATGGAAGAACACTGAAAGAAGGAAAACTATACAGAAGCGGAAATTTATATAAACTGAAAAATTCTTCTTTTAAACAACTTGAAAATTTAGGCATCAGAAAAATTATCGATCTTCGGAATTCAAAGGAAATTGCAAAAAAGCCCGACCATCTTCCGGAAGGAATTGTTTACAAAAATTATTCAGCGTTTGAAGATAAAGGCGATCAGTTGGATCAGGCAAAGAAATTGGTTTTAAAAGGAAAAGTCAGCGGTGCAGATGCAGACAAAAGAATGCATGACTTTTATAAAGATTACGTCACAGAAAACCCAGAAATCATAAGAAAAATTATCACAGAAATTTTAGAATCAGATCAGCCGGTTTTATACCACTGCACCGCAGGGAAAGACAGAACCGGAATCACAACCGCTCTCATTCTTACGATTTTAAAATTCGATAAAGAAACCATTTACAACAATTATCTTTTATCCAATAATTACAGAAAAAAATTAATCGATAAAAGACTTCATTTAGCCGATAACCTGCATTTTATCTACCCGAAAATGGACATTATAGTTCTCGAGAAATTAAGCTGGATAGAAACCGGTTATCTGGATGCTGCTTTTAATGAAATTAACAACAAATACGGTTCTATGGATCGATATATTCAAGAGGCTTTGGGAATTTCTGAAAATAAAAGACAGGAATATATTCTTAAGTTTACATATTGATAATTTAGCTTTATTTTCTTCAATAAAATCCATTAAAATTTATAATAATTTTAACGCTAAAAAACCAAACTTTTTTAGCAATTTTGCATTCTTAATTCACTTGTTTAGAAATGAAAATAAAGTACTCGGAACTTATTGATCAGACGTTGTATTTCCCTACCGAGGAATTCAATGTTTCTGAGAACAATTTGTTGTTTCACGACATTCCTTTAATGGATGTTGTTGAAAAATTTGGCACTCCGCTAAAAATTAGCTACCTGCCGAGAATTTCTCAAAATATCCAGAAGGCAAAAAGCTGGTTCAGGGAAGCCTTTGAGAAAACCGATTATAAAAAGAATTATAGATATTGCTATTGTACAAAATCCAGTCATTTTAAATTTGTATTGGAAGAGGCTTTAAGAAACGACATTTCCATAGAAACTTCTTCAGCCTATGACATGGATATCGTAAAATCTCTTTACAAAGAAGGAAAAGTCACGAAAGATATAGAAGTAATCTGCAACGGTTTCAAAACAGATGATTATCTGGCGAAAATTTCAGAGATGATTAACAGCGGTTTTGAAAATATTACCCCGATTCTGGATAATTACCGTGAGCTGGATAAACTTACAGAAAGCATTGATACCACTTTCGATATCGGGATCAGAATTGCTTCTGAGGAAGAACCGAAGTTCGAGTTTTATACCTCAAGATTAGGAATCGGATACAAAGACATCATTCCTTACTACAGCCAGAAAATTGCCGAGCATCCGAATGCAAGACTGAAAATGCTTCATTTCTTCATCAATACCGGAATCAAAGACACGGCATATTACTGGAACGAACTGTATAAATGTCTTCGTGTATACGCACGTTTGAAGAAAATTGCTCCGGAAGTCAACTCTCTGAATATCGGAGGAGGTTTCCCGATCAAAACATCGTTGCAGTTCGACTACGATTATCAGTACATGGTGGAAGAGATCGTTTCTCAGATCAAAAAATTCTGTGAAGAGGAAGGAGTGGAAGAACCGAATATTTATACAGAATTCGGAAGTTTTACCGTTGGTGAAAGCGGAGCCAATATTTATAAAATCATTTCCCAGAAACGTCAGAACGACAGAGAAAAATGGAATATGATCGATTCTTCTTTCATGACAACGCTTCCCGATACATGGGCAATTTCCAGACACTTTATCATGCTTCCGCTGAACAGATGGGAAGATACGTATGAAAGAGTTTTCTTGGGTGGATTAACTTGTGATTCGGATGATTATTATAATTCTGAACAGCATACCAATGCGATTTACCTGCCTGTTTTCAGCGATACGAAACCTTTGTACATCGGATTTTTTCACACAGGAGCATATCAGGAAACCATCGGAGGATACGGCGGAGTTCATCACTGCTTAATGCCGCAGCCGAGACATATTTTGATTCAGAAAGACGAAAACGGTGAATTGCAGTATGAAATTTTCCGTGAGAAGCAGGAACCGGAAGACGTGCTGAAACTTTTGGGTTACAAATAAATATTTAAACACAGACAACACAAATTTTTGCACTAAAAACACAAGTAATAATTGTGAAATTTGTGAAAACTATTCGTGCAATTGGTGTTTAATAATAAACAAAAGCTCTCAATATCTGAGAGCTTTTTCTGTTTAAAAATATTTTGAAATCTTATCCAGTTCCAGTTCCGCATAATCCGAAACCACAATATTTGCCAAGGTATAATCCTGATTTTTAGAATGCGGACTTCTGTATGCGGCACAGAAAATATTTGCCCGATGCGATGCTAAAATCCCGTTCGTGGAATCTTCAATTACCATACAGTTTTCTACAGGTTCATTGGCCATTTCTGCGGCAAGAAGAAAAACTTCAGGATGAGGTTTGGATTCCTTCAGATCGGCTCCGCTTATCTTTCCTCCAAAATATTGTTCAAGCTCAAATTTTTCAAAAACCATATTGATGGTTGCCATCGTTGCGGAAGAAGCGAGAATCAATTTGATCCCGTTGTCGTAATAATGCTGTATCAGTTCTCTTACGCCTGAAATCAGATCAAATTCTTCATCATTATAAAAGTATTCCTTAAAATAATCTCTTTTGGTTTTTGCAATGTCTTCGTACGTCTGTTTTAGATTAAATTCCTGAATTAAAGTATCACAGACTCTTTTGGTAGAAGCGCCTGTAAAGGAAGCGTATAACTCTTCCGAAACGTCGATTCCAAGATCATTAAAAGTTTTAAAATAGGCTTTTCTGTGCAGAGGTTCCGTATCCACAATCACGCCATCCATATCGAACAGCACAGCTTTTAAAGGCATATCTGAATTTTTTTACTAAAATAATAAACGTTTCAGAATTGAAGCAAATATTTTTCGATTACTTTTTAAATCTAGCTATCCAGTCTGCCATTTCAGCCAGCACTTTCGGGGAAATCGTCTGTTCAATTTCCGAATATTCTGAAAATGCTCCGGTTGTAGCTTCCTGAAACAAATGATTCAATCCGGGAATTTCCTCCGTTCTGAAATTTTTGTTTCATTGATTGGGTTTAATCTTTATTTCCTTTTTTAGCGTTTTCGCTTCTTGTTAATAATTGTAAATTTTCTAAAATTGTCAGCCCACCATTGTGCATAGATTTGATATGGTCAACTTGAAAATCCAGTTTGCTTTTGCTTTTGTAACCACTTTCTGCGCTAAAATAAAAGCCGTCTTTATCTGTAAATTTCTTAAAAACTTCGTCACGCAACCATTTTTCATAAATCGGGTCTTGCTCTCTCAATTCGTGAAGTTTCAGTTTTTCGTAACTTCTCAATTCTTTTTCTTCGGTAGGTTTAATACCTTTTCGTTGAAAAAGGTCAGGATGATTTATTCTCGATTTTGCTAAATTAATTTCTCTTAAAAATCCTCGTTTGTCGAAGTTGAAAAACGTTTGCCATTCCAATTCGTTGCTGTCCCAAATTGTGTTGATAAGTTCTGTTTGCGATTTTTCACCAAGGTCTTTGTCAATAATTTCCGAAGCAATTTTGTCAATATCATATTTTTCTCTGTCTTTGAGTTCAATGAAAACAGGAACTTCGTCTTGAATAGTGTAATACTGCAAAATATCTTTGATGTCCTGCAAATGATAAGCAGGATATTTTAAGGTTCCGTTGAAAAATTCTTCTTCAATTTGTTCTGCAAATTCTTCCAATTCGTCTTCGTCCAAAACATCTCTTTCAGTTAAATTATTGTGCTCGAAGAAACTTGGTAAAGCGTTTATGAAATCCGTGTACGATTGTAAGATATTATCATAAACCAAAACCTCACAATTTCTTTCTATCGGTTCTTCGTCATTGTATTGTTCTAAAAATCTAAACTGATAAATTCCCATTGGAAAACGCTCGATAAAGTTTAGTTTTTCGAGTTCTTCACGTTTTTCTGGGTCAATAATTTTGTTGGTTAAAATTGCAAATTCTTCAACTTTATTAATAGCAACCAATCGCAAAATTTGTTTTTTTGTTTCTCTGTCAACATCCTTGAAGTCAATATTATCTTCAATAAATAATTTTTCAGGATTAACCCAAGAAACTCGGTTTTGCCAATCGTCTATGAAACTTACGATATAAGCTTCCTTTGTTCCACCAGCTTTCAAACCACGCAAACCACGTCCAATCATTTGTGTCATCAAAATGGACGAAATTGTAGGTCTTGCTAAAAATATAGATTGAACGTTAGGAACGTCAGTTCCTTCAGTCAAAATATTTACGTTGATTAAAACTTGAATTTCTTCGTTTCTAAATTTGGCTATTTTATTTTTGTTGTCTTTGCTCGAAATGATTACGCCGGTTGCTTGGTCTTTTACAGTGGAAATTACATAGTCAGATTTCACACCTGCATCTTTGAATAATGCATTTAAAGCAATTGCGTTATCTACGTTTAATGCAAAAACAATGGTCTGCTTGTACTTTTCTTTGTTGAGTAAATATTTGTTGACAATCGTTAAATTTCTCTCGTCATTTTCTGCAATTGTTTTGGCAATACCTGTTCCGATACTGTCAATGTCAAAATAATTCAGTTGTTCAATTTGTTCTTCGGATAAATCTTTGATGAAATTAAGTCCGGTAGCAACTTCTTCAAAATGTGGTTCCGATAAAATACCTAAACGAATTAAAGTCCGTAAATCTATTTTATAAACGATGTCGTCTGGAAAAACTTTTTTCAATAAACCTTGTTCGCTTTCCGACGTTCTGAAAGGAGTTGCAGTTAATCCAAGCATTTGAAAATGCGAAACACTTTCTTGAATATTTTGAATTAATTTTCTATAGGTTTTTGCAGTTGAATGATGTGCTTCGTCAATAACCAAAAATATTTCTTCAGTATTTCCTTTAATCCAATTTTTATATAAATGGTTGAAGCCTGCATTCAGACTGTCTTTGCTCGAAATAATTAAATCATCCGAAGTTCTAATGTTTATAGGTTTATCGTGAATGCCTGAAATGATACGATAATTGAAAGATGTTTTGTTCTCAAAAATATCGTTAAAAGCCAATTTGTCGGCAAATGTACTTTTTGCTTGTTCCAAAAGTTCATGTCTGTGAGCCAACCAAAGCACTTTTTTACCTTTATCTAAATAATTTTTTGCAATCCAATGTGCAGTGGTCAACGTTTTTCCGCCACCGGTTGGCAAAACTAATAAACCTGCAAAAGGATTTTTATTGGTCTTAATTATTTTTTGATTCAGATTATAAAATGCTTTTTCTTGGTGATCGTAAGGAACAATTCCACTTTCGGCATCTGCAATGTTTATTTTTCCTGCAAAATCATATTTTACACTTTTCTCTTTTTTCTCCATTGTACTTGTTGCTCCTGAAATTTCCGCCATTCTAAAAGTTACCGTTTCACCCTTTTTAAACCAAGATATTTTTTTGACTTCTTCTTTTCTGCACCAAAGTGTAATATTTTGTTTTTTGAATTGATAGTCAAATTTGGTTAGAATTTTGAAATTCCGCTTTTTGCCCATTCCAATCCTTTCTAAAAAAGTTTCATAATTTCTATAAGTCAGATTGAGTTTATTTTTCTCAATGTCAAAAATGATTTCCTTAACAATTTCACGGATTTCTTTTAATTCCATATTTTTTTCTGTGTCTTTGTTTTAGCGAATTTTGGATGTGGTAAACTCAAGTATAAACACATTACGCCAATACAAATTATGATATCAAATATAAAAAAACTAACCTGTTAATAATTACGGTTTTCCGTAAATTGGAATTTGTTATTTCATAAAATTTGGAAGATAATTTTGTAATTTTTTTATCATTCTTACTTTCTCAAAGCCGTGCTAAACCTTTTTACCGATCAGAATTCATTTTCTTATTCAGAGTGATGATAATTTTATTTTTCTTGTGGCAAACAAGCACAGATTGTCCACAATTGAAACCCGTTTCCTGAAGCCATTTTCCGCAAAGTCGAATTTCAGGAAATACGACATACCGATGATACGGTCTTAAAATGTACTTCTGATGCACTTTTAATTGTCTTATTCCTGATTTTTGAAATTTTTTTTCTTCCTTCATGATGGTTGTTTATTGTTGCAAAAGTATAATAAATTATATTTTAGTAAAAATAAATTATCGTAAAAATATAATTTATTGCTTTTTTACATTGATTTTCAAGTGTTTAAATTTTAACGATATTTGCAGGAGAAGTCAATAAATTATCATCGTGTCGAAAGTGAACTTAAATAGAATAAAATCTGTTCTGGTTGAAAAAAACAAAACCAGTAAAGAGTTAGCCCGTCATTTGGGAAAAACCGAGTCAACAGTTTCTCGCTGGTGTACGAATGAAGTTCAGCCTTCTGTTGAAACACTTTACGAAATCTCGAAGTTTTTGAAAGTGGATATTCGGGAATTACTCGTGTCTACATTATAATCTGCGAATTATATTTATCATACTTTAAAATTTATCAGATTACTTCATGAAGTTGTTCCTTTCATCACCCGCCAACTTCTCCAAACTTCTTTGTATCTTTGCCGAAATCATTTAATTTTTACATAAAACATGAAAACATACGCAGGAATTCCTGAGGAAAATGCATCGTTAGAAAACTCGAAAGTAATGTTGGTTACTGTTCCTTACGACGGAACGTCAACGTGGGGAAAAGGAGCCGATAAAGGCCCTGAATTATTCCTTGATGCTTCCGAAAACATGGAACTGTATGACATCGAAACCCAGACAGAACCGTATCTGGAAGGAGTATATTTAGCAGGAGAAGTTTCTGAAAACTCTTCACCGGAAGCCATGACAGAAGCCGTTTACCAGAAAACAAAAGAGCTTTTGAATAACGACGGAAAACTATTCACCCTTTTCGGGGGAGAACACTCTGTTTCTATCGGTTCGATTCGTGCGGTAGGAGAGAAGTTTGAGAATTTAACTGTTCTTCAGCTAGACGCTCATACAGATCTTCGTCCGGAATTCCACGGCTCTACTTCCAACCACGCCTGTGCGGTTTTTGAAGCCAATCAGAAACATAATCTGGTACAGGTGGGAATCCGTTCTATGGATGTGGAAGAGGTTGAGTATTTACCTGAAGGAAGAGTATTTTTCGCTCACGAAATTGCCAACAACGAAAACTGGGTAAACGACGTTTTGGAAAAAGTTTCAGGAAATGTGTACATCACGATTGATCTTGATGCTTTCGATCCATCGCTTTGTCCGTCAACAGGAACTCCGGAACCGGGAGGTTTACAGTGGTATCCGACTTTGGAATTATTAAGAAAAGTATTCGAAAAATGTAACGTTGTCGCTTTTGATATTGTAGAATTAATGGATTCTCCGATGGCAAAACCAAGCGCATTCTTAGCGGCGAAGTTATATTACAAAATGCTTGCTTACTATCATATCTATAACAACAACTAAATTCCGCAGGAAACGGATTTTTTCTGCCGTAGATTCTTTGGAAATTTGTGAGGTAAATTCAATGTTATGTCTACACAGAATCAGATAGATTACGAAAGAATTGCCAAAGCGATAGACTATATCCGGAGCAATTTTAAGCTTCAGCCAAGTCTGGATGAAGTGGCGGAGAAAATTCATTTGAGCCCGGCTCATTTTCAGAAGATGTTTTCTGACTGGGCGGGAACAAGTCCGAAGAAATTTTTGCAGTTCATCAGCCTTGAACATGCCAAAAGTTTGCTGAAAGAAGAAAAAGCGAGTTTATTTGATACGGCTTACGAGACAGGATTATCGAGTACAAGCAGACTGCACGATCTGTTTGTGAAAATCGAAGGAATGTCTCCGGCAGAATATAAAAACGGAGGAAAAAGCCTCAACATCAATTACAGTTTTTCCGAAAGTCCTTTTGGAAAAGTAATTGCAGCTTCCACAGAAAAAGGAATCTGCTATATGGCTTTTGAAACCGATCAACATAAAGCATTGGGAGATTTACAGGCTAAATTTCCCAATGCTTCTTTTTTTGAAAAGAAAGATGATTTCCAGAACAACGCCCTATCTATTTTCAGTAAAGACTGGTCGGAACTGAACACCATAAAACTCCATCTGAAAGGAACAGATTTTCAGTTAAAAGTCTGGGAAAGTCTTCTCACCATTCCGATGGGGAAATTATCAACCTATGGAAATCTGGCGGATAAAATTGGAAATCCAAATGCTTCAAGAGCTGTCGGAACCGCTATTGGCAGCAATCCTGTTGCGTTTTTAATTCCGTGTCACAGAGTAATTCAGTCAACCGGAAAAATCGGCGGTTATATGTGGGGAAGCGAGAGAAAACAGCTAATTATCGGCTGGGAAAGTTCAAAAATGTACTCTTGATTTCAAACACAAATTGCACTAATTTTTTACGAATAGTTAATAATTTTGATTGAAATTTTAAAAATAAAACTATTCCATCAATAGAAACGGGCTTTAGCCCGTTTAAAATAATCAATTGACCAAATTGGCTTTAGCCTAAAACTTATTTTAATAAAAAAATCAACGAAATATTGTCATTTTGTGTGAATCTGGGATCATTTATTAGAGGTTAAAATTTAAAAATACTTAGCTTAGATTCCTACGGAATGACAAAGAACTTGAAACATTAATCACAAAACATTAAACTTTATGATGAGTTTATTCGAAGGCGTATCAGATTATCCTTTAAATATCCTTCCCAAAGACGGAACAGTTCATTATTACGGAAAAGTGTTCTCCAAAGAAAAAGCTGATTTTTATTTCGATTATCTGTTTAATGAAATTCCGTGGGAAAATGATGAAGCCGTTATTTTCGGAAAATTAATTTTGACCAAAAGAAAAGTAGCCTGGTTCGGTGAAAAACCATTTGAATACACCTATTCCAAACGGACGAAATATGCAAAATTCTGGACGCCCGAATTATTGGAATTAAAGAAAAAATGTGAAGAAATTACTGGCGAAACCTATAATTCCTGCCTTCTGAATTTATACCACGACGGAAGCGAAGGAATGGCGTATCACAGTGATGCCGAAAAAGATTTAAAAAAACACGGAGCCATTGCTTCCCTGACTTTCGGAGCGGAAAGAAAGTTCTTATTTAAACATAAAACAACAAAAGATAAAGCCGAAATATTTCTGGAAAACGGAAGTCTGTTGGTGATGAAAGGAACCACGCAGGACAATTGGCTGCACCGGCTTCCTCCAACCACAAAAGTAAAAACACCGCGAGTGAATCTTACGTTCCGTACCATTGCAGAGTGATTTATTTACATTAATCTAAGGTATATTTGTCATGCTGAAATTAACTAAACAAAGTTTTCAATGTATCGTTGAGATCTTTTTATGATGATAAGTTGCATGATTATCATCTCCCGCAGATTAATCAAATTTAGCAGATGATTAAGTTAAAAAAAATCTGCACAATCTGCTAAATCCGCGAGAAAATAAAATAACTTTCAGAACAATTGAATGTTGATTTACAGTACGTTTGTCATGCTGAAAGCATCTAAACAAAGTTTTCAATGTATCGTTGAGATCCTTTCAAAATGACAAATTGGGTGGTTAATTATCTCCCGCAGATTGAGAAGATAATTAAGCTGAAAAAAATTAACAATCTTTGAGAAACTAAAAACATAAAAAAAAGCTGTTCCAACCGAACAGCTTTTAAATTATTTTAAAACCTCAACTTCAATCGCACTGTCATCAAAAACTTTGATAAACGCTTTCGTGTAATCCTCCTTCGTTGCAAAATTCGGGTTTTCCATAAATTTCTGCGGGTTGATCGCAAAAAGCGGGAACCACGTCGAAGAAATCTGAATCTGGATTTTATGTCCTTTTTTAAAAGTATGCACCACATCCTGCAATCTGAAATTCACTGCTGTTTTCTGGTTCGGAGCCAATGCTTCCGCTTTTTCTCTCGAATTTCTGAATCTTGCAGGCATAATTTCACTTCTTACCATCTGATGATAATTTCCATAAATCACCCCGTCTTTTTTCTCAGCAGGTTTAAAATCGTCAGGATAAACATCAATTAATTTTACCGCAAAATCTGCATCCGTAGAAGTGGAAGCAATGTTTAATTTAGCCAAAATTTCTCCTGCAAACGTAATATCATCCGTTAAAACATCCGTTGTAAACGTTAAAACATCAGGTCTCCCTTCTGCAAATCTCTGGTCTTCCGACATATAATTTTTCGGGGTGAAGCCGTTGAAATCTCTTAAATTATCAGAGCTTAAAACCGGATTATTAGGATCGCTGTAATATTCTGAAGAACCTTGTCCTGCTGTGTTTTTCAAAGTTCCTTTCGATAAATAGAAATTCACTTTCTGCGCTTCTTTTGGCGGATAGGTTGCAAACTCTCTCCATTGTTTTGCACCGGTGTCGTACATTAATGCTTCCGGTAAACCTGCATCCTGTTTTGTATTTCCTTTCAGGTAATGATTAAAGAATTTTGTTTCCACATTCTTCTGGTAATACGTTGCAATACTGTCTCCGAAATAAATCTGGTTGTGGAAATGTTTTCCCTGTTCATACGCCCAGGCTCCGTGAGAGAAAGGTCCCATTACAATTGTGTTTTTCGCTTTCGGACTTGTTTTTTCAATGGTTTTATAAATATTTAAAGGCCCAGAAAGATCTTCCGCATCAAACCATCCTCCCACAGTCATTACCGCATGATTTACGTTTTTCAGATGAGGCAGAAGACTTCTTTTCTGCCAGAATTCATCATAATTCGTGTGGTTCATTATTTCCGTCATGAAGAAATTATCCTTGTAGTACTTTTCATAACCGTCTTTTAAGGTTCCCATGTCTCTGTAAAATTTCAGACCGTCTTCAGAAGTCGCTTTAATCATAGAATCAGAATACCACGCTTTATTTTCAGGCTTCGTTTTCTGAACGCCGAAAACAGGGAAGGTTCTGAAATAGCCCATCATAAATCTTCCGTTGTGAAGAAAATCGTCATTCCAGAAATCTGAAATCGGCGCCTGTGGAGAAGAAGCCACTAAAGCAGGATGTTGTGCCAGAATTCCTACTGCAGTATAAAATCCAGGATAAGAAGTTCCGTATTGTCCTACTTTTCCGTTGTTGTCTTTGATGTTTTTCAATAACCAATCGATGGTGTCGTAGGTATCGGTACTTTCATCAACGTCTTTTTTCGTTTTATGATCCACCTGCGGCGTCATATTGGTGAACGTACCTTCACTCATGTATCTTCCCCGAACATCCTGAAACACAAAGATATATTTGTCTTTCATCAGATATTGGTTCGGTCCCAGTTTGGTTCTGTACTCGTTTTCACCATAAGGAGCAACGCTGTAGCAGGTTCTCTGCATCAGAAACGGATATTTGTTTTTGTTGGAAATATCCTTTGGAATGTACACCGAAGTAAACAGTTTTACTCCGTCGCGCATCGGAATATACATTTCTTTTTTAATAAAATTATCCTTTACAAAAGTATCGGGTTGCTGTTTAGTCTGAGAATTTCCAAAAACAAACAGAAAAACAAACAAAATTGAAAAGTGAATCTTCATTGTTTAAAATTTGCAGCTAATTTAATCATAAAATGGTTTTTAGCACAAAGTTTTAACAACAGGTTGTCATTCTGACGAAGGAAGAATCTAAATTAAATATTATTTTATGGATCTTTTATTTTAAACTTTTTACCACAAAAGATTTAACTACTTTGGTTTTTTAAGTTTAATACTTAAATGGAAAAAAGATCACATAAGTTAAAAAAATCAAAGATTTTAACAAAAGAAATTCAAATAAAACTATTTCTTCTTCCCTCCAAATTTATTCAGTTTCATCACCAGAGAAAACATCACATACCTTTTCAATATCAAATCTTCTCTGTCTTCCACGCCGGAAGCGGAAATTGTTCTGGTGACACTTTGGTTTTGGTTGAGAACATCATACACTTTTACACGCGCAGTAAGCTGTTTTTTGAAAAAAGTATAACTTACACTAGAATTTAAAAAGTAAAAATCCCTCTTGAAACCCGGTGCGATATTCGAACTCGTATTATATTCAAAATCATTTTCGAAAACAAGATTAGTCTGAAAGAAATAATTGGTGAGTTCCAGACTGAAATTCTGTGACGTATTTTTGATGCTTTCAATGCTGTAATTTTTATATTCTGAAAAATTATAATTGATGCTGTAAGATGGTTTAATGGTAATTTTATCCTTTTTTTCGTACGTAACATTGATTCCCGGACTGAAATTGTAAGAATTACCTGTGAATTGCTGTCCGTTAATAAAACCTCTGTTAAAACTGTAACTAAATCCTGATCTTGGTCTTACATTCAGTTTATGGTCGTTCCATTTATACGTTTTTCCTAGACCTGCAAGGAAATAGACGCTTTTATTTCCGCTGATGTTCGCGTAAGTCACAAACTGCTTTCCGGAATCATCGTAATATGAATAATTGGTTGTGTTGTTGTTATTGTACACAAAACTGAAATTGAAATAATAGTTTAAATTTTTCTGAATATTATAATTGTTGAAATAAACATTCGTAGAATTCATCCATGAGTTTTTCAAATCAGGATTTCCTTTATACGTTACCAGAGGATTGGATTCATCTACATAAGGAATCAGGTTTGCGGAAGATGGGAGGGTGAAATAGGATACATTGGTAATACTTACATTGGAAGTCTGGCTGAAGTTGTAAATCAGTCCGAAATTGTATTTCGGAAGCGCAAAATTTCTCTGAAGCTCATAATTTTGTCCGTTGAAAGTGGAATGATAGTTCAGATCCGTAAGATTTAAACCTAAAGAAGTCCACATTTTCAGCATTTTTTTATCTAAATTAAAACTGATTTCAGGCGAAAGCTGATTGTTTTTTTCATCCGAGCTGTTGGATAAAGCAAGATTATACACCGTATATTTTTTTGTTGTGGCATCAAAATCATTAACAATTCTTTCATTCATCGAATTTCTCGAATTATACTCCATACTGATCGTCACACTTGCAGAGTCCGAAACAGGCTCCGTATATTTTGCATTAAATGAATAATTGTTATTCTGATTTTTACTCTGACTGAGCTGATTTCTTACATCTCTTTTGGCAACATTTTCCACTCCGTTTTCAAAAAATAAAGTACCGGAATTGCTGAGGTTATTGTTTTTATTCTGCTGAATCGAAGTAATTAAATCGGCATAAAAGCTTCGGTTTTTCTTTCTGAATTTTCTTGCGTAATGAAGATTAGGCGAGAAACTGTTGTTTTCAGAGTCCGTTACGGTAGAAGACTGGCTTTTATTTAAAAGTTCATCATTCTTAAAAGTCGCTGAATTTCCCGTTCTGAAATTATTTGATTTTGTAAAAGAAAACGACGGCGAAAAAGAAATCGTACTGATTGTGTCCGGCTTTATTCTCAGAGTAGAATTCAGCGTGTATTGCTCTCTTTCGTTTTCTGCGCGGTTTTCAGAGTCTGTTTTTAAGTTGGAATCGGGAAGAAAAGTGGTTTTAGAAACTTTTGATGCCGTTTCAAGATTGGTCGTATTGCGTTTGATTCCCAGTTCCTCAATTTCGACTTCCTTGCCCAGTTTATCACTGTAATTCACCCCGATCATCGAAGATTTCTGAATTCCCAGCTTTGAATTTTTACCATTGTCATCATCCATAGAAACACCCTGTGAATTGATATTATTGGTATAACCCAGCAAACTGATCTTGGTTTTATCCTTGAAATAATTAATCAGCCCTTTTTCGTCATACCGTTTATCCGAACCGTAACCTGCAGAAATTCTCGAAACCCAGCCTTTGTTTTTCTTCTCATCAATATTGAAATTAATGGTTTTGTTCTGTGATTTCGGCGTTTTTCCCGTAAGTTCCTCTTCTTTGGTTTTGGTGGTGGTAATCTGAATGTTTTTAATAATATCGGCGGGAAGATTTTTTAACGCAATTTTTCCGTCTTTATCGAAAAAAGGCTTTCCGTTCACCATGATCTGGTCAGCTTCTTTTCCGTTGACGGTAATTTTTCCATCGTTGTCGATCTCTACGCCATTAATATTTTTGAGTAGTTCTTCAATATTACTGTCGGGACGAACTTTGATAGCTTTCGCGTTGTATTCAACCGTATCTTTTTTAATTTTAATCGGCGAAACGGTAATTTTTACCTCTTCAATATCCGAAATCTGGTTTTTATCCAACTGGATGTCTCCCAGATCAATAGATTTGTCGATGGTATCGAATTTTGTGGAGTAAGAAATTAACTTTTCAGCATCAATCTGTAGAATTGTAGGTTCATTAAGTTCTTTGGTTTTTATTGCAAACAGACCTTCCCTGTTAGAAGCTGTATAATCGACTAATGAAGAGTCTTTCTGTTTTAAAAGATAAATGGTTGCATTCTCCACAGGTCTTTGCCCAAAATCTGTAATTTTTCCTTTAATGACGTACTTTTGTCCGTTCAGCATAAGAAAGCTCAACAAAAAGAACAGCAACCATAAGATTTTCTTCATTGAATGTTTTTAAACGCGCTAAAATAAAAAAAAACATCCCCGAAAAGGGATGTTCTTATTTTAAATAATGTTAAATCTTTAAAATTAAGCTCTCAAATATCTTGAGTACGCATAACCTTCCTGTCCGTCTTCAGTTTTTACTTTCCACCAGTCATCTGATGTCTGCTCAACCAAAGTCACAGAAGAACCTTTTGCTGCTTTACCTACAACTGCGGCATCCGTGGAAGGTTCCTGTCTGATGTTCAGATTAGATTCGTCCGTTGCAACTGTAAGAGCTGCACCTGCTGCCAAGCCTGAAACCTGTACATCAATATTGATGTCTGAAGCAGAATACGTAGAATCAATTGCTCCTAAAGCATTCCAGACCGCATCTTTCGCTGCTGTGTTGGAAGCACTTCCTGAAACGTAAAGAATTCCGTCCTGTTCCTGAACCTGAAGATTAGAAATCCCTGCAGACTGAGCTGCAGAAACTACACTTGAATATTTATCTTGTAATGTGCTCATCTCCGGATTATTTTACAGTATACTTATAATTTACTTTACCCACTTTCAAAGCATCAACAGATTCTTTTACTTTTCTTGCATCAGCAGAAGATACGCTTCCTGTAAGAGTAAGTTCTCCGTTTACTACTTCAACTTTTACCCCCGGAATATCTTTTACGGCATCCTGTACTTTTTGCTGTACCATCGGATCTACCGCGCTTTTAGTCTCCACAGGAGCTACAGCAGGTGCAGCAGGAGCTACAGTCGCCATATCCATTACTTCTTTAACACCGGTAATGGCTTTCAGTTGCTTAATCATTGCATCTTTTGCCTCCTGAGTTTCGAAAGTCCCGCTCAGGTGTGCAACTCCGTCCTTCACTTCTACAGAAGCACTAGGATTTGCCGTTACTACCGTAGTAGCCTGCGTTTGAAGATCGGCATCAGAAACTTTCTTTTTACAAGAAACAGCTCCGAAAGATACAGCTATAGCTAATGCAGCCATTGCGATCGTTTTTTTCATAGTTGTATATTTTTTTATGTTGTTAATACAAGTAAATGTAATAATAAAATTTGTACCAAAAGGATAAAATTCAAATAAATTTTTGTAAATTTTTCTACAATATTTTATTAATCAGATAATTAATTTTAAATCACGTTTAATTTAACATAATATTATCTCTGGGGAAAATGAAATCTTTCCGCCAATTGTAAAAATATTATATTTGCGAATCTTGAAACATATATATGAAAGGACAGAATAAACTTTTTATAGCAATTATTATCGCACTGGTTATTGGTGTGGGAATCGGCGGAGTTGTGCATACACAGGCTCCGGAAAGTGCAGAATCTTTTTCTAAAAATATAAAACTGCTGGGAACAGTTTTCATCCGTCTTGTTCAGATGATCATTGCTCCGTTGGTTTTCACAACTCTGGTGGTGGGAATTGCCAAAATGAGCGATATTAAAATGATCGGAAGAGTAGGAACGAAAGCCATGTTGTGGTTTATTTCTGCGTCATTAATTTCATTATTCATTGGACTAATGCTGGTAAATTGGCTTGAACCGGGACACGTTACCAAGCTTCCGATTCAGGATGCAGCTTCCGCAGAAGAATTATTGAAAACAAGCAAAGGATTTTCCATGGAAGACTTTGTAAAACATATTATTCCTAAAAGTATTTTTGAAGCGTTTGCAACCAATGAGGTATTGCAGATCGTGGTATTTTCCATCATGTTCGGAATTGCTCTTGCCAATTTAGGCGAAGAATATTCTCAGCCTGTAATCAAACTATTCGATATTATAGCACACGGAATCCTGAAAATGGTAGGATACATCATGTGGTTTGCACCGCTTGGAGTATTAGGCGCTATTGCTGCGGTAGTCGCTACCAATGGTTTTGAGATTTTTAAAGTCTATGCCATTTATTTAAGAGATTTTTTCTTCGCTTTAGGCGTTCTTTGGCTCGTGCTTTTACTGGTAGGATATTTAATTTTAGGCAACCGCCTTTTCGAATTGTTAAAAAGAATAAAAGAACCATTGCTGATTGCTTTCTCCACGACGAGTTCAGAAGCGGTTTTCCCGAAATTGGTGGAAGAACTGGAAAGATTTGGCTGTAATAACAGAGTGGTATCATTTATTTTACCATTGGGATATTCTTTCAATCTGGACGGAAGTATGATGTATATGACGTTTGCATCAATTTTCATTGCTCAGATCTACGGAATTGAAATGACTGTAGGACAGCAGATTACGATGCTTCTGGTATTAATGCTAACTTCAAAAGGAATCGCGGGAGTTCCGAGAGCTTCTTTGGTAATTATTGTGGCAACCTGTTCCATGTTCGGCATTCCGCCGGAAGGAATTGCTCTAATTCTGCCAATCGACCATTTCTGCGACATGGGAAGAAGTATGACCAACGTTCTGGGAAATGCTTTGGCAACCTCAGCGGTTTCTAAGTGGGAAGGACAGTTGGAAAATCATGGCGGGAATATGTAATTAATGGTTGTAAAGTCAATTTCACTTCGTTTGTGAAATGTGAATTATTAATGAAAAGATTCACGAGCAAAGCGAATTCATCATTGACGATTCGTATCTTATAAAAAATTCAAGCTTAGGCTGTGGGTGGTTAATAGTGAATTCTTATTTTTCATTATTGACCATTTGTTTTTGATTACGATTTCTAATCATGCATTGCTATCATTTGCTGAGTGAAACGCCATCGCGAACGAAGAATATTTTCAATTAATTTAAATAAAAACTTTGCGATCTTTGTTTTAAGAAATAGATTCTTCACTTCGCTGCGCTTCGATCAGAATGACAGATTCTATTTAATGAAATTTAAGTAAAATGAGTATACTGCATTATAGAAATTTAATTGAAGAAGAAATGATCATTTATTTTGCTATCATTTGCTGAGTGTAACGCCATCGCGACCGAAAAATATTTTCAATCCTTTTAAATATAATCTTTGCGATCTTTGTTTTAAGAAATAGCTTCTTCACTCCGCTGTGCTTCGATCAGAATGACAGCTCCCTTTAAAGAAATTTAATTCAAAAATTATCAATGATAAAAATTAGAATGATAGTGCTATCATTTGCTGAGTGCAACGCCATTGCGACCGAAGAATATTTTCAATTAATTTAAATAAAAACTTTGCGATCTTTGTTTTAAGAAATAGATTCTTCACTCCGCTGCGCTTCGATCAGAATGACAGCTCCATTTAAAGAAATTTAACTAAAATGAATTTACAACGTCATAAAAACTTAATTACAGAAAACGGTTTTACCGTCATCAACAATATTTTTTCCGATGAAGAAATTGAAAAGATCATTGAGGTTATTCAAAATATAGATACTTCTAAAGAAACTTTCAGAAAGTCGGAAGATCTTTTTGCCATCCGACAGTTTTTAAAGGAAATTCCGGAAGTAAAAGATTTGATTTTTAATGATAAGATTAAAACAATCATCAAAGAGATTTTCGGCGAAAAATATTTTGCAGTAAAAAGCATTTATTTCGATAAGCCTGAAAAATCGAACTGGTACGTTGCGTATCATCAGGATTTAACGATTTCTGTTGATAAAAAGCTGGAATTGGAAAATTTCGGACCATGGACAACGAAACAGAATCAGTTTGCGGTTCAGCCTCCTTTAGATATTCTTGAAAATATTTTTACCATAAGAATTCATCTGGATGATACCGATGAAAATAACGGAGCCCTGAAAGTGATCCCGAAATCCCACGCCAAAGGAATTTACAGACTGGAAACCATCGACTGGAACCTAGAAACTGAAACCATCTGCAATATGGAAAAAGGCGGAGTTATGATCATGAAACCTTTACTTCTTCACGGATCAAACCGAACTACGAACGGCAAAAAAAGAAGAGTGATCCACATTGAATTTTCTGATATGGAATTGCCAGAAGAACTGAACTGGTCGGAAAGAATGAATTAATTTTTAACTACAAAGTTTTTATTCAGAACGAAGCGGAAAATCTTTTTTCTCCCGCAGATTACACAGATTTTCAAGATGTTTGTATTAAAAAGATCAGCAAGATTTGCTAAATCTGCGAGATTAAAAAAACAAAACCTCTTTCAAGCCGAAAGAGATTTATTATTTAGAGTAAATTTAAAAAATTATTTCACAGAAATCTCATCCACAAAGATATAAGCATCTCCGCCCGCTCCCTGATGCCACTCCGCAAGTTTTCCGAAATGATAGGCTTTTACTTTTACGTATCTTGCCTGTGTAGGAAGAACCTCCGTTGAAAAATCCTTTACCTGAACCGTTTCATCTTTCGGATCAAGAGTATTTTCAACTGTTTTCAGTAAAATAAAATCTTTTCCGTTGTTGGAAACGTAATATTCCACTTTTTTAGGCATTAAAATCCAGGCACGGCTGTCCTGAAGATAGGTTGAAGATAACTGAGTGAACTGTTGAGGTGATTTCATGTCGATAATCGCTTCAAAAGTCTGTCCCTGATAACCAAGCCATTCTCCCTTTCTCCAGTTGGTATCACCGTTGATTCCGTCGATTAATGATAATTTTCCGCTTGCTGTATATTGTGGAGTAGGAGTGGAATTTACCGTAATGTCCCAGTTGTTCGGTCTTCTGTTGAAATTGGCTCTTACAATTGAACTTTTTTCACCATTTCTTTCTGCATACGCTGCCACCTGAGTGGTTTTAGTAATGGTGAAAGGACCTTTATAAGCGGTAAACATTTTTCTTACGTTTGCATCACCCTCATCCAGCGTCATATAATAAATTTTGTCATCCGGATTTAGCGCAGTGATCTCAACCTTTGTATTCAGGTCGAAAATTCTTGATGCAGAAATAACCGGAGATGCCGTTAATTCATCATATTTAAAATCTTTAAATGATTTTGCATTTTCAAAACCAAGTTTTTTAAGCTCTTCTCTATTTGTATTGGGAGTAATAATTCTCGTTGTTCCGTCTTCCAGATGAATTTTAACCTCATCAAAATAAGGCTTCGTCGTATGCCATTCCGGTAATCCGGGAGTTACAGAGTAAATTCCCATAGAACTTAAAATATACCAAGCGCTCATCTGTCCGCAGTCTTCATTTCCGATCAGTCCGTCCGGTGTGTTTTTGTAATAATTATCAAGGATGAATTTAATTTTTGCATCCGTTTTCTCAGGCTTTCCTACGTAATTATAAAGATATGCGATGTGGTGGCTCGGCTCATTTCCCTGTGCATATTGTCCGATTAATCCTGTAATATCCACCTGTTCTCTTCCTGTTGTTTTGTCCGGTGCAGAGAAAATACCATCAATAAATTGTTCAAACTTTTCTTTTCCGCCATGTGCCGCGATCAGTCCCGGAATATCCTGCTGAACAGAGTAGGAGTAATGCCATGAATTTCCTTCGGTGTAATTATTGTTAACCTCTCTTGGCTCAAAAGGTTCGTACCAGTTTCCGTTTTTTCTCGGCTGCATGAATCCGTTCTTTGGATTGTAAAGATTTTTCCAGTTCTGGGAACGTTTCATGAAATACTGATAGTCTTCTTTTTTGCCTAAAATTTTAGCCATTTGGGCAATACACCAGTCGTCGTAAGCATATTCTACGGTTTTGGAAACACTTTCATGCTCATCATCAATACTGATGAAATTATTCTGTTTGTAGGCATTTAACCCAAAAATATCAAGCATAGCAGAGTTTTTAGAAGCCTGAAATGCTTTTTCATAATCGAAACCTGTAATTCCTTTTGCCATCGCATCTGCAATAACGGAAACTGCGTGGTAACCGATCATGCATTCCGTTTCGTTAGACGCAAGTTCCCAAACCGGAAGTTTTCCGCCCTGTTCGTATTGTTTAATAAAGGTATTGATAAAATCTGCCGTTCTTTTTCTGTCGATTAAAGTCATCAAAGGATGCGCTCCGCGAAAAGTATCCCAAAGCGAGAACACCGAATAATAATCGAATCCGTTTGCCATGTAGAATTTGTTGTCACGACCTCTGTATTTTCCGTCAACATCCATATTGATGTTCGGTTGTGTGAACACGTGATACATTGCAGTGTAGAAAATGGCAAGTTTATTTTTGTCGGAAGATTTAACCTCGATTTTAGATAACTCTTTGTTCCAGTCTGCAACAGCCTGTTTCTCAATAGCTGTAAAGTCATTAGATTTTCCTTCAGCCAACATATTTTTTGCTGCTCCTTCATATCCTGTAGGAGAAATTGAAACTTTTACAAGAATTTTTTCGCCTTTCTTAACTTGCGTTGAAAAAGCTAAAGCTAATTTATTTCCATTAAATGAAACCTTCTTTTTGCCTTCACTAACTCCTTCGGTTTTTTCACCGGTTAAAAATTCTTTTGAATTTTTCAGTGGTTTAGAAAACTCAATTCTTGCATAAATATACTGGTTTGTTGCCCACGCTTCACTTCTGCGGAAAACCTCAATCGTTTTATCATCAATGATTTTTACTTCGCCTTCCAGCAGTTTATCTCTGTGATTCAGATCTAAAATAATATTTGCATCTCCTGCATTGTTGAAGTTGTATTCGTGGTAGCCGACTCTTTTAGTCGTCGTTAAACGGACGTCAATGTTATGTTTGTCTAATTTAACAGAATAAAATCCTGCGGTTGCTTTTTCGTTTTTATGAGAAAATTTGGATGAATATTCTTTCGGCGTTAAACCCGGTTTTCCCATCGTTGGCATCAGCATAATATCACCATAATCCGAAACCCCGGTTCCGTTGAGGTGGGTGTGCGAAAATCCGTAGATCACAGAGTCGGAATAATGATAGCCGCTGCAGCCGTCCCAGCTTCCGTCAATCCTTGTATCAGGAGAAAGCTGAACCATCCCGAAAGGAACAATGGCTCCCGGAAAAGTGTGCCCATGACCGCCGGTTCCTATAAACGGATTCACATACTGCGAATAATTCTGGGCTTTGATACAAAGGGAAGTAAGAAAAAAAAGTAAGATGAATTTTTTAGAGTTCATTAGTTTGGTGATGTAATTTTTTTACTTGATATAGATTTCAACAAATCTAACAAAATTTCATTAATAATGAGGAAATACAAATTGCGCCGAATTAATAAGGACTTATGAAACCGTTTTTATGATTAAATGAAGGGAAATAATTTATTTTTAATAAGCTTGTTTCTGCTAAATCTTTTTTCCTCAAAAGAAAATATCTATCAGTCTCTTTACTTATTCTAAATAGCTAAAAATTACGTAAATTTGTAAACAATTTATTTAGTTTATGTTGACGAAAGAAAAGGTTCAGGATTTCCTTAAAGAGATAGAAGTTGACGATTTGGTGAATAATCTACAAATCATGGGCAACGATGTATATATTGATATGACGGCACATTCACCAGCAATGCACGAAAAAAAGAAGCTTGAAGCCGCAATGAAACAGGCTTTCGCAAGTGAATTCGGTGAAGAGATCAATCTGAAACTAAAGATCGTTTCTCCGGAGCCGAGCGAAATTCAGCAGAGCCAGATCAAAGGAAAACAAATTCCCGGAATTCAGAATATTATTGCTATTGCTTCAGGAAAAGGAGGAGTTGGTAAATCTACCGTTGCTGCGAATATGGCGGTAACTTTAGCAAAAATGGGCTTTAAAGTAGGATTGTTAGACGCAGATATTTATGGTCCTTCAGTTCCTACGATGTTCGATACAGAAGGCGAAAAACCAATTTCTGTAGAAATTGACGGTAAAAACCTGATGAAGCCTATTGAAAATTATGGTGTTAAAATGCTTTCAATAGGATATTTTTCAGGAGCCAATCAGGCAGTTGTCTGGAGAGGGCCGATGGCTTCAAAAGCATTGAACCAAATGATCCGCGATGCAGCCTGGGGAGAACTGGATTTCTTACTTATTGATCTTCCTCCGGGAACAGGAGACATTCATTTATCTATCATTCAGGAAGTTCCTGTAACAGGAGCGGTAATTGTGAGTACACCTCAACACGTAGCTTTGGCAGACGTAAGAAAAGGGATTGCAATGTTCCAGATGGAAAGCATCAATATTCCGGTTCTCGGATTAATCGAAAATATGGCGTACTTTACGCCGGAAGAATTGCCGGATAATAAATATTATATCTTCGGACAGCAGGGAGCGCAGTATTTGGCAGATGATCTTGAAATTCCGGTTTTAGGAGAAATTCCTTTAATCCAGAGCATCAGAGAAGCGGGAGATGTCGGAAGACCGGCTGCTTTACAGGAAGGATCTAAAATTGCCGAAATTTATACGGAGACTGCCCGAAAAATGGTAGAAAGTCTGGTAGAAAGAAACAAATATCTTCCCCCTACAGAAGCGGTAAAGATTACAACAATGGCTGGCTGCTCACCAAAAGCAAAATAATGATTTTTCAAAAAATCTGAAAAACAGAACTGAACTGAAAAAAATATGGAAACAAATATAACACACGAAGATACCGTAACAAGAGTTTTAGAGGCGCTTGAAAGCATACGTCCTTTTCTTAACAAAGATGGGGGCGATATCGAGCTTATCGATGTGAAAGATAATCTGGTCTATGTAAAGCTTTTAGGCAACTGTTCCGGATGCTCATTAAACTTTTCAACCTTAAAATTAGGCGTTGAAAATACCATTAAACAGTATGCTCCGGAAATAGAGAAAGTACTTAATGTAGAGTAGAAAAACAAAAAAATATATTTCATAAGACAGATCTTTTAAGGTCTGTCTTTTTATGTGTATAAAATTCATTAATATTTAAAAATTGTAAAATAAATTTTTGTAAAATTTGAATGGTTACAAAAAAAATAAATAATCAGACCGTAAATATCCCGAAAGAAGGAATTTGCTAAAATAATAGGATAATCTAAGGAAGTTAAATTATCTGTAAAATCTTATAATGCAGGTTTTTAAATCTGTAATTTTTTATTTTTAAGAAAATTTTAAATATTATTAAGAAAATTTTATAGTATTAATTCTACCTGTTTGTGAATATTATATGTCTTATTTTTGTATAAAATTTTTACAATGTTACGTGGAGATGTGTGCTTGTAATATACTTTTATCCTTACCTTTTAAAGATTTCATGTTTTTTTAACGGCTGTATAAAAAAATGAAAATTATAAGTTTGAAAAATTTCAGAATTATATTAATAGTATGTTATGTCTCTAAAATTCTCCTAATCAGGAAGAAATATTATAAAGAAATGATATTGGTCTGTAAGTTGTATTGAAATTTTAAAATTGAATGAAAAAGTGATTTTCTGTAGAGAAAATTGATTTAAAACGAACACTATGAAGAACATACTCATTGCTGACGGTCATTATGTTGTAAGAATGGGAACCTCAATTATTTTAGAAACCAAACTCGGATATCAGTGTACCATAGATTTTGCCGAAACTTATCCTGAAGTTAAAGAAAAAGTTTGCGAAAAAGTATACGATCTTTTAATTATTGATATTGATATTCCACAGAGTATTTTTAAAGCAATGGTGAAGGAACTGAAAAAGAAGCAGAAACATTTAAGAATTCTTATATTTTCCGGGTACGACGAGAATGTCGGAATTCAGTACATAGAAGAAGGAGCAGCCGGATATCTTAACAAAGGAGCCACAGAAGAAGAGATTATTACCAGTGTAAAATCAATATTAGAAGAAGGATATTATTACACGGTAGATATGATGAAAAAGCTCGTTACCCATTCTACCGATGTACACTCTGTAGAAAGGCTTTCGAAAAGAGAATTCCAGATCTTTAAACTTCTCGCCGAAGGAAACGGAAATATTGAAATTTCTAACAGTCTGAATCTGAAAATGTCTACCATCAGTACTTACAAAAAAAAGATTTTTGAAAAACTTAAGGTAAAAAATGTTGTGGATCTTGTAAGAATCTATGACGATTTACATTAAAAATAAAAGTCGCGGCGAAAGAATTTCGCCGCGATTTTTTTTATTTTAGAATAACATGAATTTTGAATTCTTGAAAGATATGTATAATTCTGTCAAAGTCTGATTTCAGAAGTTTTTTACTTCGATGATGATTCCTGAAAAGAGAAAATTGAAGAACTTCTTCAGGATTTTGCTTAAAATATTTCAGTGTCCCGAATTCTTCAGGCTTATGAAACTGTGTTCCTTTTACCCAGATTCCGTCTGTTCCTCGATAGGTAGGAATTCCGCTGTCGGATGAAATTCCTGCTCCCGTTAAAAAAGTGAAAAGATTTCGTTTTTCTTTATGGTAAACTTGACGGATGATTTCCTCTAATTGCGTTCTCATGGTATTTCAAAGTTTAAAACTACTGAATTTCTTTAAAACAAAAAAGCCCCGAAAATTCGAGACTTATTTAATCAACTAAATACTATATAATCTACTTTACAATAACTCTTTTCAGATGTCCTTCGGAAGTTTTTATAAGATACACTCCTGTGGAAAGCATCGAAGTATCGATTGTTAAAGCATTTTTCTCTTTTCCGATCAACTTTCCGGACATATCATACAATTCATAGTCCTGCGCTCTGTTGAAATACAGAATATTTCCTTTTGTTACGGGATTCGGGAATACATTGAAGGTTGCTTTTTCAGATTTTACCTCTCCGATTGCCAAAGTCGGGGCATTGGCAATTTCATACATCGATAATGTACCGCTGATTTCATTGGCAACAATTACATATCCTTTTCCGGTCGTTGTATTTTCTGGGGCAATGTAGATAAGTCCTTCAGGTCCGTTATCGCCTCCGTATGCAGAAGTCATTCTCGAATGTTTGTAATCCGTAAAAGCAGGATTGTTAGGATCGGTAATATTATAAACCATCACACCGCCGGTTCTTTCCAGTGTGATGAAAGCGTACGTTTGTCCGTTAATATTTCCTAACGCCACTCCTTCCGGTTCAGGACCTTTTGCACGGCTTCTGCTTTTAACAGTATTGGACTCATTATCTGCATTAAAGATCAATGGATGATTGGCAGCAATATATCTCTCAAAACGGTCTCCGCTGTCGTAGACGATCTGTTTCGTATCTGCATTGAAGATCGAGAATGAACGTGCTCCCAAACCTGCAATTTCCTCAAAATCCGCATCTCCGTCTGTATTTCCTGTCGCATTGGAAACTCTGAATCTTCCTAAATTATAAGAAGCCTTTAAAACAGAAGATTGTGGAAAAATAGTGGGATCTAAAGCATAATCATTTGCACCAACTGTAGTTCTTTCACTGAATCCTGAAAGGTCTTTTTCGTCGCCTTCATTGGCAGTGACGATATAATTAGTTCCTCCAACTTTATAATTCTGAATGCCATCCGGAGTAAAATAGGTTTTTACAGGCCAGTTTGCAATTAAGATCTCTCCGTTGTTATCGGAAGCATCAAAACCGTTTCCGGGAACACTCATGTCTTTTTTACCCAATCCCCAAATTCCCGTAATGGTTTTTGTGGCTAAATTAACTTCGGCAACCGCATTATTTTCCTGAAGCGCAATCCATGCTTTCTGGCTGTCTGAGCTAATTGTAATGTATTCAGGTTCTAAATCCTGAGAAAGCGTATTGTTTGTTCTTACTTTTCTTACACCGGTTGCCGCTAAAGCAGAAACCTGAGAATCAAAAGCATTAAAATTAAGCGTTGTAACATTGCTTTGCGTAAGATTCGCAATTCCGCCTGAAATATCAATAATGCTGATCGTTCCTTCCGGATCTACCGTATAAGCATCGTTCGGCTCGCCTTCATTGGCAGTCATTACTTTTGTTCCGTCCGGTGAAAAAGTAATCATATCCGGTAAAGCTCCTACGGTAATCTGCTTCAGGAAATTTCCGTTGATATCAAAGAAAACTACAGAACCGTTCAGTTGTGGATTGGTGTTCGGAGAAGCCGCAGCAATAATTCCGTTTTTTACGGCGATGCTTGTAATTCCGCCATAAGGAGCCATATTAATGGTATTAACAACTGTTGGCGAAGTCGGATTGCTGAAATTGATAATATCAAAAACATCGGTGATGGAACTGATGGTAAATAATCTCTGGGTCGCAGGATCATGAACCACAATTTCCGTAGAACTGTTGTTGGTTCCGGAAGGATCAAAACTTCCGATATAATTTAAAGAAATCTGATGGGACGGAACAGGAGCCGGTTTATCGTTATCTACAATATAAATCGTTGCATTGCTGTCTCCGGAAATGGTTGCTCCAACCGGATTTTCAAGGCTTACCACAAAATATTCTGCCTGTTGTTCTTCCAGAGTGTCATCAATGATCGGGATGTTTACGGTATAACTCGTTGTGGAAGGAGTAAGATTAATCGTCTGATTCGTTAGTGTAAAGTCACTGCTGTTTGCCGTGCTAAAAGGAGCAGGTTTCACCACCAAATTCACAGAGGAATTTGACGGATTTGTAACATTTATTTTAAATGCTAAAGTTCCTGCATTTTCACTGACTTTAATAAAGTTTTTATCCAGCGAAATTGAGGTTCCTGCGCTGGTAAAAGTGGTGGAAGTAACTGCAGTCACTGCATTATCACTGGTGTCTTCTACCATATTGGGTTTTAAAGCCAGATAATATGTTTGGTTCGGGATTAAAGCTACAGCCGGGATTACTGTAATTTTATTATTGGAAAACGCAGTTGTAAAGGGAACCTGAGAACCTGAAGCGTTTCCAAGACGGAAATCGACAAGCATTTGTGCATTAGAATCGGTGATCGCGGAATTGTCTGTTAATCTTACACTTTCATTAAAAGAAATCGTTGGATTTACAGTCGTTAAAGCATTGTTTGTGTTGTTTGAGGGAAGGTAAGTTACGGTGGGAGGAGTAGTGTCGGCTGTGTTAATTGGGGTTGCATCTACGGTAAAATTATCGAAACGGTTGTTGCCAACTGTTCCTCCGGAACCTTGTGAGAATTCAGCTTTAAGTTTAAAATTAGGATTGTTGGCGACTCCGGAAACGCCTGAAAAGTCTAACGTAATGAGCTGCGGATTAGCATCTAAAGGTGAAACCGTCTGAAAAGTAACGAAATTTGTTCCGTCCACAGAATATTTCCACGTCTGCGTTCCTGCTCCGGAACCGGATCTTCTTGTCGTAAATTTCACGACAACATTATTGTAGCCTGTTGTTGGTAAATTGAACTGAAGGTTTCCATTGATCGGGAAATTATAACGTAAATGCGTTCCTGAAACATCTCCGTTTCTCGCATTGAAATTGTCGATATTGAAATTCTGTCCTGTTCCGTTGGCGAAATCTACATCAGTAGTTCCGTTGGTTGCAGCAGTCATCGAACCTCCCAACAAAGTGGAAGTCGGCGCAGTGATGGAAGCTGCCGAAGCATTGTTATTAAAATTCCAGTAATGGATAAGAGAGGTCTGCCCGAAAACCGCTCCCTGAAGAAAGAATGCGGCGACAACAGAACTTTTTAACAAGTAGTTGTTAATCATTTTTTACTTATATTAAATTTATGCAAAAATGAAGGTTCTACTTTGCAAAGATTTTAAGCAAATTTTAAAAAATGATTAATAAATAAGAGATAAGAATAAATTTAAGTTAATAATAAAAATAATCAAACACGAAATAAGGAAATCGTTTTTATGACAAACGATTTTTAATATTTACTATTCCTAATGATAGCTTATTTTGAGACCTTACCGGAAAAACGCAGATTTTTGCCTGTAAACTTATTCCCTTCCAACGGATGTTTCTGCATATAAAAAAATCCTGAAATTGCCGTCAGAACCAATAAAATAAAAGCTACCAGAAAAATTCTTTTTAACATTTCCTTCATATCGCCAGATTTTTAATGTCCTTAATTTCTAATGTTGAGGTGGGATACCCTTTTAATACTGCATTGATCATTGCAATACCCACTTCATGTAAAGTTAATGATTTTGATGGTAATAAAACAGGGAAAACCCAAATAAACGGTTTAAAAAACCATTTTACATTTTCCTGACCTTCAACAGGTTTCATAAATCCCGGTCGGAAATTGTATGCTGCCCTGAATCCTAATTTTCTAAGTGCATTTTCCGTTCTGCCTTTTACTCTTGCCCACATCATTTTTCCGCTTTCCGTTTTGTCCGTGTGCGCTCCTGAAACATAGTTGAAAACCATATCCGGATTCTGATTGAGAACGGCCTTTGCGAAATGAAGCGTTGTATCATAGGTAATCTTGGTATATTCCTCCTCGCTCATTCCTACACTGCTGATTCCCGCGCAGAAAAAGACGGCATCATATCCTTTGAAATTTTCATCATTCAGATCTATCTTTAAAAAATCTGAAACTATATATTCTTTTAATTTGGCGTGTTTTTTACCCGACGGTTTTCGGCTTACACTGAGGATTTCAGAAATGTTCGGATTCTCTAGACATTCCATTAAAACGCCTTCACCTACCATTCCTGTTGCTCCTGTGAGAATTATTTTTATTGAATCCATTTCTTTACTGTTATTACTGTTGTTGACGTTTTCAGGAATATTTTTACTTTATGTGGTATCAAAAATTATACAATTTTTTTGCGTTTTTTGAAATTTGGGTATTATTTAACCTAATTGATAAGGGTTTGATAGTTTCGGCGGCGGCGCCCCCCCCGCCGAAACTATCAAACAAACTCGTAAACCTTTGCCAAAATAAAAAACCGATCAGTAAATGACCGGTTCTGTAATTTATTAAAGAAAATCTTATTTTTTATCCTGTAATTTGGTGTAAATATTGTGAATTAAACCATCTGCAACAGATATTTTCGGAACAAAAATCCTGTTGATTTCCGACCATGTCATCACATTATTGAAGATATGTAAAGCATGAACCAAAACATCGGCTCTGTCTTCGCGGAGATTGTATTTTGTCATTCTTTCATCAACCGTAAGATCATCAAACTCCTTATATACCTTTTTAAGATGAGAAAGAGACATCGGTTTGCCGTCTTTCGTTTTGCTCATGGAGAAAACTTTGTTGATATTTCCTCCTGAACCGATGGCAACAATCGGCTTTTTGCTGTTGATATTTTTTCTGATCTCTTCCTTCATATCTTTCCAGTTGTCGGGTGTCACCAGATTGTTCAGCAAACGGATGGTTCCGATATTGAAAGATTTTTCGTATTTCATTTTCCCGTTTTCGTAAAAGGTAAGTTCCGTAGAACCGCCGCCGACATCAATATACAAATAGGCAAATTCCTTATCCAGTCCTTCTGCCACATGATTTTCAAAAACCAGAGTAGCCTCTTCATCACCGGAAATTATTTCAATATTAATTCCTGAAGTTCTTTTCACCTCTTCAATAATTTCCTGTCCGTTGGCTGCGTCACGCATGGCGCTCGTAGCACAGGCTCTGTAATGTTCCACCTTATAGATTTTCATCAGATCGCTGAAAATCTTCATCGAGTCGATCACCATTTTTTCCCTTTCTTCACCTATTTTTCCTAAGGTAAAGACATCCATTCCCAGTCTCAGAGGAATTCTCAAAAGATTAAGTTTGATGAATTCGGGTTGTTTATTGTTAATTTTTACTTCATTAATCAAAAGTCGGGCTGCATTACTTCCTATATCTATGGCTGCGATCTTCATTTTTTCTTTGTTTTGGCTTTTAAATATCGATAGGTTTCAATCTGAGAACGGCATTCTTCCTTCGGATTGTGAATGTATTCGTTGCTCAGTTTTTTGTCTAAAATACGTGCTTTTACATTATCTTTCAACTGTATGTCGAGAATATCTTTCAGTTCTTTCTTCAGATTTTTATCCGTAATCTTTGCGGCAGCTTCAATTCTGTAATCCAGATTCCTCGTCATCCAGTCTGCGGAAGAAATATACATATCTTCGGCTCCTTTATTGTAAAAATACATCACTCTGGCATGTTCCAGATATTCATCTACAATGCTTATTGCCTTTATTTTTTCTTTAAAATCTTTCTGATTGACAGCGCAGTAAATTCCCCTTACAATCATTCTGATGACAACTCCGGCTTGTGCCGCTTCGTATAACTTTTCAATCAGGGAACGGTCGCTTACAGAATTGGCTTTAACGATTATTTCTGCTCGTCTTCCCGCTTTGGCTTCTTCAATTTCTTTATCAATATGATGTACAATCTTTTCACGCATGAACTGCGGACATACGAGAAGATTTTTGCAGGTTTTTAAAATCGGAAGATAATCGTCTTTCGGTTTTTTCAGAACATTGAATACCTTATTAATATCTGCCATAATTCCGCGGTCTGCCGTCATTAACAGATGATCTCCATAAATTCTCGCAGTTTTCTCATTGAAATTTCCGGTACTTACAAAACCGTACTGGATTGTTTTATTATGAGATCTTTTTTTAATGACACATAATTTTGCATGAACTTTTTTGTTCGGAATACCTATTAATACGTTGATTCCTTCCGGTTCCAGCATTTCCTTCCACTCCAGATTAGATTCTTCATCAAATCTTGCCTGAAGCTCAAGCATTACCGTCACTTCTTTACCATTTCTTGCCGCATAAATTAAAGCATTGATAATTTTCGAACTGCTCGCCAGACGATAGGCTGTGATCTGGATGGACTTTACATCGGGATCCATTGCCGCTTCACGAAGAAGATCAATTACAGGATTGTATTTGTGATAAGGGAAGGTGAGAAGAACATCGTGTTTCAGAATAACATCCGTTACTCTTTCTGTATTTTCAAAAGCGGGGTGGGTAAAAGAAGTTCTTTCAACAGGCTTTTCATACCTTTCAAAAACATCCGGGAAATCCATGAAATGTTTAAAATTATGAATTTTTCCTCCGGGAATAATGCTGTCTTTTTTCGTCAGGTTTAATTTTCGGATCAGCATCTCAAGAAGAGCCTTGTCCATATCTTTATCGAAAACAAAACGGGTGGGTTTTCCTTTTCTTCTGTTTTTTAAGCCTTTTTCTATTTTTTCGGCAAAATTGGTACGGATATCATTATCAAGTTCCAGTTCGGCATCTTTGGTTACTTTGAAAGCATTGGCTGCAAATTCATCATATCCGAAATAGGAGAAAATATGAGGCAAATTGAAGGTGATGACATCTTCCAAAAGCATTACATTTTTCTCTTCCACATCTTCGGACGGAAGCAGAACAAATCTTCCTACAAATCTTGAAGGAATTTCAATAATGGCATAATTGCTGGAATATTGCCAATCTTTTTTCCTCATCGCGACACCCAGATAAAGACTTTTGTCCCGCATGTAAGGCATCGGTGTATTTTCATGAAGCAGAATAGGAATAACGTTGGATTCTACCACTTCATCAAAATATTTTCTTACAAACTCTTTCTGATTAGCAGATAAATTTTTAGCTGTTTTAATGTAAACATGATGTTCCGCCATTTCAGCAAGAATTTTCTTCCACGTTTTATCGAAATTCTGCTGCTGTCGCATCACAATATCATTGATCTTCTGGAGAATTTTGGAAGGCGGCTGATAAAAAGATTCTGCAATTACTTTTTCTTTGAAATCCATGGCGCGTTTCAAACCTGCAACCCGCACACGGAAAAATTCGTCTAAATTGTTGGAGAAAATTCCTAAAAAACGGATTCTTAAATGTAAAGGGACTTTTTCGTCCATGGCTTCCTGTAAAACCCTCTCGTTGAAGGCAAGCCAGGTAATATCTCTCGGATTGAAATGTAATGACATTCTCTAATGTATAATTTATCAAAAATAATAATTCGTGGTATCCTTTGAAACCTTTTTGCGTTAAGCTTTAATTAAATTTTAGAGCTAAAAGGATTCTGAAACCGGATGATTTTTGCAATCCATTAAAGTTATTAAAACTATCTGAAAAATTGCAGTTCCGTTCTGTATTTTTAATTTAAAATAAATGAATTATATAATAAATAGCCGTTAAGTGACAAAATTGATATGGTTTAACAAGTATTAAAACGTTTTGTGACAAAAATTCAAATCATTTAAAAAGTAAAGTTTAGGTTTATTTTAAACTGTATTTCTAAAATTTTCAAGCTGAAAAATAAAATTATTTTTTCCTGTTTCAGATTGTTTCTGTCAATTTGTCACAAAATTTTGAATGGTATAAATATTGAGAAATACTGAGTGTAAATTAAAATTAAAAATTAGAAAAAATATAAAAATATTATGAGTAAAATAATTGGAATTGACTTAGGAACAACCAACTCTTGTGTTGCTGTAATGGAGGGTAAAGACCCTGTTGTTATTCCTAACGCAGAAGGTAAAAGAACAACGCCGTCTATCGTTGCGTTTACAGAAGATGGTGAAAGAAAAGTAGGAGATCCTGCAAAAAGACAGGCGGTAACGAATCCAAAGAAAACAGTATATTCAATTAAAAGATTTATCGGAACTCACTTTAAAGAGGATGCGAAAGAAATTTCAAGAGTACCTTATGAAGTAGTTTCCGGACCAAACGATACCGTAAAAGTAAAAATCGACGACAGAGAATATACTCCACAGGAAATTTCTGCAATGACGCTTCAGAAAATGAAGAAAACTGCTGAAGATTATCTTGGTCAGGAAGTAACAAGAGCGGTAATTACGGTTCCTGCGTACTTCAACGATGCACAGAGACAGGCTACAAAAGAAGCGGGTGAAATCGCAGGTCTTAAAGTAGAAAGAATCATCAATGAGCCTACTGCTGCTGCATTGGCTTACGGTTTGGATAAAAATCATAAAGATCAGAAAATCGCAGTATACGATTTAGGAGGTGGTACTTTCGATATCTCTATCCTAGATTTAGGAGATGGTGTATTCGAAGTATTGTCTACAAACGGAGATACACACTTAGGAGGTGATGATTTTGATGATGTAATTATCAACTGGATGGCAGATGAATTCAAAGCTGAAGAAGGGGTTGACTTAAAGTCTGATGCAATCGCATTACAAAGATTGAAAGAAGCTGCTGAAAAAGCAAAAATCGAGTTGTCTTCTTCTCCACAGACAGAAATTAACCTTCCATATATTACAGCTACGGCTACAGGTCCTAAACACTTAGTAAAGACTTTAACGAAAGCTAAATTCGAGCAGTTATCTGCGGATTTGGTAAGAAGATCTATGGAGCCGGTTGCGAAAGCTTTGAAAGATGCAGGTTTATCTACTTCAGATATCGACGAGGTAATCTTGGTAGGAGGTTCTACAAGAATCCCGATTATTCAGGAAGAAGTGGAGAAATTCTTCGGTAAAAAACCGTCTAAAGGAGTTAACCCGGATGAGGTTGTAGCGATTGGTGCAGCGATTCAGGGGGGTGTATTGACAGGTGATGTAAAAGATGTTCTTTTATTAGACGTTACGCCACTTTCTTTAGGTATCGAAACTATGGGTTCTGTTTTCACTAAATTAATTGAAGCAAACACTACGATCCCAACTAAAAAATCTGAGGTATTCTCTACAGCTTCTGACAACCAGCCGGCTGTAAGCATCAGAGTAGGACAGGGAGAAAGACCAATGTTCAACGATAACAAAGAAATCGGTAGATTCGACCTTACAGATATTCCGCCAGCGCCAAGAGGAGTTCCTCAAATCGAAGTAACATTCGATATCGACGCAAACGGTATCTTAAGTGTTTCTGCTAAAGATAAAGGAACCGGTAAAGAGCAGTCTATTAAAATTCAGGCTTCTTCCGGTCTTTCTGACGAAGAAATCGAAAGAATGAAGAAAGAAGCTCAGGAAAATGCTTCTGCCGATGCTAAGAAAAAAGAAGAAGTTGAAATCTTCAACAAAGCAGACGGATTGATCTTCCAGACTGAAAAGCAATTGAAAGAGTTTGGTGAGAAATTATCTGCTGATAAAAAAGCAGCTATTGAAACTGCTCACGGAGAATTGAAAACAGCTTTCGAAGCTAAAAATGCAGATGACGTAAAAGCTAAAACAGAAGCTTTAGATGCAGCTTGGATGGCAGCTTCAGAAGAATTGTACGCAGCAGGACAACAGCCGGGAGCTGATGCAGGAGCGCAGAACGCAGGAAATGCAGGAGGTGCAGAAGATGTACAGGATGCAGACTTCGAAGAAGTGAAATAAGACTTAATAAGTCATATAATATAGAAAATCCCCGAGCGAAGCTCGGGATTTTATTTTTAATATAAACCGTACGTTATAATTTTAATATGCAGTGTTTAATATTTACTCTATTGTAGTATAAGTAATGTGAACCAATCCCTTTGCATCTTTAAAAATAGTCGGATAGCTGAATTCTCCCTTTTTTTCATCCTCTAACGAAAGGAGATCTTTCCAGTTGATCCCGTCGTAAGAATAAGCCAGTCGTAACTTTGTGCGGCCTTCCCACCAGTCTTTTCCGGGAAGCTCAGGATTGTATACAATCAGAAAAAAATCTTTAAAACCAATAGCATCTGTTCCGGAGTTAGGATTCTGAAGATTTGTTGCGGTTAAAGGACTCCAGTTCATCCCATTATTTTGTGACCATGAGGTTGCAATTACTCCTTCTTTACTTCTGCATAAAACCTGCAGTTTACCATTTTTATGTAAAAGAATACTCGGTTGGAGCACATTAAATGCTGAAGCAGAATCTATGGAATACGATGTCCATGTTTTCTGGTGATCCCTGCTGATTTGCACATGAGCCTTCCATCTATTTTCATTGATTTCTCTGCTTGATGGGGAAATAATATCGCCATTGGCGAGCTCAATGGGTCTGTTTTTGATGGGACCAAGAATAGAATCTGGTAACCGCTGTGCTTTTTCCCAGGTTTTTCCGTTATCTCTTGATGTTTTAACCATTCCCCACCATTCCCGCGGATTGGGTCCTACTTTATAATAGAGATAGATAATCTTATCTTTTTTCGATCTGAATAAGACAGGATTCCAACAGGGATAACGCAGAGAATCGTTAACTTTTCCATTTGCCCAGATTTCAGGAGAGCTCCATGTTTTTCCATCGGAACGGGCTCCCCAGATCACAACATCTTTAGCACCTTCATGACTGCCTCCAAACCAACTTGCCAAAAGATGTCCGTCCGAGGACTGTTCCATTGTAGATGCATGACACTGTTTGAAATATGCTCCTTCTTCAAAAATAAATTCTTTTTTAATGACCTTTGGCGAAGGATTTGTGCGGAAATATTCACAATTATCAAAAAATAGAGTAGACAAAGTAGTTTTTCTTTCATGTTTATTATTTCTTTTTTACCAAATGATCCAGAAAAAATTGTATTTCTTTCTTTTTCAGTTTTTCATAGCCTTCATCCTCAATACTTTTCAGTTGAGCTTTAGTAAAATTATCTGTTTTCTCTTTTGAAATAGAATCTCGAATGGAAATAATTTCCTTTGCTGCATACATTTCATCCATCAAATGGTTGGCAATATGATCTTCTTTTCCCATACAGCCATTTATATATTTCATGAATAAAGGATTGTCATGATAATATTGATAGATCTCAAGAAATCTCTTATCGTTTCTTTTAAAAAGTTCTTTTCCGGAATATAATCTTAAAGAATTGCTTCCGTTTTTTGCCAGATAAAAAAGCTCATCATTGGTAGCATTTTTTGCTAATTTTCTGAAATCATCATACAGTTTACTCCTTTCACCACCGATTCCGATGTGTGAAGATTCTGCATACTGTATTGTATCTAAAGGTTTGGCTAACATTTTTACTTTTTCGGAAATCTGCGCTTCACAAAAGATAATTGTAAAAAGTAGGAAGATTGTACTTTTCCACTTCATTTAAAATATTTGTTTACAAAAATAAAAGAATTGGAGGTAATTTAATTTTTTGCCTGAATATTTTAAAGCACAGAGAAAATGTTTAAATTCGTAGAAATTAAATCAGATCCAAAATGAAAATTTCTAAAATCCTCTTATTTTTAGGCTTATTATTATTCCAGTTACATTTTGCTCAGGAAAAAGCGGATGTTGTTTTAAACAAAGCGCTTACCGAAGCTAAATCCAAAAATAAAAATGTTTTGCTGATGTTTCACGCTTCGTGGTGCAAATGGTGTCACGTTATGGAAAAGAACATGAATTTACCGGAAACAAAGCCGATTTTTGATAAAAAATTTGTTACTGCCTATATAGATGTTCAGGAAATGGGCGAAAAGAAAAAGCTTGAAAATCCGGATGGGGAAGTATTGATGGAAAAATACAAAGGAAAAGATGCCGGACTTCCGTTCTGGCTCGTTTTGAATCCGAAAGGGGAAGTTCTTGCAGATTCTTTCAACGATAAAAACGAAAATCTGGGCTGTCCTTCAACTGCTGAAGAAGTAGATGTTTTTGTAGCCAAACTGAAGAAGTCTTCAAAAATGAACGACAAAGAACTTCAAACGGTAAAACAGACTTTTTTAAAGAAGAATTAAAAAGTTTCGGCGAAGCCAAAGGCTTCGCCGAAACTGTGTTTAAAAATTAATTTATTTCCCAAAAAAGATCTTGTCCTGCTTACGCTGATCGTTGTAGATCACCTGAAAAGTCACAGGCATATATTGGTAAAGAAGTTTCCAGTGGGAGATTTTGGCGTGCTTTTTAAAGCTTTCAAAAGACCGCACAAAAAGATTTTCAATCATATCTTTCACATAAGAATCTCCTCCTTTATAGATCATTTCCATCAGTTTGATGTGATGGGCAATGATATTCACTTTAGATTCGTGAAGAAGCTTTTTAAGATAGTTAATGGTTGCCTGCATAATCCCGGCAAAATTATCCTGTATAGACAATTGGGTAATTTCTGTGCGAAGGGGTGGATAGAAAAATTTTAAATACTCACTCGCTATTTTTTGATCAATAGTTGGCATCTGTACATTCATCATAATTAATATTTTTCGTAACACTTTCTATTGCGGCGAAAACTGTACCAAATTTTACAGAATGGCTGCAAAAACAAAAACTCCTACAATTACAGCGATATGCGTTGCCAGAATTTCAATATTGTGTCTGTTAGTGCTGGTTTGAAGTGTTTTCCAGTCAGAAATTCTTCTTATTTTAGATTTCATAATCGGTTGATTTTTAATGAGGTTTTTATTTTTAAATTTTAGTGCATTTGTAACAAGATCTTCAAAAAATGTAATAAACTCAGATACCGTGGTTGTAGATTTGTCTGGAATAGACCGTCTGAAGATCCTTGGAAATATGACTAAAGATCATTTTTCGGTACTCCTCACTGCAGAAAGCAGTAGAATTGTCCAGTGAATAAATAAACGTATGTTCCACAGCGTTTTTAAGTACGGCATCTCCGTTTCTGTAAATATCATCCATTTTTTTCAGGCATAGAAACAGAATATTCCGGTCATTTTGCTTAATTCTGTCTTTGATATTGTCTGTAAACGTCTGAATGACGCTGTAGGAATTTTGTTTTCTGTTTTGTTTCAGCTCATTTTCAATCTCGGGAATCACTTCTTTAATTTCCTGTGCGGCTTCTAAATAGTTCATATTATTGTTGATTAAGTTCCAAAATTTTAATAAATGCTCCGAAAGTAAAAACAGCCAAAAAAGCAACAATCAGAAGATGATACGGTTTCAGCCACTTTGGGGTTTGCGGTCCTCTGCTTTTTAATCTTCTCAGCTTATCTATTCTGTTCAAAGTTTTTAAGTCCATATTCTTATGTTTTGAGAATGATGCTGCCAAAGAAATGCCTTTGAATTTTAATTTAAATTAAAGTGTTGATTATTAATGTTTTGTTTATTTGTTTTAATTTTAAAAATCCTTCAAAATCTTATCATAATGATAGCATATTTATCATTATGGAAATCCTGTTGATTATCTGATTTAATTAATATCTTTGCAGTCCAAAAATATTCAGGAAATGTTTTCAAAAATCGTAGTACATAGAGTCGGAAATAAAATCAACGGAGAATCTTTAACGCTTTCTCAGGAAGAATTGCAGTTGGAAGAAGGAATGGCGGAACTGCTGGAAAATTACTTCTTAGGTTCCTTTAAATCAGAAGAAACCTTCCATTTTTACAGCGATTCTTATCTCGTAAATAATCCCGTGTACAGTTCGGTTTCCGAAATTTTTGATGACAATTCGAAATTCCTTTGGGAATCTGAAAACATCGCCAAACATCTTTTTGAAGCTGCTGAAAACCCTAGAGTTCAGGGCGGAGAATTATTCATTGTGTATTTCGAGGACGAAAGAGAAGGAACCGAAAGAGTAGACAAGATTGGAATTTTTAAGACCGAAAAAAGAGAATCTTTCCTTAAAATTGCTCCCAATGATGAAACTTTCGACATCGAAAAAGATCAGGGAATTGGTTTGTCTAAAATAGATAAAGCGGCGTTAATCTATAATAATGATAAAGAAACAGGATACGTTCTTTCAGTTGTAGACAACAACAAAAATGGAGATATGTATTACTGGTTCGAAGATTTTTTGAAGGTAAAACAACGAGACGACGAATATTTTCATACGCAGGAAGCTTTAATGGTGTATAAAGACTATATCACAAAGCAGTTGCCTCAGGAATTTGAAGTTTCCAAAGCAGATCAGGCAGATTTTTTAAATAAATCGATCAATTTTTTCAAAGAAAAGGAAGAATTTAAGCTTGATGAATTTGCTGCCGAAGTTTTGGGCGACGAACACGTCATAGAAAGTTTCAACAACTTTAAAACCGACTACGAACAGGATATGCAGATTAATATTGCGGAAGAATTTCCCATTAGTGAAGCCGCGGTAAAGAAAACGCAGAGACATTTTAAAAGCATCATCAAATTAGACAAAAACTTCCACATCTACATCCACGGAGACCGACAGAAACTCGCTCAGGGTGAAGACGAAAACGGAAAATATTATATGCTTTATTTCGAAAAAGAAGTATAACTACAGGAATTTATTTTCAACGAACTGAAATTTCTCAGGAGTAGAAAAGCCCCAATAATTTAAACATATCCCTGATTTTAAATATTTATAATCGAGGATATGTTTTTTCTGTAAAAATAAAAGTGTTTTTGATTGTTTTTAGGTAGGTTTTCCGGATTTATACTAATTGGGAAAATTTATAACGTTTTATGGTTAAATTTAGTTAACGATGATTATGATAATGTTGGTTTTAAATTTTCTGTATATCCGATGAACAGAGAAAAATATTCTTTAAAAGCCATATTCTGCTGAAATTTTATAACTTTTTGTGGTATGCGTTTATAGAGAAAAAATCCGATTAGATAAAAAAAGTCGTATATTTGATAGGTCAAAATATTATATGAATTTTGTTGAGTGTCATGAGGAGCCTATCCATATTCCGGGCTACATACAAAGTTTTGGTTATCTGATTGGCATTGATGCAGGGTCTCATTCCATAGCTTTTTTTAGTAAGAATATTGAGGATATATTTAATATCGAAAACGCAAATGTGCTTTTTGATAAGAAGCTTACGGATTTTCCGGAAAGCTTTAAAAGCATTATAGAATCTGAGATATACAACTCTTTAGCCGACTTTACCAGAAGAGAAAACGAAACATATTTTGACAAGATCTTTATTGATGGTATAGAGTATCATTTCTCCGTTTTCAGAAGCAAAGGGAAAATTTTCCTTGAATTTGAAAAAGTGATCATTAATCCCAACAAAAGAATTTCCAACAAATACGATAATTTCTACATTATTGAAGATGAACAGGAAATTTGGGATCAGCTTTTAAATACCCTCTCAAAAATCGTGAATTACGACCGAATGATGGTTTACAAATTCATGATGGACGGCTCCGGAAAAGTAATCGCTGAGAAAAGAGATGAAAACATAGAGAGCTATCTCGGTCTTCATTATCCGGAATCCGACATTCCGAGACAGGCAAGAGAACTTTATCTTAAAAAAAGAAAAAGAATTTTCAGCAACGTTCATTCGGAGACCATTCCAATATACAGTAAATCTGATGAAATAATAGATCTTACTTATTCGGGATCACGCGGAATGTCGCCTATTCATGCGCAGTACATTAAAAATTCAGGAGCGTCTTCCAGTTTCAGTATATCTATTATTATTGATGATTATCTTTGGGGACTGGTTACCTGCCAGAATTCCGAACCGAAACACATTGATCTTGAAGACCGTGTTCAGGCAGGAATTTTTACGGCTTTGGCGTCCAATGCCTACTCGTCATTCAGATCAAAAAAAGAACTGGAATACCGGCTGTATCTTAATGAAAAATGTTCCCGATTAAAAGAAGAATTCTTAAAATACAACAATCTTTTTGATTCTTTAATTGAGAATAAATCTGAAATAAAAGATCTTCCCGAAGCAGACGGACTGGCAATTGTAGCAGATGAAAAAATCGTTACGGAAGGAGAAACGCCCGATGAGAGTATTATTGAAAATCTCATACAGTGGGCGCACAAAAATATAGACGAAAATATCTATCTCAGCAGAAGTTTTCTGAAAGACCATGGAGAAGAAATTGGTCTTGACGAAAAATGTGCAGGAGTGGCTTTTTATTTTATTGAAAAATCTAAAAATAATCTGCTGATCTGGTTCCGTAAAGAATTTGATGAACACATCGACTGGGCAGGAAATCCTGAAAAGAAAATAGATGTGATTGTGAAAAACGGAGAACAGACACAGGTGGTTTCTCCAAGAACGTCTTTCCAGATCTTTACCGAGGACATCAAAGGAAATTCTAAAAGATGGAACTCCAGAAACGTTGCCGCATTACAGGCAGTTCGTGATCTGATCCTTGAAACGTCTCATAAAAATTACATTACCATTAAAAGGCTTAATGATGAGCTTAAAAAAGTAAACGAAGAACTGGATAGTTTCTCTTATACGATTTCCCACGATTTGGGAACTCCGCTTACGGTAATGAAACTGAACGCCCAAATGCTTCTGAAAAGTCTTACAGACGGTTCAGACAAAAGCAGAAACAAAATCAATTCCATCATCGAGGAAATCGACAATATTGCGGAAATGATGCATGATGTACTCCAGTTGAGCCGTGCCAAACACAGCGAAATAGAACTCGAAGGGTTACAGACGGCACAAACCATCGCGAAGATCTCTGAAAATGCTAAAATAACGTTTGATACTTCAGAAAGCGAAGTGGTCATTAATGATTGTCCCGATGTTCTTGCCGATAAAACAATGCTTCATCAGGTATTTTTAAACATCATCAATAACGCCATAAAATATTCTTCCCATCAGGAAAAACCGAAAGTAATTATCGGCGGAACGGAAGAAGAAGACACGGTAGTCTACAGAATTACAGACAACGGAATCGGAATTCCTGAAGCAAATAAGCATAAAATGTTTAAAATTTTCAACAGGATGGATAATGCGAAGAAGTTTAAAGGAAACGGAGTAGGGCTATCCATCGTACACAGAATAATGCAGAGACTTGGCGGAAGCGTAGATTACGAAAGCAGTAAAAACGGAACTACTTTCATCCTCACCTTTAAAAAACCTTAATTAAAAATTTACTTTAAAATTCCGGTATGGTATCTGAATATCTAAAACAAAATACGGCAGAATTTCACGATGCCGCAGAAAAACTTTTTAACTCTAAAAAAATATTCGACAGAACTTTTACACTGGAAGATTATAAAAAGATCATTGGCAGAAATTATCTTATGCTTCTTCATTCCGAGGATAAAATTTTCAGCCGTCTTTCTGAAAAATTCTCAGAAAAACTTCAGCTTGAGGAAAGAAAAAAACTTCCTTTAATTGAGCAGGATCTTAAAAGTCTGGATCTCGATCATCAAAAGGCTACTGAAGAATTGAGTTTTTCCAGTGAAAATGAAGCTTTGGGAGCAATGTATGTGATCGAAGGTTCTACCCTGGGAGGAAATGTTATTGCAAAACAGCTTTCCAAAACAGAAGGATTTGATGATGTTACTTTCAATTTCTTCGGCTGTTACCGCGAAAATACAGGATCTATGTGGAAGAATTTCAAAGAAGTTCTGGATCGCGAAGTTTCTGAAAAAAATTACGATGAAGTTTTATCTGGAGCTAAAAAACTGTATGCATTTCTTCTAAACGTTCATTAATAGCGATTTAAAATATAAATATCACTTTTAAAGATAATTAAATTCCTGAAAGATTGCCCAATTTTTCAGGAATTATTAAATTTGGGAGTTCTCATTTGTAAACCAAATGTGGATAAACAATTCAGATAAATAAATTTTAAAAGTTATATTATGAAACTGTAAAGTTCCATAATACCATTAAAAAACAATAAATTAAGTATATTATGAAAGTAACTGTAGTAGGTGCAGGCGCTGTAGGAGCAAGCTGTGCAGAATACATCGCAATGAAAAACTTCTGTTCAGAAGTAGTTTTAGTAGACATTAAAGAAGGTTTCGCAGAAGGTAAAGCAATGGATTTGATGCAGACAGCATCGCTTAACGGATTCGATACAAAAATTACCGGAACAACAGGAGATTACAGCAAAACTGCAGGTTCTCATGTAGCGGTTATTACTTCAGGGATTCCAAGAAAACCGGGAATGACGAGAGAAGAGCTAATCGGAATCAACGCGGGAATCGTAAAAGAAGTTACAGAAAACTTAGTAAAACATTCTCCGGAAGTAATCATTATCGTGGTTTCTAACCCAATGGATACAATGGCTTATCTGGTACACAAGACTTCAGGTCTTCCTAAGCACAAAATCATCGGAATGGGTGGTGCATTAGACTCTGCAAGATTCAAATACAGATTGGCAGAAGCTTTAGAAGCTCCGATCTCTGACGTAGACGGAATGGTAATCGCTGCTCACAGTGATACCGGAATGCTTCCACTATTAAGCAAAGCAACAAGAAACGGAGTACCTGTAACAGAATTCTTAGATGCTGAACAGCAGAAATACGTTATTGAAGAAACCAAAGTAGGAGGGGCAACGCTTACCAAATTATTAGGAACTTCAGCTTGGTATGCTCCGGGAGCAGCAGTTTCTGTAATGGTTCAGGCGATTGCTTGCGATCAGAAAAAAATGATCCCTTGTTCTTTAATGCTTGAAGGAGAGTACGGACAAAATGATATCTGCCTTGGTGTTCCTGCAATTATTGGAGCAAACGGTGTGGAAAAAATCGTAAACGTAACGCTTACTGCGGAAGAGCAATTGAAATTTGCTGAAGCTGCGAATGCAGTAAGAGAAGTGAATGGAGATTTGAAGTTTTAAGAAAAACTCACATTTAGATATAAAAAAGGCTGTTCTCTGTTTTGAGACAGCCTTTTATTTTTGTTGATTTTAATAAAGATTTAAATTCATAATTTTTCAGTTTTTAATCTTCATTAAATTCTAAAATAACCTGATCAAAAGCACTCAAATTAAATGTAGTAGAGGTTCCTATTAAGTCGTTCCATTGTCTTGAGGCATTGCCTGATGTACTGTAAATATGGCAGGATCCCTCTGTTCCTCCACTATTATTGGGTTCACCGCTTGCAAAGAAACTTTGAGGGGTTGAGTTTGGAGAAGTCGTCCAGTCAATGGTCCAGTCTTCACCGGTAATCCATGTAAACTCTGTGGAGTTTCCCGGATAAGCCACTTTGTTATATCCGATCCAGATATTGTTATTAAGATTGTAACCTGTTGTGTTTGCTAAGATATTGGTATTAATATATGTTCTTTCTGCATTGGAAGTAATGGTAACCACATATCCTCCTACCTGCTTCGCAAAAGTAAAAGTATCATAAAAGTTTTTGCCCCCTCCAAGCTGATAAGCACAGTAAGTATGTCCGTTGGAACCTGTTCCTGACCATTTCTTGCATCCTCTTTCTGAAACACTTACCCCTCCGAATGTTGCAGGAACAGCTCTTTGTGAAGTTTTCACAGGAACGTATCCCAAAATAGATGTACTGAATCCTGCTGAACCAGATGATGATGAGTTTCCTGAAGTAAGCAAAGAGACTACCCAGGTTGTGCCCGAAGTTGCCCCTGTATTTTTAATTACAGCATAGTAGCCTGCAGGAATCGTGAAACTTGCCTGAGCTGTAGCTACATTGGAAACATCTATTTTTTCAGTACCATTAGGGGTAATCGTAACATCGAAAGCACTTCCGTTTCTTATTTCGTACACTCTGCCGCCAAATGTAGCAGGTGAGGCTACGGCTGCAGGAAGAGACCATGTTGCAGCGGCGGTTCCTCTATAATCCAGGTATTCGTCAGTAGATAAAAAACTATATGAAGTGGCTGTACTCTGTTTATAAGGAGTAGCAAAAGATCCTTTAACATCTAAGGTGCTTCCGGGAGTATTGGTATTAATACCTACCTGACTATTCACTATCGAAAAAATGGACAATACAAAGCTTATAGTTATAATTTTATTTTTCATGTTCAATTTATGTTTTATTGTTTAGTCTTCATTAAATTCTAAAATAACCTGATCAAAACTCACACCTCCGCTTACCGTAAGACTTCCTGTAAGATCATTCCATTGTCTTGAACTGTTGACGGAAGTTGGGAAAATGTGGCATGAGCCTTCCGTTCCTCCGCTGTTGTTGGGTTCCCCGGTTGCAAAGAAGTTTTGCGGGGTTGAATTTGGAGAGGTCGTCCAGTCGATCGTCCAGTCTTCTCCGGTGATCCATGTGAACTGATTGCTGTTACCGGGATACGCCACCTTGTTATAGCCTATCCAGATGCTGTTATTAAGCGAGTAGCCTGTTGTATTTGATAAAAGATTGTTGTAAATAAATGTTCTTTCCGCATTGGAAGTAATTGTAGAAATATATCCTCCCACTTGTTTTGCAAAAGTAAATGTGTCGTAGAAGTTTTTTGCACCTCCCAACTGATAAGCGCAATATGTATGACCATTTGCTCCTGTTCCGGACCACTTTTTACATCCTCTTTCTGTAACGGAAACTCCTCCAAAGGTTGCCGGAACTGCTCTCTGAGAAGTTTTAACAGGAATGTACCCTAAAATTGATGTACTGAAACCTGTAGAATTTGCAGAACTGCTATTGCCTGTGGTAAGAAGTGTTACAACCCAGGTTGTTCCGGAGGTGAGCCCTGTATTTTTAACAGTTGCATAATATCCTGCGGGAATCGTAAAACCAGACTGATTGACCGCTGTGGTGGAAACATCTATTTTTTCCGAACCACTAAGATTAATTGTAACGTCAAAATTACTTCCGTTACGGATTTCATAGATCCTTCCTCCGAAAGTTGCCGGAGATGCCAAAGCTGCCGGAAGAGTCCACACAGCAGCAGAGGTTCCTCTGTAATCTAAATAGTGATCTGAATTTAATAATGAATAGGTGGTTGCCGTTACGGCTTTGTAAGGTGTTGCAAAAGATCCTTTAATGTCCAGTGTACTTGCAGGATTGCTTGTGTTAATTCCAACTTGTGCATTACAAATAAATACAATACCCAGACTTATTACTGAAATAAATTTGTTTTTCATTATCATATTTTTTTACAATTGTAAATATATAAATAATATGATAAATTATTAATATTTTATTAGTTATTTTGTTATAAATGTTTGTTTAATTCACAAAAAAGTGTATTTAATTATGTTAAATCACTATTTTTTGAATTTGTGAAAATGTCAAAAATGTGCTTTTTTACGACTTTTTTATTAATCATATAATATAAAAGATATAAATAATTTAAATGTAATTATTTATGTGATTAAATATGAAATCTATAATTTTTTAATTTTAAACCTGTTAAAAGTGCTTTTTTTACTAAAGAATTCAGTGAAAAATAAGAAAATATTGATGTTTGTTTTTTATCAGAAAGTCACTGTCCGCAATTTTTACTGTCAAAAAAATGGAATTTGAGCTGAGTGAAATTAAAGATTAGATAAATTTAAACACCATTCCGAGCTTAAAAGCGGTTGAATTTAATAATAAAGGATAAATAAAAAATAACTCTATAAATTAAGGTTTGAAATGCTAAAGAGTTCTTTCCATCTGTTTATTAAAAGATCCGTATAAATATCCTTGTCCAAACCATAAGAACCCAATGCAAAACCATCATTCCATTCAACTAATGCAGTTTCTCCACTGCTCAGAATTCCGAAATCTATTCCATAAGCATCTGTTCTTTCGTGTGAATTTTCAAAATCTTTAATGGCAGTTTTTACCATATCCATATCCAACTGAAGATTTTCGTTGCCACTGTAATTTTTTATTCCCACGATTTCAGAATGATTCACGAAAACCCGAAACTCAGAAAGCCATTCAACGGTTGATGAACAGAATAACGCCGTCTCTTTTGAAAATGATTCAAGGCGGAGAAGATCATGTTGTGAATTGATGACAAATCCTGTGAAAAGCTTGGTTTTAAATTTCGGTTTTACAAAAGTGTTTAAAGATTCTTCATGACTTTGCATCATGAGTTTTTTCACAGTTGTTTCCCAAACACTTCGCTTTAAATAATGCCTTAAACTTTGAGGGTAAGATGAGGTGAATGGAGTGATCCCCAATCTTTTGAAAATATATACCATTGCTGAGTGATCTCCGACAATCAGTGTTTCTTCACTAAGCTGGATGTGATTTCGATGTAATTTTTTGATGGTAAAAAATTCGCAGTCAACTCCTCTAGATTCCAAAACAGTTCTTACCTCCAGAAATTCAGGTTCTGTTTTACCATTGCCGTACTCCTGAATGTAAGCTTTTGTAATCATTAGCGGTTCTAGAATTGTTAGTTGTTTGTGGGTAACTTTTAAAAAATTGTGGATAAGTTAAATTTCAATAGAAAATAAAGATTGATTAAATCAAATCAAAACTCATAAACAAAGCCGTTTCAGTGGAGTTGTTGTATAATTTTGTATTAATTCCTGTAAATTGAAATCCGGCTTTCAGAAAAAATTTTATTGCAGGATAATTGGTATTGCTAAGTTCCGCTTCCACAATTCTGCATTGCAGATTCCGGGCTTTACGGTTGATATTTTTGATCAGTAACCTCCCGAGATTCTGTCTTCTCAACTCCTTATTGATCCAGATATCTTCAATAAAAAGACTGTTGTTTTTCTTTCGGTAGTCGCAGATGATCCATCCGCAAAGCTTTTCATCATCAAAAATGCCGAATGAATGACCTTGCTGAATAAGATCATTAAAACAGGTAATGTCATCAATTTTCGGATTCTCAATCTTTTTATAATATTGATTTTTTTCTCTCAGATTAAATTCAAAAGAATTTGCGGTTTCGATGGTTGAAACCACAAAAATCTTTTCAGTTTCGTAGCTTTTATAATCAGGATCAGGAATGAAATTTTCTTCAAATATTTTTAGTTTTCTGATTTCCATGAATTAAAATTTAGAATTCTGGGCATGAAATCTGCTTTTTGTGGCGTACAGCAAAATCTGAATCATAACAAGAACGGAAATCACAACAATTCGTATCATGGCATTTTCCGAAAATCTTTCCCGAATCACTTCCAGATAATTGATCTTTTCAATGGTAAATTTCTTAAGCTGATCTATATTACTGAAAGCATTTACCTTTCCCACTTCAGAATTGATTTCGGCTTCATTCAGCGTTGCTGCAACATTAATGAGGTTGATATTGCTGATGAACAGCCAACCGAATAACAACAGAGATACCGAAAAAAGAAAAGGTCTGATAATTTTCATGATTAGAAATGTTTTTGAGATGCAATAAGTTGTGTTTTTACGTTAATTTCAAAGCTAATTAAAATTGATTTAATTTCAATAAAATAATGAAAGTGTTTTTTAAAGAAATTACGTGAAAATAATATTTTGTAAATTCTGAAATTTGATCATTGCATCAGAATCAATTGATGATCATGAATTTTTTGCAAAATACATCTTTGTCTTTTTCAAAATAATTAGGAGAAGTTTCTTTTAATTGATGTCTTGTAAGTTCTGTAATTACTTTATAGTTAGAATATTTAACAATATTGTACTTGGTAATTCTATAGTCGAAAGGCAGATCAATTGATGCATATTTAACTTTTTTATCTTCGAATTGATAATAATTAATGATTTGTTTTCCCGGATAAGAGCGTCCTACATCAAAAATAATTTTACCTTCATCCAGAATTAACGGATAATTTTCTGTGAAATATATTGTTTCATCATCTTCATTAAATAATAGAAAATCATCAATTTCAAATGCATTCAGTTTGAAAATGTAAAAATTTTTTTCTTTTGTAATGAGAAAAATCTTTTGTCTTTGACTACAATAAGAGGTTTCTGAAATTTCTCCTCTGGAAAAAGTTTTAGCTTTAATGCAATGAGTGGAAATCTTATTAGGAAATTTTTTCTGAAATTCTGTATAAAGTTTCTCATTTTCTTTTATTAACGGTTTTTGGGGTAATATAACCGTATCTTTTAATGATGAAAAGTAATCCGACTGATTGATGAATCTTATAGAAGTATTTGCACTGGATTCAATGTTGAAATTAAAATCATCACAATCAAATGGAATATATTTTTGAGCAGACAATTTTATGAACGGAAAGGCTATTAAAAACAACACAAAATATTTCATAGTTATTAAGTCAAATTAGAACTTTAAAATTAATTATAATTTCACACATCAAAACTTTCAAAACCCTTAAATTTGTGGTCAATAAAAATTTTACTGGATGCTTAGGAAAATTTCGGTTGCGGCGGCTGCTTTTTTGTCCGTCATTACAATCAATGCGCAGAAGAACAAAAATTCTCAGTTGGAAAGACCAAAACTGGTAGTAGGTTTGGTTGTGGATCAGATGAGGTGGGATTATTTATACCGTTTTTATAACAAATACGGTAACGACGGCTTCAAAAGACTTTTAAATACAGGATATTCTTTAAATAACGTTCATATTCCTTACGTTCCTACTGTTACAGCTTTAGGACACACTTGTATCTACACTGGTTCTGTTCCGGCAATTCACGGGATTGCAGGAAACGACTGGACGGATAAGGAAACAGGGCAAAATGTCTACTGTACTACAGATGAAAGTGTAAAACCTGTAGGAACAACCAACGCCAAAGTAGGAAGTCATTCTCCGAAAAATCTATGGTCTACCACAGTTACCGATGAATTGAGACTTGCGACCAACTTTCAGGGAAAAGTAATTGGGGTTTCTTTAAAAGACAGAGCGTCTATTTTACCGGCAGGACATACGCCGAACGGAGCGTTCTGGTTTGATGATTCCACAGGAGACTTTATCACAAGTTCATGGTATATGAATGATCTTCCACAGTGGGTAAAAACCTTCAATTCTCAGGATTTACCGGATAAATTGGTTGCTAATGGCTGGAATACCTTGCTTCCCATCGAGCAGTACACAGAAAGTTCTCCGGATAATTCTTCATGGGAAGGATTGTTGGGAAGTGCCAAAACGCCTACTTTTCCTTACAGCAATTTAGCTGCTGATTATCAGGCTAAAAAAGATAATATCCGTTACACGCCATTCGGAAATACATTAACGCTGAAATTAGCGGAAGCCGCAATTGAAGGCGAAAAATTAGGAGGAGACGATGTGGTGGATATGTTAGCGATTAATTTGGCATCAACGGATTATGCAGGACATAAATTCGGACCGAATTCTATAGAAGTGGAAGATGTTTATTTACGACTTGATAAAGATTTAGCCCAGTTTTTCAATTATCTGGATTCTAAAGTAGGAAAGGGGCAATATACGGTTTTCCTTTCAGCAGATCATGGCGGTGCGCATTCTGTAGGCTTTTTACAGGAACATAAGATCACCACAGGTTTCTTCGGAGACGGAATGGATAAAAACGTCAATCTTAAATTAAAAGAAAAATTCGGGGTTGATAAATTAATCAACGCGGTGGATAATTACCAGATTTATTTCGACAGAAAATTACTGAAAGAAAATAATATCAAGTTAGAAGACGTTGTAGATTTCACGGTAAAAGAAATTGAAAGCGATCCTTCAGATTTGTATGCTGTTCCGGTAAATAAAGTTTCGGAAGCTTCTATTCCGGAGCCTATCAAGCAAAGAATCATCAACGGAATCAACAGGCAGAGAAGTGGTGATATTCAGTTGATTTCACATGATTCCATGCTTCCTCCGTATTCAAAAACAGGGACAACGCACAGTGTATGGAATTCTTACGACTCGCATATTCCTTTAATATTTATGGGATGGGGAATTCAACATGGTGAAAGCAATAAAGCGTACTTCATGACCGATATTGCACCTACCGTTTCTTCATTGCTTAAAATTCAGTTTCCAAGCGGAAATGTAGGAAATCCGATTACGGAAGTGATTGGAAAATAGTACTTTCCTTTAAAGATAAATGATAAAATCCTTAACTTTTTGGTTAAGGATTTTTTTGTTTTTTAAATATAAATTTTACTGTTGTCGATCTTTACCATATTCTGCTGTTCCATTTTTTTAATTGCGCGGATTACGGTTTCTATCCGCATTCCTGTGAGGGAGGCTAATTGCTGTCTTGTATAAGGAATCACAAAGGAAAATTGTTCTTCAAAACCAAAATGAGCTTTTACATGAGACATAATAAGAGTAAGCTTTGTAATCGGATCTCTGAACGAAAACGGTGCAGCAGTGATGTGTCTGTAACGCATACGGTCTGCGGTGTAAGAATACATAGTGAGAAGAAGTTCAGGTTTTTCTAATAAAAGTTGTAAGAATTTATTTTTTTCAAGTCTAATGATTTCACAATCTGTAATTGCAACTCCGCTTACAGCATACTTTTTATTGTGGAAAATATACGTTTCGGCGAGGCAATGACCATCGAAAGGAATTCCATGAATGAATTCTTTGCCGTCTTCCAAAAAGCTGCTTATTTTTACTGTTCCGGTTTTTATCTGCAGATAATATTTCGGAGTGCTTTCTTCCTTAAAAACATAATCGCCGGAATTATAGTGTTGCAGTTCAGCGCCATGAGAAAACAAAAGGTTTTCACAAATGATCATAAGTTTTTTACTATTAATTTGATCTAAAGTTAACAATTTGTGAAGTGTATTGAAAATTTATTAATACCACACAGATGCCTTAAATATGCCTTGATTTTAAGAAATGAATCATTGCTATTGGTATTTTTTTAAGATTAAACTTTAATGCATAAAAAAACCGCAGATTATTCCGCGGGTTGTAGATTATATTATTCTTCCTCTTCGTTTAAATCGTCTTCATCATCTTCATACTGTTCGAGAAAATAAGTGAACGTGAAGTCTTCCGTTTCTTCCTCAGCGTCTTCAAGCGTAAGAAGAAGATCTTCAAAAGTTTCAAGCTGATCGACCGTCATATTTACAAACTCAATATGAAGAGGCATTTCCAGTTCTCCTGTAATTACATCAGAAAGTGCATCCAGATTATCTCCGAAATGTTCAGGAAGTTTGATCTTTTCTTTCAGTTGGGCATAGAGATCTTCATAATCTCCGATGTCCGTAAAATCTATATATATTGTACTCATAACTTTATTTTTAATTTTAAATCAGTGAGTGTAAGTCATTGCGAGGAGCTAAGCACAGGCTAGTTTCGTTCCTCGCAATGACCAACAACTACTGCTTTTTAAAACTCTTATAATGGTTTTTCGTCAGATAAACATCGCCGTCTTTCGTGAAAACAATCCGGTCTGCATTTCTGTTTCCGCAATGATAGTTTACATCAGCTTCAAAATACTTTTCATCTTCAGGCAATGTTCTTTCCCTATTGCTGAAGTGATCTCCGCCAATTGCTTTTCCCGGCAAAACCTCACACAGATTCCCTTTAGAAGGATTCCAGCCTATCTTTCTTGCTTCATTTTTGGTGATGTAATACTCAGGAAGCTGATGATTTTTTTTAACATAAGCAATAACCTTTTTTTCTTCCGTCAACTGATCGATAGATTCCTGACTCGAATATGCCGAACCCGAAATCTCAGAACTGCCGTATTCAATTATTGGATTTTTAGAGGAAATTTCCTTTTTATCCGCAATGAAGTTGTTATAAACGTACATTACAGACATCCCGAAAAGAAGCCCTAAACAAATGAAAAATACAGATCTTATTTTACCATTCATAGTATTAAATTAAAAAATGTAATAATAAGTTTGTTTAAACTTTTATTAAACCGCAAAAGTACAAAAGACAATCTTAAAGCGAATTTCTATAATAACCAAAACGCTCAAAAGAATAAAAATCAAAAATTTTAAAAACTATTGTGAACTTTTTCATTTTATAATAATCAACTTTAAATAAAAGTTTAATTCATCTTTTGTGACTTTTGCGGTTAATTCTGAAATAGTTTAAACAACTTCAATGTATCAATCTATCTGTTTAGCAATCCATTGTTACATTGTTAAACTTTTAAATTGTTACATTAATTTATGCTCTCCAGTCTTCCGGAATATCGCAGATCGGAATCGGAACCATTTTATGTTTTGCCGCTTTATGCATTCTGTCGAAAATCTGGAAAACTTCTTTGTCTCTGCCTTCATAATCTTCTGCTGTTTTTGTTCCGTATTCTTTCTGGATTTTTTCCAGTTCAGGATAAGTTGCCCCGATCTGGTCTTCATCCGTTCTTTCTGCATCCCAAAGTCCGTCCGTAGGAATCGCATTCTGAATGCTTTCAATTAAATTTAAAGCTCTCGCCAGTTCATAAACTTCCGTTTTGTAAAGATCCGCGATTGGAGAAACATCCACACCGCCGTCGCCATATTTGGTGTAGAAACCAATTCCGAAATCTTCCACTTTATTTCCGGTTCCGCACACCAAAAGTCCGTGAAGCTGCCCGAAATAATATAAATTCAGCATTCTGAAACGTGATCTTGTATTCGCAAGAGCCAGATTGTTATTAGGATTTCCTTCTGAATGTGCGCTGACAATATTTTCAAAACTTTCGAAAACAGGAGTTAAGTTAACGGTTTCTGATTTTACGTTTGGAAATTTCTTTTTCAGATCCTCAATATGATCCTGCGCTCTGTTTACCTGATCTGCTTTTTGACGGATCGGCATTTCCAGAGCCAGAACTTCAAGCCCTGTCATCGCACAAAGAGTAGAAACGACACCCGAATCCACACCTCCCGAAACTCCGATTACATATCCGTTTACTTTTGCTTTTACTGCATAATCTTTCAGCCAGTTTACAATATGGTCTATAACTTTTTGTGTCTGCATTGTTTATATTTTGTCTGTTTTTATTTAAAGAAATTCAAAATTAAAAATTAAAAATTCTGAATGTTTATTTGATGTAATTTTGATGTTGAAGTTCATACCAGAAGCAAATTCCGTCCGGTTCGGTGAATTCGCCGGTTTTTTCAAAGCCTAATTTTCTTAAAATATGATTGGAACCTTCGTTTTCAGAATGGGTATGAGCATAAATGGTTTCAGCTTTCAGATCATTAAATCCAAAATCAAGCGAAGCTTTTGCCGATTCCAGCGCATAACCTTTTCCCCAGTATTCCGGGATGAAACGATAGCCGAGATCGTAAATGTTATTGTAACCGTTTATTTCCTGAGTAATTAATTTCAGTCCGCTCCAGCCGATCAGCAGTCCGCTTTCTTTTTCAATTACTGCAAGTCTTCCGACACCGTTATCAAGATATTGCTGCTGAATCATTTTAATTACATTTTCAGATTCGGTGATGTCGGAAAGAGGAGGTATTCCGATGTATTTCATCACTTCAGGATCGGAGTCGAGGAGAAACAGACGTTCTGCATCTGTTTCTTCAAATTTTCTCAGAATAAGTCTTTGTGTTTCTAAATGCATAAAATTACTGTTGCTGAAATCCGAAAATCGTTACATTGGCTGCTCCTTTTTTAATGTCTGTTTCCTTGATCGGATTTTTCGTCACGTTTAAGGTTTCCAGATTTATATTTTGGGAAATATCTAATTTTTGAATCAGATTATGCTCAAGATTTAACTTTTTCAAATATTTAAGCGAGCTTAGATCAATGGTCTTTATTTTATTTAAAGATACGGTTAATTGATCAATTCTGGGCGTCGTTTTCAGCGAAATATTTTCAATCTGATTGTTGTCGAGATACAATGATGCCAGAATTTTTAGATTTTCTGCCTTAAAATTTGAAATTTTACATCCTGTACACGAAAAAAGCTGGAGATGATCCAAATTTTTCAGGGAAAGATTTACAATGCTGTTGTCGTCCAGTACGATCATTTTAGCATTTTTAAAATAAGGAAGATCTTCTGCATTTGTAATGCCTTTATTCACTAAAAATAAATTTTCAATTCTGTCGGCTTCAAACTGATTCATTTTTCCGTCTTTGTTCAGGTCAAAATTTTCAATCACCGCTTTTTCAAGATTTTTATCTTTAAAAATGAGGCTTTGACTGTAAAAACAGGATACAGAGAAAATAAGAATGAGGATCGGAATTATTTTATTTTTCATCATTACATTATGTTTAAATCCGTATTTTTGTACACTTAAATTTCATGTAAAAGTATGAAGATTTTCAGAATTACTGCACTTTCTTTAGTATTAATTTTAGGATTGAATTCCTGCAAAAAAGAATCTCAGAATCAATGGAACGTAGAGATTACAACTCCTGCGGAAAAAGTAGAAATTACAGATATTTCCAAAGAACTCTACGATCCGAATGTTTCGTCGGAAAGTTTTAAAGCTAAATTTCCTTGGTTTCAGGGAACGGTAAGCGATGCAGATTTTGCCAAAAGAAGAGCAGATCCTGAAGAAATTAAAATTTACAAGGAGGCTACTTCAAAAATAGATCAGAAAAAACTGCAGACCGATCTTCAGGATTTGTTTTCGCACATCAGATTTTATTTTCCTTCCTTTAAAAGTCCGAAAGTATTTTTGTTTTCATCGGCTTTGCAGATGGTTCAGGATCCTATTTTTTATGATGCCAAAGGAAATCAGCTTTTTATTGATATGACAGGCTTTATGGGAGACGGAAACGCCAATTACAAAGGGCTGGAAATGTACTTCCAGAAATCCATGAACCCGAATAATATAGTTCCGAAAGTAGCACAGATTTTCGCGGAAGGTTTTGTGAAAGAATCTCCGGATCATCAGAAATTTATTGATATGATGATTCTCAACGGTAAAATCATGATTCTTAAAGACGCTTTTTTACCCACATATCCGGAATATCTGAAAATGAACTACACCCAGAAGCAATATGAATGGGCAGTCTCCAACGAAGCCAACATCTGGAATTATTTCGTGGAAAATAATATCATTTTTGGAGACGATCACAGATTGGAAGACCGTTTTATCGCTCCGGGACCATTCTCGAAATTTTATACGGAAATTGATAACGAATCTTCTCCGCAGATTGCCATATTCACAGGATGGCAGATCTGTAAAGAATATCTGAAGCAAAAACCTGAAACCAAACTTCAGGATTTCTTAGGATTAGATGCAACCGTGATCTTTAACCAGTCTGGCTATAAACCGAAAGTAAAATAATACGCTGAATGTAAAATATTTGGCAAACAATATACAGTAGAATAAATAGAAAATTATGAGAAAAACTCAGATTACGATAGATGTAGAACTGGATGAAAACCACATTCCAGAAAACATCACCTGGAACGCACAGGATGGCGGAATTGAAAAAGAAGAAACAAAAGCAACCATGATCTCGGTTTGGGACGAAAAAAATATGGAAGCTTTGAGAATTGATCTCTGGACAAAAGAAATGCCGGTGGATCAGATGAAAATGTTCATTCACCAGGTGCTTGTTTCTATGGGGAATACCTACCAAAGAGCAACAGGTGAAGAAGATGTGGCACAATGGTTGGAGCAGATGGCAGAAGAGTTCGCAATAAAATCGGCGATAAAAATGTAAAAAAAGCGGGATGATGGAAGCCTGATGTTAGAAGTTTACAAAAGCATCCATCTTCCATCATCCAGCCTCAAATCAAAAATATAAAACAATGAATTTTAATACAAAAGTAATACACGGAGGACAGCATCACGAATCTGCAACGGGTTCTGTGAATGTACCTGTATTTTTAACGTCTACCTTCGCACAGAAAAGTCCGGGAGTACATTCCGGTTACGAATATTCCAGAGCGGCAAACCCTACAAGACAGGCTTTGGAAGACTCTTTGGCAAGCATCGAAAACGGAGCGAGAGGTCTGGCTTTCGGTTCCGGTCTGGCGGCAATCGACTGTGTTTTAAAATTATTAAATCCGGGAGATGAAGTGGTTGCAGTAGACGATTTGTACGGAGGAACGTACAGAATGTTCACCAGACTTTTCGAAAAATATCAGTTGAAATTTACCTTCGTGAATTTTGATGATGTTTCTAAGATCAATGACGTTATTACAGATAAAACAAAACTAATCTGGATTGAAACGCCAACCAATCCTTTAATGAAACTGGTTGATATTAAAGCAGTTGTTGATGTTGCCAAAGGAAAAGATATTCTGGTTGCAGTGGATAACACTTTTGCTACACCTTATCTTCAGAGACCGATTGATTTGGGAGCCGATATCGTTATGCACTCTGCAACAAAATACTTGGGAGGTCACTCCGATGTTATTGCGGGAGCTTTAATTGCAAAAGATGCCGAACTTGGAGAAAACCTTCACTTCATTCAGTTTGCAAGCGGAGGAATTTTAGGGCCTCACGATTCTTATTTGGTGTTGAGAGGAATTAAAACACTGGCTTTAAGAGTTCAGAGACATTCTGAAAACGGAATGGCTGTTGCAAAATACCTTGAATCTCATCCTGCTGTTGATCAGGTAATTTACCCTGGATTAGAATCTCATCCACAACATGAACTGGCAAAATCTCAGATGAAAGATTTCGGAGGAATGGTTTCCTTCACTTTTAAATCAGGTAAAAAAGAAGATGCCATCAAATTTTTAGAAAGAGTAAAAGTGTTCACTTTAGCTGAATCTTTGGGTGGAGTAGAATCTCTTGCCAATCATCCTGCTTTGATGACTCATGCTTCCATTCCTGCAGAAAAACGTGCAGAATTGGGAATTACAGACGATTTGGTTCGTTTAAGTGTAGGAATCGAAGATGCAGAAGATCTTATCGCAGATCTGGAAAGAGCTTTTTCTTAGTTTAAAAACAATTTATAACACTTTGCCATTCTGTATAGAACGAATTGGAGTAAAGAATCTAAATAGAATTTATTTAAATTTTTGGAGCTATTTCCCGCTTTCCACTATATCTTTTGCTACGCTTTGCTTCACAAAAGGATGCCGTTGCAATCGTGGCTAGGATTGTAGTCAATTCTTTCAGTATTTGAAAAATACAATTAAAGTTTGTCATCCTGAAAGGATCTTTAGATAGTATTAGAAAATTGCTTGAAAAAATTAGAGCCGAGATTCCTGCGGAATGACAAACGTTGGAATAGAAATTCAAAAATTTATTAAAAAAGATTCTTCCTAACGTCAGAATGACAGAGTGTTGAACAACATTTTAAAATAAAACATAATGAGAAAGATCCAGATTTTATTCCTGTTAATGGTAAGCCAGATTGCTTTTTCTCAGGTTAAAAATACCGACGAACTGTACAAAACGGCGAAAAAATTAGATAGTCTGATATTCGATATCGGATTCAATAAATGCGATCTTTCTCATTATGATTCTATCGTAAGCGACGACTTGGAATTCTACCACGATAAAGGCGGAATTACTTCCGGAAAAGAAGCCTTTAAAGCCTCCATTAAAAATAATATTTGTGGCGGACCCAACAAAGTGAAACGCGAACTGATTCCAAATTCCATGAAAGTATATCCTTTGTACAACAATAATGCTCTGTATGCTTTCATTCAGGAAGGAGAACATGATTTTGCTGAATTTTACAACGGAAAATGGAACAAGGGAAGCCGTGCAAAATTTACCATTCTCTGGATTCTGGACGGAAAAGACTGGAAAATGAAACACGTTCTCAGCTACGATCATCATTTATAATCTACTTTGTCAAAAGTTTATGAAGTTTTTTGTGCTTTGACAAAGTTTTAAACTCCCATTATGACAAGAAAAGCCCAACTTGCAGATGTACAGCATTTAGCTGAACTGTTCGATCAGTACAGGATCTTTTATCATAAAGATTCCGATATTCATGCTGCGGAAAAATTTTTAACAGAAAGAATTGAAAATAGCGATTCCGAAATTTTTGTTGCCGAAAATGAAGGGAAATTAGTCGGTTTTGTTCAGTTGTATCCGTTATTTTCCTCCACAAGAATGAAAAGATACTGGCTTTTGAATGATTTGTATGTGAATGAAAATTATCGTGGAAAAGGGTTTTCAAAACAACTGATTGAAGCATCCCAAGAAATGGCAAAATCAACAGATGCCGCCGGAATTCTTCTTGAAACCGGAAAATCCAATGATATCGGAAACAAGCTTTACCCAAGCTGCGGATTCGAAATCTACGATGAAGTGAATTTTTACGAATGGAAGATTTCATAACGTAACAATTTACCAGAGTAACAGTTTACGAAATCTTAATTGTTACTAAAATATTACTCATTACCAATTACCAATTACTTATTATTCATTATATATGACTGATTTTCAAAAATACGTTCAAAGATATTTAGACTTAATTCCTTCTGAAAACTGGCTGGAAGAACTGAAAAAATCCGGAGAAAAAACGGTTGAAATTTACTCAAAGCTTTCAGAAGAACAATCTCTTTTTGCCTACGCGGAAGGAAAATGGACGCTGAAAGAACTCCTTCTGCATTTATCCGATACCGAAAGAATCTTTCAGTACAGAATATTGGCTTTTGCAAGAGGCGACCAAAATGAATTGCCGGGTTTTGATGAGGAATTGTACGCTAAACAGTCTTTCGCGAATGAAAGAACACTAAGTTCATTATTGGAAGAATATCAACTGATCAGAAAATCTTCTCAGATTCTTTTAGAAACTGCAAATTCCGAAGCCTTAAAAAATGTAGGATTCGCCAACGGAAACCAGATTTCTGCCGAAACCATCGGAAAATTAATTGTTGGTCACAATATTCATCATCTGAATATTATTGAGGAAAGGTATTTGCCGAAGTTGTAAAGTTTTTTAATTTTATGTCATTGCGAGGAGCGAAGCGACGAAGCAATCTCATAATTTTAAAGATGAACACAAATGAAACCAGGCTTTGTTTATATTATGGCCAATAAAAACAATACGGTTCTTTACGCTGGGGTAACATCAAATTTACCAAAAAGAATTTATCAGCATAAAGAAAAGATTTTTGAACTAAGCTTTACATCTAAATATAATATTGACAAACTTGTCTATTGGGAATCATTTCAGGAAATAGGAGATGCTATTTTTAGAGAAAAACAAATTAAAGCAGGTTCGAGACAGAAAAAAATTGATTTAATAAATTCAATTAATCCGGAGTGGAGAGATTTGACAGAAGATATTAAAGATATTCTCAATCCTTTTTGAGATTTCTTCGTCGCTTCGCTCCTCGCAATGACAGAAAAAAATGGAAAAAATAATAGAAATTTTAAAATCCGGCGGCACAATTCTTTACCCAACAGACACCATTTGGGGAATCGGTTGTGATGCTACCAATATAGAAGCCGTAAACAAAATATTTGACATCAAAAAACGGGAAAAAAACAAATCCATGATCATCTTGGTGGAATCTGAAAAAAGATTACAGGATTTGGTTGATGTTCCGGAAATGGCTTGGGAAATTATTGATCTGAGCGAAAAGCCCGTAACAATTGTTTATGAAAACCCAAGAGGATTGCCAAAAGAATTGTTGGCTGAAGACGGAAGCATCGGAATCCGTCTGGTAAAAAATGACTTCTGCAAAAAACTGATTACAAAACTCAACAAACCTTTGGTTTCTACTTCTGCCAATTTCAGTGGAGAAAAAAGTCCGTTAAAATTCTCGGATATTTCTCCTGAAATGATTGATCTTGTAGACTATGCAGTAGAAGAAGACCGCGAAAAAGTTTCAAAATATTCGGGTTCGTCGGTAATAAAAGTCTGGAGCGACAACAGAATAAAAGTTCTCAGAGAATAATCGACCTTTATCATATATTTTAAAGTCTTATTCATCCGCATCGGCAGGATTTCTTTTTTTAGTTTTATCTTTGCAGAACTTCAATTTTAAAACAATTGCGATGGATCACAAAAGTTTGCTGAAGAATGGATTAAAGCATGGAATTCGCATGATCTGGATATTATTTTATCTCATTATTCGGATGATATAGAGATCGTTACGCCGATGATAAAATTAGCAACAGGAGGAGAAGAAAGTTCTTTAAAAGGAAAATCTGCGGTTCGCGGATATTGGAAGGAAGCGCTGGAAAAATATCCTGATCTTCACTTCGAGCTTATAAAATCTACGGCAGAAGTAGATTCTGTGGCTTTATTTTACAAATCCATTATGGATAAGCATGCGATGGAAGTGATGTTTTTTAATGAAGACGGAAAAATTAATAAAATGTATGCTCATTACGATTAATGAACGGCATTAGCGTATTAGAAAATGAAAATTAACCTTACTCAAAATAAAAATTTAAAACTTTTCAAAATCATTTCGGAGGTTGCAGCCCGAAACAACCAGTCTGTGTATGTCGTCGGAGGCTATGTACGCGATCTTTTGATGAAAAGAAAAGCATCCACGGATATTGATTTTGTGACCGAACAAAGCGGTATTGAACTTGCCCAAAACGTAGGAAAAGAAATTGATCCGAAAATGAAAGTTTCGGTTTTCAAAACGTATGGGACAGCGATGATCAAATACAAAGATCTTGAGCTTGAATTCGTAGGCGCAAGAAAGGAAAGCTACACCGAAAACAGCCGTAAACCGGAAGTGGAAGGCGGAACCATTGAGGACGACCAGAAAAGAAGAGATTTTACGGTAAATGCAATGGCAATTTCGTTAAATCAGGATAGTTTTGGTGAACTAATCGATCCTTTCAACGGAATGGATGATCTGGAAAAAGGAATTTTAAGAACGCCTCTCGAACCTGCACAAACCTATTCTGATGATCCGTTGAGAATGATGAGAGCCATCCGTTTTGCCTCTACGCTTCAGTTTCAGATCGAAGATAAATCTTTGGAAGCCATTAAGCAGGAAGCCGAAAGAATAAAAATTGTTTCGATGGAAAGAATCATGGTGGAATTTAATAAAATCATGCTTTCCAAAAAGCCATCTGTTGGTCTGAAATTAATGGAACAGACAGGTTTAATGAAATTAATTATTCCTGAACTGATTGATCTGAAAGGAGTAGAAGAAGTGGAAGGACAAACCCATAAAGACAATTTTTACCATACTTTGGAAGTGGTAGACAATATTTCTGAAAACACCGATAATCTGTGGCTTCGTTGGTCTGCATTGCTTCACGACATCGGAAAAGCACCGACCAAAAAATTCGTTGAAGGAACAGGATGGACGTTTCACGGACATGAGTTTTTAGGCTCAAAAATGGTAAAAACATTATTCCAGAGACTGAAACTGCCTTTAGGTCCGGACATGAAATATGTTCAGAAAATGGTAAAACTTTCGTCTCGACCGATTGCTCTGATTACCGATGATGCTTCGGATTCTGCATTGCGAAGATTACTGTTTGATGCAGGAGAAAATATGGAAGATCTTTTCACTCTTTGTAAAGCCGATATTACGACCAAAAATTCTAAAAAGCAGGAGAAATTCAAGAAAAATTTTGAATATGTTGCTGTTAAGATTAGAGAAGTTGAGGAAAAAGATCAGGTAAGAAATTTTCAGCCGCCAATTTCAGGAGAAGAAATTATGGCAATGTTTAATTTAAAACCGGGTCGCGAGATCGGAATTTTAAAGGAAAAAGTAAAAGAAGCCATTCTGGAAGGCGAAATTGGAAATGACAGCGAGGAAGCGAGAACTTTCGTGATTGCTGAAGCGGAAAAGCTTGGATTGACACTTGCCTAAATGCTTTTCGGGACATTTGATTATATTATTTTAGTATTGATTTTCCTTTTTAACATTGTTGTCTGGAAATTTAAAATAATTAAAAAACGCAACTGGATTTTATATCTGGTTGCGTTTTTATTTTTTGGATTTGTTATTCCGCTTTTATCTGTTGATTTTGAAATTGAAAAAGCGACAAAAGATCAGCCAATTGTTGATAATTTCACGCTTTTATATACCTATTTCAGATTTCCGGTCTGGTGGTTTATTGGCATTCTTCAGCTTCTTACTTTAAGGAAAAGAGATTGAGTATTTCAACCAAGCCGATAAATTCAAAAAATAAATATTCAGTTCTTATTATAGCAAAAAACCTTAAAAGATTACGGCGGAGCTGAAAGCTCCGCCGTAATCTTTTAATATTATTTCAAAAAAATTAATTCACATAAGCAGCATTAGATCCGATTCCTGTTACGAATTTTTTCAGAACTGTTCCTGAAGTGTTATATACTGTAACTTCAGATGGAGCGGTAAAACCTTTTACATCGGCTGCAAAGATTTTTCCGTCTTTTACAGAGAAGCCATACAGCGTAAAATATTGTCCTCCGTCTACAAAATTATTGATTAGAGGAGCAGAAGGAGCCGTTGTCGAATTCATATCCATTGTATAAATCTTGTTGGCAGAGGTGAAGTAATATTTTCCACCATCAATTTCAAGATTTCTTGCATTGGCGATACCAGTTAAAGTCGTAGTTTTTGTAATCGTTCCTGCAGGAGAAATTTCATAAATGTAAGAATTAGATGCTCCTGAAGCAATTACATACACATTGTTATTGTAACTGATGGTTTTTTCGATCTCACCGTTAGGAACAGCAACCGTATTAATGATCTCATTGGTTGAAGTATTGATTCTTGTAAGCGTACTTCCGTAGCTGTAAGTAGCATTCTGCACAAATACCGTTCCTCCTGCTTCTACCACTCTTTCCGCTGTAGAAGTGGAAGCGAAAGGAATTTTCTTCACAAAAGAAAGATCAGAAAGCTTGTAAACATTCACATATTTTCCTCCGTTATACTTATCGTTAGAAACATAAAGATTTCCGTTGCTGATCGTCATATATCTCGGATTATCCAGTTGTGCCGTAATTTCTCCGGTTTTTTTGAAATTATAACGGTTAACAACCTGTACTTTATTCGAATTATTCAGAAGCAAAAAAGCCCTGTCGTCACTGAATGTGATCGTCTGCAAAACATCACCCAGATTTTCGTTATTATTTTTCTTATAAATATCGTTTTCCAATACAGAAAGATCTTTAGAAATAAAAGAAACACTCGCTGTAGGTGTTCCGAAGTTACCTTCATTCGCAATAAAATATCCGTTTTCATAATCACCTCGCGACGGCATTACATATTCATCATCACTACATGAAACATTAATCACAAGGATTAAAGCCAGTAAAAGCTGAAAAAGTCTGTTGAATTTCATAATATAATAATTGATTTAAAAATTTAAGTTGATGTAAAAACTGTAGTTTCTTTTAGGTAATGGATAATAAGCCATCGTTTCATAGATCTCATCGGTAATATTATTTACCCTCAATCCTAAAGTATACTTTTTGGCAACAGTTGCAGACAATCCTGCATTCAGGACGAAATATGGTTTTATAAGATAATCGTTATTCTCATCAGAAGTGGTAAAAGTCTTACCTGTAAACATTCCCTGAACATACAGATTCATAAATCGGTACTGATAATCTGCATTCCCGAAAACCTTATGAAGAGGAACATACATCAGCTGATTTTTCGTCTCAAGATCTACAGATCTCGTATAGCTGTATCCCGTATTTATTTTTAAAGAATGTTCCTTTGAAAACTTTTGCTGAAATCCAATTTTAGACTCAAGACCATAAGACTCAACATTTCTTACGTTTCTTGGTGACCAATATCCCATAGAAGTGGGAATCCATTGGATCATATCCTTTATTTTCATGTAATAAGGCGTGAGACTCAACATGAATTTTCCGAACGCCAATTCGTGGCTCATTTCAGTCTGCAAAGACGTTTCTGCTTTCAGATCTAAATTTCCACCCGGATTCCAGTAAAGATCATTAAAAGAAGGAAACCTGAAATTCTTTGAAAAACTTGCCCCTAAACTGTACCAGTCAGAAACCTTCCATTTACCAGAAAAAGAATAGAGTAAAGGCGATTCTATATTTTCAATAAAATCCTTCTTGATTCCGGCTTCCAGTCTCAGCTTCTGGGTAGGAAAATATCTGAACAATCCTGCAACAGAATAAATATTTCTTCTTACATTCTCAATTCCGGATTGATAGCCTTCCCCTTTATTGATCTGAAACTCTCCGATAAGATTAACATTCAGTTTAGGCGTGATGAAATAATTGAAATCATCTTTAAAAATAAAGTTTTTTCCCGTTCCGCCACTGGTTTTAGGAGCATCAAAAACCCCGAAATACTGGAAGTTTTCTTCCGTGTAAGCCGCTTTCAGACTGTTTGAGATCGATTTCGAATTCACATCGTGGGTAAGAAGGCTTCGGAAAGTCTGCGCTGCATATTTCGTACGATTGCCGTTTTCCGTGAAGATCGGATAATTCTGTTCCGCGTCGTACAACTGACTTTGCCAAGAAATTTTCTGATTTCGGGCAATTTTATAGCTAAAACCTATATTCGCTGTACCGTTAAAATATTTACCGTTTCGGTTGATATACTGCTTTTCAGGAACCTCATAATTATTTTGACTGATGAAATAATTTCCGGATGCTTTAAAACTGAAACCCGCATTACTGAAAGAAGTTTTGAAATAATTCTGAAACGTCTCATAAGAAGCCACTTCACTATGTAAAGTTGCATGAAAACCCTCATTAAATTTCAGCTCATTGTTAAGGTGAATACTTCCTCCGATCGCTCCGCTTCCGTAAACCACACTTCCGCCGCCGGCTTTCACTTCAAGCGCATCGTAGCCGAAAATCGCGATATTATTAACATCTCCCTGTCCTAAAAAAATAGAATTAATATTAATCCCATTCCACACAAAAGCAGTCTGCTGCGCCGTTGTTCCCCTGAAAGAAGGCGAAGAAACCGCACCGCGGCCATTTTCCTTAATATAAACAGGTGACTGAAAACGCAGCGTCTCAGAAAGATTGGCGGAATTTTTTTCAATGTCTTTGGGAGTAATTGTAGTAACCGGATGAAAAAGTTTTACCTTATTCATCTGATTGTCAAAAACATAAACGGTGTCAATAGCTTTCTCCTGTGCGTAAAGAAAACAACCGTATGATGCAAAAAGCAGTACTAAAGATCTTTTTAAAGCCATTCCTATTTTACTTTTCCTCCGAAAGCAATGTTTTTAAGATTACATTTTGGCAGGTCTCCTGACTTTCGCTTTCTACACCTTCCCGTTTTCACAGTGGTTTATCGTAGAAATCTTATATGCGATTTACAGTTGCGGGGACAGTTTGGGATTTTCGCCCAATTCCCTTTTCATTCCAAATTAATGGAAACCAAAATTTTTGCAAAGATAACTTTTTTAATTTATTGACAAAAAAAATACCCATTAAGTATCTTTTTAATAAAACAATGATTTGTTGCATTACATACGAAAAACAATTTCAGGAGCTTTTTCCAGCTTTCGCTACTCGCTTTTTTTGGATTCGGCGGCGGCAAAAGCCGCCGCCGAATCCAAAAAAGAGCTCAGACATGCCGCTCAATCTGGGCTAGGAAAATAAAACCGCAGAAAATAAAAATTTTTATAAAATTCAGATTCTATTGAAAAATAAATAATAATTTTCAGTCAGAATTATTTAAAATGTATTAAAAACTTACTTTAAGTTTCTTTAAATTCATTTTAAATTTAGCCGCAAAAAAGACAAAAGACTTTATTGAATTTATTTAAGGTATTTCAAAAGTCTGCAAAGAGAAAAAAAAATAATTTTTAAACTTATGTGCTCTTTTTTTCTATTGAAAGATTAAACTTAAAAAACTAAAGTGTTTAAATCTTTTGCATCTTTTGTGGTAAAAAGCATAAACAAGTTTTTTAATTACTTTAAAATAAGCATCACTAAGGAAGAAAATCATAGATTTTCAAAAACTAATGGGTTCTTCTATTTTAAATACGCATCATTCAAAATCTCATGTGACTTATGTGATGAAAGAAAGTCCCTTCTTAAAAAACTTTCCTTTAAATAAAAATCCAACCTGAATTCTTATTTACTATTATTTAAACATTTTAAAAGTCTGTTTAAATTTTATTTAACCGCAAAAGTCACAAAAGATCTACTAAATTTTTTATTTAAAGTTGATTATTATAAATGAAAAAGAAAACAATAGTTTTTAAAAATCTTTGATTTTTATTCTTTTGAGCGCTTTGATTATTCTGGAAATTCACTCTAATATTATCTTTTGTCCCTTTTGCGGTTAATTCTGAAATTAGTTTAAACAAGTTTTAACTATAAAAAAGTACCGTCAAAATAAAACGGCAGAAGATCCTTAATAGAATGTACCTTTACCACCTCATCATTCAGATTAGAAAAATAAAGCTCAATATTTTCATTCTGCTTCGTTTCATATTCAATAATACTCTGTCTGCACGATCCGCATGGCGGAATCGGTGGATTTTTCTCAGAAAACTCCTTCGGTCCGCCTACAATAAAGATTTTCTTTATTTTTTCAGACGGAAAATTTGCCCCGATCCAGAACAAAGCCGTTCTCTCCGCGCAAAGTCCCGAAGGATACGCCGCATTCTCCTGATTGTTCCCGGTGTAGATCTCTCCGTTTTCCAGAAGCACAGAACAGCCAACCAGAAAATGAGAGTAGGGAGCATAAGCATTCTCGCGAGCTTCTTTCGCTTTTGCAAATAATTTTTTTTCTATATCGTTCAGTTCGCCTTTATTGTTAAAATATTCGTAACTGATATGAGTTTCTTTTTTCATATATTGTGGGTTTAAAAAAAGGGGGATAAATTTACTTTTTTTTCATGAGGTGGGCAACACCATCACATTCTTTAAAAATTTTAAAAATCAGATCAAAAAATGTTATACACTCCAATCAGATTCAGAAATGTTGAATTGAAAAACCGTTGGGTAATGTCTCCAATGTGTATGTATTCTTCCGAAAACGGATTAGCCAACGATTTCCATTTTGTGCATTACGGAAGCAGAGCGCAGGGCGGAACAGGATTAATCATCGTTGAAGCAACGGGAGTAGAACCGCGCGGAAGAATTACCAACCACTGTATGGGAATCTGGAACGACGAACAGGCAGAAAAACTCCAGAAAATTGTAGAATTTGTACACCGGAACTCAGAAACCAAAATAGGCATTCAGCTTGCGCATGCCGGAAGAAAAGGATCTGCATGGAACAATGTACAGATCCCTATTGAAGAAGGCTGGGAAACCATCGCACCAAGTCCGATTCCGTATCATCCGACCGAAAGAATTCCACATGTTTTAACCATCGAGGAAATCAAAGAACAGGTTGAGAATTTCAGACAGGCAGCAAGAAGATCTGTAGATGCAGGTTTCGATGTCATAGAGATTCACGCGGCACACGGTTATCTTATCCATCAGTTTTTATCACCGCTTTCCAATATCAGAACCGATGAATACGGGGGAAGTTTCGAGAACAGAATACGGTTTTTAGTTGAAATCGTAGACGCCGTGAATGAAGAATTAAATGAAAATGTAGCCTTATTTGTAAGAATTTCCGGAACCGAGTATGCAGAAAACGGCTGGGAAATAGAAGACAGTGCTGAGCTTGCTAAAATCCTTAAAAATCATTCGGTAGACTTGGTTGATGTTTCCAGCGGAGGAAATATTCACGGAGTAAAAATTCCGGTTCATGATGGTTATCAGGTTCCGCTTGCTTCGCAGGTTAAAAATGAGGCAGAAACAAAAACGGGAGCAGTAGGATTAATTACAAAAGTCAATCAGGCAGAGGAAATTCTGCAAAAAGGAGAGGCAGATTTAATATTTATCGCAAGAGAAAGCTTAAGAAATCCTTACATCGCAGTACAGGGTTCCTTTGAAATGGATGAAGAATGCTTCTTTCCACATCAGTATTTAAGAGCAAAAATTTCTAAGTAAATTTTTATATATTTGAGAATCATAACATCATATTACAATGAAAATAGAAGACTTTATGCTGCCTTGTCCCATCAAGAAATTCTTTGGAATCGATTGTTTTGGTTGCGGAACGCAGAGAGCTATTGTCATGGTTTTTGAAGGCAGGTTTGGCGAAGCATTTCATATGTTTCCTGCGGTCTACACTTTATTGCTTTTTTTCGGAACGGTTTTCCTCAATTTTGTAGACAGAAAACGGAATTACAGTAATATTTTGGTTTTTCTTGCCATCATCAATGCAGTTATTATGGTTACTTCTTATTTTTATAAACATTTATACTTACCTATACATTAATCAATTAAATTATAACTATGGAACAACAAAAATTACCTAACGCAACGGCGGTATTAATCTTAGGAATTGTATCAATTGTCGGATGTTGCTGTTACGGACTTCCGGGACTTATTGCAGGGATCATTGCATTGATACTGGCTAAAAAAGACGGAGAACTTTACAGAAAAAATCCGACGGCTTATTCAAACTACGGACAATTGAATGCCGGAAAAATAATGGCAATCATCGGAATTGTATTAAGTATTTTATATGTAGTTTACGTTGTTGTCATGATCTCTACCCTTGGATGGGACGCTATGAAAGACCCGCAACTGATGCAGGAGAGAATGAGAGATTTGATGGGACAGTAATTTCTTATTAATTTAAAAATAAAAGCCTTCTTTCAATTGAGAGAAGGCTTTGTTATTTCTTAAAGAAAAATTTATTTCACAATAAACTTCAATGAAGAAGCATCTAATTTTAAAATATAAATTCCCTGCTCCAGATTTTTAATTTTAATAGAATTTTTACTGTTTTTAAAAGGCTGATCGATTGTCTGCATTACTTTTCCGTGAAGATTGTAGATCTCCGCTTTCTTAATATTCTGCGTTTCACCTTTCACAAAAATTTCATTATTGGAAACAGGATTAGGCGAAACCTGTAATGTATTCTGATCTGAAATGGTTTCAGTAGAAAAACTTTGAACTTGCTTTGCCGTTCCCGAATAACAGGTCCAGCTTAGATCATCAATGGCAACTCTGTTGGTGGTAGAATTATTTTCTAAAGTTACCACCACATTCCCTGAAATATTAATATTGCTGATTGTAGTAGTTGCTGCACTGATGTTGTAAGGAATTGTTCCTACAGCCGTTCCGTTTACTTTAACGGTGAAGGTATCGTTAGAACCTGTAAATTTCAGTTGGGTAGTTACCGTTAATGAGCCAATTCCGTTGGCTGAACTGCTTGATGTTAATGCGCCGTCTCTTATCGTGATCGCTTTGTTGGAAATCGTCTGATCTGTTCTGGAATCTGTTGCCGTCCATGTAATACCATTATTTGTCCATGTTCTTGTTAAATAAGAAGCCGAACTTTCAGAAGGAATGGTCTCAAATGTTTCGTTACCGCAGCTTGACGAGCTTGGTGGAGTAGATGTACCTCCGGAACCAGAAGCGGAGCCCCAGATTTGGGTCACGTAGTTAGGATTATCGATAAAAGGATTTCTGTTTCCCTGATAAGTATAAGAAGCATTATTTCTGTTAATTTCCGCCTGAGAAACAGGATCCTGATTATGCCATGCCAATAAAACATTCAGTTCCCAGGTCTGCAAACCCGGAAAAGCAGAACTGCCCAACATATTTCCGGATGTAAACGTGGAGAGTTTGCTTTGGTATCTCGTAACAAAATAAAATACCATTCTTGCTACATCGCCTTTAAATTCATCAATAGGCTCGAACACTGTTCCCGAGAAACCGGAAGAAACAGAATTTCCAAGCTTAGAACCGTTTTTTGAAGTAAACGTTGCAGTTCCCACCTTTCCGAAAGGATAATTGGAACGCATTCCGTTTACTTTTCCGTCCGTAGCTCTGATAAAATGAATATCTGAAACCATAGGAGAAGCTTCATTAAAAAAGCTCTGAGGAATAATATGTTCGCGGTTATAACAATTTCCTTCCACCGAATACGTTCCGCACTGGTTGGTAACCGGTGTAAATTTGTAAGGATCTGTACCCACAGGTTTTTCCGAATAAATGTCCAGAATAGAACCGTCATTCTCATAATTCTTGTCGATGTCAGTGGTTTTGTACGCCGTCCAGAGTCCGTTGTAGCCTTTGTCCAGATGTCCATTCGTGATAATAGTGCTTAATACCGTTTTTAATGAAGCTCCGGAAAGTCCGTTAGTAGAGTTGTAGTATCCCGAAGGAGCCTGAGCATTTGCTAAAACACAAGCAAATACAACCATTAGTAAATGTTTTTTCATGTCAAGATTTTAGACTTTAAGATTACTATAAATTTATCAATAAAAAATTACGGAATTGTTAAATTTAATTATGCATAGAATTATATCTACTGTTAAATCTTTGCTTTTTGTTGAGAATGAACATGTTTTGAAGGTCTCTTTTATATTTTATGAATTAAAAAAAGATAATTTTCATCCTGTGCTTGGCAGATATTTTGTCTTATTCTGGAAAATCACCATTATGAATCACAAAATAAAAATCGCACTGGCATTAATTACCGGGGGAACATTGGTATATCTGAGCAGAAAAATGAAAAGTGCAAAAAATGAATCCAAAACATTTTTAGGAGAAGACGATAACAACTATCAGAAAAATGAAACCTATTTTACAGCAGACGGCAAAATGTACAAAAACGGAAAAGAAGTCCACCTCAAAACTCCTGAAATTTCAGAAAAATCTGTAAACCGGAATTTCCAGAATGATAGAATTCAGAAAAATTATGAAGTTCATCCCCAAAATGTGGGCTATCATCATAAAGGAACGAGACATCATTAATTCAATAAAAAAGTCAATGCAATTACTGCATTGACTTTCTTATATATTTGATTGATTTATATCTTATTTCATCGGAGGATAATTCTTCATGATTTCCGCCATAATTTCAGGAATTTGCTTTTGTTTCGCTTTAGGTCTGTCAACAGAAATTCCGCTTCCGATTCCCTGCCAAACCAGTTTATTGGTTTTAGCATCTACCAGATCCACAATAATTGCCCCTTCATTATAATTGCTCGTCCATGTTCTGTTCATGCCGATTCCCCATCCGAAAGGTCCGCCCCAACCCCATGCTCCGTAAGGTGAAGTCGTGGTAACGTCCGTTACTTTTTTATGGTTGGCTTTTACATTTACAATCAGATCAGGATTTTCTCCGGATTGAAGACCTTTGCTTTGAAGCTGTCTCGACAGTTCGTTCAAAACTCTGTCTTTATCAATATCATTCAGTTTTAAATCATCAATTCTTAATTTATAAGTTTTGTATGAATTAAAATTTGCCGTGTCCGCATAGTCAGAACGTACGTTGAAAGGACTGCAAGACGTTAAACCCAAAGTAGCCGAAGCCAACAGTAAGAAGATATATCGCTTCATTTTATTTATTTTTTTTATCGTTTTTAATAAATGTATCGGTCTTTTTATCGTATCCGTAAGGACAATGTCTACAGCCACTTTTACAGCAATGTCCTCTCTTCAGATGAAACTTTTCCGTAAAAACCTTATACCCCTGCTCGTTGTAGTAAAAGTCTTCACCTTCTTTGATGTCAAAAAGTGCCATAGGTTAAATCTCTAAGTCAAAAAACTTTATATTTGTTAGTATGATAATTATATGCCAAAAGCCTTTAAAAAAATTAAAAATCAACGGCATCGCTCTGTTCCCTTTTATCTTCATTAGGAATCCCGAAGATAAGAAAAATAAAATATTGATTAATCATGAAAAAATACATTTAAGACAACAGTTGGAAATGCTCATCATTTTCTTCTATATTTTTTATGTAATCGAATATTATTACTGGTTTTTTAAACTGAAGAACAGTTATCAGGCGTACAAAAGAATCTCCTTTGAAAGAGAAGCTTATTCCAACGAACATAATTTGAACTATCTAAGGAAAAGAAAATTCTGGAGTTTCAGAAAATACCTTTAAAATCAGGAAGGGTTAAAGGATAATAGTTGTGGGAGATTAGATTTCCGGTAATTCGGCATAAAATTCCCCTCCTCTGGAGGGGTGGCGAAAATTCGAAAGAATTTTTGACGGGGTGGTTAAATATGTAAAAATAAGATTAACCCATCCTTACCTTCAATGATAAACCTCACCTTTTCAAACCAAAATTAACCATCTAAAAAACACTATTTTTGTAAAATAGATTCAGCCTAAATGGTATTAAATATTCCATCCAAAAAAATCCCGATTCAGGAAATTCTCATTGATAAAAAGGTAAAACTTTTTATGAAAAGAGAAGATTTAATTCATCCTCAGATTTCAGGAAATAAATACTGGAAGCTTTTTTTTAATATTAATAATTATCTCTCCGGAAATCCTGAAAAACCTTACATCATTACTTTTGGAGGTGCATTTTCAAATCATATTTCTGCCGTTTCAGCGGTCGGAAATTTAACTGGTATTCCGACTTTGGGAATTATAAGAGGAGAGGAGCTGAAAGACAAATGGCGCGACAATCCGACTTTACTTTTTGCTAAAAGAAACGGGATGAATCTGCAGTTTGTAACGAGGGAAGAATATCGCCACAAAGAAAAACTGACTGAATTTTTACAAAAAGAATTCCCGGAAGCGCTCATCGTACCGGAAGGAGGAACCAATGAAGCCGCTGTAGAAGGCGTAAAAATGATGCTGAATGACGATACAAAAGATTTTGATTATCTTTGCACCGCAGTCGGTACAGGAGGAACGGTTGCCGGAATTTTAAAATTCAGTGAAGAAAATCAGAAAGTTATAGGTTTTAAAGCGGTTGACGACGATTCGCTGGAAAATAAAATCGTTGAACTAACTTCTAAGAAAAATTTTGATCTAATAGATTCAGGTTTTGGAGGTTATGGCAAAATAAAGGACGAAAATGTCCGTTTTATTAATGATTTTAAAGAGAAATACGGAATTCCGCTGGAGCCGGTCTATACAGGAAAGATGATGCAGAAAATTTTCGAATTAATAGATGAAGATTATTTTCCTGAGAACAGCAAAATTTTGTGCTTCCACACCGGCGGTTTGCAGGGGATTGAAGGAGCCAATTTGCTTTTAGAAAAACAGAACAGAAATCTAATTATATAATTTAAATTGAAAAACATGAAAAGACTTTTCACCATCGTAAGCCTTTTAGTTTTATCAAAATTCTCAGCTCAGACCTGGGCAACCGAAGATCAGTACATCCAGAAATTTGCAAAATATGCAGTGGAAGAAATGGAAAAATATAAAATTCCTGCTTCTATCACGCTTGCACAGGGACTTTTGGAAACAGGAGGCGGACAAAGCCGATTGGCTCTGGAAGGGAAAAACCATTTCGGGATTAAATGTAAGGAAGACTGGACCGGAAAAACAATGAAGCACACCGATGATGCTCCGAACGAATGTTTCCGGGTTTACGACGATCCGAGGCAGTCGTATGAAGATCATTCCATCTTTTTATCGACTAGGAAATATTACGCCAATCTTTTCAATTTAGATATGAAAGATTATAAAGCGTGGGCAACAGGTCTTAAAAAAGCAGGTTATGCAACAAATCCCCGCTACGCTTCCATATTAATCGGAAAAATTGAAAGGTATAAATTGTACGAATTCGACAATACCAATTCAAAAGAAGCTTTATACGCCGTTCTGAAACTGTATCCGGATCTGAAAGACGACAGAACTTTCATGGCTCAGCTTGAACCTGAAAAATATACCAAAAAGACGAAAACACCGGTAACGGTTGAAGTTCCTTACAAACAGACTTCTTACGCTCAGCAACAGAAAAGAGTGGAAAGAATTAAAACAAAAGCGGAAATTCTCAATACCATTCTAATAAAAAGTCATCCGAATGACGGATTAAAATACATCATCATTCCTGAAGATACCAACGTAGAATTCATTGCTAAAAAATTCAAGATCAGTGAAAGCAAACTCATGAAATGGAATGAACTCGAAAGTGATGTTCTGAAGAAAAATGAAATTGTTTTCCTTGAATCTAAAAATTCTGACGGAGTTACTGCAACCTACAAAGCCGAAGCGGGCGAAGATATGCATGATATCGCCCAGAAATTCGGAATTAAATTAAATAAATTATACGCCAAAAACAGAATGGATGAAGGGCAGAAACCTTCCGCCGGACAAGTAATTTATTTGATTGATAAAAAACCCAGAAACTAAAATTTGTTGATGGTTGATAGTTGTTGGTCGATTGTTAAACCCACAACTATCAACTTTCAGCCAACAACGACATATGAAATACCAAAGAAGTTCAGCTTTATTCGAAGAAGCTTACAAATACATTCCGGGAGGCGTAAATTCTCCGGTGAGAGCATTCAAATCTGTAGGAGGAGTGCCTGTTTTTATGAAATCTGCAAAAGGAGCCTATCTTACGGATGCGGATGATAATACCTACATCGATTACATCAATTCTTGGGGACCTTCTATTTTAGGACATACGCATCCCGAAGTTTTGGAAGAACTGAAAATTCAGGCTGAAAAAGGATTCTCTTTCGGAGCACCCACAGAACTGGAAACGGAAATCGCAAAATTCATTACAGAAAATGTTCCGAATGTAGATCAGATCAGAATGGTTTCTTCGGGTACGGAAGCTTGTATGAGCGCGATCAGATTGGCGAGAGGTTTTACAGGAAGAGATAAGTTTATAAAATTTGAAGGCTGCTATCACGGTCATTCAGATTCATTTCTTATAAAAGCGGGAAGTGGTGCAGCGACTTTCGGAAATCCGAATTCTCCGGGCGTAACGGCTGGAACGGCAAAAGATACTTTACTGGCAAGATACAATGATTTTGAGCAGGTTGAAGATCTTTTCAGACATAACCAAGGCGAAATTGCAGCGGTAATTATTGAGCCGGTTGCCGGAAATATGGGTTGTGTTTTGCCGGAAAATGAATTTCTTCAGAAATTAAGAACAATCTGCGACGAAAACGGAGCTTTATTAATTTTTGATGAGGTGATGACAGGTTTCAGATTAGCTTTTGGAGGAGCTCAGGAACTGTACAACGTAAAAGCAGATTTGGTAACATACGGAAAAGTGATCGGAGGCGGACTTCCGGTAGGCGCTTTTGCAGGAAGAAACGAAATTATGGATCATCTGGCTCCAAAAGGAGGCGTTTATCAGGCAGGAACTTTAAGCGGAAATCCTTTAGCCATGAGAGCCGGACTGAAAACTTTACAGTTGATAAAAAATGATCCGGAATTCTTCAACAGACTGGCAAAAACAACAGAAACCTTAGATTTTGAAATCGGCAAAATTTTAAACGAAAAAGGAATTGCCCACAAAATCAACAGAAAAGGATCTATGATGTCTGTATTCTTCCATATTAACAGGGTTTCTAATTTTGATGAAGCTCAGGAAGCCAATCATGCATTGTTCAATAATTTCTTCCATCAGATGCTGCAAAACGGAGTTTATCTTCCTCCAAGTGGTTATGAAACGTATTTCATCAGTGATGCGATTAAAGATAAAGAAATTGATATGACGCTGGAAGCAGTAAGAAAATTTGAATATTCTTAGTTGAAAAAATATTGAAGGAGTAGATTTATTTCTGTCCTTTATTGAAACAGCATCGGCTTCAGATTTATCTGAAGCCGATTGTTTTATGTTATACAATTAATTTTTACTGTAAAGAAGACCAACCGATTGCCCAAGCCGGATTTCCGAGCTTATTTCCTGCCCCGATTGCATCTGTTTTTTCGTTGTAGGTATTGCTTAAAAGCGTTACTGTAGAGCCGGAAGTGGAAGTCGCGGTTACTTTATTCGTAACGTTCGTATCAAAAAAGGCATCTTTAATTTTACTTTGTCCGTTAATATAGGTCACAGTCGGATCACTTTCAATAGAAAATCCGTTGGTCCAGTTAGAAACCACTACATTTTCAAAACTAGCATACGTTCCGGAATACAATCTGATGGCTTTGGATTCTCCCGAAGTTCCGCCCAAAAGCGTCACATTTTTAACAGTAGGGCTGGAAACTGGAGTTGCAGCAGGATTCGAAGCATTGTTAAGTCCTTTTATTGCGGCATTCCCAGATCCGTTTGTTTTTCTTTTAGTGAAAATATTGGTAGCGGTTCCGATCCATCCGTCTGTCCATACAAAGGCATCATCTTCGTTTCCGATGGAGACGATGTTGGAAAGATTTACCGTTCCTCCATACATCTGGATTCCGTCTTCTGCGCTATTAATCAGAGCAATATTTTCTACTTTCGTATCACTTCCTACCCCAAAAAGAGAAAGTCCGTTGAATTTTACATTGGTTGAAAAACTCACACCTGCATTTTCAATTTTTACATACGTTAAAGATCCGGAATTATCTGTTGCCGAAGTTCCTCCGTAAGCGGAATTTAAAATTTCAGAAGTATTGATTGTACCTGTATTTACAGGTGCTTTTCCGCAGATAACAACTCCGCCCCAACTTCCTGAAGTCTCTGTGGAAGATCTGAAGGAAACAGGTGAATTAATGGTTCCGTTCGCAAATAATTGTCCGCCCTGTTCCACCAAAACATAAGAAGCTGCACCCGCTGTTGCAACAATTCTCGTTCCTGCCGGAATCACAAGTTTTCCTCCGTTTTTCACGGTAACCGAACCGTTAAGGACATATACTTTTGTGGCGTCCAAAGTTACAACCTGTCCATTGGAAACCTCACCTTTAAAATTACTCGGATCTTTTGCAATTCCTACCACCGCAATAGTGGCTACATCTTCATTTTCCTTACTGCAGGAATAAACAACAAGCGATGTACTGATAATAAGAGCTGCTAAAATATGCTGAAAGCGGTTTTTCATAATGTTTTTAAATTTTACTTCTTCAAACAGATTATTTTGAGATCTTTATTTGAAAAGACCAAATTACCATTTTTCTTCTTATTTTCCCAATTGTATTTACAATGAATATAAAATTGTATCTATCCATGAAAACGGCATCGGAAAAATCTTTTCCGATGCCGTTTTTTGAATTAAATATGAAGAAACTAATTACTAACTATTAATTCATCGCGTCTGTCGTATCAAAGCTTGAAAGCCCTGTCCATCCTTTAGCCCAGTCTGGTAAAGCAGTACCGTTACCTGCACCTACTGCAGAATTGTTTTCCGTAAAGATCGAAGTGATGTCTACTGCTGTTCCCGCTGTATTTTTAGCTTTAGATTTTGTAGTAACATTTACAAATCTTAAGTTTTTGATATAAGAAGCACCCTGGAACCACGTTAAAGTTCTGTCAGTCTCGAAATCCAAACCTGTTGTAAAGTTGGCTAAAACGATGTTATCAAACTGACCGTTAGAACCTGCTCTTACTTTCATCCCTTGAGATTCTGATCCTGCAGTGTTTCCTAAGAAGGTAGCATTATTGATCGTCGGATTAGAAGCTCCGTTTCCGAAAGTTGTATTAGGATTTGTATCCTGAGTATCGGCTTCGATACCTCTGTTTCCTGGCTCAGCAGCAGTTTGGTATGCTTTCATTCTTGCTGCATAAAGATAATTTACAGTTCCTCTGTATCCTTCCGTCCAGTCGAAAGAATCATCTCCGACACCAGTTACCACAACGTGATCCAGATTTACATTTCCACCGAAACATTCAACACCATCATCTGCACCTGTTGTTACATACACGTAAGAAATTGTAGTTGCACTACCAACTCCGAAAAGAGAAAGACCGTTGAATTCTTTTTCAGGATTGTATTTGAAACCACTGTCTTTAATTACAAGATATTTAATGATACCAGAATTATCAGCAGTATTTGTTCCACCGTATGTTAAATCTCCCAATTCTGAAGTAGAAGTACCTGAAGAAGTTCTGTTGGTAGGAGCGTTACCTAAGATAACGATTCCTCCCCAATGCCCTTGTTTGTGGGTAGTACCTTCAAAAATTACAGGATTAGAAGAAGTTCCGTTCACGAAAATTTTCCCCCCCCTGTCTACGATAAGATAATTTGCACCTTCCGCTACCGTAATTCTTGTTCCGGCAGGAATAATAAGGCTTGCACCGCTTTCTACCATTAGCTTACCGGTGATTGTATATACTTTTGAAGGATCTAATGTTATAGTGGTTCCGGCAGCAATATTTCCTTTGAAATTGCTCGGGTCGATTGTCGAAATTGTGTCTGTTGTATCATCATCAGAGTTGCTGCACGAAACGGCAACGGATGAGAATGCCGCAGTTAACGAGAAGAAAAGAGCAGCTTTTAAGATTGTTTTTTTCATAACTTTTTATAGATTTTTATTTTTATTAAAATTTATATGATAGATTTAATCCTAACTGACGACCTTTCGTGTAGTCTTTGTGGATAAATGTTTTAGTGGTGTTTTCCTGTTCGATTTTAAAGTGAGGGTTCAGTAAGTTCTTTGCAGAAATTCCGATTCCGATTTTATTTAAGGTAAAGCTTAAGTTCATATCCAGAATTTCTCTCGGTACTTCATAAAAGTTTCCGATGAATCCTGTTCCTACAGAATAAAGGCTTTTACCGATATGAGAATAAGAAACTACAAAGTCTAAGCTGTTTACATTATTCCATTTATAGTTATATCCTACGTTTACGTTGGCAATAAAATCTGCAACTCCCTGAATTTTATCTTTCGGAGTATTGAATACGATTGTTTTACCTCCGTTATTTTTAGCAATTTCGTTTTCAGATTTAAATTCCTGCTCAGAGTGCATATAAGTTGCATTAAGGAAAGTGTACACTTTAGAATTATTCCAAGAATACAGGTCTTTTCTGAATTCAGCTTCTGCTCCTACAATATATCCCCAATCTGAAATGTTGAAATACGTCATGTCACTTGGTGCAGAACTCGCATAGCTTGTTCTTGCAATCGCGTTCTGGATATATTTTCCGAAAGCTGTTACAGAGATAAGCTCTCCCGATTTCGGAAACATTTCCCATTTAAGATCTAAATTGTAATTGTCCGAAGGATTCAGGAACTGGTTTCCGTAAGTATTTGTCGTTACATCATAATAAGCAATTGGAATGATTTCTTTTGCCTGTGGTAATGTGTATGATTTTGAGAAAGCCAATCTTAAATTCTGCTTGTCATTAACGCTGTATTTAGCATTTAAAGCAGGTAAGAATTTATTGTATTGCTTATTCTTTTTACCGTCCTGTGCAATTGGATCCAACCATTTCATCTGCATATCGATATAATCGAAACGACCACCAACCTGAACGATGAATTTATCTGAAAGCGTGATGTCCACATTCGCTAATCCGGACTGGATATTCTGTTTTGCAGTATAATAAAAAGGATTAAACAATTTATCAATCGGCTGGAAAGTAATGTAAGAGAATAAAGAGTTGTTTGCTGCATTAATATATCCGTCGATATTGTTAGGATCTACTGGTACCACATTGCTGAAGTTCATACCGATGGTTGTATTTTCAAACCTTCTGTCTTTATACTGTCCGTCGTATCCTAATGTTACTTTGAATTTTTCAAAAGTCTTGGTAAGATAAGCATGTCCTAAAACCGTGTTATCTTTCAGCTCATCAAAATATCTGTGGTTGTTGATCGCGCTTCCTGCAATAAGCTGAGAGTTTGTGGCATCGATCGTATTCTGAAGACGGTCTGGTCTTTTGCTGTTAAGCATATTATAACCTAAAGCCCAGTCCGCAGACCATGTTTCACCCAGTTTGTGAGTTCCCAATAACTGATTTACCCAGGTTGTGGTAATTTTATTATCCCCTCTGTTGATGATTACATTTCTGTCTACATCATAAGAATATCCCTGATAAATCTTAGCCGACTGATCGGAAGAGTGAATGTAGTTGGATGTAAAACTGATTCTGTGATTCGAGTTGATTTTATATCCTACATTAACTAAAGCAGTAGTATTTGTCTTATAATTAAAACGTTCTACATTCGTATAGTTTTTACTTGGCGTGTTATCGAAGAAATAATACCCTTCCTGTCCTTGGCTGTATTCGTAAGAATTTTCAAATCCTGCGTAACCAAATAATGAAAGCTTACCGAAAGTTGCCCCACCTTCAATATTCATATCTGTATTAAAAGGATTTCTGGCATTCTTGAAATTCCAGTTTGTCTGGAAAGGATATTTCTGATAAGGATTTCCTTTGGTGAAAGTAGTTTCTTTGTATCCGAAGAATCCCGGTGCTCCGTCCTGTACTTTAAAGTCTTTTTTATCAAATGTCTGAAGATTGATGCTGCTTCCTAATCCTACCTTAAAATAAGGCTTTCCGGTGTGCTCCTTAGAAACAATGTTTACATTCGCTCCGCCGAAATCACCAAGCATTTTAGGATTATACACCTTATCTAAAGAAATATATTCAATCATTGAAGTTTTGAAGATCTCAAGATTGATGTTTTTGTATTCCGGATCGTCCGATGGAATTGGTAATCCGTTTAACGTTGTACTGTTGTATCTGTCACCAAGACCTCTTACGAAGATCTGTCCGCTTCCTTCCTGCTTAGTCGTTCCGGTAGCTTTCGTTACAGCCGTTGCAGCATCTCCTACACCTTGCTTGGCAAGCTGTACAGAACCCACACGCTCTATAACTTCTACAGATTTTTTTTGTAAATTGATAAGGTTGGCTTCAGTTCCTTTTTTAGTAGATCCTTTAATGACTACACCTTCGATTTTCTTTTCTTTCTTTACGGTGTCGTTTTTGGTCTCTTGAGCGTAAAGTACAGTTCCCGATGTTGTTAAAAACAAAACTGCGATACTCAGTTTTCTAAAATTCATTTCTTTTTTACTATATTCTTTCGGTGCAAAGGAATAAAGAATTGATGGGGTAAATGGTTTAGGGAAATTTAATTTTTTCTTAACTAAACATTAAGAAAAGAATATAATTGTTAACTTTATGTGAACGATACCCGTTTTGTTAAACAGTGATTAAAATATTATTAACTTTGACTCGTAAAAATTAAAAATGAACCAAAAGAAAATCCTCTTAATCGACGACGAACTGGATATTTTAGAGATTCTGTCTTACAACTTGGAAAAAGAAGGCTACGACATTTATACAGCCACTAATGGAAATGAAGGTATCGACAAAGCAAAGGAAATTGTTCCGGATCTGATTTTATTGGATGTCATGATGCCTGAAAAAGACGGTATCGAAACCTGTCAGGAACTTAGAAAAATTAAAGAACTGCAAAAAACGTTAATTGTTTTTCTTTCTGCAAGAAGCGAAGAATTTTCACAATTGGCCGGTTTTCAGGCAGGTGCAAACGACTACATTGTTAAATTAATCAAACCGAAAATTCTGATCTCTAAAGTAAACGCTTTATTGCAGCTAACTTCTCAGGTATCTGATAATTCTAAATTAATCGAAATCGGAGATTTAATTATTGATAAAGACAACTTCAGGGTTTCTAAAAACGGACAGCAGTTTCTGCTTCCCAAAAAAGAATTCGATCTTTTGTACTTATTGGCTTCCAACACAGAAAAAGTTTTCAAAAGAGAAGAAATTCTGGAAAAAGTCTGGGGAAATGACGTGATCGTGGGAGAAAGAACCATCGACGTCCACATCAGAAGACTGAGAGAAAAACTGGGAATCAACACGATTCAGACATTAAAAGGAATTGGGTATAAACTTATTGTTTAATACTCAATTTCAATTTCTTACCTTTACATCAACCATTAAAATTTTGTAAAATTGAAATTTTACAGACTTACCCTCGTCGCCTCTTGTCTTCTGACATTGGTGATGTTTCTTTTAGTAATCATTTTCGATTCACTAAAGGATATCTATTACAGTACACCATTTTTTAAAATAGGACTGATTATTTGTCTTGTCCTGATTTTTATCATCAATTATATCGTATTGGAACTATTGTTCAATTATTATGGTAAAAAGCAGGTTCGTGGTCTTTCACAGCTTTTGCCGCAGGAAATTGTTCATGATGATGATGAAAATATCACCATTAAAGAACTCGGAGAAAGATTCTCAGATCTCAATCAGAGAAAAGTTACCGAACTTGATATGATGAAAGAAATGGAAAGTTACCGTAAAGAATACATCGGAAACGTTTCCCACGAACTGAAAACTCCTCTTTTTTCCATTCAGGGATATGTAGAAACGCTGCGCGACGGCGGAGTGGATAATCTTACGATTCGGGATAAATATCTGGAAAGAATAGATAAATCGGTGGAACGTTTAATTGCCATTGTAACGGATCTTGATATGATCAACAGGCTTGAAGCCGGCGAAATTAATCTTACAGTCTCAAGATTTGACGTTAATCTGTTAATCAAAGAAATTTTTGATCTTCTTGACCTCGAAGCAGAAAAACACAATGCAAGTATGCAGATCCAGACTCTGCAGCCGCAGATTTTTGTGGAAGCAGACAAGCAGAAGATCTCACAGGTCTTTATTAATTTAATTTCAAACGCCATTCATTATGCCAACAGACAGGAAGCGAAAGTAGTGGTGAAAACCAGCGTCCTTAAAAATAAAGTTTTAATCGAAGTTATAGACAACGGGATGGGCATCAAATCCGAAAGTCTGCCAAGAATTTTTGAAAGATTTTACCGTGTGGAAACCAGCAGAAGCAGAAGGGAAGGAGGTTCCGGGCTTGGTCTTGCCATTGTAAAGCATATCCTTGAAGCGCACAACGAAAACATCACCGTGGAAAGCGTTTATCTGGAAGGTACGAAATTCAGTTTCATGCTGGAAAAAAGTAAATAATTTTTGCAAAATGTATGAAAAAAAAATATTTTAAAAAATGATGAAATATTTTTTTGTCACATCTCATTTATTTTATATTTGCAACAGAGATTTATCATAATAACAACGGCAAAAAAAGTAATTTAAAAACTGATGGTTTATAAAATCCGCGTAATATTAGATGCAAAAGAAGATATTTTCCGGGATATCGAAGTAAAAGGGAAACAGACGCTTTGGAACTTACATTTAGGCATTAAGAGTGCATTCAGCTTGCAGGGAGACGAGCTTTCCACTTTTAATCTGCTTGAAGAAGACGGAACAATTGTAAAAAGCGTTCCGCTAGAAGATATGAGTGACGATGGCGACGGAGAAATTATGTCGGATGTGTACATCGATGAGGCATTCGAAAATGCAGGAGATAAAGCTCAGTTCCAGTACGGACTTCTTGACCTTTGGGAATTTTTCTGTGAATTGGTTGAAGTTATCGACGAAACAAAAGGCGTTAATTACCCGATCACGGTTTACAGATTTGGAAACGTTCCTTTGAAAGCGCCTAGCAAAAACGGAAGTGGAGGATCCAAAAAGAAATCGGCAATGCCATTAATGGATGATGATTTCGGGTTCGATGACTTTGGAGCTACCGGAAACTTTGCAGACGAAGATGATGATGCTTTTGATGATGATGAGGAAGAAGACTACAACGACGATGCTTTCGATGATGAGGACGACAACGATGATGAAAGATAACCGGAAGGATTTCTAAAAATATACAGCCCTGAACATAAGTTTGGGGCTTTTTTTGTGCAGTAGTATAATCAGGAGCTTTTTCGCGCTTTCGCTACTCGCTTTTTCGTTTTTTTCGGCGCGGCAGCGAAGCTGCCGCGCCGAAAAAAACGAAAAGAGCTCAGACATGCCGCTCAATCCCGGCTAGGATTTCTGATTTTCGATCAAGACAGCTCAGAATAGAACTTACTGCATACTTTAATTTCATTTTCTATTCAAAATTAGAGGTTCAGATTTCCGTTTTTTCGATCACAATCCCTATTTTTGTTAAAAGAGAATTAATGAAAAAGTTAATTTTAATCGCTGCGATAGGTTTAGGAATCATTTCCTGTACCACGCAAAAAGCTGCAAAAAACATGACGGATTTACCTAAAGACTGGAAACACACCACAAACATTTACGAAGTAAACGTAAGACAATATACAAAAGAAGGAACCTTCAGAGCATTTGAAAAAGAAATGCCGAGACTCAAATCAATGGGCGTAAAAACCCTTTGGTTTATGCCAATCACTCCAATTGCACAGCAAAATAAAAAAGGAAGTCTGGGAAGTCCTTATGCCGCTTCAGATTACACCTCCATCAATCCCGAATTTGGCACTCTGAATGATTTCAAACACATGGTGAATGAAGCACACAGATTAGGCTTTAAAGTGATTATCGACTGGGTTGCAAACCATACCGGTTGGGATCATATCTGGACAAAAACCCATCCCGATTTCTATTTAAAAGATCCGGACGGAAAATTTCATATCGCTTCCGGAATGGATGATATTATAGAATTAGATTACAAAAATCCGGAAATGCGTCTGGCAATGATTGATGCCATGAAATACTGGGTTAAAGAAACCAATATCGACGGATTTCGTTGCGATCTTGCTTCCTGGGTTGAAGTAGATTTCTGGCAGCAGGCGCGTCCTGAAGTGGAAAAAGTAAAACCCCTTTTCTGGCTGGGAGAATTCGATGAACTCGAAAGTCCGGAATACGGAAAAGTTTTTGATGCAAGCTACTCGTGGAAATGGATGCACAAATCTGCCGATTATTACAAAAAAAATGAACCGCTTTCAGAACTTACGGATCTTCTGAGAAAATACTCTGCAATTGGAGACAATTCGATGAGAGCGTGGTTTACAACCAATCATGATGAAAACTCATGGAACGGAACAGAATATGAAAAATATGGAGTGATCACAAAACCGATGGCTGTATTCTCTGCAACCTGGAACGGCGTTCCGCTGTTATATTCAGGTCAGGAATTACCCAACATGAAGCGTCTGGAATTTTTTGAAAAAGATGTCATCAAATGGAGCAACGTTTATCAGAACGCAGACTTTTATAAGACACTCCTCAACTTAAAATCTTCTAATCCGGCACTGCGAGGAGGCGATTCTAATGTTACCACGTATCTTCTCAACACAACCGCTAACGACAAAATTTTAGCATATGTAAGAAAAAACGGGAACGATGAAGTTTTAGTTGTTTTGAATATGTGCAAAGATCCTGTAAACTTCTCTATTGAAGACGAACATCTTTCCGGAAGCTTTAAAAATGTTTTTGAAAAGACAAAACGCGAGTTTAACAGCGGAAAAGATTTTAATTTCAAACCCGGAGATTACGCAGTTTTTGAAAAATAAATTGCTATAAAATCTCCGCTTCTTGGGCGGAGATTTAACTTTAATGAGCATGTTTTAAACTTAATTTACTTCGTTTTATTTGTTTAAGATATAGTTAGGAGATAAAAATTCTGTTTAAACTTTTACTTAACCTCAAAAGCCACAAAAGATCTACTAAATTTTTTATTTAAAGTTGATCATTATCAATGAAAAAGCTTACTATAGTTTTTAAAAATCTTTGATTTTTATTCTTTTGAGCGTTTTGATTATTCTGGAAATTCGCTTTAACATTATTTTTTGTCCCTTTTGCGGTTAATTCTGAAATTAGTTTAAATAAGTTTAAAATATAAAATTAAATTCTGTAGATGGAAAAATCAAAAATATTAGAAGCAGTAAAAAGCAGAATTGCTGAAAAAATTCAGAAACTTGAAAAACTGATCGAGGAAACGCGCGCTTCAAATAATGATACCAAAAGCTCAATGGGTGATAAATATGAGACCGGACGCGAAATGCTTCAGCAGGAAATCAATAACCTGCAAAGACAACTGAATGAATCTTTAAATCAGCAATCTATTGTGCAGAAAATATCATCCGATCCATCATCAAAAGTGCAAAACGGAGCTTTGGTAAAAACGGATAAAGGACTTTTCTATATTTCAGCATCGGCGGGAGAAATAATGGTAGACCAACAGAAAATAATGACGGTTTCTGCAGAATCGCCTTTGGCAAAAGCAATGTACGGACTAACTGAAAACCAGAATTTTTCTGTTAATAATATCACTCAGAAGATTGTAGAAGTAAAGTGAAATTTCTTTGAATCATAAAATCTGTTTACATTCATTACGACTTTTTTCCTAACTTATGATAGCAGAAAATCATTAAGATTTTTCTAAATTTGACACTCAAAATAATCCTTCAACATGCAGAATTACTTAGACCTTTTACAACATATTTTAGACAACGGAACCGATAAAACCGACAGAACCGGAACCGGAACGAGAAGTGTTTTCGGCTATCAGTTAAGATATGATTTGTCTGAAGGTTTTCCTTTGGTAACCACCAAAAAAGTGCATTTGAAATCCATTATTTACGAATTACTATGGTTTCTGAAAGGAGATACGAACATCAAATATCTGAAGGACAACGGAGTTTCGATCTGGGACGAATGGGCAGATGAAAATGGCGATCTTGGACCCGTTTACGGAGCGCAGTGGAGAAGCTGGAACGGAGCAGATGGAAAAATAGTGGATCAAATTACGGATATCATTGATCAGATTAAAAAAAATCCGGATTCCAGAAGGCTTATCGTCTCCGCATGGAATGTTGCCGAAATCCCGAACATGGCTTTAGCACCGTGTCACGCATTATTTCAGTTTTACGTGGCGGATGGAAAACTCTCGCTTCAACTTTATCAGAGAAGTGCCGATGTTTTTCTGGGAGTTCCCTTTAACATTGCAAGTTATGCATTATTACTGATGATGGTGGCGCAGGTTTGCGATCTGGAAGTAGGGGATTATGTTCACAGTTTTGGAGATGTTCATATTTATAACAACCATTTTGAGCAGGTTAAAAAACAACTTTCCAGAGAACCAAGACCACTTCCTATCATGAAGCTGAATCCTGAAATTAAAGATATTTTCAGTTTCGATTTTGAAGATTTTACACTGGAAAATTATGATCCGCATCCGGGAATTAAAGCGCCTGTTGCTATTTAATGAGATTTTTCAGATTTTTATATCTACCGTTTCTGGCAGTTTTTCTTTTGGGTTGTAAAAAAGAAAAGAAAGCTGATTATTCGGAACTCATAGAAGTTTTTGACTATTCCAAAGATGTGGTTTTTGATACATTACGTGTTCCGGAGCATTTACGAAGCATTGTGAAGCAAATTTCAGAAATTAATGTATATCAGACGAAAAACATTGGGAAAGGTGCAGGAAAATCTGCTAATTTTGAAAATTTCAAAGAATTAAAAAGATTGGCTTCAGATGAAGAATTATTAGCTCTTATCCATAATAAAAACAGAATTGTTGCTGTTTATTCGGCTATCGGATTATTGGATCGGAAGCCCGAAGTTTTAGATAAAATTTTTCTGATTTTTTTAAATTTAAAATCTCAGATTCATACACAAGACGGCTGTATTATTGGTGATCAGAATCCTGCGGAACCTTTATATTATGCTTATTTGCATTCTTTAGACAATGAAAATCTTCGCACAGATTCCAAGTTGCAAAAACTGGACAGTATGATTATTTTTAGTTCAAACTCTTCGGAAAGTCTCTTACAGGAAGCATTAAGATACAAATTGTATTCTAAAACATTTAAAAAGCCGATTGAAATTCAGGCATTTAAGAACCATAAAATTTCTGCTATTAATTATCTTAATCACTGGTATAAAGGAGATTACAGTAACCTTTTGCAAAAAGAATATATTTCCATAATTAAGAACGATTCTTTTGGCTACAGTAAGAGAAAAGTTTTAACCGAACTGCTGTCTTTTAAAAATCCGGCTAACAAAAATGTCATTTTAGATTATCTTAAAAAAGATACTCTCTTGGAAGATGAAAACGAAATTATCTGGAAACTTAATGATAACGGTATTCTGGATAGTGAATATCCACGCAAGAAAGGATATTAATGTAACAAAATTTCTATTTCCACTACTTATTCAGCAAATCTCAAAAGTATGTTGAAAAAGTTACTTTTTCTTTCGGCGATCAGCTTTTCTGCCATTGTATTTTCTCAGACCAATGTAAAGCAGAAATTAGCTGGTTATATCGATTCTCTCTTCGTACATCATAAAGTAATGGGAAGCTTTGCCTTTGCCGAAAACGATCGTCCTACATTTGTAAAAGTTGTCGGATTTGCAGATGCAGAAAAAAATCAGAAAGCGAATGTAAATACCCAATACAGGATCGGATCAATCAGTAAAACATTTACTGCCGTTTTAATTATGAAAGCTCTAGAGGAAAAAAAGATTTCCTTAGATCAGAAACTTTCAGAATTTTATCCTGAGATCCCAAATGCCGAAAAAATTTCTATCGAAAATTTACTGCAGCACAGAACAGGAATTCATAATCTGACCAGTGAAGCAGAATTTTGGCAGTACAACACCAAACCTCAGACAGAAAGCAGCTTAATCAGCATTATAAAAAAATACAAAAGCGATTTTGAACCCGGTTCAAAACACGAATACAGCAATTCCAATTACATTCTGCTCGGTTTTATTCTCGAAAAAATTTACAAAAAACCGTATGCTGTTTTGCTGAAAGATAAAATTACAAAACCTTTAAAATTAACGCTTACACAGGCAGGAGGAAAAATAGATCCATCGAAAGATCAGGCAAAAGCGTACCAATACATCAACGGAACATATGTAGTTTCATCCGAAACGGATATGAGTATTCCGATTGGCGCAGGAAATATCATCTCTACTCCAAGAGATCTTCTCACTTTTATTCTTGGTCTCGAAAACGGAAAATTAGTTAAGAAATCCAGTCTGGAAAAAATGAAAACTTTTGTGGATGATTACGGATATGGCTTGGTTAAGGTTCCTTTCGACAAATATTCGGGATTTGGTCATACAGGAGGAATAGACAATTTCAGTTCCGCACTATTTTATTTTCCGGATCTGAAAATTGCCACCGCTTTCAGCACCAATCAGTCTGAAATGGATACCAATGACATTTCCATCAAAATGATTGAAACAGCCATGGGAAAAGATTTCGAAATGCCCAATTTTAAAACCTATGAAATTTCCGAGAATGATCTTCAGAAGTTTACAGGAACCTATTCCAGCAAAGATGTTCCCTTAAAGATTACCATTTTTATTGAAGATAAAAAACTCATGGCTCAGGCAAGCGGACAAAGTGCGTTCCCTTTAGAAGCAATTTCCGAGACAAGCTTTAAATTTGATATGGCAGGAATTGTGATCGATTTCTATCCGGCAAAAAAGCAGTTTGTCATTATTCAGGGAGGAACAAAAAATACGTTTATAAAAGAATAAAACAATGAAATATTTAAAAATAAATACCGAAGAAACTGCCGATCTTGAAGTATTGAAAAATGCAATTCTTCAGATGAAAGGCATAGAATCCATAGAAATTATCGACGAAGAAAATCCGGAAAGCGAGCTGAAAAAAGCTTTTGCCAAAACCAAAGAACAGTTCAAAAAAGGAGATTACGAAACATTGGTAAACGATATTTTTGATATTTTAACTAAAAAATAATTTAAGAAATAAATAATGAAAAAAGCCATTTTATCGATTGCTTTACTGGGCGGAATTTTATTTTCCGCAAATGCAGCCGCACAAACCGAAACTTCGGGAAGAGAAAAAGTATACAGAGCCACTCATACCAAAGTAACGGAGCTGAAACACACGAAGCTAAAAGTAAATTTCGATTATCAGAAAGAACAGATGAACGGGGAAGAATGGCTTACAGCCGCACCTTTTTTCTATCCGACCAATGAACTTACACTTGATGCAAAAGGAATGCTGATCCATGAAGTAGCGTTGGATATCAATGGAAAAAAATCTCCTTTAAAGTATGATTATAAGGATGATGTTTTAAAAATTACTTTAGACAAAACCTATCAGAAAAATCAGGATTACACAGTTTACATCAAATATACAGCACGCCCGAACGAAGTAAAACAGGAAGGAAGTGCAGCAATCAGTGATGCAAAAGGTCTGTATTTCATTAACGCACAGGGAACAGATCCGGATAAGCCAACACAAATCTGGACGCAGGGTGAAACGGAATCTTCTTCTGCCTGGTTCCCGACCATCGATAAATCCAACCAGAAAACAACGCAGGAAATTTACATGACGGTTCCTGATAAATACGTAACCCTTTCCAACGGATTGTTGAAAGATTCTCAAAAAGAAGCAAACGGTTTAAGAACCGATCATTGGGTGATGGATAAAAGGCACTCCACCTATCTTTTCTTTATGGGAGTGGGAGAGTACGCTATTGTGAAGGATAAATGGAGAAATATTGCAGTAGATTATTATATTGAGAAAGAATACGAACCGTATGCAAAACAGATCTACGGAAACACACCGGAAATGATCGAGTTTTTCTCTAAAAAATTAGGCTACGATTTCCCGTGGTCAAAATACGCTCAGGTTTCCGGAAGAGATTATGTAAGCGGAGCAATGGAAAATACAACGGCAACGTTACACGGAAGCGATATTTTACAGAAACCGGGACAGCTCATCGACGAAAATACATGGGAAGATACCATTGCCCACGAATTGTTTCACCAATGGTTCGGAGATCTCGTAACGGCAGAAAGCTGGAGCAATCTTACGGTAAACGAATCTTTCGCCAATTATTCCGAATACCTCTGGAACGAATACAAATACGGAAAAGATCAGGCAGATTATCACCAGATGAAAGATGTAAACAACTACATCCATAATCCTGCAGATTTCAAAAAAGATTTGGTAAGATTCGATTACGATTCCCGTGAAGATGTTTTTGATTTGGTAACGTACCAGAAAGGCGGGGGAATTCTTCATATGCTGAGAAACTATTTAGGAGACGATGCTTTCTTTGCAGGAATGAACGATTATCTGAAGACCTATGAATATCAAAACGGAGAAGCACATCAATTAAGATTATCTTTCGAAAAAGTTTCGGGAAGAGATCTGAACTGGTTCTTCAACCAATGGTATTTCGGAAGCGGACATCCGAAAATTAAATATTCTTATACTTTCGAGCCGGTTAAAAAACAGGTTGCCGTAACCATAGAGCAGACACAGGAACAGCCTTTCCAGTTTCCTCTGGCAATCGATGTGTATGATAACGGAAAACCGAAAAGATACAATGTTTGGGTAAATGCAGAAGCAAAAAATACCTTTAATTTTGATGTTTCTAAAAATGCAGATCTGGTAAATATTAATGCCGACGGAATTTTGGTGGCAGACATTACCGATACCAAAACACCGGAGCAATATGCAATGCAGTATGCGGGATCAAAAGAATTTAAAAGCAGATATCTTGCAGTAAGCGGAATCAAAGATCAGGTGGGAAAAAATCCGGCAGCTACAAAATTACTGGCAGCCGCTCTTAAAGATCCGTTCTTCAGAACGAGAATAAAAGCGTTGCAGTTAATGGATTTATCAAATCCTGAGCAATTTAAAGCGATGGGAGCAGAAGTAGAAAAATTAGCTTCCAATGATCCTAAAACTTTAGTACAGGCTGCAGCGATTTCGGCTCTGGCAAAAACGAAGGATAAAAAATACCTTCCGGTTTTCGAAAAAGGAGTAAATGCCGTTTCAAACGCAGTGAAAGGAAGTTCGGTGAGCGCTATTGTTGAAATAGATCCCGCAAAAGCAAGTACTTTAGCCGATAAGATTGATCTGGAAGGCGCTCCTGAAAATTTGTTGTCTAAACTTTTACCGGTGATCGTTAAAAATAAGGTGACCTCACAAATGTCGAATATTGCGCAGGTAGCCGCATTTTATCCTTTCATTAAATTCCAGAATCCTGAACTGGGCAAAAGTGCGGAAGAAGGCTACAATTGGATTATGAGTTCTGATAATCTGAAAGCGACAGAAAGCATCACCAAAATGCTTAATCAGGCAAAAGGACAGATCGGGAACAATCCTCAGGCGAAAATGATGATCTCCCAAATGCTGAAAGACGGTCTTGCCAAAAAAATGGAACTTCTGAAACAGAATCCTCAAAATGCAGCAAGCATCAATAAGCAGATTGACGCAATTAACAAATCCATTGAAGATTTTAAATAACCTTTGAAAATTATATTGAAGTTGTTTAAACTAATTTTAAATTTAACCGCAAAGGGTACAAAAGACTTTATTGGATTTATGTAAAGTATTTCAAAAGTCTGCAAAGAGAAAAAATCTTTGATTTTTTAAAACTTATGTGCTCTTTTTTTCATTTAAGTATGAAACTTAAGAAACTAAAGTATTTAAATCTTTTGCTTCTTTTGTGGTAAAAAAGTTTAAACAAATTTATTAAAAAAGCACTTCTGCAAAGAGGTGCTTTTTTACTTTAATATCATCAGATATAAATCTTTTCCTTTGTTTTGGGAATCAGAATTTCTCTTCTTTTTTCCTGATTTCTGTTTTGCAGATTGATTTTCATTCCTTTTTTAATGAAAACTTCTTTCTTCGAATTTCCGTATTCTTTTTTGTTAACGACTTCCTTTTCATAAATGATCTTACCTGTGGAAAGATTAAAATCTACTGTTGTCCAATATTCTTCAGATTTTCCGCTTTCAGAGAAAAAGCCGATTAACTCGAAATGACCGTTCTGAAATCTGTACTTGTCTGTACCACCCCATTTCCAGCTGCTTCCGCCGTAATGGCTAATTTCCAGAATTCCGTTTTTTATTTCGGTTCCCTGATACGGATCGCCCATCATTCCACCGTCTTTACTGCCCAGAATTGCTTTTTGGGATTTCTCCAAAACAGTCCATCTATTATTTACCTTCTTCAGAATCTGAATTTCGCGGAGATCTCCGGAATCGCCGTTGGTCGGAATATCATAGACTATTACTTTTTCAGGGATTTTATCTCCGTCAAGATCACCCTCAACAGTTTCATTGATCTTTGAATTTTTCGGCTGAAATTCCTTCTGCGCAAAACAGAATGTGCTGAAAATAAGAGCTAGAATGCAGAATGTGCTTTTCATAAGATATTTTATAGTTTAAAATTACTGAATTATATGTTTCATCAATGCCTGTCTTTGATTGTTTCGATAAAAAAATCACTAACTTTGAACCTCAATTTGAGAAATAAATGGAGAATTTAGTTCAGGATACTACCGTTCAGAAACCAAAATGGATTCGTGTGAAACTTCCTACCGGAAAAAACTACCGAGAACTGAGAACTTTGGTTGATAAATATAAATTAAATACCATTTGCCAGAGCGGAAGCTGTCCGAATATGGGCGAATGTTGGGGAGAAGGAACAGCTACTTTCATGATTTTAGGAAATATCTGCACCCGAAGCTGCGGATTTTGCGGGGTAAAAACCGGAAAACCGATGGATGTAAACTGGGACGAACCTGAAAAAGTGGCACGTTCCATTAAATTAATGAAGATCAAGCACGCTGTTTTAACATCTGTAGACCGTGATGATCTGAAAGATATGGGATCTATTCTTTGGGCAGAAACCGTAAATGCAGTAAGAAGAATTTCTCCGGGAACCACAATGGAAACTTTAATTCCGGATTTTCAGGGGATCACAAAACACATCGACCGGTTGGTAGATGTAGCTCCTGAAGTAATTTCTCACAACATGGAAACGGTAAAACGTCTGACAAGAGAAGTGAGAATTCAGGCAAAATACGAAAGAAGCCTTGAGGTTTTAAGATATTTAAAAGAAGCAGGACAGAGAAGAACAAAAACTGGCGTAATGCTTGGTTTGGGAGAAACGAAAGATGAGGTTTTCCAGACGATTGAAGACATCAGAAATGCAAATGTAGATGTAATTACTTTAGGACAGTATTTGCAGCCTACAAAAAAACACCTTCCTGTAAAGAAATTCATTACTCCTGAAGAGTTCGATGAATTCGGGGATTTTGCAAGAAGTTTAGGATTCAGGCATGTTGAAAGTTCACCTTTGGTAAGAAGTTCTTATCACGCAGAAAAACATATTCATTAAAATAAAAAATCGCTCTGTTTTCGGAGCGATTTTTATTTTGTCTGATATTTTAATTCAGATTAATTATGTTTAACCCAGATTAGTTTATCTGTATTATAACCTACATTTTTTGCTTTTTCTAAAAATCTCTGGCGGATGCTTTCTGGCATCTCTTTTGTTCGGGAGAGGATCCACAGATATTCAAGATTGTTTCCCATTACCAAAGCGTACTGATAATTATCGTCGATATCTACAACATTATATCCTGCCCAGATCGGCTTAAAAAACGATACTTTAAGACGTGCTTCCGTTTCTTTTCCAACGAATCGTGCTTCACCAATAGATTCTTTCCATTCTTTTTTAACGTAGTTGTAGCCTTTGTTATCCACTTTTATTGTTCCGTTCGGGTTTTTAGAGTAGGTTGCGGTTACATTATCCATGTTTTTCTCGAATTTGTAATCGAAACGGGCTATTTCATACCATGTTCCCAAATATTTATCTGCATTAAAATTCTGCACAGCCGTTGCTCCTTTTGGAATTCCTACGGAACATGAATTGAGAATAAATAGTCCCAAAATACCCAAAGAAACAGGGATGGCTATTTTCTGAAAAGTCTTCATAATAAAAAATATTTTTTTAGTGATTATGAAAAGTTCAAAAATGATGCCTGAACGATTGGTAAGAAGTTTTCTAATAATCCCTTCGACAAACTCAGGGTGACATCTCTAATACTAACCGCAATATTTTAACATTGTAAGAAGATTGCCGAAGCCTTTATTGGTAAAAGGGATAAGTCAATTCTTTTAATGTTGAATCTTTGCAGCCCGACTTGAGCGGAGCTCTTTTTGTGAAACAAAAAAGCGGGAGCGGAAGGCATAAATGAGAGAAAAGTGAAGGCTTTTATCGAAGTTTACAAACGAAGTTTTAAGCTGCCCAAAAATCAAGAAAAAACTTTCAGAAAATTGTCTTTGAAACTTCCGGAAACTTCAATTTCGGTATTGTCGGAAAGTGTTGCCGTTCCGCTTTTGTGGTAAGATTTTACAAAACTTGTGTTGATGATGTGTGAACGGTGAACTCTTACAAAAGGATTTTCCAGCAGATCATCGAAATGCTTTAAAAAACGGCAGACCATTTTTTTGGAACCATCTGTAAGATACACCTGCGTGAAATTTCCATCCGCCTGAAGTCTTACAATGTCTTCCGTTTTCACCACATCGAAACCCTGCAAAGTCGGGAGAATTAATTGTTGTTTTTCGGGTTTTAACTTTAAATTTTCGAGGAGGATTTTGTTACGGTTGAGTTCTTCTTTGCTTTCCAGACTTTCTGCCACTTTATTAACCGCTAAAATAAGCTCCTGAATGTCAATTGGTTTTAAAATATAATAACTTGCCGATTTATTAAGAGCCTGTAAAGAATATTGTGAAAATGCCGTGATAAAAATCGTTTCGTAGGAAAATTCTTTGGTCGCTTCCAAAACATCAAAAGCATTTCCGAAAGGCATTTCAACGTCAAGAAAAACCAGTTGAGGCTGTTTTTCGGCAATTAGCGGAACGGCTTCTTTGATATTTTCCGCTTCACCCAAAATTTCAATCTGCGGACAGTATTTGGTGAGATAATTCCTCAGAACATCTCTTGCAATAAGTTCATCGTCTACAATTACAGCTTTTATTTTCATACTTTTAGGTTTTAGGTGGAAGATTTTAGGTTGCGGAAAAAAACTATCGATATTTTCCGTTGGAGAATTTTAAAGTTTTGTAGGTTGTTTTTGAGGTTTCAAAGTCCTTGCAATCGCCCTTTATCAGTTGTGTTCTCCTGCTTATATTTTGTGTCTTGATGATAAGATCTGTAAAATTAGCGGTTGTTTTTTTGTCGAGATCTATTGTGGAAGTGATCTCATGAAACTCTCCTGCACATCTTGTGTCCCATTCTCCGCCGTACGAATACACTTCGAATCTGTTCAGAATTTTTTTCAGGCTTCCGTTTTCCCTGTAAAAAAGAGAAAGCTCTTCTGTTGAATAAGGATTCGGCTGGCTTTGTCCTCTGAAGCTGACTCTAATTCCGAAAGCACGGATGTCTTTACTGACTGTATATAAACCCGTATCAATTGTTATTCCGCTTATTCCAATCGCATCCGAAGTAATTTCTTCGGGATCGTAATACTTATTTTTAATATTGCCTTTTTCGTCAGTAATCAGGATATAATTTCTTACAGTGTACATTCCTTCGTCCTCCTGTCCATCTAAAATAGGCAATACAACGATGTAAGAATCTTTCTCATTCGGCATTTTCTTTTCTGCGTAAAATTCTGTTCTGATCTGTGATCTGTTTATTTTCAGTGCTTTAACAATAGTTTCAAAACGGGAAGAATTGATCTCCTGTCCGAACATCATGAAAGATGAAATTAAAAATACAAAGGCTAAAATTTTTCTCTTCATTCAGTGGTTACATTAAATTCAATTTCAAAATCACCAAAACACCGGAATTGTTTTCTTTATCTTTCACAGTGCAGGAAATCTCTTTTTTATAAAGATCATTCAGCAGATCGATTCTTTCAAGAGTGTTTTTCATTCCGCGACCTTTTCTGGCTTTCTGATGCTCGGTTTTCTGCTTTTTGCTTTCCTCAATCCCGATTCCGTTGTCTTCAACGGTTATTTTGAGCTGTTCGTTTTCTTTTTCAAAACTTAAATTTAAAAATCCTTTGGTTGTTCTGTAACGTAAACCATGCCATATTGCGTTTTCTAAAAATGGCTGAACCAGCATTCCCGGAACTTTGAGACTTTGCGTGTTCAGGCTTTCATCTACATGAATTTCATAATCAAATTTATCGGCAAAACGTGTTTTTTCCAAAGCCAGATAATTTTGCAACAGATCCAGCTCCTGCTGAAAAGGAATGAAATCTTCGGTGGAATTTTCCATCACGCCGCGCATTAATTTAGAAAATTTAGTTAAATATTGGTTGGCTTCCAGTTCGTTATTGGTGGCAATAAAATGATTCACAGAATTTAAGCTGTTAAAAATAAAATGCGGATTCATTTCGCGGCGCAGCGACTGCAAAGCGATTTTTTTATTCTTGATTTGCACTTTTTTAAGGGTTCTGAAAATGAAAATTATCAATCCGATTAAAACAATCAATGCAAAAATCAAACTGTAATTAAAGACATTTTTCTTGCGGATGAGTTCATCTTTCAGTTGTTTTTCCTTTTCCAGTTGGGCAATTCGCTGTTCGGTATCTTCAAGGATTTTTTCATCGACCAGACTTTTGTCTTTTGAAACCAGATCCGGCAGTTTTCCGAGAAAATCACGGTATAATTTTACCGAAGCATCCGTATTTTCAGAAACGTTATACAAACTGTCGAGTTTTTTTACACTTTTCTGTGCTTCCAAAGTATGACCTTTTTCAAGCGCAATTCCGTAAGACTTTTTTAACAAATCAATGGCTTCTTTCGGATCATTTTTTTTGATGTAAATATCGGCAAGCTCCTGAATCTGTTCCACTTCTTTTTTAGAATTTTCTTTAACGAAATCTTCTTTTAAAACGGTCTTTTTTGCTTCAATCGCTTTGTCGAAATTTTTATTTTCAACGTAAAAATCCGTCAATTTCTGGTTGATTTCCAGTGCCTGTTGCGGCGCTTCTTTTTTAGAAATTTTATAGGCGTTTGTAAGATTAACCTCCGCTTTCGGAATGTCATTCTGCTGAATATTAATATCCGCCATCTGCGTGTAATTTGCAGCCAGTTCGCCTCCTTTGTCTTTTTCCTTCTCGTTAAGCTGAATATTGTTCTGAATGGCTTCTTCTTTAGCTTCCGCAGAATTGACGGAAAGTCTCGTCACGTCATTGGAATTCAAGGCACGGCTTTTAGAATAACTTACTTCTGCCGCTCTGTTGTAATTGCTGATGGCGGGAGAAATTTTATTCTGCTTTTCCTGAGACTGTGCCAGTTTTCGGCTTGCCTTTTCAATATTCGGTTTGTCGTTTAATTTTTCGTAGATATTTTTGGCTTTGGTGTAATATTCTTCACTTTTCTGAAAGTTCCCGTTGTTGAAAAACGATTCTCCGATGTTGTAGTAAGAATCTGCCTGTGAAGATTCGTCTTTTGTATCGACCGCTTTCTTCAGTTTCTTCGTCTGAAACTGAATATCTTCCACAGTTTTGTTGCTTTGAGCATAAAAAATATTCCCAAAGATGAATAAACAAAAGATGGCGAAAAGATGGCACATTTTCATAAAACAAAGATATACATATATATAATGTGCAAAAAATTATTCACCAAGTGAAATTCTTCATTCACCAAGTTTCGTATTTTCTGCGGGATTTATGAGGCTAAGTTTGTGGCATAATTCAAATTTAATCATCATGAAAAATTTATCTTTTCTAAACAGAAGTACATTAGTTTACCTTTTCTCTTCAACATTTCTTTTCAATATCTCAAAAGCGCAGTTAGGAGTTTCTTCAGGCTCTGTTTCCCATACGGTGAGCAACGGTCTTTCCAGCGCAAATGAAAGTGGATTTCTTAATGAAAACACGATTATTGTAGAAGATTTTATGAATTACCACAAACATCAGATTAAAATTCCGAAGAAAAATGAAGTGGCTTTAAGCATTGATTATGACAATACAATTCTGAATTCGGACGACAATTTTTTACTGCAAATCGGTCTTGCAACGCAAAATGTATCGGGTAGAGAAAACTCCAACAAAGTAAATGTTTCTCTCGTCATTGATAACAGCGGATCTATGGGTGGCGGAAAACTTGAAAAAGTAAAAACGGCACTGAAAGTTTTTGTAAAAGGATTGAAACCCGAAGATCTCATTTCCATTGTAAAATTTGATGATACTGCCAATCTTGTTTTAAAATCATCAAAAATAAAAGATGTTGCCGGAAATTTAGATGCCATTATTGAAAGTATTTATCCTTCGGGTTCCACCAATATTCATTCAGGAATGATGATGGGCTATTCGGAAGCACAAAAACACAATACCAAAGACTACAACAGCAAAGTAATTCTTCTTACCGACGGAATGACAAATTCCGGAATTACCGATCCTGAAACAATTTTTAAACAGTCGAAAGAATTTAACGATAAAGGAATAGACATCAGTACCATCGGAGTCGGGCAACAACTGGATTTTGATCTGTTACGGAGAATCGCCACTTATGGAAGAGGCTCCAATTATTTCATCGGAGATGCTGAAGAAGATATTCAAAAGACGTTTAAAGATGAATTGGAAAGCCTTTTATACAATATTGGAAAAAAGCCGAAACTAACGATCGATCTTCCTGAAGGAATGAAAATTAAAACATTTTACGGTTATCAGCCAAAATATACTTCTAATCATCAAATAGAAGTAGAACTTGAAAATTTAGATTGCGGACAAACCCAGATTTTCCTGATGGAAGTTGAGAAAAATGAATTAGAAAATTCTTCAATTACGGCTTCTTTGGTTTATGAGAAGAATGATGAAGTGAAAAATATTTCTTCTAAAAAAGAATATGATGAAATGACGGAAACAACTCAACAAGAATTAAAGAAAAATTTTCAGATTGCTAAAATGACGACAGCACTCAAAAAAGCAGCAAAAGATTTTTCACAAACCAATATGGGAAATAGCAAAAAATCCATGCAAAACATCATCAGTTATTATCAGTCTTTCTGCGATAAAAACGATGAAGATCTGAAGAGAATTTATAATATCGCCTTAAAATATTCATCCGGACATAATACAAGATCCTATTATTAGATCTTTTGGGTAATTTCAATTCTTTATCAGCTCTTATATGAAAAAAATGTAATATGAAAATTGAGATTCTGTTAACAATCAACCATTTAGCAATATATACCTTTGCTAAAACCAAACATGACTATGAAAAAACAGTTTTACTTTTTTCTTTTACCTGTATTATTCTTGCAGAGTTGTTCGTTTCTTGAACAAAACAATTTCATTGAAACCAAGATCATTTCCAGCGATCTCAATGAAAAAATTGTTTACAAATTTTACCAGACCGGACTTAATGATTACAAAGTAGATTTTTACTCGGTAGATCAGTCCGGTTCTACCAAACTTTTTGAGCACGATATCGACGATGCGTTTGCAACTTCCGAAACCTACACCATTTCAGAAAATGATGATGAGCTCATCATCCGAACCAAACTTTTTTCTGAGGTGAAAAAACTCGTCACGCCAAGCGGAAAATCAATTATTCTTACCAACAGATAAACAGTTCTTTTCAGGACTGTTTTTTTATATTCATCACAAAACAATAGTTTCAGCTATCATTTGCTGAGCGCAGTGCCTTTGCGAACGAAGAATATTCACAGTAATTTCAATGAAAATATTTGCGAACATTGCGCTAAAATAATCATCATTTCCAATTTTTTTTGATTTCACCAAGCCAAACCATCATTTCACCAAGTCTCCCGATTTTCAGTTTTAAATCGGTGTAATTTTACTCTAGAAGTTTAAAATTAAAAAAAGAAAATTATGAAACTGAGACATTTTTTACTGATCGGATTATTTCTGATAGGAGGTATGATCAACGCACAGGAAATAAAGAAAAATTTCATTGAAGTAACCGGAATTGCAGAAATGGAAGTAGAACCGGATGAAATTATCTTCAATGTAGGAATTAAGGGAGATAACAAAAATCAGCTTGCCGATAACGAAAAACAGCTTTTTGAAATCCTGAAAAGCAACGGCGTAAAAAACGAAGACATCAAATTCAAATCGATGTATCAGAATATTTATTCCAAAACGAAAATTTTCACTAAGAATCTTCAGTTTAAGGTAACAAATAAGACCGATATGGGAAATCTTTTTGAAAACCTGAATCAAAAGTGGGTCAACAGCATCAATATTTCAGAAATTAAAAATACAAAAATTACAGATTTCAGAAAAACCGTAAAAATCAATGCGCTGAAAGCGGCAAAAGAAAAAGCCGACTATCTTCTGGAAAGTATGGGCAAGAGAACCGGAACGCCGCTTGAGATCATAGAAATTGAAGATTATACCAGTGATATGATGATGCCGATGAACTTCAGAGCTAAAGTTTCCAATATCCAGCTTGAGGCAGCAGATTCTAATGTTGATTATTCTTTTGAAAATATTGATAATATCAAGCTGAAATACAGCATTAAAACAAAATACGAAATCCTTTAAAACACAAAATCATGACAGCTTTTAAAATTTTAACATTAGCAATAGGAACTGCTGCTTTATTAACAGCACAAAATTCAAAATTTGAGTGTAAAGAACCCGCCGTTCAGAGAACAATGGTTCAGAATATCAATTCATCTTCCGAAAAGAGTATCAAAGAAAATAAAATTCAGGTTGCTTTGCTTTTAGATACTTCCAACAGTATGGACGGACTGATCGATCAGGCGAAATCCCGACTCTGGAACATCGTGAATACTTTAACGACGTTAAAATACAACGGCAAAGCGCCCCAAGTGGAAATTGCTTTGTATGAATACGGAAATGATGGTCTCAGAGATGAAAATTACATCCGACAGGTAACTCCGCTTACTCAGGATCTGGATCTGGTTTCGGAAAAACTGTTTGCTTTGAGAACCAACGGCGGAAGTGAATATTGCGGAGCGGTAATCCGTGATGCTTCAATGAATCTGAAATGGGATGACAATAATCAAAGTATGAAGCTGATCTATATTGCGGGAAACGAGCCTTTCGATCAGGGAAAAATCAGCTATAAAGAAGTGATTCCAACTGCGAAGAGAAAGAATATTTACACCAACACAATTTTCTGCGGAAGCCGCGATGAAGGAATACAGACTTTCTGGCAAAACGGCTCTTCTTTGGGCGATGGAAAGTATTTCAATATCGACAGCGACCAGAAAGTAATTTATATAGAAACTCCCTATGATGTCAGAATTTCAGAATGCAACGCCAAGCTGAATGACACCTACATTTATTACGGAAGTCACGGTTCGGAATTTAAAGCCAAACAGATGCTTCAGGACAAAAATGCCGAAGTGCAGTCGGTTTCCAACGCTGTGGAAAGAACGGTCGCAAAATCCAAGAAAAATGCCTATAAAAACGATCATTGGGATTTGGTAGACCGCGCTGAAAAGGATGTGAACTTTATGTCGGACGTAAAAGCGGAAGAGCTTCCTGCTGAATTGAAAGGCAAAAGCAAAGAGGAAATTAAAAAAGCGGTTGCCGAAAAATCAGCCGAGAGACAGAAAATTCAGAGAGAAATTGAAGAATTATCCAAGAAAAGACAGGATTTCATTGATGCCGAAATGAAAAAACGAGGAAATTCTGAAGCCGATGATCTTGGAAAAGCAATTGAAAGGTCTGTTCTGGAACTGGCAAAGAAAAATGGTTATAGCCTGTAACTCATTATCAGCAGAAATTAAATTTAAATATCTAAAGTGATTAAAAACTAATAACCATTAAAGTTGAATGAAGAAGAAATGTTGTTTTCAAAGTTCCGACAACAAATATTTTGAGTGTGGTGATCCGCGGCAAAAATTGCCGCGGATTTTTCATGAATTCGGCGGAGGCGAAGCCTCCGCCGAATTCATGAAAACTTCAGAAATCATCTCCCAAATTTAAAATACTTTGAAAGCAGATGCTTTTTACCTTTCATAAATTGAGAAACCATTTCCATTCCGGTAACCGAAAACGTAATTCCGTTTCCTCCGAAACCCAATATGAAATAAGAGTTTTTAAAATCCTTATGTTCCCCGATATAAGGCAGCCCATCCTTAGTTTCGCCAAAAGTTCCTGCCCAGACAAAATCTGTGTAGAAATAATAATCGGGTTTTATTTTCTTCAACGTTTTTAAAATCTCCTTTTCTTTCTTATTTAAAAGAGAATCCCGTTTTTCAGCATCATAAAAATCTTCATCGCCGCCTCCGATTAGCAGCCTTCCGTCATCCGTTGTCCGCATATACATATAAGGCTCATCGGTATTCCAGACCAGCGTATTGTTGATGTTTTTAAATTTTTTTGGATCAATTTCCGAAACAATGGCATAGGTGCTTTTTAGATTCACAAAATGTTCTTTAATAAGACTTTTACTTTCATAGCCGATGCAGTAAATGATTTTTTTAGCCCTGATCTGAAAACCGGAATCCACTGTAATTAAATTATATCCTTTAAAATACTCAACATCTGTCATTTCTGTTTTGTCGAAAATTTGTAACCCTTTCTTTACATTTACCTTAAATAATTCATGTGCAAACTTAAAAGCATCAATACTTGCTCCCTGTTCAGATAGAATTCCGCCATATGTATTTTCAAATCCGAACTGTTTTGAAACCTCATCACTTTCAAGCCATTTTACTTTAAAACCAGCGTCTTTTCTTGCGTTAAATTCTTTCTTCAGCCATGCAACATCCTTTTTCTTGGAAGCATAATACAGAGATTTTTTTCTTTTAAATCCTGAATCCGACTTAATTTCACCGGCTAACTTTTCAAGCTTATCAATAGAATCCGAACATGCCTTATAACTTGCTACAGCTCCTTTTTTTCCTATTTTTTCAATAAGTTCGAAAAGAGGAAAATCTATTTCATACTGAAGCATGGAAGTAGTTGCTGAAGTACTTCCGTTACAGAGTTCGCGTTGATCAATAAGGATTGTTTTATATCCTTCAGACATCATTTGGTGAGCTGCTAAACTTCCTGTAATGCCGCCTCCGATAATCAGCACATCACATTCTTCATTGGATTTTAAAGAAGGATAAGAAGAAATCAATCCGTTTTTCAAAAGCCAGAAAGGTTCGTTAGATTTAAGATTCATCGTAATATTTTTCTCTAATTTAACAATAATTAAGCCTTTTATTCATCTTAAATTAATATTGGTTTAATATTTGTTTTCACCCTTCAATCAAACCACATTAAAAATAATAATATGATAACGATTATTCCAGAGGCTCCGGAAAATGTTGCAGCATTCAACGCAACAGGAGAAGTGACGAAAGAGGATTTTGAAAATCTTGTTTTTCCTCGTGTAAAAGCAAAGATTGAGCAATTTGGAGAACTGAATTATTTGATGTATCTTGACACAGATCTGGATAATTTTACAGCCGGTGCATGGTTAGAAGATGCACTTTTAGGACTAAAAAATCTAACCAAATGGAACAGGGCTGCAATTCTAACGGATAATCAGCATGTACAGAATTTCACTGAAATCTTCAGCGTACTGATGCCGGGAGAATTCAAATCCTTCCCGAAAGGAAACCTTTACAATGCAATGTACTGGTGCAAAAACGGGAATGAAGTAGAAGCGTAATCTGCTTATTATAAAAACAACGGAGGACTGTCTTTTTTAAGGCAGTCTTTTTTATTGATCTGAAAATTAAACTGTAAGTATAAATACCTAATTATCAATTTGGTACATTCTACGTAGAATATTTCTCATTATTGTGACTACATTTGTAATGTTAAACAAACAAAAAACTAAAAATTATGTCAACATTCAAATTAGACATCATTGCGGGACCACTTTGGAGCAATGACGAAGCACAAAAATTAGGTCCGCGTATCGCGGCAGCACACTTAGGAAAGTTTACCGGACAATGGACTACCATTGTTGAAGGACAGATGAGCGTTATCGAAGTTGAGCTTAATACTCAGCCTACAGGCGACTCCGAGTACACTTTAGATGTTTTGGCCGGTCCTATCTGGAGCGACGAAGATGCTAAAGAAGTTTGCCCATCCATCTGTGCGTCTTACGGAGGAACATGGAACGGACAATGGACTACTGTTGTAGAAGGCAAAATGAGCGTTTGCGGATGCACATTTAAATTCTAAAAACTACAAATTATGAAAATCGGCAGTTTCCGGAGGAAACTGCCGATTCTTTTATTGATCGCAGGAAACACATTCTGCTATAATTTCTTTTTCTTCCGTTTTTCGTGAACTGTATAACTGTTTGTATCGGAATGCAATCATCAATCCTATACACGTCATTCCTACACCTACCAAAGAAGGATAATTGAAGGAATAACCATTTTCTAAAGGAATACCTCCCAAAAACGCTCCCAATGCATTCGCACAGTTAAATCCGGCCTGCATAAAAGCAGCAGCCATCATTTCGCTCTTAGGAGCTGCCTTCATCATCATAATATTAATGGGTGCAGCAACCGACATCGACAGTGCGCCGCAGATAAACGTCAGTACCAATGAAACCGTTTGATATTCTGAAAGGAAAAATACGCCCACTAAAGAACTCATCATTAAGAAAAGTAATAAAACACAGGTCTTTTCAGGGCTCAGTCTGTCAGACAAATATCCGCCGACTAAATTTCCTACAACCATTCCGGCTCCGGCGAGAATCATCACATATGCCATCTGATTTTCTTTAATTCCTGAAACAATGGTCATTAAAGGCGTAATATAACTGAACCATGTAAATAATCCTCCAAAACCAATCGCAGTAATCATCAAAACCATCCATGACTGCTTTTTCTTCAAAAATTTCATTTCTTCCATGAAGTGAGTATTTTCGTTGGTTTCAAGCATAGGCAGCCAGAGTTTTAAAAATAATAAGGCAAATAACCCGATCACAGCAACAATGGCGAAATACCATCTCCAGTGAAATGCATGACCGATATACGTTACCAGCGGAACCATCGCGAGATTCGCAACCGTAAGTCCTGTAAACATAAGCGAAATATAGAATGCTTCTTTACCTTTTGCGGCTAATCGGGTAGCAACCACGGTTCCCACTCCAAAAAAAGCTCCATGCGGAAGTCCGGAAAGGAAACGGATGATCATCATCGTGTTATAATCCGGAGCAATTGCCGATAATGCATTAAACAGGGTAAAAATCATCATCAAAACTATCAAAACCTTTTTTGGCGGAAATTTCACAGAATATCCAATTAAAATCGGAGCTCCTACAACCACTCCGAAAGCATAAGCCGAGATTAAATGTCCCGCTTCCGGAATGCTGATCTGTAAACTTCTTGCAATATCGGGAAGCAGCCCCATAATGGTAAATTCGGTGGTTCCGATTCCCAGACCGCCTATTGCCAACGGTATTATTCTTTTATCTATCTTCATTTTAAAATCCTTTTAACGATCCTGAATAATTTATTGTTTCTTTTAAAGTGCAAAAATCGATAGAAATAATCATTTATACTTTAACGGAGATGACTCTTTTTTGCTCTGTATTAACTTTTTTAATTAATTTTGAATTAAATATTAATCAAAAGAGAACATAATGAAAATTCAGAAAGAAAATATTGAATTTGAAGATGGAAAATCTTTTAAGCTGTTTTCACCATCCCTTAAAAACTGTTTCTTCTGGCATTATCATCCTGAAATAGAGCTGGTTTACGTAGAAGCGTCCAACGGAATCCGTCACGTCGGTAAAAATATTTCAGACTTCAAAGACAGCGATCTATTGCTCATCGGTTCCAATGTTCCTCACCTTAATTTTGATTATAAAATTCAGACCGAATGCAGACAGATGGTTTTGCAGATGCGTGAAAATTTTCTTCAGGAATACATTATGCCCGTTCCGGAATTTGAAAACATTAAAAAACTGCTGGAACGTTCTTATCTGGGATTATCCTTTTCCGGAGAAACCAAACAGAAGGTCGTTGAAAAACTACACCAGATAAAAAACGAAAATTCTTTTCATGCTTTTGTCGGGCTGATTGAGATTTTACAGATTCTTGCAGATTCCGAAGAAGTAAAAGAACTGAATACTGAAGACACCCGCATCAAGTGGTTTTTAAATGATAAAATCCGGATGGGAACTATTTACGATTATATTCATGAAAATTATGACCAAAATCCCAACGTCAATATTATCGCAGAAAACGTGAATCTAAGCACGCCTGCATTTTGCCGTTACTTCAAAAAACAGACGAATATGACGTTTACAGATTTTGTCAATAATTACAGGATCAATCAGGCGAAATTATTATTGCTCCAAAACCACTGCGTTACAGAAGTCTGTTTTCAGGTAGGTTTTGAAAGCCTTTCATATTTCAATAAATTATTTAAAAAATATATCGGAGAAACGCCTTCCGCTTTCAAGAAAAAACATTTGAGCGGTGTGGAAAACAGTGCAGTTTAAAACTAAGTTTAAACTCATTTTAAATGTAACCGCAAAAGATACAAAAGACTTTATTGGATTTATTTAAATTTAAAGTATTTCAGAAGTCAGCAAAGAGAAAAAATATTTGATTTTTTTTTAAACTTATGTGCTCTTTTTTCCATTTAAGTAGTAAACTTAAACAACTAAAGGGTTAAATCTTTTACATATTTTGCGGTAAAAAAGTTTAGACGATTATTTTACTGATATTTATTTTAAACCAATCCTTTATATTCTTTCCATTCCTCAAAACGATAATCGATAACCTGCTTCATGAGATCGTAATTTTCGTACGTATCTTCGATGTGATAAAATGTTTCATATTCGTAATCATTCTCTTCCGCTTTTGTATCGAATAAATTCACATAATCATCTGCAAAAGAGCTGAATCGGTTTCCGAAATCCGTGTCGTCTTTGTAATAATCATGGGCAAAAGCATTTCCTGTTTCGTTCAGATCATATTCAGAAAACTTTCCGTCCATGAAATCCACAATGAATTCAGCGCCGGTAATTTCTCTTCTTTTTAAGCTTTGAATTTCTTCTTCATGATCTTCTTTAAATTCTTCCGAGATGAAATCGTTATTAATACACCAGTTCAGAAACATTCCGGTGTGGGTTGCTCCGTTTTTTATTGGAAGTTCTTCAGGAAAATCGCTGCCGTAATGCCATGAAGCATCATCATATTTAGACATATTGAATGATAGTTTTAAACAATTTTATCCAAAAATAGAAAAAATCAATTTATATTGCCCGTCACAGGGAAAATTCCGTCATTTGTATAGAAAAATTTTTTTCGACCTTATTATATGAAAAATGCCGTTCTGATCACCATTGGTGACGAAATCCTTTCAGGAAGTACCGTAGACACCAATTCTAACTTTATTGCTGCCGAACTGAAAAATATTGGGATAAAAGTTATACAGATTTTTACCATTTCAGACCAGATTGAAACCATTAAAAAGACCATCTCTTCTGCGTTTGATCTGGGAGATATCATTATAACAACCGGAGGTTTGGGTCCTACAAGAGACGATAAAACCAAAAAAGCCATTGCCGAATTTTTTAATGACGAAATCGCTTTAGACGAAGAAACTTTCGCTCATCTGAAAGCATATATGGAAAGACGCGGAAGAACAGAAATTCTGGAAAGAAACCGCGAACAGGCTTTTGTCCCTACAAAATCCAAAGTGTTCCAGAACCATAACGGAACTGCACCCTGCATGATGATGGAAGAAAACGGAAAACTGCTTTTCAGTCTTCCCGGAGTTCCTTATGAAGTAAAACCTTTAATTAAAGATCAGATTGTTCCTTATTTAAAAGATAAATTCAGTCTGCATTACCTTTCCACGAGAATTGTTTCCGTAGTCGGAATTCCCGAAAGTATTCTGGCAGACAAAATTGAAAACTGGGAACTTGCCTTGCCGGAAAACCTTTCTTTGTCTTATCTTCCTGTAGGAACCCGCGTTAAACTGAGACTCACTGCAAGCGGAGAGGACGACAGTATTTTGCAGCAACAGTTGGAAGACGAAATTCAAAAACTTCTTCCTTTGCTGGAAGATCATGTAATTGCTACCTCACAGGATAAAATAGAAAAAATCCTTGCCGATATTTTAACAGATAAAAAATTGACTTTATCTACCGCTGAAAGCTGTACAGGCGGAGAACTCGCAAAAATGATTACTTCTGTTTCCGGAAGCTCAAATTACTTTTTAGGCGGAATTGTTTCTTATGCTACAGAAAAAAAGATCGATATTCTCAAAGTAAAAAAAGAAACCGTAGAAGAATTTACGGTCGTAAGTGAGCAGGTTGCTGCGGAAATGGCAGAAGGCTGTCAGAAACTCTTCAATACAGATATTTCTCTGTCTACAACCGGAGTTGCAGGTCCCCGAAAAGGTGAGGACGGAAAGGAAGTGGGAACTGTTTTTTACACCATCAGAATTAAAGATCAGGAAGTGACTTCAAAATTGTATATGCCGCATCTTGATCGGCTGGATTTTATGCACTTTGTAGCACAGAAAGTCATTCAGGATCTTGTTGCCCTTCTGGTGAATAATTGATTCAGAATCAGTTAATTTTTTAATTTTTTTTTAATTAATTCTGCATAGGTTTTTCACGGTTTTTGACGTTCATGAGAAAAATATCAAAATCGTGGAAAACTCAAAGCAAATTTTTCAGACTGACAGCAAAAAACGCTGGAGAAATGTTCAGTGGGGAAGCCGAATTTTTATCTTCATTGCCATATTGCTTTTTCTGGCACTCGGTCTTATGATGAAATGGGACAGAAGCCCAAAAATTCCTTTTAAAGAAGATTACAAAGCCGTTATTACAGCGAGCAAACCTTACCTTCAGGAAAACAGAATTTCCAAAGAATACAAAGGATTCCGAAGTTTCATTTCCGAAAAAACAATGCACACCAACCTTGCTAAAATTGAAAAAGCAAGAGCCGAAAGACTTAAAAACCAAAACAGAAACTGGGCACAGTTTCCGGGCGGAATACGTTCTGCATTCTATGTTGCGTGGGATCCGCAGTCTTTAATGTCCCTAAAAAGAAACATTAAACACATCAACCTTGTTTTTCCGGAGTGGTTTTTCCTCGATCCGAAAACCGGTGATCTGAAAACCAATGTGGATTCGGCAGGATATAAAGTCATTAAAAGAACAGGAGTTGCCGCAATGCCGATTCTCAGCAATAACTTTGAGCAGGAATTCCATTCTGAAGGATTGGGAAAAGTGCTGAAAGATCCGAAAAAAAGAACCCAGCTTATTCAGAAATTAACCCTGCAATGCCGGAAACTTCATTTTAAAGGAATCAACATCGACTTTGAAGATATGAATCTGGATTCTGATGAAAACCTCATCGCTTTCATGAAAGAGCTTTCCGAAACATTTAAGCAGAATAAATTATTGGTTTCCATGGATATTATGGTAGATAACGACGATTACAATATCCGGAAATTAAATCCTTACGTAGATTATTTCATATTAATGGCGTATGATGAATATGCGGTTGAAAGCGATGCAGGACCCGTTTCCTCTCAAAAATGGATCGAAGCACAGACCGGAAAAATTTTAGCCAAAACTTCCCCTAACAAAATCATTTTAGGTTTGGGAGCTTACGGATACGACTGGAGTACAGACAAGGAACAGAATAATTCCGTGACGTATATGCAGGCAATCACCAAAGCGAGTGCAAGCAAAGCGAAAATTAATTTCGACGACAATACTTTTAACTTAAATTACTCTTACACAGATTCTAAAAACAATACACACACTGTATTTTTCAACGATGCGGCTTCTATTTTTAATACGATGCGCTTTTCTTCAGAATATCCTCTTGCCGGAACAGCGCTCTGGAGATTGGGAAGCGAAGACAGCCGGATCTGGAATTTTTACGATAAAGATCTTACGTTTGCAGGATTATCAAAATTAAATTTAAAAACCCTTGAGAATGTAAAAGGTCAGACGATGGTCGATTACATTGGTGACGGCGAAGTTTTGGATGTTCTGAATACCCCTCATGACGGAAAAATTGCCCTTGAGATTGATCCCAAAGAAAAAATCATTACCGATGAAAATTATATAACCTATCCCAGTTCTTACGAAGTTAAAAAATACGGAGAAGCTCCACAGAAAGAACTGGTTTTAACATTCGACGACGGTCCCGATGAAACCTACACACCGCAGGTTTTAGACATACTGTCAAAATATCATGTTCCGGCTGCCTTCTTTTTGGTAGGATTAAATGCCGAAAAAAACCTTCCTTTGGTTAAAAGAATTTACAGAGAAGGTCATGAAATTGGCAATCATACATTTACCCATGAAAATGTGGCAAAAGTAAGCCCCGAAAGAGCTTTACTGGAAATGAAACTGACAAGATTATTGATCGAATGTATCACAGGACACAGTACCATTCTGTTCAGAGCGCCTTACAATGCTGATTCTGAGCCAACAACTTCAGAAGAAATTGTTCCGGTTGCATTGGCGAGACAGCAGAATTATCTTGATATTGGTGAAAACATCGATCCCGAAGACTGGCAGCCGGGAATAAAAGCCGATGAAATTGTAAAACGTGTTTTAGCAGGTGTAAAAGCCGAACGCGGAAACATCATACTCCTTCACGATGCAGGAGGTGAAACCCGTGAAGAAACCGTAAAAGCGTTGAAAGTTTTAATCCCGACATTGCAGAAACAAGGATATCATTTTACCAATCTTGCCAGTATTCTGCATAAAAACAAAGCGGAACTGATGCCTTACGTTCCAAAAACAAGAGCCTATTACGTAATGCAGCTTAATCTGCTTTTGGCAACCATTATTTACGAAATCAGTCACTTTTTAGTAGCCTTGTTTACCATTTTTATCGCATTGGGACTCATCAGATTGCTCATTATGTTATTCTGGGCATTTAAAGAACGAAAAAAAGAAAAAAAATTAGGAGAATTTCCTGTTTTGGAATCTTACCCGAAGGTTTCCATTATTGTTCCGGCGTACAATGAAGAAGTCAACATTATTTCATCATTAAACAATTTATTAAAACAGACCTATCCCAATTTCAATATTATTCTGGTGGATGATGGAAGCAAAGATTCAACCTATGAAAAAGCGAAAGAGTCCTTTTCTGATCATCCGAAACTGAAAATTTTCAGCAAAACCAACGGCGGAAAAGCAACTGCTTTGAATTTTGGGATTTCACAAACCGATGCGGAATATGTGATCTGCATAGATGCCGATACAAAACTGGAAAAAGATGCCGTAAAGTATTTAATTGCAAGATTTTTAAACTCAGATCCGGATGAAAAAATCGCAGCCGTGGCAGGAAATGTAAAAGTGGGAAATACCGTAAACTGGCTTACAAAATGGCAGTCCATTGAATATGCAACCAGCCAGAATTTTGATCGTTTAGCGTATGCGAATATCAATGCAATTACTGTAATTCCCGGTGCCATCGGAGCTTTCAGAAAATCTGTAATTGAAGAAGTTGGCGGATATTCTTCCGACACTTTAGCCGAAGACTGCGATATTACCGTTAAAATTTTAAGAGAAGGGTACACCGTTGCCAACGAAAACCGTGCAGTTGCCGTGACAGAAGCTCCGGAAAGCGTAAAACAGTTTTTAAAACAGCGTTTCAGATGGACGTACGGAATCATGCAGATGTTCTGGAAACAGAGACAGACTTTCCTTAACCCGAAATACAAAGGTTTAGGACTCTGGGCAATGCCGAATATTTTACTCTTTCAGTACATTATTCCATTCTTCTCACCGCTTGCCGATGTCATTATGTTTTTTGGAATATTGTCAGGAAACGGGGGAAAAATATTCAGTTACTATTTAATTTTCCTTTTGGTGGATGCGTCGCTGGCTTTTATTGCGTTCATCATGCAGAGAGAGAAATTGGTAAACCTGCTGTATGTGATTCCGCAGCGTTTCGGATATCGCTGGCTGATGTATATTGTATTGTTCAGAAGTCTCCGAAAAGCACTGAAAGGCGAAATGCAGACCTGGGGATTTTTAAAACGTACCGGAAATGTAAAAGAAATTGCAACGTCTTAAATTAATGATTGTAAAAAAGTTGTCTTTCAGAAATAAGTGAAACGCCTTAGTTTATCTTAAATTTTTAAACAGAGTTTTTAATAATTCCTTGTCTGGCATTGCGTTTAAATTATCGCAAGGGTAAACAACGTTTTTTAATATTAAATTGCCTAACTAAAAATAGACAAAGGCGTTTCACTTAATTTCGAAATACAAAGACTGATAAGAAGAGATTTTCAAATTAAAAATTAAAATATAAACAGATCTTAATAATTAATTAAATTTGTTTTCATAAAAAGTAACGAAATAAAAAAAAGTTACACTTATTGTATAAATTGTAATTATAATGAAAAAATTAACGCTTTCTCTGCTTTTAATAGGAGGAATTTGTTCACAAACCGTGAACGCTCAGGCTACAGACAAAGGTTTAGACCTTAGCCTGATGGATAAATCAGTACGTCCTCAAGATGATTTTTATAACTATGTAAGTGGAACATGGATGAAAACTGCCAAAATTCCTTCCGATAAACCAACTTGGGGAAGTTTCAACAAACTGGCTGAAGATACAGACAACAATTCAATGACGATTCTGAACTCTCTTCTGAAAGATAAGTTTGCTGACGGAACAGAAGGCAAGAAAATTCAGGACCTGTACGCTACGTACATGAACATTGCGAAGAGAAATGCAGACGGTATCAAACCGATTCAGGCAAATCTTAATAAAATTGATGCCATTAAATCTGTTGGAGATCTTCAGAAATATTTAATCTCTGTAACCAAAGAAGGAGAAAACAACTTCTACGGATGGGGAGTAGATGCAGATCTTAAAGACTCTAAAATGAACGTTGTCTATCTTGGTGACGCATCTTTAGGTCTTGGAAGAGATTACTATCAGAAAGTAAACGAAAAAAACACAGAAGCTTTAGCAGAATATACAAAATATGTTGCTTCTATGTTAAAAGAATTAGGATATAAAAACGCTGATGCTGCCGCAAAAGGTATCGTAGATTACGAAAAAAGCATCGCAAAAACATATTTAACCAACGAGCAGAGTAGAGATAATACGCTTCAGTACAATCCGCAAACAATGGCTCAGCTTTCAGCTTTGGTGAAAAATGTAGACCTTCCGGCTTATCTTAAAGCAGTTGGCGTAAATACAGATAAAGTAATTATCGGAGAATTAGGGTATTACAAAAATTTAGATAAATTCATTAATACGCAGAATCTTCCTGTGATCAAAGATTATCTTAAATTCCACATGATCCACGGAAGCGCGGCTTACCTAAGTGAAAAATTAGGTGACATGAGATTCGCTTTCTATGGCAAATATTTAAGAGGACAGCAGGAGCAGAGAGCTTTAAATAAGAGAGGTTACGAATTAATTAACGGATCTTTAGGAGAAGCTTTCGGTAAATTATACGTTGAAAAATATTTCCCTGCAGAAGCTAAGGCGCAGATGGTTGAACTGATCGATTACTTAAAGAAAAGCTTCGCGGTTCACATCAACGGATTAACGTGGATGTCTTCTACAACGAAGGAAAAGGCAATGGAAAAGCTGAATAAGTTCACGGTAAAAGTTGCGTATCCGGACAAATGGAAAGATTATTCCAAATTAACCATCACGCCGGAATCAAAAGGTGGAAATCTATATGCTAATCTTCAGAATATAGCAGAATGGCAGTATAACAAAGATTTAGCTAAAATCGGAAAACCGGTAGATAAAACAGAATGGGGAATGACGCCGCAGACTGTAAATGCTTACTACAACCCGGTAAACAACGAAATCGTTTTCCCTGCTGCAATCCTACAGCCGCCTTTCTTCAATCCTAAAGCAGATGCTGCCGTGAATTTCGGAGGAATCGGTGCGGTTATCGGTCACGAAATGAGCCACGGATTCGATGATTCTGGTGCACAGTTCGATGCAGACGGAAACTTGGTAGACTGGTGGACTCCTGAAGATAAAGCCAACTTCGAAAAAGCAACAAAAGCTCTTGCCGCACAGTACGACAAATACGAGCCAGTAAAAGGAACTTTTGTGAACGGAACCTTTACCAACGGAGAAAATATTGCAGACTTAGGAGGCGTAAACATCGCTTACGATGCTCTTCAGATGTATTTAAAAGACAAAGGAAATCCGGGAGTTATCAGCGGTTACACACAGGATCAGAGATTCTTCCTGAGCTGGGCAACCGTTTGGAGAACTTTATCCAGCGAAAAATACATGATCAATCAGGTAAAAACAGACCCGCATTCTCCGGGATATTTCAGAAGTTTCGGTCCTTTAACCAATGTTGATGCTTTCTATAAAGCGTTTGATGTGAAAGAAGGAGACAAATTGTACAAAAAACCGGCAGAAAGAATTAAAATCTGGTAATCACAATTTTTAAATACAACCAAAACCGTTCAGCAATGAGCGGTTTTTTTGTTTTTTTTTGGAGCTTTTTCGCGCTTTCCGCACTCGCTATTTCTTTGGATTCGGCGCGGCGGAGCCGCGCCGAATCCCAGAAAATGAGCTCAGACAATTGCTGCAATCGCGGCTAGGGAATAGTCTGTTTTTCAATATTTGAATTAGTCAATAAAGTTTCTCATCCTTTAGAAATCTCAACACAGTTAAATAAATTGCTTAAATATTCGAACTTACCTACGCAATGATACCCACTGTGTTTAGCCTTCATAATTATCATTTGCTGAGTGAAGCGCCGTTGCGAAAAAAAATACCCAATACAATGCAAAACAAAATTTAGCGAACATCGCGTTAGAATCAATAAAAATAGATTTCTCCTAAAATCAAAGAACCAAATAATCTAAGTTGCTATCATTTGCTGAGTGAAGCGCCCTTGCGAACAAAAAATACACACTAAAATGTAAAACAAAATCTATCGAAGATCGCGTTAAGATCAATAAAAATAAATTTCTCCTAAAATCAAAGAGCCGAATAATCTAAGTTGCTATCATTTGCTGAGTGAAGCGCCGTTGCGAACAAAAAATACCCACTACAATGCAAAACAAAACCCAGCTAACCTTTGCGTTTAAGAAGACTTATCCCGAACTCAGGTTATTTAATAACTCTTTCGAGCTTTGTATGAAATACTAATACTCACTCAATCAAAATCAAAAAATAAAAATATCAAATCTTCACTTACAGGCTTTTTATCAATTATTATTTATCACTTATCATTTATAATCAAAATTCGTATATTTGGTAAGTTTGTGTAAAATCAAAAACAATTTTTAATGAAAAAGCTAAATATCGGAGTACTTGCCTTTTCAGGTTTGGTATTTTTAAATTCTTGTGGAACAACAAAAACTGCCAATACTCAAAAACCTGAGCCGATGAAAGGAGTTGAAATTGTACAGCCCGAAAAAATGGAAGCAAAAGAAGAAGGATTAAACTTATCGTACATGGATAAAACTGTTCGTCCCCAAGATGATTTTTTTAGCTATGTAAACGGAAACTGGGTAAAGACCACTCAGATTCCTTCCGATAAAGCAAGTTGGGGTTCTTTCAATGCACTCAGAGAAAATGTAGATGATGCTTCTTTGGACATCCTGAACAAAATTTTATCAGAATCTTATCCTGAAGGTTCCGAAGGACAGAAAATCCAGAATCTGTATGCCTCATTTATGGATACCAATAAGAGAAATGCAGAAGGACTAGCTCCGATTAAAGGAGATCTTGCAAAAATTGATGCCATTAAAAACATCGGCGATCTTCAGAAATATCTGCTTGAAGCGACAAAAGTAGGCGACAACTCTTTCTACGGATGGAGAGTAGGTGCAGACCTGAAAGATTCTAAAATGAACGCAGTCTATCTTGGCGGTCCCGATCTTGGACTGGGAAGAGATTATTACCAGAAAGTAAATGAAGCTAACACAAAAACGTTAGCAGAATATCAGACCTATGTCGGAAAATTATTCGGCGTTTTAGGCTATAAAAATTCAGAATCTGCAGCAAAAAACGTAGTGGATTTCGAAAAACAGTTGGCAAACTATTTATTAACGCTTGAACAGAACAGGGATGCTAATTTAAGATACAATCCTAAAAACGTATCAGAATTGCCAGCTTTGGTTAAAAACGTTAATCTTCCGAAATATCTGAAGGATGCCGGAGTAAATACCGACAGAGTCATCATCGGCGAGCTGAAGTATTACCAGAATATGGATTCCTTCCTTACCCAGAAAAATCTTCCTTTACTGAAAGACTATCTGAAATATCACTTAATCAATGGGAATGCAAGCAATCTGGATGAAAATTTAGAGCAGATCAGATTCGATTTCTACTCCAAATATCTTCAGGGGCAAAAAGAACAGCGTCCGATGAACAAAAGAGGGCTTTCTTTGGTAAACAGCGTTTTAGGTGAAGCCTTCGGGAAATTGTATGTGGAGAAATATTTCACACCGGAAGCAAAGGCGCAGATGGAAATGTATATCGAGTACATTCTAAAATCCTTCAAGACACACATTAACGAAATGGATTGGATGTCTCCGGAAACAAAAGTAAAAGCACAGGAAAAATTATCAAAATTCACTGTGAAAATTGCTTATCCGGATAAATGGAAAGATTACACCCAGTTAAAAGTAGAAGCTCCGAAACAGGGAGCAACCTTATATTCCAATCTACAGAATGTTTCAGCTTGGCAGTATCAGAAAAATTTAGATAAAATAGGAAAACCGGTAGACCGAACAGAGTGGGGAATGACGCCGCAAACCGTAAATGCCTATTACAGCGGATCGAACAACGAGATCGTTTTCCCTGCAGCCATTCTTCAGCCGCCATTCTATAATCCAAAAGCCGATGCAGCTGTTAATTTCGGAGGAATCGGAGCCGTTATCGGTCACGAAATTTCTCACGGATTCGATGACAGCGGTTCAAGATTCGACGGAGACGGTAACTTAAATAACTGGTGGACCGATGCAGACCGTAAAAACTTCGACGCAAAAGTAGCACAATTGGCAGCACAGTACAGCGCTTATGAACCGGTGAAAGGAAGCTTCGTTAACGGGAAGTTCACGAGTGGCGAAAACATCGGAGACTTGGGAGGAGTTGCAGTGGCTTACGATGCACTTCAGATGTATCTTAAAGATCACGGAAATCCGGGCTTAATCAGTGGATTTACTCAGGATCAGAGATTCTTCATGAGCTGGGCAACAGTCTGGAGAACAAAATCCACAGATCAGTATATGACCAATCAGGTAAAAACAGATCCGCATTCGCCGGGAATTTTCAGAGCATTCGGTCCGTTGGTCAATCAGGATTCTTTCATCAAAGCATTCGACATCAAACCGGGAGACAAAATGTATAAAGCTCCGCAGGACAGAATAAAAATTTGGTAAGACAAGCCAAAAATTGTTAGAAATGAAAAACGCATCAGAAATGGTGCGTTTTTTATTTAATTTTTCATAGTTTAGTGACATCACAAAATATCAGTTTTTAGTTGATATTTAATTTAAAAAGTTAATATTTCAAGAAAAATCTTAACAAAATTTTGTATGTTACAGTTTTTTTTTAAATTTAAACATTGGATTGGTCAGCTATTTGATGCTGATAAAGACAATACACACCAACATCAGAAATCTCAAAATATTAATAATATGGCAATGTTTAATTATGGCGTTGGCGGAAACGAAGTAAAAGTAGACGCTAATGAAGCTATACAGCAGATTCAGGAGAATAAATCGCTGATAGTAAGCCAGCTTACAACCGACGAATCTTACGTCCCTGAAATTGTAACAGGATTAAAAACTGTGGACGACGTCTTCAAACATTTCCAGCCTTCTGTAAGCGTTCAGCACGAAACGGAGGACGGTAATGTAGTGGAAGAAGAGTTCCGTTTTCAGAATCTTGCGGACTTCACCCCGAAAAATCTTACTCAGAAATCAGATTATTTGCAGCAGTTAAGCATGGAGCAGGAACAGTACAACAAAATTGTACGCCAGCTTAAAACCAATAAAATTCTGCGAAATATGCTGGAAAACGATCAGACAAGAGCTGCATTCGTGGAAGTACTAAAAGAAGTGGCACAGGAACTTGAAAAATAATCTAAAGACGTTACATTAATCATGGACAGTAAATTACAGGCAGCTGAAAACCAACAACAGGGACAGCAGCAACACGCAGGTCAGCCAAAAGGTAATCCGCTTGCCGAACTCAATAAAATAGGAGGTTTTGGTTTTGTAGAATCCGTTGTAGACGGAATTGCAAACATGAACCCCACCAGAAAAGCCAGAAAGGAAATCTTTCTGAACGATAACAATAAAGCAGATGAAAGAAAAGAGCTTCTCCAGAAAATCAATCTTTGGGTAAATCTTCTGGAAGGCAATGATTCTGCCGATAAAATGGCAGATACCTGTAAATCTAAAGCGCAGGCTGCCGATCAGAATTTAAAACTAAATCTTAAAAATACGCTCGATGCAGTCCGTCAACTGGAAACAAACTACAGAACGGTTGCTCAATTCTACAAAAATACCGAACTCGACAAAGTTGACAACGTAAGTATCGTCAATGCAAGTTTAGATCAGGTTTCAGATTTGGATAATCCGATCTTTATTGATGCCATTGCAGAAGAATTTAAGAACTACTACGACCGTTTAGACCTTAGAGACAATTACTCTATTTTAGCAATTCCGGGATATTTGGGATCCAATAAAGTCATTGAAAAATGGGCGAAAATCTGTAACGAAAACAAAGTAATGATGGTAACGGATTTCGCAAATCTTGATAAACCGGATGACGTGGTGGATTTATTCCATTCTGCCAATCTTACAGGAGGAGAATTGCACAGAAGTAATGTCATCATGACCTGTAACTGGCTGGTTGGTCGCGGAAAAGCTGAGGAAGTAGGAGAGGAGGAAAATGTAGAACTTCCGCCATCAACTTCATTGGCAGGAAAAATTCATAAAACATTAATGTCTCAGGTTGCAGCAGGTAAAAAGCACGGAAACATCAATGAAGTGGATGCCGTAAAATTCGAATTAAAGAAAAGCGAAATTTCCCAGTTGGAAAAAATGGGATTGGTTCCCATGGTGAACGAATACGGAAAAATTATGGCTTTCTCCGCAAAAACATTATTTACAGGAGACAATATCGGGCTTCAGACCTATTCTGTCGTTCGCGTATTCGATTACGTAACTAAAGTTTTGCTCGATTTCCTAAACAGAAGAGCTTTCGAAAACTGGAATGCGAGAAATGAAGACGATTTGAGAAGACAAATCGTAACCTTCCTTGACGGAATTAAAGGACCGGATAAACTGATCGAAAAATTCAAAATTGTTCGTTTTGAGCAGGATAAAGTAAACAAAGACAGAGTTTGGCTGGATATTCGTCTTACGCCTTATTTCCCTACAAAAAGTTTCGTTATTAAATTAGACGGACACAAAGGAGACGACGGAAACGAATGGGATGCTGAGTATCTTCAGGACTAAATTTAAACCAATCAATACACAAACCGATGCAATTTTTCATCGGTTTTTTTCTACCAAATCGTTAAAAATAGAAATATGAAAGGCAGGTTATTTTACTTTTTGCCCATAATTTTTGTGATTTTCAGTTGTGAAGATAAAAAAGTACAGCAAAATCATCCAATAGATCTTTTCGCCGACGAAATAAAAGAAGGAAAAGCTTATATCATGAAACCGCAGGAATGCTTTGATGAAAGTGATATGGTGGTTTCTTCATCAAATATCAAACTCATCGATCAGTCTCAAGGGCGTGGAAAATCTATATTTATTTACAGAGTTATTAATGGCAAAGTAGAGAAAACGACGAGAGATTCTATTGTGGATTTTCCGTTCAGTTTTCTGTCTAATCAACAGTTGAAATTCAAAAAAGACTCTGCTTCCTATATTTATCTCAAAAAACTGGAAGGTTATCGCTTCATCGCAAAAGAAAAACATTTAAAACACCAGTGGCTGAAAGCGGCTCCTGTATATTCAGTTCAAAAAGAAAATTAAATTATCTTTGTATTTAATAAACAGACGCTTCGACAAGCTCAGCATGACATTTCTAATACTAGTCGTTTTATTAAAAGTGAATTTTTAGCGTTGTCATGCTCAGATTGTCGAAGCATAAATATGCAGACAGACAAACCTTTGGAAAAAACAAAACAATCAGACTTCAGACACATCGGCAATAAACTTCTTCACTGGTATAAGACAAATGCCCGCGATTTACCTTTCAGACAGACCAAAGATCCTTATAAAATCTGGATTTGTGAGATCGTTTTTCAGCAGACCAGAATTGCTCAGGGATTAGGACATTATAATAATTTTGTTCAGCGTTTTCCGGATGTAAAAACCCTTGCCGAAGCAGACGAAAACGAAGTTTTATTGTATTGGAAAGGATTAGGCTATTATTCCAGAGCGATAAATGTTCATAAGGCAGCGCAGCAGATCATGAACGATTATAATGGTGTTTTTCCTCATGAATACGATGAAATCTTAAAGTTAAAAGGAGTCGGAAAATATACAGCCGCTGCAGTTTCCAGTATTTGCTTTGAGGGTAAAATTCCGGCAGTGGATGGAAACTTTTATCGTGTACTGAGCCGTATTTTTGCAGATGATTTTGATATTTCAAGTTCAAAAGCTTTCAATTATTTTTCCGAACTCGCTCATTTAATCTTACCTGAAAACGTCGGTGATTTCAATCAGGCGATGATGGATTTAGGTTCCGAAATCTGTAAGCCTAAAAATCCTCTTTGCAGCGAATGTCCTTTGAATGAAGACTGTCTGGCTTTTTCATTAAATAAAGTTTCTGAATTTCCGGTAAAAACAAAAAAAGTAAAAGCTGCTGATTTGGAGCTGAAATATTATTTCGTTCACAGAAATGGTCAGTTTTTAATTCAACAGAGAAAAGATGATTTCATCTGGAAAAAGTTATTTGAATTTCCGCCTGAAATTCCTGATGATTTAATTCCATTCATCAAAAGTGTAAAAAATGTAAGCCATAAACTCACGCACAAAAACTTAAGCATAGAAATTTTTAATGTAGAAGTAGAGTCAGAAGAAATATGGCAGAATTTCATTACTGAAAATAATTTCATTGTAACTGATGTTGAAGGTTCTCACGAAAAATCCTTCCCAAAACCGTTGGAGAATTATATTCAGAATTATGGAACGGCATACAGAATTTTGTAATGTCATTGCGAGGAGCGAAGCGAGTCTGTGCTGAGCGCGTCGAAGTAAAGCAATCTCAAAAAATATAAAATTTTTATGATTATATGTTTATCATTCGCTGAGTGAAACGCCCTTGCGAACGAAAAAATATTCGTAATAAATAAGAAAAAGACTCGCGCTCTTTGCTTTAAAATAGATTCTTCACTCCGCTTCGCTATGTTCTGAATGACAAAATGATTTCTTCTTATTATTGAAAGAGAATTATTTATGCATTTATCATTTGCTGAGTGAAACGCCGTTGCGAACGAAAAAATATTCACAATAATATTCAAAAAAGAATTGCGCTCTTTGTGTTAAATAGATTCGTTACTCCGCTTCGCTCCGATCAGAATGACAAAATGCTGCATAATGTATAACAAGTCATTATCTTTGTTGTCTTAGTTAAGTGAAACGCCTCTGCGAACTTAAAAATATCCATTAAGTTTTAAAAGAAAAATCTTCGCGTTCTCCGCGTTCAAAAAACAAAGCCTCCAAAAACAAAATTCAAGCTCAATCTCAAAACCCATTGAAATCCCGAAATTTGTCTTCCGAAATCTGAAATCTAATTTGTACTTTTGCAAAATGTTTAAAAACGCCATTTTTATTTTTGCAGCCTTACTTTTGGTATCTTGCGGAAAAGATCCCGTTCCGAAGCCTTACGGAGAACTTCGACTGGAATATCCCGCACCGAAATATCAGAAATTCGAAAACAACTGTAATTATACATTTGAATATTCAGATTTTGCAAACATTACCGACGCAAAAAAGCCTTGTTGGTACTATCTGAACTATCCGAAAATGAAAGCCAAAGTTTTTGTAACGTATTACCCGATACAGAACGATTTTGCAGCCCATATTCAGGAAGCAGAAAAAATGGTGTATGAACATACGATAAAAGCAAGCGCAATCGACACAAAATCTTTCGAATATCCTGAAAAAAAGGTATATGGAAATTTTTATGAACTGAAGGGTCAGAGCGCTTCCAATCTTCAGTTTTACATTACAGACAGTACCAAACACTTTGTGACTGCCTATTTATACTTTAACACAAGACCGAAACCGGATTCTTTGGCTCCTGCGGTAGATTATATCAAAAGAGATATGAAACACCTGCTGGACACATTTGAATGGAAAAAATAATTTACTTTTAAAATACTTTGAAAAAAATATGAAACTTTTAGTTGTAGGAAGTGTTGCGTTCGACGCAATTGAGACGCCATTTGGAAAAACAGATAAAATTTTAGGAGGTGCAGCCACGTACATCGGGATCACTTCATCCATTTTGGGCGTTAAGTCCGGAATCGTTTCTGTGGTAGGAGGAGATTTTCCGCAGGAGTATCTTGATATGTTCACAAACAGAGACGTTAATATAGAAGGAATTGAGATCGTAAAAGAAGGGAAAACATTCTTCTGGGCAGGAAAATACCACAACGACCTGAATACAAGAGATACTCTGGCAACTGAAGTAAACGTTCTTGAAAACTTTGATCCTAAAATTCCGGATTCTATGCAGGATGCAGAAATCTTATTATTAGGAAATCTTCACCCGGGAGTACAGCTTTCCGTACTTGAAAAAATGAACAACCGTCCGAAGCTTGTTATTCTTGATACCATGAATTTCTGGATGGATACAGCTTTGGAAATACTAATGCAGATGATTGCCAAAACAGACGTGATTTCAATCAACGATGAAGAAGCAAGACAGCTTTCAGGAGAATATTCTTTGGTAAAAGCAGCTAAAAAGATCCACGAAATGGGACCGAAGTTCGTTATCATTAAAAAAGGAGAACACGGAGCTTTGCTTTTCCACGATCATAAAGTATTTGCTATTCCGGCTTTGCCACTGGAAGAAGTTTTCGATCCTACCGGAGCGGGAGATACTTTCGCAGGAGGTTTTGCAGCCTATTTAGCTAAAAAAGGAACATTCGATTTCGAAACCATGAAGTCTGCATTAATCGTAGGTTCGGCAATGGCTTCTTTCACAGTTGAGAAATTCGGGACAGAAAGAATTCAGGAAGTAACCGAATCGGATGTGTTCGGAAGACTGAAGCAGTTTAAAGAATTAACAACTTTCGACGTAGAAGTACAATAAATACCTCTTTTTAAGAAATATTTATAATAAAAAATTTAGTGTAATTCATTAAGAATTCTAAATTTGCAACTTGTTTAAAATAGTAAAATGATAAATAAACTTAAGATCACTTTTCTTTTTGGAATTTTCATCATGTTGTTTGGTGCAAATATGATGAACGCTCAGTTAAAACAGGGAGATTTAGTGGACGGAATTGCTGCTGTTATCGGTGATGAAATTGTATTGGAATCTGACGTTAACGAGCAGATGAATTATGCAAAACAGCAGGGAGCTTCCAATATAGATAAGTGTGAGTTTTTGGAAAACTTACTGAATAATAAGCTTTTGGTATACGAAGCGAAAAAAGATACCCTGATTGATAACCGTTCTGCCGCAATTAAAGAACAGGCAAATGCAAAATATCAGCAGTTGCTTTCTCAGTTTCCTGACGAAAAAACAATGTTGGCTGCCTATAAATTCAGAAATGGATATGAAATGAAAAATGCGATCGAAAAAATCGATACAGACCAATATTACGGACAGGCTAAAATTCAGAGAATTACAGACAAAGCAGACGTAACGCCAAACGAGGTAACCGACTTCTATAATTTGTATAAAAGTCAGCTTCCTGAGATCAAAGATGAGGTTTCACTATCTCAGATTATGATGTATCCTAAGCTTACCGAAGCTCATAAAGATGAACTCATCAATAAGCTTAAAAAGATCAAAAAAGATATTGAAGGAGGAGAATCTTTCGAAAGTCAGGCAAGGATTTTCTCTGAAGATAAAGGAACCGCTTCCAACGGAGGTTTAATGAAAAACATTTCCAAAGGACAGATGGTAAAACCTTTTGAAGCAGCCGCTTTAAATCTTCAGGAAGGAGAAATTTCAGAACCTGTAGAAACAGAATTCGGATATCACTTAATCCAGCTTATTAAAAAATCAGGTAAAATCTACGAGGCAAGACACATCCTTTTAATGGCTGTTCCTACGGATGACGAAATTAAAACAGCAAAAGCTAAGTTAGACAGCATCAGAGGTTTAATTGTCAACGGAAAAATGACATTCAAAGATGCTACCTTCAAATTCTCAGACGATAAAAGAACGAAATTCAATGCAGGAGTTATTCCGGGAGCAGACGGATCTAATAAAATCGAAAGAGAAACAGTTCCGGGAACAATCAGCTATGAATTAGCAGGTTTAAACAAAGGAGACATTACGAACGCTTTCGATGATATGGATGAAAGAGAGAGAAAAGTGGTAAAAATCGTAAAAGTAGAAGATGTAATTCCTGCTCACCAGATTATTCTGGAAACAGATTACGATAGAGTAAAGCAGATGGCGCTGAACAAAAAGCGAAATGAAATGATCGAAAAATTTGTTAATTCAAAACTTCCGACAACATTCATCTCCATCGACGGACGTTACGATTCTTGTAACTTCAAAGCCAACTGGAAAAGAGATTCAATTAAAAAATAATCATCAAAACCTTCAGAATTTCTGAAGGTTTTTTTATGCCCAAAATCTTCTGAAAACCGCTATTTTTATTATTTTTACAAGATGAGCATTTTCATAGATTTTAATTCAGCAAAAAAGCTTCACCAGATGAATTCACAACAAAATAAGATTACACAACTCTTTAATATACAATATCCTATCATTCAGGCAGGCATGATCTGGCATTCCGGATGGAAGCTGGCTTCTGCCGTTTCCAATTGCGGCGGTCTAGGATTAATCGGCGCAGGAAGCATGTATCCCGATATTTTAAGGGAGAATATCCGGAAATGTAAACAGGCTACAGACAAACCTTTCGGAGTAAATGTACCGATGCTGTATCCTAATCTGGATGAAGTAATTCAGATTATTCTGGAAGAAGGAGTGAAGATCGTTTTCACTTCAGCCGGAAACCCTAAAACATATACCGAAACTTTGCAGAAAGAAGGTTTAAAAGTTGCTCATGTGGTTTCTTCAACAAAATTTGCCATGAAATGCGAAGAGGCAGGAGTAGATGCCGTAGTTGCAGAAGGATTTGAAGCAGGAGGTCACAACGGAAGAGATGAAACCACAACATTCTGCCTGATCCCGAATGTAAGAAAACATATTTCCAAACCGCTGATTGCAGCAGGAGGAATTGCTCTAGGTTCCCAGATGAAAGCAGCCATGATTTTAGGCGCAGACGGTGTTCAGATCGGTTCCCGTTTCGCTGCCACTGTAGAAGCAAGTGCCCATGAAAACTGGAAAAACAAAATTACAGAACTTCAGGAAGGAGATACCCATCTTACCCTTAAAGAACTCGCGCCTGTAAGAATGGTTAAAAATAAGTTTTTTAATGAACTGGAGGAGATCTACAACGTTGGAAGAAACAAAGAGTCTCTAATAGCTTCTTTAGGACGTGCAAGAGCCAAAAAAGGGATGTTTGAAGGTGATATGGAAGAAGGCGAACTCGAAATCGGGCAGGTTTCTGCGTTAATTGATGAAGTTCTTCCAGTAGAAACTGTTTTTCAGAATTTACTTAAAGAATTTAACGAAATCAATACGCCAAGTTTATAAAATTAATCTGAAAGTTAATGGAAGGAAGGATTGTTAATGTCAACGGAAAAAAACTTTATATAAAATATCAAAAAACTTTTGAAAATAAACCAACCATCGTCTTTTTGCACGATTCTTTAGGCTGCACTCAGCTTTGGAGAGATTTTCTCGAGAAACTGGCTTCACAGACACAATGTAATGTGTTGGTCTACGACCGTTTAGGCTACGGAAAATCTTTTCCTATGCTTACCTATGAAAGAGAAAACAATTATATGGAGCAGGAAGCCGATCTCCTGAATGACCTCTTAAAAGAATTGAAAATAAATGATATAATCCTTTTCGGACACAGCGACGGCGGAAACATTGCCTTGATTTTCGCCGCCAGATATCCTGAAAAAGTTACTGCCACTCTTTGCGAAGCCGGACATATTTTCGTGGAAGACATAACAATAAACGGTGTAAAAGATGCCTTTGAAGCTTATAAAACAACCAATCTTCCGCAACGTCTGGCAAAATATCACGGCGATAAAGTTGAAATGATAGTAAAAGCCTGGACGGAAATTTGGTTAAGCAACAAATTCAGAAGTTGGAATATTGAATACCTCCTGAAAGATATCACTTCACCTTTGTTATTTATTCAGGGAGAAAATGACGAATACGGAACAGTGGATCAGGTGGAAAAAACAATTTCTCAGGTAAGCGGAACCGCAGAAAAATTCATCATCCCAAACATCGGACATACACCGCACAAAGAAATTCCGGATGCGGTTCTGCAAAAATCTACAGAGTTTATCTCCTCAATTATAAAGGGATAATACTGAAAAATAGTTTGTGAAATTTAAGCAGCATTACATTCCCCTCCTTTGGAGGGGTGGCAAAAATTCAAAGAATTTTTGACGGGGTGGTTAATAAATGCAAAATCAAAGCCCATCAATTTCCATCTGAATATTCTTTCTCGCAATATCCTCATACTTTTCTTTAAAAATGAAGGTTTTAAAAATATCTTTCCGCTCAAGAAAATGTTTTAAAACCTTTTTTCTTCCCGGTTTATAAAGCAAATCGGGATAGATGGAATATTCCTTTCTTATCTTTTTCGTGTAATCAATGTATACTTGAGAATCTTTTCCGAGAATCGAAAGATCGGCATCCAGAAGATAATTGATATCGCTGTCTTCAGACAAATGATGCGATTTGGTGGCAATAATCTGCTCCGAAATTTTTTGAATGAAATAAGAGTCTACATTAAGTTTTTTCAGTCTTACCGCAGCAAACTCAGCACTTTTTTCTTCGTTTGATTTTGATGAAGCATCATAAATAACATCATGGTAAAAAACAGAAAATGAGAGAACAGGATAATTTTCAATTTCATCTTTTACAGTATCCAGTTCGGAAAACATATTTTCCAGATGCTCAAGAGTATGATAATATCTCCCTTTTTTAGTATATTTCTTTTCAATTTCAGACCACAGATCTCCAATAAGATTTTGATCTTCGGTAAATAAAAGACAATTTTGCAGAAATCTTTCTTTCAGGTTCATTTTCAAAAATTTTTAGATAAAAAAAGGAACTTTTTAAAAAGTTCCCTGATTTGCTTCCAGATTTGCTTTCAGCTCAGCCCAGCCTCCGCCGTTGTAGCCGTCCTTCAAACCTTGAGAGGTAAGATATTCCAAAGCCTTTCCGCTTCTGTTTCCGCTTCTGCAGAACAAAATCACCGGCTTCTCAATAGACAGAATTTCTTCTTGTCTGTCTTCCACTTCTCCCAAAGGAATATTTTTAGCACCCTCAATGTTTCCGTCCATTTCAAGTTCCATAGGTTCACGAACGTCGATTAATGCATAATTTCCTGATTTTATAACTTCTGATAAAGACATAATTTGTTTTATTAGATTAAACTTATAACGAAAATACGTAAAATTTTACTGAAAAATTACAATTTTACAGCTTTTTCTAAAACAGCGTATATCCAAAGATCACAGAAGAAGTCTGATATTTTGAAGTCCAGTTTAAATAGTTTTGCATCAGATTTCTATTGGTGGATGTTCTAAACTCAACCTGAAATTTATTGTTATAATTATATCCTACGCCGAAAGCAAAATTATTTCCAGAAGATATTTTCAGAGTACTGTAATCATAGCGAATGTTTGATTTCATCTCTATATCAATAATATATGCGGCATTGATGAAGATTTTCGATTTATCATTTAAAAAGAAATAATGTCTTACTCCCAAAGGAATTTCAATTGATTTGTAGTCTACACTTCTGATCGATTTGGCTTCAAAAGGCTGTCCCTGATAAATGGTAGACTCTTTTTCTGTTTTGTAATACTGATAAGTAGGTTCTGCAAAAAGTGCCCATTTGTTTTTATTGAAAGGAAGAATAAACTCGGCTTCCACACCAATTCTGAAAGAAACTTTATTTCCAAACTTACTGTTTTCGTTCGTAGGATAATAATCATTCGTCATTTCAAAAGACGAAAAATTAATTCCCGGTCTTACTGTAAGATTAAAAAGATCCCTCTTTTCATAATTTTTATCGTAATTTACCGCAGAACCGTCAGAACATTCGTTATATTTCAAAAAAATCTTCGTCAGGTCTTTAGATTTGTAATTCAGTCTATTAATTTCCGTAAGATCTATACCACATTTAAGATTGTCAAGAATCTGCTTTTTATATTCTTCATTGTAACCAATTGATGAACTTTCTATATAATATGGCTTATAAACAAGCTGCTTTACTTCAGAATCATTTACAGAGAAAAAAAATCTTTCAAGATCATCATGTTCATAGTAGAATAAATCAGCTTTTCCATCTATAATATATTTTAAGAAAACAGTTTTTTCGGTAAAATTGGGCTTTTTTTCGTAAGACATTTCCTGAAGCTGATCCGAAGAAAGATCAATCATCACGCTTTTTCTTATATATTTTTGCTCATTATCAACTCCAAACTCCTGAATATTTTTAATGGATTCTTTCTTTGTTTCCGCGGAAGATTCATCGGTCTTGTATTCAAATTCTGTAGGATTGCTTTTCCAGTCCAGATTTTTGATCAGAACTTCGCTTCTTTGTCCTGAGTTATTAACGAAATAACCTTTTTCAAATTTGATTTGTGCGTTAAAAAACGCTGCTGAAATAAGTCCTGCGAACAGGAAGATTTTTTTCATGGGTATTATTTTTCCTTGATTATAAGGTCTGAATTTTTCAAACGCGGCAAAATTATAAAATAATCTTAATTTTGCAATGGTAAATCATGACTTCAAACGCAGAAAAATATACACAGCTTATAAAATCCAAGGCAAAAAGTTTTGGATTTCAGAATTGTGGAATTTCTAAAGCAGATTTTCTTGAGGAAGAAGCCAAACCACTCGAAAACTGGCTGAAAAATAACTTTCACGGCGAAATGAAGTACATGGAAAATCATTTTGATAAAAGGCTGGATCCAAGATTATTGGTGGAAGGTTCCAAGTCTGTAATTTCTCTTTCCTACAATTATTTCCCCGAAGAAAAAATTTCTACTCTCGAAAACTTTAAAATTTCCAAATATGCGTATGCGGAAGATTACCATGAAGTCATCAAAGATATCATGCGTTCAATGGTTGCTGAGCTTCAGGAAGAAATCGGGGAATTCGGATTTCGTGTTTTTGTAGATTCTGCGCCGGTTCTGGAAAGAAGCTGGGCGAGAAAATCAGGAATCGGATGGGTAGGAAAAAACGCAAATTTAATTACAAGACAAAGCGGCTCATTTTATTTTTTAGCTGAAATAATATGCGATCTGGAACTTGTTGCAGATTATCCCGTAACCGACCATTGCGGAACTTGTCGGAAATGTATTGATGCGTGTCCCACCAACGCGATTGTTTCGGAAAAGTTGATTGACGGGAGCAAATGCATTTCTTACGCAACCATCGAGCTGAAAGACTCCATTCCTGATTATTTTCAGGACAAGATGGACGACTGGATGTTTGGCTGTGATGTTTGTCAGGACGTCTGTCCGTGGAACCGTTTTTCGTCACCTCATAAGCAAACCAAATTCAAACCGAACGAATCTTTAAAAAACTTTAAAAAAGGAGAATGGAAGGAGCTCACGCAGGAGCTGTTTTCCGAAATTTTCCGCAAATCGCCTGTGAAGAGAGCAAAATTTGCCGGATTGAAAAGAAATATAGAGTTTCTGGAGAAATCTTCACAAAATAAGTGAAATCATTTTGGCGGATAAACCCTTATCTGGAATTTTTGAAGTTCCAGAGTAAGAAGGTTGAAAGCCCATTCCTTAAATGGATTGTTTAAGGAGGGAAAGATGGCAGGTAAGAATTTTAAAAAAATTTCAGACTAAAAAAATGTATTCTGAAAATAAAATGGTTAAATATCAGCGTTTTTTCTGTATTCTTTTTGGAGCTACTTTTACTCTTACTTTAAATCTTTTGTTGGATTTCATGTTTTTGTGCATATTTTTGAATATTTGGTACTTAAATTTAGCGAAAATTCCGATTGAAACAAATACTTTTGCGAAAAATTATTAATTAAATTTTATTAACTTTAAAAAACCATGAACGTGAAAAAGATGTTACTTCTCATTATAAAAGCCATAGGAATTATTGTAGGAATTGTTGTTCTGTATGTCGCCTTAGGTTACTTTTTACCATTTATTGAAGTTTCAGCGAAGGATGACGGACAGAAGAAAGAAATTCCTGTTTATATTTATACCAACGGCGTTCATACGGATATTGTAATGCCTGTAAAAAATGATGTACAGGATTGGAGCACAAAAATCCCGTTCAGCAATACGAAATCCAAAAGTACAGATTACAATTATGTAGGAATAGGATGGGGAGATAAAGGATTTTATCTCGACACTCCGACTTGGGCAGATCTTAAGTTTTCGACGGCTTTTAAAGCAGCTTTCTGGCTTAGTGAATCGGCAATGCACTGTACTTTCTATAAAACTATGAAGGAAGGCGACGACTGTAAAAAAATTATGATCAGCAAGGATCAGTATAAAAAACTGGTAGATTTTGTAGATGCTAAATTTGATAAAGACCAAAACGGAAACTACAATCTTGTTCCTACAAATGCTGTTTACGGTAATGATGATGCGTTCTATGATGCACAGGGAAAATACAGCTTCCTGAATACCTGCAATACCTGGGCAAATGATGCTCTGAAAGCGGCGGATCAAAAAGCGGCATTCTGGACTCCTTCAGATTACGGAATATTTTTACATTACAAATAGTTTTTCTCGTGAACTTTTTAAGGTTAATCATTGTATTTCAGCTTTTCCTTTCGTGTAAACAGGAAGCTAAAACGCTCACCGAACCTAGAGAATCAGTTGTTTCGAAAGAAGAGAAAAAGCCCGAAATTGATTTAATTAAAACAAAATCGAAAGCCGAAGAAGCACTTACATTCTGCAAATCCAATCAGTTCAATACAGATTTTTGCATTCTGATTGATATGAGTCTGCATTCCGGAGTGAAAAGACTGGTTGTGTGGGATTTTAAAACAAACTCTGCTTCAAAAAAATATCTGGTTGGTCACGGTTGCGGAGAAAACCAGTGGAGCAGTGACGAATCTAAAGACCATCCGACATTCAGCAATGAAGACGGAAGTCACCTTTCATCACTCGGCAAATACAAAATTCAGGGGAGAGGTTACAGCGACTGGGGAATTCATGTAAAATATCTCATGCACGGTCTGGAAAAAACCAACAGCAATGCGCTGCAACGATTCATTGTTTTTCATTCCTGGAATCTGATGAGCGATAAAGAAGTCTTCCCGAAAGGTTCGCCCGAAGGTTGGGGTTGTCCTACCATATCCAATAATGCGATGAAAGAGATAGATCCGATGCTTCAGAAGTCTAAAAAGCCTGTTCTGATGTGGATTTATAATTAAAAAATTTAGAGCCTATTTAAATATTGCTAAATAAAAGTTTTATAGCTTTTCTTGATTAAAAACTTGTGATAAGTTTGCCTACAATATTTAAAGAATACTAAAAGTTAAAAATATTCATTTAAAATAATACATTAGAAAAA
>NZ_MVAG01000240.1 GCF_002177115.1 Chryseobacterium mucoviscidosis | reverse complement strand
TTTGTTATTTTAAAATATATAATTGTTTATTTAGTTTTAGAAAAAGCAACTTTAAAGAGTTTTCCAGCATAAACTGCTTTTTAGAGTAACATTTTGTTTTCCTTTTGAATCTCGCTAAATAATGCCTTGTTCTGGAATTATAGCTCTCAACTGTGAATGTTTCCGCTTTTGATTCGCAATGTTTCTCTGTAGGAATTAATTCTGAATAACTTTTCCAATAGTCACTGCAAAAACCATTAATTTCCCTGTCTTTTAAACTGTTCCAGAGCTTTTTGAAAGTGGAAGTATTTCTTTTCCCACAAACAAAATCGATGTAGCGCTTTCCAAATCTATCAACAGCAATCCAGCTCCAACAGTAGTTTTTTTATTTTGGATGTAGCTGTGAATTTCATCTAATTCTACTATTTCTATAGGTTCTTGAGATTTTGGCAAAGAAACCGATTCTCCCCACTTTTTAACCCATTGATATACCGTTCCGTAACTGATATTCAACACTCTCCCAATAGCCCGAAATCCCATTCCTTCCAAATACATTTCTAATGCAAGCCGTCTTTGCTCAGGACTTTTTACATCCGATTTGCTTTCAACACTATAAAAGCATCCACAGTTTTTGCATTTATACCTTTGCAAACCTCTTGTAAAACCCGCTTTTACTTTATCTAATGATTGACATTTATAACATTTCATAATACTAATTTATGAAATATATTTTAATTTAACAATACCAAA
>NZ_MVAG01000100.1 GCF_002177115.1 Chryseobacterium mucoviscidosis | reverse complement strand
AAAGGTTTATCCCTGTACAAAAGAAGTTTACAACCCATAGGGCCGTCGTCCTTCACGCGGGATGGCTGGATCAGGCTCTCACCCATTGTCCAATATTCCTCACTGCTGCCTCCCGTAGGAGTCTGGTCCGTGTCTCAGTACCAGTGTGGGGGATCACCCTCTCAGGCCCCCTAAAGATCACTGACTTGGTAGGCCGTTACCCTACCAACTATCTAATCTTGCGCGTGCCCATCTCTATCCACCGGAGTTTTCAATTTTAAATGATGCCATCCAAAATATTATGGGGTATTAATCTTCCTTTCGAAAGGCTATCCCCCAGATAAAGGCAGGTTGCACACGTGTTCCGCACCCGTGCGCCGCTCTCTCGTTTCCGAAGAAACAATACCGCTCGGCTTGCATGTGTTAGGCCTCCCGCTAGCGTTCATCCTGAGCCAGGATCAAACTCTCCATTGTATGTTTGTCTGACTCACTCAAAGTTTTTAACGCTTTAGTTTTTCCTTACTTGGTTGTTATATTGTATGTCAATGATCTTCATTTCTTCCGCTTCCTACAAAACTCAGTATCTGTCGTTCTTGTTTCGTATTTGCGAGTGCAAAAGTAATAACTTATTTTCATCTGACCAAATGTTTTGAAAGAAAATTTTAAAGTTTTTTCTGTAACCTTAACTCCTCTCTAAAACCTTAATCATTCACTCCTGCGCTTCCCCGTTTAGGGACTGCAAAGATACTGATCTTTTTTATTCCCGCAAGTTTTATTTTA
>NZ_MVAG01000116.1 GCF_002177115.1 Chryseobacterium mucoviscidosis | reverse complement strand
AGCCTGATCCAGCCATCCCGCGTGAAGGACGACGGCCCTATGGGTTGTAAACTTCTTTTGTACAGGGATAAACCTTTCCACGTGTGGAAAGCTGAAGGTACTGTACGAATAAGCACCGGCTAACTCCGTGCCAGCAGCCGCGGTAATACGGAGGGTGCAAGCGTTATCCGGATTTATTGGGTTTAAAGGGTCCGTAGGCGGATCCGTAAGTCAGTGGTGAAATCTCATAGCTTAACTATGAAACTGCCATTGATACTGCGGGTCTTGAGTAAGGTAGAAGTAGCTGGAATAAGTAGTGTAGCGGTGAAATGCATAGATATTACTTAGAACACCAATTGCGAAGGCAGGTTACTATGTCTTAACTGACGCTGATGGACGAAAGCGTGGGGAGCGAACAGGATTAGATACCCTGGTAGTCCACGCCGTAAACGATGCTAACTCGTTTTTGGGCTTTCGGGTTCAGAGACTAAGCGAAAGTGATAAGTTAGCCACCTGGGGAGTACGAACGCAAGTTTGAAACTCAAAGGAATTGACGGGGGCCCGCACAAGCGGTGGATTATGTGGTTTAATTCGATGATACGCGAGGAACCTTACCAAGACTTAAATGGGAATTGATCGGTTTAGAAATAGACCTTCCTTCGGGCAATTTTCAAGGTGCTGCATGGTTGTCGTCAGCTCGTGCCGTGAGGTGTTAGGTTAAGTCCTGCAACGAGCGCAACCCCTGTCACTAGTTGCCATCATTAAGTTGGGGACTCTAGTGAGACTGCCTACGCAAGTAGAGAGGAAGGTGGGGATGACGTCAAATCATCACGGCCCTTACGTCTTGGGCCACACACGTAATACAATGGCCGGTACAGAGGGCAGCTACACAGCGATGTGATGCAAATCTCGAAAGCCGGTCTCAGTTCGGATTGGAGTCTGCAACTCGACTCTATGAAGCTGGAATCGCTAGTAATCGCGCA
>NZ_MVAG01000162.1 GCF_002177115.1 Chryseobacterium mucoviscidosis | reverse complement strand
TTGAATATCCGTAATTTCACCTAAATTTAGTAAATTTGCGTATAGTCAATTGTTTAAGATGAATATATTTAGTTTTAGTGCTCATTTTGGGACAGAGGAAGATTGCCGTCACCACTTCAAAGAACAGAGAGATTTGCAAGGTATAAATTGTTTGAAATGTGGAAACAAACAGCATTATTGGAAACAAGACAAGTGGAGCTATGAATGTAAGAGCTGTAAATACAGAACTTCCCTACGTAAAGGAACCATTATGGAAAACTCTAACTTATCGTTCTTGATTTGGTATAAAACGATGTTTTTGATGAGTGTTACAAAGAAAGGCTTTTCCGCAAAAGAAATCCAAAAACAATTGGGATTAAAGAGATATGAGCCCGTGTGGGCAATGGTTCACAAACTTCGCAAAGCAATGGGAAACCGTGATGCACGATATACTTTAGAAGGGATGATAGAGTTTGACGAAGCCTATTTTACAGTAGAGTCTAGCGAGATAGAACAACAAAAAGGACTTCGTGGAAAAGGTGCAGTTGGGAAGCAAAATGTCGCAATGATGGCGGAGTCTACACCGTTAGAAGATATTAGAACAGGAAAAACGGAAAAGCAAGTCCGCTTCTTTAAAGCGAAAGTTTTAGATAGTCACAGCGGCGAAGAAATCAATGAGACTATTCAAGAATCCATTGATAATCAAAGTATTATTTTTACTGATAAAAGTACCTCTTATGTGGACATTGCAGATTTTGTAGAACTTCATATTATGGAAAAAAGTTCAAAAGAAACCACAGAAGAAACCTTAAAATGGGTTCATATTGCTATCAGTAATGCCAAAAGAAATCTTCTTGGTAATTACCATAAAATAAAGAGAAAATACCTCCAACTCTATCTCAATGAGTTTATTTACAAGTTAAATCGAAGATATTTTGGAGAAAAGTTATTTGAAAGGCTGATTATTGCTAATATCACAGCTTTAGGTTAGAAAACGGATATTCAA
>NZ_MVAG01000160.1 GCF_002177115.1 Chryseobacterium mucoviscidosis | reverse complement strand
TGTTTTAGTATTTGTGCAATTCTAAAATATTAATTTTAGACATTAAGCACCTCATGTTTTTCTCCGAATTCACGTTACCTACATTGGGACACCCACCTGTTCCAACTGAGGATCCATAACATTTCCATTCTTCTCTATTACAATTCGTTTCCGATATACTTGCTTTTCCTGAAAGATTCATCCCATACAAGGTAATTAATTTTGTATTTGCACCAACTTTGTAACAAACTTTATTTTCAAAATAAGTAAAAGACAATTCTCCTGCTTTTAAGCTTATAAAATTATCACCTACTAATGTATGGAATGAATGTTGAAACATTGGAGCTTGTAATTCGGCTCCTATAGTTATATCATTTACACTCCATAAAGAACTAGAGTTATTAGTACAAGTCTCATTATTCAAGAAAAGTCCCCATAATGCATCACCTTCACCACAATCTTTATAAACTCTTCCTGAACTAAGGGTAATGACATTTGTAGGAGTTAAACCAACACTTACCTGATTAGTTAAAATACTTGTCATTGGTATTGGTGTAAATCCATTTGTGGGATATGTATTATAATTAATTGTAGGACTATGGATCAATCGCAAAACTTGGGGGCTATGCAAAAAGTTTAGTTAATCTGAATAGAAAGAAAGTTCTGTCTTTTACCCCTCGAAGTTGTAGTCTGAAGTTTTTAATTTTCGCATTAAAAGATTCCGCAGCAGCATTAGTGCTTCTTGCTTCAAAATAATTGAGAATATCGTTGTAATGATTTATAATGGTATTCTTTAGTGTAGAAAATGATTTAAAACCCGACTCTTCAACATCCTTAAACCAATGAGCCAACTTCAACATGGCAACGGATTTTGTTATATTTTGATTGTATATTTTTCTTAAACTATCCGATAAATGGTAGATTTTTTCTAAATCGGGATATTCTCTAAACAGGATCTTTACCCGTTTACTTTGATTTTCTGTCCATTTTTCCCTGCTTTTGTAAAGTAAATACCGGCTTCTTGCCAGAAGTTGTTTTCGGGTATCTCCGTTTTCAAAAATATGAATGTC
>NZ_MVAG01000201.1 GCF_002177115.1 Chryseobacterium mucoviscidosis | reverse complement strand
GGGGTTTCGCTATTGAGCCGTCCAACGAAGGATCATCATACAATGCAGAGCGGAAGTATAATCCTGTGATCCGGTGTTCTTTGTTTCTCAGTGCAAAACAGATGCACCATTTCGCAAAAGGACTATAACCTTTTTCTCCGGTTCTGCTGTTGATTAAGCCTTTATCCTGTAATAATCCTGCTTCCAGTGCTTTTTTTATCAGCTCTTCAGTTTTTCTTTCCCCGTGATGGAACTGTCCCGAGTTGTAGCCGATTTCCAAAATACTGTTGTCGAGATTTCTCTTGCCTAAATATTCTCTTGCAGGTTTGGAAGAATGAAGCGCATTTTTAAAATAGGAAAATATCCTTTCTAAAAACTCGGTGTCGGTTGTTGGCTGTTCGCTTTTGGCTGTCTGCGTTTTTTTGCCATCAACGGACAACTGTACACCACCAATTAAAGATTCAGCTTTCTTTATCGCTTCGTGTTTTGTGAGTTTCTCGTAATCTTCTATAAACTGGATGACGTCTCCGGTTTTTCCGCAACTGTGGCATTTGTAAAAGTTCTTTTCCAGATTAACCTGAAGACTGGCTGTTTTGTCTTCGTGATAAAAGCAATGAAGCATTTTGTTTTTTGGCTCAAGGTGGTAATGTTGCAGAACTGCGGATAAGGATAAGCGTTCTTTGATGGCGGTGATTTCCATTGGATAAAAATTTTTGAAAAAAATTACATTCTCATATTTGTCCCAAAAGTAACAATTACGAGAATACAAAACAAGTCTTATCCGAGATTTATATTTTTATTCTACTCTTATTTGTCTTAAATTCGCATTTATAAGGTGTTTAAATCTTTAAAATCTCACTTATGACTATTGCAGAACGTATAAGATTATACAGACAACAAAAAGGACTTTCGCAGGCGGAGCTTGCAGAAAAGTCTCAGGTAAATAACAAAAGCCTTTCCCGTTACGAACTGGGAAGCAGTATTCCGCCTGCCGATGCGCTTAAAAATATTGCCGATGCTTTAGGAGTTTCAAGTGATGCATTACTGAACGATGAAACAGTTGCTATTAAAGATAAGGAACTTCTGAAAAAATTTGAAGCCATACAGGAGATGAGCGAAGAAGACAAAGCCCTGGTAACAAGATTTCTTGATCTTACCATAAGAGATTTTAATGCAAGAAAAGCCTATAAGTAAGTTTTGCTTTATTATAAAACATAAAACCCACCGCAATTGCAGTGGGTTCTTTATTATTGCTCACGGATTACAAATCCGCGAGATCAGGGG
>NZ_MVAG01000096.1 GCF_002177115.1 Chryseobacterium mucoviscidosis | reverse complement strand
TTGTGATAAGTTTGCCTACAATATTTAAAGAATACTAAAAGTTAAAAATATTCATTTAAAATAATACATTAGAAAAAGCAACAGGAAAAAGACAGAGAGCTTGCAGATATTCAATATCGATTTAAACATTGAGTCCCTGTTGCTTGTTTTCTAAAGACCGAATAGGATGCTGTTCAGCACTATGATAAGAACTCTTATCACAATGGTTAAAAAGAAAACTACTTTCTAATGAAATTTAAAAACTTTTAGTATGGCGAATTTAGGAAAAAAAGTAATTGGAGTGGATGTGAGTTCCAAGACTTTGGTAATGAGTTTATTGAACGATGAAGAAAAAGAAGTCATCATCAATGTTTGCAACAACAAAACAGATATTGAGAGATGCTTGAAGAAGTGGAAAAAAGAGACGTACAAAATTGTGGTTGAAGCCACCGGTTCCTACAGTAGCAAAATTTTGTATTATGCTTACCATTTGGGGTTTGAAGTGTATCAGGTAAGCGGATTATCCATCAAGAAATTTGCAGAAGTGAAAAGCCACATCAGCAAAACCGACGAGCAAGACGCAAAACTGATTCGGAATTTTGGAGAAACAATGGAACTTAATCCTTTTGAACCGAAAAAAGAAAATATTGAACTTCTTGACCAAGAACTGATGCTTTGGCAGGATTTAGAACAGGAAAAAGCGAGATTTTCATTAAAATTAAAATCACTTCGGCAAAAACCCGTTCTCAACAAAAATGTTGTAAAACACTATGAATCCGTCATCAAAAAGTTGGCAAAAGAAATTGAAAAAGTACAAAAAAGACTTCCGAAATTAGAAGATGAAGAACTTAAAGAGAGTAAAGAATTATTGACCAGCATATCGGGAATTGGGGACAAAACAGCCTTGTTGTTATTGGTTGCGACCAATAATTTTAAGAATTTTAAAACCGCAAAATCGATATCTAAGTATTTTGGTGTAGCACCCAGAATGTATCATTCCGGCAACAAAAAAATAACAATTGGAAAATGCAGGACGAGCAAAGGATTTGTGAGAAGCATTTTATACGTTTGTTCGTGGAGTGCCATAAGATTCAACGCTCAATGCAAAGCTCTCTTTGAGCGGATTTTGGAAAAAGGGAAGTGCAAAAAAATAGCCTTAATCGCTGTTTGCAACAAACTTTTAAGGCAAGCTTTTGGAATTATAAATAACAAACAAAAATATCAACCAAATTATATTTAAAAAAAGAAAAAAATTAACTTTTAAAATTTGGAAAGTAACATAGGATGTTTAAA
>NZ_MVAG01000101.1 GCF_002177115.1 Chryseobacterium mucoviscidosis | reverse complement strand
AGAGTAGGTCGCCGCCAGTTTTTATTTAAAAGTCTCATAGAAATTAATCTATGAGACTTTTTTTTTGCGTATAACTCTCCATCTCTCATCTTAATCTAACGTGAACTCGACGCTAAAATATTGAATTATATTTAGTTGTCCTTGCCATCTATGCATTTATCCAGTTGGGGAAATTTACCGATGGTTTTTCCGGATAAAAACAATAGGCGCATATGCGCATATGGCAGAGATCATATGGGTTAAAGCATTATCGGGATTTCGGTGTCTGGAATGCTCCAGATCAAAGACGGAAGTAAAAATATCGTTCACACTTTCTATTGAAGGACTTTTGAAAAGCATATATAGCAGGCTCATTATAAAAAGTCTTATCTTAGCTGTATGAGTTATAGTTTAGATTTTCGTAAACAAGTATTTAAAATAAAAGAACAGGAAAAGCTTACTGATCAGGCTGTTTGTAAACGTTTTGGAATAAGCACCCGAACCTTTTTCCGCTGTAAACAAAACCTTATTCCTGTTGGGAAAAGAAATAAACCCGCTACGAAGATCGATATGGAAGCTTTAAAGAAACATGTAGAAAAATTTCCTGATGCCTACCAGTATGAAAGAGCTGCTTTCTTTGGAGTCAGTCCCAATTGTATTCTCTATGCCCTTAGACGTTTAAATATAAGTGTTAAAAAAAACACTGACTCATCCCAAGTCTGATCCTATTAAAAGAGCTGAATTTCAAAATCAATTGTTTCATTATCAACAGTTGGAACAAAGAAACATTATCTACATTGATGAGAGTGGTTTTGCTACCGATGCACCAAGGGATTACAGCTACAGCTTAAAAGGAACAAGATCTTACGGGGTTAAAGACTGGCATAATAAAGGAAGAGTGAACGCCATTGGAGCTATTCTGGATTTTAATATCCTCAATGTAGGATTGTTTGAAGGAAATATCAATGCCGATGTTTTTCATGCCTGGGTAACTCAGGAGCTCCTTTATTCGATTCCTCCAAAGTCAGTCCTGATAATGGACAATGCAACCTTCCATAAAAGATCCGATAGTATTGCTGCCATAGAAAAAAGTGGACATTCTATTCTGTTTCTGCCTCCCTACAGCCCCGATTTAAATCCTATTGAAAAGAAGTGGGCACAGGCTAAAAGTATAAGGAGAAAGTTAAGGTGTGATCCGTATGAACTTTTTCAAAAATTTATCACTTGACGAAATATATTGAGTTAGCTATAACGCTCATTGAGCAGCATCAGCTTTGCTTTGGCTTTACTTTTTGATTTGGTAATAATTTTCAGTCCCTGCTGAAAGAAATCTTTCCATAAAGCAGTATTGTAACCTTTATCCCCAAAACAAAG
>NZ_MVAG01000140.1 GCF_002177115.1 Chryseobacterium mucoviscidosis | reverse complement strand
ACCATTCATATTTTTGAAAACGGAGATACCCGAAAACAACTTCTGGCAAGAAGCCGGTATTTACTTTACAAAAGCAGGGAAAAATGGACAGAAAATCAAAGTAAACGGGTAAAGATCCTGTTTAGAGAATATCCCGATTTAGAAAAAATCTACCATTTATCGGATAGTTTAAGAAAAATGTACAATCAAAATATAACAAAATCCGTTGCCATGTTGAAGTTGGCTCATTGGTTTAAGGATGTTGAAGAGTCGGGTTTTAAATCATTTTCTACACTAAAGAATACCATTATAAATCATTACAACGATATTCTCAATTATTTTGAAGCAAGAAGCACCAATGCTGCTGCGGAATCTTTTAATGCGAAAATTAAAAACTTCAGACTACAACTTCGAGGGGTAAAAGACAGAACTTTCTTTCTATTCAGATTAACTAAACTTTTTGCATAGCCCCCAAGTTTTGCGATTGATCCAGAAAACTTCAGAAGAAACAAGGGAAAAGAGCCAAGTAACAAGTATAAAGTAACAAGTAAAAAAAGAAAAGTAAAGAAACCCGAGGATATAATCATTTATCATTTATCACTCATCAATGATCTTTCATTACTCATTACCTATCATAATTGAAACGGACTTTTTTTATGTCTTTTCTCGGCCTCCTGATGAAGAATATTTTTCGTAGAGTATAATCTTGCCCCACATCATAAAACTGGGAGATTAACTCTTATGAATTTATTGTTCATTTCTACGCAGATTTTGCTTTTAAAAGGAGCCAAAATTCTTTTTGCTTTCTATAATAATAAGGATTCTTATAGAATGGTCTGTTTTATTTCTATATTAAAACGTATAATCTTAAAATATTTAATCTATAACCAAAATTACTTCATACATCAAAATATATAGAATATTGAGGCGCAAAGAAACTTTTTTTAATAACGGCATCAGTAATCATCTTGCTAAATATCTTCAAAACCTTTAAGATATTAATGAAGAACAGATCTAACATATGCTCAGTTCTCAATTTTATTCATCCCGTTATTTTAAAATCTAACAAATTAATTAATTGATAACTTATCCTTTAATTAATATTAAATTTAATATAACCCCTCGCAAATGCGCAAAATATTCATTAAATATCGTCCTATCTTAAGGCACAAAGATTTTATCTGCGATCAAACAAGCATCAATCCTTATTGAAAATCTTTGATTTTCCTGCGCCTTAAAGATCTAAGACGAATAACTCATTTTATCTTCCTCAATTATTTAATACTCTTAAAACAAACCTCTATCAACTTTCCCCTCAACAATACTTCAGTATCAAAAAATAAACATTAGTTTAAATTTCCCCAAAATATTATTACAGTGTATCAGTATTTTACGTATAAATATGAATTAAAAGTGAAATTAAAGTTAACAAAACTTGTTTTGCGTTACAATAAGTTGTTATCTTTGCCCCACTGAAAACGAGAGTTGATCAGTAAGCGCAGAAGAGCTTTTAGAGAAGCATATAATTTACGATTC
>NZ_MVAG01000057.1 GCF_002177115.1 Chryseobacterium mucoviscidosis | reverse complement strand
TTTTTCTAATGTATTATTTTAAATGAATATTTTTAACTTTTAGTATTCTTTAAATATTGTAGGCAAACTTATCACAAACTTGAAAATATGGGGTATGATTAAATGAAAAATCTTGAATTTTTAGAGAACAAAAGATGTTCAAAATTTTTATTGATTAAATCTTAATAATGATTGGTTGAATTTGGCAGAAGTATTGATGGTATTGTTGCAGTATTGATAAAACAGACCGATATTTAGCCCCGATTGAGCGGCGTGTCTGAGCTCTTTTCTTAGTTTCGGCGGGGGCTTCGCCACCGCCGAAACTAAGAAAAAGCGAGTAGCGAAAGCGGGAAACAGCTCCTAAAAAAAATTAAATTACAAAATATGATACGTTCACTTTTATTGTCTTCATTTTTAATGACTTCGGTGACTTTTTTTGGTCAGAATCTGAAACCTGTCGCTTATCAGGACGGCGCGCAGAAACTTAACGGACTGGTAACTTCCAATGCGGGGAAAAAACTTCCCGGAGTTCTGATTCTTCCTGCCTGGAAAGGAATTGATGATGAAGCGAAAACAGCCGCTGCCGAACTTGAAAAACAAGGCTACGTTGCTTTTATTGCGGATATTTATGGAGAGGGAAACATTCCTACGAATATGGATACGGCTGCGAAAAATTCCGGATATTACAAGAAAAATTACGAAGCGTACCAGAAAAGGATTTCGCTTGCGCTGGAAGAGCTGAAAAAAAACGGTGCAATTCCTGAAAAAATTGCGGTTATCGGCTATTGTTTCGGAGGAACCGGAGCTTTGGAATCAGCAAGGGGAAATCTTCCTGTGGTGGGCGTTGTTTCTATCCATGGAAGCATCGGAAAGGATCAGGCGAGAAAAAACGGACCGATCTCGACAAAAATTCTGGTGGAAAATCCTGCCGATGACAGAGGGGTAAGTCCAGAAGATTACAACAATCTGGTGAAGGAAATGAATGATGGAAATGCGGACTGGCAAATCATCACGTATGCACATTCCAAACATACTTTTACCGATCCGAAATCGCCGGATTACAACGAAGTGATGGCAAAAAGAGCGTGGAATCACACGCTGATGTTTTTAAAAGAACTTCTGAAATAATTATAATCCTCATAAAAAACGACCTCCAATTTTAGAGGTCGTTTTCTTTATAGTTCGCTTGTCGTGTTACAGTCAGAACACCAGAAATATTCGGTTTCTTTATCTTTAAGCTTTGTTTTTGTTTTCTTTCCACAATTTTCGCAGATGCATTCCTCACTTTCGTTTTCCTTTGCTTCATAATCACAATTGAAACAGCTCCAAACCGTTACATGAGACTTTCCGTTGATAAACCACGTAAAGGAATTTTCTTTACATTTAGGACAAATTTGTAGCGCCATACTTTATTCTTCTCTGTTTACAAGATGCATAGAAAAAGCAGGAAGGCAGATCGCAACGTATTCACATTCTTCAGAAAATGGGTTGCTGTACCGAACTCTTGCACCTTTTTCTATCAAAATACTTTGTCCTTTTTCTAAGACAACAATTTCGCCGTCAATTTCAAATTGTTTTTTTCCTGAAATAATTAGGGTAAATTCATCAAATTCGGGAGTCTGATGCGGCTCGCTCCAGTTGGGCGGTGCAACCATGTGTGCAATAGAAATATTGGAATTTCCTGTTGAATTTCCCCAGTGTTCTTCAATGAGTTTCCCGTCTGTTGTAGGAACAACGAATGGCGATTGCTGAATTTTATATTTCTTCATATTATTTATTTTTTTATTTTTTTGAACACTAAGTAAAAAAGTTTTTTACTAGTTATCGCTTTTAAGTTTCACAAAGCCGTTTCACTTATAAAAGTTAACAAAGTTTTTAATTTAAACTAAAAGTCTGCCTAAACTTTTATTTAACCGCAAAAGGCACAAAAGATAAACTAACTTTTATTTAAAGTTGATCATTATACATGAAAAAGTTCACAATAGTTTTAAAAATCTTTGATTTTTATTCTTTTGAGCGCTTTGATTATTATGGAAATTCACTTTAACATTATCTTTTGTCCCTTTTGCGGTTTATGCTGAAATTAGCTTAAACAAGCTTTAAAAATGGTTCTCCTTTTTAATTTCGTATACAAAATTGGTTCTCGTCGGTTCTCCGAAATACGCGACTTCCTGCTCTGTGATTTTCTTTCCGCCCAGTCTTTCCAAAGCAATTTGGGAACGGTAATTTTCTTTTCCGATATGAAAATGAACGGTATCTACAAACTGAAAAATGTAATCGAGCATTAATTTTTTAATCTGCGAATTGATTCCTTTTCCCCACGATTTTGTTCCGTAAAATGTGTAGCCGATAAAAATACGGTTTGTCTCTTCCTCATAATCATAAAAACGACTGCTTCCTAAAACTGCTCCTGTTTCTTTCTCAATAATTTTAAAGGCGCCTTTGCTTTCTATTGCTCCTCTGAAAAAATTTTCGAAAACTTCTCTTTTGTAGCGGTCTTTATTGGGATGCTGTTCCCAGACTTTAGGATCGGAAGCTACCTTGTATAAAGCCTCAAAATCCCCTTGTTGCAAGGGGATTAACTGATATTTTTAGTTTTCTAAAACAGTCTGAATAGAAAAGTTCATTTCTTAGCCTTTTGTTTTTGCCGCGTCAGACTCGATCTTTTTGATTTCCTTCAACTTGTCTGCAATTTTACTTACGGCTTCCGGACTTGAAGGTTTTAAAGCGACTTCCGCCTGAGACATATCCCACTTTAACACAAGGTTGGCTGAGTTTTCGCCGGTAGGATTCAGAGTAATTTCGAACCATTCCTGCTTATCTGCTAATTTATTAACCGGAACGGTAACGTCTACAACGTCCTGTTTTGCATCATATGTATAGGCTCCCCATTGCTGGAAATCTTTGTTTAAAATTACTTTCCATTCTTTTTCTGTCGGAACGATGAATAATCCGTATGTTCCGGCAGGAACAATTTTTCCACCGAAGTTCACAGACTGTCCGAAGGTAATTTTAGTAGACGAGTTGGCTCCCGCTCTCCAAACCTGTCCGTAAGGAACCAGTTCTCCGAAGATTTTACGTCCTTTCACTCCAGGTCTTCCGTAATCGATCGTGATTTTAGACATTGAAAACTGCTGCTCTACTTTCTGGCGCGGACTTGCTGCCGGTACAGAATAATCCTGCGCAAAACTGAAAACTGAAGCCGATATACAAATCGCAAATAATAACTTTTTCACTTTTTTAAATTTTGCCTAAAATTACGAAATCAAAAAAGAATAGCCTTCTCAATTATAACAATTTTTGTTTCATGTTATAATATAGTCTCATTGCTATTATTTTATAATTAAAATTTGTTTATAATAAGATAGTTTCAATTTTCTATTAATATCCGTAGATCGCTGAAACTTTTAGTCCCGTATTTCCGGAATAATTATATTGTAAATAAATTGTTGCAGGAAGATTATTACTTTGATAATTATAATGAACATTTACTGTTTCAGATAATGATTCAACACTATTATTTACGGTATACTTCATTTTCTTTATAACATTATTATTTGAAATCTGTGAGTAATCCTGAAGTTCAAAAACATTAAATGAGTATTCCGGTAGTGCTAAAATTCTGTTTATATCAACTGAATGATTAGGATTTATTTTTTGATCATATTCATATTTTGTAACACTACTTTGTATAGAAGGAATTGTATTCGACCATATTTCTACTTTTTCTACATTGCCATTACTTAAGTAAATAATCGATTTTTGTGACCATGTTATACTACCATCAAAAGAATTTTGAAGATAATTTTTTGCAACAATAATGTTTGTAGAAGGATATTCAAAAGTTGTATATCTGTAATTATTAGGACTTTCTACAGCTTCAGATTTTATAATTCTTTGGTTATTGTCATAAAATAAATTTCTTTTCACTTTAAAAAACAGATGATTAGATAATTGCGGATAAGAATATCCACTAATGTTTATATTAGTAATTAAATTATTAGTGTAAGAAAGGTTCTCCGTATAATTATTATGAATATCCCAAACCTTAATTAGTTTATTCTGAGCATATTCAAATTTAAAATCTAGCTTTTCATATAAAGTAGCATTTCCATTGTCGATCTCTTCATCCTGAATGGTTAATGTCTGAATTTTTGTATTCAGTAGATTTACATTTTCATTTTCAAGATTATCGGAATTTCCACAGGATAAAAGATAAATAAAAGAAATTCCAAGTAAATATTTTTTCATGATAATTATTAAGTCGCAAAACTAAGAATTAATTTAATATTATTAAGAACAAAACCTCATACATCAGATATGAGGTTTAATCCTATTTGAAAATCAATTCGGCATTGCTTTCCATTTATGCAGAATGGAAGTATACAGATACATAAAGACAAATCCGCAGCATAAAATTATATAACTGAGATTGAATTCTAATGTTTTGATAATTGTAGGACAGTTATAAGACATAATATTGATCTGTTCACAGTTTCTTTCCTGATGGATATTAATGATAAAAAAGATCAGCAATACAAAAAGTACAAAACCATTCAAAGAGATATTGATAAGGATTGAAGCGATAAGTTTTTTAAGGCTTCTCATCATCACAATCGGAAGGAGTAAAATAGCCAGTCCTATGAAAAAAACAAAATAGGAAACAAAAAATTCAATTCCGTTTCTTCCGCTCGAAGCAGAAAATAACACTGTTACCAGAACAACTGCCAAAAATAAAACGCCTGCACTAATCACGCTGAAAAGAAGAGATTTAAGCCCTGTTATTCTGAAGCTGAAAATAATGGTAGCAAGGAAAAATGCGATCCAGATATAAATATGAATATTTTCTGAAAAGAAATCCGTAGATTTTATAATAACTACATTATTCAGAAGATTCTGAAGATTGTCTGAATAATAGTAGTAATCTGTCGTGTTATTCTTAAAATATTCTGCCGGAGAAAGCTGGTTATCAATATCCGGATTAAAGTCTCTGATCTGAACGGAATCATTTATCACTTCACCGTCTACAACTGCAGCGGCAGAATCTGTAACAGCTTCGGTATACACATAATTTCCGTCTTCGTCCATTGGCGGATTATTTACATCATAATCTTCACCCGGAACCGGTTTGTATTTTTTAATAAAATATCTTACGTTGAAATCATTGGGATGATAGATCATTTTCACCCAGCTTTTTGAATCAAGATTATTGTTGATTCCGAATTTTTTCGAAATATCAAGAAAACTTTTCAGCAGCTTTTCAATTTCAGCAGGATTTTTTTTGTTAAGCAGTTCCGTTGTTAATCTGTTGATTTCGAATCTCTTCTTTTTATAAGAGTCTTTAAGCATCTGATTGTATCCGTCATAAGGCTCTTCACCGGAATATTGCATCCTCAAATAATCCTTTCCTGAATCATCATCATTATAAAATACATCAGAAAAATTATAATACGTTAAATCCGTAGTATTGATGTAGGATGACATATCCACGACATCTTTTTTGAAATAGTAGGTTGCAGAGCCTTTTTTATTTTCTTCATACGCCAGATTCTTTTTGGTTTCACCTGATGGGAAAAGGAAATCTCCGTATTTATCTTTTTTATAAACGGTTTTTGAATATAAGTTATAGAACTGATAAACCCTGTTATAGTACACAAAATATTTCTGATTCCGGTCTATTTTATTGATGTCGGTCTCGCAATACAGATCGTAAAACTTTGGAAAAGTTCTGTTATCCAAAGTATAATGCTCAAGATCCTGAGAAAGAAAAGCATTGGCTTTATTAATAACATTAATATTTTCAGTCATTTCCTGATCGGGATATTTGTTTTTGATAAACATCTTGAAACCCGTCATATAAGAAAAATAAAAAGTAGTACCTGCAAAAATAATAATGAAGTACTGAACAAACTGCAGGAACAATTTACCTTTTGAAGAAGGATAAAAGTTTTTGAATGCGTTATTTTTAAACATCATAATCAGCCATCCCACAATCATGAGAACCGAAATAATGAGGTGGATAAAAATCATTCCTTCGCGGAAATAGTCATCTTTTACATTCATTTTCTGTAAAGAGACCGGATCTGCGTGAGAAATATAACCTATGATAAAAAAGAAAATATGAAGAACTGCACTCGCCAAAAGCATCCATACAATTCTGGTGTTCCATACCGTCGGATATTTTTCGAGCAGATATTGATTGATTTTATTTATTTTTTGCATTTTTTGTTGAATTTGAGAAAATTAGCTTACGAAAAATCTTCTGGTTGAGGAAGAAATATTACGGATATACACCACATTCATTCTGGCATTTCCGAGCGCGGACATCACGGTATGAAACTCTGTATCTGTTGAAAAATGAGCAACATACACTCCTCCGTTGAAATTCAGCTTTTCAAGAGGGAAACCTTCAAATGCTTTTAATAAATCTTCTCTGGAATTTGTGGTATCAATTTCAATAATCAGTCCGTCGTTTTCTTCATTTACCAATTCAGAATTGTCTTTGTACTGTCCGTTTTTCAGGAAAATAACTTTGTCTGATATTTTCTCTACTTCGTAAAGCTGCTGTGAACTCAAAATCAATGCAATAGGATTGTTAACCGAATTTGCAATCGATTTTAAATCTTCCAGAATAACCTGCTGTGCCAAAACATCCAGATTGGCAAGAGGTTCATCCAGTAATAAAATTTCCGGTTTTCTTAGCAGTGTTCTAGCTAATTCAAAACGCATTTTGTAGCCTGAAGAAAGTTCGCTCCACTTCAGATGTTTGTAATTCCAAAGTCCGAGACGGGCGATCATCATTAGAGTTCGCATTTCGTTTTCTTCCGGTTTCACGCCGTAATTTGCCAATACAAATTTCAGGTTGTCCTTTAAACTTCCGTACCATTTTGCAGTCCTCTGCGGAATGTAAACAAGTTTTGTACGGAGATCGTATTCATTTTTAGGCTCTTCATTGAAAGAATAATTCAAATCACCTTCATTAAAAGAAATTTCCTTAGCAAGGATACGCAGTAACGTTGTTTTTCCGTTTCCGTTTTCGCCTACCAAACCGTAAACCTGTCCTTTATTCATTTCCACAGAAACCGGACCGAGCGAAAAGCGGTTGCTTCCGTAGGATTTTAAAATATTTCTCGCTCTCAGTACAGATTTTTCCAGCGACTGTTCTTTTACCGGAATTTTTTCTATTTTCTGAAGAAGATTTTTTGATTTTTCGATGAGCTCATCCGTGTATGAAGGGAACTGTTCTTTCCAGTCAGTTAATGCGACAGCTTCTTTGTAGATCTCCATATTCTGAGTATCCATCGCACAGTCCAGTAATTTTCTAAATCCTAAAACAGTATCTTTATTGTCAAAAAAATGATAGACTTCGGCTACTCTTTGCTGATGTTTCGTCATTTGGTTTCAGAGTTATTAATTTTCAGGTTTTAAAGATATAAAATTTCTTTTCCCCACAATTCTTTTGACTCGAATAAAAACTAATTTATTTTCCTATCACCTTTACCATAGGAAATCTTTCATAAAAAGAAAAATTTACCGGCATTCCTTTAACTTTCTCTCTACGAGCCCATGCTTTTTCTCACTCCAGCGATAGCAGTGTTGCCCCAGTATAATCATGTTGTTATCCACCACTTTATATTCCGCGGTTGTCACCACTGTACCGGCACAGCATTGATTCCTTTCGTAAATTCTTTTTTTAGCCTGATCAAATTCCAAAGAAATTCCGCTAAAGCCACTTTCAAAATACTGCCGGGATTTTTTATCATATAAGAAGTAAATGCTGGAAGTGTTGGGACCGGCATAACTGCTTTCAAAAACGGAAAAATCCATAATTCCATCAAAATTATAATCATTTACAGCAATACTATTCAATCCCCAAGGTTGGCATTCTACATTAAGAATCTGCAACACTTTATCAGTTTTTTTCTCAATAATCTTCACTGCGGAAACTTTCGGGTAATATTCATCTTTCTTTTTGGTAAGTACAATTTTAAAATAATTATTTCCCAGAGAAACAGGCTGCAGCAGTTCTCTTCCAGACCATTCGATATTTTCACCGACATCAAAAGCATATTGTTTGGTAAGGCTGACTTTGAGTTCGGTATTGCTTTTTGTATTTTTCCATGTTCCTTCGAGGTTATCTTTGGATTTAGAAAAATTATTGATCGTTAAAACAGCTGTCGTAATATCTTTTTTTGAATTTTCCTTTTCCTGAAATATAAGATGTCCATTGTTTATTTTGCCATTGTCCAGACTTATCGGTTCATCGAAATTAGTATAAGAGTATGTAGCATCAGCCAATTTCCCATAAGGATAAATCACCATTTCAACAGGATAATTGCCGATAAAGCCGGTGTATACAGTTTGTGCATTTATGGTGAAAATCAAAAAGAAAAATAGAATGGAAAAGATTTTTTTGTGCATTTTTAAATTTACAGGTTTTGTTCTAAATGTACAGAATTTTTATAATTCTGAAAGATACTCCGGAAAAAATTCCGGAAAGGGTTCCAGGTTACATTGAAAGGATTTTAGACGATGAAAGAAATGGATTTAAATTTTCCGAAGAGCAAAAGGAAAGTATTAGGAAAACAAGACATAGACCTTATGAATAAAGCTCTGAAATTGAGACTTTTATTTATAAAATAAGCTCTAAATATTATAATTATAGTGAATAGAAAATTTTTCTTTCAAAATCTTAAAATTCTATTGATTCAAATCTTTCTCCAACTTTTCCAGATATTGCGACCATGCACCGGAACAACCACCAAAACATTCAAATTGTGGAATCAAGCCTTCATGCGTGAAAACAACTTTTGTTTTATCAGCTTCTTTGAAAATCTCAAAACAAATTTTTGTTCCTGTCCATTCGTCCATTTTGTTTACAAATGTGAGTTTACTTTCGATCACTTCCCAAACAATTTTCTCGTAAGGACTTACTTCTATAAGTCGTTGAACGGTGTGATGAACTCCATTTCCGGCATCAAAAATAAATTCATCATTCCTATTTTCAGATTTTCCGGTAATGATTTCATGATGCAGACCAATCCACCAGTTTCGGGGATTGATTAAAGTACTGAAGACTTCTTCTGTGGATTTTAAAGTTGTGAAGGTGTAAGAGAAATTTTGTATTGACATCGTTTTGTCTTTTTATGAATTTTCAAAATCATATACTTTTCTCAAAGTATTTTTATCTGAAATCATATTGAAAGTAATATTTCCGTTAAATTCATGATAACCAAAAATATAGATTTTTGATTTATCGATAACTTTAATTCCGTTAAATTTTTCTATTTTTTCAGGATTTTGCAATTCGGAAAAACCAAATGTAGTGATAAAATCACTCAATTTTTCGGCTTTTATGGAGACTGATTTTGCAAAGGGATCTGAAAGATATTTCTTATTAAAATCCACATCAACAGATAAAGTCTGAGGAAAATGACCGCCTGTTTCGGTATAAAAGAATTTGAGCTTTCCACATTTTTTACATTTCCACAGATCGGCTCCGTTCATCGGATAAGAGCCTAAAAAAATTTCTGAATTATCCGAAGATTTAAATTCCAGATAGCTTAAATATCCAAATTTACCATCGTAAATTTTAAAAATCTTTTCATAATCCATCAAAATATTGTGATTGCAGTCAATATCTTTAATCGGATAATCAGCAAAAAATTCATTAATATTTTCCAGAGTTAACATATATGCAATTTAATATTGATATTCCTAAACTTAGAAACATTAATTACAATAAGTTTCCATATAGGTATTTTTCTCGCCCAGTTTTTTCATTCTCAAATAATCTTTACAGGCACTTTCAGTGTCGTGTAATTCTAATTCTAAAGACATTCTATTGGAAATTGCCTGTATATGTTTCGGATCCTTATTAATTACAATCGTAAAATCGTCAATAGCATCTTTGTATTTTTTCAATAAGGCTTTTGCCTGTCCTCTTATATTGTAACCTCTTATATCCTGTGGATTTAATACTACAGATTTGTCAGCATCTTCCATTGCTTCTATATTATTGCCAACATTTATGTTAACGATAGCTCTGTTGATATATCCATCCGCATTGTTTGGATCAAGTGTAAGCGCCTTGTCAAAATCACGTAATGCTTCTTCATATTTCTTTAAATCACCATTACAATATCCTCTGAATAAATAAGACTGCGCAAAATCGGCATTCATTTCTATACTTTTGCTGAAATCATTCCATGCATTTTGGATATCTTTTGAATAATATTCTGCAACACCACGATTATAAAATACTTCAAAATCATTCGGATTCAATTTAATTGATGTTGAGTAATCGGCTATCGCTCCTTTATAATCCTTGAGATTGGCTTTAGAAGCACCACGATGATGAAAAACTACACTGCTATTCGGATTAATGCTTATTGCTTTATCATAATTCTTTATAGCTTCTGCATACTGTTTCTGCTTTACAAGATCTCTTCCTTTTTCCGCATAATAAGTAGCTGTTTTGCTTTGAGAAAATATAAAATGACTAAATAGTGCAAGAAATATTATAAGGCTTTTTTTAATCATGGTTTACTTTATAGGACCGTGTTATAGTTTTTAAAAAATCTAATGTACGGAATTATTAAATTATTATTGATTTAATTTTACTTCAAAAAATTCTGAAAAATCTCTATAAAAAAAGCAGAAGAAAAAATCTCCCGCTTTTACTTTATTTAATTCGAAAATCATGTAAAAACAAAACCTCACAGGTTTTAAAAACCTGTGAGGTTTGATTTATGGTAAATCATTCAAATTTCCGAAAACTACATTGTCTCCATTTTGAAACTCATGCTTTCGATAACTTTCAGGATGGCTTCTACTGTATCCATGGATGTTAAGCAAGGTACGCCGTTTTCCACACTCATTCTTCTGATCTGGAAACCATCTCTTTCCGACTGTTTTCCTTTCGTCATCGTGTTCACAACGTACTGCACTTTTCCTTTTTGGATCAGGTCGATCAGGTTGACACTCTCCTCCCCGATTTTATATCCGATTTTGCATGGAATTCCTTTTTCTTCAAAGAATTTTGCCGTTCCTTCTGTTGCCCAGATTCTGAAACCAACTTCGTGGAATCTTGCTGCCAGATCAGCCGCTTCCTGCTTATGCTTATCAGCAACCGTAAACAAAATCGAACCGTGCATCGGAACTTTTCTTCCTGCCGCAACCAATCCTTTGTATAAAGCTTTCTCCAAAGTGGTGTCTTTCCCCATAACCTCTCCTGTAGACTTCATTTCTGGTCCTAGAGAGATATCTACTTTTGTTAATTTTGAGAAAGAGAACACCGGAACTTTTACGAAAACCCCTTCTTTGTTTGGAACCAGTCCGCTTTCGTAGCCTAAATCTTTCAGTTTTTGTCCCAAAATTGCTTTTGTAGCCAGATTTGCCATCGGAACATCGGTGATTTTAGATAAGAAAGGTACGGTTCTCGATGATCTTGGGTTTACTTCGATCACATAAACGTTTCCTTCGAAAAGAACATACTGGATGTTCATTAATCCGATCACATTTAATCCTTTCGCCAATCTTTTCGTGTAATCAACCAAAGTTTCGATCTCGCTTGGTGAAATATTCTGTGGAGGATATACCGCAATCGAGTCTCCGGAGTGAACTCCAGCTCTTTCGATGTGCTCCATAATTCCCGGAATGATTACTGTTTCACCGTCGCAGATGGCATCAATTTCCACTTCTTTTCCTACCATGTATTTGTCAACCAAAACGGGATGTTCTGGGCTTGCTTCCACTGCATTTTCCATATAGTGCGCCAGTTCTGTTTCCGTGTACACGATTTCCATCGCTCTTCCTCCCAAAACGTAGCTCGGACGAACCAACACCGGATAACCGATCTCGTTGGCAATTTTTATTGCTTCTTCTTTTGAAACCGATGTTTTTCCTAAAGGCTGCGGAATCTGCATTTCCTGAAGCGCTTTTTCGAATTTATCCCTGTTTTCCGCTCTGTCCAGATCTTCCAGGGAAGTTCCCAAAATCTCAACTCCATGAGCGGCTAATTTATCTGCTAAGTTGATAGCTGTCTGTCCTCCGAACTGTACCACAACGCCTTTTGGTTTTTCCAGCTCGATGATGTTCATTACATCTTCTTCCGTTAAAGGCTCGAAGTATAGTTTATCTGAAATCGAGAAGTCTGTAGAAACTGTTTCCGGGTTATTGTTGATGATAATCGCTTCGTAACCCATTTCTTTGATGGCCCAAACTGAATGCACCGTTGCGTAATCAAACTCAACACCCTGTCCGATTCTGATAGGCCCTGAACCAAGAACGATGATTTTTTCTTTGTCTGAAACTACAGATTCGTTTTCTTCTTCGTACGTTCCGTAGAAATAGGGTGTTTCAGATTCGAATTCCGCCGCGCAGGTGTCTACCATTTTATATACCGGCATTACTCCGTTTTCTTTTCTGAAATTGAACACTTCACGCTCTGTTACGTTCCAGAGAACTGAAATATTTACATCTGCAAAACCTAGTTTTTTAGCTTCCAGTAAAATTTCTTTGCTGAATTTATTTTCTGCGATTGTCTTTTCGAAATCAATCAGTTTTTTGATTTTCCAGATGAAGAATTTATCAATTTTGCTCCATTCTACGATCTGTTCCCAGTCGTACCCTCTTCTTAAAGCATCTCCGATGATGAATAATCTTTCGTCATCACAAACTCTGATTCTTCTTTCAATTTCTTCAGCCGTTAAAGCTGCTGCCTGCTTGGTTTTTAAACCAATATGTTTAATTCCGGTTTCCAGAGAACGGATGGCTTTCTGTAAAGATTCTTCGAAATTTCTTCCGATTGCCATTACTTCACCCGTAGCTTTCATCTGGGTTGATAATCTTCTGTCCGCTGTTTCGAATTTATCGAAAGGGAATCTTGGGAATTTAGTGACTACATAATCCAAAGCCGGCTCGAAACAAGCGTATGTCTTCCCTGTCACCGGATTCATGATTTCATCCAGCGTTAATCCTACCGCAATTTTCGCAGCAATTTTTGCAATCGGATAACCTGTTGCTTTTGATGCTAAAGCGGATGAACGGGAAACTCTCGGATTCACCTCAATGATATAATAATCGAATGAATGCGGGTCTAAAGCCAACTGTACGTTACATCCTCCTTCAATTCCTAATGCTCTGATGATTTTAAGTGAAGCGTTTCTCAACAACTGGTATTCTCTGTCTGAAAGCGTCTGAGAAGGTGCCACAACGATTGAATCTCCTGTGTGAACTCCAACCGGATCTATATTTTCCATGTTACAAACCACAATGGCGTTGTCGTTTGCATCACGCATTACTTCGTATTCTATTTCTTTGAAACCTGCGATTGATTTTTCAATCAGACATTGTGTTACGGGACTGTGTTTTAATCCCAGTTCAGCAATTTCTTTCAGTTCAGTTTCGTTGGAAGCGATACCTCCTCCTGTTCCACCCATGGTGAAAGCCGGACGAACAATAACAGGATACCCGATTCTGTCGGCAAAATTTAATGCTCCTTCTACTGTGTTTACGATGTCAGATTCCGGAACGGGTTCGTTCAGTTCTCTCATCAGTTCACGGAAAAGGTCTCTGTCTTCCGCTCTGTTGATGGCTGAAAGTTTGGTTCCCAACACCTCAACTTTGCATTCTTCCAAAATTCCTGATTTTTCCAGTTCTACCGCCATATTCAGTCCGGTTTGTCCTCCAAGCGTTGGTAACAGCGCATCGGGACGTTCTTTTCTGATGATGTGACTTACAAACTGAAGTGAAATCGGCTCGATGTAGACTTTATCTGCGATTTCAACATCCGTCATAATGGTTGCAGGGTTTGAATTAATCAAAATTACCTTGTAGCCTTCTTCTTTTAAAGATAAGCAAGCCTGCGTTCCTGCGTAATCAAATTCCGCCGCCTGACCGATAATGATGGGACCTGAACCGATTACTAAAATTGTTTTTATGTCGTTTCTTTTCATTTTTAAATTTATCCTTTTTGTTGATGTTGAACCCTTTCGGGTTCTGATGTTGGTTGTTTCACCATTTTCATGATGTCCACCGTTTTCCATAGGTTGCACCTACGGCTATTCATATTGAATCCTTCGGATTCTTTAATTTTGCAGCGAATTGCACGCAGCCCGACTTGAGCGCAAATCCTTTTTTGCCATCCTGTTTATTCTGTTTTCGCCGAAAAGTCCTGCAAAAAAGATTGGGAGCGGAAGGCGGATTAAGCTGCCCAAATTAATTTTCTACTTTTTAAAATCCTCCATTAGCTGGATGAATTCATCGAACAAATAATTTGCATCTTCTGGACCCGGGCTTGCTTCAGGGTGATACTGAACGGAGAAACAAGGGTGAATTTTGTGTTTCAGACCTTCGTTTGTTCTGTCGTTCAGTGCGATGTGTGTTTCTATTAAGTCTGTATTTTTTAAACTTTCCTGATCTACTGCGTAACCGTGGTTCTGAGAAGTGATCGCCACTTTGTTTTTCTCTACATCTAAAACCGGATGGTTTCCACCTCTGTGTCCGAATTTCAACTTGAACGTTTTTGCGCCGCAAGCCAAACCAATTAACTGGTGTCCTAAACAGATTCCGAAGATCGGAACTTTTCCTAAAATTCCTCTGATCATTTCTAAAGCCTGTTGGTTATCTTCAGGATCTCCGGGACCATTAGAAAGCATCACTCCGTCCGGATTCATCAGTAAGATTTCTTCTGCAGTTACGTTCTGAGAAACGACTGTGATATCGCAGTTTCTTTGAGATAACTCTCTGATAATTCCTAATTTGGAACCAAAATCTACCAATACTACTTTTAAGCCTCTTCCCGGATTTGCGTAAGGTGTTTTTGTGGAAACCTGCTGTACCTGATTTGTTGGGAAGTTGGTTGATTTTAATTCTGAAACTACTGTGCTTTCATCGGCATCAGCGTTTACGATTTTCCCTTTCACCACTCCGTGGTTACGAAGAATTCTGGTGAGTCTTCTGGTATCGATCCCTGAAATTCCGGAAAGGTTTTTCTTTTTAAATAATTCATCTAAAGTAATCTGAGTACGGAAGTTGGATGGCAGATCACAAAGTTCTTTTACGATAAGTCCTTTAATTGCCGGTTCAATACTCTCATAATCATCTCTATTAATTCCATAGTTTCCGATAAGCGGATAGGTCATGCAAACAATCTGACCGCAGTAAGACGGATCAGAGATCAATTCCTGATACCCTGTCATTCCGGTATTGAAAACCACCTCTCCTGCAGTTTCCAATTCTGCTCCGAAACCTTCTCCGTGAAACACTTCACCGGACTCCAGTATTAATTTTTTCTTCATTTTCTTTATTTAGATTTTCTTTTTTATTAACAGGTCGCCTCTACGAGGCTTTTTTTTCTTTTCCATGGGTTTTACCCACGGCTATTGTTGTTTGACCCTTTCGGGTCGGCTTACTACTTGATTCTTTTTACTTTTACCTTGGCTCTTTTACCTTGGTTCTTATTTAAAAGTATAACCTTGTTTTTCCAAGGCTTCTTTTAAGATTGCCATTCTTGCGAAAACACCGTTCTGCATTTGTTTGAAAACTCTTGAGCGTTCGCATTCTACCAAATCGTCATCAATTTCCACTCCTCTGTTGATGGGTGCAGGATGCATGATGATGGCTTCTTTTTTCATGGCTTTTTCTCTTTCTTTGGTTAAACCATATTTTTTGTGATATTCTGAAGCGGAGAAACTCATTTTCGCATCATGTCTTTCGTGCTGGATTCTTAATAACATCAGAACATCTACATCATGGATCATTTCATCAATATTTAGATAGGTTCCGTTGATTAAGGCTCCTTCGTCAAACCACTGTTCCGGTCCTGAGAAATATACTTTTGCGCCTAATCTTCTTAACGCTTCGGCATTGGAGTTTGCCACTCTGCTGTGTTTTACGTCTCCAACGATTCCTACTTTTAATCCTTCAAATTTTCCGAATTCCTGATAGATCGTCATTAAATCCAGCATACATTGTGAAGGGTGGTTTCCTGTTCCGTCTCCTCCGTTGATCACCGGAATTTTTATATTTTTCAGTTCATCGAAATACCGGTCTTTCTTATCTCTGATTACGACAAGATTTACGCCCAGACTTTCGATGGTTTTTACCGTATCATAAAGACTCTCTCCTTTGTTTACAGAACTGTGGGAAGCATCGAAAGGAACGACCTGCAATCCTAATTTTCTTTCAGCAATATCAAAACTTGTTTTCGTTCTTGTACTGTCTTCGAAGAAAAGATTGGAACAGAAAACCTCTCCTTCAATTTTGGCAGTTTTCCCGTTCGCAAAAGCCAATGCTTCTGTTACTATACTGTTGATTCTCTCGTTGCTTAGTTCTGTAATCGTAAACATATTGTCTTTAAATTTTTTACAAAAAAAAAGCGAAGAAAATATCTTCGCTTAAAATAAATAAATATCGTAAAGGGCGTCTACGCCCGGTAATTCTAATGATATAAATACTGTGTTATTCATTAGGTGCAAAGATATAACAATTCTGTAAACTGACAAAATGAAAATTGAATTTATAAAAAAACCATCATTTTTTACTGGCTGAATCTGATAAGTAATAGTGCCAAAGTATCATTGTAGCAACAGATCTGAGCGGTTTCCACTCTTCACTGATGGTAATGATTTCTTCTCTGGATATTTTCGGAGGCAGCCGTTTAATTTTTTTTAATGCATTTACTACGGCAAGATCTCCGATAGGAAAAATGTCGGTTCGTTGCAGAGCAAGCATAAGATAAATATCGGTCGTCCAGTTTCCGATGCCTTTTAAGCTGATTAATGTTTCCCTAATTTTTTCATCAGACATTTCCTGGAATTTCTCAAGATTGATTTTTCCTTCCAGTATTGAATTTGCCAGACCTTTGATATACGTATTTTTCTGTCGGCTTACATAGCATTCTCTCATTTCGGCATCCGTAAGACTAAGAATGTTTTCAGGAGTGATTTCTGTAATTTTTTCTTTCAGTTTATGTAATGCGGCTAAAGCTGAAGCGAGAGAAACCTGTTGTTCCAGAATGATATGAACGAGGGTTTCAAAAGTATTTTCTCGGTTCCACATCGGAGGATAACCATGATTTTCGATAATTAATTTTAAATCCTGATCACAATTCGCGAGAAAATCACACATCTCATGAAAATTTGAGGTATTGAAAGTCAGTATTTCATCAGTCATCTCTTTTGCGTTTTGTTTTACAATCTTTATCGTTAAATTTATTTAACCTTTTTTACCACAAAAGATTTAAACACTTTAGTTTCTTGAATTTAATACTTAATGGAAAAAAGAGCACATAAGTTAAAAAAATCAAAGATTTTTTCTCTTTGCAGACTTTTGAAATACTTTAAATAAATCCAATAAAGTCTTTTGTATCTTTTGTGGTTAAATTTAAAATTAGTACAGCGGAAATTATTTTCCGGTCTCCATGTTTTTTAAATCTGTTATGGATTTTATTTTGAGCTCATTTGCCTGTTTTTTTCGCATAACGAGCGCATAAGCATTATTAAATCCAATGGGTTTCAGCCAGCGGATTTTATATTTTTTGATGAATTCATTTTGTACAAACTGATAGGTAAGATCAGGGCTTTTGGTCACACTTTCAATCGTTTTATGATCCGGAGTGAGCAGAACCAGCAATCCGGTACCTGTATATTCCGGGTAAAAATCAATGGCGTCATTCATTAAGGCATCAAAACAGATTTTTGTTCCGCCCAGTCCTGTTTTGGTTTCAACTTTATAGTTTGTGTTTCCTTCGATGAGCATTCGGTAGATTTCGGCAAGAATATATTGTTCTCCAAAAATTTTTGATCCGATCCGGACGGTTTGATTTCCTGCTTCTTGAGGTGCTTTGTACAGATTATTCCTGATTAAAAATTCTTTTGCTACTTTTTCAGGAACCTGATGAAGATAATCTGTCTGATAGTTCAGTTCGGTCATCACGGAATCATTGATTTTTCCTGAAAGAAGGTTGAGCGTCTTTTCGAGATCAGGATATTTCTGCAACGTTTTTTCTTTAATAATAGGAGCAGCGAAGTAAGGCGGAAATATTTTTTTATCATCATCAAGAACCAAAAGATCGTATGCTTTTATTCTTCCATCGGTAGAATATCCGCTGATAAGGTCTAGTTTGCCTTCATACAGAGCTTTGTACATGAGAGCGTCATTAACAACATTAGGATTCACATTTAATTGATAAATCTTTTTCAAGCCGATATTTCCATCTTTTCTTCCCATAAATTCAGGGGTAAAACCTGCTTTTAATTGGGTTGATGAGTTTTTATTCCAAAAATAAATTCCTCCTGCAACAATCAGCAGTAAAGGAATAATCCATATCATTTTTCTGATTGTACGATATTCTGATTTCTGAACAAAAGCAATCATCTGATCTACAATAACCGCCAGTAAAGCGGCTGGAATTGCTCCTGCAAGAATCATATTAGAATTATTCAGGGAAATTCCGCCAAAGATAAATTCTCCCAAACCTCCCGCTGCAACAAAAGAAGCCAATGTTGCGACTCCAACGTTGATTACTGCGGCAGTTCTTATTCCGGCAACGATAACCGGCATTGCTAAAGGTAATTCTACTTTCAGAAGTAACTGGTTTTTTGTCATTCCCAAAGATTTTGCCGCTTCAATGATATTGTCATTTACTCCCGAAATTCCTGTATACGTATTTCGGATGATGGGTAATAAAGCGTAAATTAACAGTGCGACAATGGCGGGTTGCGGTCCGATCCCGAAAACGGGAATCATAAAACCGAGCAAGGCAATGCTTGGAATCGTTTGTAAAATTCCGGCAACCGTTAAAACCGGAGTGGCTAATTTCTTTTTCCGGCTGATGAAAATTCCCAACGGCAAACCGACAGCAATTGCCAACAACAGGGCTATAAAGGTTAATCCCAAATGCTGGATCACCTGAATATAGATCTTGTGTTGCTGCTCAACAAGAAACTGCCATAAACTTTGCTGCATCAGGTCAACTGTTTTTGTCGGTATTCATTAAAAGAAGCTGTAATTGTGTTGTAAAGTTCAGCATCTCCGAAATTTGTACTGAGATCCTGCAAAACATTCCAGATATTCTGATCTTCATCAAATCTTTTTTCTGAAACATTTTTAAACTGCAGATCTGAAATTTTCGTGATTCGATATTCTAATGTCAAACGGTTATTGGCAAAGAAATTTTTCACAAACTCATTCGCAGGACGGTAAATCATTTCTTTCGGGGTTCCGATCTGTATTATTTTTCCTTTATCCATAAGACATATTCTGTGTCCCAATTCGAAAGCTTCAGATACATCGTGGGTTACCAGAATGATGGTTTTATTTTTAAGCTCATTCAGCGTTTTAAACTCATTATGAATCTCGGATTTCGTTATATTATCCAATGCTCCGAAAGGTTCGTCCATCAGTAGGACGGGAGTATTGGCGATTAAAGCTCTGGCTATTCCGACGCGCTGCTGTTGTCCGCCGCTTAATTCATGGGGAAACCTGTTTAAAACATCACCGGATAAATGTAATTTCTGAATAAGCTCCTCCGTTCTGTCTTTAATCTGCTTTGAGTTCCATTTTTGAAGTTTCGGAACGACGGCGATATTTTCGGCAACCGTATAATGGGGAAAAAGACCTGAACTCTGCATGACATAACCGATTCCCATTCTCAGTTGCTCAACGTTATGATCCTTGATATTTTTACCATCGATTAAAATTCTTCCCGAATCTGACTCAATAAGCCGGTTGATCATTTTTAAAGTAGTTGTTTTTCCGCAGCCGCTTGTTCCCAGCAATACCAGAATTTCCTTTTCATGGGCAACAAAGGAAATATCGTCCACTGCGGGACGATTTTTAAAACTTTTGGAAACAGATTCTACCGTAATCATCAATGGGAATTATTTAGCCAGTCGGATTCCTGTAAACTGCCATTGCAGTGATGTGGGAAAGAAATTTCTGTATGTTTTCCGGCTGTGTCCTTTTGGTGTTGCTAATGAAGCGCCTCTTAACACCATTTGATTGACCATAAATTTTCCGTTATACTCTCCTACTGCTCCTTCTTCTTTTGCAAAGCCTGGATACGGAAGATAAGCACTTCCTGTCCATTCCCAGCGTTTTCCCCAGTCAAATTTTCCGGAAGCGACTTCCCATTCCGCTTCGGTAAGTAAACGCATTCCTTTCCAAGAGGCAAAAGCCGATGCTTCAAAAAAGTTGATGTGACAAACGGCTTTGTCGGGAATGATCTCTTTTAAACCGTTCAACGTGTAATGCATCCATTTACCTTCAATAAAATGCCAGTATAAGGGAGCTTTTGCATGGTTTTCTTTAACCCAGTCCCAACCTTCCGCGTGCCAATGTCTGAAATTTTCATATCCTCCGTCATTCATAAATTCCAGATATTCTGAATTGGTTACCAATCGGTTTGAGATTTGGAAATCATTGAGATATACTTTATGTCTGTTCAGTTCATTATCAAAACAAAATCCTTCTCCTTCAAATCCTATTTCATAAATTCCTTCCTTAAAAGAAAGCATTTCAAAATTTTCGGGTTCTGATTTTTCTAACGGAAAATTTTCGTTGTAAGCGGGAAATAAAGGATTATGACCCAGAATATATTTGATATCAGTCAGTAACAATTCCTGATGCTGCTGTTCGTGGTTTAGACCTAATTCAAACAGTTTTTGAAGATCATCGGATAAGTCGTTATCTAAAAGAAAAGTTTCCATTTGTTCATCGACATATTCCCGGTACTGAAAAATATCTGCAACGGAAGGGCGGCTTAAATTTCCTCTGTCAGTCCGGATTACTCTTGCGCCAATGGTTTCATAATAACTGTTGAAAACGAAATTGTATTGTGAATTAAACACCTGATAACCATCAAGATTCGGGATCAAAATAAAAGTTTCGAAAAACCATGTCGTATGTCCTAAATGCCATTTCGGAGGACTTACATCTACAACAGGCTGAACTACAAAATCTTCTGTTTCAAGCGGTTCGCATATTTCTACAGACCGCGCTCTGATTCTGCAGTAATTCTCAAGCAACTGTTTTTCTTTGACTAGTGTATTCTGTTCGATCATCGTTTTAGCTTTTAATTTAAATTAGACTTTCCAGATTGCATCCACAAACCAGCCTTTGGTGTCCGAAATCTGTTTTAACGGTTTAAAACCTGTTTTTCTTGCCATTATATCGACTTCTTTTTCCGAATATTTCTGAGAAATTTCCATATAAATAGCTTCATTTGCCTTAAAGTTTACCTCTTCCTCTTCAATATGTACCGACTGATCTTCCAGACTGATCAGGTAACTTCTGCAGGCTCCAGAAAGCGGATCGTAAGTTTGGTAATGTTTGAACTGATTCGTTTTAAAATCTGCGTCCAGCTCCTCATTAATTCTATCTAAAAGATTAAGGTTGAACGATGCCGTTATTCCCGCTTTATCGTTATAGGCAGCAAGAATGGTGTGTGGATTTTTCTTCAGATCAAAACCAATGAGAAGAATATCATCCGGATTGAGTCTCGATTTCAATGCATTACAGAACTGATAGGCTTCTTCAATTTCCATATTTCCAATATTCCCTCCTAAAAAAAGAATGACTTTTCTGCGGGAAGAAATTTTGTTTGCTTTATCGAGCATTTCAAAGTATTCTCCATTAAGACCTGTCATTTGAAGCTCCGGAATTTTTGAAGTAAGATTTCCCTCCAAAATTGAAATAATATTTGCGGAAATATCAATCGGCATATAAGTAAAATCTGCGTTTTGCTTTACAAGATATTCAAGCAGATGAGAGGATTTTGTAGCATCTCCTGCTCCGAGTTCCACCAGATCAAAAGGTTCGTCGAATGCTCGTATCGCGTTTGCGAGTTCCCTCTTTTTTCCGGTAAAGATTTCAAGTTCGCAATCGGTGAGATAATATTCCGGCATATTCATGATCTGCTGAAAAAGCTCATCTCCTTTTTTATCGTAGAAATATTTGGATAATAAATGTTTAGGCTCCTCTTTCAGTCCGTCTAAAATTTCACTTTTAAATTTATGATGGGGGTCGTAATCAGCCAATGAAGTTGTTGCCGTAGTCGTATTTCGGTTCATATTAATCTGGATTTCGTACGCAGATTACAGCAATTATTTTGCCATTGCCTAAAATACAAAGATTAATATTCGGTCTGTTTATGAAGGGATTTTTGAGTTCAAAACACAAAAAATTTAGTTTTAATTTTTATAAAATTGTATATTTACCATTCAAAATAGACTATATGGATTTAAAAGACAGGATGATTCTCAGTATTATTCAGGAAGATTCTACACTTTCGGTGAAAGAAATTTCGGAAAAAATTGGTCTTACTTTCACTCCGACGTACGAACGCATCAAGCAACTGGAGAAACAGGGAATTATTGAGAAATATGTGGGTCTTTTAAACCGTGAAAAACTGGGCTTAAATATTGTGGTTTACTGCAATGTGCGTCTTAAAGAACAGTCTAAAAAAGTTCTGGAAACGTTCGAAAAGAACATTATGCAGCATGATGAAGTTCAGGAAATCATCAGTCTTTCCGGTGAATACGATTATATGCTGAAAATTATTGCAAAAGATATTAATTCTTATAATGATTTTACGGTGAATGTTATCTCAAACATCCCGAATATCGGTCAATATCACAGTTCTATTGTGTTGCATGAGGTGAAGAAGTCTACGAAGTTTAAGATTGATCTGGGTTAAATTGAACCATTAAGATTTTAATTAAGAAGTTAAGCGAATTTAAGATTTTGAAGCGAATTATATTAAAAAATCCTATATCTCTTAATTTTGTTTAACTCCTTAAATGAATCTTAATGGTTTAAAATAAATCAACCCAACAATTTATTTTTCAGCTTATTAAACTGATATTCTATTTTATCCAAACACAAATTCCCTATACTTCCCTGATGCGTATGGTTTAAATTTTGAATTTCAAAATCGAACGCATTATTTTCAATCTCCTGCCCTACTTTTATGTAAGCATCCCGAAATGAGCTTCCGTTTTTTACTTCTTCATTGATTTTCTCTACGCTGAAAAGATATTTATATTTTTCATCCTCCAAAATCCCGTCTTTCACCTGAATATTGGGTAATGTATAATTTAAAATTTCCAGACATTCTTTTAAGGAATCAATCGCAGGAAAAAGGATTTCTTTCGTAAGCTGCATATCTCTGTGATAGCCTGAAGGAAGGTTATTCGTGAGTAAAATAAACTCATTCGGTAACGACTGTATTCTGTTGCAGCGCGCACGAACCAACTCGAAAATATCAGGATTCTTCTTGTGAGGCATAATGCTGCTTCCTGTAGTAAATTCCTTCGGAAAGCTGATGAAATCAAAGTTCTGGCTTAAATACAGACAAACATCATAAGAGAATTTTCCTAATGTTCCGGCTAAAGTTGCCATTGCCATCGACAGCATTTTTTCAGACTTCCCACGCGTCATCTGAGCATACACGGAATTGTAATTCATCGATTGAAAGCCCAAATTGTATGTTGTACTCTCACGGTCAATCGGGAACGATGAACCATAACCTGCCGCAGAACCCAATGGATTTTTATTGATAATATTTTTAACTGAAAACAACATTTCAATATCATCCAACAATGCTTCTGCATAGGCTCCAAACCACAATCCGAATGAGGAAGGCATCGCAATCTGCAAATGCGTATATCCAGGAAGCAACACATTTTTATGCTGTTCCGCCAGTTTGATTAATATCTGAAAGAATTCGTCCGTTAATGCTGTCAATTCACGGATTTCGTCCAATAAATACAATTTGATATCCAGTAAAACCTGATCGTTTCTGGAACGTGCCGTGTGAATTTTCTTTCCGGTATCACCTAATTTTTCAATTAAAATTGATTCAATCTGGGAATGAATATCTTCAGCATTTTTATCGATTTCAAAAGTTCCGTTTTCGATCTTATTTAAAATTTCTGATAAGACAAATAACATTTGCTCTGATTCTTCGTTGGAAATAATCCCTACTTCTGCCAACATTTTGCAGTGCGCCATTGAACCTTTGACATCGTATTTTGCCAGACGTTCGTCAAAATCAAGATCTTTCCCGACTGTGAATGTATTGACTAATATATTGGTGGCGTTATCGTCTTTCTGCCATATTTTTTTCATAAAAATTTCTTTTTTGATGGAAGATGGAAGTTGGGTGACGGATGTTTATAACCAACTTTTATATCTTCCTTTATTAATTGATTTTGTCATTCCGACGAAGGAGGAATCTATCTAAAATTAAAGATTCTTCAATCCACTTCGTTTTTTTCAGAATGACATAACTGAATATATTTCTTTTATGTTTTCTTTTGTCTTGAAATCGAAGATTCGACGTAGTCAAACAAAAGAAACAAAAATTCAAGACTGGAAACTCCGGCTAAAAATTATTTCTGTTCTCTAAAAATTCTAAACTTGCGCGAATTCAAAATTTGTTCTTCGGTTCAATATTTATCTCGCGCTTCGAACAGTAGAATTTTCTTAACGTTCATAAAATTATTTTTCTTAATGCTTCATTTTCCTAGGTCGATATTTTTATGCTTCATAAACCTCCATCATCCCTCTTCCTACTTCCAGCCTATAAAACTTTCTCCAAAATCTTGATGTAAATCTCAATTCCCTCCTCTATTTCCTTTATGTAAATGTATTCATCCGCGGTGTGAGAACGGGTACTGTCTCCCGGTCCGAGCTTTACGGAAGTGCACGGAATGATCGCCTGATCCGATGAAGTTGGCGAACCGTACGATGTCCTTCCAATCGCTAATCCCGCCTGTACAAAAGGATGATCTATTTCGATTTTTGAAGAATTTAATCTGAACGATCTTGCGGTTAATGTAGATTTCATCTGAGATTGTATGATTTCAAATGCTTCTTTATTGGAATATTCATCCGTAACTCTTACATCTAAAGTGAAAGTACAGGATTCCGGAACGACATTATGCTGAACTCCGGCATGAATTCCTGACAAGGTAATTTTAACCTCACCCAAATACTCTGAAACCTTCGGAAATCTGAAATTCAGAATATTCTGCAAATCTTCCATACATTTTACAATCGAATTATCATTGTTCGGATGAGCGGCGTGAGAAGGAGTGCCTTTCATTTCACCGTCAATTACCAAAAGTCCTTTTTCAGCAATCGCCAGATTCATCTGCGTGGGTTCTCCTACAATGGCGAGTTCAATATTCGGTAATTGGGGGAAAAGCGCTTCAATACCGTCAAAACCTGAAATCTCCTCCTCTGCCGTCAAAGCTATAATTAAGTTATATTGTAAATTTTCTTTTTCATAAAAGTGTAAAAAAACCTGCGCCATAGAAACCAATGAGGCTCCCGCATCATTACTTCCCAATCCGAATAATTTTCCGTCTTTTTCAATCGGAACAAACGGATCCAAAGTATACGCTTTATTGGGTTTTACGGTATCGTGATGGGTATTCAGCAAAATCGACGGCTTGAAAACATCAAAATTTTTGTTTACCGCCCAAATGTTATTTTTAAAACGTTTTGTCGGAATCTGATGTTTTTTGAAAAAATTTTCAATTTCCACCGACGTGTTAAATTCATCCTTGCTGAATGACGGAATCTCAATCAGCTTTTTTAATAATTCAACCGCGTTATCCCGCAATTCTTCTTTGCTATAAACAGATTTCAGTTCCTGCATGATGGTTTTCTATATGGTTTTTCAGTTGAGTTTCTTTAATGAGAAATACTTTATTGACATTATTTTTCACTGCTCCTAAAGCATTTTCCAGTTTGGGAAGAATTCCTTTATGAAGTTTTCCGTCCTCTTTTAGGGTTGAAAATTCTTCTTCGGAAATATTTTTGATAACCGATTCCGGATTGTTTATATCTTCCATAACACCTTCTTTATCAAAACAATACAACAATTCAACATCATATTTTACGGATAAAGCCTGTGCAATTACCGAAGCGATCGTATCTGCATTGGTATTGAAAAGATGCCCTTTTTTATCATGGGTAATTGCCGAAAATACAGGAACAAGTTCCAGTTTCAGCAATTTTGAAATTAATTTCCTGTTCACGCTTTTTTCGGTGATATCTCCCACAAATCCGAAATCTATTTCAGCGTGTTCTCTTTTTTTGGCTTTAATTAAATTTGCATCCGCTCCCGAAAAACCAATGGCTTTACATTTCTTCTGCTGAAGTTTTGCCACAATATTTTTATTGATTCCTCCCGCGTAAACCATTGCAACAATATCCAACGTATCTTTATCGGTTATTCTTCTTCCGTTTACAAGCTTTTGCTCAATTCCCAGTTTGTCAGCTAAAGTCGTTGCTAGTTTTCCTCCTCCATGCACCAGAATTTTCTTTTCCTGAATTTCAGAAAACTGTTCTAAAAACTGTTCTAATAATTCCTCGTCATCAATTAACGCTCCGCCAATTTTTATGATGTATAACTTTTCTTTCATTACAAATCTTTTTTGGAAACCTCATAGGTTTTAAAAACCTATGAGGTTTGATTTATTAAGAATTCAATTCATCTAAAATTTCAGAAAAAACAGCCTGCGCAGAGAAAATCCGGTTTTTTGCCTGCTGATAAATGATTGAATTTTCACCATCCATCACCTTATCACTCAACTCTACATTACGGCGAACCGGAAGACAGTGCATTACCTTTGCCTGATTGGTATTTTCCAGTTTTTCATTCGTCAACATCCAATTGTCTTTTACTTCAGGCATTTTAGCATAATCATCAAAAGACGACCAGTTTTTAACATAGATAAAATCGGCATCTTTCAATGCTTCTTCCTGATCATGAATAACTTTCACATCTTTTGTAAAGTTTTTATCTAAATCATACCCTTCCGGATTGGCGATGACAAAATCTACATCCATTTCCTGCATCCATTCTGCAAAGGAATTCCCCACCGCATGAGCAATCGGCTTGATGTGAGGCGCCCAGGTTAAAACCACTTTTGGCTTCTTTTTTACACTAAACTTATCGAAGTTCCAGTTTTCGGTAATGGTGATGCAATCTGCCAGACTTTGCAAAGGATGACGTGTTGCAGATTCCAGAGAAATAACCGGAACTTTTGCATGTTGCTCAAACTGGCTTAAAATGCTTTCGTTTACATCATCTTCCTTACTTTTCATTCCTGCAAAACAGCGAACTGCAATAATATCGCAATACTGATTTAATACTTCAATCGCATCTTTGATATGTTCTACCGTATTTCCGTTCATCACTGCTCCGTCTGCAAATTCCAGATTCCATGCTTCCTGAGCTGCATTTAAGGTTAAAACATTTAATCCTAAATTCTGAGCCGCGATCTGACTGCTTAAACGGGTTCTCAAACTTGAATTTAAAAAGACAAGTCCTATTGTTTTTCCTTTTCCTTTTTCGGGTTCCGAAAGAGGATTTTCTTTAATTTGTAATGCTTTTTTTATAATGTGCTGTAAGTTTTTAACATCGCTTACAGAGGTGAATTTTTTCATTTGGTAATTTTTATTTTTCCAATTGACAAATGGAATATCCATTTCGTTTTTAAATAAATTTTAAAGATTTTTTATCTTACCTACTTGGTTGAGTTTTTAACGCTAGGCTCGCGAAGTTTTTTTATTTAACTTGAAAATATTTTCGTTCGCAAGGGCGTTCTACTCAGCTAATGATAATTGTGTTTGTCATTCTGAACAAAGCAAAGTGTAGTGAAGAATCTCTTTTTGATAATTAATAGATTCTTCCTTCGTCAGATTGACATTCCGCATAATTTTCACTATTTAAATATTCTCCAATACTTCTTTCAAAGCATTTATGAATAGATCCGTTTCTTCTTTTTTAATATTAAGTGCCGGAAGAATCCTTAAGACTGCTTTATCATTAGAGTTTCCTGTGAAAATATGATGATGGTATAACAGGCTGTTCCTCACTTCCGAGCAATCTCTGTCGAGTTCAATCCCAATCATCAAACCTTTCCTTCGGATGTTTTTGATATGTGAAAAATCTTTAATTTCATTTTCAATATATTTGCCCATTTTCTGAGCATTTTCGATGAGATTTTCATCTTTCATGACGTCTAAAACCGCAATTGCAGCTACACAAGCCAAATGATTTCCTCCGAAAGTCGTCCCCAATAAACCGTTGCTTGCCAGAAATTTCGGATGAATTAAAACACCACCAATCGGGAAACCATTTCCCATTCCTTTTGCAGTGGTAATGATATCTGCTTCAATCCCGAATTCCTGATGAGCAAAGAAATAACCGCTTCTTCCGTATCCCGACTGAACTTCATCCAAAATCAAGACAGCATTGTATTTTTCGCACAATTCTTTGATTTTAGTTAAAAATTCAACTGTTGGAATCATAATTCCGCCCACTCCCTGAATTCCTTCAATGATGACGGATGAAAGTTCATTTCCCTGTTTTTCAAAAACTTCTTCAAGCTGTTCGATATTGTTCCATTCAGACTTAATGAATCTTTCATCATAATTTACCGGAGCTACAATTTTAGGATTGTCCGTCACCGAAACGGCTGCAGAAGTTCTTCCATGAAAGGAACCTGAAAAATATAGCACTTTGTTTTTTCCGTTGTGAAAAGAAGCCAGTTTTAAAGCATTTTCGTTCGCTTCTGCTCCTGAATTGCATAAAAATAGATTATAATCTTCTAAACCTGAAAGCTTTCCTAATTTTTCAGCCAGCTCAGTCTGTAACTCGTTCTGAACCGAATTTGAATAGAAAGATATTTTATCTAATTGATTTTTTAACTGAGTCTGATAATGGGGATGGTTGTGACCGATGGAAATCACCGCATGACCTCCGTAAAAATCAAGATATTTTTCTCCTTTATCATCCCACAGAAATGATCCCTGTGCTTTTACCGGATTGATGTTGAATAATGGATATACGTTGAATAAATTCATGTCTATTTATAAATGATAATTGATGTTTGATGAATGATTCATCTGCTTATACTTTTCTTTTGCCTTGAAATCGAAGATTATCTCCTTTCAGTCGATTAATACTATTTCGATGTAGTCAAACAAAAGAAACAAAAGTTCAAGACTGGAGACTTCCGCTAAAAAATATTTCTGTTCTCTAAAAATTCTAAAGCTTACGTGAAATCAGCATTTGTTTTTCGGTTCTACATTCGTTTCGCGCTTCAAACAGTAGAATTTTCTTAACGTTCACAAAACTATTTTTCTTAACACTACATTCTCCTAAGTCGGTTTTAAGGTCAATCCTAAATTTTTTCCTTTTTTTAATTAATTTCTTTTGTCTTGAAACAAAAGAAACAAAAATTCAAGACTTGGAAACTTCCGCTAAAAATTTAAATTAAATCCTAAAATTCCCAAAACTCGCACGAATTGAAGATTTGTTCTTCGACTGAAAATTTGCCTCGTGCTCAAACAGTGGGAATTTCTTAACGGATTAAATTTCAATTTTCTTAACGCTCCATTTTCCTAGGTCGGTTTTGATTGAGTTGTAAAAATTCACGAGTGACCTATTGACTATTCACGTTTAAAACGCTGTCGCTTTCAAGTTTAATCCTAAATTTTCTTCCCAACCCATGGCGATATTCATGTTTTGAACCGCCTGTCCGGAAGCGCCTTTCAACAAATTGTCAATCGCTGAGTGAATGACCGTAACATTCCCACATTTTTCAATCTGTATCACACAGCGATTGGTATTGACAACTTGTTTTAAATCAATTGCTTTTCCGCTTACCTGTACAAAAGGCTCATCTGCATAAAAATCTTCAAACAACTGATAGATCTGTGAAAGTTCTGCATCTGTTTTCACGGTAGAACTTGTAAAAATTCCTCTCGCAAAATCTCCTCTCCATGGAATAAAATTCAGACTGATTTCATTGGTATTAAAAGAGACTAATTGTTGTAAAATCTCATCCACATGTTGGTGTGTTAAAGTTTTATACGCCGAAATATTATCGTTCCTCCATGTAAAATGCGTGGTTGCCTGTAAAGACTGACCCGCACCTGTGGAACCTGTGATTCCTGTTGTATACACTTCATTCAACAACCCTTTTTGAGCTAAAGGAAGCAGAGCGAGTTGAATTGCTGTTGCAAAACATCCCGGATTGGCAATGCTTTTCGCCCCTGAAAGTTGTTTTTTATTGATTTCAGGTAATCCGTAGATAAAATTTCTGTTTCCAAAGTTTCCATCGAGGCGAAAATCGTTTCCTAAATCAATCACCAATGTTTCATCTTTTACAAAATTCTGAATTAGCCAATTCTGACTTTCTTTGTGAGGAAGGCATAGAAACAGAATATCGACTTCTTCAGACTGATCCGTTAAAACCATTTCACAAACCGTCGTTAAATCCGGGTACAAATCTGAAATTTTTGTTCCCGAATTTGAACGGCTATATAAAAAACTCAATGATACATTGGGATGAAAAACCAACAGACGAACCAGTTCGCTTCCTGTGTAACCGTTGGCTCCGATGATTCCAATTTTCTTTTTCATTTTATTATTTTCCATAGGTTTTCACCTAAGGTTATTTGTATTGAACCCTTCGGGTTCTTTGTTTGTATTGATCTTTTAATCCATAGGTTTTACCTACGGCTATTCGTATTGAACCCTTCGGGTTCATTGGTCTTCGACTCTCTTGCAGCCCGACTTGAACGGAAATCCTTTTATGAGGAGGAACGACGAATAAAAGATTGTGATCCTTCGACAAGCTCAGGATAAACTACAGGCGGATAAAGCTGCCCAAATTTTATTTATTAATCTGATGATATATGTTTAAAGAATTGCTTACAATCTTTGTGTAGCCTTTTACATCTTCGCCTGTCCATGCCCTGTTTGCTTCTCCGTAGCTTCCGAATTTGTCCGACATCAAATCGTGCTGAGATTCAATTCCATTCAAAATAAATCGGTAAGGATGAAGGGTTACAAATACTTTTCCGCTGACTGTTTTTTGAGAATCAACAAGGAAAGACTCGATATTTCTCATCACAGGATCTAAGAAAAGTGCCTCGTGAAGCCAGTTTCCGTACCAATCTGACAATTGGGATTTCATCATCTGCTGATATTTTGAAAGCGTATGTTTTTCTAATAAATGATGAGCTTTGATTATCACTGAAGCTGCTGCCGCCTCGAAACCTACTCTTCCTTTGATTCCGACAATGGTATCTCCTACGTGAATATCACGACCGATTCCGTAAGCCGAAGCCAATTCTTCGATTTTCTGAATCGCGTAAACCGGATGTTCAAAACTTTCTCCGTTTACAGAGATAATTTCGCCATTTTTAAATTCAATTTCCAGTTCAGAGGGTTGATTTTCTTTAATTTGTGACGGAAAAGCTTCTTCAGGAAGGTAATTTCTTGAAGTCAGCGTCTCCTTTCCCCCAACTGAAGTCCCCCAAAGTCCTTTATTAACAGAATATTGTGCTTTCTGAAATTCCATTTCGTAGCCGTGACTTTTCAAAAACTCAATTTCTTCTTCACGGGAAAGAGCCATATCACGAATTGGCGTAATGATCTCTACACTCGGACACATTACCTGAAAAATGAGATCAAAACGAACCTGATCATTTCCTGCTCCCGTACTTCCATGCGCAATTGCATCCGCGCCGATTTCAATCGCATATTTTGCAATTTCCTGCGCCTGAATGGTACGCTCCGCACTTACAGACAGAGGATAGCTATTGTTTTTCAGAACATTACCGAAAATCAGATATTTTACACAAGAATTGTAATAATCTTCCTGAGCATCAACGCACCTGTATTTTTTTACCCCAAGATTCAGGGCTTTTTTCTCCAGTTCTTTTTCTTCATCTTTGGAAAAACCTCCGGTGTTTACAGTAACTGCATACACATCATATCCCAGTGTTTCGCTGAGATATTTGGCGCAGTAAGAGGTATCGAGACCTCCGCTAAATGCTAAAACTACTTTCTTGCTCATTATTGTATCGGTTTTCAGACTGATTATTTTCAGTGCTGTTTTTTGTATTATCGGGAACGAAAAGCATTGCTGTGCAAAGACAGTTTTTCCGTTCTTTTTTCATTAAAATATCATAATTCACGCAGCTTTTGCAGCCGTTCCAGAATTCTTCATCCTGAGTAAGTTCAGAATAAATAACGGGTTTATATCCTAAATCGCTGTTGATCTTCATTACTGCTAAACCGGTAGTTAATCCGAAAATTTTAGCGTTTGGGTATTTTTTTCGGGATAAAGCGAATACTTTGTCCTTGATTAAGGTTGCCACTCCCAAATGCCTGAATTCGGGAGAGACAATAAGCCCGGAATTGGCAACAAACTGACCGTGAGACCATGTTTCTATATAACAGAAACCTACCCACTTTCCTTTATCGATGGCGACTACAGCGTTACCTTCAGTAATTTTTTTACTGAGATACTCGATGGAACGTTTGGCAATCCCCGTTCCTCTGCGCTGTGCAGAATCGTACATTTCCTGCTGTATTTCACTCACATACATCAGATGCATGGATGAGGAAATTTCTATTTCCATTTATTTATCTAAATTTTTTGGCAAATTTAAAATATAATTTCTTTTAAAACCAAATAAAAAAGATATTTTTATTGAATTAAATTAATATACAGGTAATTTTATCTTTACACGAAATTAATATTTTGCTAAATTATTATATATTTGCTAAAAAGATATAGTTATGGAAAATCGCTGTCCGAAATGCAACACAGACAAAGTGGTTAAAAGCGGAATTGTAAACAGCAAACAACGCTTTCTATGTAAAGATTGCAACTATTATTTCACAGTAAAAAAACTGGGGAAACAAATAGACGATTACTACGTAACCAAAGCTTTACAGCTTTATCTCGAGGGATTAAGTTTTCGTGAAATTGAAAGAATTATTGGCGTTTCTCATGTGACGATCAGTTCATGGATCAAGAAATACAATATTACAAGACCTCCTCATTCTGAGTTTCATCCGGTATATAAAATCCTAAAACAAAATGAGCTGATTGACTATATGAGTAAAGAAGAAAATCTGAAAAATTCAGGATTAATTATCACTCAGTTTGCAGACAAATATATGCTGATAAAATGGGAAAGATTTAAGAAATAATTTTAAAATCAATTGAAAATAAATGAGTTGAGAATTTAAAATCCTGCTCAATACCAATAAATACTAAACTCAAAACTTAGAACTTTAAGATCTATCTATATACTTACCATTAATATATATTAAATTTCTTTAAATAAATTTTTAATTACAATTTGGCTTTCACAAAAAACAACGCCAAAAATTGATAATTTATGAAGAAATTAATCACTTTTATTGGATTAGCTTTAATCAGCAATTCTTTACACGCTCAAGGTTCGCCTGATTATGGAAGCGGATTAAAAATTAATCTCAATCAGCAGGGCGATAAATATGTCAGGTTCATTTTATGGGATCAGTTTTGGTTGAGGAACACGCAGATGAATCCGGGAAGTATGGTTGGCGGAGAACCCACAGACAATTCATGGAGTCTGGGAAACAGGAGATTACGTACTTTGGCGTACGCTCAGATTTCCAAAAGATATATGATCTTAGCGCATTTTGGGATTAACAATCAGACATTTATCAATGGAGGCGGTTCGGGAACTTCAGGAACAGGAGGCTATGGAAATGGTAAAAAACCGCAGCTCTTTTTTCATGATGCATGGAATGAATACGCTGTATTTCTACCCGGAGAAGCAGGAAAATTTACCTTGTCTTTAGGAGCGGGACTGCATTACTACATGGGACTTTCCCGAATGACGATGGCTTCAACATTAAACTTCCTTACGGTTGACTCCCCTATTTTTACATGGCCATTAATTGATAATTCTGATCAGTTTGCAAGACAACTGGGAATGTTTGCCAAAGGTAAATACGGAAAACTGGAATACCGTTTCAGTTTAAACAAGCCTTTTGCAACGGATTTAACTCCGGTAAATGTTACCGATCCGGCCAAAGCGGTTGCCGTAGACAATAACGGAAATCCTAATTTTTCAAAAGCAGGATATGTAGAATATCAGTTTTTAGATGAAGAATCCAATGTACTGCCTTTCAAAGTAGGTTCTTATCTGGGAACTAAAAAAGTTTTTAATCTTGGCGCAGGGTTTTACCACCAGAAAGATGGAACACGAACTTCTGTAAATTCCACTGTTGAAAAGCATGACATTACGCTTGTTGCTGTAGATGCTTTTGCAGATATTCCTTTGGGAAATGCTAAAAATAAAATGGCAGTTTCCGCTTACGCAGGCTATTACAATTATCAGTTTGGTCCGAATTACGTGAGAAATTTAGGAATTATGAATATCGCTGCTTCTGATCCGAATTTCACGGGAAGCAAAGCCATTGCAGGAGTAGGAAATCTGCAGCCGACCATCGGAACAGGGAATATTATCTACGCACAAGCCGGATTGCTTTTACCAAGTCAGGCAGAAAAGCCGAAAATCAGAATCCAGCCTTTCGCAGCATATACTCACAAGAATTTTGAAGCATTTGACAAATCTTCGTCACAGTTTGATGTGGGTGCAAACTGGTTCATAGACGGTCATCATGCGAAAATTACCACGCAATATTCAACAAGACCAGTTTATACAAGTCCTACGGAAAGCCCTTCTTCAAAAGGGGAATTCATTGTACAGTTCCAGATTTATTTATAAAAATATTAATCATTATTTTTTTTACAATCGCAAAGACGCAAAGCTTTTTTAAACCAGAACGTTTTTAAGACGCAAGAAAATCAAAGATTTTCAGCAAGTCCCTTTTAAATTTTATCGAAGATAAAATCTTTGCGCCTTATAACATAAAGCATTTAAAATTTTCCTTGCGCCCTTGCGATAAAAAACAAAAACTATCAAAATCCAATCAATTTAAACTAACATCAAAAATTAAAGCATATGAGCGATAACAATGAAATAAGCTACGAGAATATGACTGATAAGCAAAAGAATCGTACGATCTGGAGCGTCATTACAGCATCATCTCTCGGAACACTAATCGAATGGTATGATTTCTACATTTTCGGAAGTCTTGCCGTTGTACTGGCTACTAAATTTTTCCCGGCAGATAATCCTACTGCAGCATTTTTATCTACATTAGCTACTTTTGCCGCAGGATTTGTCGTGAGACCTTTCGGAGCTCTGTTTTTCGGAAGATTAGGAGATCTTATAGGGAGAAAATACACTTTTTTGGTTACTTTACTGATTATGGGATTTTCTACATTCCTTATCGGATGTATTCCCAGTTATGAAACCATAGGATTTATGGCTCCTGTTTTGGTATTAATTTTAAGATTATTTCAGGGATTGGCTTTAGGAGGTGAATACGGAGGAGCTGCGACCTATGTTGCAGAATACGCACAGCCCGGAAGAAGAGGCTACTGGACTTCTTGGATCCAGACTACCGCAACAGCCGGACTTTTCATTTCACTTATTGTAATTATGGTGACAAAAACCACTCTTTCCACTGAGGAATTTGACGGTTGGGGATGGAGAGTTCCGTTCTGGATTTCGATATTAATGGTGGGTGTTTCTTACATCATCAGAAAAAACATGAAAGAATCTCCGCTTTTTGCCAAAGCTAAAAGTGAAGGAAAGACTTCTAAAAATCCATTAAAAGAAAGTTTCGGAAACAAACTGAACTTCAAATTTGTTCTTCTTGCCTTATTCGGGGCAGCCATGGGACAAGGGGTAATTTGGTATACAGGACAATTTTATGCCATGAGCTTCCTTCAGAAAGTGATGAATATTGAATCGATTCAGGTGGATTATTTAATGGCAACCGCATTATTTTTAGGAACTCCGTTTTTCGTTTTCTTTGGATGGCTTTCTGATAAAGTAGGAAGAAAAGCAATCATGATGACCGGAATGCTGATCGCGATTTTAGCGTACAGACCGATTTATGACAGGATGTTTAAAAGCGTTGATTTAAAATCCAAAACCATTGCAGAAAGTGGTCTGGTTGAAAAAAGAACGTCAAAAATTCATGACAAAATTGCGACGGACAGTTTAATTACTTTTCATAAAGAAACTCTTTTCACAGACGGAACTTTAGCTAAAAAAGACAGCATTGTACACTGGTCTCCGACCGGACCTGTGATGAAAGACGGAAAAGCTGAAGAACCGAAGGTAACTCAATCGATAAAGATCAACGACAGCACAAAATGGTATCTTGTATTTTTAGTTTTCATTCAGGTGATTTTTGTAACGATGGTTTACGGTCCTATTGCGGCATTTTTAGTTGAAATGTTCCCGGTAAGAATCCGCTACACCTCAATGTCATTGCCTTATCATATCGGAAACGGAGTTTTCGGAGGACTGCTTCCTGCTGTTGCCACTTATCTCGTAACCACAGGAAAAGAAGGAGGACATCCTGAATGGTATCTGGAAGGACTTTGGTATCCGATAGGCGTTGCTGGAGTCTGTCTTTTAGTCGGATTAATTTATCTTAAAAATAAGAACAATAATATTCACGATTAAGCCCGGAATCACTTAAAAATTTATTAATTTTAAAACTACTAAAATGAACGGACTAAAAAAAATATTAGGCGTACTCTGGATCGCCATTGCATTAGTTGTAGGATATTTCGGAATTACAGTAATGGGAATTCCCAAAATCACCTCAGGAAAACAGGAAGATCTGGTTTTCGGGATCATTATCCTTTGTGTACTGATACCGATTATTTCCGGCGGAATGGCAATTTTTGGCTACTATGCACTGATCGGGGAATATTCTGACGATAAAGTTTAATCTATTGATGATGAATGATAATTGATTGATGATACAAAAATGTCAGACCATCAATTATCATTCATTTAATTATCATATATGAAAAAAAGACACGAACAAAAACTGATCATTCTGAGCATCGGACTTCTGATTGCCTTCAGCATTCCTGTTTCGTTGCTGTTCAACAGTGACCGGGAAGTTTTCGGTTACCCGATGATTCTGGTTTATATTTTCGCTGTCTGGATGGTTTCCATCATTATTTCTTTTGTAATCGTAAAAAAGTATGATGAGTAGTTTCGCTTTATTTACCGTAGTTTTGTTTTATCTCGCACTTTTATTCTTAGTCGCTCATCTGGCGGAGAAGAAAAAGAGCAAGCTCTGGATCAACAATCCTTACATCTACGCGCTTTCTCTCGCCGTGTACTGTACCGCATGGACGTACTACGGAAGCATTGGTGTGGCGGCAACAAGCGGACTTAATTATCTTCCGATTTATGTGGGACCGATTATGGTAATTCCTGCTTGGATCTATATCAACACAAGGATTGTAAGAATTTCAAGGGTGAATAAGATCAGCAGTTTAGCGGATTTTATTTCTTTACGATATGGGAACAGCAGAAGTTTCAGCGCGATTATTACGGTGGTTTGTCTTCTGGCAATTGTTCCGTACATTGGTTTGCAGATCAAGGCTATTTCTGAAACCTTCCATCTGGTGACCAAAACAGCGATTTCTAAAAACATTTTAACGGACAATGCAACTTTCGTTGTTGTTTTAATTGCTTTATTTTCATCTTATTACGGAACACGTTATGTCGATGCTTCCGAGAAACGTTTGGGAATAATTTCCGCCATTGCACTGGAAAGTTTTCTTAAACTATTCTTTATCATTATTTTAGGATTATTCGTTATTTACTTTGCATTTGACGGATTCTCAGATATTTACCAAAAGGCAAGTCTTTTTAAGGATTTTAAAGAAAAAAATACGTTCAACGGTATTGAAGGTGCGATGAACTGGATGGTGCTTTGCATGATTTCCGGAACAGCAATCTGTATTCTTCCAAGACAGTTTCATACCGCAATCGTAGAAAACCGACAGGAAAAACACATCAAAACAGCCATTTGGTTTTTTCCGCTGTATTTATTGATTTTTACGATCTTCATTTTTCCTATTGCATGGGGAGGAAGACTGATTTTTAACGGACAGAATGTCAATCCGGAGTTCTACTCTATCCTGATTCCGCAGTATTTTGACAATACTTTAATTACAGTTTTGGTTTTTTTGGGAGGTCTGAGCTCATGCATTTCGATGATTATTATTTCCGCGATCACTTTATCCATCATGCTTTCCAATAATCTTATCATTCCTTACGGATTATTAGGAAAGTTCAAGTCTGAAAACGAAGTTCAGAATACCAGAAATATCACCAACATCAGGAAATTCAGCATTTTCGCACTGATTATCATGGCTTTTGGTTTTTATAAATATTTTATTTTAAAAACTTCGCTGGATTCTGTCGGGCTTATTTCTTTCGTTGTCATTGCTCAATTGGCACCTGCTTTTTTCGGAGCTATTTTCTGGAGACGAGGGAGTTATAAAGGTGCTGTTATCGGTTTATTGGCAGGATTGGCAATCTGCTATTTCGGATTGATTATTCCACAATATTATTTCTCTTACAATCAGGAATTTAAAGGTATTTTAAGAGATCTATACGATGTTTTTGATTTTTTCAAGATTTCCTTTTTAGGAAGAATTCCACAGATTTTCTTCTGGTCTCTTTTAGTGAATACTGCTTTATTTTCCATTATTTCGGTGAGCACTAAAGGCAATTACCGTGAAAGGAATTTCGCTGAATTGTATGTAGACATTGATAAGTACATTCAAAACCACGAAAATGCTTTTATCTGGCGCGGAACAGCCTACGTTTCGGACATTAAAAATATTCTGGAACGATTTTTAGGTAAAAACAAAACGGAACAGGCATTAAGAATTTTTAATTTAAAATATAATATTGATTCGCAGACGGAAACCGCCGATTCAAGATTTATTAAATTCTCGGAAAATCTTCTTGCCGGAAGAATAGGAACGGCTTCTGCCAAAATCCTTATCGAAGGGGTAACCAAAGAAGATAAAATTTCTTTAAAGGAAGTTTTAAACATTCTTGAAGAATCAAAAGAAACCATCACGCTTAATAAAAAGCTTACCGAACAATCGGAAGAGCTGCAGAAATTATCCGATGATCTGAGAAATGCCAATGAAAACCTCATCATTAAAGACCGTCAGAAAGATGATTTTCTGGATTCTGTTGCCCATGAATTAAGAACTCCGATTACCGCCATCCGTTCCGCCGGAGAAATTTTAGCCGATGATGACGATATTCCTTTGGAAATTAAAAAGGAATTTTTAAATAACATCATCACAGAATCCGACAGGCTGAGTGAAATCATCAACGATATTCTGTATCTGGACAAATTGCAGCATGGCGAAATCGTACTGCACATTCAGGAAAATAATATTCTTGAAACGTACAAAAAAGCAGTCAATCCTCTTATGCATCTTATTCAGCAAAAAAATATCCATCTGAGTGAAGTTAATCTTCTCAATCAGTTTTTATTTAAATATGATGAAGCGAGAATGATTCAGCTTTTTCAGAATATTTTAGGAAATGCTTTGAAATTTACGGATGAACAGGGAACTATTCAGACCAAATTATCAGAAACAGAAGATGGGTTAATCATTAAAATTTTCAATACCGGAAAACATATTCCCGAAGAGGATCTGGAAATGATTTTTGATAAATTTTATCAGTCGAAAAATCAAAATATTTTAAAACCTACAGGAAGCGGACTGGGACTGGCTATTTCAAAAAAAATCACAGAAGCACAGGGCGGAACCATAAAAGCAGAAAACAGCGGATTGGGCGTGACTTTTACAATCGCTCTGCCAAAAGAATAAGAAGGAGGAGGGGAACCCGAAGGGTTCAATTTAAATAGCCGTAGGTAAAACCTATGGAAATAAAAAAACACAAATGAAAAAAAATGGGAACATATCGACAAATATTTTATCATATTGTTTTCGGAACCAAACATCGGGAAAAAACAATTAATGAAGAAAATGAATCAGAGCTATACAAATATATTTGGGGAATTTTAAAAAATAAAAAGTGTAAATTATATAGAATTAACGGAATGCCGGATCACATTCATATTTTTTGTGACGTTCATCCCAATATCACTCTCAGCAATCTTGTAAAAGATATAAAAGTTGCCTCCAATTTATGGATGAAAGAATCGGGATTATTTCCTGAATTTTCAGGATGGCAGGAAGGATATGGAGCATTTACCTATTCATTAAAGGATAAAGAAACAATAATAAATTATATAAAAAATCAAAAACATCACCATAGAACAGAGACTTTTGATGACGAATTTAAAAAGCTTTTAGCAGAACATGGAATCGAGCCGGAATTAAATTAATTAAAATTCAACCCTTACGGGTTGATTTGATGCGAATCTTTATTCCATAGGTTTCACCTACGGCTATTTAAATTGAACCCTTCGGGTTCCCCAAAAGAAACAAAAAAACAATGCAGTCGAACAAAAAGATAACCACAATATGAAGAAGATAATCATTGCCGACGACGAGCACAAAATATTAATGTCGCTGGAATACAGCTTTAAGAAAAACGGATACGATGTATTTATTGCAAGAGACGGAACAGAAGTTCTGGAATTCCTGAAAACAATGACGCCTGATGTCATTTTACTTGATATTATGATGCCGAATCTCGATGGATACAGTACTCTGGAACTAATAAAACAGGATGAAAAACTGAAAGATACGAAAGTAATCTTCCTGAGTGCCAAGAACAATCCGAAAGACATTGAAAAAGGTCTGGAAATGGGAGCCGATGCTTACGTTACAAAGCCTTATTCAATAAAAAAACTCATGCAGCAGATTGAGGAAATGTTTTGATACATTTTACAAACCGTCATTACGAACGAAGTGAAGCAATCTCAACAAAATATTAAAAGATTGCTTCGTCACTACGCTCCTCGCAATGACAAAAACACAAAGACTAATATGAATACAGATATTTTATTTAAGCAAAGCATAGAAGACAAAGAGAATTTCTGGAAAGAACAGGCTCAGGAAATCAGTTGGTATGAATTCCCGAAAACCATTACTTCTAATGACGAAAACCACTACAACCAGTGGTTTCCGGACGGAAAACTCAATATGTGCTATTTATGTATTGATAAACATATTGAAGAGGGTTTTGGAGATCAGGTTGCAGTTATTTACGATTCTCCGGTAACGAACCAAAAGAAGACCTACACCTTCAATGAAGCCAAAAAGGAAATTTCAAAATTGGCGGGAGGTTTGACTTCTTTAGGTCTGAAAAAAGGTGATACCGCCGTTATTTATATGCCGATGATTCCTCAGACTTTGTTCTCCATGCTTGCCTGCGCGAGAATTGGAGTGATCCATAATGTGGTTTTCGGAGGTTTTGCGCCGCATGAACTCGTAGTGAGAATTGACGACTGCAAACCCAAAGCATTAATTACGGCAACCGCTGGAGTTGAAATTGCAAAAAGAATCCCTTATCTGCCTTTGGTAGAAAAAGCGATCGAACTGGCTCAGGATAAGGTAGATCACATCATTGTGTACAACAGAAAATTGGTCGATAATCAACATGAAATGTTTGATGAATTAATGGATTACGAAGAATTGGTACAGAACTCAGAACCAGCGGACTGTGTTTCGGTGGAATCCACTCACCCACTCTATTTGCTGTATACTTCCGGAACAACTGGAAAACCAAAAGGCGTTGCAAGAGATACAGGAGGCTATGCAACTGCGTTGAAGTTTTCGATGAAATATATTTATGGAATCGAACCGGGAGAAACTTTTTGGGCAGCTTCCGATTTCGGATGGGCAGTTGGTCACAGTTATACCGTTTACGGTCCTTTAATCAACAGAAATTCAACGATTATTTTTGAAGGAAAACCTATTATGACGCCCGATGCGGGAACATTCTGGAGAATTATTTCCGAATATAAAGTAGCAGCCATGTTTACCGCTCCAACTGCAATCAGAGCCATCAAAAAAGAAGATCCGAACGGAGAATTGGTGAAAAAGTATGATTTAAGCCGCTTCAAAAAGCAGTTTTTAGCAGGAGAAAGATGTGATGTTGCTACTCTGGACTGGTTTGCAGAACACATCGGCGTTCCGGCAATCGATCACTGGTGGCAGACAGAATCCGGTTCGCCAATGCTGGGTTTAATGACTTTTAATGAAGACTACAAAATCAAAAGAGCTTCCGCAGGAAAACCAATTCCCGGCTATGATATTAAAATTTTCGATGAAAACGGTTACGAACTGGATGCGCATCATGAAGGTTATTTAGTTATAAAATTACCGCTTCCTCCCGGAGCTTTGCTGGGAATCTGGAAAGATTATGACCGTTTTGAGAAAAGCTATCTCTCGCAGTACAAAGGCTATTATTTTTCCGGAGACGGAGCCATAAAAGATGAGGACGGCTATATTTTCATCACAGGAAGAGTGGATGATGTTATTAATGTTGCAGGGCACCGCCTTTCCACTTCCGAAATGGAAGAAATTGTTTCTTCTCATCCCGATGTTGCAGAATGCGCTGTTGTAGGAATTGATGATGAGCTGAAAGGACAGATTCCTTTTGCAACGGTTGTTTTAAAAAACGGATCCGCTGTTTCCGAAGATCAAGTAGAAAAGGATATCGTAAAAACAGTCCGTGAAAAAATAGGCGCTGTTACCTGTCTTAAAAATGTGATGGTTGTAAAACGCTTACCTAAAACCCGTTCAGGAAAAATTTTAAGAAAGCTGATCCGAACTCTACTGGACGGAAAAGAATTCCAGATTCCGTCGACGATTGATGATGAAAAGATCATTGAGGAAATTCAGGAAAAAATTGGAGATTACAGAAGATAAAATATAAAATTGTTTAAACTATTTCAGGATTAACCACAAAAGTCGCAAAAGACAATATTAAAGTGAATTTATATAATAATTAAAGCGCTCAAAAGAATAAAAATCGAAGATTTTTTAAAAACTATTGTTACCTTTTTGATTTATAATGATCAACTTTAAATAAAAATTTAGTTCATTTTTTGTGACTTTCGCGGTTAAATAAAAGTTTAAACAGATTTTAAAATAGACTAAAAATTTAAATAATAAAATTTCAAAAAAGAAAGGATATGAGAAACTATCAGATAGAAAACCTACCGCAATATTTTGAAGAGTATAAAAAATCGATCAAAAATCCTAAAAAATTCTGGGACAAAATTGCAGATGAAAATTTCGTGTGGTATCAGAGATGGAGCAAGGTCGTAAAATACGATATGAATGAAGCCAAAATTTCGTGGTTTAAAAATGCTAAATTAAATATTACCAAAAACTGCATCGACAGACATTTAGCCGTAAGAGGCGATAAAACAGCAATCATTTGGGAACCGAACGATCCGAAAGAAGAAGCACAGCATATTTCTTATAACGAACTCTACAAAAGAGTCAACAAAACCGCCAATGTTCTTCGTGAAATGGGCATCGAAAAGGGCGACAGAGTCTGCATTTATCTTCCCATGATCCCGGAGCTTGCTATCACGATGTTGGCTTGTGCAAAACTGGGAGCCGTTCATTCCGTTATTTTTGCAGGATTTTCCGCTTCAGCGGTTTCTTCAAGAGTAAATGACTGTGGTGCAAAAATGGTCATCACCTCAGACGGAAGCTACAGAGGAAACAAAGTTTTAGATCTTAAAAGCATTGTAGACGAAGCTCTGGAAAAAACACCTAGCGTAGAAAAAGTTTTGGTGGTAAAAAGAACCAACAATGAAGTGAAAATGAAGGAGCATAGAGATTTCTGGATGGAAGATCTTTATGAAAACGCCTCTCCAGATTTCGTTACCGTAATTATGGATGCAGAAGATCCGCTGTTCATTCTGTACACTTCCGGTTCTACGGGAAAACCTAAAGGAATGCTTCATACCTGTGCCGGATATATGGTGTACACCGCGTATACTTTTAAAAATGTATTCAATTATAAAGAAAATGATATTTATTGGTGTACCGCAGATATCGGCTGGATTACAGGACATTCCTACATCCTTTACGGACCGCTTTTAAATGGTGCAACCACTGTTATTTTCGAAGGGGTTCCTACTTATCCTGAACCGGACAGATTCTGGGAAGTGATTGAAAAACATAAAATTACACAGTTTTACACAGCTCCGACTGCGATCCGTTCTCTGGCTAAAGAAAGTTCAGAATGGGTAGACAAACACGATTTAAGCTCGTTAAAAGTGATCGGTTCTGTTGGAGAGCCCATTAATGATGAAGCTTGGCATTGGTTCAACGATCATGTAGGTAACAAAAAATGTCCGATTGTTGATACTTGGTGGCAGACAGAAACCGGAGGAATTATGATCTCACCGCTTCCTTTCGTTACGCCTACAAAACCAACGTACGCTACTCTTCCACTGCCTGGAATTCAGCCTGTTCTGATGGACGATAAACGCAACGAAATTACCGGAAATCAGGTGACGGGAAATCTCTGCATCCGTTTTCCATGGCCGGGAATTGCCAGAACGATCTGGGGAGACCATCAAAGATATAAGGAAACGTATTTTACTGCTTTTCCGGGGAAATATTTTACGGGAGACGGTGCTTTGAGAGATGAAGTCGGCTATTACAGAATTACTGGTCGTGTAGATGATGTGATTATTGTTTCCGGACACAATTTAGGAACAGCCCCAATTGAAGACAGCATCAATGAACATCCTGCTGTTGCGGAATCTGCAATCGTAGGTTATCCTCACGACATCAAAGGAAATGCGCTGTACGGTTTCGTGATCCTGAAAGAATCTGGAGAAAGCAGAGATAAGGACAATCTGAAAAAAGAAATTAATCAGTTGATTTCAGACCAGATCGGTCCGATTGCAAAGCTTGATAAAATCCAGTTTGTTTCAGGACTTCCAAAAACGCGTTCCGGAAAGATTATGCGTAGAATCCTGAGAAAAATTGCAGAAGGAGATTTCAGCAACTTCGGAGACATCACTACCCTTTTGAATCCTGAAATTGTCGAAGAAATCAAGAACGAAAGAATTTAATATTTTCACTGAAACCTATATATAACCTCGCAGAAATGTGAGGTTTTTTTGTTATTTTTAACCTGAGTTCGGGATAAGTCTTCTTAAACGCAAGGTTAAACAAAGAAATTCAATTATCGGGAATTCAGCTTTTAAGATATACAAAGGCGTAAAACTTATCAAAGTAATACCATTTTCGTCTTTTTTAAATAAACGAAGTGCCTTTGTTTAGCTTACAAACTTTCAATAAGTAAAAAAAAACTTTTGTTTTTCTTTGCGATAAAACAATACAACACTATAAATCAATTATTTAAATTTATTTCTTATCCCGAACTGAGGTTATTTTTAAATTCAATTTATCATCATGAAAAAGCTTATTCTTCTGACATTTTCAACTGTTTTTCTGAACGCTCAAAACTATAAAATATCAGATTTTTCTAAAGATTATTATGCTACAGTTACTAAAAATTCAAGAGACAAAACATCACAGATCCTCAAAGTTTTTACTCTGAAAAATAAAAAACCGCTTATCACGCAAACGGTAAATTTAAGCGAGTATGATTTTAAAAATACCCAATCCAATATTGCAGAAATCCCATATGGTCATCAAAGTATTATTATCTATGATGATTTTAATTTTGACGGTAAAAAAGACATTGCAATAAAATATGGTAATGAAAGCTGCTACGGCGGTCCGTCGTTCGTGGTTTATCTTTATGAAAATAACACATTTGTTGAAAATGCAGATTTTTCAGATTTAGCCCAAAACTATTGTGGCTTTTTTGATGTCGATAAAGCTAAAAAGCAGATCCATGTCATGACTAAGTCTGGCTGCTGTTGGCATCAATACTCTGATTTTACAGTAAAGAATGGCAAACCCTTCCTTCTGAAACAATCTGAAGAAGAGCTTGATGCTTCCGGTCTTTATTATGAAACGGCAGTTAAAGAATGGAAAAACAGATACATCACATATAAATACAAAACCATTGATACTGATATTGTAAGTAAATACATTCTTCTCTCCTACACACTGGAAAACAACAAAAAAATGTACCTCATTAAAACAGAAAGTAACCAACTGTACTATTTTTTCACCAAAAAAAACGGAGATATTGAACTTCTTTACCGTAATATCTTTTTCTATTCAAAAAAAGAAAATTCGCTTTCTTTCGAAAGTGGCAATGTGCGTTATACGATTTTTAATAATAAGATCGAAGTTAACGTGAATAATGCAAAAACCATTATTCATGCAAAAACCGAAACGAGAAAAAATAATATCTCAAATGTTTACAATTCTTTTAAAAATGAAAATATTGAAAATCTGGAAATTATCAATTAGTAAAAATCAAACATTTGTTCAATAGAAGATTTCAAAGAAAAGGCAAAACTTTATAGATTTTATATTAATACAACCATTTAATTGTTATTTTCTTAAAATACATGAATTATTTTCACTAAATTTATATTCAACTTAAAAACTATTGCTTATGTCAAATATATTAGCTGGATTATTTGGACATCACAGCGATTATAAAAAAATAGAAGCAGACCTTGAAAACTCAGGTTTCACAGATTCAGAATATATTGTCTATCTTCATGATGATGAGCTACATTCCCAGTATCTGGTAAGTGTAGCCGTAAAAGACCACCATCAGACAGATAATGCTTCCTCTATTTTCAGCCGGAATAATGTGCTAAAAACCTATCTTTTTGAAAACATAGAAATTGAGCAGGCAAATTATATGAACATCAAAAAGTTTATCGATGCCAGAAATAAAGCGGAAATCCACGACAGTCCGGATATAAGAATAAAAACCTCTACTGCCGGAATGGATTCTGAAGTAAAATTTTAACCATTCAAGATAAAAATTAATAACCGAAATCCGCAGAGCGTTCTGCGGATCTTTTAATGCTGAAAACTGCAAAAAATTTCGTATTTTCGTGTAAATATAGGCTTTTACACAAATGAGTTACGACTTAGAACAGGAAAACAAGGAGATCCTTGCAAGATATAAGGATCTGATTTCGAATACATACAGAACTTTAGATGAGGAAAATAACAAGCTCATCCGAAAGGCATTCGATATAGCGCTCGATGCGCACAAAGATCAGCGAAGAAAATCTGGTGAACCCTACATTTACCATCCCATTGCTGTTGCCAAAATTGTAGCAACGGAAATCGGTTTGGGAGCTACTTCCATTGCGTGTGCCTTGTTGCATGATGTAATTGAAGATTCTGACTATACTTATGAAGACCTGAAGAAAATTTTTGGAGAGAAAATAGCCAATATCGTGAACGGACTCACGAAAATCTCCATCATGAATCATCAGAATATTTCGGTGCAGTCTGAGAATTACAGAAAGCTTCTGTTGACGCTGTCTGAAGATTTCAGGGTGATTCTTATTAAGATTGCAGACCGTCTTCACAATATGCGTACTCTGGAAAGCATGGCTCCGGACAAGCAGAAGAAAATTGCTTCCGAAACCGTTTATATTTACGCTCCGATGGCGCATCGTCTCGGATTATATAACATCAAATCTGAGCTTGAAGACCTTTCTTTAAAGTATAACAATCCGGATGTTTACAAAGAAATTACCGAGAAATTAGAACTTGCCAAAGAAAGCCGCGAAAGATATATTGAGGAATTTAAAAAAGAAGTTTCTGAGAAATTAAATGAAGAAGGATTAAATTTCAAAATTAAAGGACGCGCGAAAGCCATTTCTTCGATTTACAGGAAAATGCTGAAACAGGGTGTTTCCTTTGAAGAGGTTTTCGACAATTACGCCATCAGAATCATTTATAAATCGGATGCCAAAAACGAAAAATTCCTGGCTTGGAAAATTTACTCCATTGTAACGGATGTTTATCACAGCAATCCATCCAGAATGCGGGACTGGATCACTCAGCCGCGTTCTACAGGATACGAAAGTTTGCACTTAACCGTTCTAGGTCCGGATAAAAAATGGATTGAAGTACAGATCCGTTCCGAAAGAATGGACGAAATTGCTGAAAAAGGGGTTGCAGCACATTACAAATACAAAGAAGGCTACAAGCAAAGCTCCGAAGACCGGAATTTTGAAAACTGGGTAACCGAAATCCGCGAAGTTCTGGAACAGCAGCAGGATCTTTCCACTTCGGAACTACTGGATAATATTAAGCTGAATTTATATTCAAAGGAAGTTTTTGTGTTTACGCCAAAAGGTGAGATTAAAATTTTACCGACCAATGCAACCGCTCTGGATTTTGCCTTTTCCGTTCACTCCGATCTGGGAATGAAATGTTTAGGTGCGAAAATCAACGGCAAACTGGTTCCGATTTCGTATGTTTTGCAGAATGGTGATCAGATCGATATTTTATCCTCCCAAAATCAGAAACCAAAATCCGACTGGCTTGAATTTGTTGTTACTTCAAAGGCTAAATCCAAGATCAAGAGTTATTTAAACTCACAAAAAAATCAACTGGTTGAAGACGGAAAAGAAATTTTACAGCGAAAACTGCGTCATGCGAAAATTAATTTTAATGATGAGGAAATTAATAAGCTTCAAAAATTCTTTAATCTTAAAAGTTCACAGGAATTATTTTTAAAATTCCAAAGCAACGAGCTGGATGCAAGCAGTTTAAGAAAATACATTGAAAGTAAAAACGTATTTAACAATCTGCTTTCAAGATTCAGAAAGTCTCCGACGAAAAATACAACTTACGTAGAGCCGAAAGAGCAGAATCTCGACATGATTGTCTTTGGAAAAGATGAAGAAAAACTGAATTACAGCTATGCAAAATGCTGTACGGTAATTCCGGGAGACAAAATTTTCGGATTCATCACGATTTCAGACGGAATCAAAGTACACAGCGATAATTGTCCGAACGCGATCAACCTTCGCGCACAATACGATTACAGGGTAATTCCTGCTAAATGGGTGAATGCGGAAAGCTTCAAGAACAGAGTAAAAATAGAAATTGAAGGGCTCGACAGAATGGGAATGATCAATGACATCACCACCGTTATCAGTGGTGCGATGGGAATGGATATGAAAAGTATGTCCATCGAATCCAACGACGGAATTTTTACAGGAACGATCATTCTTGAGGTAAAAAATAAAAGTCAGCTTGAGCAGACCTTCACCAAACTGAATGATATTAACGGCGTCTCCAGAGTGAGACGACTACAATCTTAGATATGAATTTAACGGTATATTTTAAAAAATTTTTCGAAAGCAGTCAGGCTTCAGGAATTATCCTGATTTTCTGTGTTTTAGTTTCCTTACTTATTGCCAATTCCTCTTTTGCGGAAAGCTTTCAGCACTTTTTGGACAGAGAAGCAGGAACAGAAATTTTTCATCTGAAATATCCCGTTAGTATCTGGATTAACGACGGTTTGATGGCGATTTTCTTCCTCTTGGTAGGATTGGAGATTAAAAGGGAAATGGTGGAAGGTGAACTTTCTTCATTTAAAAATGCTTCTCTGCCTATATTTGCGGCAATCGGCGGAATGCTTGTTCCTGCGATTATTTATACTTTTTTCAACTTCGGAACTTCATACGGAAACGGTTGGGGAATTCCGATGGCAACGGATATTGCTTTTTCACTCGCGATTATTTCCATGCTGGGAAAAAGAATTCCGAATTCCATTAAAATTTTCCTTGCTGCTTTAGCAATTGTGGACGATCTGGGAGCTATTCTCGTCATCGCAATATTTTATACAGAACAGATTCACTGGATGTATTTATTTCTATCTTTAGGAATTACAGTGCTTTTATTTTTACTGAATTTCCTAAAAGTTACCCGAATTATTTTCTATCTTATTCCGGGATTATTTTTGTGGTATTTCCTTCATCATTCGGGAATTCATGCTACTATTGCGGGGGTTTTACTGGCATTTACCATTCCTACCAATGTTTCAACCGTTGAGATTTCTCCGTTGGAAAAACTGGAACATCAGCTTCATTTTCCAGTAAGTTTTCTCATTATGCCTGTTTTTGCTTTAACCAATACCAACATCACTTTCAATAACGAAATGATCGGAGGTCTTACAAGCACTTTAGGTTTGGGAATTATTATCGGATTAGTTGCCGGAAAGTTAATCGGGATCAATCTTTTTTCTTTAATAGCGATAAAACTTAAGCTAAGTTCTCTCCCTCAAAACAGTATATGGATGCACATGATTGGCGTAGGATTGCTTGCCGGAATTGGCTTTACGATGTCTATTTTCATCGCACTATTGTCCTTCAAGGATGAAATTCCGATTCAGGATGAGGCTAAATTTGCCATTTTAATTGCTTCTTTTATAGCAGCGGTTTCAGGTTTTTTAATTTTGAAAATAAGCTCTAAAAATGATATTATTGAAGAAGAGGAAAATTAATTTTCTTCGTTCTTTTTATCGTTAAATTTCCACTTATGATTTTCATCGCCTTCTAAATCCGGCTCAGAATTTTTTGCGTGATAGCCTTTTGCTTCTTTCTTCAGTTCATCGGAAAGCAGTTTTTCAATTCTCACTTTTCTCAGTGCCATGTTTAATTCGTTGCCAAAAAGCAGAAGATATACATTTACATTTACCCAGACCATCAGAAGAATCATACTTCCGATAGAACCGTAAAGAACGTTGTAACGGGCGATATTCTTCACATAAAGCGCGAATCCGTACGTGGTTACCACAAACAGAACCGTGGTTAAAATAGCTCCCGGAACCGCCTGTCTGAATCTTGCAATTCTTACCGTTCCCAACCAATAAAATAGAGTAAGCAAAATAAAATAAAAGATGGGAAACGATACAAATCCGATGATTTTTGAAAGGTTATCCACCAGCCACGAAATATCCTGAACCGGCGTAAACAGTTTAAGAACAAACTCTGAATAATAGACTCCGAAAAGCGCTAAAAACACAATCGTAATAAACCCGATGGTGATGAAAAAAGACAGAATAAATTCTTTAACATCAGACATTTTTTCATCGGTATTTTCATTAAATCCATTAATGAGTGAAAACGTTCCGTTTGTTGCGAAAATCAAAGCAAAAACAATGGTTAAATTACTGATTCCCTTCATATTGGGAACAATACTGGTTTCTATATAATTTCGTACGTCACCTTCGATATTGGACGGAAAAACATTGTGAAGCAAAACTTCGAAAATATAAAACTGAAGCTTGTCATAATGAGGCATATACGGCAAAACGGAAAGCAGGAACAGAATAAACGGAAAAAGACTGATGGTGAAACTCCAGGAAATAGCCGCAGCTTTTCTTCCGATTTTATCTTTAAAAATACCGCTGATGTAGATCTGAAACATCTGCCAAAGCGATATTCCCAGAAAAGGAATATGTATATCGTCAAAAAATTCTTGAATTTTCAAGATGAATTTAGGAAGTTTTATGCCCATACTTATTTTGCTTCATCATAAAGGTGCCATACAAAAATAATGATTTTTTTAAACTTGAAAATCCGATGCCAATTTTCAGATGATGAGATTATTTAATTTATGAATATCTTTGCTGTCTAAATTTAAATTAAAAAATGCAGATTAATTTGCTTTGCATCGGCAAAACTGACGATAAGGAAATCTCTTCTTTAATCAATTATTATCTGAAACGTCTTCCCAAACACTGGAATTTTGAAATTATTGAAATTCCCGACGTAAAAAATGCAAAAAATCTTTCTCCTGACCTTCTTAAAAAAGAGGAAGCTAAACTTTTTATGAACCAAATTGACAGAACAGATTCAGTAATTATTCTTGACGAAAAAGGAAAACAGTTTACCAGCAGAGAATTTGCCCAAAAAATTGATAACTGGATGAATTCTTCCGTGAAAAAAATTCATATTCTGATTGGCGGGGCTTATGGTTTTTCAGAAGAGATCTACAGCAGAGCGAATGAAAAAATGTCGTTATCCAAAATGACTTTTACGCACCAGATGATCCGATTATTCATTGTGGAACAACTGTATCGAGCAGATCAGATTTTACAGGGAAAACCTTATCATAATGATTAAATTTGATAAGGTTTTAAAATAATATTAACCTTTTAAGCCAATCTGTCTTTTTGCTTCGCCCACCACAAAAGCCACGGAATTGGCAATATTGAAACTTCGAATCAATTTAGACATCGGAATGGTAAGATGATTTTCAAAACGATCAAGCACATCTTTGCTTAAACCCACACTTTCTTTTCCGAAAACCAGCCAGTCACCATCCTGAAATTCTGTTTCCAGATAGGATTTTTCGGCATGGGAACTCATCAGGAAAACACGCGACAAATCCGGAATATTCCGGATCCATTCGTCGACATTCTGATATTCCGTAACATCAAGATGAACCCAGTAATCTAATCCTGAACGTTTCAGATTTTTATCATTAATGACAAATCCAAAAGGATGAATTAAGTGTAATTTACTTTCTGTTCCTACACACAATCTTCCTATATTTCCTGTGTTATTGGGTATTTCCGGTTCTAAGAGAACGATGTTTAACATTGAATGACTTAAATTATTTTGAAGTTTGAAAAGAATATAAACTTAACTCTTTGTGGTGATCATCACAATTTGTGTAATTCCTTTTTCTTTAAATTTTTTCCTGATCTTATCGTCTTTAAGAACCATTACATATTTTATATCTTCAGCCGGAATTTTTTTTACAGTCTCAATATCTGTTTCTTTTTTATTGATGTAAAAGAGAGAATTTTCAGACTTTGCATCAGCTTTTTTCAAAGAAGCTTCCAAAAGTGAATTTTCCCTCGTCTTTACTTCAGTTTGCTGAGCATTTGCAACAGTCATTACTCCAAAAGTAAAAACTGCTGTTATCAATAATTTGAAATTTGGTATTTTCATGTAGTATCGTAATTTATTTTTTAACCTCACATTTAGAATAATAATCCATCAGCAAAGGCTTTTCATATCCTAAGCTTACCGCTTTATCCAGACTTGCACAAGCTTCTTTCGGTTTTGCTGTTTCAAATAAAATCAAAGCTTTGTTCACATGAGCCTGAGCGAATTTCGGATCTATAGAAATCGCTTTATTAACGTCCGCAAGAGCTTCTTTGTTTTTTTTCAGCCTAAAATAAACGTCTCCTCTCCCACTGTAAAGCAAAGATTCAGGCTTTTCGGAGATAAGCTGATTGTAGTCTTTTAAAGCACCTTCAAGATCTCCGCTGTTCTTTTTCAGATTTGCGAGTCCGGTTCTTGCATAAATATTATCGGGTGCAAAGGTAAGAATCTGGTTAAGATCTTTCATGGCAAGATCTTTTTTGCCTAAACTTTCATAGACTTTGGAACGGGTAAGGTAAATATCTGCGTTTTCAGGCTCAATCTGAAGCCCCTTGTTGAGATAATCTATTGCCGCCTGTTTATTTCCTTTCTGCCCGTGAATGGAGCCTAAATTGGCGTATACAGCAGCAGACATAGGATTGGCTTTTAAGGCAGATTCGTAAGATTTAAAAGCAAGCGTAGTTTTGCCAAGTCTTCTCTGGGCAGTTCCTAAATTGTTGTAATATTCCGACTGTAATTTCTGGATTCTTTCACTTTGAGCCAATTTGGAATATTGTTCTTCCGCACACTTATAGTCTGCTTTCTGAAAGCAGTCTTCAGCTATTTTTTTGTCCTGTGCGTTAAGATTGAATGAAGCAAATACTGCTGCTAAAAGGAATAAAGATTTTTTCATGAAGTTATTTTTTGTTTGTTGATTACTTTTTTTGCGAGCGCACTGAAAACCACTCCCAATAAAGATCCAACAAACGCCCCCACCAAAATATCTATCGGGAAATGCACTCCTAAATAAATGCGGCTGTACGCAACCACTGCCGCCCATACAAATATAACATAAGGAAACCATTTAAGATTCTTTTTTAATAAAATACTTAAATAAGTTGCAAGAAAAAATGTATTGGAAGCATGAGCAGAATAAAAACCGTACTGTCCGCCACATTTCACAATTCTCATGTGATGCTCCAGTGTAGGATCGTGACACGGTCTGAGTCTTGCGACCCCATATTTGAAAATACCGGCAAGCTGATCTGAAACCGTCACGCCTATACCGACAAAGATTAATATAAAAACCAAAGATCTTAGTTTATAGTTCTTAAATAAAAAGTAGCAGAAAATAATGTAAAGCGGAATCCAGATCCATGTACTGGAAATGAGCTGCCAAAACTGATCAAAAGATTGGTCTCCCAAGTTATTGAGAAACAAAAAGACTTTTTTATCTTCCTGAATGATCTCGTCCATCCTATCTGCTTACAGGACCTTCGTAGGTTTCGTCTTCAGAAGGTTTTGGTTTTGGAGGTTCATTGGATGCATGAGCTGTCTGAGGTTCTGTTAAGATATCTTTCTGAATATCATTCATCGGATTGAAATCTTTTGCAGCATCTTTTACTTTCTCAATTTCACGCTTGATCTCAGAAACAGGGTTATCTGTCTCTTTCATGATCTCGGTTTTGATGTCTTCCACTGCGCCACGCATTTTTCTTACACCCGAACCCAAGTCGCGTGCAATCTGAGGAAGTTTATCCGGTCCGAATAATACTACGATTGCTATGGCAATCAGTGCCATTTCTCCAATGCTTAATTCCATATTGTAAAATTACGAAAGATATGCGAAATTGGATGTTAAATATTAACTTTTAATAAAATATTAAGCTGTATTAAAAACATTTCAGATTTTCAAAATTTCATAAAAAATTGATTAATAAATAATTACCACATAAAAACATAACTTTCTAATATTGTAACTATTTACTAATTATTTCTTTAAATGCAGTCTACACTTCTTCTTTTTTGATATTTTTTTTCCTGAAATTAATATAGGTAATAACTACGCTGATGGTCATTAAAATGAAAGCCAGGAAAAAAGGTGCTCCTGAAAACTGAAATGGGGCTTTATCGTGGGTGAAAAAATAAAAAAGATTGGTCATCATCGGAGGACCGATAATAGAAGTGGCACTCATTAAACTTGTTAATGCACCCTGCAATTCTCCCTGTTCATTAGCCGGAACACTTTTAGTAATTACAGATTGCAAAGCCGGTCCGCAGATTCCGCCTAAACAGTAAGGGACTAAAAATGCAAACATCATCCAGCCCTGCGTTGCAAACGCAAACAGAAGCATTCCGACTGCATACAGAGCAAGACCGTAATAAATGCTTTTTTCTTCTCCCAATTTAGGCGTTGTCCATCGGATCAAGCCTCCCTGAACCAAACCTACGAGCAAACCGACTACTCCTAAGGAAATCCCGACCATTCTTTCATTCCAGTTGAATTTATACATGGTGAAGAAGCTCCAGTTGCTTTGTACAGCATGTCCTGCAATATAAATTAAGATCAAAGAAACTATTAAACCTGAGATTTCGGGATGTTTTCCTAAAAATTTAAAAGATCCGATAGGATTTGCTCTTTTCCAGTTGAATTCTCTTCTTTTATCTTTGTCTAAACTTTCAGGAAGGATAAAATATCCGTAAAGGAAATTCAGCAAGCACAATCCTGCAGCCGCGTAAAAAGGAACTCTGGAACCATAATGTCCCAAAAGACCACCCAAAACAGGACCAATGATAAATCCAAGTCCAAAAGCAGCTCCAATGAGTCCAAAGTTTTTTGCACGGTCTTCATCTGTAGAAATATCCGCAATATAAGCACTCGCCGTAGTTACACTTGCGCCTGTAATTCCGGCAATAACGCGGCCTAAAAACAGCCAGACAATGGAAGGAGCCAAAGCAAGGAAAATATAATCTATTGAAAAACCGAAAAGCGAGATGAGAATAATGGGTCTCCGTCCGAATTTATCACTGAGGTTACCGACAATCGGAGAGAAAATAAACTGTGTAAATGCATAGGCAAAACCAAGCCAGCCTCCATATTTTGCCGCTTCACTTATGTTACTATGAATAAGTTCTTCAATAAGTTTGGGAACCACTGGAATGATAATTCCCCACCCCGTAATATCAATCAGTAAGGTTATAAAAATGAAACCGATTGCGGCTTTTTTTCTCGAATTTTCCATACGTATACAAAATTATAAAAATATTGATTTCAAATGGTATTAATTATTTGTTGATTGATATTTGTTATTGTAACTGAAGATTTGATGTTTTTGTGTGAAAGGAATTTTCCCGACTGCAACCCTAGTCCTGATTGCAGCATTTGTTTGAGCTCATTTTTTAGTTTTGGATTCCGGGCGCGGCGAAGCCGCGCCCGGAATCCAAAACTAAAAAATAGCGAGTGCGGAAAGCAGGAAATAACTCCTGATTAAATAAAGAATTTAATAACAATAAAAATTTTAAGGAGAAGTTTTCAAAATCCACAAAAAAAGCCTCCCGAAACCGGAAGGCTTTTATTCTTATTTATTGTAGTATAAGTTATTTTGAAGCAAGTACTTCTTTATTGGTTGTTGATTTACCATGTACTTCATCTTCTTTTCCTGTTTTCAGGAAGTCGTAGGCAATTGCGGATGCCACGAAGATGGATGAATATGTACCGAAACCAATACCGATTAACATCGCAAACATAAATCCTCTAAGGTTATCTCCACCGAAAATGAAGATTGCCAGAATTACAAGAATTGTTGTAAATGAGGTGTTGAAGGTTCTACCCAAAGTACTTGAAATAGAATCATCAAACAATCCTGCCAATGTTAACGATTTCTTCTCTCTTAAATATTCTCTGATTCTGTCGAAGATAATTACGGTATCGTTAATTGAGTACCCCAATACGGTAAGGATCGCAGCGATGAAATCCTGATTGATCTCCATATTGAACGGCATATATTTGTGAAGCAATGAATACGCTCCCAAAATAATGATCGCATCGTGGAATAACGCAGCAACCGCACCCAAAGAGAACTGCCATTTTCTGAATCTTAATAAGATGTAGATAAAGATAATTCCTAAAGCTCCTAAAACGGCGTAGATCCCGTGAATTTTGATATCATCTGCAACCGAAGGTCCAACTTTCTCGGAAGAAATAATTCCTGCATGCTCTTTATCTGCTGATTTGAAATCTTTCAATGTTGTTCCTGCAGGTAAGTTTGATTTTAGACCTTCGTATAATTTTTGCTCAATTACCTGATCTGCTTTTAAAGATTCGTCTTCGATAAGGTAATCTGTAGAGATCTTTACCTGGTTGTTGCTTCCGAAAGTTTTAGCTTCAACAGAAGAGTTTTTACCGTCTTCCGTTTTGAATAAAGCGACTAATTTGTCTTCAACATCTTCCGCTTTTACATCTTTATCAAATCTTACCACGTAGTTTCTACCACCTGTAAAGTCGATACCATATTTGAAACCGTGCGTTGCGATTGAAATAATACAGATAACCGTTAAAACAGCTGAGAAAATGTATGCATATTTTCTTTTCCCGATAAAATCGATCCAAGTATTTCTGAATAGATTTTTTGTTGCCGGAGTCCATACAGAAAGTCCTTTTCCTTTAGACAATCTTGAGAAGATCATTACTCTTGAAAGCAATACGGACGTGAACAATGTCATTGCTACCCCGATCATCAAAGTCAATGCGAAACCTTTGATAGGTCCTGTTCCGAAGAAGAACAATACAACAGCCGTTAAGAATGTGGTTGTGTGACCATCGATAATCGCATTCAATGCGTGTTTGAAACCATCTTTATATGCTTCAAGAATACTTTTTCCTGCGAATAATTCTTCTTTTGTTCTTTCGTAAATGATAACGTTTGTATCAACAGCAACTGCCATCGTTAAAACGATACCCGCGATACCCGGAAGCGTAAGCGTAAAGTCGCCCGAATCCATAATACCGAAAATATAGAATAAGTTGATGATCATGGCAATTACTGCATAAACACCTGCTCCACCGTAGTAGAAAATGATGTAAACGATAATGATCGCAAAGGCAATCATGAACGACATTAACCCTGCATCAATCGATTCCTGACCTAAAGACGGCCCTACAACCGTAGCCTGAACTACTTTTGCACCTGCCGGTAATTTACCCGCTCCTAAAACGTCAACCAGTTCTTTTGCTTCCTCCTGAGAGAAGTTCCCAGAAATCTGAGTTCTACCGTTTGGAATAGCACCTACAACGTTCGGCGCAGTGTAAACTCTGCCATCAAGCGTTACAGCAACAGGTTTTCCAACGTTTTTCTCCGTTAATGTTTTCCATTCTTTAGCCCCTTTAGAATCCATCTGCATATCTACCACTACTCTGCTCAACTCATCATAGCTGATGTTTGCACTTTCTACAGCACCGTCTACCGGAGCTTTCTGGTTGATATTTCCTCTGATGGCATATAATACTAAGCTTTCAGCATCGGAAGCTTCCGGCTTGTATCCCCACATAAACTGGGTATATTTAATATTTGCAGGACGTAAAGACTTTGCAACTTTGCTGTTTAAAATTTTGTTTACAACAGCAGTATCAGACAATTTTACACTTCCTACAGCACTTTGGCTCATAGATTTTCCACCCTGCATGATATTCATGAAGTTAACATTTTTTGCAACTCCCATAGAATCTCCTTTTGCAGCGATCATAGTAGCTAATGTCTGGAAATAAGGATACACTTCAGGAGATTGCTGCACTTCCCAGAACTGAAGTTTTGCAGAAGTCTGAAGCATTTTCTTTACTTTATCGATATCCTTCATCCCCGGCATTTCAACAGAAATTCTTGCTGTACCCGGAACTCTCTGAACGTTCGGCTGGATTGCCCCCAACTTATCAATTCTGGTTCTGATTACCTCAAAAGCGGTTCCTACAGATGCATCGATCTTTCTTTTAACAATTGCTTTTACCTGATCATCAGGCGTGTTGTACTTTACTTCAGTAAGCGTTGTGTTTCCGAAAAGTTCCGGATCTGCCAACTTCAGATTTGTACCTTTTGCTTTGTTAATTGCATCGAACTGATCGAAGAAATTGTCGATGTAAGCTTTTGTAGAATTCTTCTGAACTTCATCTGTCTTGTTTAAAGCCTCAATAAGGATCGGATTTGTAGAATACCCTGTAAGATCATTCACAAGATCTCTCTGGTTGATTTCCAAAAGAACGTTGATCCCCCCTTTAAGGTCAAGACCAAGCTTCATTTCCTTGTCTTTGGCTTTTGTGTAATAAAGTTTAGTGAATCCCAGATTCAGAGTATCCTTAGAAAGTTTTGCAATTTCTTTCTGATACTTCTCCGGATTGTCTCCTGCAATAGCAGTCGCCTGCTTTTCAATTTTGCTGGCGTACCATGTTGGTAATAGCTCATTTAAGCAAATTAACCCTAGTACAATAGCAACAATTGTAATAAGTCCTTTTCCTTGCATTTTGTTATAACTACGTTAAATTAAGTCGGCAAATATAATCATTTTCTTGAATTTTATGAATTTTTAACAACAGAAATCGTTTATTTTCAGATATATCGGCATTCTTATTTTCATTTAAGATTTAATAATTTTTTCGTGATATTTTAATGAATTTTTCAATGGTTCATTGGTATGAAATTTTCATTCAAATTTAATACACTAAATATCAAAATATTATGAAAAAACTACTTTTTTGCGCAGGTATTTTTTCTTCCCTCCTCTTTAATGCCCAAAGCATTACTCTGGAAGAATTTGCGACCGGGTTTACGGCACCCGTAGAAATCACCAACGCCAACGACAGCCGGATGTTTGTTGTTCAGCAAAACGGAATCATTAAAATTTTACAATCGAATGGAACAGTAAACTCTACTAATTTTTTAAACATCAGCTCAAAAATCACTTACGGAGGAGAAAGAGGGCTTCTCGGACTGGCTTTTCACCCGCAATACCCAACGAACGGGTATTTTTTTGTGTATTACAATGATACCGGCGGAAATATTACTGTAGCCAGATACACCAGAAGTTCTGCCAATCCTGATGTTGCCGATCCTGCAACTGAAAAAATTGTTCTGAATCTCCCAAAACCTTTTGACAATCACAACGGAGGAAGTATTCATTTTGCACCGGATGGTTATTTGTGGGTCGTTACAGGCGATGGCGGAAGCGGCGGCGATCCGAACAATAATGCCCAGAATAAGAATTCTCTTTTGGGTAAATTACTAAGATTGGATATCAACTCTACCGGACCTTACAATATTCCGCCGGGAAATCCTTTTGTGGGAGTTGACGGAGCCGATGAAGTCTGGGCTTACGGATTAAGAAATGCATGGAAATTTAATTTTGATACTGTTTCAGGTAATGTAATGATTGCCGATGTGGGACAGGGACAGATTGAAGAAATCAACAGAATGCCGTTAACACAAGCCGGAATTAACTACGGATGGCGCTGTTATGAAGGAAATAATACTTACAATACGGCAGGTTGCGCCGCGCAATCGACGATGACTTTTCCAGTTGCAGCCTATGATCATTCCGGAGGAAAATGTTCGATAACGGGAGGTTATGTTTACAGAGGAACGCAGTTTCCTGCGTTGCAGGGAAGGTATTTTTTTGCAGATTACTGCTCTACGCAGATCGGAAGTCTGAATTCCGATGATTCGATCACATGGACTTCCGCTTTTTCAGGCAATAATTTTTCAACATTCGGAGTGAATAATCAGAATGAGCTTTTTGTAGCTGCCGTTAACAGCGGTAAAATTTTCAGAATTACCACGACAAGTCTGGGAACGAATGAGAGCAGTATTTCAACCCAGATAAAAGTTTATCCGAATCCTGCTTCTAAAAAGATTTTCATCGAGGGTGTAAAAGATAAAAATACAACGGTTGAGATCATCAGTTTTGAAGGAAGAAAGGTTTTGGAACAGGGAAAAATTGAAAGTGACAACAGTGTAAATATTTCAGTAATTCCTGCAGGAGTTTATTTTATTAACTTGAATTCAGGAAATGAAAAATCTTACAGCAAAAAAATAATAATTAAATAAATTTTCAAACAGTTTTTTAATAGGCTTCAGTCGGTTTTCTGATTGAAGCTTTTTTTTAAAAAATAAAGAATTGAAAGAACCGGAAGGATTAAAATGAGTCTCATCCATAAAGAAAACCTCTCCGTTTCATCATCAAATAAAAAATTCGGAATCAGGGTTACCAAAAGAAAAGCAGCCATAAAAAATACAATTTCGGGAACTGATATTGACTTTGTCTCATGTTCATTTTTTTCAGATTTTGAGCTTAAAATCCAGAAAATTAAAAACAGAATCATAAAAGGGAAACTCCAGATTCTGTAAGTATCATAAGCGATGGCATGCAACAGCAACGGAATAAAAGAAACTGATGCCAAAAGTATGAAGAGCTGAATATTCTTCTGTAATTTAAATTCCTTAAACATCATCCATAAAGAAAAAAGAAGCGGAATTCCGTAAAATATCGTCGCTTTAGATATAAATAGCCTTTGTATAAAATGCACATACTGATCTTTAAGATAATACGAAAAGCTTTTTGTATAGGCTCCAGAAACAGAATCTGCCACTTTTGGTGAAATTGATGAGCCTTTCAGATAGCTGAAAATTTCAGAATAATAATTTCCTCCATAAATTTCCTGAAAAAAAGAAATTGAAAACACGGCAAAAAGAGGCAGAATAATAAATACACCAAATTTCTTTAAAAGATGTTTTGAAATAATATCTCTGAATGAAAACTGCTGTATTGAAGTTTCATTCATAATAATGGAAAAACAACAGACAGGAAGCATCAGAAAAAGAGAAATCTCGTGAATAAAAATACTAAAAACGGCAACCAACGAAGATAAAAATAACTTTCCCCGCCCGATCAGGTAGACTGATAAAATAGTCAGCAGGAAAATAACATGATCAAAATAACCGATTAAATGAGCAGAAAACACGATGTATTGGGAAAGCAGAAAAATGACAAAGAATAAGATCCTGTAAAAACTTTTCTGAAAACTTAAGGTGGATTTTAATGCAATTTTTAAAATTAAAAAGTACAGTAAACATAAGATCCCTGCTGAAAGAACGGTAATCGAAAACAGCTTCTTCTCACATAAAAAACCGAATAATTCTCCGGCTAAACCTCTTTTGATAAATCCAAATCTGTAATCCAGCAACCAATGAGATCTTGCCCATTCATTCGGAATCCTTATTGTTTTTGAAACACTGAAAACCAACGCATACAGATAAAGAAATATCAAAAGAAATTTTCTGTTCATGCCATTATATCGTCATCGAGAAAATTCTCGTTTCCGGCTTGTTTCTCATCATTCTGAGATCAAAAACCATTGCTACATTTCTCGTAAAGGCTCTTCCTTTTTCTGTAATCTGGATATGATGACCGTTAATTTCCACCAGCTCATCATTTTCCATTTCTTTCAGCATTTCAAATGCATTTTCAAGCTCCGGAAAAGAATTATGGATGTCAAAAGTGGTTTCCAACTGACACATCAGGTTCAGAATATGTCTTCTTACCGTAAGATCTTCATCATTCAGAATATGACCTTTCACGACAGGAATTTCCTCTTCTTCCACCATTTTCTGGTATTCTTCCACGGTTTTGATATTCTGGGCAAAAGCATACCAAGAATCTGAAATGGCAGACATTCCCAAACCAACCATCAACTGGGTTTTGCTTGAGGTATAGCCCATGAAATTTCTGTGCAATTTCTTCTGAATCAGAGACTGGTACAAATCGTCATGTTCCAGAGAAAAATGATCCATTCCGACTTCGATGTAGCCTAATTCTTCTAATAATTTTTTACCGTCTTCGTACAAACGGCGTTTTTCTTCACCACTTGGCAAATCGTTTTCATCAAAACCTCTTTGTCCGACACCTTTCACCCACGGAACGTGCGCGTAAGAATAAAATGCCAATCGATCCGGTTTTAGTTCCATCGTTTTGCGGATGGTGCTTTCCATTGCTTCCCAAGTCTGATGCGGAAGTCCGAAAACCAAATCGTGACTGATTCCTCTGTAACCGATTTCTTTCGCCCACTCCGTCACTTCTCTTACTTTTTCGAAAGACTGAATTCTGTTGATCGCTTTCTGCACTTTCGGATCGTAATCCTGAACGCCAAAGCTTACTCTTCTGAAGCCTAAATCGTATAAAGTCTGAAGATGCTCTTTCGTGGTATTATTCGGATGTCCTTCAAAAGAAAATTCCTGATGTTCGGCAATTTCTACGGTTTCAAAAATTCCTTCCAGTAAGGTTTTTAAGTTTTTCGGAGAAAAGAAAGTGGGAGTTCCGCCTCCTAAATGCAATTCCTTCAGTTTAGGCTTTTCGTTAAACAGTTTAAGGTAAAGCTGCCACTCTTTCAAAACACTTTCGAGATAAGGAATTTCAACGCTGTGTTGTTTTGTGATCCGTTTGTGACACGCGCAGAACGTACATAAAGCTTCGCAAAAAGGAAGGTGAATGTATATGGAAATCCCCTCTTCTGCATTACTTTCTTTGAATGTTCGGATGACACTCTGCTTCCACAATTCCGGAGTGAAAGAATTTTCATCCCAGTAAGGAACGGTAGGATAAGAAGTGTAACGAGGTCCGGGAATGTTATATTTATCGATTAAAGAATTCATTTTCTGTTTACAATTTTAAGGTGAACCGAAATCAGGTTTCACAATGCAAAATTAACTATATCTGATGAATTTTGTATCATGAAATATATTAGTCGTTTTTATGAAATTTATAATGAGTCTAAATATTCCGAATTTAAATATGTTTAATCTAATTTCGAAATTAACCACAAAAGTGGCAAAAGACATCATACTGCATAATCAGAATATTCAAAGTGCTCAAAAGAATAAAAATCAAAGATTTTTAAAAACTATTGTGAACTTTTTCATTTATAATCATCAGCTTTAAATAAAAGGTTAGTTATCTTTTGTACCTTTGCGGTTAAATAAAAAGTTTAAACAGACTCCATATAAAACATCAAAGATAAGTTCAAAAAAATAATCGTTTCTGGAATTTATGAAGTTAAATTCTATTCTTTAGATTCAGAATTTCAATTTCATGACAGAAATTTTACCATTTCCTGCAAAAACAACGGTATTTTCATTAATCCATTGACAAACAAAAAACCCTTTCTCCTCCGAAATTTTCTTCCATGTTTTTCCGAAATCCGAAGAATAACTGATGTGTTGATCTCCGACAGAAATGATCTCTTTTCCTTTGGAATTTGGTTTAATTTTCACACAGGTTGTATATCCTGCATTTTGTCCGGAAGCCTGAATTTGCCAAGTTTCTCCGCCGTCATTGGTTGTGGCGATATTGTTGATATTAGCTTCCTGTTTTGTGTAATCTCCGCCAACCGCAATCCCGAATGTATCGTCTAAAAAATCGATGGAATAGATTCCCTGAGAAGATTCTCCCTGAATAACCGGAGTATTGAAAATTTTAAACTGATTATTCTTAAAATTTAATTTTAAAATTCTTGAAGCTTTCCCTCCTGTTGCAATCCATAAATAGTTTTTGGTGGATGAAATATTGGTATTGCTTGCTGCAAAAGCTGCTTCTCCCTCATTCAGTACGACATCATTTTTAAGCATAGTCCATTTTCCGTTATCAAATTTGGCAAGTTTTAATTTGCTGTCCTTATCTGCATCACTGAAAGTATAAGCCAGTTTATCATTCACAAAATGAAGCGCATCATAAAAAGCCGTTTTCACAGTATCTCTAAATACCACTTCATATTTCAAGCTTTTTTTATCAATCTTAAAAAATTCAGCGGGACTTTCGATATTAATGGCATAAAAAGCCTTTTTATCCTGTCCCAAAGTACGAAACTGCAATTTCTTTTCCGATAATTTAATCTGTTTCTGATTGTCTGTATTTTTAAGATCAACATAACCAAACTTGGAGTCCGTTCCGCTGTACCAGACTTTGTTATCGTAGATTTCAATAGCTCTGATGCTGATTTTATCGTTTAAAATTGTTTCTGAACTTTCGATCTTTTGAGAAAATGTAAAAATTCCGGAGAATGAAAGTAAAAATGGTAAAAGCTTTTTCATATTCACAAAAATAAAAAATCCACAGAATTCTGTGGATTTTATTTGATCTATTTATAAAATTTTAATCTAAATCAGGTTTTTCTAACGGCTCCTGCTCTGCTTTGAACGTTTCGCCATAACCTACTTTGTGAAGTTTACTGTTTCTTAAACTGTACGTAAAGTAAATGACCACACCAAGCGCTAACCAAGCCATGGAAAGGTATTTTGCCTCGTGGCTTAAGTTCCAGATCAGATAAAGATTGATGCAGATTCCTAATGTTGCAATTACAGGAAGCGCAGGAACTTTAAATGTTCTTGGCATATTCGGCTCTTTTTTTCTTAAGATCCAAACCGCAACACAAACCATTGTAAATGCGAATAAGGTACCGAAACTCGTCATATCTGCCAGTTTACTAATTGGTGTAAACGCTGCAACAGTAGCGATAATGATTCCTAAAAGCATTAAACTTTTAGCCGGTGTTTTTCTTACCGGATGAACATCGCTGAACATTTTAGGAATAAGACCGTCTTTAGACATTCCTAAGAAAATTCTCGATTGTCCCATGATCATTACCATCAATACGGAAATTAAACCTACAGTTGCTGCAATCGTGATGATGTATCCAGCCCAACCCTGTCCTGCAATTTCGAATGCATACGCTACAGGTGCTTTAATTGCGTCCGGATATTTTCCTTGTGGATTGAAGTCTGAGTAATGCATCATCCCTGTTAAAACAAGAGATACCAAAATATATAATCCTGTACAAACCAAAAGTGAAACGATGATCGCAAACGGAACATCTTTTTTCGGATTAATAGCTTCACCTGCCTGAGTAGAAACGGCATCGAAACCTACGTAAGCAAAGAAAATTGCCGCAGCTCCGGAAATAATACCTTGAATACCGTAAGCTTCTTTAAGATTTTCTCCTTCTTTTACCATTGTAGCAGCAGGAATGAAAGGATTCCAGTTGTCTGCATTAATGAAGAATGCTCCTGCAATAATCACGAAAAGAACCGCAGAAACCTTCATGATTACGATAAGGTTATTTGCTTTAGCCGCTTCTTTAGTTCCTTTGATAAGGATAGAAATTACAAAAATTACGATAAGGAATGCCGGTAAATTCATTGAAAAACCTTCTCCTGAATAACTTGCTGGATCTGAGGTAAGGTAATCCGGAAGATGAAGACCGAACATTTTTAACAACTTATTAAAATATCCCGACCAGGAAACGGCTACTGTCATAGATCCCATCGCATACTCGAGGATGAGTCCCCAACCGATGATCCATGCAAATATTTCTCCCACTGTTCCGTACGCATACGCATACGCTGAACCTTCAACAGGCAGAATAGATGCAAATTCTGAGTAACACAACGCTGCAAATACACAAGCAATTCCGGCAATAATGAAGGAAAGAGCCAATGCAGGTCCCGCATGATAATACGCTCCGGTACCTGTAAGTACGAAAATTCCTCCACCAATAATAGCCCCGATTCCGATAGCTGTAAGACTCCATTTACCGAGTACTCTTTTGAGCTGACTGCTTTTCATATCATTTTCGAAAGCACTCATCGGTTTTTTGGTCCAAATTTTAGACATATTTTATTATTTATTAAAGATTTACGAAAATATAAAAAATTTAGAAACATTAACGTTTATTAATAATTTTTCCGTGTTAATTTTAAATTATGAAACTTAAAAATCTGATTTTCATAATATTTAAATCATTGCAAAGTAAGTGTTTTTTTATTTACTTTTGAACGCATGAATGTATATGATCTTTTCATAAAACCTTATGAAACCTACTCTGCTACGCAGATTTTGCTGGAATTCTCGGCTACGGTATTCGGAATTTTAAGTGTTTATTTTTCCATTAAAAAAAATATCTGGGTTTATCCTACAGGAATTGTTTCAACTTTAATTTATGTGTACATTCTTTTTAATTTCGGGTTGCTCGGAGACTGTATGATTAATGTTTATTATACTGTAATGAGCGTTTACGGATGGATTCTGTGGGGAAAAAGTTCTCAAGATCACGTTCATGTGGAAGTAAGCTGGGCATCCAAAAAAGAATGGCTGTACGGAATTTTACTTTTCGTCTTAAGTTTAATTTTAGTAACGGTAGTGTATTATTTCAAGCCTTATATTGACAATCGATTTTCTATGAAAGGTGTGGATTTAGGCTTGGATCATTTGGATTGGGGAAACTGGCTGGATGTGATTACCACTTCTATTTTTCTGGTGGGTATGTGGTTTATGGCGAAAAGGCGCATAGAGAACTGGATTTTCTGGATCATCGGAGATTTTATCTGCATTCCGATGATGATTTATAAGGAACTCGGAATCACTTCGGTTCAATATTTGGTATTTACTATTATGGCGATCCAGGGATACGCCAGTTGGAAAAAAAGTTATAAAGAAAAAAAGTACATTCAAAAACATGAAAAATTTATTTAAAATAGCATTCAGCTTAATTACAATGGCAAGTTTAACTTCCTGCGCGATATATTCGGATCCTTATGTCAATAATTACGGAGATCCTTATTATGACAACGGATATTATTATGCGCCTCAGGGATATTACGGAAACGGCGGATATTGGGGAAACGACGGATATTATTACAGAAACGACTACACGTATTATTATGATAACGGGATGCCTTATTATTACCAGAATTATAATAACTCCAGAAGAAAAGTATATGTTGAAAGAAGATCGGGATCGAACGGAACGACTTCGGCAAGACCTAATAACGGTTTCAGAGGCGGTGTAAACGACGGAAGTTCGAACGGAAGTTTCAGACCGAACAACGGACAGAACACAAACCAGAGACCGAATAACGGATTCAGAAATCCACAGCAGAATACAACGACTCCACGACCTCAGAACAACGGAGGTTTCCGAAATAATTCGGGGAACAGCAATTCAAACAGTGGTTTCAGAAATAATTCCGGAAGCAATATGAATTCAAACAACAGAGGATTCAGAAACAGTTCGGGAGCTTCGACTCCTCAACCCCAGACAACTTCTCCTCAACCAACGAGAAGCGGAGGCGGATTCAGATAAAACCATTATAAATAAGGAAACGGACAGCTAACACTGTTCGTTTTCGTTTTAATTATAGTAATTTTGCAGTTTCAATTTTTAAAACAAACATTCTATTAAGAAATATGGAATTTTATAAATATCAGGGTACAGGAAACGATTTTGTAATGATAGACAATCGTTCCGGAGAATGGGATGATCTTTCCATTGAGAATATTCAGAAACTTTGCGACCGCCGTTTCGGGATCGGTGCAGACGGACTTATCAAAATAAACACCGCGAAAGGGTATGATTTTGAAGTCGATTATTACAACTCAGACGGCTCTAAAAGTTTTTGCGGAAACGGGGCGAGATGTTCTGTAGCGTTCGCTTTTTTCCTTGATATTTTTGAAGGCAACTGCAAATTTACCGCTATCGATGGGGAACATATTGCCGAAATCCACAATGGAATTGTAAAATTAAAAATGAGCGATGTTGCTACCATTTCCAATGACGGAGAGGATACGGTGATGGATACGGGTTCGCCACATTACGTGAAATATGTGGAAGATATCGTTAACTACAACGTTTTTGCGGAAGGAAACAGCATCAGAAATTCTGAAAATTATAAGGAAAAAGGCATCAATGTGAATTTTATGGAAAAAATTTCGGATGATGAGATTTTCGTAAGAACCTATGAACGAGGCGTTGAGGACGAAACGTACAGTTGCGGAACCGGAGTTACAGCTTCGGCTTTAACCTTTCTGCAAAATAACCATCTAATCTCTGTAAAAGTTAAAACTTTGGGCGGAAATCTGAAAGTATATGCTGAAAAAAACGGAGACACTTTTCAGAACATCTGGCTCGAAGGTCCTGCAAAGCAGGTTTTTAGAGGTAAAATAGACCTTATTTAAAAAAACAAAACTTTTAATCACCATTTAAATGAAGAAAGCAATTCTTATCATCATCCTGCTTGTTTTTGTAGCAGGCGGATTTTTTGGATTTAGATTTTATAGAAAATACTACGGCAACAACATTAAAAAGGATGGATATGTTTTGATTCCTCACCAAGCGAATTTTAAACAAATCCTTGATTCTGCGGCAAAATATGTTGACAATAAAGAAGCTTTTGAAGCCGTTGCGAAAGAAAAGGATCTTGAAAAAAATTTCAAACCGGGACGTTATCATTTTCAGAAAGGTTTAGGGAATGCGAATTTGGTTAATATGATTAAAGCAGGAAATCAGAGTGAGAACAGTTTCAGAATTGGTGATTTTGGGGATGTTTATCAGATGATTGGTAAAGTAACCAAAAAAACAGAACTGGATTCTTTACAATTTGTGAATGATTTCAATTCGATTGCTGCCGAAAAAGGATATAACAATGCGGAAGATTTAAAAAAATATTTCTTTATTGATACGTACAATTTTTTCTGGACGGTAACTCCGAAAGAATTTTTCAAAAAATTTGATGATCAGTATAATGAATTCTGGAACAGCGAAAGAAAGTCTAAAGAAGAGCAATCCGGTTTAACGAGAGATCAGATTTATGCTTTGGCTTCTATTGTGTACAAGGAATCGGGAGGAAAAAAGGACGAACAGAAAACGATTGCAGGATTGTATCTTAACCGTTATAAAAAAGGGATGAAGCTTCAATCTGATCCAACGGTAATTTATGCAATCAATAAGCAAACGAATTTTAAGGAGCAGATTAAAAGGGTTTTTTATAAGCATCTGTCTACTCCATCGCCATACAACACGTATGCTAATAAAGGAATTCCTCCGGGACCTATTTGTATAGTAGATAAAAATTCTGTGGATGCTGTGTTAAATGCAGAAAAGAACGATTATATTTTTATGTGTGCCGATCCTGCGAGATTCGGATACCACAAGTTTACAGCGAGTGCAGAGCAACATGCTATTAATGCTAAAGCTTACCAGGACTGGCTGAATTCTAAAAATATAAAATAATAATCATATTAACTTTTTTTTAACAATTCTATAACTAACATTTGGCTTTTTAATTCGACATATACCTTACAAATAATAAATTAAACTTAGTATTCTGAAATTTAAACAGATTAACAATTTCACAATATTAAGTAAAATCTTTCATGATTTTACACAAAAAATACCTTATGAATCAGACGGAAATCATTAACATTTTTACAAAGAAAACCTTAGGGCTTACTTTTGTACTTTCGGCAGCGGCATTGGCTTTTGCACAGGAGAAGGTCGGTATTTCCGGGTCGGTGGTCAGCAAGAACAACCAGCCCGTTCCTTACGCTTCTGTTACCTTCAGTAACAAGGCAAACAAACAGTTCAGTGATGCTACGCTTACCGACGAAAAAGGTCAGTACAAGCTTGATCTTGCTCCGGGAGCTTACGATATTACTATTGAAGCAATCGATTACCAGAAAAGCGTAGTTAACAAACAAATTACTGCGGCAGGAAACATCGGTGCTTTATCAATCGACCCTGAAAAAAGCGCTACCAATCTGAAAACCGGAGACATTCAGGGAGTTGTGATCACAGCTCAGGCTACGAAGCCTTACAAGGTGGAACTGGATAAAAGAACATATGATCCGTCTCAGGATATTGTAAGTAAAGGTGGAAATCTTCAGGATGTCCTTTCCAACGTTCCTTCGGTTTCTGTAGACACAGACGGAACGGTTTCTATGAGAGGAAGTTCTAACGTAAAATTTTTAATCAACGGAAAACCTTCTGCCCTTCTGGGGATCGATGACGGAGCCAATGCTTTGCAGAGTATTCCGGCAGATCAGATCGAGAAAATTGAAGTAATTACCAACCCTTCATCAAAATTTGAGGCAAGCGGAACAGCAGGTATCTTAAATATTATTCTTAAGAAAAATAAGAAAACAGGCTTCAACGGAAGTGTTACCGGAACTTTAGGATATTTACCACAAACAAATCTTAATACCAATTTAAGCTGGAGAAAGGGAAGATTCACTTGGTTTCTTAATGGCGGCGGCGGTTACAGAGAATCTAAGAATACCCAGAGAAACAATGCTTATCTTTCTAGAGGAGATTTCAGAGAAACGCATAACGAATCGATTTCTAAAAGCAAAAACGATAACTATAACGCAACCGGAGGTTTAGTTGTAGATCTTACCGACAAAACTTCAATCAACGCTTCGGGAACCGTAAGAACTTTTGACGGAACCAATACCGGAAATATCGATTATACCAATTATTCTTTCAGTAACGCAATTACGACAAGAAACAGAACCAGTATTGGAACCAACGACAACCTTGCTTTTCAGGGAGATTTTGGATTAGATCATAAATTTAACGATAAGGGACATAATTTATCCTTATCATTGAGTGTACAGAGCAATCGCTCCAATAATGGAAGTTATATTTACCAGACTCAAAACAGCTTTTTTGATTTAGAAAATAATATTGATCAAAAAACAAAGAATAAAACATTAATCGGTAAAGCAGATTATGAACTTCCGATAGGTGAAAACTCAAAATTAGAAGCTGGTTACAGAATAGATGTTAATAACAACAACTATCAGAACCTTGTAATGCAGAAAACATCTACATTGCCGTTCATGCTTTATCTTGATGACTATACATACAATGCAAAGTATGAAGAAATGTTCAATGCAGGGTATGTTCAGTTCAAAAGCAAAATCGGTAATTTAGGTTATCAGTTAGGTTTGAGAAATGAATATTCTACTATAGATATTGATTATCTGAATATGTCCGGTGATACACAGAAGACAACAAAGAACTACAATAATCTTTTCCCAAGTGTATTTTTGAGTTATGAAATCGCAAAAGACAATCAGTTTTTGTTAAACTATTCTCGCAGAATAGACAGACCGAGATCTTTCTTTTTGATTCCTAACCCAAGCTATAGCGATAATCAGAATATTTTTGACGGAAATATCGATCTGAATCCTTCTTATGTAGATTCTTACGAGTTAGGATACAGCATTTCAAAAAGTAAATTTACCATCAATCCAACATTGTATTTCAGACATCAGACTGATGATGTAAAGATTGTAACATACAACAAACAGGAATTGATTAATAATGTCCCGACTACGGTTTTCCATACCAAGCCTGTAAACGTTGGAAGCGATGACAGATTCGGTTTAGATCTTAACTTCAACTGGGATACTACAAAATGGCTAAAATTCCTTGGAAACGTAGATATTTTCGGATATAACACGAAAGGTGTTTTCTTTGATCCGGCTTTAATAAGCGAACCTCTTTCTTTTGAAGGAAGTGGATTAGCCGTAAGAGCAAGACTTACTTCCACTATTAAAATCGATAAAACATTAAGCTTTCAGCTTCAGGGTTTTTACAGAGGAGGACAAAAAACACAGAGTGTTGACAGAAAAGATATGTATGCTTTGAATTTTGGAGCTTCAAAAACAATCTGGAAAGGAGACGGAACGATTTCATTCAATATTCAGGATATTTTCAATACCAGAGCAATGCAATCTACATCTTACGGACCTGGATTTAGCAGAGATTCTTATATGCAATGGCAGCCAAGACAATTTGCTTTATCCTTGACCTACAGATTCAAGCAAGGAAACGAAAAAGTAGAGCAGCCGAAACGTAAAAAAGACATCAACTCCAATGCAACCGGAGACGATCAGCAAGGACCAATGTAACAAAAAATCCCGAAATTAAATTCGGGATTTTTTTATTTTGCAGCTTCTACTTTTTCCAGTTTCTGAAGTTCAGCTTCGTAAATTCTTTTTCTTAAATCGCTGGAAGAAAACCTGTGATCTCTTTTATTGTAAAAAATCTCAATTCCTTTTTCTTCACAGTATTTTTTACCGGTGAAATCTCTGTCAAGATAATCGTCCCCGATAATTCTCACATCAATTACAAAAGATTTTAAAATATCCAGAAGATCTTCCTCCGTGTAATATGGAATGATCTCATCAACAGCATTTACTGCTTTTAACTGAATATATCTTTCTACGATGGTCTGAGTCGGTTTATTTTTGGTTGGACGATCATGAGAGGGATCAATCTGCAAACCTACGATAAGGTAGTCACATACTGTTTTTGCTTCTTCAAGCATTTTAATATGTCCTGCGTGAAGCAAGTCGAATGACGAAAACGTGATGCCTATTCTTTGTGTTTTCATATAAATGTCTTCTTTTTTGTACAAATTGTTAAGTGTTTCTTGTTTCTAAATATTTTTGCCATTGCCAAACTGTCCGTAATGCTTCTTCCAAAGATGTTTCAGACTTCCAGTTAAGCTCTTTTTGGGCTTTATCTACGTTTGCATAAGCAATGGTAATATCTCCTTCTCTCCTGCTGCAGATCTGGTAAGGAACTTTCACGTCATTTGCTGTTTCGAAAGCTTTTACTACTTCCAGAACCGATGAACCTTTTCCTGTTCCTAAATTAAAAATATCAACAACTGCATGATCAGAATTGTCTGCCATTAATTTTTTCAGTGCTGCAACATGGGCTTTAGCTAAATCTACAATATAAATATAATCACGGACAGCCGTTCCGTCTTCGGTAGGATAATCATTTCCCCAGACATTTAGTTTTTCACGGATTCCTGCCGCAGTTTGCATCACGAAAGGTACTAAATTATTCGGAACTCCAATAGGTAACTCCCCTATTTTTGCTGAAGGATGCGCTCCGATCGGATTGAAATATCTTAATAAAGAAATTTTGCGGTGATATGCTTTTGCAAAATCAATCAGGATCTCCTCTCCCATCTGCTTTGTCTTTCCGTAAACGCTTTCAGGCATTTTTAACGGAGTATTTTCGTGGATCGGCATTTCATCCGCCTGTCCGTAAACCGTGCAGGATGAGCTGAAAATAAAGTTTGAAATTCCTCTTTCTTTAAATTCCTGTAAGATATTGATTAATGAAAACAAATTGTTCTCATAATAATCAACAGGTTTCACCTGACTTTCGCCCACCGCTTTGAATGCCGCAAAGTTGATACATCCGTCAATTTCATGAGCATCAAAAACCTGCGTTAAAAGTTCTTTTCTTTTTAGATCGAAAGGATAAAAAACAGGTTTTTTTCCTGTAATTTCCTCAATATTTTTTAATATAAATCTCTCGGAATGCGATAAATCGTCTACAATAACAACCTCAAAATTGCTATTCAGAAGCTCAACAACTGTATGCGAGCCGATATATCCTAAACCTCCTGTTACGAGTATTGCCATTTAATTATTTTTTAATCTTGATTTTCTCCTATTTGATTAATTTCTAACTGAAGATAATCAATTTTGAATCTATATTTTATTATTAAGAACTGCAGCCCGAACAATATTGAGTAAACAATTGGAGTCATAATATAATCCATATCGTTATTTCCAAAATCTCCCAAAAAGATTTTTTTAGAAATACCAAAAGAGATAATTAAAAAAATCAAAATTAGTGATATCGAAAAAGTTAAAACTGATATTTTATTCTTCTTAACTAATAAAATCAATGATTGAAAAGAAAGTATTTCAATTATGAATATCAATGCTGTATATATATCAAAAAGCAAATTACTTATTATTTTATTGTAAAGACCAAATCCAAATGCAATACAAAAAATAATATTAGTTAAAATAGCGATCCAATAAACAAATTTATATTTAAAAACCTTCTTTTCCATTTATCTCATTTCCCCATAAACTCCAACACCGCATCCGTAATATACTTCAGTTGCTCATCATCCAGTTCCGTATGCATCGGAAGAGAAATTACCTGATCTAAAAGTTTGTCTGTATTTACAAAATCAGCGTCGTTACTTTCCTGAAAATAGGCTTTTTGCTTTCTTAAAGCTACCGGATAATAAATCATTGCGGGAATTTCCTTTTCAGCTAAGAATTTTTGCAAATCATTACGCTTTCCGTTCAGAATTCTTAAAGTATACTGGTGGAAAACATGAGTAGAATATTCCGCTCTTTTTGGTGTTAAAATATGTTCGTGTCCGGCAAAAGCTTCATCATAATAATCTGCTGCTCTTCCTCTTGCTTCGTTATAGTTATCCAGATGCGGAAGTTTTTTTCTCAAAATAGCAGCCTGAACACTGTCCAATCTTGAATTTACTCCAACCTCATCATGATAATATCTTTGGTACATTCCGTGGTTTACAATTCCTCTTAAACGGTGCGCCAGATCATCATTATTCGTGAAAATTGCTCCACCGTCTCCATAACATCCTAAATTTTTAGAAGGAAAGAAAGAAGTCGTTCCCACCGTAGACATGGTTCCCGCTTTTTTTACAGTTCCGTCCGAAAAAGTGAATTCAGAACCGATTGCTTGTGCATTGTCTTCAATTACATATAAATTATGCTCTTCAGCAATTTTTAAAATTTCTTCCATATTCGAGCACTGCCCAAAAATATGTACCGGAATAATCGCTTTTGTTTTCGGAGTAATGGCTTTTTTAATCGCCTCTGTTGAAATGGTGAAAGTATCATAATCCACATCTACCAAAACCGATTTAAGTTTAAGCAAATGAATAACTTCCACCGTTGCCGCAAAAGTAAAATCTGCCGTGATGATCTCATCACCTTCCTTCAGATCAAGACCCATTAAAGCAATCTGAAGTGCATCAGTTCCGTTTGCGCAGGGAATAACATGTTTTACGTCCAGATAGGACTCTAATTCATTCTGGAATGACTTTACTTCAGGACCATTGATAAAAGCCGCTGAATCCATTACATTTAAAACGGCATTATCCACATCATTTTTTATCTTGTAATACTGACTTTGTAAGTCAACCATTTGAATCTTTTTCATAAATAAATATTTCTGTAAAAATAAGGAATTTAAAATCCCTTCAAAAATTTTATTGATTTTGTTTTATCTTTATACAAAATAAATACATGAAAAAAACTTTACTTTTTTGTCTTTTAGCAGGTTACTCTGTCAGTTTTGCACAGACATCGCTTGTTTTTGTATTTTTTAAGGACAAACCGAACAAGGCTGCATTTTATGCAAATCCGTTATCAGAATTATCTCAAAAATCCCTTAACAGACGTGCTTCGTTAGGAATTGCACTCAATGATCAGGATGCTCCTATAGAACCGACTTACATTACCAATATTCAGAATTTAGGGTTCACCGTAACCGATTATTCGAAGTGGCTGAATGGTGTCGCCGTGAATGCAACTCCGGCTCAGATTACCACGCTTCAGGCGCAGAATTATGTACAGTCTGTAGAAAGTTTTGCAAGAAATTCTTCGGGAGGAACAAAATTATGTCATCAGAATAAGTGGGATAATCCAACAGATTCCGCTAATAAAAATTTAACCACTTTTGACTATGGTTCTGGTTCTGCACAGATCGACCAGATCAATCTTCGCCCCCTCCATTTAGCTGGCTACACAGGAAGCGGAGTTACCATTGCAGTAATTGATTCCGGATTTCCTTACGTCAATACAGGTTCTGCCTATTCAAGATTATGGACGAACGGACACATCAAAGGCGGATATGATTTTGTGGCTAAAGGAACAGACATTTACAATACTTCACTCAATAATCACGGTTCTGCTATTTTGGGTGCAATCGGAGGTTACATTCAGGATACTTTTGTAGGTTCCGCACCGGATGCCGATTTTTATCTGTACCGAAGTGAAAATGCTACAATCGAAATTCCTGAAGAAGAACTGTACTGGATTGAAGCTGCAGAAGAAGCCGACCGTAAAGGAGTGGATATGATTACAACTTCTCTGGGCTATGCTACTTTTGATGATCCGAAATACAACTACACTTATGCCAATATGAACGGAACCACTTCCTTTATTGCAAGAGGAGCCGAAATAGCTGTTAACAAAGGAATTTTCACATTATTTGCCGCAGGAAATTCAGGAGCTCAGACTTGGCATTACATTTTAACTCCGGCGGATAATGCAAAAGTCTTTACCATCGGAGCCGTAGATTCTTCAGGAGCTTCTTCCACGTTCTCATCTTTCGGTCCGAATTCTGCGGGTGTTGTAAAACCCGATGCGAGTGCAAGAGGAACCGCTGCAACAAGTGTTATCAATAATAATTCAACCATTTCAGTTAACGGAACATCCATTGCCACTCCCATTGCTGCGGGAGGAGTCGCCTGTCTTATTCAGGCTTTTCCTACCTTGAACAGAGATTTAATGAGGGATAAATTAAGACAGAACGCTTCTCTTTATCCGAATCATACCGATCAGATTGGATTTGGAATTTTAAATTTCGGAGGTCTTTACAATAACGTTTTAAACACTTCGGAACTGGTAAAGAAAAACAATATTGCCATTTTCCCGAATCCTGTTAAAAATATTCTGAATGTGGCTTCGGAAAGTGATGTTTTATCCTTGGAAGTTTATGATAACTTAGGAAGATTCATTACAAAAGCCGATAATCAAAAATCTGTAAAAGTCGAAGATTTTGCAAAAGGTGTTTATTACCTGAAAATCCAGACGAAGGATAAAATTTATTATGAAAAATTCATAAAAGAATAAACTGAATCGCAATCCAATAACTTGAGTTGTTCGGCGTAAATTTTTACATTCTTCTTTTCATTGGTTTTCAATATATTTTTGAATGAAATTTTTTTTACTGACCAAATCCTTAAATTATTTAAAATCTTATGTGACTTAAGTGTTTAAAAACACTGTCGTTTAATCTGCAACACTGTCATTTTGAGCGCAACAAAGTGGAGTCGAAAAATCTCAAATAACTGCATTTTAAGAGATTCTTCATTGCATAATGCTTCGCAAAATTTCATTCAGAATGACAGATTTCCTTTACGGATTTCGTGGTTAAATTTAAAAGGCTGTTATTTAAAAAAATTACGTTCAGATCAATCTTCAGATTCTCTGAGATTGTGATGAAAAAATACGGTTAAAAGCAACAGATTGTTGAAATCATCTGCTGTTTCGATCTTCGGCTTTTGTTTAAAAAAAGAATTTCTGAAGCTGAATGTCATCATTAAGGCATCATCCTGAAAACGGTATAAAGAAACAGTTATATTGATAAAACCCTTTGATCTGTAGAAATATATTTCGGTATATCGATCCTGATAATGAAATATTCTTTGGTTTACGCGATCAATCATTACGACAACATTTCCCTTTTCATCAAAGTATTCAGTTTTCTCCCAAAAAAGACCTGAATATTTAATCCTGTATATTTGATCTTTGATTTTCAGTCTTTCATTAGTTGAGAAAACAAAATTAGCCAGCCTTTCCGCAACGATATTCCCTGCTTCATCTAAAAGCTGACAAGAAGATAAAATTTGCTTTATCGTGAATAATTTCATCCTTTAAAAATATCATTTTCCTGATGAAAAACAATTTTTACTTTACAAATAAATCTTTGCAGGTATACTGAAGCTTTTTGTTATTGATGCTTACTCTTCCGTTATATTCGTAGAGAGAAACCGAGTCGAAATGCACTGCAATTTTATGAATCTCAATTTCAAGATCCACATCATGGTTGTTCGAAAATCTTAAGATCTGTTTTTTCTGGTTGCCCAATGAATCTGTAATCTTTTTATTCTCGCTTAATTTTACGGTATCTTCATAGACTCTGTAATCTTTTTTCCATCCCTGAAATTCATCAAGCCCGATGTAGAACAATGAATCATTGATCCTTTTTACAGAAAACAGATCATACATACAGTGCATCGTAAGATCGCTCAGGTTTTCTTTGTTATTAAAACTGCTGTTTAAATAATCCCATTCGTCCTTTTTCACCTCATGATCTTTTTTACAGGAAACCAGAGCCAGAAATAGAAAAATGTAAAATATTTTATTCATAAAAAACAAGTTGAGTACTTTAATTATTAAGCAAATTCATGATTAAAGTAAAAAAATGCTGTTGAACTAATATTCATAGACATCAATTAAATCAATCTTTTCGGGTATTTTTAAAGATTCCCGTTTTCTTTTGAAATCATTCTTCTTTAAATTTTTTAAGACATAATTTTCCTCAGTATTTAAAATCCAGTAATCTGTACTCTCTTTATCCGGAATCTCAAGAGTATCCATACTATCGTGTACATTCATCCTTTTCATTCCGTGTCTTTCTGCAATAATGAATTCCTGATAAATATTCACTTTAATAACTTTTGCAGGAATGATCGCTGTTTCCGAATCCCATCCGTCATCCGGAGCTATAAATATTTCTTGCGCCGAATTTCTGTAAAGCGTATAATTTCCTGTTAAGTCCTTTGTAAAATCCTGTACTCCCGGACCAAAAGCGAAAGGCAGTCCCAATGGAATTTTATTACTTCTTAAAAGTCCAATTATTAGCAGAAAGAGAATAATTCCAATAAAAAACACAGTTACTTTCAGATATTTTCTCATGCAAAAACAGTATTTAAACTTTAAAAAATTTTCTTTCTGAATACAAAAACAATCACTCCCGAAAATAGCAGATACGCGATTGCTACACAAAAACTAATCAGTTCGGTTCTTCGTATGGGTTTGGTCTGAAACTTAATTTCCTTAATTGCTTTCTTTTGTACATGATCGATTACAGGCGGTGTATACAACGCCAGTCTTTCTTCAAGAACAGGCTTATTAAAACCGTACTCTTTTGCCATTTTATAAGTTTCTGCAGCTTCTTCTTTTTCCTGCATCAGATAAGAAATATTTCCGAGATCAAATAAAAGCTGTGCTACGATTTTATCCTTCGGTTTTACAAAAGAAATCCTCTCATTAAGTTGGTAATACAATTGCTTTCTTAAAACAAAAAGTTCCCCATTACCTCTTTCCGATTCAGGAAATTTTCCATTTCCGAAATCCATGCCGATTAAAAATCTGGAATTGATCAATTTTCCGCCTTTCATTTTGGCTTTCAGAATATTGATGTGAATCCATTCGGAGCCGTAGTGAGAATTGGGGTTTATTTTTACTGCTTTTTCGATCCAGCGCAACGCTTCGGCATTATTACCGAAAAGTTCATAAGCTGTACCGATATTGGAAGCGGTAGAATATCGGTTGGGTTCCGCTTTTTCAATCTTTTTGTAAAGTTCAATGGCTTCCTTATATTTTCCCTGAATAATCAGGATCAGTCCTTTATCTGAAAGATAATTCAGTTTTCCTGTTTCCCTGTAACCCTTTTCCAGCGATAACAGTATTTTATTCAGTTCTTCGGTATTGGTAAAAGAATGACCATAAGGAACATATCCTTCATAATCTTCATAAAGAATGGTTCCGTCTTCGAGATGCAGTGTTTCTCCGTTCAGGCATCCGAATGCAGGAACAGAAAATAAAACACCGAACAGTACACTAAAAAAATATTTCCTCATATACAATTTCTATGGTTACAGGTTTTAAAAAGTTTTTATCTGCAAAAGATACAAAACCTGCCGCATAAAATTAATTTTAATAATCAAATAAGTCACATTATTTTAACCAAATATAAAAGATCACACGAGAAGAAAATCAAAGATTTTTAAAACTAATGTGTTCTGATCTAAAGCTTAGAAATTATAATAAAATCTTATGTGACTGATGTGTTTAAAAACACTGTCATTTAATCTGCAACACTGTCATTTTGAGCGCAACGAAGTGGAGTCGAAAAATCTAAAAATAACTGCATTTTAATAGATTCTTCATTGCATATTGCTTCGCAAAATTCCATTCAGAATGACAGGGAAATTTAATCGCAAAAGGCACAAAAGATAATGAGAAAGCTGATTTTTAGAATTATAAAAGTCCTCAAAAGCATAAAAATCAAAGATTTTTTTTAAACTGTTGTGTTCTTTTATTCTTACGCTTGTTGACTTTAATAAAGCATCAAAATCTTTTGTGGCTTTTGTGATTAAAAAAAACCTTCTTAAGCCGCAACACTGTCATTTTGAGCGCAACGAAGTGGAGCCGAAAAATCTAAAAATAGATTTATTTAAAGAGATTCTTCATTGCATAATGCTTCGCAAAATTTCATTCAGAATGACAGGGAAATTTAGTAACAAAAGATAATTAAAGCCCAGTTTCAGAATAATTAAAGTCCTCAAAAGCACAAAAATCAAAGATTTTTTTAAACTGTTGTGCTCTTTTATTCTTACGCTTGTTAACTTTAATAAAGCATCAAAATCTTTTGTGGCTTTTGTGGTTAAAAAAGTACGTGCAGCAATCAACAAATCGTTGATTTTACGGCTGGTTTCCGGAAGTTCCGGTTTTTCCTTCGCTGTTCGTCTTTTGCAGGGAAGAATTTTTGGCGGCCTTTACCAGTTCATTCGTGTCGCTGTACAGAAGTTCCCAGCCGGAAACGCCCTTCATCACAGTTAATAAACTGATGTAGGTTTTCAGGTTTTTCTCAAGGTCTTTGCGGATCGCACTTGCGCTTGTCATTTGTCGGAGGTCTGCATTGGCTTCAGCCTGATCGGCAAATAAGGTCTCAAAATCCTCATGCTTGGTTTTCATTTCTGTGAATGCAGCATTGATGGAAAGCAGTCCGATTTTCTGAATATTTTCAGGAGTTTCGAGTTCTTCGATGAGCTTTTTCATCTGTGCGGTCTGCGAAGAATAGCTTAAACGGTCGAGAGCCAGTCCGTACTTCTTCAATACATTGTACAAATCTTCGGCAGCCTGATAATTGGGTGCAGAAGAAAGTTTGCGGTATCCGTTGAGAAAAGCTTTCAGATTGGTGTAAGCGACATCCCTTTCATGATCTGCCGTTGCCACATCCTTCCCTTTTCCGCTGTAGCTCTGCTTTGCATAGACTTTATCGTATTCTATGTACGAATTCTGTAAAGCCAAAGTAAGAGGATGATTATCAACTATTGTATATTTCCCTGACTGTGCATTTGAGAGAATACGTTGAGATAAAGTAGCGAGATCTTTAGTACTCAGTTTTGTGAGTGCAATTTTCATTTTGTTTGCGTTTTTTTTGATTAATAATTTAAAAAACCAAATATAAAAAAACTTCTTTGATTACAAACAACTCTGTTTTAAACCTCCGGAGTTCTCCGAAACTTACAAACACTATTGTTTTAAACGACAGAAGTCCTCCGGAGGTTTCCCGCAACTTGCAGGAGAATTCCGGAGATGTACGGAATTCATAAACAACATTGTTTTTAATCTCCGGAGTTCTCCGGAAGTTTCCTGCAGATTGTTGGAGAGGTTTTGCGGTTGGAGAAGATTAATAAGATTTTACGAACTATAAATTTCCGTAGAAATACGGAAAGGATTATAATCATCGTTTTTTTATATTTGAAATATAATATTTATAACTATAAATCAAATAATTATGGATTACGATTATATTATTGTACAAAGTGTTTTAACAAATGAAAGAGGCAAACATGGACCGGTTCATATAAAACCGCTTCCAAATCAAGATCCTTATTTAGAAACGATGTTTGTGCAATGTTCCAAAGTTCTGTCAACTGATTTTCCAGTTGGAACAAAATTTAGAATAAAAGCAAAGATCATAGTTCCAACAAACGGAAATCGACCTTTTGCATCTAGCCATTATACCTGGCCTTTTGAGGTAATTACAGATTAATGATATTAGTTAATAATGTAACTTTTAAAAATGAAGTTTAAAATAAATGAAGAAGTATTAGAAATAGCTTCTGGGAAAAAATGCATTGTTGTGGCAACAAAAGAAGAGCCATATACGCATACGTATAATCAAAAAGAAATGTATCCCCCAAATAATTTCGATTACATTGTTTTAATAAAAATAGACACAAATCAATATAAAGGGGAAATGTATGTATATGAGCATCAATTGATAAAAATAATTAATTAACCTAAAAAATAAGTATGAAAAAAAATTATCTATTCATTTTGCTTTTATTTGTTTTTAATATTACTCTTGCTCAAAACATTTTAATCTTTGGAGGAAAAAATCATGATGTTTTTCTGGGGTGTTTAGATTGTGACAAATATAATGATAACTCTATATGGAATAAATATGGTAATAATGGTTCTAAATATAGTTCCAATTCTATTTGGAATAAGTATGGAAACTACGGAGGCAAATATAGTAGCGACTCACCCTTTAATAAATATGCTTCTAATCCTCCTGTTCTAGTTGACAGAGATGGTAATTTCTATGGATATTTTACTGCAGATGTCTATTTTTCAAAAAGAACCAATAACAAATTAGCTCTATTTATTATTGATTATTGGGAAAGTATTCTTGAAGATGTTGGAGAAGCTTATAACAAAATATTTAATTAATATGTATTACCTAAATATTTGAAAGCTTATAATTTGTAATAACAAATAACAATATCCTTTTAAATAATCACATGTTATGAATAATAAAATTCTCTCATTTATTTTTATTTTGTCTCTAAATTGTTTGCCTGCCCAAAAAAAAATAAACAATTCAGCCTATCATAAACAGAGTGCTGATAAAATGTATCAATTATTTCCAACTAAAAACTTTTGGACATTTATAAAATTAAATACAAGAAATGGTAAAATGTGGCAAGTTCATTTTGCAGTAAAAGAGGGAGATAATCGTGTTATTTTAAATTTAAATTCTATATCTCTTGTTGCAGAAGAAAAAGAGGTAAATGGAAGATTTACTCTTTATCCTACAGAAAATACTTATAACTTTTTATTGCTTGATCAAATTGAAGGAACTGCTTATCAAGTTCAATGGTCAATGGAAGAAAACAATAGAGGAATTCTTCCGATTCAATAACTTAATTTCAATCCCATTGAGTTAATAATTTAATAAAGTATAAACCTAAATTATGGAAAACCGTATTTTTCATTAAATGATACTATTTATTTTTGAAAAAACAAAAATATTATGATATTACAATTTAAAACATCAAATGCAATTAATTTTAAAAATGAAATCATTAAGCTAGTCGAAGCTGGTAAACTTTCAACTTGGGATATATCGACTATTAATGGAGTAAAATATTTAAAACATTTGGGACAATGGGGTGAAAAAGGTGTAGCAAAACTAACATCAAATAATAACAATGATTATTTATCTTTAGAAATTTTTAAATTTAGTTCTTATAAAGGAGAAATTACGGATTTTGAAGGTTATTATTTAGGAAGATTTTGTGAGTTAATTTTTATAAACTTTCCTGAAAAATTTACAAGTATTGAAAAAAAAATAATTTAAAAAAATGAAATTTCAAGTACATGATTTAGGATATTTAAATGGTGGAGAAATAGTTGAGATAACTCTATTAGGAAACGCTGCGAACGTCAAACTAATGGATAATTTAAATTTTTCAAACTATAAATTAGGAAGAAATCATAAATATTATGGAGGCTACATAACTCATTCACCTTACAGAGTTTTAGTTCCGAATTCAGGGAGGTGGTATATAACTGTAGATTTAGGAGGCTATTCAGGAACAGTACGTTCTTCCATTAGAATTATACATTAATAGTAATAAATAAAAAATTTACTTACGTCGATTCATTGTCTGAAGATTAACATACAAAAAAACCTGCCTCACCGCAGGTTTTTTCATATCCATTCCCTACGCTCAAATTTTCTATCTTTGAAAAGCAATTCTTAGAAAAAACGATAGCCTTCATGAACAAAAGAATACAAAAAATTGAGAATCATGTTCAGGATAGAAATTCTGTGGCATGGAAGAAAATTTGTGATTATATCGATCGGGTTGCCGAAGACGGAAGGGAAGAATTTTCGCCTGCGGAAGAACTTGGCTATGATCTTTTTTCCCAGATTCATACGCTTCCGGAAACGATTTCAAAGCTTAAAAAGGTCAAAAAAGTCCGGCTGTACGGAAGTAAACTCAAACGCATTCCACCTGAAATCGGACAGATGGAAGCACTGGAATATTTTGATGTGTACACTTCCTACGATTTGCATTGGTTCCCTTATGAGATCATCCACTGCAAAAATTTAAAAGACAGCAGAATGAGCACAAGAGCCGTCTACGGCAATTATAAAAACAGAATGGGCTTTCCTGATTTAAGCCAAAATTCTGTCCGTTACTCAGGCGAAACCGTACAGTGCAGCGTGTGCCGCAAAACAATGAGCTATGAACAGACCAATCAGCTCTGGATTTCCCTTTGGGTAGGAACCGATGTGATGCCTTTACTGGTGAATGTCTGCTCAGAAGAATGCAGAAATGCACTCCCACAACCGCCAGAAAATTATATTCAGCACGCCCATAAAGGAAGTTCCGCCTTACAACAACCCTTCCGATGAAAATGAACGTTTTCAGCAACAATTGAAAGCATATAAATTGAAGAAAATACGATTGAAACTTTGCAGGAAAAGGAAGTCCCGACGAACGAAATAAATACAGATGAACCGCCAAAACTGATCAGATTCATCAGAAAAATATGGGAGCAATAAGCGTTAACACTTATGACATTTAATTTATACTGCTGTCATTTTGAGCGCAACGAAGTGGAGTCGAAAAATCTAAAATCACAACGTTTTTAATAGATTCTTCATTGCATATTGCTTCGCAAAATTCCGTTCTAAATGACAGTTTTACTGCTTTAAAATATAACACATTAGTCACATAAGTTTAGTTAAATATTTAGAAGATCACATAAGAAGAAAATCAAAGATTTTCATAGACTAATGTGTTCTGTATAAAGCTTAAAATTATTTTAAATCTTATGTGACTGATGTGTTTAAAAACTCTTCAACCTGCAAGGCTGTCATTTTGAGCGCAACGAAGTGGAGTCGAAAAATCTCATATTAAAAGATTCTTCATTCCATAATGCTTCGCAAAATTTCATTTTGAATGACAGAGGGATTTTACTGTTTGAAGATATAACACATAAGTCACATAAGTTGTTATTTTAAATATTTAAAAGATCACATAAGAAGAAAATCAAAGATTTTCATAAACTAATGTGTTATGATATAACGCTTAAATTGTTTTAAAAGCTTATGTGACTGATGTGTTTAAAAGCTCTTTCATTTAATCTGCAACACTGTCATTTTGAGCGCAACGAAGTGGAGCCGAAAAACCTCAATATTAAGAGATTCTTCATTGCATAATGCTTCGCAAAATTCCATTCTAAATGACAGTTTACTATTTTAAATTATAACACTTAAGTCACGTAAGTTTAGTTTAATGAAATATTTAAAAGATCACATAAGAAGAAAATTAAAGATTTTCATAGACTAATGTGTTCTGATCTAAAGCGTAGAAATTATTATAAAATCTTATGTGACTTAAGTGTTTAAAAACTCTTCAACCTGCAAAGCTGTCATTTTGAGCGCAACAAAGTGGAGCCGAAAAATCTAAAAATAGATTTATTTAAAGAGATTCTTCATTGCATAATGCTTCGCAAAATTTCATTCAGAATGACAGGAATAGTTTTGAAATGTAATAATGAAAGTATTGTATTAAATAAAAAATTTAAAAAGATCTTTCATTCATCACCCTTCTCAACTTTTCATTACATTTGTTTCCTCAATTCAATAAATAACCACGAAATTGCTTTCTTATTTTATGCAAAAAATTGTCATTCTGTTGTTTTTCGTTTTATCGGCATCTGTTTTCGGTCAGGATTATTTAAATAAAACCGAAAAATATGACGTGGAACTGTTTAATTATTTAGACAGTTTGACGGTGGAGAAAAAAGTTCCTCTGGAAGAGTATCTGAAGTTTTCAAAGCCTTTTTCGAAATGGGATATCCGACCTTTGCATCATGAGAGAATCTACGCGCTTGATTCGGTACGCACATCAAGTGAAATCTCCAATTTCTTCTGGGGTGGTTTTTCTCAGAGGTATGAACTAACGGAAAAGGAAGCGGCAGACAAACCGAATCAGTTTTTAAAACAAGGCATGATTAACGAGGACAGGCATATTCAGTTTCTGAAGGATCATTTTTCGGAGTTTAAAACACTGGCTGCACTGGTGGGGAAAAGCAGAAATTTAATTTATGTAAACCAGAGTTCTCTGCAAAGGGTAGATGGTATTTTTAAAGAAAACAATGGATACTGGTCTTATGTGATTCCGCAAAAATCGCCTTTCCCGATCTCGGCAAAAATAAAAGCGGAAGGGAATTACCGTTTCAGCTCGTTACAGCAACAGATCCTTGAACAGATGAAGAAGGTAAATATTTATTCGATTGTAAAAACAGACTTGGGAATGTTCTTTCTTCTGGATGGATTTTCAGATAATTCTTACGGCTATTATTTTTCCCCGTCGGGAATGCTGGAAAACAACAATCACTTGTTTGAGATCATGAGTTCCCGGAATATCAGCGACGGATTTTACTATTATATTGCGAATTAGGGAGGATTCTACAATTGAGAGATAAAAGATACGGTTTTCGACTTTGGATATGTGATCTGTAATGGCGAAGATGATAACGGAAACACTGTTGATTTTGACAAGGAATATAATAAGATATTATCGAAAGTTTTAAAAAACAAAGATTACTCTAGATAAAAAAACTGCCTAATGAAAGGCTTCTTTTATATTATGTTATCATAAAGCACGAAATATTACGTTTGGCATATTGAAAAACTCTTCATTATCCCTCCTCATAATTGAAGCAGAAAATGCACATCAGATTGTTTCTTTAAAATAATCCACTATTTTCTGAATAACAGGAGGTTGAAACCAGAAAATATCTCCATGTCCCGCATCTTTTACCATAACAAGTTTAGCATCGTTATTTTTTGCTTTCAATTGCTCGAACAACTGGATACTCTGTACAGGAGAAACAAGCTGATCTTTGGTTCCGTGCATGATCATAAAAGGAGGATGTCCGGATTTAATATGTCCTACAGGACTTGCAAATTTTGCTTTATCCAGATCCCCGAATATAGTGTTGCCCGGAGAATTGTAAAATGCAGGACCATGAAGCAAAAGAGCCTCCGTAGAAGCCGGTGAACGGTGAAATGCCTTTAGTTTTTCTTCATATCCTTCTCCAATATTAGTAAGATCGCTTATGCCAAACATAGATACAACAGAAGCCACATCGCTATTCTCATCAAGGTACTCTCCTTCTTCGAAAAAAGTTTCGCCCATTGTGGTTCCAAGCATCTGAACGAGATAGCCTCCCGCAGAATCGCCGAGAAGCCCTATCCGTAATGGATCAATTCCAAAATTTTCAGCATGTGCCTTTAGATATCGTATCGCTGCTTTACCATCAACCACAGGCGCAGGAAAAGTATCGGGAATGGTTCTGTATTCTGCTCCTGCAACTACAAAACCTGCCTGAGCTAATGCGTGTCTGATTTCATAAAACTTATTATAATCTGCTGATGTAAAACCACCTCCGGGAAAATAGAGAATAGCCGGTTTCGGTTCGTCGTTTCGCGGAACAAGCACCGTCATCTGCAACGATTTTACAGAACGCTGAGAAATAATCTGGCGGTAAACGATTCCGGTAATCATATCAATCTGTCCGTTACTGATCTCGACACAGATTTCTTCTTTATCCTGGCTGCTCATCTTTAAGTTTTTTAGAGTTAAAAAGAATTAACAGATGTCCTGTAATATTCAAATTCTTATATCAGGAGTTACTCTTGTACACTTAAAAAAGTGCCAAACTTAAAATGATATTGATTTAATGATAATTCTGGTACTGTTACCCGATGTAATTTAAAAAGGAATGTTTTGGTTCTTAGTAACTCCAACAACATAAACTAACCTGAGTTCGGGATAAGAAATAAATTTAGATAATTGATTTATAGAATTATATTAATTTATCGCAAAGAAAAACAAAAGATTTTTCTACTTATTGAAAGTTTGCAAGCTAAACAAAGGCACTTCGTTTATGTAAAAAAGACAAAAATGGTATTACTTTGATAAGTTTTACGCCTTTGTATATCTTAAAAGCTGAATTCCTGATAATTGAATCTCTTTGTTTGCCCTTGCGGTTAAGAAGACTTATCCCGAACTCAGGTTAAACTATTAAAAACAGACCATTAAAATCCTTTACTTTAGCTCAGAATTTTGTTCAGAAGCTTTACATTTTAGTTCAGAATGAAACTTTTTGAAAGTCTCTGAATAAAAAAACCGGTTTTGAAGCCGGTTTGTTGTGAAACTTTGTCAAAGTTCTTAAACTTTGACAAAGTTGATTTCATTTCTAAATTAAAAAAGATTTTCATCTACAAAATTAGGAAGCGTTACTTTCAGATTCGGTTCCATTTCCATGGCTCTTTTGATGGCGAAAACAGCACCTTCATTTCTTGCCCAGCTTCGTCTTGAGATTCCGTTGTTCACGTCCCAGAACAGCATGGATTTTAATCTTCTGTCGGCATCATCGCTTCCGTCCAGCAGCATTCCGAAGCCACCGTTAATCACTTCTCCCCATCCTACTCCGCCTCCGTTGTGGATCGAAACCCAGGTTGCCCCACGGAAACTGTCGCCAATCACGTTGTGGATCGCCATATCTGCCGTAAATCTGGAACCGTCATAAATATTGGATGTCTCTCTGTACGGCGAATCTGTTCCGGAAACATCATGATGATCTCTTCCCAAAACTACGGGTCCGATTTCTCCGTTTTTAATGGCTTTGTTGAAGGCTTCTGCAATTTTCATTCTTCCTTCTGCATCGGCATATAAAATTCTCGCCTGCGAACCGACCACCAGATTATTTTCCTGTGCTCCTTTGATCCACTGAATATTGTCTTTCATCTGCTGCTGGATTTCTTCAGGGGAATTCTGCTGAATTTCTTCTAAAACCGCACATGCAATATCATCCGTTTTCTGTAGATCTTCCGGTTTTCCGCTCGTACAAACCCAACGGAATGGCCCGAAACCGTAATCAAAACACATCGGTCCCATAATATCCTGCACATAAGAAGGGAATTTAAATTCTCTTCCCAATGTAGGATTTTCCGCCATTACATCGGCTCCGGCTCTGGAAGATTCCAGCAAGAAGGCATTTCCATAATCGAAGAAATAGGTTCCTTTTGCCGTATGTTTATTGATGGCTTCTGCGTGTCTTCTTAAACTTTCCTGAACTTTATCTTTGAACAGTTCCGGATCTTCCGCCATCATTTTATTGGATTCTTCAAAGCTCTGTCCCGCAGGATAATATCCTCCCGCCCAAGGATTGTGAAGCGAAGTCTGGTCTGAACCGATGTCGATTCTTAAATTCTCCTGATCGAATTTTTCCCAGACCTCAACAATATTTCCCAAGTACGCCAGAGAAACAGATTCTTTATTTTCCTGTGCCTGTCGAACTCTTGCAACTAATTCGTCAAGATTTTCATGAATTTCGTTCACCCACTTCTGCTCATGGCGGATTTTGGTAATCTTTGGATTGACTTCGGCACAAACGGTAACACAGCCTGCAATATTTCCTGCTTTCGGCTGCGCGCCGGACATTCCGCCTAATCCTGAAGTCACGAACAGTCCGCCTTTCGGATCTTTATTGATTTTTCTGAACGCGTTCAGTACCGTAATGGTTGTTCCGTGAACAATTCCCTGCGGACCGATGTACATATAGCTTCCCGCCGTCATTTGTCCGTACTGTGTAACGCCCAAAGCATTGAATTTCTCCCAATCGTCCGGTTTGGAATAGTTAGGAATCATCATTCCGTTGGTTACCACTACTCTCGGCGCATCTTTATGGGAAGGAAACAATCCCATCGGATGCCCGGAATACATGACCAAAGTCTGTTCATCCGTCATTTCAGAGAGGTATTTCATCGTTAAAAGATACTGCGCCCAATTGGAAAATACTCCCCCGTTTCCACCATACGTAATCAGTTCATGAGGATGCTGCGCTACGGCATAATCCAGATTGTTCTGAATCATCAGCATGATGGCTTTTGCCTGCTCCGATTTTCCGGGATATTCAGAAATCGGTCTCGCCTTCATCTCATAATCCGGACGGAAACGGTACATATAAATTCTTCCGTATTTTTCCAGTTCTTCCCTGAATTCCGGCAGTAATTCGGCATGAAATTCTGGCTCGAAATAACGCAAAGCATTCTTCAGTGCCAATTTTTTCTCTTCCTCTCCTAAAATTTCTTTACGCTTCGGCGCATGATTGATGTTGGTTTCGTAAGGTTTCGGCTGTGGCAAACGGTTGGGTATGCCCTGCTGTATCTGTTGTTGGAATGTCATGTATTTGTTGATCGTTGTTAGTTTAGCAGATTTATTTTTGTGGTTTTAAAGATATTCAAATTAGAAAATCCCTGCAACTAATGTGATAAAATTTGAAACAGTATGAAAGATTCCCCTCCTCTGGAGGGATGGCGAAAATTCGGAAGAATTTTTGACGGGGTGGTTTTAATAATCACCGAGTGATGTTTTTGTTTATAATTTTTCCACCCCGTCTTCTCCCTTTGGTCGAATCCACCCCTCCGAAGGAGGGGAATTTTGTGATGGATATTTTATTTGTATTTATAATGTTCAACAATGAAATATTCTAAATCTTTCATCACAACAGACAAATTATGTCGTACATCAAAATCTGTTATCCTGAATATTTTCAGACCTAAAGATTCCAGATATTTCTGCCTTACCTCATCATCAACTTCTTTTCCTTCGTGGCTCCAGCCATCAATTTCTATAACTAACCCCAGCGTTTTCACATAAAAATCAACAATGTAATTGCCGATGATTCTCTGTCTGTCAAAATCAATTCTATGAAATATTCTTGCGCGAACCTGTTTCCAGAAAATGACTTCACTCAAAATTCCGGCTTTACGTTTTCCTTGCAACAGAGGTTTTAATTTTGGATTGTAGGGCAGATTTTCCACAAAATTCCTTCGAACAGGAACTCCATTGATGATGGTAAGGATTTCTTTCATTATTTGTTGTTTTTATTGTTTTGTGTTCTTCGATTAAACCACCCCGTCAAAAATTTTCATCAATTTTTGCCACCCCTCCAGAGGAGGGGAATTTCCATTATGGATATTTCGAAGGTTTAAGATTTTCAAAAATAAAAAACCTCACTGAAAATTTCAATGAGGTTTAGTATGAAAGGATTTTTTAGATTTAATTATGATTTTTCACCACAACCCAGCCGGTAAATGTTCTGCCGTCCGGTATGGTAATTACGTACCAGTAACTTGCGGTTGGAAGCACTCTTCCTTTTATCATTCCGTCCCAATAGAACTGTGTATTTGAATTCTGTTCAAAAATCAGCATCTGATAACGGTCGAAGATTTTAAGGTTAGACATTTTTGTTCCGAATACCTGAAGATCTTTAATTACCCAATGGTCATTAAGTCCGTCACCGTTTGGTGTAATTGCATTGGTAATATCCAGTACCAAACCGTCTTTTTTCACAATACAGTCGCTGTCGGCAAATCTCACATAGAATGTGGTAATTCCTGTCGGTAAATTATTGAAACTGTTGCTTGCCTGCCAGTTGATACCGTCTATAGAATATAATATTGTTTTTGAGCCTGTAGCATAAATCATCACATTATTACCGCTAAACTGAATGCTTGTAATAACAGGAACTTCATAATGTTTGATTTCGAAAGTCTTGGTGTAAGAACATCCGTTATCTGCCGTCACGGTTAATGAATAAGTTCCTACCGTGTTAATTCCTGTAATTGTATTGGTGGTAGAGATGGTCTGCCCTGCAGGATTAGTCCACTGATAGCTTACAATCGTGTAATTGGTAATGTTTACAGTATAACTGCTCAATGAGCCTTCCGGACAGAAATACAATGTCGGGATATCGAAAATAGGCGTTTTCTTCAGTGAAAGCTGAATCTGCACGAGATTGGAACAGGAACCCGGAACGCTTACTTTCACATAAATGGTACTGGAACCTGAAACCTGATTATAAAGATACGCTGAAGGATTGGCAATGGCATTGGTTCCCGCATTAAGATCTGCTAATGAAGCATAATACGTAAAGGTAACGTTTGCGCCATTGTAAATCTGTGTCTGAAACTGGGTTAGATTGACCGTCTCAGATCCGTCATTTCCGATATCACAGGTTGCTAAAGGGAAAGGTCCGTTGTTCAGCAGGGTTACTTTATTTCCGTAAGTGAAAGTTATGGTTGCAATATCGTTACAGCCCGGAATATTCTGCACATTCACCCACATCTGTGCAGGGAAAGGATTGGCTGTAAAGTTAGAAGGATTGGCAATAGGATTGGTTCCGTTCTGCGCATCCAGAAGTGTAAGATAGAAGGTAAATGTATTTGCAGGATTCGGTGCATCAACCATTAAATTGGTAAAATTCAAAAGGTTCACTTCATAACCTCCGTCGAGATTTTCATCACAAACTGAAATGGTAGAATTGATGGCTTTCGGAGGGAAATACGTATTCAGCTCAATTGACGCTACGGAATAGCATCCCGTTGTATTCACCTGAAATCTTGCCCAGACCTGAACGGTAGATATATTGGTTGTAACGGTATTTCCGATCTGGTTGGCAGGGTTTCCTGCATTGGCTTCCGCCTGTGTATTATAATAAGTAACGGTGATATTCGATAAAGGATAGGTGTTCTGAGCCGGAATAAACATCTGAGAAGTAGCATCACTCAACTGGAAAGTTTCACTTAAATTAAAATCTTCATCACATTTATTTAATACCGCATTGTTCAGAACTACAGGAGGTAAGAATGACATCTGAATGGTTAATTTAACGGCTGAAAAACAATCGTTGTTATTAAATTTAACCTTTACATAAACTGTTGCAGTTCCTCCGGTAACCACAAACTGGGTAGGGTTTGTAATTTCATTGGTGAAAATGTGTGTCACCGGATCATAGTTCAGATAATACGTGAAATTCACATTGGAACTTGTTGTAATCTGGCTTTGTGCCTGTGTAAGATCATAGATTTCCGTATTGTCATTATTGTTGTCACAAATATTGGTCAGGTTAACCGTTACCTGAGGATTTACGGCAGGTGTAGAAGTTAATCCTACGGTGAAAGGATAAATCTGCTCACAGTTATACGAGTTGATTTTCACAAAAAACTGCTGTGTTCCGGTAAAGGTAACGTTATTCACAGGATTGTTTCCACTTGCAGCGTCCGCAGCAGTAAGGTAGAAAGTTACCGCAGCATTCTGGCTTCCGATCATCGCAGATGAAAATTGTGATAATTGTACATTTTCTGTATTATCATTATTAAAATCACAAACCGTAAAACTGGACTGTTCAATCACCGGATGAACCAAATTGATCGTGATAGGTCTTATGGTATAACACGAATCTGAAATTTCGAAACGTACATAATACGTCTGCGTAACAAAGTTTCCGTTGGTCGTGATGATCTGATTCGGGCTTATAGGATTTATTCCGAAACTTGCATCGGGATAATTTGAATAAAACTCTACCACAGGAACTGTTGCCGGAGAAACCAGCATTCCGCTTGAAAGGGTATTTAAATTGATACTGATGTCATCCGTTCCGTTAAAGCAGATGTATTCTGTTTTAGAATTCACCACAATTTTATTAAACGTAACATTCAGATTTACGGTAGCAACCGCAATACATCCGTTCGGAATCTGAACTCTGATAAAAATGGTATAAGTTCCTTCATGCACGGTACTTAAAACACCTCCCGAACCTGTAAGTGCCTCATTGTAGGTGGCGTATGCGGTAAAAACAGCTCCCGGTTGTGATGAAATCAGCGGTCCGAAAGTTAAAGGAAAATCAAAAGGCTCTGCATCATCATTGTTGATATCACACGTTGAGTAGTTATAGTTAATCGGAGAATTGAGATTAACTCCCGGTTTGAACTGGAAAGTGACCGGACCTAAAACATAGGTACAGTTTCCTTTCTGCAATCTTACCCAAACCGTTGTTCCTGCCGTTACATTGATGGTGCTGATTGCATTGGTGTTGTTCTGAGCATTTGCCTGTGTTGCAAAATAAGAAATTCCTGTAGTTCCGGGTGGGAAAAGTTCAGGATCCAGAAACGATAAATTATAGTTCGCTTCTACTCCATCGTTATTGGTATCACAAATCTCAACTGTATTTTTGAGTAAGCTTTTCGTCTGTAAATTTAACGTTAAAACAGCAACCCGGTAACAGCCAGGAACATTGGGATTCTGAATTCTTACATATAAAACCGTACTTGCTGTTAAGGTATAGTTATTGGGAAGCGGACTGACGTTATTTTGGGCATTCTGTAAGCTTGTATGAAAGCTGAATACAAAATTCGCCGGATTCTGTGTGGTTACATTTCCCTGAAAACTACTTAAAGTAAGGTTTACGGGATTGTTTCCGCAATAATCCTGAGTGAAATTTTTTGCCGCCGGATACGTAGGATCAAATGTTAAAGGAAAATCATCTATTAAAGTTATGGTACTGGTTCCGCAGGTATTAAATACCGCAGTTGCCGTATACACTTCATTCTGGGTAGGGCAAATTGTTGCCTGAATTCCTGTAGCAACCGTCTGTCCTGCAGAATTCGTCCACGTTACATCCGGTTGAATGGCATTTCCAAGCGGATTAAATCTATATCCTTCCTGCAAAGCCTGCCAAACGCCCGTATTTCTGTTGGGAGGAGAAACACCGAGTGTTCCGTCTGCATTAATTACGCCTATTAAAGCATTTTCAAATTTTCTTGTCGGACACGGCGTTGGTTTTTTATCCACGAAAACCTCAATCACATTTGTAGTTTCATGCAGAACAATCTGTGAGGAAGCTCTTTCTGTACATCCTGCAATTCTTCCTTCATAAAAACTGATTACGAATTTTCTGTAAGGAGCCGTTCCGATGGTGGAATAATATATTTCGGAGGGATCATTTGCCGAAAAAACCATGTCGTTGTACACTCCGAAAATAGAATTTTTGGGAAGACTGACATTGGGATTCTGCCACTGAATATTGGGATAGTTAATGTTTCCCAACTGGCTCAGATCAAAAGTAACCATTCCGTTCGAGCCGACAACCAAGGCATTGAAATTCTGATTATAAAAACAGAACTGAAAAGGCAGATCCAGTTTGGTAGGAAAAGCATCATCATAATTAGCATTAAGCGGAGTTCCCTGATTCAAAGCAACGGGAGGGGCAAAAGCCTGTGAAACGACTTCATAATTTGTGGTCTGCTTAATGACAGAATACTCCACATGAAGATCAATACAGCCGTTTGCATTAAGACCATTGGTACAGGTAACATTAAAGCTCTCGTTGCCGACTGCGTCTTTGATGATGATATTTCCGGGAGTTTGGGCAAGCCCGAAAACACTCATCCATACAAGGATAAATTGTAAAGGTTTTATCATAATCAAGTTTTCTTTTAATCACTATTTATTGATAAATTTACCATTTTTTATGACACAATTACCAATTGTAAACAATTATTTACATGGTATTCATAACAAATTTTTAAATAAGTTCAGAATATAATAATTTACAATATAAATATAGACAAAAAAAACCTTGCCTGAACAGCAAGGTTTACAATTATTTGATACTGAGTTGATATTACGTTAAAACATCGTCATTTTCCTCTTCATGATCGTCGTCATTATCGCTTAGACTCCAGTAGTTATTTTCTTCATCTTCACTCCCGATTTCTTCCATTTCATCATCATCTTCCACTCCGGGAATATCCAATCCTTTATCCAGTTTGTCATCATCATTTTTTTCATTAAAAATTGGTTTTCCGTTTCCGTCTAAGGAAATATGCTCTTCCTGATTAAAAATATCTTCACTGGATTTATACTCTCGCTGTTCCAGTCTTCTTTCCTGTTCCTGTTCGCTGTTTTCGGGTATCATAATGCTATTTTTTTGGTGTTACTTATTATTAAACAAAAATAGTTCCAAGATATTAACCGTAAATTTCCGGATTTACACAGGCAGGCATTTTTTCTCCTTTCGAAAATGCGATAAGATTTTCAGCCGCCAGTTTTGACATACCGTTTCTTGCTTCTTCCGTTGCAGAGCCAATGTGAGGAAGCACACAAACGTTAGAAAGTTCTAAAATAGGATCGTCTTTAAAAATAGGTTCAGGATTAGTAACATCCAGTCCCGCTCCCCAGATTTTGTGCCCTGAAAGCGCATCGTAAAGATCTTTCTGATGATGAAAGCCTCCTCTTGCGGTATTGATGAAGATTGAATTCTTCTTCATTTTATCGAAAACAGAAGCATTAAAAAGCTCTTTCTGCTCTGTTTTGAAATTGGCATGAATGCTCAGAACATCGGCTCGTTCAATAAGCTCATCAAAAGAAACATATTGGGCTCCCAAATTCTTTTCCGCCTCTTCATTGCGGTGACGATTATGATAAATAATATCCATCTCAAAAGCAGCTTTGGATTTTTTTGCCATTTCGTACCCAATTCTTCCGAGACCAAAAATACCGAGCGTTTTTCCGTATAGTTCCTGACCTAAAGCGTGGAGAGGATCAAAATCTCCCCAGTTTCCGGATTTTACTTTTTCAAAATTATAACTTGCTCTTCTTGCAACCGACTGCATCAGTAAAAAGGCAACATCTGAAGTGGCTTTGCTTAACACATCGGGCGTATTTCCGACCGGAATTTTTCTTGCACTTGCCTCCTTAATATCAACATGATCAAAACCTACGGAATACAAAGCGATCGCCTTAATATTCGGGCATTCGTTGAAAAAGTCTTTATCGAATTTAAACTCTCCTCCCACGCTTAAAATGGCATCATTGCTTTTGCAGTAACTCAGCCATTCTTCATGTGAGAGATTTTCATGTTCAGGAATGAATATTTCAAGACCTGCGTTTTTAAGAAGTCTCATTCCTGCTTCAGGAATTCTTTTGTTGATGAATATTTTCATATTTTTTTGTGATGGTTAAATGATTTCTTCAAGTAAAAAACCTCACTTTTCGCAAGCAAGGTTTTTCAACTTTAATATTAAAAATATACTTTAAATTTATTTTTTCTAAGATTCGGATGCCAGTTCTTCTATTTCTTCCCAGATTTCCAGTGCAGATCTTCTTACTTTTCTTTTCGGTTCCGACTTTTTAGCTTTGAAATCCTTTATCTGAAGATTATTTTCGGATTCTTTTTTATCCGGATTATCTTCTGCTCTGTTTCGGAAATTCATTTTAAAACTGTTCTGAATATTACTGAAATCTTGTAATATTTTAAATCTTTTGGTATTCATCATATTAAGATTTTAGTTAATTAGACAATTATGTATATTCAATTTTCGTTCCGAAACGTTATGTAATATTTGTTTTTTTAGTTGATTTTAATAACAGATGATTATAAATCGAAGATTTAAAGTTTAATAATAAGACTTAAAATTATAATATATAAGTCAGTAATAAAGTTTGCTTACAAAAAAAGATACTACCTTTTAAGACAGTATCTTTTCTTATTCTCATTGTCCGGTTAATTAATTGTGATTATACTCGTAATTAGTCGTATAAGTCCCCGTTAATGTATTATTATTGTCATAGCTTTTTAGGACACTCTGTGTAGGAAAATTATTAGAGTTATACTGATAAGTTTGCGTGAATATATCAGAACTTACACCACTTGACCCACTTCCTGTAGTAGTATTGACTAATTTGTAAGACAGTACATTATGTTCAGATGATTGATCTACCTGATAATAAATCTGAATATTCCTTAAACCTGTAACATTTTTGAAAGGATTGTTTTTATTATCATAAACAATAGGTTGCAGATTACCTGTTCCACTTTCAACCACAGTTCCGTTTTGTGTTGCTTGTATCGTTTGGGTATAGCTTTTTACAGATCCGTCAGTATTTAAATAGGCGTCTCTGGTATATGTTTTTACATAATTTCCACTTGTGTGTTTTTCTATTATGGTAACATGATCGGCCGATAAATAATTAAACGTTGTAACTGTACTGTTCGAACCCGAAGTATCCTCCGCTTTTATTAAACGATTAGAACTGTCGTAAGTGAAGGTCTCTGTAGAAGGTAATCCGCCGGATGAGATGGTAGCGATTTTTGTAATCAAATCACCTGTATAAGTAAAGTTACTTATATCTCCGTCAACTAAACCTTTTTCCTGTATCATTTTTGAACCATTGTATGTATAAACATAGGTTTCACCATTATCCATCATTTTGGTAAGAAGAATCGGGGTTGAATCTACAGGATCTACAGTATTTGAATCATTAGAGCATGATATTGCAAGCAATGCAACAGACAGAAGCATAATTTTTGTTCTCATGGAGTTTTTTTTTAAAAATTTCGGCTAAAATAGTTTTTTTTAATTGTCTTTTTGATATTTTTTTTGAAAGATTTCTAAGAAGCTGTAGCTGATTACGAAACACACACTGTAATAAAAATCTTCCTTATGTGATAATTATAAAATTTTATTTTCTGAACGTTGACTTATACCATTTTTTATCCTAAAATAAAGCTTTTAATCAAAATTCATTTTTTTTGAAATTTCTAACATTTAAAAAGTTTCAGGGCGTCTGAAATTAGTCTGGAAATTTATTGATTAGTTTTCCCCAACATCGGAACAAATTTATAAGCCCCGAATTCCTCTTTTTCAAATTCAGTCTGCGAGATTTTTGTAAATCTGTATAAAACCTGCTCATCGGTTGGCCCGAGAGGAATGACCATTTTTCCTCCGACTTTAAGCTGTTTCAGAAGTTCGGTTGGCAAAACGGAAGCGCCGCAGGTCACGATAATTTTATCAAACGGAGCAAAAGTAGGAAGTCCGGCAAAGCCATCCCCAAAACTCTGAAATTTTGGATATAAATTCATTTCACGGAGTTTCTTTTTGGAAAAATCGAAAAGATCTTTTTGTCGCTCAACCGTGTAAACATGGGCTTTCATTGCCATTAAAACGGCGGTCTGATAACCACAACCGGTTCCTATTTCCAACACTTTTTCTCCTTCTTTCACCTGCAGAAGTTCAGACTGCTCGGCAACAGTTGAAGGATGCGAAATCGTCTGATGCGCAAGAATAGGAAAAGCACGGTCTTGGTAGGCAAAATCTTCGAAAATACTTTCAATAAAAAGGTGTCTCGGAATTTCATTCATCGCTGAAAGTACGTTTTCATCCGAAATTCCGATTCTGTTTCGGAGATATTCCACTAAAATCTTTCTTTTTCCTTTATGTACAAACGAATCTTGCGCCATTATAGATAGTAGTTATTAGGTTGCAGGTAACAGTTCGCACAAAAATATGAAATTTTGTCGGGGGTTAAAAACTGTTGCATACAGTTTTTAATTTTCTGATAGGGGTCTACGTACAACCAACAACAAATTGTTATATTTACAGAAATTTAATACAGCTATGTTGAAAGCAGGTTTGGTAGGAGCCGGACATTTAGGAAAAATACATTTACGACTTTTAAATCAGTCAGATAAATACGAATTCATCGGTTTCCACGATAGAGACGCAGAAAACGGAAAAAAACTGGAAGCAGAATTCGGGTATAGATATTTTGAGAATTTTGAGGAATTGCTGGAGCAGATTGATATGCTGGATATTGTAACGCCAACTATTTATCATTACGATTACGCGCTAAAAGCAATTGAAAAAGGTCTGCACTTTTTCATTGAAAAACCTGTAACCCAAACTCTTGAACAGGCGGAAGAAATTCTTCAAAAATGTCAGGAAAAAGGTATCAAAGCTCAGGTAGGACACGTTGAAAGGTACAATCCTGCGTTTATTGCAACGAAAGAGTACATTAAGAATCCAATGTTTATCGAGATTCACCGGTTAGCAGAATTCAATCCGCGCGGAACAGATGTTTCTGTAGTTCTGGATCTGATGATTCATGATCTGGATATTTTATTAAGCATTGCTAAATCTAAGGTTAAAAATATTCACGCAAGCGGCGTTTGTGTGGTTAGCAAAACACCGGATATTGCGAATGCGAGAATTGAATTTGAAAACGGCTGTGTTGCAAATTTAACGACTTCCAGAATTTCGATGAAAGCAATGCGAAAGAGCCGTTTCTTCCAGAAAGATGCTTATATTTCCGTTGATTTTCTTGAGAAAAAAGCGGAAGTGATCCGCATGAAAGATGCTCCTGAAAACCCTACTCCATTCGATATGATTATTGAAAACGCAGAGGGAGAGAAAAATCAGATTTTATTTGAATATCCGAATATTCAGCCGAATAATGCCATTCTGGATGAGCTGAATTCTTTTGCAGATTCTATTACTGAAGACAAACACGTAGAAGTCTCTATTGAAGACGGAACGGAAGCGCTGAAAGTGGCTTTGGAGATTATGAAACTGATTTCTTAATCTCCAAGGTATTATACAGATAAAAGAATTATTTCATATATGAAAAAGGGAATAATCTTAACTTTTAGCTTTTTAATCTTAATTTTTTTTGGATTTTACAGCTATAAAAATAATTATTTTATTCCTGAAAGTCAAGAGAGCATTGACCAAAGACGAATAAAAATTTTTGAAAAAACAATAAAAGAATTTAAAAATTCCAAATCTGGAAGAATTGATTTGACAAGCACAATAAATCTTCGTTGGAGAATTAAAGATTTTAAAGCCAGTGAAAATGACATTGAATATTGTGAAAACGAATCTCAAAATGTAAAATACATCTGTGAAATTAATAACGAAGCTTGGTATGGCTCAGAAACAAAAACAGAATTACCAAAAAACGAATTAAAGTCTCTTGCGATTTTCATTGATGGGAAATATATTAAATTAGATGTATCACAAATGTTTAATCCAAATTTTAGTGGAGAATTAAATAAAAGTCAATTTCAAATTAAAAAATTTAAACATTATTATTTACTCTTTGGCTTTTTCTCTGATGGCGCAGGAACATACACCGCTCATTGGAAAATTCAGAATGAAAAAACTGAGAGAATAAAAATATCTAATAATGATGAAGACTTTCAATGGCAAAATTTTAAATAAAACTTATTAAAAACGGGCTAAAAACCCGTTTTTTTTGTTTTCAATTGGCAATAACCAAACTTAATCCATTTCATCGAAACAATACTAATTTTCTCATTCATCCCGATCCCGATTTGCACCACACAATATTCGTAATCATGATTATTTTTTCAATTCAATTTCTGTTTTTAATATTATTCAACATATTTTAAATATATTTGCCATTATTCAACAATAATTTCTTTATAACAATCCCTTAACAATTCAATAATTAAAATCACTATGAAAAGAGCCATCCTATTATCCGCTTTTTTATTGTCTCAATTTGGGACATCACAACTTTTAAAAACACAAGGTGAAAAAATTATTAATGATAAAGGTGAAAATATTCAGTTGCGAGGTCTTGGCTTGGGAGGATGGATGCTTCAGGAAGGATATATGCTGAAAACGGCTGACTTTGCAGGTCCGCAATACAAAATCAAGGAGAAAATTGCTGAACTGATTGGTGAAGACGGAATGAATGAGTTTTATAAGGCTTATCTGAAAAACGGAATTACCAGACAGGACATTGATTTTCTGAAAAAAGCAGGATTTAATTCGATCAGACTTCCAATGCATTATAATCTTTACACTCTACCGATTGAAAAAGAATCTAAAAAAGGAGAAAATACATGGCTGGAAGAAGGTTTTAAAATGACTGATGATCTTCTGAAATGGTGCGCTGATAATAAAATTTACCTGATTCTCGATCTTCACGCAGCACCGGGCGGACAGGGAAATGATGTGAATATTTCTGATAACGACAAATCGAAACCTTCTCTTTGGGAAAGTGAAGAAAATCAGAAAAAAACCATCGCATTATGGAAGAAATTAGCTGAAAGATACAAAGATTCTCCATGGCTTGGCGGTTATGATCTGATTAACGAACCGAATATCAATTTTACAGGAAAAAATATAAACGGAACGGATGAAATGTCGAATGCTCCGCTTTGGAAACTTCAGAAAGAAATTACGGAAGCGATCCGTACTGTTGATAAAAAACACATCATTATTATCGAAGGAAACGGCTGGGGAAATAATTATAACGGTTTAAAGCCGCTTTGGGACAATAATATGGTCTTCAGTTTTCATAAATACTGGAATAATAATGATGACGCTACGCTGAAATTTGCGCTGGATTTAAGAGAGAAACACAAAATCCCGATCTGGCTGGGCGAAACAGGCGAAAATTCGAATGTATGGTTTACAGAGCTTATTCAGCTTTTGGATAAACACAACATCGGTTACGCATTCTGGCCGATGAAAAAGATAGACAATATCGCAGGAATTACCAACGTAAAAATTACTCCGGAATATCAGGAATTATTGGATTACTGGAAGAACGGAGGTGAAAAACCATCTAAAGAATTTGCCAAGAAAGCTTTGATGCAGATCGCCGAAAACTACAAATTCAGCAATGTGGAAGTTAAAAACGATGTGATTGATGCGATGTTCAGGCAGACAAAAGACGGTTCCACAAAACCTTTCAAGAATCTTCAGGCTCCGGGAAAAATATTTGCAACCGATTATGATCTGGGAAGAATGGGTTCTGCTTATTCGGATAAAGATTTCATTAATCTTTGGGTAAGTGATCCCGCAAAAAGATCGGAATGGAATTCAGGAAATCAACTGAGAAATGACGGTGTTGATATTTACAGAACAAAAGACAATGAATATTACGTCGGAAAAACGGAAAGCGGAGAATGGCTTCAGTATACCATCAACTCAAAAGCAGATAAAACGTATACTTTCGACATAAAATATGCGAGTGAAAACGATGTGAAAATACGGATTGAGGATGCTTCCGGAAAAAAATTAGCTTCAGTTTCATTAGCTTCAACAGGCGGAAATGAAATTTGGAAAACGGCTTCTGCAAAAGGAATCCATCTTAAAAAAGGAGAAAATAAAATCAGAATTTATTTCGAAAATGATGGGGTCAATCTGAATTATTTTGAAGTGAGATAAAGAAAAAATCATAAATTGCAAATCCCTTTTAGTTTCTAAGAGGGATTTATTTTTAAAACTATTTTAAATTTTATTTTAACCGCAAAAGAAGGAAATTTTTAACACTTTAGTTATTTTAAGTTCAATACTTAAATAAAAAAAAGAACACATAAGTTTAAAAATCAAAGATTTTTATCCTTTACAAACTTCTGATCAACTAAAAAGTATTTAAACATTACAGAATTTCTTTTGCTTCTTTTGCGGTTAATAAAAATATGATTAAACAAATATTATGAAAAAAATCACCTTATTATTTCTTTTGATTTCGGCATTTGTTTTTGCCCAGAAATCTTCTTTAGACACGCAAATCAACTCCATTATTAAAAATAAGAAAGCAACGGTCGGAATTTCCGTTCTGGGATTCGAAAACGGCTTTACCTACAACAAAAATGCAGACAAAAAACTTCCGATGCAGAGTGTTTTCAAGTTTCACATTGCCATTGCGGTTTTAGATTATGCAGATAAAGGAAAACTTTCTTTGGATCAAAAAGTTACCCTTAACCAATCGAATTTACATGAAAACACATGGTCGCCTCTTCGCGAAAAATATCCAAATGGCGGTACTGTTCCTCTAAGTGAAGTTATTGAATACACCGTTGCTAAAAGTGACAATAACGGCTGTGATATTCTTTTAAAATTATTAGGCGGAACGCAGGTTGTTCAGAAATTTATGAATGCTAAAGGGGTGAAAAACTTTCAGACCAAATACAATGAAGAAGCGATGCATAAAGACTGGAATGCACAGTATGAAAATTATAGTACAACGAATTCCGCGGTTGATGTGCTGAAAAAGTTTTATGACGGAAAATTATTATCAAAAAAATCGACCGATTATCTGATGAAAGTAATGCTCTCCACTTCCACAGGAACAAATAAATTAATTGAACAGCTTCCGAAAGATACGCCTATCGCAAGAAAAACGGGATCTTCCGGCAAGAATAATGCAGGTTTAACGGGTGCTGAAAATGAAATTGCGATCATCACTTTACCGAATGGCAAGCATTATGCAATAGCTGTATTTGTCAGTAACTCAACGGAAACAGCCGAAGTGAACTGTAGAATGATTTCAGACATTTCAAAAACAGTCTGGGATTATTTTAATAAGTAAAAATTTAAGCTTAATTTTAAAACCATTAAAAATGAAAAAAATAGTATTAATCATCGGGTTATTCACTTCCGCAGTATTTTTTGCACAGAAAAGCGAAAATTATCTGCAGGTAGGCTATCACAGCATTTGCTGCGGTACACCTTCGGCTAAACCTGTGATGGATTTTATTAATCAGTTTCAGAAAAAAAACAAAATAAAAAATTTCGAAGTGTACAAACAAAGCGGTTTGGGAAGAGAAGGTGAATTTAACATTTACATTGGAACAGATACATTCTCCAGAACCCAGAAAACCAAATTTGTAGAAGGACTGAAAGCTGCCATCAATACTCAGAATCAGATGAAAAGACCCAACAGAGACGGGAATGTAAGTTTTGACGAAACGATGACGGTAAAAAAAGCAGATCTTTCCAATGCACGAAATTTAACTTTAATCAACAGCAAATAATTAAAACTTAAATAAGGAAAAATGATCAAAAACATTGTAGTTATCGGAGCCGGAACCATGGGAAATGGTATTGCGCACACATTTGCACAAAGCGGTTTTAAAGTAAATCTTGTAGATGTTTCTCAGGAAGCTTTAGACAGAGGTCTTAAAACCATTACCACCAATCTCGACAGAATAATTGCAAAGGGAAACCTTACCGAAGAACAAAAAGCAGAAACTTTAGGGAACATCACCACATTTACAGCACTTCAGGATGCAGTTGGATCTGCCGATCTTATTGTGGAAGCTGCTACTGAAAATCAGGAATTAAAACTGAAGATTTTCGGACAGATGGATGAATTTGCTCCTGAAAACTGTATTTTGGCAACCAATACTTCGTCTATTTCGATCACTAAAATTGCTGCGGCTACCAAAAGAGCCGACAAGGTAATCGGAATGCACTTTATGAATCCGGTTCCCATTATGAAACTGGTTGAAATCATTAAAGGCTACTCCACTTCCAAAGAAACTTTCGATGCGATCTATGAAATGAGCAAAACGTTAGGAAAAGTTCCTGTAGAAGTAAACGATTATCCGGGATTTGTTGCCAACAGAATTTTAATGCCGATGATCAACGAATCTATCGAGACATTGTACAACGGAGTTGCAGGTGTTGAGGAAATCGATACGGTAATGAAACTGGGAATGGCGCATCCGATGGGACCGCTTCAGCTTGCCGATTTTATTGGTCTTGATGTTTGTTTAGCGATCTTAAACGTAATGTACGACGGCTTCAAAAATCCTAAATATGCTCCGAATCCATTGTTGGTAAACATGGTAATGGCAGGGAAATTAGGCGTAAAATCAGGCGAAGGTTTCTATGATTACTCCGAAAGCAAAAAAGCGGAAAAAGTAGCGAAAATGTTTTCTAAATAATTTTTAAGTTGTGACTTATAAGTTATAAATTTAGACTCTAAATCTGCAATCTATAACCTAATAACTGCAACCTTGATAAAATTTAAAGAAAAAAATATTCAGATATCAATGGTCATCATTACTTTAGTGATGACCATTTTGCGTTTTCTGCTTAATGAAAAAGGGCGTGTAAATCCGGATTCCATCCGTTATATGAGATTTGCGCACGTTTTCCCGACGATCGACAATACCACGACTCCTTTAGGATATCCTTTAGCAATAAAATTTTTTACGTTTTTCGGGTTTGATGAATTCTGGGGAAGTAAAATCGTAGGAATTTCCGCATTTTTCTTCATTCTTTTTTTCACCTGGAAAAAGAAATTTTTCTTTAGAGAATCCGTTGTTTTATGTGCTTTATTCAGCTTTTTGTCTATTTTCTCCTACACCATGAGCGAACCGCTGATTTTGCCGTTCGTTGTTTTATTTTTATATATTTCAACATTAATTATTGAAGGAAAACTAGAAAAAGGAAAAGCTGTTTTTTATCTTTCGTTAAGCCTTATTGCATTGTATAACATAAGATACAGCGCTCTTTTCATCATGGGCGGAACCGGACTTTTCGGATTGATTTTCTGGAAAAGAAAATATTCGGGAATATTTATTATTTCAGGACTCATCGGAGGAATTTTTGTGGGTCTGTATAAATTTCTTTTTATCGATTACTTTAACGAAAACTATGTCAGTCAGTTTCTGGAAATCGGTCTACATCCTACCTCTAAACTTCTTGCTGAATTGTTTCAGGGATTGTGTACCACTTTCAACCCATTTATTCACATTGCAGATCCGGGAGGCGGAATGATCAATTATGCGATCTACGGAATCGGCTTTTTAAATATTCTTCTGATTGTATTTTTTTTTATTAAATATAAACTTTCAGAAACCGAGGCGTTTTATATTTTCGTGAGTGTTTTCGGGATAATCTGCTCGTATTTTATTCAGTATTTTTATTCTGTAAATGCGATCGATTACAGATTAATGGCTCCTTTCAGTCTTCCGGTCTGGCTGGTTTATTTCAGGAAATTATTCATGATTTTTGAAGTTAAAACATACGCTTTAGGCTTTTTAAGTCTGCTTTCCGGAATGTTATTTACATGGCTTTCCAAAGGCAATTATCTTGAAAACAGAAAAGAAATGAGACAGTTTCTGCAATCTGAAAAAATGGAGAAGATTCCGCTGAAGTTTTATCTTGAAACAGCAGAAGATCTTGACAAAATACAGGTTGCCGAACTGATGAGTACCATCAACCCGAATGTTACGTTAACTTTTAAACCGAAAGATACGCTTCAGAAAACAACGTTAACAAGGTATAAAGTTTTGCAAAAAATAAAGATTGACAAGAACAAATACCAATAATTTTATTATCTTTGATTTAAAGTTAAAACATTAAAAAAATGAAATTACCAAAGTTTTTATTAGCAGATAATTCGGAATTTCCAGAAGATTTATTCGTGGTTCATACAGAATATCCAAGATTTATCTTAAACGTTGAGGAAGAAGAAGTTGAGTGGCTGGATGATCTGGAAGGTGACGACGAAGAAACAATGGCAGACGAGGCTACAAAAGTAGTAGAAGCTGCGTTTAAATGGTGTGATGAAGAGTTGGCTAAGTACGACGAAGAAGAGGAAGATTAATAACAATTTAAACATAAAAAAGGAACTCGATTGAGTTCCTTTTTATTTTATTCAGCTTTATTGAATTTTAAAAGTAAAAGATTGTCCTGATACAATTCCAGAACATTTCCGGTTACTACATATTTATTGGCTTTTCCTACCATATCCATAAAGTTTTTTTCTACACTCATGTTATCGCACGCCATTCTTGTAGAACCTAAAGCTCCCGCAGAAAAATTTCCCATAGAAGGATCTACTTTTGCCGTTCCGAAGTAATTGTTGCATCCCGCATTACCGCTGATTTTTTCTCCCTCAATATTCAGGGTGGGAATTTTACCTTTCACATTATCAGCCAAAGCCCATTTTGTACCCGCAAGAGAAGGCTGCGCTTTTCCTACTTTGGAAGCAGAAGAGCTCGACATTGTTCCACATGAAACCAAAACTGCAGCAGTACATATACTTAAAAAAAGATTCTTCATTGTTTACTTTTTGATTTAAACCAAATTTACGGAATTATTATTATTTAAACGGGTTTCGGAAGATTTTATTATTCTTTAACACTTCAGATAAAATTGTAATTGAATATGATTTATCCTAATTTAACCTGAGTTCGGGATAAGTATTAAACGCAAGGTTAAACAAAGAGATTCAATTATCAGGAATTCAGCTTTTAAGATATACAAAGGCGTAAAACTTATCAAAGTAATACCATTTTTGTCTTTTTTAAATAAACGAAGTGCCTTTGTTTACCTTACAAACTTTCAATAAGTAAAAAAATCTTTTGTTTTTCTTTGCGATAAAATAATACAACGCTATAAATCAATTATTTAAAACTTTTCTTATCCCGAACTGAGGTTAATTTAATAAAACATTCAATCTTTAAATTGCTGTCAATTTTAATTTTGTCCATAAAAAAAACGGACAAATGTCCGTTTATATTGTATTCGAAAGATAATTTTTTTAACCTCTTAATTCTGCATTGAATTCTTTCTGAAAAGATTTGATTAATGAATCCATTACCGCAGTAATTTCTTTTTCTTCCAATGTTTTCTCCTCGTTTAAAAGTTCGAAACTCATTGCATAAGATTTCTTGCCTTCCGGAAGATTTTTACCTTCGTAAACGTCAAATAAATTAATATTTTTCAGGTACGGAGATTTATTTTTCTTTGCAGTCTGATAAAGATCTTCGTAATTCACGTTCTTATCAATCAGTAAAGCAAGGTCTCTTCTGATTTTATTGAATTTAGGAATATCTTTGAATTTCAATTGATTTTCAGAACGTAATTTCTGCGCAAATTCAAGTTCGATTTCAGCGTAGAAACATTCCTGCTCAATATCGAAATCTTTCAGCATCTGAGGAGCTACTTTCCCGATCCTTACCAAAGCTTTTCCGTCCGCTTCATACGCCAAAGCATCAGAAAATCTTTCATCAGACAAAGCCACTTCTTTATAATCAACTGCTAATCTTTCCAGTAAAACTTTTACATAAGCTTTCAGATTATAGAAGCTTGTCGCAGATTTCGGCTGCAGCCAGTTTTCTGCAACGTCTCTTCCGGAAACAAGGATAGCCAATTGCTTTCTCTCCTCGTATTGATCTCTCTTATGATAAATTTTCCCGAATTCGAAGAATTTTATATCCTGATTTTTTCTGTTGATATTGTAAATTGCATTCTGCAAAAGCCCTTCCAGTAAAGACTTTCTCATAAATGCCAAATCGTTGCTTAAAGGATTTAATAATTTTACAGCATCCGTTTCATCTTTCAGCGAAGTCAATGAATTGTTCATTACTTCATTGAAACCTAATCCCTGTAACGTTCTTGCCCAGTTATTTTCAAGTTCATCCTGATCCTGTGCAGCCAGTTTTACCGGCGTAAACGAAATTTTCTGAGGAGCATCGATCTTATTGTATCCGTAGATTCTTAAAATCTCCTCGATCACGTCAATTTCTCTGGTAACATCTGCTCTGTACGCAGGTACAGAAATTTCATACCCGTTCTGAATTTCATTTAAAACCTGAATTTCAAGGGCTTTTAAAATTTCTTTTACTTTTTCTCTGTGAATTTTGGTTCCTAAAATCTGCTCGATTTTTGAAAATCTGATGATGACATACTGATCTTCAATTTTCTTAGGATACTGTTCCAGCAATTCTCCCACAAGTTTTCCTTCAGTAAGTTCCTGAATTAATTTAATAGCGTGCGTAATTGCTGTTCTTGTAATATTAGGATCTACTCCTCTCTCGAATCTGAAAGAAGCATCGGTATTCAATCCATGGAATTTTGCTCCTTTTCTCACCGCAACCGGATTGAAATAAGCACTTTCCAAAAAGATGGTAGTTGTTTCAGCAGAAACACCGGAATTAGCACCTCCGAAAACTCCGGCAATGCACATCGGTGTATCTTTTCCATCTTTGATGATGATTTCAGAACCGTTCAAAGTTCTTTCAACGCCGTCTAAAGTCGTGAATTTTGTTCCTTCTTTTACTGTCCCTACTTTTACTTTTTTATCTGCAATTTTATCTGCATCAAATGCATGAAGCGGCTGTCCGTAACCGTGAAGAATATAGTTGGTAATATCTACAACATTGTTGATCGGGCTTAATCCGATGGCTTTCAGTCTTTCTTTCAGCCAAGCCGGAGAATCTGCCACTTTTACGTTTTCGATTACCGCTCCGATGTATCTCGGACACAGTTCTGCATCTTCCACTTCTAATGTAAAATCGTGAGAGCCTTCGTTGTTCAGTGCAACAGAAGATACTTTTTCGAACTCAGATTTCTGCTTGTTTGTGGAAAGATAAGCATGAAGATCTCTTGCAACACCGTAATGAGACATTGCGTCGGTTCTGTTCGGCGTTAAACCGATTTCCAGAACTTCATCGTTTGTTATTTCAAAATAATCTGCGAAATTTTTTCCGACTTCAAACTTTTCTTCATCCAAAACCATAATGCCGCCGTGATCGTCGCTAAGACCCAATTCGTCTTCTGCACAGATCATTCCCTGAGAAACCTCTCCCCGGATTTTTGCTTCTTTGATCTCAAAAAAGTTTCCGGTTTTATCATAGATTTTTGTTCCGACAACTGCAACAGGAACGGTTTGTCCTGCTTCCACATTGGGAGCTCCGCAAACGATGTTTAAAATCTTTCCGTTTCCTACTTCTACGGTTGTCTTTTTTAATTTGTCTGCATTCGGATGTTTCTCGCAGGTTAAAACTTTACCTACAACTATTCCTTCCAGGCTTCCTTTTATGCTTTCAAATTTTTCTATCCCTTCAACTTCAAGTCCTATATCTGTAAGGAACTCACCGATTCTTTCAGTTTTCAGGTCCGTTTTGATATAATCTTTAAGCCAGTTGTTTGATATTTTCATCTGATAATTTATTATTTTTCAAGGTTAAAAGAAACCTTGCTTATTTTGAAAATTTTACTTGAATTTTTCGCGTTACAAATATCGTGTTTTTTTAAGAAACAGAGAAATGTGAGAGAAACTTTAAGAGTTATTTAGCAGCTTTCTTTTTCCTGCCGGAGCAGCAAGGCATTGTCATTACGAAGAGCGAAGCGACGGGGCAGTCTAAAAAACCTTCTTTTTAACGCAAAAGATCGCTAAGAAAAGAATTGTTAAATTTCGAATATTTTTGTTCGCTAAGGCGTTCTACTCAGCAAGTGACAGCAGAATTTAAATCTGTTATTACTGTTTCTAAAACTAAGCCTCGATTTCTACTTGTAGATGTATTCCATAGATTACTTCTTCTCTTTGTTCATTGCAAAACGGCGGACTGCAATTCTAGCCCCGATTGAAGCTTTGTTTGAGCTCATTTACTTAGGAATCGGCTGCGGCAGCGAAGCTGCCGCAGCCGATTCCTAAGTAAATAGCGAGTGCGGAAAGCGGGAAACAGCTCCTAAAAAATAAGAGGTTCTGAAAAAATCAAAACCTCTTATCCTATTTTATTTACGTTAAAATTACAATCCGATGACCGGCATTGATAACATTAAAATACTTTCGTTTTCTTCAAGACCATCAAGAGGTTCGATAATTCCCGGTCTGTTTGGCTGAGACATTTTCATCGTAATATCGTCTGAACCAAGAATCGTTAACATTTCCGTTAAGAATTTAGAGCTGAAGCCGATGTTGATGTCTTCTCCGTTGTAATCGCAAGGAATCTGCATATCTGCTTTGTTTGCGTACTCCGTATCTTCTGCGTGAAGGTGAAGTATGTTTGCAGAAAGCTTAAATCTTACCTGATTGGTGGATTTATTAGACATGATGGAAGCTCTTTTAATCGCTCCTAACAAAAGATTTCTGTTGATGGTTAATACATTCGGGTTCTCTTTTGGAATTACCGCTGTATAATTAGGATATTTTCCGTCGATTAATCTACAGATCCAAACGTGCTTTCCAAAAGTGAATTTTGCCATATTCTCGTTGAATTCGATCGTTACGTCTTCATTGGAACTCGCTAAAATATTTTTGAAAATGTTTAAAGGCTTTTTAGGCATGATGAATTCCATAGGTTCGGCATTCATCAGATCTTTTCTTTTGTATACTACCAATCTGTGAGAATCTGTAGAAACGAAGTTGGTTTCATTTTCTCCAAACTGGAACAGTACTCCCGTCATTACCGGACGAAGAGAATCGTTACTTGTGGCGAAAAGCGTATTGGTAAGGGCTTCAGATAAAACTCCTGCAGGCATGGTAACACTTTGTGCGGCATCAAATTCCGGCAATTCCGGATAATCGTCTGCGTTATCCAATGCTACGGCGAAGTTATCTTTTTCATCTAAAATCTCAAGCTGACTTCCTGTTCCTTCCGCATTGTCCTTCACAACCAACGTAAGAGGCTGTTCTCCATAAGTCTTGATGAAGTCCTGAAAAATCTTTGCAGGAACGGCAAATTTACCCGTATCATCAGACTTTGCCTCAAGAGAAGTTACAAGAGTCGTTTCGCCGTCAGATGCGGTAATGGTAACCTGAGTTCCGTCTAATTCAAAAAGATAGTTTTCTAAAATCGGTCTCGACTGAGAGCTTGATATTACGCCACTTACAGTTTGCAAAGCCTTCTGTAGTTCACCACTTGAAATAATAAATTTCATAGATTTAAAAATAAATTTTTACAAATATAATAAATAGAAAACAGAATGAAAAGAATAATTCTGAGAGTTATTAACATCCATCAAAATAATTTCACAACTTCTCCTGCTCTGCTTTTTGATGCCCGAAAACATCCTAATGCACTAAAGATAAGGATTTTCTTTTAGCAATTGACTATATTTGTAAAAAACTTTCAATATGCGAAAACCTCCTGTACATAAGAGTTTACGAAATGCTTTCCGGGGTGTTTTTCTCATGATGAAGCATGAAAGAAATTTTCAGCTTGAATTTGCCACTTTCTTTGTTAATTTGTTTCTGATTTTTTACCTAAAGCTTTCTTCTACAGATACTATTTTAATTTTAATGGTTTCCTTCGGCGTTTTAGCAACTGAAATTCTGAATACCGCTATTGAGAAAATCTGCGATTTTATTCACCCTGATTTTGATAAAAGAATTGGTTTCATCAAAGATATTTCCGCCGGAGCCGTAGTTTTGATGGCTATTTTATCGGTTATGGTTGGAATAATGGTTTACTGGAAATATGTAGAGTTCATATTCAATAATTTATAGATATTTTTCTATAATCGGAATGGCAATTTCAGCCATGATTCCATAACCTTTTTCATTGGGGTGAATGCCGTCTTCTGAAAGCAGGATTTCTTTATCCTGCAGAAAAGCAGAATGAAAATCTATATAATTCAGAGAATTTTCTCTGGCAATTTGTTTTAGAATCTGATTGTATACCAAAACCTCATCACTTGTTCTTAATTTTCCGGAGGCAGTGATAATTCCGTCTAATTTTTCAGCAATCGGAAGAATGCTTATTAAGTAAATTATTGGTGAATATTTTTCCGCTTCCTGAACCGCCTTTAATATATTTCCCCTGAACTTTTCCGGTTTTACAAGGTAATTATCTTCTTTTACAGCCAGATCGTTTGCGCCGTATCCAAGAAAAATAATATTTCCTTCATCTGAATTTCTTGCTGCCATTTCGGAAGAAATTCTTTTTACCAAACCTTCGGTTGTTTCGCCGCCGATTCCAAGGTTGAAAATAATCAGTTCTTTGCTTCCTTCATTGTATTTTTGCAGAGCATATCTTTTCAGAATGTCGACCCAGCCGCCAAAAACACCATCGTATTCTCCATAAGTAATGCTGTCGCCAAAAAATAATCCGTACATAATTTAAGCAAATGTTAATTGTTCAATTAAAAATTAATCCAAAATTAGGGTAATATTTTTATGCGATTCTATAATTTCTATTAAAATTTCAAATAGCGTTTGTCCGTTTCCATTGATTAAATCATCCAGTTTTTGCTGAATCAATGTAACGTTGAAGGGTTTTCCCTGTCGGATTTTATTTTCGTAAAATTCCTTCGTGAGATCAAAACCTAAATTTTCTTTTGATTTTTGGACATTTTTCCAGATAATTTCACCTTCATATCCATATAAAATATCATCAAAACCATCTAAAGTTCCGACTTTCCAATCCTCATCTTTCAAAAAAAGTGATGAAACTTCTTCGTAGAATGCTTCCAGATTTGAAAAATGACTGCCATTGATGACAGTCATTTTGTTTTTATGATGTTGTTTGTTCATATACTCAATATCAAAATTTTGCTTCCTTTTAAAAGCTATCCTTTTTAAAATTACAAAAAATTAATTATTTAAAGATGGGTATGAATTTTAAATCGCCTGTATATATTGTATCTGTCCCTGAAATTTTAAAACTTTCCTTATTGTTTTCGAAAAGCTGTTTGGAATAGTCTTTCTTTTGATATTTATAATATTTTTCTACGCTCTGCGGATTCGCCTTAAATACAAAACCTGTAACAGAATCAATTTTTAAGTCTGTCGTCAGCTTTCTGTTCATTTCATTGAGGATCAGAAATTCTGCTTCTGAATTAGGTTTTGGATTCAGTGCAGAGACTATAAGCTCAGAAACCGGCTCTGTTGTTACTTCTGGCTCCTGTTCTTTATAAACAATTTGTTTTTCAGGCTCTTTAAAAAACTGAAACCATGCTAAACCTGAAACTGCAGCGAGCAAAAAAACAGAAAGAATGACTGTTGCTGTTTTAAAAATATTGGACTGCTCTGTTTCCTTTTCTTTTCTGCCGGAGTTGTTGTAATAAGAAGATGAATATACGGGAATTTCACGTTCCCGAACTGATCTTGGCTGCGAAACAGAATCCAGTTCCGGTATTCCTAAGTTTCTGATGTTGTCTAAAAAAGTATTTTTATCTGCCTTGTAAGACTGCGTTATATTATTCAACATAAGACTGTCGGCCGTTTTCAATTGGTTCAGAAATTCATCAATTTTCTGAGAGAATGCATAATAAACTTCGTTTAATTTCTCTAAATTTTTCTCAGATTCTTCTATCTTTCTGCCGTTAGCAAGATGCAGTTCTTTGTTTCTTTCAATTTTAGATTTAAAATCTTCACCATTCTGTTTTCTGGAATTTTCCCATTTTATTTTTTCATTTTCAAATTCCGTAACGGTTTCCTGTATTTTACGTTTTCTTTCGTCGTTCAGTTTTTTGATTTCATTTTCAAACCCATCTTTCTGAACAAACTGAAAAATATTTTTCTGATGAACAAATTTTGCAATGTCCGAGCTTTCTGTGAAGTAAATTGTATCATATACATTCAGCAGATCAACTGCTTTTTTCAGAATGATCTGTAATGCGGAAGGATTGGTTTCACAATATACCATCAGTTGACGGTTTGTACTCTGTACGGAATCGAAGATATCTATTTTTTTCAGATTAAAATTTATTTTATCAAAATCTGCAGGTTTACCAATTGAGAAATTTTCTGAGTGATTTACCGTAAGTGTATCGTTCTGAACGTTTCTGCTGATAAGATTGGAGTGGAATTCGTTAAGACAGCGGACGGTAATATTTTCTTCTGCAATTTCGTCTGTAAACATAATACTGGAGCCTATAAAAGACCCTTCCCGCGCCGAAGTAGGTTCTTTGGCATAAGTATAAATGGTGTAGGTTATTATATAAAAACCATCTTTATATTCTTTCCGTAGAGAATACAGTTTACTGTTCGGATAAATAAGTACAGCTCCTCTTATGTCTAAAGTCTTTATTTCTACGGGTGTTCCTGCAAAAAAAGTCTGGGTAAAGCCATTGGGATTTCCAAAAGTTCCGAATGCAATTAAATTAACACTGCTCATTAATTTGTAAGACTAAATTTTATACGTTCCCAAAAAGTTCCTTCATAAGACAGCGGATAACCCACGATACTTTCATACAGCCACTCTGATAATTTCTGCGCTCTGTCTAAATTCAGAATGGTGATCTGATTGGTTTCTTCATTAAGCTCTCCCACGGTGTAGAATGTTTTTGCCAGACCATAGGTATCCATCGCAGTAGAAGTCATCGGAAGCCTTTCCTGAATAAAATCATCTAGCTCCGCCGAGGCTTCCACATTGGCTCTTCCGGATTTATCCCATTTTGAGATGACCAGAATAATATTGACGGATTTTAATTTTTTCTCATACTTTTCAAGCTTATTTAAAAAAGTATTGATTAAAATATCATCTTTATGCGCGCTTTCATAGCTTGTTACAATTATAAATGTAAGAGGAAGATTGGCAGAAAGATAGGTTTCTATGCTGCTGTGATAGCTTCCTCCCCTTTTTATTTCGTTATGATTTTCTCCTGAAGTTTCTAAAAAAGTAAGGTTAATGGGATTTATTTTCTTCGATTTATTGTTAGGTTCGAAAACAAGATCCAGTCTCGTTACCTGATCTTTTACTGTTCCTGCAGGTAAAATTCCTTTACTGATATTTTCAAAAAAATCATAAAGAAGGCTTTCTGCTTCAGCGGTATTTGGTGTCCCTATTTTGGGTCTTATAACTCCTGCTTTCGATCTGAGATAATAAAGCATGGTTGCCAAAATAACAGATTTTCCGGAAGAAGCAGTTCCGAAAAAAAACACGAAGTTGCTGTCTTTATTTTTAATTTCCGAGACATTGCCTTTTGCAATAGGAACAAAACGATCGTTCACAGCTTCTTTGTTATGGTCTAAAGACAAAGGCTTCAGTGCGTCTTCTTCATCAAAAGTCAAAGGTTTAAGAACTTCCTGATCTTTATCAAAAGACAATGGTTTCAAAGGTTCATTTTCCCATTCCATATTTTATACTTTGTATTAGATTATTGTTTTTCCGCTGCGTTTGCTGGTAAAGATACTTTCGCTGCTGTTTCCTGTATTTCTGTTAGTTTCTGTTGGCATTAAAAGAATGATAAACATAATACCGAAATCCAGTAATATACATCCTGCTAAAACAACCAACTGAAACATCCCGAAATTCTTGATGGCATGGCTAAAAGCATATCCTATTTTTCCTACTTCCTGCGTTTCAGAATGGGTAGGCTCAAATTTCAGTTTATCTTTTCCCAAAATAGATTCTGCTTTTGATCCGAGTCTGTTATACTCTGTTAAAGATTTATCAATCTGCCCTTGAGCCATTAGGTTTATTACATCAGGATTCATCTGTAAAAGATTCTGAATTTCTTTATTCCATCGTACGGAAGCATTATTAATATCACTCATCAGATTTTTTTCTTCCGGAGTAAGGTTATAAACCATCTGTACGATCTGTTCTTCCATTCTGTCGGCAAGATCTGCATATCCGTCAGGAGTTTCACTTACAGGTGTAAGAGGCGTTACTTTTTTGCCGATCATTTTTTCAATTCTTGCAATAATTTGTCTTGCTTCCGGTCCGATCCCGACATTTTTAGGATCACTGATCTGAATTTTCAAAAGATTTAATTCACTTCGGATCGCCTGTCTTGTCTTAGCATCGGGGACGGAGTAATTCAGCTTAGATTCTACATCCGTTTCCAGCGCACTGAATTTTTCGTTAACATTACGCAGTTCTGTTGTATAAATATCGGTTCTCATAAACCTTGTATACAATGCATTAAAATTGGCAACGAAACAAAATGAAGCAAAGAAAAAATAGATCCAGCTTAGTGAAGACGGAGACTGTCCGCTGGTTTTTGCCCTTCTTATCTGCCAAAGTAAAAAAAGCAGGATAAGAGAAAGCACCAAAGCAATAACAAAGGAGCTCCCTCCAAAAATCTGCTGTAAACCGAGCCAGGTCTGGTAAAAACTAACACCGATAAGCATTACAGCTAAAATACCGAGAAATAAATCGGTTGCAGTAATTTTTGTTTTCATAGTTAAAATTTTTGTTTAAATCTTTATTTACAGCGGCAATTTATTACGGTTTTCAGCATTTTCTTTACGGTTTTCCGTAAATCAGGAAAAATTACGGTAAAAAGAAAAATGCCTCCGTTATGTAACGAAGGCATTTTATTATTTATTGATGATCTTTTACTTGAAGTACTCCACTCCATTTTTAAAGATGTTGTGATAATTTGCGGTTGGAATATTTTTAAACAGACCTTCTGCAAAACGTTCCGGATGTCCCATTCTTCCGAAAATTTTTCCGCAAGGACTTGTGACACCCTCAATTCCGAATAATGAATTATTGGGATTGAAAGGCATTCCGTGAGCAATATTTCCTTCTAAGTCTAAATATTGAGTGGCAATCTGTCCATTCTCATACAGCTTCTGAATTTCCGCTTCCGAAGCCATGAAACGACCTTCACCGTGAGAAATCGGGATGGTGAAAACCTGATCTTTCATTCCTTTTAACCAAGGCGATTCGTCATTGACGACTTTTACATTGACCATTTGGGAAATATGTCTTCTGATCGCGTTGTGAGCCAACGTCGGCGAATTTTCATCCAAATCTTTGATTCTTCCGTAAGGCAATAATCCGGATTTAACCAACGCCTGAAAACCGTTACAGATCCCGATAATCATTCCGTCTCTGTCGAGCAATTCGTGAACGGCATTTCTCATCTTCTCGTTTTTCAAAACGTTAACGATGAATTTTGCAGAACCGTCTGGTTCGTCACCCGCTGAGAACCCTCCTGAAAAAGCCAGAATCTGAGAAGTTTTGATCTCTTCAACCCAAGCATCAATGCTTTCATCCAGCAATTGGTGATTGATGTTGATTAAAGGTAAACTGCTGATTGCAGCGCCTTCTTTTGCGAAAGCGTTCAATGTATCGTATTCGCAGTTTGTTCCCGGGAAAACAGGCGCAAATACTTTTGGCTGAGCAATTCCGTGTTTTTTGATGATGATATTTCTAGGATTGATTGAGTTTAATTTCTCATCAATAGCAACTGTAATTTTTTCTTTTTCAACAGTTGGGAAAAGGTTTTCGAATGTATTCGTATTTGCAGCTAATAATTTGTCTATGGTTGTTGGTTGATTGTTGATCGTTAAAACTTCGTCTGAAACAACTTGACCTATCAATTGAAGATTTACAGAACTTAATTCTTCTTTAGATTCGATGATTAAGCTACCGATATTTTTCGCTAATAATGCATTTTCAGCAACCGTAATTTCAGCGCCTAATCTGTTTCCAAAGGTCATTTTTGCTAAAGCAACCGCTACTCCGCCTTCTTTTACGGTTTTTACAGAAACGATTTTTCCTGTTTTGATATTTTCGAAAATAAATTCATAAATATTTTTTAAAGCATCGTAATTTGGAAGTCCGTTTTCCTGAGCGATATGACTGAAGAAATACACTTTATTTCCTTCGTTTTTAAATTCAGGAGAGATCACATTTTTCTTCTCGCCATTCGCGCAAGCGAACGAAATCAACGTTGGCGGCACATTCAGATCCTGATACGTTCCGCTCATTGAGTCTTTCCCACCGATGGCTGCTAAACCGAAACTGATCTGAGCATCGTAAGCTCCCAAAAGTGAAGCCAAAGGTTTTCCCCATTTTTCAGGATTCTGACCTAATTTTTCAAAATATTCCTGAAAACTGAATCTGATGTTTTTATAATCGCCACCCATTGCAACGATTTTCGCCACACTTTCTACAACAGCATAAGAAGCTCCTAAAAGTGAGTTTTGCTTTGAAATTTCTGCATCGAATCCCCAACTCGCCAGAGAAACGGTTTCAATATCTTTTGCTCCGATGATCGGCAATGTCTGAACACTTCCTTCCATTAAAGTCTGCTGATATTTTCCACCCAAAGGCATTGCAACCGTAGTTGCACCAATCGATGAATCGAACATTTCCAGCAATCCTTTCTGAGAAGCAACATTTTTATCGCTTAAAATCTTTAGGAAATTCTCTTCATTAAATGCAGGTGTTTCTTCTTTTACTTCATTCAGATGGGTAATTTTAACTTCCTGACTTTTTGAACAGCCATTCGTATCTAGAAACGCTCTTGAAAGGTCAACAATTTTATCGCCTTTCCAGAACATCTGCATTCTTCCTGAGTCTGTTACTTTTGCCACCTCAACAGCAACAATGTTTTCAGCCTCACAGAATTTGATGAACTGTTCTTTATCTTTTGGTTCTACTACAACCGCCATTCTTTCCTGAGATTCGGAAATAGCAAGCTCGGTTCCGTTTAACCCTTCATATTTTAATGGTAAAACATCTAAATTAACTTCTAAAGAATCTGCGATTTCGCCAATTGCCACAGAAACACCTCCCGCTCCGAAGTCATTGGATTTTTTAATCAGTCTCGTTACTTCCGGATTTCTGAACAATCTCTGAATTTTACGTTCTTCAACGGCATTTCCTTTCTGAACTTCAGAACTCATGGTGTGGATTGAAGTTTCGTCCTGTTCTTTCGAACTTCCGCTTGCACCTCCAACTCCGTCACGACCTGTTGCTCCTCCTAAAATAATGATAGAATCACCATTTGCAGGTTTTTCACGTCTTACCCAATCCACAGGAACGGCTCCGGCAACGAAGCCAACTTCCATTCTTTTCGCTTTGTAGCCTTCGTCATAAATTTCAGAAACCATTGTTGTCGCCAAACCAATTTGGTTTCCATAAGATGAATATCCGTTTGCTGCCTGTTTCGTGATTGTTTTTTGAGACAATTTTCCCGGTAATGTTTTATCAACCGGTTCCAAAACGTCTGCAGCACCCGTTAATCTCATCGCTTGGAAAACAAAAGAACGCCCAGATAATGGATCTCTGATCGCTCCACCTAAACAAGTTGAAGCACCACCAAAAGGTTCGATTTCTGTCGGGTGATTGTGGGTTTCGTTTTTAAATAATAAATACCACGGTTCTTTTTTACCATCGTATTCAGCTTCAATCTGGATTGTACAGGCATTGATCTCGTCAGAAACCACAAGATTCTCCAAATTGCCTGTTTTATGGAAATATCTTCCGCAAACAGTTGCCAGATCCATTAAGGAAATAGGCTTCAATTCACGTCCTAAGAATTTTCTTTTTTCGATATAATCATTGAAAATGGTTTCCAATGTATGTTTAAACTGTCCTTCGAATTCGATATTAGACAATTCCGTTTCAAATGTTGTGTGACGACAGTGGTCGCTCCAATAGGTGTCTAAAACTTTAAGTTCCGTTTCTGTAGGATTTCTCTGTTCCGATTTAAAATATTCCTGAATGAATTTCAAGTCATCCAAACCTAAAGCAAAACCGTGATTATTAAAGAATTCCTCAAGCTGAGCATCATCAAAATTGATAAAACCTTCATGAACAATAACTTTTGACGGTGTTTCTTCCGCAGGAATGTTTAAAGTTGATAAATCTTTTTCCTGAGATTCCACTTTATTAATCAAAAGGTCTTTGATTTTCACCAAATCAGATTCGGAAATACCTTCGAATTCGATCAGCTTTCCGCTTCTTACTTTAGATTTTTCATTTCCAGTCAGCAAAGCAATACATTGTTGGGCAGAATCTGCACGCTGATCGTATTGCCCCGGTAAAAATTCCAATGCGAAATAAATTCCCTGTGCAGGATTTTCTTCGATTAAAATATCAGTAACCGGATCTACGAAAGTACTGTTAACTACCTTTTCGAATTCACCGTCATTTAATCCGAAAATATCGTACACGTTGTATACTTTTACTTTTTGGATGGACGGAATAACCGCTTTTACTTCATCAAAAATTTTTGGACTTTCCACATCGAAAATTCCTCTTTTTTCTACGAAAATTCTTTTGTTTTGAGACATTAGATGTCAGATATTTAAATATTATTAGACTTATTAGTTAATTTACTCATCTTTGTTAAGATCAGTTATCTTGCGGGAATTTACAATAAGATAATACTTTTGAGAAGTATTATATTCGATTGAATTTTCCTGTTTCCACTTTTGGTAGCCTTTGTAATCAAATTGATGATTTTCAGGAGGAATTAATAAATAATAGTAACTCTCCATCAAAAATTCATCTATAAAGCCGGATTCTCTTAGTTTTATAAAGAAGCCAATTAGATTATTTGTTTCGTAACCTCCTTTGCTTGGTTTCGGATTTTTTTCCGTTTTATAGTCAATAAAACCATTAATACCAGCAATCTGATAGTTTAAAAGTATACCCGGAATTCCTGATGCTCTTTCATATTTATTGATATTTTCATAGATCCACCTCATCTTATTAGTTGCACTACTCATAGCACTTCTAAGCATTAGAGAATCACGAAAACAGGCTTTTGCGTAATAAATATTTGAATATCTCGTCAAAGGATTTTTTTCAACAATTTTTGATGGCATTATTTTTTTCAAAAACTCATCCTGTCTGTTATCCAGAGCCAAAGTATCATTTCCTTTCTGACTTGTTTCTGAAACAAAGATCCAAAATCCTGCATCATAAACTCTTACATTTATTAATCTGTCAAGATGCGAAAAATAAGTGCTAATTCCATTGAGTTTAAAATTGCCGTCATTAAAACTTATTGTTTTATTGATAGCCTCTTTAGGACTGTATCTTCTGCTTTTAAGATTTTCGAAATAATAATTAAAAAGCCTCTCTTCATCTAAACCTCCTAAAACTATTTTGAACTGAAAAAGAACATCATTATTTTCATTTTTATATTCTGCAGAAAAGACACTATCATTTTTAGAATTTGCAAATAAAGCTATTCTTGAAAAATTACCCAAATTCATTGGCGCAGAAATTCCAGAAATAGGATGTTCAAAATCTGTATTTGATTTAATTTTTTTATTCAGTTTTAATTCCTGCGAAAATATCATCACAGGTAATAAGAGCAAAACAAAAAAGATACTAATCTTCATACAATTATTAATAAAATATGCAGCCCAAAAAGACTGCATATTGATTTATACTTTAAGATCAGCTTCTAATCCTATCAAATCTTTGTTGGCATCAATAATCGGCTGAACTTCATTGGCAATGAATTCTTCCGTTTGAATTGGTGCAAAACCGATGAAGTTTTTAGGATCGAGAACTTCTTTTAATTTTGATTTATCTAATTTCAACGAATCGTCGTTCAGGATTCTTTCGATAAGGTCGTTTTCTTTACCTTCTACTTTTACCTGCTTGGAAGCTTCCATAGAATGAACTCTGATTACTTCGTGGATTTCCTGACGGTCACCACCAGCTTTCACTTCTTCCATAATGATGTATTCTGTCGCCATGAAAGGAAGTTCTTCCATAATATGTTTGTTGATTCTGTTCGGATAAACAACGATTCCGTTCATGATGTTGTTCCAGATCAATAAGATTGCATCAACCGCTAAAAAAGCCTGAGGAATGGTTAATCTCTTGTTTGCAGAATCATCCAAAGTTCTTTCAAACCATTGGGTCGAAGCTACCATTGCAGAACTTGTGGTTAAAGACATAACGTATTTTGCCAATGCCCCGATTCTTTCGCTTCTCATTGGATTACGTTTGTAAGCCATTGCAGATGAACCGATCTGGTTTTTCTCGAATGGTTCTTCAATTTCTTTCAGATTTTGAAGCAAACGTAAATCGTTGGTGAATTTATGTGCCGATTGAGCAATATTTCCTAATAAAGCAACTACTTTAGCATCGATTTTTCTGTCGTAAGTCTGTCCGGAAACGCCAAAAACTTTCTCGAAACCGAATCTTTTTGACAATTCTTTATCTAAATGTTTTACTTTAGAATAATCACCGTTGAAAAGCTCTAAGAAACTTGCAGCCGTTCCTGTTGTTCCTTTTACCCCTCTGAAACGTAAAGTTTCTAAGAAGAAATCAAGCTCTTCGATGTCAAGGACTAAACTCTGAAGCCAAAGGGTTGCTCTTTTTCCAACCGTTGTTAACTGAGCTGGTTGGAAATGTGTAAATCCTAAGGTTGGTAAATCTTTATATTGAATTGCAAAATCCGCTAAGTTTTTAATAACGTTAACCAACTTTTTCTTTAAGATTAAAAGTCCGTCGCGAATCTGGATTAAATCTGTATTATCCCCTACAAATGCTGACGTTGCTCCCAAATGAATAATTCCTTTTGCTGAAGGTGCTACATCACCATATGTATGAACGTGAGCCATTACATCGTGTCTGAATTTTTTCTCATATTCAGCTGCCTTTTCGTAATCGATGTTTTCTGCATTGGCTTTCAGTTCAGCGATTTGCTCGTCTGTGATTTCAAGTCCAAGGTCTTTTTCGATTTCAGCAAGGGCAATCCAAAGCTTTCTCCAGTTCTGGAATTTATTGTTATGAGAAAAGTTAAACAACATTTCTTCGCTTGAATAGCGTTCTTCCAAAGGATTTTTGTAGGAATTCATTCTTTTCTTTTACTTTTTTAGATATGCAAAAATACGGTTTTTCAATGAGAGATAAAAATTAAGGGAGTTGATTTAGTATTTTTTTGATTTTTATCTTAAAAAACTCATTTTTAAAGGGGTTAAAGTCGAATTTTTGTTTCAAATTTAACTAAACACACCTGATTTACTAGTCCCGATTGCAATGAAAATCCTTTTTTAAAAAAAAAGATTGTAATGGAAAGCGGGAAATAGCTCCAAAAAAGATTATGATTAATGGTTGATAGCTGATGTACTGTTGTTCAGATTATTTTATGTGAAATACTGTCTCATAAAAAACAAAAAGTCACTCTTTCGAATGACTCTTTCATTTATTGATAAATGGCAACATCATTTTTCTTAATCTGATAGCCTGTCTTCTTATAAGGTACCAAAACATAGGTGTCTTTGATGTGCTTTCCGCTTTTCCAAACCTTGCTTTTTCCCTTCCTGTCGAGAATAATGCTGTTTGCGCTTCCGTCTGGAATAAAAATTTCGGCTTTCTTCATGTTTTTACTGAAAATAACCGCTGTTGATGTGGTATAGCTTTTATCTGAACTTATCTCGTTTAATTTAATTTTCTGTTCAAAAACTCTTACGCAATCATTTTTGATCTGAGAATAAGTATAACCTGCGGAAGCTTTGCAGCCATGAACATCTTTATCTCCGCCCACGATATGCGTTTGCTGTGCAAAGACTAATGAACCAAGGAACATTGTACTGAATAAAATTGTTTTTCTCATGTTTTAAATTTTAAGTTTTCAATTGTCTAAAAATTATGCCAAAGCACTTTATAGTGAGTGTTTCTTCAAAAATACAAAAAAAGCCACTCTAATTGAGCGGCTTATATGATTTATTTTGTCCAGTTGATTTTGGAATGTTTCACATCGGATGAGTTGGTTCCGATCATGATATCAAATTCACCCGGTTCCCAGTCGTATTTCAGATCTCCGTTGTAGAATTTCAGGTTTTCCGGAGTAATATCGAAGGTAACTTTTTTAGATTCTCCTTTTTTCAACATTACTTTCTGGAAGCCTTTCAGTTCTTTTACGGGTCTTGTAATGCTTCCTACCATATCTCTGATATAAAGCTGAACGACCTCTGCTCCATCATAATTTCCGGTATTCGTTACAGTAACAGATGCCTGAATGGTCTGATTTCCTTTTGGATTAGCATTGGAAACTGTAACATCAGAATAATTGAATTTTGTGTAACTTAATCCATAACCAAAAGGATACAACGGCGTGTTACACTCATCCATATAATTGGAACGGAATCTCTGGTACTCGCATTTATCAACCAATTTCTGATCTAACGGGCGGCCTGTATTTTTAGCATTGTAATAAATCGGCACCTGCCCTAAACTTCTTGGGAAAGTCATCGGCAATTTTCCTGAAGGATTTACTTTTCCGAACAGTACATCAGAGATTGCATTTCCTGCTTCGGAACCTGCAAACCAGACATTAAGAATTGCATCCGGAGTATCTTTAATGTTTGTTAAGGCTAAAGGACGACCTGTGAAAAGAACTACTGCAATTGGCTTTCCTGTCTTTTTTAGTTCATTTAAAAGATCTACCTGAGACTGAGGAATGGTAATTTCTGTTCTTGAAGACGATTCTCCGCTCATTTCAGCAGATTCTCCGATTGCCAGAACAATAACATCGGATTTATTGGCAACATCTACCGCTTCTTTTAATAAAGCTTCTTTTGAACGGTTGTCTCTGTCGGTTTTTTTACCGTGCGCTGCATAGATATCTTCCAGTTTTGCATCATAATCAATATTTGCTCCTTTTGCAGAAAGGAATTTCACTTCTTTACCGAAGTTTTCCTGTAATCCCTGCATCAGATTAACGGCTTTCTCATGTTTTGCTGCAACGCTCCATGTTCCTGCCATGTTCAGAGAGTTATTTACCAATGGTCCGATTACGGCAACGGTTCCTGATTTCTTTAAAGGCAATACCTGATTGTCGTTTTTCATCAAAACCATGGATTGTGCTGCCACATTTCTGGCAATGTTGCGGTTTTCCATATTGTACACCTCTTTTGCAGCCAGTTTTGCATCTCCGAATTTATATGGATCTGAAAATAAACCTAAGTCGTATTTCGCCTCAAGAATTCTTTTTGCTGCCATATCGATTTCAGCCTGAGTTATTTTTCCTTCTGCTAAAGATTTTTTCAGGGTGGTTAAGAATCCTTCGCCTACCATATCCATGTCTACACCCGCTTTTAAAGCCAATGCGGAAACTTCCTGAAGATTTCCCATCCCGTGATCTACCATTTCATTGATTCCGGTATAATCGGTCACTACGAAACCTTTGAAGTTCCATTTGTTTCTTAACACTTCGGTTTGCAGCCATCTGTTTCCTGTTGCCGGAACTCCGTCCACTTCGTTGAAAGAGGCCATTACAGAAGCTACTCCTGCATCTACTGCTGCTTTGTAGGGCGGAAAATATTCGTTGAACATTCTTACGTGACTCATATCCACTGTGTTATAGTCTCTTCCTGCTTCACCTGCACCGTACAGTGCGAAATGTTTAACGCAAGCCAGAATATTGGTTCCATTGGCAAGGTCTTTTCCCTGATAACCATAGACCATATTTTTTGCAATTTCGCTTCCTAAGTATGGGTCTTCACCGGAACCTTCGGAAACCCTTCCCCATCTTGGTTCGCGGGAAATATCCACCATTGGCGAGAATGTCCAGTTGATTCCGTCGGAAGCTGCTTCTTTAGCGGCTATTCTTGCAGACTGCTGCACCAAATTCATATCCCATGAAGCGGCTAATCCCAATGGAATCGGGAAAGTGGTTTCGTAACCGTGGATGACGTCCATTCCGAAAATCAATGGAATTTTAAGCCTGCTGTTTTCCACTGCCACTTTCTGAACGGCTCTGATTTTATCTGCTCCTTTTATATTGAAAAGCCCTCCTACTAAACCCTGTTCGATTTTTTTTCCGATGTCTGAACTTTTAGCCAAACCGGTTGTAAAATCTCCTGAACTTGGTAAATTAAGCTGTCCGATTTTTTCATCTAAAGTCATTTTCGACAAAAGATTATCCACAAAAGCTTTCTTTTTAGCCTGATATTGAGCCGTCTGATAAGACTGAACGGGTTTCGTTACCATTTCCTGTGCCGAAAATACAGGAGCCAATGCTAAAGTGGCGATTACAATTAACTTTTTCATAACTCTATCTTCTTTTAATTATAGTTCTATTTTTAATTTTTTTATCTAAACGAAAAGTCGAAAAGTTTTTTTTAATTATCCTGCCTATTTTCTGTTTGCGAAGGTAATTCTATAAGGTAAAAGTATGAACTATTCATTCAGCAAACACTTTTCGTTTAACGATTTATACTAAATTATTTTTCTTTTCTTTTTGACAGCATCCATTCGTATAATTTAGGATTGGAATAGGTAGAATCCCAAGAATTATGGTTGTCATTTGGAAAAATTGTCAATTCGGCAGAGGGATTTACAGGATGCAGTGCCTGATAAAAATTAAATGCATTTTCCGGTAAAACAACATCATCCATTCCGCCATGAAAGATTTTCATATTCAGATTTTTGTACTGATGGATGTTGGCGTACATTACTCTGTCTGTAGGCGCGCAAACCGGAACGACCGCCGCAAACATTTCGGGATGTTCCATTGCAAGTTTCAGTGTTCCCCAACCTCCCATTGAAAGTCCGGTAAGGTAAATTCTTGAAGAATCCACTTTATATTTTGACTGAATTTCTTTGATCAAATTATATACGGTAACGGTATCCCACCACATATTTTCAGGACATTGAGGTGCTAAAATTGCCACCGGTTCTTTTATTAAGTTTTTATAGGTAAACGGACTGTGCGCTTTTACGATTTCCAAATTATTGCCTCTTTCTCCGGAACCGTGAAGAAAAACAATAAGCGGAACGTTTCCTTTTGCATTCTGAGGAAAATCCAGAATGTAAGAAATTTTTTCCTGTCTTTTTACTTCTTTGTTGAGCTCTGCTTTTATTTCCTGAGCATTTGCTTTTAAAGAAAATAAAAACGGCAGCAACAAAGCGTATTTTAGTTTATATTTCATATCAGAATTTGTATGTTTTGGATATTCTAATTTAACCATTCTTTTTTAATAGCCCCGATTGCAGCATTTGTCTGAGCTCATTTTAGGGTTTCGGCGGCGGCTGCGCCGCCGCCGAAACTCTAAAATAGCGAGTGCGGAAAGCGGGAAACAGCTCCTAAAAAATTATTTAATATGATATTTTTCCGATTTGAAGCTTAGTTTCTTTAATCCCTGCTGAATTTCGGGTGCATTCATGAATAGTTTCCACAAAAATCCGGTTCTGTAATTTTCTATCATCGGCGCAATCGTTCCCTGATCAATCGCGAGATATCTCGGCGTTGTCCAGTTATTGTAATGAATGGACGTTGCATCGTAAGGTCCGGCTAAGCCAATAAATTCAGGTTTTTGGGTATAAATAAATCTTAAAAAATCCATTGATTCTTTTGGAGAATACGGAAAACTGCTCAACGCCGCAGTAGGAGTAATTACCCCACGGTCATTTTGCGGAAAATGTGCATCATATCCTGCGCTTCCATCCTCATTTCTTGAATAACTGGCTGTTAATCCCCAATAATTGGATCCATATCCTTTCCAGTTTTTGGGATTTTCAACGCAATATTTGTAATCAATAAGAACCTGATTTTTATTTAAATCAAAATAGTTTTTGATTAATTTATCTGATAAGTTCGTCGGATCCAGACCGATATAGGAATAATGCGCCCAAAATAAAGGCCCTCCATATTCTGCTGCACCATTGTGCTTTACGTACATCGGTAAACCATATTTTTCTTTATCTGAAAGGTAGGTTCCGTTTCTTGTCCAGCCTTTGTAGTAGGTTTCGGCATCAATCGGATAAGTAGGTGACGAAGCGGCTAAAATATAGGTAATTAAACATTCGTTGTAGCCTTCCAACGGGAAGTTCATTTCCCACTGATAATCGGGCGACCAATGCCAGTAAAGGACTTTCTGCCCTCCTTTTGTGTACCAGTTCCATTGGATGCCTTTCCAAAGCTCGTCACATTTTTTGGCTAAAGCTTTTTCTTCAGTATTTCCGTTTTTAAAATATTCGCGAACCATTAAAATTCCTGAAGTTAAAAAAGCGGTTTCTACCAGATCTCCTCCATTGTCTTTTTTGCCGAACGGCACTGTTTTTCCAGTTTCACCATTAATCCAGTGCGACCAGGCTCCTTTATGACGATCTGCCTTTGCAAGAAAATCCATCATGGTAGTCAATCTTTTCACCGCATCTTTTCTTGGGATAAATCCTCTTTCTACGCCGACTAGAATGGTTGCCAATCCAAATCCTGATCCTCCTGTCGTCACAACATGTTTATCATTATCCGGATAGATATTATCTTCGTGATAGCGTTCTCTTCCTAACATTGAATTGGGTTCTGCATAATCCCAAAAATACTTTAAAGCATCTTTCTGAACTTTATCCATTAACTGCTCGTCTGTGATGTTGTTTTTTACAATCTGAACTTTTGATGCTTTCTGTATGGAAATCTGTGAGTTCTTACACGAAACCGAGAGTGATGATATAGCGATGACTGAAAGTATTATCCTTTTCATAATTTAATTTTGTTTAAAATCCATACTGTGTAGAATGGAATCCTAATTTTATTAATCCCTGCTTAATATCGGGCGCATTCATAAATAACTGCCATAAAAACTGGCTTTTATAATTTTCTACCATTGGTGCAATCGTTCCCTGATCTATTGCAAGATATCTTGGTATAACCCAATTGTAATGAACAGAATATGCATCATAAGGTCCCGCTACACCTACATATTTATTATAATTTTCATTATAAAGGAATCTTAGCATATTCATACTTTCCGTTGGTGTGTATGGCATACTCGACAATGCTGCTGTAGGAGAAATAATTCCTAAATCGTTATTTGGCTGATGTGCAGCGTAATCGTCTCCTCCTGTACTCGGATTTCTGGAATAACTTGCTGTAAGTCCCCAACTTTTTGAATTATAACCCTGCCATCCTTTCGGATTGGCAACGCAATACTGATACATTATTTTAGCATGATTGGTTGTAGCATCACCATAATTTACATATTCATCAGACAAGCCTCTCGGATCCAGTCCTAAAAAAGAATAATGTGACCAAAACATCGGACCTACCGTGCCATTTGCGACGTTATGATTCACCACAACAGGTAATCCAAACTGAGATCCTGTATTTTTTATGCTTCCGCTTCTTGCCCATCCCTGCTGATAAACAGGTTTATCAATTGAGTAATTTGGAGATGCAGCAGCCATGATGTAGGTAATTAACGTTTCATCAAAACCTCTTAACGGCATATTCATCTGCCAATCGTAATTGGGAGACCAATGCCATGTAAGCATATTGGGAGCTGCGGGGTTTTGTGTATACCAGTTCCATTCAATTCCTTTCCATAGCGCATCGGCTTTCTGAGAAATTGCCAGTTCTGAAGCATCTGAAGAGTTTTTAAAATATTCTCTCACACAGATCAGTCCCTGTGCAAGAAATGAAGTTTCTACCAAATCTCCTCCGTTATCTTTCTGACTGAAAGGTACAACCTGACCGTTGGTTCCATTGATCCAATGCGGCCATGCTCCATGAAAACGATTAGCATTCTGAAGGAAATTAAGAGAAGTTGTTAATCTCGAAACCGCTTCACCTCTGGAAATATATCCGTTTTTAATACCCACTAAAATAGTCATGAGTCCAAAACCTGAACCACCAGTTGTCACAATATTTGCATCCTGAGAAGGATTATCGGTATGATATCTTTCTCTTGCCAATTTTGATCCCGATTCGGCATAATCCCAAAAATACTTTAAAGCATCTTTTTGTACCATTTCGATGAGTTGTGCATCTGTGTAGTTGTTGGTGGGAGTTCCAGTATTTCCGCCACCAATTGGCGTTCCTGAAGTTGGTGATGAATCTTCTGAAGAACATGAATTGATTAACAATCCTGTAAATAAAACAATTGTTAGAACTTTAGTCATAGTATAAATATAATAAAAGGAAGATTTCTCTTCCTCTTATTATGGTCTATTTATTTTTTATTAATATAAAGATCATTAACCTCCGCAGGTGTTAGAGCACTTACATACATTCTAAACTGGTCTAAGCTTCCGGACCAGGATTTCATCCAGCCCTCACTAGGGTTTCCAGAACCACCAATTCTAAATCCGTTAATTTTAGAAGTATTAAATTTAACTGCGCCGTGTCCTGCCCAAGTCTTGGTAGATTTTGCAACTCCATCTATATATAGTGTCATTCCAGAAGTCGTAGCATCATAAACAAAAGCTAAATGATGCCATTGATTATCATAAATACCTGTCAAACTACTGTCAGAAGGCCATTCAAACCATTTATCACCCGGCTGCTCATCAACAAAAAATTTAATTGTTGGCATTGCTGCTGTTCCTTCAAATAGAGCAAACATACTTGCTTTTGCCCAATTATCACTTGTCATACTAAAAGCAAATTCCGTGTTACTAGAATCACCATTCTTTTCCCAAAATGCTACTGTAAAACTTCCTGCTTTATTTGCAAAATCATTAGAATTAAGGTATTTCAAGAAGACTTGAGAGCCTCCCCCTTTAAAAGCTTTACCAGCAATTCCATCCACTTGAGTAATTGTATTATCCGGAGCAAAACATGGATATCCTGATAACTCCTCAGCAAATTTGTTTTTTAAATCTGTACCGCTCTTATCAAATGGGACAAAAAACCTAAGATTTCCAGCAGGTAAATTAGCCTGATCTTTAGGGTATTCTCCTAATTCCGGTCTTTCCATATCTTGGCAGTTTGTCAAAATTAAAGACAAACATGAAATACTTAAAATTTTTAAAATACTATTCATGATTAAAAAATTAATAATTAGGATTTTGGATTAATACACCTTGGGCTTTATCAATAGCCGTTTGTGGAATAGGAAAATATTTATTTCTGTCTTGATATCCTAAAATACCTAATACATTAACAGCATCTCCCCAACGAACTAAATCGTAGAAACGTTCACCTTCCATTGCAAATTCAACTCTTCTCTCTTGTTTTATTGCATCTCTTATTTGAGCTTGAGTAGTAGCGGTAGTATTTGACAGACCAGCTCTTGTTCTTATTAAATTCAGATAAGTTATTGCCTTTACCGTATTCCCCATTTCATTAGCACTTTCAGCAGCTATCAAAATAACGTCCGCATATCTCATCAATTTTATATTAGTCCAATGATTTTTATTTTCCCCTTCCTGAGCTCTTCTCGCAGGATCGGTATAAGCTTTCTTATTCCAATATGGTTGAATTGACGATAACGTTGAAGGAACACCTTCAGCACCACCTGAAGCTAATATAGTTGCTCCCTTACGAATATCTCCTGGTTCGTAGGCGTTTATTAAATTCATTGTAGGTACATTAAATCCCCATCCTAAATCCCAAGTACCTGATCCTCTTACACCTTGTGATTCCCAATAGTTATTAGAATAGTTTACTTTATTAATTCTTGCAAACTGTACCTCCCAAATAGACTCAGATTTATTGTCTCCCTGATCAGTAAATAGTGTTGAATATGATGGGTATAGTGAATAGATACCTGAATTAATAACAGTTTCGGCAAATCCTAATGCTTCACCCCAGCTTTTTTGGTAAAGAGCTAACTTTGCCAAATAAGAGTAAGCCATTCCTCTTGTAGCTCTACCTTTCTGACTTGACCAATCCGCCGGTAAAACAGAAGCTGCAAATTGAAGATCATTTTTTATTTGTACATCAACTTCTGCTACACTCGATTTTGCTTTAATTTCATCTTGAGGATTGACAACCTTTTTTGTAATGATAGGAATTTCACCATAATCTCTCCTAAGATCAAAATATGCGAAAGCCCGCATTGCTTTTGCTTCTCCTAAATTTATTAGTGTAGCCGCATCCGGGTTTTGGATTGCTTCAATATCTGCAATTACGCTGTTACATGCAAAAATTAATTTATAATGACCATTCCAGTTTGCTACTGCAGTACCTTCTGTTTTAGAATACTGAAAATTATCCATTATATTACCCATCGCAGAAGCATCGGCAGGAATACTCCCTTTCATTGCATCATCTGAACGGATGCTTTGAAACCAGTGACGGGTCCAATCTGTTACTCCTCCTTCTGTTCTTAATTGGCTGTATAATCCAAAAATCTTAGCTTCCGCACCACCAATACCAGCTTCACCTTCTGTTGCGATTCCTAAAGGTTTTCTATCTAAAAAATCGTCACCACAAGAAGTTAAACTTAAAAAACTTATTGCCGTAAAAAAAGAATATTTAATTATTGTATTTATTTTCATAATTTAAATGTTAAAAAGTTACATTTACACCCATAGTCGTTATAATTGGTAAAGGATATCCTCCATTATCAACTCCAAATTGTGTTGGTGTGCCACCAGCTTCAGGAGTAAATCCTGAGTTATTTCTCCACGTAACAAGATTTTGAGCATTTAAGTATAGCTTAAGACTGCTTAAACCTATTGATTTTGCAACACTTGGATTAAAATTATAACCGAGTTGAATATTTCTTAGTCTAACATAACTTCCATCTTCAATCATATAATTTGAAACATTATTTGTATTATAATTGTTTCCATCATTAATAATTGGCTCCCAGTTAGATGTTCCCGGACCATTCCAAGCTGCTAACCTATCCTTTCTATAATTAAACTGAGCAAACGTACTTCCGTTACCCCAATTTCTTAATACTTCGTTTCCGTATACTCCTTGTACATCAATACCTAATGACCAGTTTTTATAATTTAAATTTAGATTTAGTGCATAAGTAAAATCTGGAGTTGGATTACCAATAATAGTTCTGTCTTTATCATCAATCTTTCCATCTCCATTCAAATCTTTAAATTTCAAGTCTCCTGGACCATAAGTACCCAGTGTACTTGTTGGGGATAGCAAAACATCTGCATTTGTTTGATAAACTCCTTCCACTACATATCCATAAAAATATCCTATAGGATAGCCAGCTTCAGTTACTGAGTTTCCATCAAAAATTCTATATCCCGGCTCAAATACTGAAATTACTTTATTATTGTATGTTGTAATATTTCCACCAATTGAATAACTAAAATCTGAACCAATTTTATCTCTCCAAGATACAGACCCCTCAATACCTTTATTTTCTATTTCTCCTGAATTTCTAAAATAATTTTGCACTCCTGTAACATAGTTAAGAAGATCTTTTGTTCTCTTGTTATAATAAACTCCTTCAACACTTAATCTATTATTAAATGCTGATGCTTCAAATCCTGCCTCATAACTTGTGATTACTTCCCATTTCAAATCAGGAGAATTTTGCCAAGCCAATACATATCCCGGATAAAGATCTTTTTGAAATCCTACATTTGCAAATACAGCATTTGCTCCTGAAACATAGCCAGGGTAATTAGGATATCTGTAAGGAGAGAATCTATTTCCTAATTGCCCATAAGATCCTTTTAACTTTAATGAACTGAAGAAACTATTATTCATAAATTCTTCTTTGCCTAAATCCCAAGCAGCACCTAAAGCCCAGAAATTCTGATATTGGTTAGGGTTATCTGCAGCAAAAGTAGCAGAACCATCACGTCTGAATGATGCGTTGAAAATATATTTCCCTTTGTAGTTATACAAAACTCTTGCAAGATATGAAATACTCGCACCGTCATCATATTCAGATGAATTTGCTGTTCTTGTGGCCGGATCTCCAAAAGGATAAGTGTCTAAATACCAGAATCTTTTATTCCAAGGGATTGCATTTTGATCACCTGCTTTCTGTGTAACATTCCCAGTCATCTGTTCAAATTTTTCATCATAAACAGTATAACCTGCAGTAGCTGTGATATTATGCCCTCCGAAGTTTTTATTCCAAGTTAATAAATATTCCTGCTGAGTGATGATATTATCGGTAGAATTTTGATAAACAGATGTTAGCTGTCTTCCTCCAAATGCATTTGTTGTTCCGCCTGTTTCTCCAACATATAATTTTGTTACAGGATTATAACCTCTTGCACGTGTCATCCCAAAATCCACCATATAGTTTGTTCGGAAAGTAAAATCGTTCCAAAATTTCACCTCTGCAAATGCATTGGCAAGTATTCTATAGGTTTTTGATAATTGAGTTCCATTAAGATAATCAACTGAAAGTAATGGATTTCCAACCTGAGCATCACCTAATCCTATCGGTAATTGATTATATAAACCTGCTTGAGTATTAAATGGTTGTACAATCGGGACAGCTACTAACGAAGATGCATAACTTTGAAGTCTGGGATTATTTGTATAAGATCCATTAATTGAAAATCCAACTTTAAAGTTTTTACTAAAGCTAAATTCATTATTGAAATTAACATTAAATCTCTTTAAAAGCTCATTATTAATTATTCCTTGTTCTTCTAAATGCCCTATTCCAAAATATGTCTTATTTTTTTCAGTTGAACTTGAAAAGCTAAGGTCGTTTTTGATGATAGTAGCTCCATTATTAGTAATAGCATCTATCCAATCGGTATCTGCATTAAAAACATTATAATAACTATACGGTGCAAGTCCTTGATTGGCTCTGTTACGATCATACAATGATCTAAATTCTGCAGCATTTGTTAATTCTGGCTTCCCTGTCAAAAATTTTGTCCCTAATGAAGAGCTGAAGTTTATTGTCGGTTTACCTGTTTTTGCTCTTTTTGTAGTTACTATAATAACACCATTAGCTCCTCGAACACCAAAAATGGCAAGTGATGAAGCATCTTTTAAAACTTCAATGGATTCAATATCATTTGAATTTACAAAATCCATATTATCAGACCATATTCCATCTACTACGTAAAGAGGTCTAGAATTGTATCGGCTAACAGTTCCTCTGATCCTAATATCGGGAGTTGAACCTGGTTGACCGGAATTCACAACTGCCAAACCGGCAACTTTACCTTGTAATGACGCAGCTGCATTTGCATTGGGTTTATCAGCAACATCAGACCCACTTACTTTAGCTATAGATCCCGTCAGATCTCTTTTCTTAGCAGAACCATATCCAATCATCACTACTTCCTCGATCTTCTGCTCCTTCGGAACAGTATCTTTTGGAGTAGTTTGCGCATTGACATTCATACCGAAGTATAAAACCGCAATGAGACATGAATACTTTAAATCACTTTGTTTCATATAGTTTAATTTTATTCGTACAATCAGTTCTGAGATCGGAAGCCTTACTTCCGACTGTCTTTTTACAGGAAAATAATATATTCTCAATAAAAGACATTAGTCAAAATTATAAAAATATCTTCAACAATGTTAATTATACTTAAATTTTTTATCATTCTGTTAATATTTGATATTTACAGAAAGACATTTAATAATTGATTATAATTACTAAATTGCTCAATATAAATTCAATTATTAAATATTTCTCAATTTTAAAGGAATAATATTCAATTAAAAATTTTCGTCTTATTTACTTATAATAAATATCTTAACAACTATAACTCCACAAATTCAGATTTTATTTTGTTATATCATCAATTTAACAATATGAGTAATAAAATTTGTTAAACTAATTCTACTGTTATAAATTTGGTTCAGTATTTGACAATCATTAACGTTTAATCAATATCAATGAAAAAATATATTATAGCGGCGGCTCTTATCATAGGAACCGGAGCAGTTATCAATACAACAATGCAGTCCTGCACGACTCTCGCTACGTCTGATCTTGGATTATCGATTATTAAAAGACTTCTTTTAAACGGAATCGATAAAGGAGTTAATGTATACAGCAACAGAGATGCTTTTCTGCAGAACAATATGGTGGATAAAGCTCTTCCGAAGCAGCTTAGAGACATCAACTCAATGCTGGAAAAAATTGCACCTTCTCTGGTTGCAAAAGAGAGAGCTTATATTACGGATGCGGCAGTTTACACCGTAAATATTTCAAAACCAATCCTTGTGAATGCTGTTAACAGCCTTAATGCAAATGATGTCACAAGAATTATTCAGGGAGAAAAGGGAACGGCAACTTTAATTCTGAAAGAAAAAACTTCTCAGCAGCTTATTGCCGCAATTACTCCAAAAGTGGAAGAACAGCTTAATCAATACGGCATTGTGAAAAGCATCAACACCGCTTTATCAGGCAGCAATTTATTGGGCAGTCTTTTAGGAGGCAATAAAACTTCTGTAAATTCAGGAGGATTAAGTCAGTTGGCTTCCGAGCAGCTTGTGAATGGGATTTTTAACATCATCGAAGATTATGAGATCCAAAATTCCAAGTCGCTTCTGGGACCGCTTGGGAAATAGAAAAATTTTGACTATATTTATATAGATTTTTAAAAAGCAGATGGATATATTACAAGGAAATCAACACGCAAACCCTGAAGATTTTTATAACTCTTTGAGGGAAAAACTGGAAGGTCATCACGATTTTCCGGAAGATTATTTATTTAAATTTATTATTCCTACCGATCAGGCAAAACTTACAGAGATTTATAAGGTTTTCGACGGAATCAAATTTACACTGGGAAACCGAGAAAGTAAAAACGGAAAATACACAGCCTGCAATATTAACGCATTCGTTTTAGATGCAGATCAGGTGGTAACCATTTATCAGGAAGTCGCAAAAATAGAAGGCGTCATTCTTTTATAAAAACAAAAAGTCAGCTTTACGGCTGACTTTTTTAGTTTAAATTATCAATGAATTTATTTATTTCTCAATAAAATACTTTACGTTTTCAATCGGTCTTCCGAGCATTGCCACCGAACCTTTAATGATGATGGGTCTTTGGATCAGCGACGGATTTTCAGCCAGAACTTTAACCCATTCTTCTTCAGATAAATTTTTGTCTGCGAAATTTTCAAGATACAATTTATCTGTTTTTCTGATGATATGAAATACGCTCTGATTCAGCTTTTTTAATACCGTTTTAATTTCCAACTCACTCAGCGGATCTTCAACAATGTTGATGATCTCAAACGGAACTCCGTTTTCGTCGAGGTATTCCAAAACCGCATTCGATTTTGAACAATTTCCATTATGTAAAACCTTCACCAACATGATTATTTATATTTAAAAATTAACTGTTTCTTTAGCAAATTTAGAAAGAAATAAAACGATTCCTGCTTTAATGTATGATAAAAGTTTGTTAAAACAAACCGTTCAGTTCTGCTTCAATCTTTTCTAAAATAAACCCGAAATCTTCAGGCTTTTCTACAAAATCAAGATCATCCACTTCAATAATCAAAAGTTTACCTTCCGTATAATTGGAGATCCATTTTTCGTATTTCTGATTCAGTTTTGAAAGATATTCGATGCTGATAGATGCTTCATACTCTCTTCCTCTCTTATAAATTTTCTTTACCAGATTCGGAACGTCAGATTTAAGGTAAATTAATAAATCCGGCGCAGAAACGAAAGATTTCATCAGATTGAAAACAGATTCGTAGTTTTTAAAATCACGGTCTGAAAGAAGATTCATATCGTTCAGGTTTTCTGCAAAAATGTGTGCATCTTCATAAATCGTACGATCCTGAATAATATTTTTCCCGCTCTCTCTGATCTCTTTCACCTGCCTGAATCTGCTTCCTAAAAAATAGATCTGAAGCGCGAAACTCCACTTGCTCATATCTGCGTAAAAATCCTCCAGATATGGATTATGATCTACATCTTCAAACTGGGCATCCCAACCGTAATGCTTAGAAAGCATTGTGGTTAACGTGGTTTTTCCTGCTCCAATATTTCCTGTAACTGCAATGTGCATATTTTCCCTAGTATATTTTTAATTTAATAAAGATCTAAATTCCGGCAGCCTGAATCTGAGAAGTATCTTCAAGAAGCTTCTGAAGAGAACTTTCCGCAGGATTTTTGCTTTCAATTTCCTGAGTTTTCTTTTCCAGTTTTCCTTCAGGACTATCGGGTTCCGCTGCTTTCTCAGCAGATTTTTCTACCTCCTGTTCCGCAGCTTTCTGCTTAGGATCAGGCTCTGCCTGTGGTTTGGACTCCCTGTTTTTTTCAAGGCTGTAAAGGTAAAGTTTATTAGCTTTTATTTCAAAATAAGACAGTGTATTTTTATCCACAATCTGCGCATCCGGATCTTCAAAGATTTTCACCATTTCTTTTTCCGGAATGTACTTTAATATAGAATTATTGGTGACCACCAGTATAAATTCATTCTCCCGTCTGAAACGTTTTCCGTTTTCCAGAGGTGCTTCAAAAAGCTTTTCAAACTTTAATGAATACACACGGATGTATTTTCTCGTTAAAATATACACCTTGCTTTCATACACCAAAAGATCCGTTAAATCATCAATTGCGGCATCGAAAGGATAAGAATTAATCGTCGTTTCGTTTCTGAAATTATACTGAATAAGGCGTTTTGTACTCTCATCCAACAACCAGAGCTGTTGAAGATCTTCCGCATAAGCCATTTTGATAAAGCCAAATTTCTGCTTAAAATCGACCTTTTGGATTTCGTTAAGATTCTGATCTACAAATTTCATTTCCTGAGCATTTTCAGAAAACAAAGGCACACTTAGCGGGTTTTGTACCGTCTGTACTTTATAAGGAACCGTAAGCATCATTTTCCCGATCTGCTTTCCTAAGGAATCGTACTTGGTAAAGCTGAAATCTTTGTTTTTATAGATGTACAGGTTTCCGTAATCGTCGGCAAGCATATCTTTTGCTTCCTTCAGTTTCAGCGTGTCTAAAGGAAGGGCTTTCTGCGCGGATAACGAACAGAAAACCAATGCAAATATGAAGGATAATAATTTCAAATTCTTTTACTAAGATAGCGCTCCGAAAAGGAACGCTACCAATTTACTGCTTTTATTTATTTCAACAGAAATTGCGGTTCATTTTAACTTATTTAATCGCAACTTCGTAAATTTTCGACCAGTTTTTTCCTGTTATCAACATATGATCTCCTTTGAAGGCGATTCCGTTAAGAACGTGTTCGCTGTTATTCTGAGTATATTCTTCCGTGATCTTTGTAAAATCAAATTTACCTACAGTTTCACCGGTTTGAGGATTGATCTTTAAGATATAAGGTTTATGCCAAATATTGGCATAAATAAATCTGTTGTGATATTCAAGCTCGTTGATTTGGTTGTAAATTTCCTTATTCCCACCCACAGAAACGGTTTTCACCACTTTTGAAGGATTATTTACATCCAGAAAATACAGTTTATTCGAACCTGTATCAGCGATAAGATTTTTCCCGTCATAGGTCATTCCCCAACCTTCTCCGAATTCATTCGGCAAAGGAAATTCCGAGATTTTCTTTAACGTATTTTTATCATAAACAAATCCGATTTTATTTTGATAGGTCAACTGATAAATTTTATCTCCCGCAATAGCAATTCCTTCGGAGAAAATATCTGCCGGCTGTTTTTCAGTCTGCGCCGGAACCGCACTTCCCAAAGTATATTTTATTAGTTGTGAAGCTTTTTCCAGCCCGTCACTTTCATAAATCGTATTTCCTTCCATTACAAACCCTTCCACAAAATTATTAGGATCATGAGGATATTCTGCTACAATTTCAAAAGGAATATTGGCTTCAGGATTTTTGGTAAAAACGTTGATGGTGGCATCCTGATTTAAAATCTCTCCGCCCTTTGTTTTAATATTGAAGGTCACCTCATTATCGCCATACGCAAAAAACTTCGGATCAATCGTTAAATCTGAGGTTTCCTTATCTCCGAAACTTATGGAAATACTTTCTGCATTTTCCGTAACTTCCTGTGGAAGATTAAGCTTATCACCAAAATGATATCCCTTCTGCTCCATCGCATTGTTATAATCCGCTAAAGAATCAAGGATTTTTTTATCGTTTTTACAGGACATCAGCAGCAAAGCTGCTGCAAAACCTGTGATCAGGCTTTTCTTCACTTTAAGTTTTTTATTTTCATTACCAAGAAACAGAAGACATCAAAATTTATTTAATCGCTACTTCATAAATTTTAGACCAGTTTTTACCGGTTATCAACATATTATCTCCTTTAAAAGCAATTCCGTTCAGTACGTCGTCGCTTCCTTTGGTATTTTGCTTGGCAATTTCTGTAAAATCAAAAGTTCCTACCACTTCTCCGTTCGCAGGATTAATTTTCAGAATAATGGGTTTCTGCCAAACATTGGCGTAAATAAATCCGTTATGAAACTCGAGCTCATTCAACTGATCGTAAGCCTGAGAACTTCCCGCAACGGCAATGTATTTCACCATTTTTGAAGGATTGTTCGGATCAAGAAAATACAATAATTTACTTCCATCTGAAGCGATCAGGTTTTTTCCGTCGTACGTTAATCCCCAACCTTCACCCAAAACATTAGGATAAGCAAATTCCTTCAATAATTTTAAAGAGCTTTTATCGTAAATATATCCTTTTTTGCTCTGCCATGTTAACTGATAGACTTTATCGCCAACAATGGTGCTTCCTTCAGAAAAATCTTCCTGTGGCTGTTTGGTTGAAGCCAAAGGCGTTGTGGTTCCTAACGTATATTTTAAAATCTGCGAAGAACCGTTCTGTCCATCGCTTTCATAAATCGTGTTGCCTTCAATCTGGAAACCCTGCACGAAATTTTTCGGATCGTGAGGATATTCGGCGATGATTTCGTAATTGATTTTCTGCTCAGGATTTTTGGCAAAAACATTAATGGTTGCGTCCTGCGTTAATGTTTCGCCGCCTTTTGTTTTAATATTAAAAGTAACAGCATTGTCGCCTAATGTAAAGAATTTAGGATCTATCGTAAGACCAGATGTTTCTTTATCTCCGAAACTGATCGAAATGGTTTCTGCATCTTCTGTTACCTCTTTCGGCAAATCCAGTTTATCTCCGAAATGGTATCCTTTTTCCATCATCGAGTTGTTGTAATCTGCCAAAGAATCGAGTATTTTTTTATCATCTTTACATGAAGCCAACAACAAAATCGCTGCAAAACCTGCTATTATATTTTTTTTCATTGATTTCTAAAATAATTTCCCCAAAATTAGCAAAATTTATTCCTCTGAACTAATTTCATGAAGATCTTGACCAAATTGTAATATGTAACCGTTGTTATCGTAGATCGCAAACTCTCTCATTTCCCAGTCGAACGTTTCTATTTCGTAGCAGATTTTCGTTTTGTCTTTCAGTTCGTCCCATAATTCATCTGCATTTTCTATGTTAAAATAAAACGAACCTGTAAACCCTATTCCGTTGAATTTCTCATGCTGATTCGGTTTAGTAAGCATGATCTCTACCTTATCTTTCTGTAAAGAAGCCCATTGCCAATCATCATTTCTTTCCTGTAAGGTAAAACCAAGAATCTGCGTATAAAAGGCGATTGTTTCATCGAATTGTTCCGACCATAAAACAGGACGAAGGGAATTGAATTTTGCCATCATTTATATTTTAATTCCACGAATTGAGATCAGTTTTCCAGATATGGTTTCAAACTTTCCTTCAAAATTCCGTTCCAGCCCTCAGTAAAAGATTCTCTTGAAAAATGTTCGCCCAGATCGTTAAAATAATCAATATCCTCGTGAATAAGCTTTACTAAAGTTCCGTTTTCATCGGGTTTCAATTCCCAGGTTACGGTTGTTTTTTTATCGGAAAATTCGGGATAAGCCCAGGAATATTTCAGTTTTTCATTGGGAACAATTTCTAAAATTTCTCCCTGATGATGATACTTTTTCTCTTCCCCCGGTTCATAAAAGTTGAATATTTTGCCGGTTTGCAGTTCAAAATCAAAAATATCGAAATACCACGACTGCATTTCAGTTTTATCGGTTAATGCTCTCCAGACTTTATAAACCGGAGCATTTATTTTCTGCTCTACAATAATTGGTTGACTCATATTTTTGTTTTTTTAATGATTGAATGCAAAAATGATGACAGAAGGGAAGACTATTTGTTATTTATAAAACCTCAGAGGTTTATAGTATTTAAATTTTCTGAAATTATTTTTTCAACAAACTTTCGATAAGCTTACTTTGATTTTCTATTATTTTTGCCATTTGCTCCTGATTTTCTAAAATCTTTTCAATAAGATCTTGAGATTGAAAGTTAAATATATTTGATTCTGTTGGATTTATAACAATTGGATTTACAATGTAAGAATTTCCTTCAAATTGTGAATTCGATAAATCTACATTTGGAATTTGTTCCTGAATCAAATCAAAGAAATCCACTTCAAAAATTTCTGCAATTTTCTGAAGGTTTTGCAAAGTGGGTTTAGCTTGTCCTGTTTCCCATTTATTATAAGCAGGCTGGGAAATATCAAGCTGATGTGCGATATCCATTTGCGACCAGCCTTTCTGTTCTCTTAGCTTTCGAAGCTTTGTTTCTAAACTCATACATTCAAGATTTAAATGCTAAAGTAATGTTTTTTAAAATTATAACCAACGGTTATCGATTTTATAACTGCCGGTTGTTGTATAGAAAGGGAAAAGATTATATCTTGGCAACGTGATTTAAAAACAATCACTTTTTTAAAAATATTTATTAACTTTAAAAATTCAATTACATGAAAAAGAAAATTTTGATTGGTGCTTTAGCTTTAGCATCTGTGTTTACATTAGCATCTGCAACGGATGGAAACGGTTCATCCTCCGAAACGGAAAGAAGATTTTGGGGAAGCCAAATTGTAGGAGTTCAGAGTTGTGTTCAGAGTGGAAATAATCCTGATGGAAGTCCAACTTATACAGTAACGTATATAGTAGAATACTATGTTTTATGGATAGGGGTACAAACATCAACAGAAAGCCGTCCAGGAATGTCGCATTGTGAAGCACCATCAAGTTGTGGCTGTTAATTTATTAAAATTATGAAGAAATCAACGCGGAAAAGAGTTTTACTCTTTTCCTTATTTATTATTTGCACATTTTATAAAAGTCAAATTTTTAAAAGGTTTTCAGATCAAAAAGAATTTGATAGCTTATGGATAGTTCAAAATCAAAAAGAGTTACTTCTTACAAAAAATAATTACAAAAACTTCAATTTTGATAAAATTGAAAAAGTTTTCTATAAAGGAAAGCATATTGATTATTCTTTAAATAATGATACATTAGTTTTCTTTGATAAAGTAAGGGAGATTGAAGAAATTTCTATAAAAAAAATTAATTTAGATGATAAATTGGAAAAGGATGTATCTACTACTAAACTGAAAAATAACTATTTTTGTCTTCAGACAAATTATTCAACCGCAATATTGATACAATTCGATACGGAAAATAAAGAAACATATGTAAAAAACATTACCCTTTTTCCGAAACTTATTTATAATTTATTAGAACGTGCAACAATAGAAATATCTTTATTACCAATTGTAAATAATCTTCCTGACAGTAGCAATCCTATATTAACTTTTTCTAAGGATTACAATGATGTGAAGAAAAACAAATGGGTAATTCAATTACCGAGAATAATAAAATATCCAACAGAAGGTTTTGTTTTATCATTAGAACTTAAGTATAATAAAAACAATGTTGATGCCCTATTTTTTCAATCAACATCTGATGTCCCGACTTACAATTATAATTTGAAATATTATGGAGGTTGGAAGATGACACATCCAACAACTGGCTTCATGTATAAATTAAAAATTCTACAATAATTCTAATTCTCTCAAAACAAAAAAATCAGAAGGTCTATATAACTTTCTGATTTTTTTGCTGAATTTTTAATAAAAAAAGCTGAAATTTTTGCCAAAACATCTAAAAATTTCACTGAAAGACTTAAAACTTTGGTAAAAACACCTAAACAGAATGCAATAAGACTTAAACGGAACGTAAAAAGACTTAATGAGATATTCAATTCACCTTAACGTTTAAGATTTTAGTAAATTAAGCTTTAAAAATGCTCTTACAACACAATATTATTCTTAGGAACAATGGCAGGAGGAAGATGGGTTTCGTCCAGCATATCTCTCATGTCAATTTCAATGGTTCGGCTGATCTGCGTGATCGGAACATCATTTGCGCTTCCCTCAAAAGGATTTACGGAAGCCTCTCCCACATTATCCAACGTATGAAAACACCACGTTACCAAAAGCGAGAAAGGAATATTAAACCATATTGTAAAACCTTCAAAAGAAGTTCCTTCTCCTAATTTATCAAATTCTTTCAGAAGTCCGAAAGGTACGAAGATGATAAACAGCAACAAAAGATAGGTGGTTATAGACGAAAAATTTCTCGGATAAGGAAAATTTTTAATTCTCTCTGCTTTTCCCTGACTGTCTGTAAATTTCACCATCTGCTGATTGATCTGCGTCCACTGAAAATCATTAATTTCGCCATTTGCATACGCTTCAGACAGTTCTTTACTCTGAAATGCCATTAATTGTGTCGCTCTGTTCTTTTTGCTTAAAATATACTTCAGTTCATCATCCGAAAGATAATTTTTTAGTTCATCATCCAGTTTTGAAATTCTTTCTGAAACTTCATATTTTCTGGCATATTCGTCAAACTGAGGCGTATTCATATTTTCCCAAGCTCTCGGCTCACGAAGCTGAAAACGAAGGGCAGTAAGCCATGCATAGTGACGTTCGAACATTGTTTTTACTTTCTCAGGATTTTTCCCGCGCAAAGAATCTCTCAGAATATATCCGAAACTCCGGCTGTCGTTAATAATAGCTCCATAAATTTGTCTGGCTTCCCAAAGACGGCTGTAACTTGCATTGTTTTTGAATCCTACGATGAATGCCACTGCTGTTCCCATGATGGCAATCGGCTGCCAAGGAAAGGAAATAAACTTCCATCCTAAAAAATACATCGTGGTAGGAATTGCCGACAAAACGGCTAAAATAATGATGCTTCTCTTGGTCCAGAGTATAAATTCTATGGCTCCAAATCTTTTTCCTGCGTGCATAAGTGTTTTATTTTTAGTTTAAATGTTTAAAATGAATTTCGGATTTAAATATACAATTCATTTTTAGTTTTTGGTGAACGGAATGTTGTTGTAAAATCCGATCTGGATTTGTCCGCGGTTTCTGTTTTCCTGAATCTGGTTCATGTATCCCGCTTCAATTCTCATATTTTTATTAATGACATATCCTAAAGCGCCGTAGACTCTGTTTCTGTCGAAAACCGGACTGTCGAAATGAAGAAAAATTTCGTTGTAAGCCGATGCGTAGAATGTTTTGGGCAACATTTCCTTGTTATTGAGCGGAATATTAAATCCTAAAAAATAACGGAATCTCATCCTGAAATCATCTTCCAGAAAACGCTCTTCCAGACGATAGCGGTGCTGAATATTAAAACGTCCGAATTTCTGCCTTGTAATATACTGCTGGAAAATCCGGTGCTCAATATTTTCTGTTTTTTCTCCTTTCACGTAAGGCTGACTCAGAATGAACCCGTATCCCAACAAAACATTGTTATTGTTTTCCGTAAGATCATAGCCGATTCCGGTACGGATTAGCAGTTGCTCCAAGTCTCCTATTCCGTCGAAATTTCTGTACTGGATTTCGTTGTGAAAGTTCAGTTTTTTACTGATTTTATTGTTTCCGAAATACATATACCACGCTCCCAAATCGCTTTTCTGAGCCTGTGAAAAAGTTGCTCCCAACGTAAAAATTCCCAAAACAGCCTTTTTTAAAATATTCCTCATACAGTTATATTACTATTATCTATCGTTTTCAACAAATTTAATATTTTAAATCAATAATAACAAACTGCATATTTTATGCTGCCTTAACTTTTTATTTAACCACAAAAGTCACAAAAGATGACTAAACTTTTATTTAAAGTTGATCATTATAAATCTAAAAGTTCACAATAGTTTTTAAAAATCTTTGATTTTTATTCTTTTGAGCGCTTTGATTATCAATGAAATTCGCTTTAACATTGTCTTTTGTGCCTTTTGTGGTTAATTCTGAAATTAGTTTAAAATGAAAAAATGTCGATAATTATAAAATGAGCCTGTAGAAGTTATGTTGATTTTATGAATAGGAGATAAAAAAACTGACAAAAATTCGTCAGTTTTAAGGTTCTACTATCATTCTAAGGATGCTGCTGCATTTTTGCCGGATCGTCATAATTTACCATCCAGTTGATTCCGAATTGATCGGCAAACATTCCGAAGTATGCTCCCCAAAATGTATCTGACATCGGCATCGTTACCTTTCCGCCTTCGGAAAGTCCCGCGAATAATTTGTCCGCTTCTTCTCTGGATTCTGCATTAATGGAAATTGAAAAGTTATTTCCCATCACCAGATGAGCAGCGTGATCGCAACCTGCATCACTTCCCATTAAAATCGTTTCTTTAGAAATCGGAAGCGAAACGTGCATGATTTTGTCTCTGTCTTCTTCTTTCGTTTCCTGACCTTCTACTGGAGGCATTTCTCCGAATGTTCCGATGTAAGGATATTCTCCGCCGAAAACAGATTTGTAAAAATCGAATGCTTGTCTGCAATTTCCGTTAAATGTTAGGTAAACGTTTACAGTTGCCATAGATGTGTCTTTTTTTATAGTTTAGTTTTAATTTTTAACTTGTCTAAGCTTTTTTACCGCAAAAGATTTTGACACTTTAGTTTTTTAAGTTTATTGATTGTCCGTTTATTAACCTAAAGCTTCGACAGGCTCAGCTTGACATCGCTAGAAATCAAGCATTTAGTATTAGAGATATCACACTGAGCTTGTCGAAGTGCCTATTATAGATGATTGATTTTCATATCATTGCATAGTAATAGGTTGTTTAACGGATATTCAATTAAGTTTTATAGTTAAATGGAAAAAAAAGCACGTAAGTTAAAAAAATCAAAAATTTTTTCTCTTTGCAGACTTTTGAAATACTTTAAATACAATAAAGTCTTTTGTCTCTTTTGATTAATTTGTCTAAGCTTTTTTATCGCAAAAGATTTTGACACTTTAGTTTTTTAAGTTTAATAGTCAAATGGAAAAAAGAGCACGTAAGTTAAAAAAATCAAAGATTTTTTCTCTTTGCAGACTTTTGAAATACTTTAAATACAATAAAGTCTTTTGTCCCTTTTGCGGTTAAATTTAAAATGAGTTTAAAATAATTTTTAAACCTGATAAAAAGAACAATTTAGTTATTAAAAACCTTTGATTCTGCTATTTTGTGAGGTTATAAAAAGAGTAAAACCTTATCTGTGCTGATCGATCAGAATCATGTTTCCGTCCGGATCTTTCAGGTAAATATGTTCAGGACCGGAAGTGTTTTCATCTGCTTCCTTCTGTAATTCCAGACCCTGTTCTTTTAATCTTTTCTGAATTTCGCGAACATCATCGAACGTTTCAAGATTCTGTGCATTCTGATCCCAACCGGGATTAAAAGTAAGCATATTTCCATCGAACATTGCCTGAAAAAGACCAATGATATGATCTCCGTTTTTCATGATAAGATAGCTGTGATCTATGTTTCCAGCCATTTGGCTGAATCCTAATTTTTCGTAAAAATCTTTAGACTTCTGAAGATCTTTTACACTGAGACTGATTGAAAAAGCGCCTAAATTCATACTTGTTTATTGTTTAATGCCAATTTGTATCCTGCCAAAACCAATCCCCATACAGCAATTCCTAAAACCCAGAACCAGAAAGGAGTCGGAAGCATCACCATATTGTAAATGGTAAAAAAAGTGAAAATAACTCCACAGATAATTGCAGAAGTCGGTTTTCCGTTGTTGGCAACTTTAGTGGAAATAAATCCTGCGAGCAAAGCTCCCAAAGCGTAACCGAGAATCACGATAAATTTTCCCATGAACGGTAAATTTTCCACATACGCTCTGAATCCTTCAATATCATCCGGTCTTAAACCTGAAGGAAACGGATACAGCGCATGACCGAGTCTTTCCATGAGCCAGACTCCGATGGATCCAGTGATCATTCCTGCGATTACGGCTAAAATTCTTCTTAACATGATGATTACTGATTGTTAATTCTTGTTTTAAAATCAAGTGTTCCGTCGTAGCTCTTCCAGTCACCGATCATTTCGATATACTGGGATTCCACTTTTTCAGCATCTTTATTCCATTTAAAAGTATAGATGAATTTACCTTTCAGAATTCCGGAATGTTTTCCTTTGTTTTCTTCCGCCAGTTCGTATTCCCCGAAAACGGTTCCTCTTTTTTTAGCATCCTTATATTTGGTAATGATGAATTTGCCTTCGAATTTAGCATACGTTTTATCAACAAGAGTATATCCTGAAACAAAATATTCCTGATCGTTTTTTTTATTCTGTTCAGAAATGTTGATTTTCAGTTTTATTTCCTGATTTTTATTTCCGATGGTTCCTGTGTACGCTTTGCTGTTATTCAGCCAGACATTGGAAATATCGGGCATCTGTGCAAAGATGAAATTGGAACAAAATACAAAAAGTAATAAAAGTTTTTTCATATTGTTTATGTTTTTTTAAACGCCGAATTGTGCAAGATGATGATTGAGATGTTTTGCAAACATATTGTTCCATTCCTGTGCTTTCAGTTTTCCGAAAGAAAAAGATTCTTTCCCGTCAAAAGCAGAAGCTCCCAATTGCTGTGTTTTCTGGATAAAACCGATGAGTCTTTTTTTCTCTTCTTCAAAGTTTTTATGATCCGAAATAATAAATTGCGGTGCAGTCGGTCCGTTTTGAGGATACGCTTTCTCTCCCACCACTTTAGATTTCACGAACGATTTAAGGATGAATTTTGCAATAGCTCCCGGTTTTTTATGCTTTTCCGGTTCGTAAACCATTTCGTAAGACACGTTACAATGCGCCAACATCTGATCTACTGACATTTTCCCCCACAATCCTTTGGTTTCCGGCGTTAGATTATTTATCCTATCAATGTAATTCTGAGCATCTTTAGCATCAAAAACGTTTTCCATAGCTTATTTAATTGTTAAAAAAACAAATATATCAGTTTTTTACTTACACTCTTTAAAACTAAGTACAGAATGATTAGTAAATTCTTCCTTAGATTCTATTTTTTAATTTTATTTAGAACAATTTTCGAAAACCGATCGGCTCCAAAACCAAAAAACCTTTTAGAAAAAAATTCTTCCAATTGAGCGCTGTCATATTTCGAAACTAAAAAATCTGCCAGAATATTTTCTTCCTCTTCAGAACCGTTCCATTCTGTTCGTGAGTTTGCTGAACTTAAAAAACTCCGCTTATTTGTAAGAAACATCTTTTCAGCGTATTGATTTATGATTGAAGTCGGAACATCACGATTGATAACATCGAGCATTTTTTTATAGTTCTTCTCATAATCCATAATAGCAAAGTAAAGCTCCGTATTTTCCGGATAGCTGTAAAAAGAGCCTCTTAAACCTGACAAAATTCTGTTTCTTAATTTTTTTAAAGCCTCAGTATCTTCATCATTTTCTGCAATAAAGATATAGTTTTCAATAGACGGGTCTTCCCAAAACTTCATTCTTTTTATATATGCCAGATCTTTGATGCTGTTTCTTTTCTGATAGATTTTTTCAAGAAGATTATAATAAGGAAGATTGTATTTTTCATTTGTATTTGTTTTGATAACTGCTTTACAGACTTTTTCTGCCTTATCTTCATCAATCTTTAAAATTTCTTCAATCACTTTTAGATTGTAGCTGTTCTCATAACGATCCACAGGAAAGTATTGTTGCAGTTCTTCAAAAAAATTATTTTCGGCAACAATTTCCAACAGATCTTCTCTAAGAGAAACTTTTAAATTAAACTTATTTTTAATCCAAAACAAAATTTCCTGCCTTATCAACCCGGCAATGTGCAGTTTTTGAAGACGATCACCAGAATGATACATTTCTTTAATGAAATAATAAAAATGAAAACGTATAGAATCTTTGCCTTTCAGAAAGACATTCCAGTTTTTGGTTGCAATTTCTTTCCAATACTCAAAATCTTTTATAGCATTGAGATGAGCGACGAATCTTTCTCTTAGCTTTTCATGAAAAGTATCAAACCTCGTGCTTGAGAAAGAAACCTTCATCTTATATTTGCTGATTTCATCATTAATAACCATAAATTTATCAATACTTTCCTGCTTATCATTATTCTGAAAAAGATACTGTTCTACAGGTTCTAAAGCTTTTGTAAGAAGATCAACTATTTTTTTTACATCCTGTGCTGTAAGATTTCTTTTTTTACCGGCAACAGAATTGGTGGTATTTTTTATGATTTCAGAAATTTCCTCATTGGAAAAAGACTTTTTCTTTTCTCCAAAGTCCATCATAAAAAGAACTTCTGCTTCTTTATTTTTCTTAAAAAACAACAGCAGCCAATTTTTCAATTCTTCTGCATTCAGATTTTCCATAGCTATTTCAGCTTCAGAAACCTTTTTCTTTGTCGTTTTTTGAGAACTTATTTTTCCCGATTTATTTTCTGACATGAAAAGTCCCATTGCCAAAAGATGCAGACAAAAATCTTTGCTTTCGCAATCACATGAAGATTCTGTAATTTCGGATTTCGGATTTAATACAATTCTAGCGTCATAAGATTCATTTTCATCATCAACAAAACAAATGAAATGATTTTTTTTCTCTTCTTCAAATTCCCTTATCAGTAGTTTTTTTGCCTTGTTGATCTTTTGTTTTGAGAACCGGCTTTCTAAATCCAATATCGTATACATTATTCTTCTTTTTTCAAAGATAAAAAAAAGCCACTTCATAAAAAGTGACTTCATATATATTTTAATTTATCTCTGAACAGCTTTCTTCATCGCATCGGGACGAAGAACCCTGTAACGGACTTCCATATCTTTCGGAATGTAGAAAACCAATGGTAATTTGCTGTTGTATCGTACAGTTTCCGGCTGAAGATAAACAAATTTTTTAGTAAGTTTCTGATCCGGACAAGCCATTAAAGTTCCTCCGGTTTCTCCTTTGGATTCTACTTCGTAATAATTATAACCCCATCCCTGAAGATCCTGCGTATTGACTTTTCCTATTAAAAAGTGTTTGTTACAGTCGAGCATTTTTTCTGTTCCTACAAAAAATTCCACTTTAAGGTCGTTTTCATTTTTAGCAATCGGAAGCTGAATATAAACCTGCTTAAAACCTTCTTTCGCTTTTGGGAACATTTCGATCTGTAACTTCTCGAATTTTTCTGTTTTCTTTTGTGCAAAGGTATTCACTGCTGCAAAGAGCATTAATCCTGAAATAATTGTCTTTGAAAATCTCATAAGCTTTGTATTTATTTTATAAGTTTATTCAGGTCAAAAACTGTTCCAAATTAAACAATTGTTTAACTTTAGAAATCTTTATCATTAAAAAATCACCGCAAATCCTAGGATTTGCGGTGATTTTATTATTTAGTTGCTTTTAATTTCAACGGCATCTCCCTTCGTATGCGCATTCATCTGCGGAGCGTAATAATTCTGAATCGTGGTAATTCCGTTTGAGAATATTCCGGATGCATTGGCGACGTAATCGTATTCGAAAACATACTTTCCTTTCGGCATCTGTTCAATATAGAAATTCGTGGAAGCATCTTTGGTCGACCGATAATATCCTAAATTATTCTTCCATTGATACCCTGAAAGTACATCCAAAGGTTCAAATCCTGCTGCTCTCATGTCTTTGATGTGGATGAATTCCATTGGACGATCGGTGTTCAGAATCATTCTTACAGTCACTTTATCACCCACTTTTAATGGAGTTTCCGGAGTGATTTTCTGCAATTCTTCCCCGTTCACGGTTTTTATTTTTCTGTACAGTTCTTTGGTGACGGACAGGTAATTCTCGGAAGATTTGATCTTATCCAGATCTTCGTAATATTGCCAGAACAGCCCTCCCTGAACAATTCCTGCGCCCGGTTTTGTGATGGTAACGGTGGCTAAATTTTTATCCAAAACATCCGATTTCACGGTAGATTTCACATAACCTGTTGCCTGAGTCTGTGGCTGAAGTTCTTTTCCGCCCCAAATAATGGTTGCTTTATCGCTTTCCGCAGTCGTCCATGATTTTCCTGAATTTAAAATCGTAAAAATCACTTCTGAAGTTCCTCTTGAGCTTCCCCATGAATTCACTTCTTTCTGCGTAACAAGCCAGATTTTCAAATCTTCAATGAATTTCTGATCGTTGGGTTTTAATTTGTTAAATGCTTCCAGTGCTCCTGCATGATTCACCACTTTCGAGCTGAACCAACCCCAGTCATCAAGATTCTGTTTCCAGTACACTCCCTGCGTTTTTGAATCTACGGAAGTTTCTTTCAGGTAATTTAAAAGTTTATCCGAAACTTCTTTTAATCCATAATCGTTCATCAGTAAAGCGGCACGATGCAGTCCGAAGAAGGTAAAATCTGTAATTTTCATCGTTTTTACTTTCTGTTTTACCAGGGATTTTAAAGTGGCTCCTTTTCCTTTTAACGGATACTGTTTTTCCCAGTAATTTCGGGTGTCGAGATAGTCTAAAGTCCAGTTATTGATTACATTTTCTTTTCCCGCACTGAGCGAAGTCGAAGTGTATTGTTCAATTTCATTATCTACGTATTTGATCAGATTGGAAACCATTTCATTCTGTTCAGTACTTTGGTAATCTTTTATGTTATCTTTCAGCCAAAAATTGATTTTTCCTAAATTTTTAAGAACGTACAATGACGTAGAATATGAACTCGGATAACCTTTATACCACGAAAATCCTCCATCAGGATTCTGCAGTTTCTCTAAATCTTCCCAATCCTGATGAATTAAATTTTTCATTGAATTGACATCGAACAGCAAAGCCAGTTTCGACATCTGTTCTTCTTCATTTTTGCTTTCCAGAACCCACAGTGTTTCTTCTAATAACAATTGTTTCAGTTCCTGATTTTTTTCAAGATTGGAATTCAATAATCCTTTATTCTGGTATTCTTCGAAAACAGTTTTCAGCTTTGGATTGGCTTTAAAGATTTCTGATGCCAAAACATCGGCAAACCATTTATTAAAGATGACATCTGCAGAATTATTCTGGTCATTTTTAAGGCTCGGAAGCGCAAACATAATTTCCCAGATCGGGTTGGTCGTAAGTTCCAGCGTATTGGAGGCATTGGAAATCGTGGTGGAAGTTGCATTTTTAAGGTTTTCCAATTCGAAAGTCTTAGTTTCGCCTTCTTTTACAAAAACAGGAACCGCATCGGTTACGAGCATTCTGTTCGGTAAAACCGCAACAGCTTTCTGTTCTCCATCGGAATATTGTCCTGCTTTTGCAACGACTTTTAAAATAATGGATGAAACATTATCCGGAACTTTTATTTTCCATGTCAAAGCGGAGTTTCCGTTTTCATTTAATTCAAAGTTCTGAATGCTTGAATTTAACCCAAACAGAGACGAAATATCTTCATTGGTAAATGCATCCAGAATCTGTAAGCTTGCCGAACCGTTTAATTTTTTGTTCGTTAAGTTCGATAGTTTGGACTGGAGATTCAGTTCATCTCCTTCTCTTAAAAATCTTGGGTAGTTTGGCGTTACCGAAAATTCTTTCTGCGTTACGACTTCTTTTTCCAGTGTTCCTGCTTTTGCGTCTTTGGTATGTGCCAAAAACATCAGCTTCCATTTTGTCAGTGCTTCCGGAGAAGTGAATTCAAAGCTTACATTGCCTTCTGAATCGGTTCTCAAATCCGGATAGAAAAATGCGGTTTCGTTGAGGTTTTGGCGGACGGGAACCAATGATAATGCTTCTTTTTGAGCTGCAAGAGGATCTATTACATCCGTATATTCTTTCTTTTCCTGCTCAGTTAATTGTCTGCCTGAATTTAGAATATCTATTGCCGCATCATCCATTCTTACACTTAATAATTTCATTCTTGGAGACATTTCAGATTTAGGAGCTCTAGCTGGCTCTGGAACAACATTATTTTGTACAGATATTCCTGCAACTGCACCTTGTAAAGAATATATAAAACTTCTATCGAACCAATTAAATTGAGGAACCTCTATATTATTTTCCTTGAAATATTGAATACTTTTCTGGTAATTTTTTTGTCGCAGATAATCTCTCAGTTCGTATGATACTGTACTTATAAACGGAGCATATAAAGTGTACCAGTCATATCGATTAACAGCAAATTTATCCAAAGACATATCATACATATTCGCTAAAACTTCGGCGTTAATTTTCTCTTTCTCATTTCCTGAAATTTTTACAGACCATTTTTCTTTTGAATTCGGCTGAATTTTATCTCTGAAAGTAAGGGTTTCAATCGTTAAGGATTGATCAGTATCATCTATATCCAGATTTACAGATTCTGTCTGAACGTCATTAAAGGCAACTACCTGAAACTGTATATTCAAAATTCGTACATCTTTATCTTCTGGAATAGCTGCTGTATATTCCAGCATTCCGTTTTTGAAAGGCAGAACCTCAGAAACCGTTTTTCGGGAACCATTTTGTACAAAAATATTCAGAAGAGCGTTCGGAACCGAAGAATAAACTGTAAATAAAACTTTTTCCCCTCTTTTCAGTTCTTTTTTGGACTGCACAACCGTCAGGAAAGTTTTTTGATCGGGTTTAAGCAATTTTTTATCCCAAACACTGAAATTCTGCAGCGTTTTTATCGTGTCTTTTCCTTCAATATTATACAGTTCCAACTGATAATCTCCGGCTTCCAGTTTTCCTAAGTCCAGATTGGTTGTTGGTTGTTGGTTGTTAGTTGCTGGCTGTTGTATTTTCTCAAGAATTACGGTTGATTTCCAGTTTGTAGGTTCATCATTTTTATCATAAAAATCATGCGGAAATCTGCTGATGAATTCTTCTTTTGAGAATTTTGGTAAATCCTGAACTTCCGATTTGAAATTCTGTCTGAAAATTCTGTCCGGAGACACCAGTTTTGATAATTTTACCTGATACGATTTTTTAAGAAGCTGTTCGTTATAATTTTTTGTTTCAACATTCAGTTTTACATTTTCATCAGAAAAAACATTCTTTATTTCTTCAGCCTGAATATAATGAGAAACGGAAGCCACTTTCAACTGGGTATCTGCAGTCTGTGTCTCGCCGTTGATATCTGTAACGGATGCATTGATTTCATAATTATCAATCTGAATTCCTTCTACATTTTCGTCTTTTTTAGGATCAATTTTAATGATAAATTCTCCTTTTTCATTGGTTTTTGCTTCACCCAAAACTGAGTTTTCATGATCATCATCATTTTGCGGATACCACGAAAAATATCTCCAGCGGATATTTCGTTTTTTAATTTCATAATTAACGGTTGTATTGCTTAAAGCGACTCCGGAAAACATCATGGCTTTCCCTTTCAGCTCTATGGTTTGTCCGTATTTGTACTCATCTTTTACAGGATCAAAAGTCACTTCAAATTTCGGTCTTTTATATTCCTCCACTCTGAAATTTTTATACCCGTCATTTCCATCTGTTCTCAGATAAAAAGTTCCGTTCAGTTTCCCTTTCGGAAGCACAAAACTTCCGTGATAAGAACCGAATTCATTGGTGGTAAATGTCTGCGAAGAAACTTCCTGTCCGTTAGTGTCGGTTAATGTAATTTTCTGTTTTAATCCGGCAACTACAGATTCTATATCTTTATCACGCTGTGTATTAATGACTTTAAAATAAACAGTCTGTCCCGGTCTGTAAATTGCCCGGTCTGTGAAAATCTGTACCTTGCTTTGTTTTGTTTCTATGTTCAGATCACTATTGTAACCCCTTTCTCCATAGACTTCCATGATCTGCACATCATTGGTTTTTGGCTGTCGGATTAGGAATGTTCTATAATAATCATTGTTTTTTGTTGCAGGAAATTTGAAAATACCGTTATTATCTGTTTTACCGCTTATTTTGGTTAAATTATTATTGGAAACAAATTCATAAAACGTGAGATTTTCGTTAATTACGGGTTGTCCGTTTTCACTGTTCACTAATTTTAATTGATTGGACAACTGATCTCTGCCTGTTTTTGACTGATAAATAATTCTGTTATCCGAAACCAGAAAATAAAAGTCTTTTTCCGCTTCGGCTTCATTGTCGCTGATTCCGGCAACGTTGTATTCGGCAAGATAAATTCCCGGCGGAAGAGATTGTATTTCTAAGGACGTTTTATGGTTTTTAAAATCTTTCGGGTCATCCAGTTTATAAGTTTCTTTCCTAACCAGATTTTTTTTAATCTTATTAAATTTAGTAGAATACGAGTTTTTGGCGTACTGCAAAAAAGTAGTGAGATCCTCTTTTACTTCGTAAATCGTAATAGAAAAAGCGGAAACATTTTTATATTCTGCCACAAAATGAATCGGCTTATTGCTTTGGGTCTGCTGCTCATATTTAATATTCAGAAACGGATTTAAGATCTGATTTTCTTTATTTTTAATATTATCAATAAAAGGAGATTTGGGATACTGCTTTTTTGCCTGATCCGCAATTGCAAGGGCTTCTTTTTCCTTTTTTTGGGAAAGTAACTGCTCTATGATATCTTCCATGATCAGAACTTTATAATCGCCTTCCGTTTCGGTTTTCAAAAGGTTTTGAAGCTGAGTCAGACGATCTTTACACAGCGTCCGATCACAGTTGCCCTGCAATTTTTTATGTATGAAATACAATTTGGAATTGCCCGAATTCTGCGCTATCAGATCATCATAGATCGCATTAATCTTTATCTGATTTTCAGTAAGTTCATTTTTGGTAAAGAGACCATTATCAGAAAGAAATTTGATCTTTTTGGTCGAATACCAATCCCATAAAGTCGGGAAATAGGAAATATAATCGTTGAATGAAAAAGCTTTCTCATATTTGATCAGTGAAATTTTTCTCATTTTATCTTTTTGCAGATCAAGTTCCTGATATTTTTTATTCAGATAATTTTTAAAATCAAGCTTGCTCCATGTCTCGATCTGCGAGAGATCCAGAGAATTGATATTGGTACGCTGTTCGATCTCCCAGGAATGTTGGTTGTAATAATCGAGGAAAAAACCATTCAGCAGAACTTCAAATAATATCCTGTCATCGTCTTTCAGTCGTTTTTCTACCTCACTCAGTTTTTTGAAAAGCCTGCTTACGGAATCGTTCTTTTCATCGTCCTGTGTTTGGTTTACGATACTGAATTCTGCCTTTAAAGACTGGATAAGCTGTAAAGTATTGTTATCTTTCATCGCCTGTTTCTGTATTTCTGAAATGATGGGAAGATTAGATTTATACGCTCCTTTCTGGGAATTTGCTGATATTTTTTTCCATTGCTCTTCATAATATTTCTGGGCGGAAATCCCCGAAAAATTCAGCAGGAGAAGCAAAAGCATAAAAATCTTGGAAAATCTTTTCATATATGTTATTTTTGATAAATGAATTTCTTAAAAGTACTGAAAAAATCCGTTATAGACAGTCAGTTTTACGTATCCTTAACGGGAACTCTTTTTGCAGTATTTTTCATGTTGGAGCAAAACACGTTCCGATATCCGACGGTTTCCCTCCTTTTTATAACGTATTTCAGCGGTTATCTGTACACCAAATACCAGAAAACAAAGCATTTTTTTAAAATTCTGGTTCTGAATGCTGTTGCAGGAATTATCTGTGCTTTTTTAATTATTCATAACCACAACGAAATACGGTTGATGAAATGGTTTGTCATCGTTGTTTTAGGTTTACTGTACAACAGCTTTTTTCTTGATGTTTATATCCGGAAGATTCCTCTGCTGAAGGTATTTTATGTAGGATTGGTTTGGGGACTGATGAATTGCTGGCTTACGTTGCCGGAATTCAGCATCCCGATCTTCCTGATCAGCTTTTTCTTCATTACGGCTTTGGTTTTACCTTTCGACATTCGGGATATGAATTTTGATACCGTGAAAACGTTTCCCAAGATGATCGGCATTCAGAACACAAAATATCTGGCTTATCTGCTTATTTTTATCAGCAATATTCTGTCTGTCTTTTATCTTGATTTCAATTATACTCTTGCTTTTTTTCTTTCAAGCATCATCACCTATATTTTCATCTATTTCTCTGAAAATGAAAGAGTTGATCTGTACTTTTCTTTTGGTGTAGAAACTTGTTCGGCACTTCCTTTTTTATTTTTAGGAATAATGAAGTATTTTTGACGAATGATTATCAAGAAGCTTTCCCTGTACAATTTTAAGAACCACACCGAGAAAAAATTCGAATTTTCGCCGCAAATCAACTGTTTTGTAGGGAATAACGGCGTGGGAAAAACCAATATTCTGGATGCGCTTCATTATCTTTCCGTAGGCAAAAGTTTTTTGGGAAATACAGATCTCAACAACATTAAAAATGACGAAAATTTCTTCACGATAGATGCTGAAATTCAGAATGATGACAGTGAGGATAACATCAAAGTACTTCAGCCTAAAGAAGCAAAAAAAGTCATTAAGAAAAACGATAAGAGCTACGACAGAATGGCGGATCACATCGGCTATTTACCCAGTGTGATGATTTCGCCGTATGATTCAAATTTAATTTCAGATTCGGGAGAAAGCAGAAGAAAATTTCTGGATTCGATGATCTCACAAACGGATTCTGAGTATCTTTTTGATTTAATTCAGTACCAGAAAACCATTCAGCAGAGAAATGCTTTGCTGAAATATTTTGCCAAAAACAGAGTCTGGGATAAAGATTCACTGGAAATCTATGATGATCCGATCATTAAATTCGGAACAAAAATCTTTACTAAAAGAAAAACATTCGTTGAAAAATTAAATCCGATCGTTCAGAATTTCTACAGGATTATTTCCGGAGGAAAAGAAGCGGTTTCTGTACTATATGAGTCTCATTTGCTTGAAAATTCCTTTGAAAATCTGCTGAAAGAAAGTCTTGAAAGAGACAGAATGCTGACTTATACTTCAAAAGGAATTCATAAAGATGATCTGCTTTTTGAAATGGATGCTGTCTTAATTAAGAAAATCGGTTCTCAGGGACAGCAGAAATCCTTTTTAATTTCTTTGAAACTGGCGCAAATGAGCCTTATAAAAGAGTTAACAAAAAAAACGCCAATTCTCTTGCTGGATGATATTTTTGATAAACTGGACGACAGCCGTGTTTCTCAATTGATAGAACTGGTGAATCAGGAAAATTTCGGACAGATTTTTATTACCGATACGCATCGGGAACGCACGGAAAATGTAGTAAAAAAGATTAATGAGGAAAGTATCATTTTTGAGATTTGAGCCATGAAAAATATACTGTTTTTATTTTTTGCTTTTTGTTCTTGTTTTCATTCAGGTCAAAAGAAGAAAAATCCGAAAGACCTGCTTGATGCTTTTGCTTTTTCAGAAGGCGAAATCAATAAAAATTACCATCCGGTTTCATTCGGTCAGAGAATAAAAAACTACTCTTTTAATAAAGCAAGTAAAATCAAAATCGTTTCTTATAACTTAAATTTTAAAAAGAGTTCAGGATATATACCGCCACCACCGCCGCCAAAAACAAAAGAAGATTCTGTACAATTGAACGAATTTTATCATCTTCCCAAGTCCATAGATTTCAGAGAGATTATAGAAAATCAATCTGAAAAAGAAATTGAAGAATCTAAAACTCTGAATTTAGAAGAAATATCAAAACTCAGTCATATCATTTTTAACACCTGTAATAAACATGTTATCACCATGTTTTCTCAGTCAGGATGCTTTTTCCCAAGAAATGCAATTGTTTTTTATGATGAAAACGACAGAATATTCGAAATAATTGAAATTTGCTTTGAATGCGGAAATATCGAAAGCTATCCTTCAAAATTTTTCAACTGGAAAAAAGCCTGTGAATTTATATATTCTGAATTAGAAAAATTTTTCCAAAGCAAAGGTTTGCAAACACAATACATCAGTAAATAATGAAGAAGAAAAAACGTGAATTCCAGTCCTCGGAACTTGTAAAATCTTTTGCCAAAATTCATGGTTTTGAACATAAACTTTTAGCTTTTGAGATTAAAGATTTTCTTTCGGATTATCTTGATGAAAGTCTTTTCAACGAAATTAAAAGCGTAAATATTGAAAATAAATGTGTTTTCATAAAGATCAGTTCACCTTTATTAAAGCACGATTTTCAGATGCGGAAAAGCTTTTTCCTGAGAAAATTTCAGGATAAATTCGGTGTGGAGAAGTTTGATGATCTTCAGATATTGTAAAAATCAGATTTTACTCTTCTTCAGGTTTGGCAGATTTCGTATTGCTCATGAGTTCGTCTGCTTTTTTATCAAGACCGGATCGTATCGGAAAGAAAAACTTCAGCGGATGTTTTAAAAAATACCTGAAAATTCCTTTGTAAAGTTCTCCCACCTGTCCGAAATTCAGTTTTCTGGATCTGAAAGCCAAGAACATAGACAGGCTGAAACTTACAAGAAAGTTGAAAAACCCAATCAGGAAAACCGTTACCAGAGAAATGAAGAAGGTATAAGAATCGATTGTGAAATCTTTCCCGTACAATCCCAAAGCTAAATTTCCTGCGGCAAAAGTGATGTGGCGAATATCAAGATCCAGTCCTAAGAATAATCCTACCGGAGCTGTTGCCCCAAGAAATACCCCGAACCAGAAGTTAGATACAATTCCGGGCCAGTTTTTAGCGTAGTATTTGGATAGTCCTTTGGCAAAATTTTTACCGAATAAACGACTGATGGAAATACTTTTTGCTATTCTTTCCGGAATCTGATAGAACACCGAATTGTTTCCGATATTCCCTGAAATAATTCCTGAAATAAAAAGATAAAATCCTGCAATACAGGCGTGAAGAATGGCTTTGGATTTAAAAGGATCCAGATCTTTCAGCAATTTATCTGATCTTTCTATGGCTAAATTTTGCGAGAAAAATACATCCAGTCCGTAAATAATCAGCAAAGCAATCGGGAAGGAAAGCAAAACATTTCCGACAAAAGCAATAAACTGGCTTCTGAATAATTTGGAAACCAAATGGGCAAATTCTGTACTGCTGCTTTTAATATTTCCTTCTTCTGCCAAAACTTTCGTCATCGTTGCCGCCGTCATTGCCGGTTGTTTCGTTGCTAAGGTGAAACCCATGAGATAGATCATCACGAATCCCATCGCATAGTTCATGGAATACAAAAATGCATGGGAAAAATCGCTTCCGGGAATGTATCCGTACAGCATTTTCAGTACACACAAAGCACCTACGATAATTCCTCCTCCACTCGCTTTGTAGAACATCGTCATGTACTCTTTCCGGCTCGAAGTGATGTAGTGGGTTCCTGTTTCGGCAGTGTGATTCGTGATCAGGTGCGAAATCAGCCTTGTACTGTCGTTGATGAGTTCAGAAATGTTATTTCTGTGAGATTTATAGCTTAAAATATTAAAAACCAACTGTTTGGAATTTAACAAAACATCTTTCTCTTCATCAATAACCAAAAGCTGAATGATGTCAAAAATTCGCTGTACCTGTTGGCGGATTTTAAGAAGCGACTGATTGATTTTCCCCGAAATTCCGTATTTTGAGGAGTTTTTAAAGGCAATATTTACAAATTCCAGACATTGCTCGATGTAAATTTTAATCTGCTTATAACGGCTGTTTTTGGAACTGAGCTGAAGCTGATTGTCTTTTTCGAAATCTGCCGCCAGTTCTTCCAGCTCATTTTGCAATGCCAGAAAAGGATTATCGAAATTTTTGTACTGAGGAGCCATTCTTACTACTTCAACTTCCATCGCAGAACCGGTAACACGCCACGAAAGGATGTTCATGGAGAACAGCATTTCTTTCTTCACTTCCGGACTGATGATGAAATCTGAAATTCCTAAAAGTCTGAAGAGTTCATCCAGTTCATTTTCGGGAAGATTATGAAAGAAGCTTAAATCTTTTTTGGGAGTAAGACTTACATTATCAATCATATACCAGATCGTATTTTCGTTAACGACCGGTGGAAGCACTTTATTCAGAATTCTTTTTTTAAGCTCCGGAATAAAGGCGTTTTCCGATAAAATATTGGCTTCTGTAAGTGATAAATTGAACGCTTTTCCTTTGAAAATATTTCGAAGATAGTATTTAAAATTCTCAAGAATTTCAGGATTTTCTCTGAAAAAACGGAGAACCTCTGCAAAGTCTGACTTTTTTGCACTGTCTAAAATTTCGGCAAACGGATCGAGCGAAAGCGTTTCATTCTTAAAAGAAAAATATTTTTTAAGAACCGACTCAAAGTTTGTGCTGGAATTAAAGAGTTTCATTGGTGCAAAGATACTATTTCAAACGCACATTCCTCATCTGTCTCATAATCCAGTTGTGCTTCTTTCTGAGATAAGGAGATGGATTTTTAGGATCGTATTTTTTAGGATTGGGTAAAACGGCTGCAATCCACGCTGCTTCCGAGGTGTTGAGATCTTTGGAAGATTTCCCGAAATAGTATTCCGAAGCGGCTTCTATCCCGAAAACTCCCTGTCCCATTTCAATGGAATTCAGATATCTTTCAAGAATGATGTCTTTATTCCAGACTTTTTCGATGATGAAAGTATACACCGCTTCCAGTCCTTTTCTGATCCAGCTTCTGCCCTGCCAAAGAAAAATATTTTTTGCAGTCTGCTGAGAAATGGTGCTTCCTCCTTTTAATCTTTTGCCTTTTTCGTTGTTTTTCATGGCTTTTTCAATCGCCTGATAATCAAAACCATCATGATCGAAAAATTTCTGATCTTCAGAAGCAATTACTGCTTTTTTTACATTACTTCCCATTTCATCATAGGAAATATAATCTCTCTGCAACCTTCCGTATTCGAAGAGTCCGCCAATCTGGGTAAGCGTGATGGGAGGATTGAAAAACCTGCCCCACACAATAAAAACTACGTTCAGAATAAGAAGAATAAATATAATCTGTTTAATTTTTTTCCACATAATTTTTAAAAAAGAAAGTCAAAAATAAGGAAATACTCCGAGTTATCGCAATTCTTTCATATAAGTAAGCTGATAATCGGGTAAAAGTTCCGGATGAAAAATTTTAATATAATCTTTTAATACCAAATCTGCACGTACCACGCCGCTTTCAAAGAAATCGTTTGCCTGCCCTTTTTCCTTGCCCGTAATTACATAGATTTTTCCTTTATTGAATACCTCCAGTTTGCTGTAAAAAGGATTCATGCCCAACATTTCTTTTTTGGAGATATGATTTCCTGCATTAATCCAGTATTGTACTTTTCCGGATTTTGCAAAAACCTCTTCAAAGCTCATGGTTACAGCCTTCTGATCTGTATTATCTTTAAGAATATATTCTGCATTGGCATCAGAAATAAAATTGGCTGCAGAAGTCTTTCCTCCGGGAAGATACCATACATCTCCATACATTTCGTTCGCCAAAACAGTTGGCTTTTCTTTTGCAGTAAGCGCCAGTTTTTTCAGATCACTGTAATTTTTTTCCACCTCATCAAATTTTGCATCTGCTTCTTTTTCTTTTCCGAAAAGTTTTCCGAAAAGCTTGATATAGGCTGTTTTTTCCAAAGGTTTCTGTTCCAGATATTCATCCAGGAAAATGACCTGAATTCCGTTGTTTTTCAGCAATTGGTACGTATTGTCAAAACTTGCGATATGATTGGTAAAAATAGCGTCGGGTTTCAGCGAAATAATTTTTTCCACGTCATATTTCTGCTCGCTTCCCAAATTCTGAATTTTTCCCTGTTTAATTAAATTCTGAATTTTTTCTGAATAAATATATTCCGGATTTGATACGCCGATAATGAGATTTTCTGCATTCAGCTCTGAAATATAACCCATCATACTTGCATTCAGCAGGATAATTTTTTTAAACGGAATCTGATTTTTCTTGAAATCATAGGTGAAATTTCCGGATTTGATGTGTATTCCTCCATTCTCTTCTTTGTACTGCACCAAATTTGAAACTGAAACAGCTTCCGAAGGTGAATTTTTTGTCTCTCTTTTACAAGAGGTTAGCGCGAAAAACGCGATTAATAGTAAAATTCTCGGTTTCATCTTTCAAAGAAAAGAAAAAAGTGCTATATTTGCAAACCTTTAAACGATAAGGAAACAACGGGCTCGTGGCGCAACTGAATAGCGCATCTGATTACGGCTCAGAAGGTTACAGGTTTGAATCCTGTCGAGCTCACAAAATCGGCATTAGAAGTTTACTTCTTGCCGGTTTTTTTATTTCCGCTTATTTTACTTGACTCTTTAAATTAAACCATGAAGCTATAATTTTCTGATCGCGTCTGATTGAAATGAAATATTGTCATGACTGAAGTTCAGCAATTGACTCCTCCTCATATGGAAGTTTTTCCCTGATATTTTCACGTTCCAGAATGAGCCATGCTGCATCCAGCATTTTGGTGAGGTGCAAATACAGATCTACGATATTGCGCTCCGGTACATTATTGAAGGTTCCGAGCGAGAAATACACGACTTCCGAAAGAAACTCCCCGAATTCCTCAAGACGGTATTTTTTAAAAGCCTTTCTGAAAACTTTTGCCGGATCGCAATATTCTTTTTCCGACAATGAACCCTGCAACATCGGGTTTTTATGTTCCGAAAGTTCATGAACCAGCCATTTTCCGTACTTTTTTCTAAGGAAATATGCTGCGCGAATAAACGACCGGAGCGACTGGTGAAAATAAAAGATAACGGAAGGATCTTCCGGAATCCGTGTTTTGCGCTGTGCGGCGTATTGCATGATGAGATTTAGGCGTTCTTTGGCGGTTGCCCAATCTTGAAACTGGAAAAATACTTCCATCAGCGAAAGTGCGGAATGTTTCTTCCGACCGCACCAAAAACGGGATTCAAAGTCTATGCTGTTCTTTTTCATACGAAACTGGTTTTGTGTTTTTATTGTTTTTTGGGGTTGCTTTGATTTAATCTGCTTACAAAAGTAATAAAAAAACAATTAAAAACACATATATGTGTTGTTGAATTTTTTAAGAAAGCGTAAAATTTACTGAATGTATATATGGAAAATAGAAGAATTAAAACTTCAAATTGGAAAGTTATTTCAATTTTACAGATTAAAGAATAAACTTTCTCAGCTACAACTAGGAAACGAGATAAACCTTTCAAGCAATCAGATTGGTAGAATTGAAAGAGCAGAAACAAATCCAACACTAGAAAGTCTTGTTAAATTCTGTAATTTTTTTAAAATTGACATATTACATTTATTTACAAAACTAAATGAAGAAGAATTAAAAAAAATTGAAAGTGATATTTATTGCTTACAAAAAGAATTTAAAAATCAAAATAAGAGAAAATCCTGACGAGAGTTGGGATTTTTGTTTGAGAGATTAGTAAATAATTAAGATAGACTTCCAAAGACAGAAAGCTTTCCAAACATGATCTCTACACAGATAAAACTCACCAAAGTTTCTTATTCTTAGTCTAAAAATTTCATACACAAGAAATTTTCATGCACTAAAACGATGTAAGAATACTGAAAATCAATTTTTATTTCTAACACAGGTTAAATTACAGTACTTTTTGTCTACAAAGGTAGCATTGTCAATTTTTATCATTAGTTTTGTTCCTTCTAATGCAAAAAACGTTAAACACTTTTTTTCTTGTTTCAGTGTTACTCATGTTTATTTATAACGTGAGCGGCATTAGCATTTGCATAGATCACTCGCAACACCAGAGTAGCAAAACTTTTGATATTAAAAATTCAAAAGACAATCAGCAGGCAAAAATTTCTAAGGAAGATCATTGCCAGTGTGCACTTCATTTTCAGATGAATCATAGCTTACTGCCCGATTTAACCTCACTGGATTTTTCAGTTTATCAGACGAATAAAAGGGAAATTCCACAATCGAAGTCGAAAACCTGTCGCTGTCTGCTCGATTATTTTTCATCGAGAGCTCCACCCTGTTTTTCATAACTTTAGCTTTCTTTAAAGTTAAAATTCTTTACCTACAGATTTTTTTAAGTCTGTAACGTCTTTTTGCGAATATCTGGGTTTAATAAGATCCTGAATATTCTTATTCTAACTAGGTATTTTTTAATACTACTTTACTAATTTTTATGTCATTCAATTCTCATCAAACCGGAATAATACATTTTATTTCCTGTAAGCCTTTTCATTGGGCAACCTTCAGCTTCTTTTTATCATCAATTGCAGTTCATGCACAGAAAGCAAAAGGAGATACGGTCTCAACAACCATTCAAACCGTAGAGATTGTAGGAAGAAAATCAAAAGCTTACACTTCAGATTATTCATTTGCAGCCACAAAGATCGCAATGAAAAATAAAGATCTTCCTCTTACACTCAATACCGTTACCAAAGAACTCATCAGCGACAGACAAGCCTTCAGACTGGGCGATGTCCTTAAAAATGTTGCAGGTGTTTCCAATGCCAGTTTTTATAATCAGTACAGCATCCGTGGAATCAGCCAGAATGAAGAAGGGCAGATCATTAATGGTATGAGAACCAGGCAATACTATTTTCTTCAGCCCATGACGCCGCATATTGAGCGTGTAGAAGTTTTTAAAGGTCCGGCAAGCATCACGATGTCGAGTGTAGATCCGGGTGGAACGATTAATATGGTAACCAAAAAACCATTAACTAGCCCTCGCTATGAAATGAGCCTCTCCGGCGGAAGCTTTGATACCTATCGTCTTTCCGCGGATCTTACAGGTCCTTTGAATAAAAGCAGAACACTTTTGTACCGGTTCAACGGAGCGCACCAGAATGCCAGATCTTTTCGTGACAATGTGAAGAACAACGGACTTTTAATCGCGCCTTCAATTTCTTTTGTTCCGAATGATAAAACGTCTGTAAATGTAGAGATGATCTACAGCGAAATGAACGGTAATCTCGACCGCGGACAGCCTATTTTCGGAGCTGTTGCAGGAAAAACAAATCTTAACAGTACACCAATTAGTCTAAATTTAGGCGCACCGGGAGATTATTTCAAAACCAAAGACCTAACTTTAATGGGAAGCTTATCTCATCACTTCAATAAAAGCATCAGTTTCAATGCTTCGTATATGAAACAACGTTGGGATGAAGACACCCACGAAACAAGGACAACCAATTCTTTTGTTCCCGACATTAACAATAAGCCGATTTCCAGTCTGGCAATGATGCAGTATCTTGAAAGAATCCAGCACTGGTCTGTAGATAATATCAATGCTTATTTCAATTTTACATATAAAACCGGAGCATTTGAACATCAGACTCTTATGGGATACGACAGCCATATCTGGGAGAAAAAAAGTGGTGGAAAGCAGGATGCGGCAAGAGGTTTTCTGCTGAAAGACGGAACTGTTGCTTCATCGTATAATGCAGCTAATGCCGCATTGTATGAAACAATAATTTACAATGGAATTATCCTTCCGAAACCGAATGTAACCCCTTTTGACCTTACGCCCGGAGCGGTAAATCATCAGGGAAAAGATTACGCAGTTTTAAATATCATCAATCCTTTACCTACGGCTTTAACGACCACTCACGCGGCGTACATTCAACATTTGGTAACATGGAAAAAGCTGAAGCTTTTAGCCGGATTAAGGCAGGAATGGTTTCAGGATATTACCAATTACAAAAAACAGGAAGAAAGCTCATTCAGAAATCAGAAAATGCTTTACAGAGTGGGTCTTACCTACAGCATCACCGAGAATACCAATATCTACGGAACCTATCTTACGGGTTATCAGCCGCAATCTAACACGATCTCACTGATGCCGCAAACGGCAAATTTCACCGGTGCAGTTTCTGCTTCATTATACAAGCCTTTATTGTCGGATTTAAAAGAATTTGGAGTAAAAACAAAACTTTTCAAAAAGATTGATGCCAATTTTTCAGTGTACGAAATCAATCAGAAAAATATTCTGGTGAATGCAAATAATCCCGCAGAACCCGACCAACTGATACAGCGCGGCGCAGACATAAGCCGTGGTTTTGAAGCTGAATTTACAGGATATCTTCTTCCGCAATGGCACATTTATGCAGGTTACAGCTATATTGATGCTAAAGTTAAAGATGACTCCAATCCTGCTCTTATTGGTCTGGCTAAAGAAAATACATCGAAAAATTCTGTCAATCTCTGGACGAGATATAATTTCAATATTCAGGCTTTAAAAGACTTCGGAATTGGCGCAGGAATGCTTTATCAAAGTAAAAAAATACCTTGGTTTACAAGAAGTTTTGAACTTCCGGCTTATACCACACTGGATGTTGCACTGTATTATTCTGTACCGCAAACCAGACTTCAGCTGGCACTTAATGTTAACAATATTACCAATACAACTTATTGGGTAGGAGCTCAGAATTACCTGAGACTTTTTCCCGGAGCTCCAAGAAATTATCTATTTACAGCAACTTTTAAAATTTAAACAATGGCTTTTTCACACCTGAAATTAATAGTAAGAAAAACCAGACAGGATTTATTTAAAGGAAGACAAAACCTGCTCATTGTGGTTACCGTTCTCCTGTTTTGTTTTCTAAGCATAGGAATAGGATTTACAAAATATGGCGAAAACTATTCTAAAGTAAAAGAATACCGCAAAGAAACACGTGAAAACTGGGAACACAGACCCGATAAACATCCCCACAGAATGGCACATTACGGCTATCTGGTTTTCAGGATCGGGCATCCGCTGAGTATTTTTGATAATGGTCTGGATGATTATCTGGGAAATGTTATTTTCCTTGAAGCACACAAACAGAATACCGCCAATCTTTCTGAAGCCGGAAGTTCGGGAATACTTGTCCGTTTCGGGGCTTTCAGTTCGGCATTTATTCTTCAGGCAATTGTTCCTTTAATTATATTATTTCTCGGTTTCGGGCTCATTGTTCGTGAAAGAGAGGATGCCACACTGAAAATCCTGACTGTTCAGGGGGCTTCTCCAAAAGCTATCTTATGGGGAAAGATTCTCGGGCTTTGGCAGTTTTCTCTGGTGTTTTTAATTCCGGTGATTCCTGTGGTTTTACTGATGGGAATCTGGACTGAAGATTCTGATTTTTCAGATATTTTATCAAGAACAGGGGTAATTTTTCCGGCGTACATGATCTATTATTTCTTCTTCAGTACGTTAACTGTTTTAATTTCTGCCCAAAGCAAAGCTTCTTCATCAGCTTTAATCAGTTTAATCGGTTCCTGGCTCGTTCTGGTCATTTTCCTGCCGAAAGGAATTCAGTTTGCAGCACAGAATCTTTATCCTACCCCATCCAGAATTGCGTTTGAGACTCAGGTGGAAGAAGATGTTTTGAAAATCGGCGACAGTCATAATCCCGACGACCCGCATTTTAAACATATTAAAGATTCTTTATTAGCAAAATACAATGTAAAAACCACCGACGAACTTCCTGTTAATTACGGTGGAATTGTGATGAAAGAAGGTGAAAGAATAAGCGCAAAACTTTATGTTGACCATTTGAAAAAACTTCAGAACCAATATCAACAGCAGCAGAAACTGAATGAGATTTTTGGTTTCATCAATCCTGTAATGGCAATTAAAAACCTTTCTATGACGGCTTCCGGAACAGATTATTTTGCGTACCGGCAATTTCAGAATCAGGCAGAAAGCTATCGTTACAAACTTGCACAGCAGATGAATGATCTGCAGATTGAACACATCAGTAACATCAAACCGAAGGAAGGCGAAAAACCAGCCTCCGTAGGACACGAAAACTGGCAGAAATTCCCCGATTTTCAGTATGAATTTACCTCACTGAAAGAAAGTTTAAGCCATCAGTTTCTTTCTCTTGCAGCGATTATTTTCTGGCTTTTAGTCTGTGTTTTAATGATTGAGCTAAGTACTAAAAATTTAAAATTAATCTAATGAATCATTATTTATATAAACAGTTTTACCGCAACAAAGCCTATCTTATTTCTTTGTTGATTCTGCTTTTTGCAGGTTTAAGTTCTTTGTACACGGGTAAAAAATTTCTCGACAGGAATGAAGATATCATCGCAAAAAGCGCGGCATATCAAAAAAACAGCATTGATAAAAATGTGGCATTACACAGCGACGATATTGGTCTTTTGCTGTACTACGTAAAGTTTAATCTGGTGAATGAAATGCCCAAATTAGCTGCTTTAAATATTGGCTTAAGAGATTTAAACCCTTCTATTCAGGGGGTCACGATAAGAAATCTGGAGGAGCAAAAAAACAACTCAGATTTTTTTAATCCCGCCAATGCGGCAGTGGGAAATTTCGATTTTTCTTTTGTTCTGGTTTTTCTTTTTCCGCTGGTCATTATTGCGTTCTGCTACAATCTTATTTCCGAAGATCAGGAAAAAGGAACCTGGAAACTGCTTTCGGTACAAAGTCAAAATCTGAGAAAACTTATTGATGCTAAATTATTAATCCGTCTAATGGCGGTAAGTTCGGTTTACTTTTTATTGTTGATTGTTGCTGTGGTCTATATTCATATTCCGGTAGATTCAGCTTTTATTATTTTCACTTTAGCGGGTTTACTCTATCTGGCTTTCTGGTTTGCACTTTGCAGATGGATCATCGGTTACCAGAAATCGTCTTCGTGGAATGCTTTGGCTTTGGTTATTTTCTGGATGGGAATGAATTTTATTGTTCCGATGACAGGAAATATGCTCATTCAGAAACTTATTCCGGTAAAAGAAGGTTTGCAGGCGCAAATTGAACAGCGTGAAGGCTATCATAATAAATGGGACGAAGCAAAAATTCCTACGATGCAGAAATTCCATAAGATCTATCCGCAGTTCAGGCAATATACCGTTGCCGAAAACAGCAGTTTTTCCTACACATGGTATTACGCAATGCAGCATATGGCAGATATGGAATCTGAAAAATCTTCCAGACAATATCAGGAAAAAAAGCTTTACAGAAACAAGGCAGCAGTTTACTTGGGTTATCTTTTACCCAATATCCAGACGCAGCTTGTACAAAGCGAAGTTGCAAAAACAGGAATGGAAAACCAACTGAATTACGCCGAAGGTCTGAAAAAATTTCACGAAAAACAGAGGCTGTATTTCTATCCGTCCATCTTTAAAAAGGTAAACGGAAACACCATCGACTGGACGAAGCAAACCGTAAAAACCTTTACAGATGAAGGGAAAATAAATCTTGCAGGTATATTTCTTCCTTATTTTATTATTATTTCTTTATTGTTAATTCTTTCACACATCAAATTCAGAAAGCTATGTTAAAAACCATTAATCTCCATAAAAAATACAACGATTTTACAGCCTTAAAATCTCTTGATCTCGAAATTCAGGAAGGTGAAATCTTCGCTCTTCTCGGGCAGAACGGCGCAGGAAAAAGCACCACCATTAATATCCTCTTGGGTTTAATTAAAGCCACTTCGGGAGATGCTTTCATCCATAATATATCCGTAAAAGATCATCCTGAAAAGATTAAAAAACATCTGGCTTACATCCCGGAAACGGTATTGCTTTATCCCAATCTTACAGGAATTGAAAACCTTGATTTTTTCTCGAAGATTGCCGGATTTAATTATGATAAAAATGAACTTTCCGCTTTGCTGAAACGTACCGGATTGCAGGAAACTGCCCACGAAAAACCTTTGGGCGGTTACTCGAAAGGGATGCGGCAGAAAGTAGGAATTGCCATTGCACTCGCCAAAAACGCCAAAGTTCTTCTTCTGGACGAACCTACGAGCGGACTGGACCCGATTGCCACCGCAGAATTTACAGAAATTGTAAGGCAGTTAGGAAACGAAGGCAGAACCGTTCTTATGGCAACCCACGATATCTTCAATGCGGTAAGTGTTGCTACCAATATCGGGATCATGAAGCAGGGCGAACTGGTACAGCATCTTCCTTCAAAAGCTTTTTCGGCGGAGGAATTGCAGGAATTGTACCTGAAAACAATTTAGAAAATTAAAAGCCTGATTACATTTAACACTTTCATACAATAATGGAAGTGTTTTTTTTGTTATAAATTTTATTACCGAATTGCCTTCTATCTTTAATCAAAACAACCTCAGTTCGGGACAAGAAACAGATTAAATGATTGATTTATAGCATTATGTTAATCTGTGACGAAAAAAACAAAAGATTTTTTTTCCTTATTGAAAGTTGGTAAGCTAAACAAAAAAGCATTTCGTTTATTTAAAAAAGACAAAAATATTTTTGATTGCCCGTTTATTAACCTAAACTTCGACAGGCTCAGCTTGACATCGCTAGAAATCAAGCGTTTAGTATTAGAGGTGTCACACTGAGCTTGTCGAAGTACCTGTTACAAATAATTGATTTTCATATCAGTGCATAGTAATAGGTTGTTTAACGGATATTCAATAAAATATTCCTTTGATAAGTTTTTCGCCTTTCTATATCTTAAAAGCTGAATCCTTGTTTGAGTCTCTTTTTTTAATAGTGCGTTTAAGATAACTTATCCCGAATTCAGATTAAAACAAATTCTGATCATGGCTGAAGTTCAGCGATTGATTCCTCTTTATGCAGAATTTTTTCCCTTTTGTTTTCACGTTCCAGAATGAGCCATGCTGCATCCAGCATTTTGATGAGGTGCAAATACGGATCTACGATATTACGCTCCGGTGCATTGTTGAAGGTTCCGAGCGAGAAATACACGATTTCCGACAGAAACTCTTCGAATTCCTCAAGACGGTATTTTTTAAAGGCTTTCCGGAAAACTTTTGCCGGATCGCAGTATTCTTTTTCCGACAACGAACCCTGCAACATCGGATTTTTATGTTCCGAAAGTTCATGAACCAGCCATTTTCCTCGATCTTTTCTAAGGGAATATGCTGCGCGAATAAACGACCGGAGCGACTGGTGAAAATAAAAGACAACGGAAGCATCTTCCGGAATTCGTGTTTTGCGCTTTGCGGCGTATTGCACGATGAGATTTAGGCGTTCTTTGGCGGTTGCCCAATCATGAAACTGGAAAAAAACTTCCATCAGCGAAAGTGCAGAATGTTTCTTCCGACCGCACCAAAAGCGGGATTCAAAGTCTATGCTGTTCTTTTTCATACGAATAAGATTTTGTGTTTTTATTGTTTTTTGGGGTTGCTTACATAACTTATTCTACAAATGTAATAAAAAACTTCACATTCGATACAAATTTGTATCGAATAATTATATCTAATATTTCAAATTTTACTGTATGCAAGAATATAGTAATGAAGAAATTGACGCATTAGGTTTACAGATAGGTTGTATAATCAGAGTAGAAAGACTTAGAAAAAAATTATCACAAGAAAATCTTGGACTTCTAATTGGATCTAATAAAACAACAATAGGTCGATTAGAAAGGTATGAGCATTCTACAAGTTGGAAAATTCTATATAGAGTAAGCCAATCATTAAGCATTGATTATAATGAATTATTCATTCTTAAACCATTGGATTTTATATTATCTATAATTAAAGAATCTTTTGATTTAGAAGAAAAACTTACTGCTGAAAAAGAATTATTTTACAAGAACTTAGAAATTGATGCAAGAAAAATTTTTGGTAGAATTAAATAATTACTACAACTTTAAAATATACATTTTAATAAATAAAATTGAACGCTTTGGTATTGAAATATTTAAAAACATATCAAACTTGCTAATAAATCCTTACGAGAGTTGGGATTTTTTTGTTGTTTACGGAAAGCCGTAAGGTAATATCAATCATTAATTATAAATTTGATTTAGTTAACAATAAAATATTAATATTATGGCACTTAAACCAGGACCAAAAAGAATAGCTGAATCAACTGGGAAACCAGATAAACGACAACGTGATAATAAAGAAACACCGGGAAATACCCCTTCTTTGAAACCACCTAAGAAACAGCAAAGTAAATAAACTTATACTTAGAAATAAATCCCAGCTTTTGTTGGGATTTTTAAAAAAAATTGATTTGATTTAAATTATTTAATATACCTTAAAATGTTAATTAATTTTCAAAATTTTTGGAAATTTTTCATATCAGAAATTATATTTTTATATATATTTAATTAACTAATAATTAATCAAACTAAACCTGAAGATCAAGTATGGCACAAGAATACATTTATAAAGATTTTATTTATCAATTAGATGAAAAATTAAATCATATTGTAAAAACAATTCCTCCACGAAATAATCCCGAAGTTGTTTATAAATATTATTCTATTTCTGAAAATTCAATAAGTGCACTACAAAATTTGCGTCTTTATGCTACTCATCCTTATTCTTTTAATGATTCTATAGATAGTTCTGAATTAATATTAAATTTTAAAGATATTACCAAAGAAAGATTTGAAAATTTCCATAAACAAATGTTTTCTCCTGTTGAATTAAGTAAATTAAATTTAAATGAATTATTTGAACAAGATATAAAAAGAAATTTCTATACTTTTAGAAATTTCACCTACAATTATTTTACAAGAAATATAGGATTAATTTCTTTAACAACAGTACCTTTTAATATTTTAATGTGGTCACATTATACACACGAATCTGGATTTGTAATTGAATTTGATACAGAAAATTTATTAAACGATATTAATATTAAAAATAATGACATTGATAACTATTGTTTTCGCCCAGTTCAATATGTAGAAGATATAGAGTTCATTAATATGTTTGATCAAGAATTTTCAACTCCTGATATTCCACTTTTATATTCCACAAACATAAAACGAAAGGAATGGGAATATGAAGACGAATGGAGACTCGGTATTTATAAAAGAAATATGGGGATTCCTTTTAGTTCTTTATATCCAGGAGAATCGGATTACGAAGGAACAAACAGTAGATTTTTTTATTATTCAAAAAAATCAATTGAATCTATTAGTTTAGGAAAACATTTTTTTTCCGGAATTAACTGTGATGAAGTCATTAATAATAACGGCATAATAGTTACTCTTAAAAATAGAAGTGAAGAAAAATTTAAAGATATAGATAAAAATTTCATCACACTTGTAAACCATCTATTTGAAAACTATAATGATAAACTTTATATGTCCGGAGAATATGAGGAACAGGATAAATTAAAAAGAAGTTTAGGGCAAATTTGTCTGGAAAGAATAGATAATAAGACTTTTAAAATAATTGATTTAAAAAAAATAGTAATAAAAGATTAATAATATTTTTTCCCTTTTATGCTTATTAAGATTCTTTATCGTAAAGTATCAATTAGATTAAATAACGGAATTAACATTTACCATTACTGGACAGGAACTATTTTATTTTCTAATATTTACCATTCTAAAATTACTCTATGACTGATTTAAAAAAAATGCAAGAGCATTTTGCTCATTTTCATTTTTTATTAGATGAAGAATTAATATATATTTTAAACAAATATGATCAAACAGGGCAAATTAATAATGTTATTATTGGATTAAATAAAGAATGTTATGGAGTCCGTCTACATGAAGAAAATAATGAAGCAATATTAATTGAAATTTTTTATATAAATTATAAATCTAATCTCCGAGGTAATCTCATACAAATTAAATTAGATGACCCTAATTATTCTCATTTACTCTTAATATTTTGCAAAATATTAGCAATAGAATATTTAGAAATAAATGAAATTCATGCATTTAATACCTTTCAAAAACAGCTCCGATCTATTTTGGAGAAAGATGGATTTTTTACAATAACAAATATAGATATTGAAGGGTTAAAAAAATTTGGACCAAATGTAGCATTAATCAACGTACATTATAAAGCTATCAAACAAATTGATTTAATTCCAATTGTGGATTTTTACAGGGAGATTTTTAATGATAATTACAAAAGAGTTTCTGAAAATCATACTGACTATGTTTATTTAATGATTAATACAGAAACTGCATTAGTAAAAATTGGCTATAGTAAAAATCCAAACTATAGAGAAAAAACATTACAATCTAAAGAACCTCAAATTTATTTAATTGCATGTTGGAATGCAAACAGACAAGTTGAAACAGAACTTCATCGAAAATTTAAACAACATAGGATACGTGGTGAATACTTTAGATTGAGCTTTGATAATCTAAAAGAATTAAAAGACACTATGGAGATCTATAATTAACATTTATAAATACTATCTTGTCATTTTCATATTTATGATTTACAAAAATAAAAAAAATCCCGAAAACTCGGGACTTTAAATTTCATATTCAAGCTTACTTAATCTCCACAGGAACCGATATTTTATCCCAATCCATCGAGAATCCGTTATTATTTATTTTGTACACCAGAGTTTCCTGTTTTGCAGGCAGTACTTTTGTTTTTACGTCTACACGTAAAGCATCTTTTGCCTGTTCGTATTTGTAGGCGCCCCACTGTTTTGCTTCCTTGTTGAAGATGGCAGTCCATGTTCCGCTTTCTTTAGGAATTAAGAAAAAGCTGTATTTTCCGGCAGGAAGTTTTTTACCCTGAACGGTAATATCTTTGTCCGTTTCAAAAGTGGTGGCTTCATTGGCTCCCGCACGCCAAACCTGATCATACGGTTCCAAACCTCCCCAAATGGTGCGCCCTTTAACAGAAGGACTGCTGTAAGCGATCGTAATATTGGCATCCTTAATCTTTCCGGTTGCCGTAGCAGGAGGACTTGCAGGTTTTTTGGTGTCCTGCGCAAAAGCGTTTACCGAAAGCGTCATGGCTGCCACAAGAACGGTAGCCGATTTAAAAATTGTTTTCATAATACTATTATTTGTCTGTTTATTTTTATGATTAAAATTGTTTCAACTTAATAAAAAACTTGTCTACACTTTTTTACTGCAAAAGATTGTAGCACTTTAATTGTTTGAGTTAACTACTTAAATGGGCAAAAAAGAGCATACAAGTTAAAAAAAATCAAAGATTTTTTCTCTTTACAGACTTTTTGAAATACTTTAAATATATCCAATAAAGTCTTTTGTCTCTTTTGTGGTTAAATTTAAAATGAGTTTAAACAAACCCAAAATATAAAGCGCTCCAAAGAATAAAAACCGAATATTTTTTAAGCCATTGTGATCTTTTCTTTTTTTGAGTATCTGTTATTAATCATACTGCTATTTAACGCAAAGAATTGCTAAGATTTTATTTATATATCAACTGTTTTTAAGTTCGCAAAGGCGTTTCACTCAGCAAAGAACCCAAAGTTTTTTTAATTATAACAAATTGCGGACAACCACTTTCTTTTAGATCCTGCTTAAATTTATAATTTAAAAACGCTTTTATTATCTGCTTACGAATTTACTGCTTTCGGCTTATAAAACAGTAACACGATTGCAGAAAATACAATCACCGCCGCTGCGCCGATCACATTAAGCCAAAGGAAGGAAACAACATCGAACTGATAAACGGCAATCACCGCAATTTCAGATAAAATAGCTGCAATAAATACATTCGCCCCGTTGATTTTTTTAAAGTAAAAAGCAACAAGGAAAATCCCCAATATTGGGCCGTAGAAAAGGGAACCCAATACATTTACCGCTTCAATAAGAGAACCCATCTGTGTGGCAAACATCGCAACACCGATGGAGAAAATTCCCCACGCTAACGTGTGAAGTCGGCTGTATTTCAGTTCGGTTTCGTCATCCGGAATTTCTTTTTTAAAGATAAGATGAACATCTTTTAAGGAACAGGCAGCAAGGGAATTCAGCGCAGCCGAAATAGAACCCCAACTGGCAAGGAAAATAACGGCAAACAGCAACCCGATCATTCCAACAGGTAACGTATTTTTCACGAAATACAGGAAAATATAATTCGTATCCGTTTTCTCTGCATTAAAGTTTGACTGATTGATCGCTTCTTCTACTCTTCCGTGAAGTGCTTTTACCTGAGACTGCGTATTTTTAAAATCCTGAATTTTTGTTTCAAGCTGTGAAGAATTGTTTTGTTTTAATTGCAAAATTTCCTTCGATTCTGCATTAAATTTTGTCTGCAAATCCTGATGTTCTTTTTCAAAAACCGCTGCCTGTTCGGGTTTCGTTTCCTTTAAATGCTGATAAGAACGTTCGTTAAAATAAATCGGAGCCGGTTTCAGAGAAAAGAAAGCAAAAAGCAAAGCCCCAATTAAAAGAATTGCAAACTGCATCGGAATTTTGACCAATCCGTTCAGCAGCAACCCCATTTTTGCATTCGTATTGTCTTTCGCCGTAATATATCTCCCAACCTGACTCTGGTCTGTCCCGAAATAAGACAATGCCAGAAAAAAACCGCCAATTAATCCGCTCCAGATATTGTATTTGTCTTTCCAGTCGAATTCTGTGGTAATGACATTCAGCTTTCCGGATTTCCCCGCCAGATAAAGCGCATCCTTAAAACCAATTCCATTCGGCATATTATCAATAAGTAAATACCCTGCAAAAGCCATGGTTCCCAGAATAATGAGAAACTGTAGTTTTTGGGTGTGCGCAATGGCTTTTGCTCCGCCAACATAGGTATAAATCAATAGAATTCCGCCTGTTAAGACATTCGTCAGGTAAATATTCCAGTTTAAAACGCTGGATAAGATGATACTCGGCGCATAAATGCTGATTCCTGTTGACAAACCTCTCGAAAAAAGAAAAAGCAGCGAAGTAAGAACCCTTGTTTTCTTATCAAAACGGTTTTCTAAATATTCGTAAGCCGTGTAAACATTTAACCGCTGAAAAATCGGGATAAACGTAATACAGATCACAATCATCGCCAAAGGCAACCCAAAGTAATACTGAACGAAACGCATCCCGTCTGTATACGCCTGTCCCGGCGCCGAAAGAAATGTAATGGCACTTGCCTGAGTCGCCATAATTCCGATCAGCACAATGTACCATGGCATTTTATTGTCTGCTTTCAGGTAAGATTCGTTGCTTTTCTGTCCACGCCCGATAAATACGCCGTACACAACCACTGCAACCAGTGTACAAATAAGAACTGTCCAATCTATCGTACTCATGCCCAGAATTTAGTAAACCAATAATAAAAAGCAATCTGCACTACCAAAGCGAGTGCCAGTAAAATGTACCATGTATTCCAATTTTTAAGTGGCTTATTCATCAGTTTTTCTGTGCAGATAAAAAGTTTAAAAATAAACGTGACGCCCCAACATTTCCCGCAGGTAACTGCCTGAAAAATGCCAACGGGGTGTAAATAAAATTCCCCTTTCCGTATGGAGCATATAATGTAGATCCCTGCAAAGGCTCTTCACCGGTGTCGTGCATTTCAAAAAGCGGTTCATACGCCGTATCCCACTGATCAGGAAAATACGCACCGCGTTCCTGTACCCAATCCTTGAAATCATTTTGAGTAATTTTATTCGGAAAATTCAGTAATTTATGATTCGGATTTAAAAATGTAACCTCTGCATTTTCTTCAGTAACGCGTTTACTTGTGGCAATACGGAATTTGTAGATTCCCAATTGATCGACGGTTGTATCCTGACTGGTGTTGTACTGCATCACCAGATTTCCTCCGGCTTTTACATAAGACCATAAAAAAGGCATCCAGCGACCCAGCTTTTTCTCTGTGTTATTGGCACGAATTCCCAATATGATGGCATCATACTGTGAAAGTTTATTTTGGCTGCCGATTCCGCTGTAAAAATCTTCGTCTTTCAGAACATCAACCTGAATTCCCGCAATGCGCAGGAACTCAGGAATAAAATCTCCTGCACCTTCTATATATCCTACTTTTTTAACCTTTGTCTGAATGTCACCTTTCATTACAGTTACCGTTGCAGGTGCAAAATATTGCAGGGAAGGTAAATGCGGATATTGAATTAATACTTGTTTTTTATTGTAAGTGACTCCATCTGCGACAAAATTAGCATCCAATTGTAAACGAGATGTATTTATTTTGCTGAGTTTACTTTTTGGAATTACATAATCGATAGTTGTTTCTTTTCCATTAAATGAATTTACATCTGTACTGCCTAATTGTTCTCCGTTGTACATCAGATTAATTTTTCCATTGCTGAACGGCTTATCTGAATTAACTTTAACATTCAGGCTCAAATGTAGATCTTCATTTTCTTTTGCTAAATAAAGAGGTTGTGTAAATTTCAGTTCCAGAGCAGGAACAATGCGCAAAGGTTCTACCACATCTCCTCTTACCGGATCTAATTTTTTGAACGATAAAGGAAGCTTAACCTGAAACTTTTCCGAGCCGATTTTTAAATCCACCCAAACATTCAGTAGAGATTCTGCTTCCGGCAGACCGATTAACGTATCATCTGGAACTGAAAAAGTTGCCGCATTCACAGGCGGTTTTGCCAACCAGTAAGGTTCCGTAAGTGCTGCATCTGATGGGATATGAATATCATGCTGAATAGTAATTAAAGAATCTTTTGAAAGGTTTCTGTTAAAACTTTCTGATTGATTTAGCCATTTTACATTTTCTAATACAACAGGATTGGAAGCTCTTGAAATGAGATTTAACCTGAATTGATAATGATTTCCGGCAACCGCTTCAGCCTGATTGGTCACTACTTCCCCCATAAATCCGGCGCAGCTTAAAATAATCTGGTCAAGAGATTTAATTTTATCTTTTTTCAGCTCTGCATCTTTCAGCGCCATAATCTTTTTTCGTAAAGCAAGCAAAGCAGGTAAGCTGAGATCCGGATTGTTGAAATTAAAATTTGAAATAATCTGATCCAGTGATTGATCAATATCAGCATTTCCCTGTGAAGTCCATGTTTTAGTGACACCGTCAAAAAGTGTCGATTTTGCAGGATCTCCGATAACGTGGGAAAAATATTCAGTCTTTATTCCGGCAACAGATTGTGTTCCTGCACCCTGACTTTTGTGTAAACTTCTACTGAGGCCTGCCAATTCACCATAACCCATTCCCAACAACGCATCGTATTGCCCAACGGTAATTTTCAGTTGATTTTCAGCGGTCGTATTGACTGCACCAAACCGGAATGTGTTCCACAATACACGTTTTGGCTGCCATACATTTACGTATTTTAGCTGATCAGGAAAAGCGGTCTTATCACCTGCCAGTTTAAAAGCTTTTTCGGCAACCACAGCCGAAGCCGCGTGTTGTCCGTGTCCTGCCGCAGCGGTAGGCGGAAAACGGCAAATAATGACATCCGGACGGAATGTACGGATTACCCAGACAACGTCTGCTGTAATGCTGTCTGCATTCCATTGTTTAAAAGTATCGGTGGTATTTTTAGAGAACCCGAAATCAATCGCGCGGGTAAAAAACTGTTGAGCACCGTCTAATTTTCTTGCCTCCAAAAGCTCATGCGTTCTGATTAATCCCAATGCAGCACCTTGCTCTGTCCCCAATAAATTCTGCCCTCCGTCACCTCTGGTTAAAGACAAATAGCCTGTTTCTACGTTTTGATCATTAACTAGCCATGAAAGTAATCCTGTATTCTCATCATCGGGATGAGCGGCAAGGTATAACACTTTTGGCAGGTGTTTAAGGGTTTTAAGTTCGCGGTAAATCTCAGATGATTTTGACGGCCGAAGCTGCTGAGCCGGACAAAAAGCCGCATAAAAGACAAGGATAAAAACAAGGATTACTTTTCTGAACATTTGAATTTGCTTTGCAGGGCAAATATAAGTAAATCGTTTTTGGTTTTGATGCTAAAGATATTTTGCTGACCTCTTTGTATGAAAATAAAAAATCGAAGCGGAATCTGCCAGCTTCGATTTTTTATACTGTTTAAACTTTTTATTTAAAGCTGATCACTATAAATGAAAAAGGTTACCATAGTTTTTAAAAATCTTTGATTTTTATTATTTTGAGCTCTTCGATTATTATAGAAATTCGCTTTAACATTGTCTTTTTTGCCTTTTATGGTTAATTATGAAATAGTTTAAATAAGTTTACGCTTAAAAAAGGAGTCATTTTTTACAAAACTTTTTTACTCCAGACCAAATTCATCCGAAATCAAACTCTCCGAGTTTCCGCCTACCATTACTTTAAAGGCTCCTTCTTCTACGATAAAGTTTCCTGAATTATCATAGAAACCGAGTTCTTTTTCAGTTAAATTAAAGGTGATCTTTTTACTTTCACCAGATTTCAGTTCTATAATCTGGAAGCCTTTTAGTTCTTTTACAGGTCTTGCAACGGAAGCAGATTCGTCCTGAATATACAACTGAGCCACTTCCTTTCCTTCGTATTTCCCTGTATTTTTAAGGGTAAAAGTGACCTGAATGTTTTCTCCTTTTGAAAACAACTTTTTATTGATTTTTAAATCGGAATACTCAAATTTTGTGTAACTCAACCCAAATCCGAACGGATAAAGCGGTGTTTTTTCTACATCGGAATAATGACTCCAGAACACATTTTTATCTTTATCAAAAGGTCTTCCGGTATTAAGATGATTGTAATAAACAGGAATCTGACCTACGTTTCTCGGGAATGTCATCGGCAATTTTCCACTTGGATTGTAATCTCCATAAAGAACCTGCGAAACGGCGTTTCCTGCCTGTGTTCCCAAATGCCACGCTTCTACAATGGCAGGTATATTTTCTGAAGCCCAGTTGATGGTTAAAGGTCTTCCGTTGTTTAAAACAAGTACGATATTGGGATTTATTTTAAAGATTTCTTTTAAAAATTCTTCCTGAAGTCCGGGTAAATCTATGTTTGTTCGGCTTCTTGCCTCTCCGGACGAAAATCCGTGTTCTCCTAAAACCATCACAACAACATCGGCGTTTTTTGCAGCGTTTTTTGCTTCTTCCAGCCCTTTTCTGTCGGTGGTGTTGTAATCCACTTCGGTAAGGAAAGTAGGTTCGGAGGTTGATAATTTTGGTCCTTCCACAAAATTAAGCTGGTTGCCTTTGTAGGCTTTCATACCTTCCAGAACAGAAACTGCGGTATTGTTGTCTGCTGCAATTCTCCAGCTTCCGAGAGGGGAATTTTTACTTTCTGCCAAAGAACCCAGGAGGAGAATTTTTTGTCCTGATTTTTTAAGCGGAAGAAGATTTTTTTCGTTTTTAAGAAGAACAATGGATTTTTTTGCAATATCCAGAACGGCTTCATGGTTTGCCGTGCTTCCAACTGTTTCCTTTTCGCGCTTTTCATCGAGAAAACGATAAGGATCATCGAAGAGTCCCAGTTCAAATTTAACGCGAAGAATTCTTCTTACGGCATCATCTATATAGCTTTCTTTAACTTTGCCCTGTTTAACCAGATCAATGAGGTACGGAAGATAAATTCCGCTTTCCATATCCATATCGGTTCCTGCTTCTACGGCAGATTTTGCCGCTGCTTTTTCGTCTTTTGAGAATCCCCATGAAATCATTTCACGGATAGAAGCCCAGTCTGATACCACAAAACCGGAAAAGCCCCATTTATTTTTCAGCACATCTCTCAGAAGATATCTGTCGGCTGTTGCAGGAGTTCCGTTAATGGTATTGAATGAATTCATCACACTTCTTATTCCCGCGTCCACAGCGGATTTGAAAGGCGGCAACACCTGATTGAATAAAGTATTGTTTCCGATTTCAACGGCATTATATTCCAGTCCGGCTTCTACAAAACCGTACGCAGCAAAATGTTTTGCCGTTGCAGCAATTCTCAACGGAGATCTGAATGTATTATCTCCCTGAAAACCTTTTACGCGTGCTGCGGCAATCTTTCCTCCCAAAAAAGGATCTTCTCCGGCTCCTTCCATCACTCTTCCCCATCTTGCATCTCTGGAAATATCCATCATGGGACCGAATGTCCAGTTGATTCCGGATGCGGCAGCTTCTGAGGCGGCAACTTCCGCAGATTTTTCGATGGCTTTGAGATCCCAGCTTGCCGCTTCTGCCAAAGGAATCGGCGAAATCGTTTTGTATCCGTGAATAACATCAAAACCAATAATTAACGGAATGCCGAGTCTTGTCTGTTCCACAGCGATCTTCTGAACCGCTTTTACTTCTTTTACTCCGCGAACGGTAAGCATAGAGCCTACCAGTCCTTTTTTTATATTTTCATATTTTTCTTCAGCACTTCCTCCGACGGGAGCAGGTCCCGTAACATCCCAGAAACCGTTGTACTGATTCATCTGCCCTACTTTTTCTTCCAGTGTCATTTTAGACATCAGAACATCGATCTTCTTTTCTGTTTCGGGGTTGAGTTTTTGCTGTGCGCTGACTGTGTTCACTGTAATGATGCTTATTATGGAGATGATTACTATTTTGTTTATTTTCATTTTATTTTTGATTATTCTTTGTTGATTATGATCTTTAATTTTAACGTAAGGTTATGAGATAAAAACTCAAATATTTTTTAACGGTAAAAAATTAATGATCACAATTTATGAATGTCCGTTTTTAAAATTCAATCAATATAAAAGAAATATCTGGTGTTTTTAAAATTTTTCAGTTAAAGTTCTGACTCTATGAATTTTTCTGTTTTATTTTTCGGTTGAAAAACTGGAAGCGGGCAATTCAGACTTATTAAATAAATCAGGAACCGCGGTGTTGCTCCAGTCATATCTTACACGAACAGGGCTTTTCACTTCTTTGGATTCTAAGATGATCTGATTTCCCTTTATAACTGCGGTTGCCGGAACAAATTGACCCTCCGTTCCTGCGATTTCAAAAAGTTTTGATTCTTTATCTTTAAAATGCAATCCGTCTGCAAAATCAAAAGCCAGAATGGCTTTATTTCCTTTATATTCTACGTTTTTAAGCTTAGGACTTTCTACAAGACCGTTATTTTTACCGTATACATTTTTCAGAATAAGGTTTGCCATTCTTATCCCGACCGGCTTTTTATTTTTCGGATGAATGTCGTCTGTTCTGTCGAGATCTGAGGTAATGACAAGACCTGAATTTTTAACGGTTTCTGAAACTATTCTCTGGGAATTCTGAATTTTAACGGTAGTATCGCCCCAACCTGTATATTTGGCAATCTGAATGATGTAAAAAGGAAATTCTTCTCCTCTTGCCTGTCTCCAGGATTGTATCATGGAAGAAAGCAGGTCTGTATATCCTTCGGCATTTCCTGTATTGGTTTCACCCTGATACCAGAGTGCGCCTTTTATTTTATACGGATTCAGAGGGAAAATCATTGCATTGTACGCTCCGCTCATCTGCGTAGGATAATATTCTGAACTTCCCAGCTTTTTGTAATTGTCTGCTAACCGTGGATTTTGGCGGAATACCTGTTCCGGAGCCCATAATTCTGCTGCACTTCCTCCCCATGCGGAAGAAATCATTCCTACCGGAACACCGTTGAGGTTTTCCTGTATTTTTTGGGCAAAGAAATAGCCTATCGCACTGAAGTTTTTCATGGTCTCGGGATTGCAGGAAACCCAGCTTCCAAAGAAATTATTCTGTGGATAGGGTGATGAGAGTTTCGGAACGGTAAAAAATCTTATGTCCGGAAAATTGGCTTTGGCAGTTTCTGCATCGGCATCTTTCATTCCCCAAGCCGGTGTATATTCCATATTAGACTGTCCGGAAATCAGCCATACTTCACCCAGCATTACATTTTTAAGCTTTACTTCGTTGTAGCCTTTCAGGGTAATGGTGTAAGGTCCACCTTCTTTTCCTGTGGGTATGGTGAATTTGAAAACAGCATCATTGCCTGTCACGGTTTTGTATTCTTTATCGAGAAAATCTGCTTTCAGGGTGATTTCTTCTTTTGGATTGGCATTTCCCCAAATAACGATTTCTGCATTACGCTGCAACACCATATTGTCTGTAAAAATTGCCGGAAGATTGATGTTGGCGAACAATAGATTCGTGAGTAATAAAGAGAAAAGACTTATGATAGATTTCATGTGAGATAGATTAAAGCTTAATTAAGGTAAGTATTTCTGTAAAAAAGGAATTAACTGGTTTGCCATTATCTGGTCGTCTTCTTTACCTGGATGATATCCGCATCCTTTCGGAGTCATTGGCTTAAATTCAAATATTTCGATTGGCTGATGTTTTTTATCATTCCTGAAAGAATTTTTCACGGCATTTAAACATTCTACGAGAAGTTTATTATTCTCGCCTGAAACCATCGGACTGTTTAATAAAACAACTCTGGTGTCCGGATATTTTTTGTAGATATTCTGAACGAATTCCACATAATTTCCGATGAATTTTTCTTTATTGAACGGCAGACGTTCTTTTTTACCATCGCCATTCGACAAGTCATTTGTTCCCAGACATATACTTACCAGATCAGGCTGATAATCGTTTCCGAAAAGTTCCGGCTCGGAAGTTCTCAGATAAAGATAAGGATAAACATCGGGCAGAATATTTTCTTCCGATTTCTCTGTGTTCCAGTTTCTGTACATCCCGTATCCTGAAACAGAACTTAAAAGATAATCTGCTCCCAAAGTTCTGGCTGCTACAGGACCATAAGCAAAATACGCATTATGCTGATCAAACCACTGTCCTTTTCCGCATGGGAGCCCACTTTCATCATTTCCGAATCCGCAGGTAATAGAATCTCCTATGAATTCAATTTTTTTTCCAGGTTTCGGCTGAAAAGAGACAGCATCGATTCCGCTGCCGTCAAAATAGACTTCTCCCATTGCCGCTTCCGTTGCCTTAACGATTTTGATGGTGTGTACTTTCAGATTTTTGTCTGAAACATCGTAAGTAAATTTTTTAATCTCGTTATTGTCTATTTTAAATCTACCGATATATTTACCGTCCAGTTCAATGGAAACATAGTTGTAATAGCCTTGGAAAGGAATATTTTTTAATCCGAAACTTACGGAATTTCCGGTAAACTGAAATTCGGTATAAGATCCGGGACCAATAAGTTTACCTTCGTTAAAAGAAGACTGAAGCACTCTTCCGTGCCAGTAAAATTTCTGAAGAAAGTTTCCTCTGTCGTCAAACTGTTTAAGATATTCTCTTGTTCTTATTCCGGATTCGTTAAGATCGGATAATTTCCAGTTTCCGTCGGAGGAAGCGGTTGGAAGAAGCATTGAGCAGGTTTCTTTTTTGTCGGAAACCGACCATGTAATCCAGCTCAGCTTATTTTTATTCATCCAGCTAAAATAGCTCTGCCATTCAGGATAATTAAATTTTCCGTCTCCGCTAGCTTCCATTCCGGCAGATTCTGAAATGAAAACCGGAATGCCCGATTTTATGGCTTCATCGGTTCTGTCGCGCAGCCATTTTCCATGAGTTCCTGCATAAAAATGCACGGTGTACATGATATTTTTTTTGTCTTTTAAGGGATTTTTCTGAACCAGATCTATTCTTTGATCCCATTCCGGACAGCCTACGAGAATAATATTGTCGGCATCATTTTTTCTGATGGTCTTTACAATTTCTTCCGCATAACTTTTAACTTCTTCCCAGGATTGTTTTTCAGGCTCGTTGAAAACCTCATAGATCACGTTCGGGTATTTGCCGTATTTTTTGGATATTGTATTAAAGAATTCTTTCGCTTCTTTCGTATGAATTTTATGAGCGTGCCAATCGATAATTACATAGATGCCTTCTTTAATGGCAGCATCAATTACCGTTTCTATGCTTTTGAGGTTTGCCTGAGGATTTTGCAGATACGCACCTTCAGGATCAATTCCCATGGAAGCACGGACAACATTTACGTTCCAGTCATCTTTCAGCCATTTTACGGTTTTCGGGGTATAAAATCGGGGATGAAAATTGCTCCAGCCGAAACTGGTGCCCACTAACCTCACAGGTTTGCCTTTTGCATCGGAAAGCTGGGTTCCCACAAGCTGAAGATTTCCGATTTCCTTTATAGGATTTCCTGCAAATGTAAATATGGAAATTAAAATGAATAGAAGTGTAATGCGTGAAGATTTCATTTTACCTTTTTTATTGTTATTTCTGTTCAAATAATTTCAAATTTATCCAACATAAGACACTGGTAAATTGTTTGTTAAAATCATTTAAACTGCAAATAGTCCTGTTTAATTGTTATCTTACTAATGGATTATGCATTATTATTTGTACAGGTTCATTTTTCCTGCTTCTTTTTCAAATAGTGTTTTTTTATCTTTATAGAATTTAAAAAAATCTTTTTCCGAAGGATGTCCTTTGAAAGGCAGATAATATTCCACTTCATTATTTCCCGGTTTGAAACCTGCATTTCTCCAGAACAGGACGTATGAAAATGTGTGTTTATCAAAAACAGGTTTCAGCACTTTCGTAAACCACTCAGAATCCGGAATCTGGTTATATCCTATTTCGCCGATAGCTGAAATTTTATTATGTTTTTCTGCTGCCTGATTCATTGCTGAAATAAGAACATCCAGTTTTTCTGCAAATTTTTTCCCTTCATCCACAGAACCTCTCTGATAAGCGTCAAAAGACATCATATCTACATAGCTGTCTCCCGGATAACGTTTCAGGAATTCTTCGGGGGTGGTATATTCTACGCTGGTGTTGTAAACAGAGATAAGATTATGCAGTTTTTTTTCATTTTTCAAATAATCTAAAGAAAATCTGTACAATTCTTTATATTCTTCATCTGAAGCCGATTTCACACCCCACCAGAACCATGTTCCGGTGTGTTCATGAAAGGGTCTCCACAGAATAGGAATCGGTGTTCCTTTATCGTCTTTTAAATCCGCTAAAAAATCGGCAACTTTATCAAGATAAGATAGAAAAACGGAATGTTTATCTCCGCCTTTCAGAATACTTTTTATGGAGGTATTGGAAAAATCCCATGCATTTCCGCCTGTAATGGGATTGTTGGAGTGCCAACTTATGGTAATAATTCCGCCACGGCGATAGCCTTCTTTTATGAATTCTTTCATTTTACCGAATGGTACACCATCAAGATTCTCTGCTTTTCCCAGCTCCAGATCTCCAAGTTCCCAGCCGTACACAGCGGGATGATCTTTTACCACTTCTTTAACATCACTTCTTCCCTGTTGGTATTTCCAGTAAACACCATACGCCAAATCGTCCTGATGTCCTATGAAATAGCCTTTTTTCTGTGCTTTTGCCAGATTTTGATAGAGATTCTGTGTTTCCTGTGTGGCTTTCTCGTCAGATAGTCTGAACTGGGCATTTGCAAAAGATAAAGCCGAAAGAAAAGCTAACGAGAAAAATTTTGTAGGAAAAATTTTCATAGTAAAGAAATGTAAATAAAGATTAATGATAAAAATTAATTTTTGATCATCCTGTGTTTGAAGCTGTTTTGAAATGTATAGGTAATCACAAAAGAAATATTAAGATCCTGAAACAAAAAATCTATCAGGATTAAACAGCGAAATCATCTTTTAGGCTGCTGTAATTAATTTAAGAACAGCAAAATGGTTCTTTTCTTTTGTGATTACATTTTATTGACCTTTATAAGTATTGAAGCGTGTGTTCGATAATTATTTGTGGTCGTTTTGGTCTTATGCTCTGTTGTAATCGTCTTCGATTCTTACAATATCGTCTTCCCCAAAGTAGGTTCCGTACTGAACTTCAACAAAAACAACGGGCTCGGAAGTTTTATTTTCTATTCTGTGGTGTGCTCCAAGAGGAATCTGTGCAACCTGCCCTACTGTGTAATCTCTGATGTCTTCATCAATGGTAATGGTTCCGACTCCTGAAACTATAGTCCAGACTTCAGCTCTTTTATGATGATACTGCAAAGATAATCTTCCACCGGGATTCACCTGTATTCTTTTTACTTTATGAGTTTCTGAGTCATCCAGTACCCAATATTCTCCCCAAGGTCTTACGTCATGTTCCATACTAATGTTTATTTAATTTTAAATTTTTATTTGTTGAATTTTACCTGAATATCATCTACATACATAGTTCCTGTAGCTTCCGAAAGAGCCAGCATAATTCTGTATTTTCTAGAACCTGCGGGAACAGCAAGGGTTTTTGAAAACTTTTGCCAGTCTTTGGCGTCCGAAACAAAAAATACCGGCTGATCGTCTCCTGTTTTTGCAGTTCCGTCTTTGGTGAATTCTACGATCATTATTCCTTTATTCCAGTCGTTTTTTCCGGGTTTCAGGTCTTTTGTTTTTGCAAATGCAGAAATATCCAGTGTTTTGCTTCCATCGGGGATATCTGCAATCTGATCTATTCCGAACCAGACAGGATTTGAAGAAGACAGCTTTAAGCTTTTCTGTCCTTTTACTTTTTCTTCGGAGGTGGTTTCAGCGGTTCCCCTCCAGTTTTCGAGTCCGTTTTCAAAGTCCGTATTACTGAGGGTTACAATTTCCAGCGGAGTAGAATCGGTAATTACTTTCACTTCATATTTTTTGGTTTCCTGCTCCTGAATTTTATTAAGATCTTCCTGTGTAAGCGGTGTAATTTTAATATCATCAAAATAGAAACTTCCTGTACATTCGGATAAAGCAATCATAAGTCTTCCGGAACGGTCTTTATTTAGCGGAATTACTTTTTTATATTCCTTCCATGGAGTTGTTCCTTCCAAAGCGGCAATATTTTCTCCTTTACCGTTAATTTCGGCAATTACCACTGCTTTGTTCCAGTCACTTTTTCCTTTTTCCACGCCATCTGCTTTCAGCCATGCAGAAACTTCGATCGCTGCTGTATTTTTAGGAATACTGAAGGTCTGATCGATTCCTTTCCACTGCGGAGCGGTATATTCTGTAATTCCGCCTCCTTTACTTCCTGTATGTTTGGTGTACGGATTAATTGTAATCGCACTTTCATTGTTCCAGCTTTGGGCATCCATTTCAAAACCTCCGTTGCTGATGAGGTTTTTCTGACCGCTAAGTGCTAATGAAGCTAAAATAAAAATGCTTAAAATATTTTTTTTCATTCAGATTCTTTTTTCTGTTAATTATATAAAATTCCGGCTATGGTTGTCTGAAGAGCCATCTGCGGTTTAAGGGTAAAGTTTTTAAAATCTGTGGCATAAGGTGTTGCCGGAGTGGGAACGTAATATGTATTTCCCGCATTACTCCAGAAGCAAACATATGAAATTTTCACGTTATTGGATGTAATGGCAGGATGCACCAGTGTCGTAAAGTGGGTAGACGTTCTGGCTGTATTGTTCTGGCTGGAGTATCCGGTTTCGGTTAATGCCGCAATTTTATTTTTCTGGATGGCAAGATCAGATATTACTTTTAGTTTGCTGTTGGCGGTATTTGCTCCTGCTGTTGTCTGTGCTGTAAAGTCATAATAATTATCCATTCCTAAAACATCTACATACTGGTCTCCCGGATATCTCGAAAGGTAGGCTGAAGAAGTTGTGTAGGAAGCATCCGGTGCAAAAGCATACAGTACATTATGAACATTCATGGTGTTTCTGAGATAGTTTACAGTAAACTGCCAAAGCTGTTTATATTCTTCTGCCGTGCAGTAAGCTGCTCCCCACCAGAACCAGTCTCCGTCGAATTCATGAAAAGGCCTGAAGATCACAGGAATTTCTTCGCCGCCGCTTCCTTTAAGATTTTTAAATACAGAAGCCACTTTCTGGAGTTTGGTAAGATACCAGTTGTGGTTGGCTCCACCGGGAAGAATACTTTTAAAAGCGTTCTGCTTTTGAGAAGCCGTCATTTCCGAGGTATAGAAAGTAGTTTCGTTATAAGGTTCTCTCAAATGCCAGCAAAATGTTACCGCCATCCCTTTCTGGTAGGCTTCTTTTGCTGCTGCCACAATTTTCTGCTCCTGCTGATAATACCAATTGGAAGCATTTGCCTGATAATTTTTGTCGGTAATGAACATGAGATCCAAACCGATAAGTGCAGGATCGGATCCTGTAGCTTTTTTTACGTCAGACATGGAAGTATTATCCTGATAATAGGTGTAAAACGCATCCTGATGACCTACGAGAATTTTGGTTCCGGCATTATTTTTTAAATTATAAAATACCAACTGGGTCTTTTGGGTAGCACTTGCATCTGAGGTATTATTCACGAGTTTATTTATGGATTCTGAAGGCTGAGAGGTGCTATTCTCAACGGGATCGTTTTCTGAAGACTGACAGGAAAGAATTCCTACGAAGAAAGATATCAGAAAAAATTTACTTTGAATTTTCATTTTAAAATGTTTTTGAAAGTTAATATTATTGTGATTTGAATGTTTCTTTTTATTACTTCCTGAGTTTTTTCCTTCCCGTCATTACCTGTTAAAAAGAGAATAATTTATCTGCGATGCTTTTTGAATTATTTAAATATGCAGAAAATTAATTAAGACAAAATCAGCTTAATTTTCTACGCTAAAAAGACGTTTTTAAATTGAATCTTCATTTAACTTCGGAGTTAAAAGTTTATCAATATTTTAAAAACAAATCCATTTATTTTAGGTAATAAAATTATATCAAACAGCTTCGGATATTTTAAATTACTCTCTTTATTTCAGGCATTCTTCTTCTATGGTTTATATCTTACTCTTTAATGATTTTCTGAGAATCTGTTCCGTTTAAGGTAATAATATAGGTTCCTTTGGCAAATTCTGAAAAATCAACTCCTTTATCCAGATCTTTCGTACTTCTGAAAATTTCTTTTCCTGTAAGATCATTAATTTTCACAGATTTTATTTTTTCAGGATTACTGAAATACAGGGTATTCTTTACAGGATTAGGATAGATTTTAATTGGGTTTTTAGCCGCTTCAGAATCAGAAACAGATAATGTTGTATTGGCACTTGTTACAACTACATTCGTGTTGGTTCCGTTCATATAGCTCCATGATGTAGTAGCCATTGTGGCTTCCCAACCGTAATATTCTCCGTTTGAAAGATTAGCGGTAGATGTTGTTCCCGCAGGTATCGCAAGATTTGCAACTCCTGAAACAGGCGTTGTTGTTGTAGCCGATGCAGGATTAATAATTACTGATACAACATCACTGATCCAATTTCCGGAAGAGCTGTACTTTGAAAGTCCTACCTTCACGATACGGTCTGTAGTTGCAGTATATTTGTAAGGTATGCTTTGTGTGGAACCAGCCGATACAGAAGCCGGAAGTGCTCCGTTGAAGCTTACATTATCTATAACGGTATTGGATGATATAATATTGGTTTGCGGCTGACTTCCTGCGATCCATCCTCCGGAAGAATCCTGAAGGGTAAGTGCCCAAAGATAATTGATTCCTGAAGGTAAATCTGTGCTTATTGTCTGATTTGCAGGAACTGTAACTGTAATCGTCTTTGAAACAGGAGAAGAAGTAGCAGGAAGATTATCTAAAATAGTTCCTGTCTGCCAAGTATTCCAATCCGGAGTTACTCCGTCTGACTGGGATTTTATCAGGGATACTATAATTTTACACGGTGTGGCAGACGTGTAGTTTAAGGTAAAGGAAGGAGAACTTCCTACAGTAACGTTTACCGGTAAAGCCGATGTAAGATAGAGGGATTGCGCATTGGCAAAAACTCCAAAAGCGATCATCCCTAAAATTTTAAATTTCTGAGAAATAATTTTTGTATTCATTTTATTGTTTTAAAAATATATTACTTTACTCTTTTAATGATTTCTAAACAGGCTCTTCCGTTATGATAGGGACATTTCCAGAATCCTGCTTTATCTTTTTCTATGGGAAGATACTTTTCGTTGATTCCCCAAATCCATTCTCCGTTTTTTTTATCAATGATGTATCTTTCTGTGAATTCCACATTTTTTCTAAAAGCATCAAGGTATTTTTTGTTCTGGGTTAGCTGATAAGCATTCAGAAAACCAATCCACAATTCTGCCTGTGGCCACCAGTGTTTTTCTGAAATAAGATAATCGGATTCCGGTTCATATTCATACCATAATCCTCCGTCTTCATCCAGTCCCTCGAATGTTGCATCTGCCATTTTCACTGCATGATTTTTGTACAGGACAATCAGGTTTTCGTCTTCTATAGCTTCTGCACACCATTGCAGCAACCATGCTGCTTCGATATCGTGTCCATAGGAAATCACATCTTTTTTTTCGTTCCAATTTTCATCAAAAAACAGCCTGAGATGCCATGATTCTTTATTGATGAAATATTGGTCTATCGTTTCCAGCAACTGAATAATATTCTGCTTCAAATCTTCATCTTTCCATACCAGATAAAGGTTGGCAAATGCTTCTACGATATGAAGATGCGTATTCATGGTCTTTTTTTCGTTAGCATCTTTTTCGCTGAGACGCATATCTTCAATCTCTTTCCAGTCTTGGGTGTAGGCTTCGAAGTAGCCTTTATTCACTTTATCAAAAGAATGATTCTGAATACTGTGGTAAAGGGTTATTGCCAGATCCAGCGCCTCTTTATCATTTGAAACTTTATAAAATTCACTAAGACCATAGATAACAAATGAAATGGCATAGATCTGATTTTTGGAATCTTTTACTGTTCCATCTGCATTAATGCTCCAATAGATTCCTTTTTGCTCCGGATTGTAAAATTTGGTTTTAATCTCTTCAAAAGCTCTTTTTGCCATATTGAGATCTTCGGGATTCTGAGTAACAGAAAATGCTGCAGAAAAAGTCCAGAGAATTCTTCCGTACATTACGGAACCTTTTTCCGCAGCAGCATTTTTTTGTTCATTAAAATCAATCTCACCTATAAAACCTCCGTTTTTTTCGTCAATTGTATTCTTTCTCCAATAATTCAGAATATTATGGAGCTCACTTTGCATTGTATTCAATAAAAACTCTGTCTGCATTTTGAGATTAAATCTTATTATCTTTATTGTTGAGATTTTTTTACAGTACTGATGATCTGTTATTTGGAAACCAGATTATTATCTACGATCTCAATAATTGTTTTTACCGATTCTGATGAGATAAGTCTGTCTTCTGCCGTGTTCATGCAGTAATCTGTCAACTGTTCCACTGAAGAAACCGCTACGTGCATTCTGGTGTCTGAAGATGCATAATAGATGAAAACTTTACCATCTTCATCGGCAATCCATCCGTTGGAAAACAACACGTTGGAAACATCTCCTACTCTCTCCTCATTTTCAGGAGCCATAAAATATCCGGCAGGTTTATAGATTACTTTTCCAAGATCGTTTAGATCCGTCATAAACAGATATAAAACATAACGCAATCCGGCAGCCGTGTTGCGTACTCCGTGAGCAAGATGCAGCCAGCCTTTTTCTGTTTTAATAGGAGCCGGCCCCAAACCGTTTTTCAGCTCGTAAACTGTATGATAGGTTTTTCCGTAGATGATTTCTTCATTTTCCACCACAGGATTCGTCATATCTGCAACATAGCCAAGCCCGATTCCTCCTCCTGCTCCAACATCGATAAATCCGTCTTGGGGACGTGTGTAAAGAGCATATTTTCCGTTTACAAATTCAGGGTGCAATACTACATTTCTCTGCTGTCCTGTATTGGAAATTAAATCCGGAAGCCTTTCCCAGTCTACTAAATTTTTTGTTCTTACAATACCAGCATTTGCAATTGCCATAGAAGTATCTCCTTTCGGTGCGTTGGGATCTTTTCTTTCTGTACAGAAAATTCCGTAGATATATCCGTCTTCATGCTGAATTAAACGCATATCATAAACATTGGTATCGGGATTTCCTTCAATCTGAGGAATCACAACGGGTTTTTCCCAGAAACGGAAATTATCAATACCATTCGGAGATTCTGCAATTGCAAAGAAAGATTTTCTGTCGTAGCCTTCTACTCTTACAGAAAGAATATATTTATCGTTCCACTTCATTGCACCGGCGTTAAAAGCGGCATTGATCCCGAAACGTTCCATAAAAAATGGATTTCTTTCGGCATCCATATCAAAACGCCATTCTAACGGAGTATGAGCCGCTGTAACGACAGGATTTTTATATCTTGTAAAAATTCCGTTTCCGGCATGATCTTCCGGAGAATTTTTTTGAGTAACCAGCTTTTCAAATTCTTCTGACACTTCATTAAATCTTGTATTGAATAAATCACTCATCTTGCTATATTATTTTATATTTTGTTTGTAATAGAAATTATATTTCATCTGGTTTCAGATGTTCTTATATGATTTGTATGTATTTAGTTTTCTTTTCTTCTCTGCTCCAGTTCTTCTGTAATTGATGAAAGTTTTTCTTCCGTTAAAGGATACACAAAAATGAAAAGCATAGAAATGATGGCTCCTGCCGCCGGAAGAATGCTCAGCATCAATCTGATTCCGGTCTGTGCATTTTCTGTCTGTACAACGTTTGCCTGAAACCCAAAGTAAGCCAAAAGCCATCCTGTTGCTGCTCCACCGAATGCCCACCCTAATTTCTGGGACATTGATGATGCCGAGAATACAAGTCCTGTTGCTCTTCTTCCCTGTTTCCATTCCGAGTAGTCTGCGGTATCGGCATACATCGACCATAAAAGAGGGAAAATGCATCCTGCGCAAATGCTTATGAAAAATTGCAGCAGTAAAATCATCGTGATGTTATCTTTCGTAAGGAAATAAAACAGGATACTGAGAACCGCTGCTGATAACATTGCGGCAAAGAATGTTTCTTTCTTTCCGAATTTATTGGCTAAAGGGGTCGCCAAAACCACTCCCACAATGTTGGCTGCCTGTCCTAAAACCAGATAAATGGTGAGATAGGACATCCCTGTTCCCATACCGAAAATGGAAAATGTTTCATGATCTGTTTTTTCCAGATAATATTTGAAATAGTAAATTGCTCCGCCGTCTCGAATGGTATTGAAAAGCAATGTGGCAACTCCGGCTCCCAAAAGAATCCACCATGGTTTATTTTTCCAAAGATCATTAAGATCTTCTTTTAAGGTAGACTGGTCTTTTTTTATAGGTTTAATACGTTCTTTGGTTCCTGCAAAACATCCCCAAAACAACAGCGTCGTCATTACTCCGAATACAACAATGGTATAAAACCAACCCTGCGAAGAAGTTAAGGTTCCGTCTCCAAAATATTTTACCAGAGGTTCTATCATCCAAAGCGCAATAAGACTTCCTGCAAAAGCAAAAACCATTCTGTAAGAAGCCAGTGTAGTTCTTTCTTTACCGTCTGAAGACATCACGCCAAGTAATGATGCATAAGGGACGTTGATGAGTGAATACACCATCATCATTAAGGAATATGTGATATACGCATAGATCAATTTTCCGTTGTGTGCAAAATCTGGGGTATAAAAGGTTAATACACCGATAATGGCAAAAGGAATGGCAACCCATAATAAAAAAGGACGGAATTTTCCCCATTTTGTATCGATCCTGTCTGAATAAATTCCCACAAAAGGATCGAAAAAGGAATCCCATACTTTGGTTACCAGAAACATGGTTCCTACCGCCGCTGCCGCAAGACCAAACACATCGGTATAGAAAAAAAGCAGATACATGCTGAAGATTTTCCAGAACATAGAAGATGCAGCATCTCCAAATCCGTAAGCCACTTTTTCTTTTATATTTATCTTTTCGTTATTCATTAATTTTCTTTTAATGATTAAATTTTACAATTGATTTTAAAATAATTTACGATGGGTATCGTTTATTATTTATACACATTTGTTTTCTGTATATCTTTCAGGAACAATGTGTTGCCGAGATTGTAAAAATCTCTGAAATCCTGTTCATTCGGATGTCCTTTGTAAGGTACATAATAGTGCATTTTTTTCTCTTCCGTCAATCCGTGATTTCTCCATGCCAGAACGTAAGAAATTTTGTAGTTTCCGATGGCTTCCGTTAAAGTTTTTGTCCAGAAACGGTTGTACGGAATCTGCTCATATCCTGTTTCAGCAAGAGCCGGAATTTTATGATGTTCTTTCGCAATTTCGTCCATAATCGCAAACTGCTTTTGAGAACGTTCTACAAAACCTGTATTGTGTACCGGATTATCAAGTTCATAGATATCAAAGCTAATCATATCCACATATTCATCGCCGGGATAAAATTCCAGAAATTCTTCTTTGGTATTAAAGTCTGAAGTATTGTAGATCCAGATAAGATTATTTCTTCCTTTTGTTTTGGTAAGATAATCGTAGGTCATTTTCCAAAGCTGTTTGAATTCTTCAGAGGTACAGTTATTTTTCCCCCACCAGAACCAGCTTCCTGTAAGTTCATGATAAGGTCTCCAAAGTATAGGAACCTGTTTTTTATCTTTCCCCTTTACAGAAGCCAGATAATCTGAGATAAGATCCAGCCAGTTGAGAAACATCTGATGTTTTTCGCCTCCGGGTAAAATGGCCTTTACGCCTCCTTTTGTATTATCCCAGGCTGTTTTTCCGGTTAAAGGATTATTGGCGTGCCAACTCACGGTATTTATTCCGCCCATGTTGTAGACATCCTCCATCATCTTTTTCATCTGGGCAAAACTGAAAATATCAATAGGGCCTTTTCCGCCGGATTCTATATTCATAACGTCCCATCCGAAAACTGCGGGATAATCTCCTGCTGTTTCTTTTACATCACTTCTTCCATCCTGCATTCTCCAGTTTACTCCATACCCCAAATCATCCTGATGTCCGAACATCACTCCTTTATCCATAAGCTGCCAAAGATTTTTGTACAGGTTTTGGGTTTCCGCTGTGGCATTTTTGTTTGACAGTGAAGAAGTATCCTGCGCCGCAAAAAGACCGGCACAGAATACGTTAGAAACTATAATAAAATTTTTTAAGGAATTCATTTATTTAATTGTAGAGGAAATTTATCCTGCTATTTTAATTATCTTTTAAGGATTAGTATTGTATTTTCTTATGATGTTCCATGTGGATTGATCTGAGATGAAAACTCCATTCAGTCCCTGTTCTTCCATCGGTGGATCTCCCATGTAATCGTCGCCTTTTTTCCAGAAGGTCTGCCCGGAAATTGGTTTTGCAATTCCGTTGAACGCCCAGAAAGAGCATCCGGCAAAACTTCCTTTCAGATTTCTGTTCTCATTCCACAATTTCAGAACACTTTCGTAGTATTTGTCTCTTAAGTTTGTACTGCTGCTGATATCGAAAGAATGCCCGTCTCTCGGAAATCCGAATTCTTCAAGAACCAACGGTTTGCGGAGTTCGTCTGCAATTTTGAGATGAGATTTTATATAGTCTGAGGTTTTATGGTTCACTTCTTCGAAATCTTTTTCCATGGTCTCATTTGCAAACCAGCCCCAGTTTTTCGGCCAAATATGAATGGTGAGAAAATCTATGTTTTTATCTGCATGGTTTTCTTTATACAGATCCATATCTTCCGTTCCCTGTACTCCTTCACTTCCGGTAGTTACCAGATGATTTTTATCCAGCGTTTTAATGAACGAAGCACTTTCTGTAATAAATTTTTTATACTCTCCGTTAGCTGCGGGTCTCATCGGGCGTGGTTCATTGGCAATTTCCCAAGCCATTAATGTTTTATCTTTTGTATATTTTTTTCCATTCACAGAGTTTCTTCTTGTAACAATTTTTTTGACCTGTTCAAAATACTGATTTTTACATTCTTCGCAGCTATAAAACTTTGCGGTAAAGTCTCTCTGATCATCCCAGTTCAATTTTTCTGCTGTTTTTTGCTGATCAATTTTATTGTTCCAAAGTAAATATTGCAGCCATCCACCGCTCCATTCCCAGTTATTGGAAAGAAAAAGGATTACTTTCATGTTTCTTTTTCCTGCTTCATCCATAAGAATGTCGAGTCCTTTTAATTTGTCTTCATCAAATTTTCCGGCTTCATATTGATATGCGGGTTCTACTCTATTTGCTCCGTTTAATTTTCCGGAACCTTCCACTGCGGCAAGAACACGAATATTTTCAATATTTTGAGATTTTAAAAAATCCAGTTCTTTCTTTAATCTGCCGATACCCTTTTCTTCATTTTTTTCCAGCCCAAGATAAGAAGCATACCAAAAGTTGGTTCCTACAAAATAATATTCCTTTTTTTTAAGGATGAAATGACCTTCTTTTACGGTGACGAATTTTTGGGCATTCAGTTTCCCCAACACACAAAAAAGTAAGATCAATGGTATTTTGTATTGTAATTTCATAGTAAAGAAAATGCATCAGTCTGTTAACATTTGCTTAATGCCAAATTTATTTATGTATCTTGGCGGGATGTAATATTATTTTGTCATTTTTACATATAAATTACGCAAATAAACGGTAAAAAACTGAAAATCAATACTCATACAAAAGATACAAAATGAGCAAACACTCCGAAATTCTTAGAGAAATAGCAACTATTTCACCCGATGAAACCTTTTTGGTGTTCGACCGCATAAAAAATACATTCGATTTTCCTCTCCATTATCACCCGGAAATTGAGATCAACTTTATTCTTAAGGGAAAAGGCAATAAAAGAATAGTAGGCGATCATATTGGAGAAATAGATCATATCGAACTGGTGATGATTGGTCCTTACCTTCCTCATTACTGGGATAATTACAGATGCAAATCGAAAAAAATCCATGAAATAACGGTACAGTTTAATCAGGATTTCTTTGATGAATCTTTAATGAAAAGACGAATTATGAAACCAATTGACGATCTTATTAAAAATTCTATCCGGGGAATTCTTTTTTCTACAGAAACCGCTGAAAAGTTAAAAGATAATTTTCTGAACCTATCTAAACTAAAAGGTTTTGAAGCTTTTATGGAAATGATGCACATCCTGCATGAACTTGCTATCGCGGAGAATACAACCATTCTCTCATCTTACAGTATAGAACTGGAAACCTTTACCGATGACGACAGCATGAAGCTTGTCTACGATTATGTGCATAAAAATTTCGACAAGAAAATAACCCTTGAGGAAGTTGCTGCTATTTCTAATATGAGTATTGTAACCTTCAACAGGTTTATAAAGAAGAGAACAGGAAAAACATTCATCAATTACCTGAACGAAGTAAGAGTGGGCTACGCCGCAAGATGGCTGATAGAAAAAAAACTAACGGTATCCGAAGTTGCCTTTGAGTCGGGCTTTAACAATATTGCCAACTTCAATAAAATTTTTAAATCTATAAAAAAATGTACACCTTCGGAATTTAAAAATCAGTTTAACGGTATTAAAAGAGTTCAATAATTCGATAAAATGATTGATTTGTTCTTTTTTTAAGAGGTTGGTGATGTTTTCTGTTAATATTTTATTAAATCTTAATTACGAAAAAGACCATTTTAGACATATAATTCTAATTTATTTTTCAGATAATGTAGAAAAAACACCTAAATATGACTATAAACAACCATAACATGACGTTTATTAAAAACAAAATAAAAAACTGAAAATCAATTAATTAAAATAAACAAACAGGGCATTTAGTATAACAACAGGTAAAATAATACTGAATTATGACAAAATAACATTAATCGCAATTAGCTTCAAAATTTAGCTTTGTCATCAATGTGAACAAAATGTTAATTCAAACTAAACATTAATTTCTTTTCCGTAGCAATTATGAGAAAAATAAACACCCCCTTACTAAGCCCGGTTCTACAGAATAAAGCCGCCTTATTTTTTGCATTAGCCTTTCTTCCTGTAAGTTGGGTGCATGCTCAAAAAACAAAGAGCGATACTCTAAAAGAGACAAAAATTGATGAAGTTGTAATGATAGGTTATGGCGCTCAGAAAAAAACGGATATAAACTCTGCCGTATCTTCTATTAAATCTAAGGATATTCAGGATCTGAAGCAGGTTTCCGTAGACCAGATGCTTCAGGGAAAAGTTGCGGGAGTTTCCGTAACGAACGGTAACGGACAGCCGGGAGCGGCTGCTTCTGTACGAGTGCGCGGAACCACTTCCATCAGTTCCAGTAACGAACCATTGTATATTATTGATGGTGTCCCCATTTCCGGAGATGCAACCAACAGTTCTACTACAGGAAGACCGATTGCAGGTAACGATACTTCTGCTACGGGAGGTTCGGGAAACGCCGCAGTTTCTCCGCTTACCTTTCTTAACCCTAATGATATAGAATCGATAGATGTACTTAAAGATGCTTCTGCAACGGCAATCTATGGTTCGAGAGGAGCAAACGGTGTTATCATCATTACTACGAAATCGGGCAAAAAAGGAGCGGGAAAGATAAGTTATGAAGGGTATACATCGGTTTCCAGTATTTATAAATATCTGGATGTGATGAATCTTCAGCAGTACGCAAGATATCAGAATCAATTGTCTGATCTGTTTAATCTTCAGCCAAGGCCTGAGTTTGCCCATCCTGAATTGCTGGGTAACGGGACAAACTGGCAAAAAGCAATTTACAAGACTGCTTTTTCTCAAAGCCATCAGCTTTCATTTTCCGGCGGAAAAGATAATACCACATTTTATATTTCGGCAAACTATCTTAACCAGGAAGGTAATATTATCAATACCGGACTTAAAAGATATACGTTCCGTACGAATGTAGATTCTCAGGTAAATAACTGGCTGAAAGTGGGGACGAATATTACAGGCGGGGTAAGCAATGAAAACTTTACGGTAAACCAAAGTTATAACGGGCTTATCTCCAACACGCTTTTACAGGCTCCGGATATGCCAATTTATAATTTCGACGGAAGTTACGCTTCTCCTCCTGCAGGACAAAATGTTAATTATTTCAATCCTGTTGCCGAAGCTCTTACCAATACAAATAAATTAATCCGTAAAAATTTCCTTGGAAATCTGTATGCTGAAGCTAAAATTACGAAAGGACTGAAATACAGAATGGAACTTTCTGCGAATACGGAGTTTTCTGAAAACACAGAATTTCATCCTTCTTACGACAGAGGTTCTCAATTTAATCTGATCGCAGATTTGTATGTGAGAAATCAGGATTGGTATTCTGTAAACTTTAAAAATTTATTAACGTATGATTTTTCTTTAGGAAAGAATAAATTTACAATACTTGCCGGACAGGAAGCACAGGATGTTCATTATAAAGGATTCAGCTCCATAGGACAGGGATTTAAATCGAACGATGTTTACGGATTAAATCTTGCGGACGATGTTACAACAACTTCATTCCAAGGAAGCAATTCTCTTTCTTCACTTTTCGGAAGAATTATTTATGATTTCGACGGCAGATACAGCCTTACCGCTTCCATAAGAGCAGACCGTTCTTCGAAGTTTGATCCTGAAGCGGATAACGGCAAAAAACAGTTGGGATATTTTCCGGCAGTTTCTGCTTCTTGGAGAGTAACAAAAGAAAAATTCATGGAATGGATTCCTTCAAACATCATCAGTAACATCAGATTCCGTGGTGGTTACGGAGAAACAGGAAACCAGAATATTCCGAATAACAGATATACTTCCCTGCTTACTATTTACAACCTTGTAGGTAATCTTTCTAATAAAAACCTGAAGTGGGAATCTATGCAGCAGACGAACATCGGGGTAGATCTTACTTTACTGAAGAGACTTAATATAGCCTTAGACTGGTATAATAAAAAATCGAAAGATTTCCTTTTTCAGGCGCCACTTCCCAGTTATATAACCGGAGGAGCAAATTATTACGGAGGTATTGATGCCATGTACTCGAACATCGGCTCTATGATGAACAGAGGTATTGATCTTAATATTTCTTACGAAACAAAAGGGGAAAAATTCAACTGGACATCAAATCTTGTTGTTTCCAGATACAGAAACAAATTATTGAGTCTTGCGGACGGTTTGTCGGATATTAATACTCAGGTAAACCTGAACGGTTATCTGCCAATGGTGGCAACCAATACTTTAATCGGCGAACCGGTAGGCGTTTTCTGGGGATATAAAACCAATGATCTTTATCGTACGGCAGACCAGCTTAATAATGCACCGACTCAATTCGGAACTGCACCGAAACTGGGAGACGTTCGTTACGTGGATGTAAATGGAGATGGTAAAATCAACGAGTCTGATATGACGATTATCGGAAATCCGCACCCGGATTTCACATTCGGATTTACCAATACTTTCAGATATAAAAATGTGGATCTTTCTGTTTTTGTACAGGGTTCTGTAGGTAATGACATTCTGAATCTTACGAAAAGAAACGGTACAATGAATTCCCAGTTATATCAAAATCAACTGGTGGGTGCGCTTGATTACTGGACACCAGATAATCCAAATGCAAGTTTGCCAAGACCGGTTGCAGACAATAACAGTACGAATCTTCTTATTTCTGACCGTTTTGTGGAAAAAGGAGATTACCTGAGAATACAGAATGTAACTTTAGGATACACCGTTTCCCCTACTTTTGCTTCTCAGCTTAAACTTACAAGATTCAGAATCTACGTAAGCGCACAGAACCTGTTTACGATTACAAAATACAGCGGATACGATCCTGAAATAGGATCTTTCAACCAAAATGTCTTACTGACAGGAGTTGACAACGGAAGATATCCTTCTCCCCGAACATTTAATTTTGGAGTTAATTTAGATTTTTAATTAATTATTTATGAAAGCTTTACAATATTTTAAACATACAGGTTTAGCCGTTTCATTTTTGGGGCTTGGCCTTCTGTCTTCTTGCAGCAGAGAATTTACAGACCGTCCTTCCGAGGACTCCATCAGTCTGGAGAATTATTATCAGAACAACGAACAGGTACAGGGAGCAACAGACGGAATGTACTACAAAACATGGTTTCAGTTTAATAATAAATTTTTCTACGCCATTTCGGAAGTAGGTTCGGGAAATATGTATACCAATTCCTCGGATGTGAACGCCATGCGTAATTTTTCCATCAACTCTTCCGATGCGGAAATGTTCAATGGATGGCAGTCGTTATGGGCGAATGTAGCACAGGCTAATAATCTCATCAATAATTTACAGAAAAGAGCCGGTGCGGGAGTTTCTCAGGCGGTGATTAATCAGGCTTTAGGAGAAGCTTATTTTATCCGCGCCACAGCTTACTTTTATTTAGTGAGATTATGGGGACCCGTTCCTATAATTATTGATAATGAAGCTGTTGCAGCTAATCCTAAAGTAAATACCAATTTCACAGACGATGTTTACGAGCTGATTCGCAGAGATTATTCTAAAGCGATAGAATTATTGCCTGCCAAAATAAGAGGCGGAGACTATTCTTCGAATGCGAAGGTTTCTAAAGGTTCTGCGAAAGCTTTTCTTGCAAAAGTATATTTGTACAATAAAAATTATACAATGGCAAGACAACTTGCTGAAGAGGTGATTAACAGCGGAGAATTTAAATTATTAGGAGGAACATCGCAATATTCTATTACCAGTAAATCTTTTGGGGATCTGTTCACTTATCCTAATAACAACAATGAAGAATCTATATTCGCATTGCAGTGGAAAGGCGATATTAATTATGGATCTGCCAATAACTGCAACACACAATTTGGGATCAGCAACGGAACGTATTCTACCTCCAATGCGTCTTACGGCGGTGTTTTTGCACCTTCTCAGGATATTTTAACGTTATATGATACCAATGACGTAAGAAGGGCAAATACGATTATGTTTCCCGGATATACGTACACAGATATAAAAGTTAAAAACGGACAGAATTTTCAGACTGGTTTCACTGTTCCGCCAGCAGACCAGATCGGAGGTCAGGGTGCAGGTGCAGCCATTAAAAAATATTGCATCGGAATTGTAAATGGAAATTCCACAGGTCCTGTAGACAGTTGGGCAATGATGAACAACAATACGTACATTATGAGGTTTGCCGAACTTCTGCTGATTGATGCCGAAGCGATTTTAGCAGGTGGAAATTCTACTTCAGACGGCAATGCCTTAAAGGTTTACAATGCTGTAAGAAACAGAGCAGGTCTGTCGAATGTTACTTCCTTTACTTTTGATGATTTGTTTAAAGAACGAAGAAGAGAGCTTGCTTTCGAAGGCGATTATTGGTTTGATCTCGGAAGAATCGACCGCAGTAAAGCCATCGCCATCATGTCTGCTCAGAACCGTGGAAATATGTATACTGCTGAATATTTTACCCCTTCATCCAGCAGTTTCACTCTTCCTTATCCTGCAAATGATGTTGCTAAAAATCCGAAGCTTTTGGATAGCCCGGTACATTATCAATTTTAAAATTTACAGAAAATGAAAAATAAAATATTTTATACGAAATTATTGGCATGGCTCATTCCTATCATCGGTTTGCTTTCTGTACAGTCCTGTAACAACGAAGATGATGACATGAAGGGGATAACTCCTGTTATCGAACTGGTTTCTGCATCGGTAGATGCCAACAACAAGCCTGTAGATCCTTTGGTAAGCACCCATATCGGTTATCCGTCTAATACTTATGTTATTAAAGGTTCCGGTTTTGCCAGTCTCAGACATATCTATTTTAATGATTATGAGTCTACCTTTAATCCTAATCTGGTTACAGACAATGCGATCATTATTACCATCAATATCAATACTCCTTATGTTAACGGAAGTAATAAATTAAAATTAGTAACCGCAAACGGAACTGTTGAATATGATTTTGTCATTGCTCCACCGTCTCCGATTTTTAACGGATTCCAAAGCATCAACGCTGCCGACGGAACCAATATTACTCTTAAAGGGAACTATTTCGTTAATCCGACAGTGAAAGTAGGCAATATAGATGCAGCTATTGTTTCTTACGATCTTACCCATATTGTTGCAACTCTTCCCGCAGGATCGCAGGGTAAAAAAGTGTCTGTAACTACTTTATCAGGAACTGTTACGTACAACTCTCAGATAGGTACTTCTGTTTATGATGATGCTTTCTTTGGCGGTATTTCTAATGCTACATGGGCAGGAGATACTTATGATACGGCATACAATACAGATCCCGCAAACGTTAAACAGGGAGAAAAAGCAATAAAATGGGATGTAAAAGCATGGTCTGCATTCCAGATCGATAACAGTCCATCTATACCTTCCACTGCAAAAGGAATTCGGTTTTATATAAAATCTACCTCTGCAATAAATAGTGGATTACGTCTTATTTTAAATTACGGTTGGGGAACTACTCCATCTATAAGTGTAGGAACAGAATATCAATATTTTGAAATTCCGTGGGCGTCTTTCGGGTTATCTTCAGCACCTTCTACAATGAATGTTGTATTTAATAATAACACCGGAAATACAAATACGATATACATGGATGATATCGGTTATTACTACTAAACCAAGTTGTTATTGCTCTTGAGAGCATAGGATATTTTAACAATATTTTTTTTATACAGTTTATCTTTAGACGTACATGGTAAATCATGTACGTCTTTTTTTCAGCCAAATTTATTTTTATACCGACTTTCTTTCTGCCATCCAGCCTCACCATATGTGTCTACAAAGCATATTTTAACTTGTGCCATTCCTTCAGAAACTAAAGAAATAACACAGGTAGCATCCTGTTTGTTTCGTGTGATATACCAACGAGCATCACCATGAGCCAAACCCCATGAGGGAACTCTGCAAACTAATAAATCTGCCTCTTCTTTGCTGTTTACGACTGCAACCCTTACCTGTGCTTCTCCTAATGAAGCTGTCTGATATATCCTTGCCATATTTAACCGTTTTTTTATGTTTTATGTTATGTACGAAATAACCTTACGAAGGTTTCGCGTATTTCATTCTTTTAAGTAATTGGGTTGTGTGATAGCCGTCGAGAGAGGAACCGGCAACTGTTCCAGCCTTTTCAATATCCAAGATTCCTGTTTCTTCCCAGATTTCTTCAGGGAAATATAAGTCTGTAATTTCGCCGACAATTAAGTGTGTACCGTTGCTTTTTACAGAAACAATTTCTTTCAGGATTAATCCCATTTGTATATTCGACTCTTTCACAAAAGGTGCTGAAAAATTATTTCTGTATTCAGCAGTTAGTCCGGAAGCATCAAATTCTGACTGTTCGCGCTTATATCTTGCCGATGTCTGGTGTGCTTTTTCAAAAATCTCTTTATTCACATGATTAATGGTGTAATAACCTATCTGCTGTATATTTTCCAGCGTATGTCTCTCAACGGAATCAGGGCGGGAAATAAATCCCATTAAAGGAGGATTCGCGCCAATATGCATTACAGAATTAAAGACAGCAAGATTGGTTTGCCCATCTTTATTTGCGGTTCCAATTAAATTAAGACTTTTGAAGCCACTTAAAGAATTAACGAGTGCCGTCCTTTTCCTTTCTTCTGTTTCGGCTATCTGCTGATTGGTAAAGTGAATTAACATTAAGTATTTTGATTTAAATTTTTAATTAAAATGTATTTAAAACAGAATTTAATTCTGCTGAGGCTGAGTGATTTTTAGAGAAATGATATTACGCTTACTAAACTGTATGAGGAAATCTATCAATTACATTATCAATTTTAACCCTAAATTTCACAGACAATGATTCATTGTCACAGTGCAGTTCTCTTTTTAAACATTTGAAAAAAGACATTCACAAAAATAACGATCGCTGTGATGATTGCCGCAATATAAACGGTCTGGTTGGCATGCTGATTGGCTACCGCAATTGCAATTAATGCCCAAACTGCCACCAAAGCAAAAGCTCCCATCTTCTGTTTCCAAACCATATACAAATGAATAATGGCTGCAACGGCAAACATAATCACCGTCCACACAGTTTCTGAAATTCCAAAGCCGGACCATTGGATTTTTTTAAGATATGCTGCTACATCGGCAATTAAAGCTACAGAAATCCAGCCCGAATAAATATAAAAAGGCAGACGAAGGAAAATTGCTGTTTTAAGATCTTTAGACTCTAAAATGCTACGGTTATTTCCTATAATCTTAAGCAGAGATATGAATAAAACCACCATAATTGGAATCGTAAGAAAAGTATATTCATACAGCCACGTAAATATCCAAAGGCTGTTTGCAACACAGGAAACGGTAAACCACCAACCGACATTTAAAATAGTTTTTTCTTTGGTATCGGTATTTTTCGTAAACGGACCGTAATATATAACAAACCCTAAAAGCCCAAGATAGATCAGTCCCCAAATGGAAAAGGCATATCCTGCAGGAGTAAACAGGTTCTGATATCTGGCTGAAATGGTAGCCATCGTTTCATTATTAAAAATTCCGGTGTTGGAAAGATAGTTTACCACAATGGTTGCCACCAAAGCAACTGCATTTAAAATCTGAAATAGCTTTGCCATAATTTATTTTCAGTTAAATTAATCAAATTTACATCAAGCCGAGAAATTCTGCCAACAAAAAAAGTATGAATTTTAAACTCTGTGAAGATTTGAGCTGAATCTGTTTTAGCCTAGCTGAACTTTTACGAAAGAAAAGAAAAATAACACTCCCAGTTTGAAGTTTTACTTTTAAGTCTGTTTAAACTTTTATTTAACCGCAAAAATCACAAAAGATCTACCAAATTTTTTATTTAAAGTTGATCATTATCAATGAAAAAGAACTCAATAGTTTTTAAAAATCTTTGATTTTTATTCTTTTGAGCGCTTTGATTATCTTGGAAATTCGCTTTAACATCATCTTTTGTCCCTTTTGCGGTTAATTCTGAAATTAGCTTAAACAAGTTTTTTGTTTTATTTTGGGCTTAATTTTTGACATCAGTTCGAAAAGTGTATATGCAAGCAGACTTTTTTTGGTAGATTTAATTAAAATTTAGTTTGAACGTTCTTCGATCATATTCGTATCGTAAACATCATATTTCATGTATTCAGTTCTTGAAAAATTTATACGAAGTAAAGGCGAGATCTCTTCTGAAAAAATAGAGATCATTACTTCTTGTTTTCAGCCGGCGAACACAAAACGAAACGAAATACTTCTTCAATATGATGAGGTATGCAAATGGTATTACTTCATTAATAAAGGATGCATCCGTCTGTTTACCACCACCAAAGACGGAACAGACAGTTCAAGATATTTTGCTTTTGAAGGAAATTTTGCGACTGCTCTGCCTAGTTTTATCGATCAGAAACCGGCACAGGAATATCTTCAGACCATTGAAAAATCGGAGCTGCTCCGCATTTCGAGGAAAGATTTTTATCTTCTCGTAGAAACTGTACCCGAATTTGCCAAAATCTATACCGAAATTCTGGAACTCGGATTCATCATCGCCCAAAAGAGGATTTATGGATTTCAGGGTTTTGATGCTTTGGAAAGAGTAAAATGGCTGATCGAATATCAGCCGCAGCTTTTGCTTCGGGTATCGAACAGGATGGTTGCTTCTTATCTGGGAATATCGCCTTCCACATTAAGCAGAATAAAATCGAAACTATAAAAACGTTGACATAGAGCAACGTTTTTAATTTTTGGGGTGTCTAACTTTGCAAGACATCGAAGTAATTTAAAATATAGAAAAATGAAATCATTAATTTTTAGCGTTCTTTTCGCTCTTTTGTCGATAGGAACTTCTGCACAGAAAAATAATTTTCAGCTATCCACTCACATTCTGGATGTTTCCAAAGGGATTCCTGCTCCGGGAGTTAAAATTAAGCTGGAAAAATACAATGAGCAATCGAAAACATGGTCTTTTGTGGATGAGAAAAGTACAGATACAAACGGCAGAATTCCGGATTTTCTTCCGGCAGAAAAAGAAAATCTGGGCATTTTCAAATTAACCTACTACACGAAAGATTATTTCAAAAAAGACAATACCGAAAGCTTTTATCCTTTTGTTGAGGTCGTGTTTGAAATTAAGGATAAAAATCATTATCATGTTCCCATCACGCTTTCGCCTTATGGATATTCCACATACAGAGGAAGTTAAAAATAAAACAGTATTTTGAAAACAGGCTTTAGCATTAATCTTGACTAAAGCCTGTTTACTTCTATTAATTAAAATTGACGAATGCCCATTCCTGTTTATAATCCTACACTGAACTCACGTTAAGATGCATTCGTAATTTGGGCTGCCTGTACAAATATTCATTTGCCAGTTGTACGCCGCCATCTTTCAAACCAATGAACTGATTTTCTTCTGCGTTATATTCTTTTCCGAAATGAGCGTTTTCATGCTTAAGATAGAGATCAATATCAGAAAATTTCCGGTCGGTTATATACAGACGCAAAGTATCATTAATTGTTGTAATGTAATGAAAATCGCTGCTTTCATTTAGTTCGATCACCAGATGCGGCCAGTTTTTAATGGTCTGTGAATGCAGCAGAATTCCGTAATACGATGCATGATAATCAAATACATTTTTCAGGACGTTATTCTGCATAATGTATTCTTCAAAATCTGTCAGACGCAACTGAGGACCCGCACTGAAAATTCCGAATAAAAAAGCGGTAATCCACGAATTGTCAATTTTAAAATATTTAATGCTTTCCTCCGTACTCAGATCCGGATGAGGAAGAAGGTAATAAACAGGAAAATTTCTGAACTGTATTAATCCTGTAATATAATTCAGCAGCAAATCCGGAACAGCGGGAGGCTGCGTTACTAAAGCAGGCAGATAACTGTATTGGTTTTGTTCCTTTAGCAGATGATGTATTTCCAGATCGTTCTTCCATTTTTTCAATTCCTGAAGAACCTTATTGTCATTCATAATCATTAATCTGCCGAGTTGCCATGCTGCAGAATAGGTCATGTCGTACATCTTCGTATCTTCATTCAAAAAATTAAGATAATCCTGATGATCCGGAACATCCGTCCATCCTCTTTCCTGTATCCAACCATAAAGATCGAATGAATAATTCCAGTTGGTAAAAGGTCCCTGATACCATGAAACGATTTTTCCTCCTGCTTTCAACTGGTGTTCCAGCGGTATTTTTGCAAGATCAATTAATTTTCTTACCGCTTCATGCTCCACATTCATGGTCATTTTAAAAGGCTGAAGCTGTAATTCATACAGATAACCTTTTAGGTTTTTACCGTTGTATCTTAAATATTCAAGGATGTAATTATTCTGCTCTTTTTTCCCGTTTTCAGTTTCTTCAAAATCGCGGACGGATTTTGGTTCCGGCAGTTTTTCCCATTCTTGTTTACGAGCTTTTAAATAGGCTTCATTCTCGGATATTAACCGGGCAAGTTCAGGATTGGCTGCTTTTTTCAATTCTTCCAAAGTTAAAACTTCCGAGTCGGCTAAGCCTTTCTGAAACGTATTGAAATCAGGATGTTCTTTCAGCTTATTGATATTAATCTGATAAAGATCTGCACTGATGCTTTCAAAAGACCATTCTGCTAAAACAACGCAGGATTTTGTCTTTTCATATTCATTTGCTCCGCTGAAATTATTTAACTGATATTTTTCTTTTTCCTGATTGTTTACTTCAGCAGAATAATAACAAACGAATACTTTATATTTGGTATCCGGTTCTACCCTTCTGTGAGAGATTACAATGGAAGTTTCTTCAGGAAGATTCAGCTTTTTCAGTTCTTCATGTTCCTGAACTCTTACGTGCGCGAGCTGCGAAACAAAATCCACAGACGGAAAAATTTCGCTGTTCCCTTTTAAAAGATTAAGAATTTTTAGTGGTTTAGGTTCCGCAATGTCTTCCAGTGAATCATTAAGATGGTTGGTATCGCTTTCCAGTATTTCAAAATCTCCGGAAGCCAGTTCTTCTTCTTTCAGCAAAACCAAAAAAATGTAGGGAATTCTGTTTCCTTTATATTGACAGTCAAATTCCCAAGGCAGAGTACTTCTCCTGAACTGTATATGCGGAAAAGCTCCTGCAAAATCGCCTGTATGTTCATTGGGAGGATACATTGCCAGTATTTCATTCTGAGGAATAGCGGCGTTGTAACCTTCTACATAGAAAACAATCTCCTGTTGCTGAACTGTGGTGAGATTATTCTGAAGATCAGTCTTAATCTGGTATTTTCCTGATCCTACTGTGGGGATATGCGACGGAGCAATGCCTGTTTTTTCTTCTGCCATTTTAAGCGATTTGATAGGTTCCTAAAGATTTTCCTTTGTATTTGTAAACTTCCGTGGTATTTTCCAGATCGGAATAGTCGATTTCCTCTTCATTTAAAATTCCTAAAACAGTCATCATGCTTTTATCCGGCTGCGCAGAATTTTGATTGTATTTTGCTTCCGGTGCTGTAAAATCATCCCGATAGATTTTGGCACAGGTATCGTATAAAGATGTGGTAACAGGATTAATTCCGGATTCTGTTTTAGAAAACTCCAAACGGATGCCTTTGCATATTTCTTTCAGTAATTTTGAACCGGATAATATTTCTTCCTGATCCGGAATTGTATTTGTGTGATTCCAAATGGACTTGGGAAGCGATTTCAGCACCGGAGAAACCTGAAAGGAGGAAAAGTGCGAAACTGCCCCTGTAACCGATAACCCGAGTTTGCTGTCTAACGGAGCAGAATCTTTATAAACCGGATAGATATTCTCCTTTTTTATACTTTCGGCATTCAGTTGATCTCCATTGATTTCTGTAAGCGGAATTTCGGAAAAGATTTCTAACGCAAATGTTTTCGGATTAACCACAATAGATTCTGTTCCGTCCTTTCTCTTTATTTTTTTTATGATTCCTGATGCAATATTGCAGACCAGAATTTTTGCAGGTTCCGGTAAAAAGCCGGCAATGAATTCTTCTCTGGTTAATGCAGTATTAATAGACTTCTGATGGTTGCCGAATTTAACTTCCAGTTCATAACCCGCCACTTTAAAAGTCGCCAATCCTCTGAAATCCGGCCCTTCCAGTTGTAATCTGGCACTTAGATTAAATGTCTGATTGATGCTAAAAAGCCATACATCCACCACTATTTTAGCATAGATCTGAACATATACTTCTGCTTTGTAATAAAAAGGCTTCCATGAAATAATGAAATCTGCACTGAAGAGAAGTCCTATTTCTGCATAAACCACGCGACCGTTCAGGATAAGATTCAAACCTCCTGCAAGACCTGCCATAATGCAGCTTGGCGTTAAAGCAAAATAGGCTTTCCCGTAAAAATTAACAGGCCCCAGATTAAAGCTGAATCCTAAACGCGGTGTATTATTGGGATAGTGAACGGGAACTTTAAAATTGGGATGATACCCTCCCAGAGTAAATACGAAGTCTCCTGCAGCTTCTCCTTTCAGCCACATTCCTAAAGCAAAACCGCCTGTTAATTTCAGTTGAGGCAACAATATATAGTTGTTCTCCGTTAGTTGTCCCTGTGCGAAAAAGGTTCCTTCTTCCAGATCTGCGCGCATGGAAAATGCGAATTCAAAATAATAAACTCCCTCCAGCTTCATGGTAGATAAGCCCAAAAGATGTAAAGATGTTTTATTTCCGAAAGCTACTGCAAGTATTCCTGTAGTAAAAATCATTTTGTAGGAATCAAATTTAATTCCTGCAATAATTACATAACTGTTTTCGCGAACAGGCAAATAACGGTTTAAATCTCCAAAAATCTTTTTAATGGAATCTCCCTGTTTTAAACCTCCCTGATGAACGATTTTAATGAGGGGAAAATCCGGAATCTCGGTAATCTGAGGCATTACAAAGTCTCGGTTTAATCCAAATCCCAAAGCAAATCCGTGGATGTAAAAAGCAGGATCTAAAGGTATGGGAATGCCCAAATATCCGAATGCGAATAAGGAAGAATAGTTTGGCGTTTTGATGTAAGATCCAATGGCTATTATTTCAATTTTACCCAATCTGAAGGTTAATAAACCATTGTATTCTTCCGTTCCGTTGTGTATTTCTCTTAAAAATGCTCCTGCGATAGAAAGTGAAGGGGTATCATAGATTATGGCAAGTCCCTGCAAAGTAAACTGAAGCTCCTTCCATAATTTTTCCAGACTGAAGTTCTGAAAAACCGTAAAAGGAACTTTAATTCCCAAGCCGACCAACTGCAAACCAAATGGCCCGACATTGAAATCTGCAGATACCGCAATCTGTATGAGATTTTTTTCGATGGAGGGTTTTATCTCGTTAATTTTTACCAACGGATGCTGTTTCTCTTTTTCCTGCTGAGTATTTCCTGAAGTCCCGGAATTTTGTTTTTTTGCGGGATCTGAAGCCGGGAGTGAAGGAACTTTTATGCCTTTAAGATCAAAACCGGGAAAGGTAATTTTCTGTTCTTCGTTTCCTGTTTTTAAAATCAATCCTGCATTGAATCCGGCGTTGAGAAACAACTTATAATTGTTTATCCAGATTTTCTGACTGATGAAATTTTTCTTTGAAAGGCTGATTAATTTCTCCCGATCAGGCGTTAATGAATTTTCCTTCTGCGAAAGATACACGAGTTCAAGATCTGAAATTGTATATTCTTTAAGATACTCTCCCACCAAAGGCATTTTTGAAAAACTGATGGCTTGGTTAATGCCTACTGAAAACAGTTTAAACTCTTTAGAAAATACACCTTTAAGCTTTAAGTGTGAATATTTTGCTTCCAGTTGAAAAGCGGTAAGGCTTTCTGTATCGTCTGCGATTTTATAGATCCCGAAATTAAGTTTTTCCGGTACAAAAGGAATGATAATGTCTTTTACATCGCCTTCGTCTTCCAGAAGTCCGGAAATATTTTTTGAAACATCCGGCAACTGACCAACCAAAGAAGTTACGGAAACGTCATCATCCATTTTCGTTCTGTTTCCCGTAATTTTAAAGTCAATTTTTTTTATTGAGACATCAAGTTCAAGCTGAATATCAGCTTTTGATAATGACGGTTTTTCCATGATGTAAAGCTGTTTAATGGTTTTCGCGGATCATATTATAAAGATTCAGTTTTTTCTTAAAATCATTATCTTATTTTCATGATATAAGCTAATTTTACGTGCTGTGGATTCGGGACTTCCACCGGCGTTGGAGTTTCATGACCTATCGCAAATTCTGTGGCTATATTTTCGTCTGTACACCAACTGTTTTCTCTGTAAATAGTCTGATTTCTGGAAGTAGCTTTCGTTCCTAAAAAATCAAAATTATTTCCGCCTGTTCCGGCTTCTACTTTATAATATTTTGTGGTAACGGTACTCCAGACCCGCGGAATATTTTTTTCGCTTAGTGTAATGGTATTAGACCTGTTGTAAACCTGACTGTTTTTCTGGCCGATTCCGGAGTTCCCGAGAATAAAGCTTCCTCTAAGATCCGGAGTGTTATTAAAGCCGTCGCAAAAAGCCCAGCCTTCGGGAAGCGTGGTTCCGTAAAATGCAACGATGGATCCTACCGGTAAAGAAACCAGTTCGTTATTGGTATATAAAGAGTTGTTGACATCGGTTCTGCCGGAAGTGATCTTCACCAGTTCTTTTGATCCTTTCATAATTTTAAGCTCCTCATTAAGTAATTCTATCTGGTTTTTCAGCTTAATGAGATCTGCTGTTAAAGTACTGATGACTGTATTCTGAGAATCCAAAGCATTAATGGTTGCTTTTCCGGAAGTAAGCTTTTCAATGTCTGCTTCATTCGCTTTAAAGTCTTTGATGTTTAAATTTTCTGCCATGATTTTAATGCTTTAGAGTGAGTAAAAGATTTTGCCTGTTTTGATGTGGAATTTCATCTTTCCGTTTCTGTAGCCGGGAATATTTTTGTATTCGAGATAGAAAGGATATGCACCGGACGGATTTGCAGGGGCAGATTGTTTTGCTTTTAATCGCGATATTTCCATAATAATGGATGTTCCTTTTTTCAGCAGGTATTCTTTCTGAAAACACAGGAAGTCGTTGTCTGTAGATTTGGGTTTTGCAGGTATGGTCGTGAAGGTCTGGTGTTCCAGCAATTTGGTATTGTTGGTTTGTTTTGCATCATTTTCAAGGATGGTAAAAAAGTTGCCTGTAATCCTGAAACCACTGTTTTCCGATAGCTTAAGATCCAGCTCGGTGGTGTTGCTTATTGCCAGTCTTATGGTCTGTGCTTCGTTTGCTGTGCCATTGTACAACGTATCGTTGCCCAGAATAAATACTTCAAAAGGGCTTTCGTTTTCTCCTCTTATATCCATTATTTCAAAAACTTTATCGATGATGAGAGGCTGAGATTTTGTATAGGTTTTAGAGAATTCATCTTTCGTAAGTGTTATATTATACATTTCAAGCTGTACTAAAATTCTTTCCTGATCTAAGCGGTTCACGATGGAGAGATCATTCAATACTGCGGTTAAATTTGTATTTTCAGTGTTCTGATTTTTAAAGCCAAAGGAAATGTGCAGATCGTCTGATTCTTCGGTATTGTTTGCTTGTACAGCAGAATATTGAAAAAAGCCTTTTTTCACTTTAAGTTTTGCCGCGCTGTTATCCTGTCTTTCTATCGTCATCTCTCCCGGAAGAAGTTCGAAGGATAAAGGTTTCGGATCATTTTCTATAACGAGTTTATCAAAAACGGAATTGTTGCTGAGAGTAAAGCTTACAGTATCAATTAAAGTGGATTTTGAGAGTAAGGTAAGGTGTTTTCCGATAGATGTATTGACGAGGTTTTCTATTTCATCTTTGGAAACATCATTATATACCGACAGATCTGCAATGCGAAGCTGATCTCCGTCTTTATTGCCTCCTACAATGATGTTCTGATCTTCTGCATCATCGTTAAATGAAATTACAGCTTTTTTCAGCACTAAGAAATTATCGTCCGTAAGATAGAGCTCTATATTTCCGGAAGAATTATAATAAACGGAGGCATTAAACCAGTGGTTTTCCCGGATTCTGAAGTCTTCATCGTTTATTCTGATGTTATTTTTAAAAGAAACAGCGTTTCTGTTATTAGATTTGATGACGCTCAGTATTTTATCCCCGATGGTGATGAGATTAAGAGCCTCGCTGCTGTTTTTTTTATGATAGTTAAAAAAGAAATTAATTAAAGTTCCTTCTTTACCGATGCTTTTTTTAAAGGTTAATTCTAACTGGGTTTTATCTTTAAAATTGAGATAAGAACCTTTATACTCATCAAAATCAACATTTAAAGCACTATTTTGTAACCCGGACTGAACCTGGGTTTTGTAATTATTAACAATGTCATTATTCACTAAATTATCCAGTGGAAAGTAATATAACAGTTTTGCCATGATGTTTAGAATTTAGTAGATTTTATAGACAGCCATCCTTCTTTTAAAACAAGATGGGGAATGTTTCCGGAGTTGGTATTAAAGTCCCCGATCTCCAGAATGGCTTTGGAAGTATTCTCAATCAGCTTCAGCAATAATTTTTCATCGTCATCGGGATCTTCTTTTATTTTAATCTTTTCCCATTCTTCGCGGTTTACAAAGTGGATCTGGTCTTCCGGATAAAAGGGATATTCCTGAATGATTTTTTTATTAATGAGGCTTTGCTTAAAGCGTTCTCTGATGATCGCTGAAGCGTTTTCTTTGGTGAAAATGTACAGTCTGCCCAACAATTCTCTGAGTGTGATGATTTTATTGGAGGTTTTCATTGACAGAAGTTCAGCCAGTTCTTTTTCGGAATCGTTTAATTCAGAATTGTCTTTTTCTTTCAGTGTTTTTGTTTTTTCAGTGTTTAAATAATAAATTTCTTCGCCCAACAGATTGTTTTCCTGCTTCATCACATATTTTTCCCGAATGATAAATTCTTTGAGGGCTGTATATTTTTTATTTTTAAACTGATTAAAATCTAAAGCGATCTGCATGGATTTAACGTTTTCGCTTCTGCCGATTTTACCGGTTACCCCATCGTTAATAAATTCATTTCTTATGCTGTATTTTTCTGTATTATTTCGTATCTGAAATTCATTTTTATCGATAAAATAGATGTCTTCCTCCGGAAAAAACGGCTTCAATTCATTAATTAAAATATGTTCTTCTTTTAATTCTGAAAGCAGTGTCTGTAAGTAGGTTTCGGATTCAAAATTCTGAGAAAAATCGATGGCTAAATTTTGGGTCATCCGTTTTTTTAAGGGTGGATTTGAAGGAGATAGAGGTTCTTTTTTATTCTTTTTTTCCAGTTCAATCCACGACCACTGATAGCGATTATCTTTCGCAAGGGATAGCTGAAGGTTTTCTTTGGGCGTTATAACAGGCGCTGTTAATAATGTAAGTTCAATTCTTCTCAAAGCATTTTTAATGGCATTGTACGGCAGTCTTATGCGCTTTTCTGGTAAAATTCCTGTTTTAATGTTCAGGTTTCCTTTAGGATGAATCAGAAGATATCTTTGGCAGGCATTCAGCGTATCATTAAGTGCCAGAAAGCTTTCTTTGTCCTGATTTTTATAGCTTATTGAAGAGCTGTACATGGTTTTACCTTCAATTTCGTTCCATTTTTCTCTTCCGTCGATTGGGTTTTCTTTCAGAAAATCTTTCAGAGAATAGTAAAAACGGCTTATTTTCTTTTCTGCATCATTATTAAAATAAATTTTGCTTTCCAAAGCTTTCAAACCCAGTCTTTCGTTCTGTTCTTTATTTTCCAGATGGTAGTGCCAGTAAGCCAGAACGCCGTCGTTATACTGGTTTAAATCTCCAATGGACATCGGGATTTTCACTTTATCGTATTTTCTCTGGCTGTTGTAGGTATTGATGGTGATGTTTTCTGAATAACTGATGTCATGCAATGCTTCTCCTCTGGTGAATAAATTGATGTTCACTAAAGTAATCGCAACAGGTACGGAAGAGATGGTTTCCAACAGAGACGGATTGGCATAATCTTCGGGTGAAATATGCTCCATTGTTCTCTGCAGTTCTTTTATAAACTGATCTTTTTTGTTGGTTTTGCCAATTCTTTCGATAATCCAGTGTATAATTCTTCTGAGATGAGGATTTCTAACAACTGTTGTATAGTCTGTGTTTTCCTGAGCCAAACCGGCATCAAAAGGGGAAGATTCCCACGCTCCTTCTGTGTCTACTGCCCCTAAATGTTTTCCGTGTGCATCAAAAAATTCTATCCGCTGATTAAGATACACAGGAACCATCCATCCGAGTACAGGAGATTTTTTTCCTTCTGTTGCTGTTCTTGTAAATCTTGTGCTTACGGCAGAAGGCTGAAGATATCTTGGCGGCAGTGCAACCCAGTTATCTTTATTTTCGATTTTCTGCACATGGGTGGTAATTATTTTTTCCGGCTCGATGATTTTGTTTCTTCCGAAAGAATCTACAATTCTCAGTCTGTTCATTTTAAAGGCTCCGTTTCTGAACGGATTGAATATGGATAATCTGTTTGGCGTTAAAAGATCGAGACTGTTTCCATATTCTTTGCATAAATCTTCTATGCTTTTTGCCATCTCTTTATGATCTGTAAATCCGTTGGGAATGAGGGGTAAGACGGACAAGCCATTGCTTCTCTGAAGCATTAAATTATTGAAATCTGAAAGGGTAAGTTCAAACAAGGAAGTTTCTTCCAGTTTCTGAAGAAATATTTTTATTTTTTCTATTAATTCCGCGTTGTTTTTTTCATCAATACGAAGAAGATTTTTGCCTAATTTTTCTTTTACATATTCTTTAACCTCATCGCTTACAAAAGAATGCCCGTAGTAGATATTAGGATTCGGCATATACGCAATATCATGTAAAGGATAGGCTTTTATTAAGTCTGCATTAAGCTCATCCAAAATGTAGGAATCCTGTAAAAAATTTTCTGTAAAATTAGTATCGGAAGCCAGATAATGGCCTTCTTTTTTAGGCAGAAATAAACTTTCCCATTCTACTTTATAGGTATGCCACTGATTGGTCTTGATTTCCTGAGAATTGACCACATTCAGCACATTTTGACGGTTTTCTTTCTTTTCCGGCTTGAATAAAGGTACCGACTGTATTTCTTCCGGAGCAGACGGATTGCTGAAAAGATTGAAAATGCTGTTTTTTTTCGGAGACGAAATAATAACGCTTGGCGGCAGCGGTTCGTAATAATCGGTTCTGTTTTTTTTGGACAGAATCATTCTTGTTTTATACCGCTGATGCAGGAGGTTCCGGAGTTCTTTTTCATTTATGGTTTCTCCGGTCTGTTTTGCTTTCAGTAGAAATTTAATGAGGGCATAATCGCGGTATCTTGTGTAATGTTCTGATATTTTTCCGGAAAATAAATCTTTTGCATTCAGAGCTTTGTCTTTTGTATTTCCCAGCTTTTCTTTTAAGATGCTGATCTGTGAGATTAACAGTTTAAGATCTTCTTTAAGCTTATTGATGTTTTTATCTTTGCTTAAAAATAAAGCGTTTAAATACGTAGACCAGTGCAGGTACAGACTTTCAATTTTAGCCTGTAATCTGAAGGTATCCAGCTCATAGCTGTTTTGTATTTTGTTGAGATTTTCCAGCTCATCTTCCAAGACTTCGGTATAAGAAATATTGAAGAGATCCGGTAAAGAAACGCCTTCCCAAACCGCAAGAATTTCATCGGATTTTGCAGACTCCTGAAAGGTTTTAAGCTTATCTTTTATCTTTTCATACTGTAAAGCCACATTTCCGCTGAACTCAAAATCCAAAAGACTGCTGTCTACATCATATTCCTGAACAGCATCCTCCTGATCAGAAATAACAATATTCAGAACATATTTTGTTGTTCCGGATGTTTTATTAAACTGTTGCTCGTGCTGTTTATTCCTCAGTCTGGAAATCCAGTCCAGATTCAGCTCCTTCAGTTCATCAAAATTAATGATTGAAGCAATCTGTTCTTCCTGTTTCTGAAGATCCTGCCTGGAAAGATCCGGGTTGTTGGTATTGATGATTAATGCAGAAAGTGTCTCGGGCAAAGTATTGGCAACAGCAACATCAAAGGATTCTTCATTTTCTGTGGCCTCCCCGGATTTTAACTGAAAATTACCAGCAACGATATATTCATCGGCTGAGCTTTGTCCGTAATGATCTACCCATCCGATAACCTGATATATTTCGTTTTCTGTTCCGTCTTCATCATAAAATCCAAATACACTTCTGCAATTGGGATAATGAATATCGAATGAAAAACTTCCCCATCCCAAAGCACTGAGATTTTTTAAATAATTCGTCTGGGAATTGGTCTGATAGATCCAGTCGTTCAGTTTATATTTTCTTCCCACATATGCAAACTGAAAAGTATCTGTTGCTTCTTCCGCGTAGGTACAGGTATTGTTTTTATTCAGTTTAGGATCGTTAACGTTCCATATATAATCGCTTTCCACAATCCATTCCTCCCCATCACGCTGTCTTTTTATATACCAACGATTGGGAGCTTTTGGCAGATTTCCTTTATCATTAAATTTTTTAAAGAATGAAGGAAGAATAAAATGAAGATGAACTCCCTTATCCAGATAAATGGAATTATCCCATGAAAAAGGCCTTGGAATAATCGAGTTTGTTTCGAGGGGAACATTGGGATTTTCAAAGACATGACGCTCTGTATTCATCCACGGAACATTTTCAAAACGGATATCCTGACCAATTACCTGTTCAGGCGAATTGAGATACAAAGCATTTATCCGGAAAGGAAGTATATTGGGCATAATTATTTTACAGAGTCTTCTAACTGTTTAAAGATATCATCCGTAGATCCCAAAGTCATCATTTTCTTCACCACGTTGCGGTCTGTATTCCAGATAGAAAAATTAACTGAATTGATGGACATTGTATTAAATTCTGAGAAGAACGCCTTACTGTCTATACTTATGGACAGTGCATATTCCCATTTTGCTTTTTTGTCATCCTTCAGCTTGGTTCCCCTTTCATCGCATTCTTCCATTACAGGTGGTTTGCTTGAATCTGCTTCTGTATTAATATAATATGCCTTTTTATATAAATAAGCAGTTTTCAGATAAAAATGAATCTTATTGATGTCGAATTTATTATCCGAGCTATTCTGTTTTAGCTGATCTGTAACCTGTTTTGTAGGTTCTTCAGAATCACTCCCAAATATTTTCTTAAAATCACTTTTTAAATCATTGAAAGTTACAAAATCATCCGATGAAACTTTTGTAGGAACAAGCAGATATTCTTTCGTTGTAACTTTTTTTGTATCAAAATCTTGTTCCGTACTTTGAACAACTAAGGCTAAATCTCTTTTTAAAAAAGTCAGGGATATTCCCAATTGAAATTGACTCATGATATAATTTTTTTAAAATTCCTACTCGTGTGGCTTTTCAGAATACGCCCCGTTTTGTAATGGTTTCTGGTCTCCATGATTATTGTTTTATTTTTACGCCTGATTCAGAATCGGGTTATGTAAATTTAATAAAAGAAAGCACTCGGCATCATTTTCTCTATCATAAATTTCTGATTTTTAAATCATTAATAAATCGTCAGAGTTTTTCATTCATCCTCTCCGTCATTTGTCCTGTTCAGCAACCAAAATTATAGGAAAATAATCCTATTCATTTCAGTAGAAATACTGGTTTTTTTTCTCAATTAAAGTTTTAAAATTTACCTAAAAAATAATTACTGTAAATAAAAATCACGTCACTTTTTGAAGCGACGTGATGGTATGAAATTTATAAATTTCTGAGCTCTGTTGTATTTGAAAGAATTATATCAACCTGTCAAAATGAATAGGGAGATCATAAATTCTCTTTCCGGTTGCATGGAAAATCGCGTTTGTAATGGCAGGAGGAATTCCTACTCCACCTATTTCGCCTACTCCTTTTACTCCCAAATCATTTACAAATTGATCATTTTCTTCCACAAATACCACTTCCAGATCGTGAATATCTGCATGGACAGGAATATGATATTCACCCAGATTGGCATTCATATATTTTCCCAACTCATGATCGAGTATGGTTTCTTCGTGCAAAGCTTTGCTGATTCCCCAGATCATGCCTCCCAAAACCTGACTTTCTGCTGTTTTAGGATTGATAATTTTCCCTGCTGCAACGGCTGTAACCGCTCTTTTTACTTCAATAATTCCCAACTCTTCATCCACTTCTACCTCAACGAAAACCGCACTGTGAACAGCTCTGGCTTTTTTTCCATACTTTAATGGGTTGGGCATTGCAGAATTTGTGGTTCGAATTGCTTCTCCGCCATTTTTTTTGAAAATTTCTTTGACATCTACCTGTATTTCAGGCTGATCTTTTACGGTGATAAAACCATTTTTGAATATAACATCTTTAAAATTTACATTTTTTAAAACGGAATCTTTCAAATCTTTAGCTTTTTCGAAAAGTTTTTTGTTTAAAGCCTGACAGGCATTCTGTACCGCAGGTCCCACTGTTGCCGTAGTAAACGACCCTCCCTGAATCGGAGCAAATGGCATTTTACTGTCGGCATACGAAAACGTAATATCTTCCATGGAAAGTCCCAGTTCTTCTGCCGCAATCTGCGTCATGATCGTCTTCGTTCCGGTTCCGATGTCGGTAACGGCACTTTTTATTTCAACTTTTCCATCCGGTGTCATAATCGCTTCCGCACGTCCTAAAATCCGATTGGCATCCCAAATTCCGGTAGCCATTCCGTAACCGACCAGCTTATTTCCGCGCTTCATGCTTCGGGGTTCAGGATTTCTCTTATTCCAGCCAAATTTTTCTGCTCCTTCCAGATAACATTTTCTGAGTTCTTTACTCGAATATTCCTTATCACTGCTTTTATCAATTTCCGAATAATTGATAAGCCTTAATTCCAGCGGATCTATATTTAATTGATAAGCGATTTCATCCATTGTTACTTCCACAGCGTGCATTCCGGTACTTCCGCCGGGTGCTCTCATATCAAGCGGACTGTAAACGTCTAACGGAACAATTTCATGTTCCAACAAGGTATTTTCTGCGGGGTACAGCATATTTGCCCAATTCACCACAATTTCAACATAATCTTCAAACCGCGAAGTTTCCCCGATTGCTTTGTGATAAATTGCATTGACTTTACCTTCTTTATCCGCACCGAATTTTGTATGCTGTAACGTCGGAGGTCTGTGTCCGATCATGTACATCTGCGCGCGATCCAAAGTGACACGAACATTACGTTTTAAAGCCAGCGAAGCCATTACCGCCATAAAAAGCTGCTGCTGCGGACGAAGCCCCGAACCAAAACCACCGCCTACAAACGGTGAGATGACCTGTACATTTTTCATTTTAAGCCCGAAAACATTCGCAACATACATTTGGGAATTAATCGTTCCCTGTGTTTTATCGTAAATAGTGAGTTTATCTTTTCCTTCGTAGATCACGGTGGAAGCATACATTTCCATAGGATTATGATGCTCGGTTCCGTGACTGAAATGGCTGTCGGTTTTTACAAACGAATTTTCATATTCTTTTTTGAAATCACCGGTAGGCTTTGGCGGAGGCGGTTTCAGCAGCGAAGCCAGTCCTTTTTTAGGATCTCTGGCTTTTTCAAGATTCTTCTTCAGATCCGTTTCAAAATTTTCTTCTTCTTCGTAAACCACTTTTATTTTTGCTGCCGCATAACGTGCCATTTCAAATGTTTCTGCAACCACCAGAGCAATGGGTTGTCCGTTATATCGGATTATATTATCTTTAAGAGGTTTAAAAACAGTTCCGGGAGGTGCATCCATATCGGCATACTGAAAATCAAACCAGGCAGTTGAAGGTTTATTTTCATGGGTGAACACCTCAATAACTCCTTCTAATTTTTTTATTTCTGATGTATCGATGGTCTTGATTTTACCTTTTGTAATCGAACTGTTCACAATGTACCCATACAATAAGTCCGGAGCATCATATTCTGCTGCATATTTTGCTTGACCTGTTACTTTCAGATGACCTTCAAGACGATTTATTGATTGTCCGACAGACGGTGTATTTTTCATAAAATTTTCTTTAGCATTCATAATAATTTATAAAGAAGGTTTTGCACCCGGTCTCTGAGACGTCGGATCAAGAGCCATCATACAGTTTCTGACAATTGCTTTTTTAGCGAGATTAATTTTAAAACTGTTATGTTCAAAACCTACGGCTCCTTCCAAAATAATGTCAGCCGCAGCCGCAAAGTTTTCCGAATTTGCTGCTTTATCTGTTAAAAAATCTTCAGCTTCTTTTACACGCCACGGTTTGTGCGAAACACCACCCAAAGCAATTCTTGCTTCTTTAATTATTCCGTTTTCCAGTTCAAGACCAGTAGCGACAGAAACTAATGCAAACGAATAAGAACTTCGGTCTCTTAATTTCAAGTAAGAATAATTTTTTGAAAATCCTTTTTCGGGCAGTTCAATTCCTGTGATGACCTCTCCTTTTTTCAGGTTATTATCGATCTCCGGAGTATCTCCCGGAAGTCTGTGAAAATCTGAAAATTTCAATGTCCGATCTCCATCCGTTCCCGATATATGAACAACTGCCTCCAAAGCTGCAAGAGCAACACACATATCTGAAGGAAAAACAGCAATACAGTTTTCGCTGTGTCCTAAAATTGCGTGAATTCGGTTGTACCCTTTCATCGCAGAACATCCGGAACCCGGAACTCTTTTATTGCAGGGAGTATTAATGTCGTAAAAATAATAACATCGGGTTCGCTGTAATAAATTTCCGCCATTGGTCGCCATATTTCTGATCTGTGCCGAAGCTCCCGCCAAAATAGCTTTAGAAAGAAGCGGATATTTTTCTTCAATAATTGGATGATACGCTGTATCTGCATTCGTCATTAAAGCACCGATACGAATTCCTCCGTTATCAGATTCAGTAATCTCAGCTATTCCGTCAATGGGATTAATATCTACCAAAGTATCTGCTTCAGTAACAAAATATTTCATCAGATCGATGATATTAGTACCTCCGGCAATGATTTTATTGTCTTCATTTGCATAAGTCAATGAAACCGCTTGATCAACGCTATTGGCTTTTGTATAGGAAAAGTTATTCATAAGTACCTTGTTTTACTGCCATTACAGCGTTAATAATTCCTCTGTTGGCTCCGCATCGGCAAAGATTTCCGCTCATCAGTTCCTGAATTTCTTCCCGCGTATTTGCCTTATTTTCATTCAGTAATCCTATGGCGCTGCAGATTTGTCCCGGAGTACAGTATCCGCACTGGAAAGCATCATGTTCAATAAAAGCTTTCTGAACGGGATGCAGGTTTTCACCATCGGCAATCCCTTCTATGGTTGTAATTTCAGCATCAGCTTTCATAACGCAGAGACTGAGGCAGCTCAAAACTCTTTTGCCGTTAATCAGAACCGTACATGCGCCGCACTGCCCATGATCACAGCCTTTTTTTGTTCCGGTAAAATGCAAATTTTCTCGAAGAGCATCAAGAAGTGATACCCATGGAAGTACATCCAGATGATGTTCCTTTCCATTTATTTTTAATGTAACAGATTGTTTTCCAGTGTTCGCCATAAATCGGTAGTTTGGTTATGGGTAGTGATACAAAAAAAGAACCGTTAGGTATATTAAAGACTGAAATTGATTTAAATATATTCAATCTAAATAAGGAAAACAGATCATGAAAGGATAAAAAATATTCTGTACCGTTCAGATACAGAATATTGATATGATTCTAAAATAGAAAACAGCAGTCTATTTGTGTGACAATGCCATTAAAATTTTATCGGGAGTAATCGGCAAATCTCTCATTCGTATACCGATGGCATTATAAATTGCATTGGCTATCGCAGGGGCTGTACCAATAATTCCTACTTCTCCGAGACCTTTCGCTCCGGAAGGGTTAATGTTCGGATCGGGTTTATGAATAAAGTCGACTTCAATAATCGGAGCATCCGCATTAACAGCAAAATGATATCCCGCAAGATCGTTACCGATTAACGTTCCTAATTTTGCATCGATCTGGTTTTCTTCCATCAGCGTCATTCCGATACCGCCAACTGCGGCTCCCGACATCTGATTGGCTGCTGCCTGACTGTTGATGATTTTTCCTCCGTCTGCTACGACAGCCAGTTTTTCAATTTTCACTTTTCCGGTTCGCTTATTAACACGGACTTTGCAAAAATGTGCCGCTGAAGAGCAGAACGCAAATTTCTCACGCTCACTTCCCGGTTTTGAAGCTACTTCAAGACGAATTTCAGCCAGATTATTCTTTTCAAACAGTTCTTCATAAGAGACAGAAACAGTTGAATTATTTTTTAAACTGATGCTTTTATCTGAAAGAAGAATATTTTCCAGAGCAGCTCCTTTAAAGCTTCCATTAACTGAGGATGCATACTCCGCCAGTTTTTGCTTCAACTGATTGCTTGCATCATACACCGCACCACTTACGGAAGACAGTCCCGTACTTCCACCCTGACTTGGCGCAGGAGGAAGCGCAGAATTTCCCAATTCTATATTGATTTTATTTTTTGAAATTCCGGTAATTTCGTGGGCAATGTTCTGCATTCCGGTTCCGGTTCCCGTCCCGATATCAGTCATCGCAGTCTGTACAATGAGACTTCCGTCTTTGCTCATGATAATTGCTGCTTTGGCTTCTGCTCTTCCGGCATTCCACATTCCGACTGCCATTCCGTAACCAATATACCAATCCCCTTCAATTACCGTTGCGGGCGTTGCTTTTCTTGCGTTCCATCCGATCATTTTAGCACCTTTGTTTATACATTCATCCAGAAAATGAGTAGACCACGGCAAATTTGAATCAGGATGTTTTTCCAGTGAAATATTTTTTAACCTCAACGCTACAGGATCCATTTTCAGTTGGTAGGACAGTTCATCAATGGCGGATTCCAAAGCGAATACTCCGGTACAGTCTCCCGGACCGCGCATCCACGTTGGTGTGCTTAAATTTAACGGAACATTTGCTGCTTCCGTTTTTAAATTGGGAAACTTGTAAATTAATCTTGTCACGCGGGTAATACCGTCGTTAAAATTTTCATAGACTGAAGTTTCGTTCTTTGCCTGATGCAATATTCCTGAAAGATTTCCTGACGGATCTGATGCCAATTTTATTCTTTGCCATGAAGCCGGTCTGTAACCTGTTGCCGCAAACATCTGTGGTCTGGTAAGCATCAGTTTTACAGGACGTCCAACCTGTTTAGCTCCCATTACCGAAGCTAAAACGTGTGGCCAGATTCTGAGTCCGGAGCCGAAACCGCCTCCTACAAATTCACTGAATACCTGTATATTTTTTTCAGGGATAGAAAATAACCTTGCAAATGTTCTCTGAACATTATTTACTCCCTGATTTTTATCGTAAAGCTTCAACGTATCATTGCCTGTCCAATGAGCAATCGTGGCGTGCATTTCCATGGGATTATGTACATCTGCCTTAATATTATATTGCTGATCTACCGTGAATGGTAAATTTTGCCAACTGTCAAAATTTCCTCTTTCTTTTCCTTCAGCTTTTAAAGCAACTGTTTCTTTCGCAGAATCAAAATCAACCGCAAAACTGTCTTTCTGATATTCTGTTTCTACCAATGACGCGGCAAAAGTTGCGTCTTCCAGTGTTTCTGCAATCACCATCGCAACAGGCTGTCCTTTGAAAAATATTTTATCCGTATGAAAAATCGGTAAACCGAATCTCGACTGTTTAATTTTTTCTTCAGTATCCATACCCGGAACCGAAGGTTTGTGCAGATGGGTAATGATATCAATAACGCCTTCCACTTCTTTGGCTTTATCAACCGAGATCGACTGTATTTTTCCGGAAGGAACCGTACTGTTTACCAATACGGCGTAGCAGATATTTTTAACTTCGTATTCGGCAGCGTATTTACCGCTTCCGGTAACTTTTTCCACTCCTTCAACACGTCCTTCGGGTCTTTTGGATCTGATGTTCAGTAATTCGAGTAATCCCATAATTGTTACTTTTTAATATATCCCAACCTTATTGATTCACACAATTTTGTAATGCTGTAACGATAGCTCCCTGAAGCATTGGTATTTTGTAACCATTCTCAGACAAGGGTTTCAGATCTTTGGTTGCCAGTTTCGCAGCTTCTTCAAAGATTTCTACCGTAGCTTTTTTCCCGTTCAGAAATTTTTCTGCCTCCAACCATCTCCAGGGTTTATGCGCCACACCTCCTGAAGCTAAGCGGGCATCTTTTATTCTTTTCCCATCCAAATCCAGTGCTGCTGCAACCGAAACCAATGCAAAAGCGTATGAAGTCCTGTCTCTTACTTTTACATAGGCAGAATGTTTCCCGAAAGTATTATCTGGAATTTCTATATTGGTTATTATGGCATCCTGTGGTAAATTATTATCCAGCCAGGGCGTATTTTCCGGCAGTTTATGAAAGTCTTTAAATGGTATTTTAATTTCTTTCTGATCTTTTGTCTGAGCGGTAACGGTGGCATCCAATGCAGCCAGAGCCACACAAAAATCTGAAGGATGAACCGCAACACACTGATTATTATATCCAGCAACGGCACTCATTCGGTTGGCACCATCAATTGCACTGCAACCGCTGTTGGGTTTTCTTTTATTGCATGGCGTTGTAATATCATAAAAATAAGGACATCGGGTTCGTTGCAACAGATTTCCCGCTGAACTTGCCATATTTCTGATCTGTGGTGAAGCTCCAGCTAAAATAGCTTTTGAAATGAGAGGAAATTTTTCCGTCACATCTTTACTATTTGCAACTTTGGTATTACTTGCCATTGCACCAATCTGCAATTTGTTATTCTGATGATTTACCGCATCGGATAATGCCGTGGTAACATCAATCAGCTTCTCCGGCTGGGCAATGTTTTTCTTCATGAGATCTACCAGATTCGTTCCGCCTGCAATATACTGACTGACTGCTGATTTCATGGCAGAAGCTTCAGCAGCAGATTTTACTTTTTCAAAATTAAATGGTCTCATTGGGCTGCAACTTTTTGGATGGACTGAACAATACCGTTATACGCTCCGCAACGGCAAAGATTACCGCTCATATATTCTTTAATTTCTTCTACAGAACCTGTATGACCTTCATTAACGCAGGCAACAGCAGACATAATCTGTCCCGGCGTGCAATATCCGCACTGGAAACCGTCACATTCTATAAATGCCTTCTGCATCGGATGAAGCTCATCTCCGTTTGCCAGACCTTCGATGGTTGTGATCTCTTTTCCCTGAGCCATTGCCGCCAAAGTAAGGCAACTCAGGGCTCTTTCCCCATTGATGTGGATGGTACAGGCGCCACATTGTCCGTGGTCACAGCCTTTTTTAGATCCGGTAAGATTAAGCTGTTCCCTGAAAAGGTCTAAAAGTGTGGTTCGGGTATCCACATAAAGGGTATGACTTTTTTTATTGATGGAAAGCGTAAGTCTGGATACGTTTTTCTTGGGAACAAGATACTGTTTCACATCCTGATAAAATGCTTTTACCGAAGACGGAATAGCCATAAAACCAGCCAGTAATCCTGAAACTTTGAGGAAGCTCCTCCTGCTGTATTGTCCTTTTAATTCCATAAGTTATTTTTTAATCAATATAATTGTATACGGATAGGTTTTAACAAATATCATCAATTAAAATAAGAAATTGATGATATACATTACAGTTTTATATACCAATATTACAGTTTTTGAGTGTAGCCCGGAAAAAAACAGATAATATTTATGTAAATTTGAATATATAATAACTTTTTAATGATTTTATCTCAACAAAAATCATACATAAGTTGAAAAAACAATGAGTAATCCATAAAAATGTTTTCGGATGAAAGAGATCAATGATATTGTAAAAGCATATAAAAAGGCGCATTTAAATGGGTTAAAGGCTGCTTTGGCAACGGTGGTAAAGGTAGAAGGTTCTTCATACAGACAAGCAGGGGCGAGAATGCTGGTTACAGAAGACGGACAGCTTACAGGCGCCATCAGTGGAGGATGTTTAGAGGGTGATGCTTTGAGAAAAGCGCTGCTTGCCATTCATCAGAAAAACAATAAGCTCATTACGTATGATACCAGTAATCCGGATGATCTGGAATTTGGCGTTCAGCTAGGATGTAACGGAATCGTACATATTCTTTTTGAATATATTGATGAAAATTCTCCTCAAAATCCAATCTCCCTTTTAGAGAAAACAACGGAAAAAAGAGATGAATCTGTTATTATCACCCTATTTTCGCTGGAAAAAAGAAATAAACAGACCGGAACTGTCGGATTGATAAAAAAGGAAAATACAATAATATCGGACTCAGGTTGTATTTCAGAAAGTGAACTGAATCGTTTTTCTTCAGAAGTTTTAGAAAAAAAACAAAATATACTCACTCAGATTTCGTCAAATGAAATCCTGCTGCAATATATTCCGCCACAGACCACGCTGATTATTGCAGGAGCCGGAAACGATGTTAAACCTTTGGTAGAAACGGCTTCCATTTTAGGCTGGAAAACAGTAATTGCAGACGGAAGAGCTACACACGCCCTGAAAAAGAGATTTCCTCTTGCGGATGAGGTATTGCTCGCAACACCCGAAGAAATCATGAAGACCATAGAAGTTGATGAAGCAACGGTTTTTGTGATGATGACGCACAATTATAATTATGATCTCGCTTTGCTGAAGCTCATTATCCATCAACCGATACAATATATAGGATTACTGGGTCCTAAAACAAGGTTCAACAGAATGATGGATGATCTTAAAAATTCAGGAATTACAGTCGGCGAAAAAGAATTAAATAAACTTTTTGGTCCGGTTGGAATAGATATTGGTGCAGAGACTTCGGAAGAAATTGCCATTTCCGTAATTGCAGAGATCAAAGCGGTGTTAAGCGGAAAAAAAGGTTCCTCATTAAGGGATAAACCAGAAAAAATGCATACTGATATTCTCAGTATATAAGGAAATTATGATAACAGATCAATTCGGAAGAACCCATAATTATCTTCGGATATCTTTAACGGACAATTGCAACCTGCGCTGCTTTTACTGTATGCCGGAAGAAAATTATGATTTCACACCGCATGCTAAACTGATGCAGGCGGATGAAATTGATACCATCGCAAAAATATTCGTTAAGCACGGCGTTACTAAAATCAGACTTACCGGAGGTGAGCCGTTCGTGAGAAAAGATGCTTCAAAGATTATCAGAAATCTGGGAAAACTTCCTGTACAATTGACGTGTACTACCAACGGAATTCGAATTGATGATATGCTTCCCGAAATTATTCAGTCAGATTTTCAGAGCATTAACATCACCCTTGATACTTTACAGAAGGAAAAATTCCTGAAAATTACCCGCCGCGATTATTTTGATCGCGTCCTCAGAAATATTCATCTTTTACTACAACATAACATCAAAACCAAGATTAATGTTGTTGCCATGAAAGATATTAATGATGATGAAATTTCAGATTTTATTGCTTTTACAAAAGATCATCCTGTAGAAGTGCGGTTTATCGAGTTTATGCCTTTCAGCGGAAACAGATGGAGCAGCAATCAGGTCATGACCCAAAAAGACATTCTGAACATCATCAGGGAAAAATATGATTTTAATCCGCTTACTGTCGGTTTTCATGACACGGCAAAGCCATACAGCATTGATGGGCATCAAGGAAGCTTTTCGATTATAAGCACGATGAGCGAACCGTTTTGCAGCGGCTGCAACAGAATCCGGCTTACCGCAGACGGAAAATTAAAGAACTGCCTGTTTTCAAAAAAAGAAACCGATCTTCTTACGCCTTTACGAAATGGTGAAGATATTTTACCGATTATAGAATCTGCGATCTGGTCGAAAGCAAAAACGCAGGGCGGACAACTGAATGAACAATTTGAAAAAATAAACACATCAATCATTCAGAACAGAAGCATGATCAATATTGGCGGATAATGAAAAATACAGGAATTATATTACTGGCAGCCGGAAATTCTTCCAGAATGGGATCTCCGAAACAGCTTTTGGTGTATCAGGGAAAAACATTTTTAGAAAGAATAACTGATACTGCTTTAGAAGTATTTGATCCCAATCAAATCGTTTTGGTTCTCGGAGCCCGCCATCATGAAATATCTTCTGTCATCAAAAATAAAAATATACACATCGTTATCAATGAAAACTGGGAATCAGGAATGGCTTCCTCCATACAGACAGGAATGAAAACACTGTCCGGTCTGTTTCCGGAAATGGAAAGATGTTTCATTTCGGTATGCGATCAGCCTTATCTTACCAGTAATTTATTTTCAAAAATGTTTCAGTTGCAGAAAACTTCAGGAAAGGAAATTGTTGTCACAAAATATGCTGATACATTGGGCGTTCCAGCTTTATTTTCTAAAAAATATTTTAAACCGTTAATGGAACTTACCGGTGAACAGGGCGCCAAAAAGATCATTCAGCAGAATATAAACGATGTGGAATCTTTTGAGTTTGAGAAAGGTGCTGTTGATATTGATACTCCATCAGATTATAATCATTTAAAAACCCAACCATGATAAGTGTAGAAGAAGCAAAAAAAATAATTGAACAAAATATTCCGGAAAGAAAAACTCGAATTCTTCCTTTGAAAGAAGCATTCGGACATACAACCGCAGAAGATATTTATTCAAAATATGATATCCCGAATTTTTCACAGTCCTCAATGGATGGCTACGCGATCCGTTTTGAAGATAAAGATCTAAAGCTGAAAATTTCAGACGAAATGCAGGCGGGATCTACAGAGCAGTTTCATCTCGAAAAAGGGAATGCCTGTCGTATTTTTACGGGAGCTCCCCTTCCCATCGGTGCAGATACCATCGTTATGCAGGAAAAAGCTTTGACAGAAAACGGATATCTCACGGTTCTTGATAACGACCTCGAAAAAGGGCTGCACGTACGAAATGCCGGAAGCGATGCGAAAAAAGACACTGTGGCAATGCGTTCAGGAAGTTATCTTTCGGCTGCTGCCATAGGATATCTTGCCGGAATCGGATGTACGGAAATCAACGTTTTTGCTCCTCCATCGGTTTCGTTAATTCTTACGGGTAACGAATTGTTACAACCCGGAGAAAATTTAGCTTTTGGTCAGGTTTACGAATCCAATTCCTATCAGTTGGAAAGTGTTTTAAAACAGTGTGGAATTACTACCGTTAAAAGTTTTTGGGTAAAAGATGATCCTTCTGAGGTTGAAAAAACGCTGGATCTCGCCATTTCCAAAACAGATATTGTCATTTTGGTGGGCGGCGTGAGTGTCGGCGATTACGATTTCGTAATTGATGCCACTAAACAATGCGGCGTTGAGCAGAAATTTCATAAAATCCGCCAGAAACCCGGAAAGCCTTTCTATTTCGGAACGAAGGGAGAAAAAATTGTTTTCGGGTTACCCGGAAATCCGTCATCGGCATTAACGTGTTTTTATTTATATATTGCGCCATTACTTTCAGAAATAATGAAACGTCCGGTGATTACGGAGAAAACCAATGCAACTTCCACTTCTTCGTATGGAAAGAAAACCGGTCTTACCCATTTTCTGAAAGCAACCTATGAAAACGGAAAAGTAACGCCGCTTCATGCGCAGGAATCGTATCGTCTCCAGTCTTTTGCAGAAGCCAATTGTCTGATGATTTTACCTGAAGATTCGGAAGGATGTAAAAAAGATGAAGAGGTTGAAATTATAGTGTTAAAATAAAGATCAAATAATGAATGTGGAATTTTTTTATCTGATTTTATTTGTCATCGCAGCTTTATATGCAGCAGTCGGACACGGCGGCGCAAGCGGTTATCTGGCGTTAATGGCTTTGTACGGAATAGCCCCCAAAGAAATGAAACCTACCGCTTTGGTGCTTAATCTGTTTGTCTCGCTTACTTCTTTTATACAATATTATCGGGGAGGACATTTTAAACTCAGGATCTTCATTCCGATTGCTTTAGCGTCTATTCCTCTGGCTTTCGTGGGTGGAATGATTCATATTGAAGATACTTTGTACAAAAGAATTTTAGGTATTTTACTACTATTTCCTGTTTTCCGTTTTTTCTTTTTTAAAAGTCCGGATGATAGCGAGCTGAAAGATCCTCAAATCTATTTATCCTTACTTTTCGGAGGAGTGATCGGTTTACTGTCCGGAATGATCGGCATTGGCGGCGGAATTTTGTTATCTCCGGTTCTTATTTTACTGAAATGGACTAACCAGAAACAGACCGCGGCAATCAGCGCTGCTTTTATTTTTGTTAATTCCGTGGCAAGTTTAGGAGGAATGTTCACCAAAGAGATTTCTTTTACCAGCGATATGTGGATGTACATCATCTGTGCATTTGCAGGAGGATTGCTTGGTGCATATCTTGCTTCAAAAAAACTGAACCAAAACGGTCTGAAATATGTACTTGCTGTAGTACTTTTAATGGCTTCCTATAAATTAATATCAAGCACTATTTAAAGATCATTAAATGAGAAATTTTATTTTACTTCTTACAGTTTTCTGTACTTCTGTTGCTTTTGCCCAATCTGCAAAAAACATTGAGATTATCGCTCCGGATAACCAAAAAACAATTGTAACATCCGCCGAACTTTTGAAATATCCACAACATACAATAGACAGCATACAGATTACCAACCATTTAAAGGAATACAAATCTACCCTTAAAAATATAAAAGGGGTTTTGCTGAAAGATGTTCTTTCAAAAATTTCATTTAAAGAAAAATCACCAAAAGTTTTAAGCGAATATTACATTACCTGCATTGCAGAAGACGGCTATAAAGTTGTTTTTTCGTGGAACGAAATTTTTAATACTGCTGTCGGGGATACGGTTCTGCTCATTCCTGAAACGGAAAGCAGACTTAAAGACGGTATTTCTACCCTGTCTCCCAACGATTTTGCCACTGGAAGACGATATGTAAAAATGTTGAAAACAATACAGCTAAAAAAAGTAAATGAATGAGTATTGTAAAAATAATAAGCTTTGGCAGACTGAAAGAGATTTTAGGTCCGGATTTTGAAGCAGAAGCCAAAAATACCGATGAGCTGATCAATAAGCTGAATGAAAAATTTCCCCAGTTGAAAGATTTAAAATTGAGAATTGCAGTGAATCAGAAGATTATTTCAGAGAATACAGCTTTACAAAATAACGATGTGGCAGCTTTAATGCCACCTTATTCAGGAGGATAAATTATGTTGAATTCAGAACGCTACGACAGACAGATTAAATTACAGGGCTTCGGCATCGAAGCTCAGGATAAACTTGCTTCAGCGAAAGTTCTGGTAATTGGAGCAGGAGGTTTGGGCTGTCCTGTTCTACAATATCTCACCGCAGCCGGAATCGGGAATATCGGAATTGTAGATGATGACCGTGTTTCGCTGAGCAATCTGCACCGGCAGATTCTTTATATTTCGGATGATGTTGGTAAACTGAAAACCGAAGCTGCTTTCGAAAGGCTGAATGCGATGAATCCTGAAGTACAGTTCAGGGTTGTTTCCGAGCGGATTAATCCCCAAAATGCAGTTACAATTGTTTCTGAATATGATATCATTATAGACTGTACCGACAATTTCGCAACACGCTACTTGCTTGATGATGTATGCCGGATTTTAGAAAAACCTCTTATTTTCGGGGCAATTTATCAGTACGAAGGTCAGGTTGTCGTTTTTAATGTCAGAAATAAAGAAGGTTTTACAACCCATTACCGAAATCTTTTTCCTGAACCTCCAAATCCGGGAGAAGTTCCGGACTGTAACGAGGCAGGAGTTTTGGGCGTTTTACCTGGAGTTATAGGAACTTTACAGGCTACGGAAGCTATTAAATTAATGACAGGAATCGGAGAACCGCTGATCAATAAATTAATGACAATCGATATTCTAAGTTATCAGACTGCTGTTTTTGAAATTCCTTCGTTAAATTTGACGGATAAAAATATTCCTTACAGTATTGAAGAATTTGAGAACATGAATTATCAGCTTCACTGCGGAATTGAATTTGCCGGAATTAAAAATATTTCTCCTTCAGAATTTAAAGAAGCCGTAAAACTTCCCGATACGGTTGTTATTGATGTTCGCGAACCGGAAGAACAACCAAAACTGGATGTTCCGTATATCTCGATTCCATTATCTCAGTTGAAGGAAAATGTAAGCCAAATCAATAACAGAAATGTCATTGTTATTTGTCAATCCGGTAAGAGAAGCCTGTCCGGAGCGAAAATTTTACAGGAAATTTTAGGACCAGAATACAGCATCAGTCACCTGGAAGGCGGAATCAATCATTTAAATAAAGAAACTCATGAGTAAGATTAAAAATATATTTCAAAACAGTCCTGTTTCACCTTTATTTATCGCGGAAAGCATTACCAAACATTCCACGAAAACGGAAATTGGAGCGCATCAGATTTTTCTGGGACAGATTCGCGCAGATGAAATTGACGGTAAAACGGTAAAAGCGATAGAATATACAGCTTATGAAGATTTAGCCCTCTCTCAAATGGCAGTTATCAGAGAAGAAATTTTTGCAAAATATAATTTGACCTGCATGCATATTCATCACAGTTTGGGAATCGTGAGTGCAGGAGAAATATGCCTTTTTGTGTTTACCTCATCAAAACACCGCAAAGAAGCAACTTTAGCCTGTAACGAAGTGGTGGAACGTATAAAAAACGAACTCCCGATCTGGGGCAGAGAAATTTTTGAGGATGAAACGCATCAATGGAAAACAAACCAATAAACCATGGTAGATATTACTTTTAAAACCTTTACGCTGCGAAAAGCAATTGCAGCGGCAACGATAAAAACCTCAGCAATTTCAACGGTAGAAGCTGTAAAAAACGGAACGGTTCCGAAAGGAAATGTGCTCGAATTTGCAAGAGCTTCCGCTTTACTGGCAATAAAAAAGACCAGCGATGTTATTCCGGACTGTCATCCTTTGCCTGTGGAATTTGCCGCGATTAATTATGAAGTGAGTGGTTTGGATATTAACATCACCGTTGAAGTTCATACCATTTATAAGACCGGCGTTGAAGTTGAAGCCATGCATGGAGCTTCTGTAGCTGCTCTGGTTATTTATGATATGCTGAAACCGATTGATAAAAATGTAGAGATTTCCAATATCCGGCTTTTGGAAAAGCAGGGCGGAAAAAGCAGTCAGAAAAATATTGAAACGGAAAATCTTACTGCTGCAGTAGTTGTCTGCAGTGATTCTGTTTCTCAGGGACTTAAAGATGATACTTCCGGAAAACTTTTGGTGGAATCTCTTAACAATCACGGAATCAGCAATGTTGATTATTCAGTGGTTCCTGATGATGTTTCTGCCATTCAGGAAAAGATAGAATTCTTTAAAAATAAAGGCTGTCATCTTCTTGTTTTTACAGGCGGAACAGGCCTTTCGGATCGTGATGTAACGCCGGAAGCGGTTTTACCATTCATTACCAAAGAAATTCCGGGAATTATGGAAACCGCAAGAAACTACGGACAGGATCGTGTGAAAACATCCATGCTTTCCAGAGGAATCGCCGGATTTTCTGATGATATGCTGATTTTAACGTTTCCGGGATCTTCCGGTGCGGTAAAAGAATATGTTCAGGCACTATTTCCGCAGGTTTTACATGTATTTTCCGTAAAAAAGGGAGACGGACATTCATGATTTTGAGTTTCATTTCTATGTAGCTAAAAGTAAATAGTTAAAAAACTCCATGGAGTTTTATCTGTGTAGACACCATATTCGGAAGATGTTTGGCGTTCCGTAGGAACGCTATCTTTAGGATATTTATCGTATTATAGATATCAATCCTACGGATTGATTGATGGATGTATTCTTATTTCTACACAGATTCTGCTCCTAAAGGAGCAATTATTTTACTTTAAACAATCCTATGTAATAGTTACAAATGAAATTCAATTCTAACTTAAGTTCAATATTAAAAAGATTAAAAATTAATTGATAGTCAAAATGTTGTATTTTATCAATTATATTAGGCTTCGGCTCGATGTAAAGATTCCAAATTAAAATTAACCACCCGAAATCAAGTATAAGTTTTGGCTAAAGCCAATTTTCCTTCTTGCTTATTAAAATGTGCTAAAGCCCATTCCTATTGATATTTTAGTTGTTCTTTCAAGCTCATGCAAATTAACCTGAGTTCGGGATAATTCTTCTTAACCGCAAGGTTAAACAAAGAGATTCAATTATCAGGAATTCAGCTTTTAAGATATACAAAGGCGTAAAACTTATCAAAGTAATACCATTTTGTCTTTTTTAAATAAACGAAGTGCCATTGTTTAGCTTGCAAACTTTCAATAAGTAGAAAAATCTTTTGTCTTTCTTTGCGATAAATCAATATAATGCGATAAATCGATTATTTAAATTTATTTCTTATCCCGAACTGAGGTTAATTATCTATTTCTCAGGAAAATAACTGTTTTCTCTATTTTTTCCACAGCAGTTTCAATTTCCGAAAGGGTTGTATATTTTCCTATGCTGAATCGTATTGAAGCCAGTGCATCCCGATCACACATTCCCATCGCCTGAAGCACGTGAGAAGGTTTTGTGGTAACGGCATTGCAGGCAGAACCGCTTGAAACGCAGATGTTTCCTAAGGAAAGAATGAGATCTTCGGAATAAATACCTTCAAAACAGATATTGGTGGTATTGAAAATCCTTGCGGAATGATCTCCATTGATGCCTGTCTGGGGAATTTTAAGCAGTTCATTTTCAAGACGATCTCTTAGCATTTTAACTTTTTGAGCATCCTGTTCCATCTCCATAAGTGCGATCTCAGCTGCTTTTCCCAACCCGATAATTCCCGGAACATTTAAAGTACCGCTTCTGAGGTTATTCTGTTGTCCTCCCCCCTGAATTTGCGGCTGTACTTTATTCTTAATCGCGGAAGCAATATAAAGTGCACCTATTCCTTTAGGTCCGTAAAATTTATGGGCTGAAAAAGCCATCAGATCAATATTCAATTCCTTTACGTTCACAGGTATTTTTCCAACAGCCTGTGTCGAATCACAGAAAACACAGCAGCCTTTTCGATGCGCGATTTCTGCGATTTCCTTTATGGGATGGATGACTCCTGTCTCGTTATTCACCAACATGATACAGACCATCAACGTTTTTTCGGTGATCAATGATTCCAGATCAGCAAGATTGATATTTCCCAAATGATCTACATTAAGATAATCAACTTTAAATCCATCTTTTTCGAGTTGCGCACAGGTATCTAAAACGGCTTTATGCTCTGTGGTCACTGTTATGATATGGTTTTTATCGGTATCTGTTTTAAATCCTTTTAACGCAAGATTTACAGATTCTGTAGCCCCTGATGTGAAAATAATTTCCTTAGTATCTGAGCCAATGAGTTCCGCAACTTCTTCAGATGCATTTTCAACGGCTTCTTTTACAGTAAGCCCGAAAAGATGGGAACTTCCTGAATTTGCATAAAAGTCATTGAAGTAAGGCAGCATCGAATCCACTACCCTCTTATCAACCGGAGTTGTTGCGTTATAATCAAGGTAAATAAAATCATTATCCATCATAACATTCTAATTCATTTATAAAAATAGCGAACTTTTTCAGGTTAGTTTTAAATTTAATCCAGAAGTTTGTGTATCGCCAAATATTTGTAGGGTTTAAAGCAATCTTTTTGCCGAAAAACATTCAGTATATTTGCAGTATGCTTTCCAAGAATGATTTTCCAAAATTAAACGGACTCGTCCTTGCCGGAGGAAAAAGTCTGAGGATGGGAAATCCTAAAGACAAAATCAACTGGCATGGCAAAGAACAGCGGTATCATGCGGCAGATCTTTTAGCTCCATTCTGCGATGAAGTATTTATTTCCTGCAGACAGGATCAGCTTGAAAATTTTAACAGGGATTATAAAGCGCTTCCCGATACTTTTCAAAATATGGGACCTTTCGGCGGATTGCTTTCGGCGTTTCATTTTCAGCAAGACAAAGCATGGCTGGTTATTGCCTGTGATTTACCTCTTTTAGACAAAAATTCGATAGATTTCCTCATACAATCCAGAGATCCTGAAAAAATGGCAACAGCTTATGCAAGCCCTTCTGACGGATTACCGGAACCATTAATTGCCATCTGGGAACCCAAAAGCTATCCCTTGCTTCTTCAGTTGCTTTCAACAGGAAACTCTTCATTAAGAAAGGCTTTGATTAACAGTGATGTAAAAATACTGAAAGCTGAAAATCCGGATTTTTTAATGAATGTAAATACGCCCGAAGATTTGGAAAAAGCAAAAGAAATTTTGAGAATTTAGTTTCATATCCAATTATTTTTACTCCAAACTTGTTCCGGATGCGGCAATAATATGCTCGTCGATCTTTTTAAAAATATCCGGATCGTGTTTTCGGATTTTGATTCGGACATATTTGGAAGCGGGCATATTGGCGCCATTCACTACATTATTGATAGATACCAACACATTGGTTTCCGGGAAATAAGTCATGGTGCTTTTCTGAGGAATAGGATATTTTACCACAATAAAAAGCGGTGCTATTCTCTCTTTGCCGTCATCATAATTGAAAAGATCTACATGATCTCCTTCTTTCAGACCAGCTTTTTCAATGTCTTTTTCGTTCATCATCACCACTCTCCTTTCATTGAAAATTCCACGGTAGCGGTCATCTAAACCATAAACCACTGTATTGAACTGGTCATGTGTTCTGGTGGTTCCCATCAGATATTCATCATCGGCAAGCGAATTATCGGGTACGGATGTTGTATTGAAGGCTGCTTTTCCCGGATGGAATTCACTGTTGAAAACTCCGTCTCTCGCTGAATTCGGAAGATAAAAACCGGCTTTCTGCACTACTCTTTCGTTATAATTTTCAAATCCCGGAATGCATTGCTCCACATCATCACGAATGGCATCATAACTGTTGATGAATTTATCCCAATCCACTACGGAACGTTCTCCTAAAACCGCTTTTGCCATTCTGCAGGCAACGTGGGTCTCATTGATCAGATGTTCTGAAATCGGGTCTAGAATTCCTTTGGAAGCCTGTATCACGCCCATTGAATTTTCGGTACTTATATGTTGAATTTCTCCGTTTACAATATCTTTTTCACTTCTGGAAATCACCGGTAAGATCAGCGCTTCTTTGCCATGAATCAGGTGATTTCTATTCAGTTTTACAGAAACCATTACCGACATTTCGAGATTGCGCATTGCTTCTGCTGTAAAGCTGGTATCGGGAGCTGCGGAAAGGAAATTCCCTCCCATACAGAACATGAATTTCACTTTGCCTTCATGCATTGCCTTCAGCGATTTTACCACATCATAACCTCCTTTTCGGGGTACTTTAAAACCATAATATTCCTCCAGTCTGTCCAGCTGTTGTTTGGTGGGATGATGGTTGATAAGCAATGTTCTGTTTCCCTGTACATTGCTGTGACCGCGTACAGGACAAGCTCCGCCGCCTTGAATTCCGATGCTTCCTTTCATTAGTAAAAGGTTCACGATATTGTAGATCATTTCCACGCCGTTGTGCTGCTGCGTAATTCCCATTCCCCAACAAATAATCATGCGTTTTTTTGAAGCGATCATTTGTGCTGCTTCTTTCAGACTTTCAACAGAAATTCCGCATTGTTCAGATAAAAAATTAAGGTCATATCGTTTTAATTCTTCAGCCAGTGCTTCAAAACCTGCTGTTTTTTTTGCTATAAAATCCTGATCCAATACTTTTCCGGGATTTTTTGCTTCTTCTTCCAGTACAAGGATCTGAAGGGCTTTTAAGAGCGCCATATCTCCATTGATCTTGACAGGAAGATACAGATCTGACAATTCAAAAGGCTTATTGAGTAAGGCACGAACGTTCTGAGGATCTTTAAATCCTTTCAGACCTGCTTCCGGAAGCGGATTGATGCCTATAATTTTTGCCCCGTTTTTCTTTCCTTTTGTAAGGGCAGAAAGCATTCTCGGTGAATTGGTTCCCGGATTTTGTCCGATAATTATGATGAGATCGGTATCATAAAAGTCTTCCAGTTTTACGGTTCCTTTTCCGATACCAATGCTTCTGGAAAGTGCATATCCTGAAGTTTCATGGCACATATTGGAACAATCGGGGAAGTTATTGGTTCCGAATTCACGGGCAAACAACTGATATACCCAGGTTGCTTCATTGCTGGTTCTTCCGGAGGTGTAAAATATGGCTTCGTCGGGAGAATCCAGAGCATTTAATTTTTCGGAAATTTTTGCAAAAGCATCGTTCCAGCTTATCGGCTGATAATGTGTTGCTCCTTCCGGAAGATACATCGGTTCTGCAATTCTTCCCAATTGGCTGATTTCAAAATCCGTCATTTTGGCTAAATCGTATACGGAATTTTCCCTGAAAAATCCTGCTCCGATTTTTTTTGAAGTGGCTTCTTCCGCCAAAGCTTTGGCTCCGTTTTCGCAGTATTCTCCCAATTTGGAACGTTCGTCATCCGGATCGGGCCATGCGCAACTGGGACAGTCAAATCCGTCAAACTGATTCATGCTGAAAAGTGCTCTTCCTCCACGAAGGACTGAGGCATTGAGAACCAACTGTTCCAGTGAATGAACCACTGCGGGAACTCCTGCTGCCCAATTTTTCGGGGGCTTTACCTTTAGATTTCCCAGTGTATAAGGAGATTCTGCTGAAGGAAATCTGCTGTTGTCTTCTTTTTTATTGAATTCATTTTTACTTTCCATGACTTCTACATTTAAAAAATGAAAGAATTAACATTTTATATTCGGATTAGGATAATTGTCGCTTTGATCTTCCAATGTATTATCGATGCAGACAAAATCTTTCTCTACTAAAATTTTCACCAGACCGAATTGTCCGTCAAATCCTACCCTGTCGGTGGAAATCCATTCAGCGATCATGGTTTCAGGCATTTTTAAAACCATGGTATTATCGATGAAAGCCGATGAGAGTTCTGCGTCTTCTGTTTTTTCAATAGAGTAGATAAAAGGACGGTCTATAAATTGTGTGGTGCTTGAAATTTTTCCGTTTTTTCCGAGTTCTGCTACTTCAGACTGAGTGAGACGAAATCTTACGGAGTTGTCTTTTATTCTTATTTTCATAATAGATTTTCAATTTTAAAATGGCTTGCGGAATGGTAGATATTAAACCGGTTGTTCCGCAGAAAGCCTAATAAAGTAATATCAAATTCTTTGGCAAGGTCTATTGCCAGACTTGAAGGTGCTCCTATTGCGGCAACAGTTGCAATTCCTGCCATTGCAGCTTTCTGAATAAGCTCAAAGCTGGCTCTTCCGCTAAGAAGCAAAATTTTATTGTCCAGTGGAAGAAGATTGGCAGACAGCGCATATCCTATAAGCTTATCCAGAGCGTTATGTCTTCCCACATCTTCACGTATGGCAAGAAGGTTTCCTTGTAAATCAAATAAACCTGAAGCGTGTATGCCTCCCGTTGCACTGAAATTATTCTGAAACGACTGTAATTTTTCGGATAATTGATAGATCGTATCCAGAGAGACTTCTGTGTTTTGTCTTTTTTGATCTTTAAAAATGCTCACTGTTTTTATAGATTCTATGGATCCTTTTCCACAAACTCCGCAACTGGAAGTTGTATAGAAGTTTCTTTCAGTTTTAATAAGGTCTGGAATAAAACCTTCATTTAATTCTACAATAACAATATTTTCCCTGTTTCTGGAACATTCTTCCTTTGGAGAATAAATGGCTTTAACCTGTTTATTACCGGTTATAATTCCTTCTGTAAATAAAAACCCAACCGCCAGTTCTTCATCATTTCCGGGGGTTCTCATGGTAACCGATATATTTTTAGATTCTTTTTTATCTGCTGAATAATAGGAAACTCTTATTTCTAACGGTTCTTCTACAGAGACATCATCTGTGTAATGAAAACTGATGTTGTCCTTAACTTTAACGATTTCTATCTGCTTTACCGATTTATCTGATAACAGATGGGCTTTCATAATATAATGGTAATTGGTAAATAAAGGTACAAATTTTATTCCTGAAATAAGCGGCAGACGAAAATTCAATTGCTTTTAAAGATTTTGAAAGTAATATTTTTCCCAGACTGATTCGAAATGATGTAAGCTCATTTCAGTTATTTATTATGAATTTAGATTTATTTTAAACTTAAGATAATTTACAGATTCTAATTTAAGTTTTTGAAATACAATACTTCAAACCTCAACATTATATTCTGAATTTAGCAAAATAAAAATGACAACATCTCTATGAATGCTGTCATTGTCTTTATTTTCTGAATTGTTTTCGCGTATATTTTTATTTCCAGTCTCCGTGGAAAGCCAACATCTGTTCTGTTGTAGCCTGAAAATGTCCTTCTGTGAATGAATCCTGCAAACGCATCAGACTTCCTTTCTGTGCAGCAAAGAATACGGTCTTTTTATCAGTTATGATTTTAAAGAGCGATTCATACTTTCCGTCTCTCAGATAAATATATCCGAATTCTACAGTCGTGTAATCTAATTTTTCAAAATCTTCTCCCTGCTCCAATTCGCTTACCGCGGTATTCGCAAGGGTTTCTTTTACTTCATTCATCTGTTCAGCGGAGATTTTTTCTGCCTTTTCCATATTTATTTTTTTAAGTTTGTGTTTAAACTCATTAAAAACTTAACTAAAAACCTGTTTAAACTAATTTTTCATGAAAATACTAAAATTTCTTTTTTAAACGAAAAAATAAAACCTCGCATACGCAAGGTTTATTTTATATGTAATTGTAAGAAATTTATGCATGTCCTGTTGCGAGGTACGACATCAGCCAGCCTGCACAGCCGATCGCCAATCTCAAGATTAGTTTTTTAAATATTGCTTTGGACATGGATTTTCCCTGTTCCAAATATTCGTCTGTTCTTTCATTGGCTGTTCCTACTTTTTTTGATAATTTGGTTCCCGCTACCGCACTGAGAGAAAACACGTAAAGAATTGCAGCCCACGCAGCACTTGCGAACCCTATGAACATCAAAATAGTTCCTATAATTCCTAATGTATCCATTGTACTAGTTTTTTGAAAGTTTTTTGAGATACAGTTGATAACTCATGAATGCAAAAGCTGCTGAACCTGCCAAACCTAAAAACCCGATCAAAGCCATTGTTTTAGGATTGATTCCTGAATATTTCCCAGCCTCAATATCCGGAGCAATAATCCACATCGCAAGCGATAAAACAATCACCAGTAAACTGACAGCTCTTACAGCATTTTTTTTCATAAAGGCAATAACAATCATGACAAATGCCAAAACGGTTACTGCAATACCCAGAATTCCGGCTGTATCTACCTTCCATTTCGGGGGTACTTTTTCCAGAATCTCAAGGCTTTCTTTTACCTGAGGATCATCTATTTTTGTAATATCGATTCCCTGTTTTTTCAGATCATCAATCTGTTGCTGGGCTTTATCTACAATACTGTAGTCATCGCTTCCAATTCTGCTCTCAATATTTTTGAATAGTAAGCCGGAACAAGTCCCGCCTACCAAAAATACAAGAACCATAAATATTAAAGTTAATACTCTCATAAACTGTTTAAATTAAATATGTTATTCTTTTTTTTTTAATTATTCAACTACTTCTATACTGGTAATTTTACCGTTTTGCCAATGTGTTGTCGCTGTTCCGCTGCCTCCCAAAATATTTTGAATATGGAAGACATACGTTTTTCCGTCCTCTGTAAAATAAGAAAGTTCTGCTTTGTTGCTCATGATATTACTTGCCATAATATATCCATCCTGTGTTGCAATGGAATGAACATTTTTTCCTTCTTCAACATAAGGCGCAAAACCTTCCAGAAGACCAATGGGTTTTTCTGTGGTATAAGCATCTATAATTCCGTATACTGCGTCAGGAATAGAAGATTTATCTTTAGTTACAGCCGGATTTATCACAGTATATTCTGTATCAGCAGGGGTGTTGATTACGATTTTATCAATTACTGTATTTTCATCTACAAGAAAATAGGCATCTTCAAATCCTGTATCTATATCATGACCGAAATACATAAGATCATCGGCTGCTTTAATCTCTTTATCTTTGCTGAATACTTTCAGGAAAATCATTTCATCCTTCGGATTTTTAACCTCCAGATAAATATATTTTTTTCCTTTTGGGGCAATTTTAATCATTTTCTCCTTCTCAGAGCGCAAAACTTTCATTTCTTCAAATTTCAGAATGGTAATGGGATTGTTTTCTATTTTAAATTCTTTGCCTATTTCTATTTTTACAGGTTCCTGTCCGCAGGAATTTAAAAGTAATGCAGCCGAAAGAATCGGAATCAAAAAAAATGATCTTTTTTTCATGGTTTGTTTAGTTAAATTATAAAATTATTCTTCTTTTTTTGAATATTTTATTTTTTTTAAATTCAAAATGCAATAATAAACGAAAGCAAAATAGCAATTCCGACAAATGAACATTTGTAAGGTTTACCGGTAAATTCGTAAGGTTTACGAGCAAATCTGTGCTCAGTTCTATATATGAAGATGATCCAGCAGTGCCAGAAATTCCTCTTTCTTTCTCACCGAAAGTGGTATGGCTGCGTTATTTTTCATCATTACCGTATTACCACCATCCGATTTTAAATAATGATCAAAATAAGACATATTAATAAGATGAGACTGATGGGTTCTGAAGAAATTAAAAGGTGTTAAAATATTTTCATATTCTTTTAAATTGGTAGAAACAACTAATTTCGGTGCGTTGATGAAATGAAACGTGGTATAATTTTTCTCGGACTGGCAATTGACAATATCCTGAATATTAACCGAGTAAATTTTATCTGTTGTCTTCAATCTAAGTTTCTGAATATTTTTAGGACGTTCAGGATTAGAAAACAAATAACTGAATTTAATGTCGAAAAGTTCTTTCCTTACTGATTCTTCGGCTTTTTTTACTGCTTCTATCAAATCCTCTGTCTTTAATGGCTTCAAGAGATAATCAACTGCTGAAAAACGGAATGCTTTTACGGCAGAATTCTCACAGTCTGTTATAAATATGAGTTTGAATGTATTGGGACTTAATTTTTCGAGCAGATCAAAACTGCTTCCGTCAGAAAAAAGGGTATCCAGAAAAACGATATCGGGAGAAAACTGCTCTATCACTTTTATACCGGATTCTACAGAATGCGCCTCTCCTACTAAAGTAAGATTCGGGCAGTTATTTTTTATCAGAGTACAGTGTTTTTTCCTTACTTCCGGATTATCATCAATGACGATGACTTTTAGCATGATTATTAATTTTCACAAATATAGAATATTTCCAATTTCTCACAATAAAAACTTAAATAATCCGGAAGTGCTTTAAAAGGGCATGTTTATTGTAAAGTATGAAGGACACCAAATAAAAAATTTAATATGAACAACGAAAAAAATGTAGCCGTACTTAACGATTTACTGAACATTACCAATGACAGAATTGAAGGATTTTCAAAAGTGGAAGACAAAGTATGGGACACTCATTCTGCGTTAAGAAGTGATTATGACCAGATGGTTTCTGAATCGCAAACTATGAAAAATGATCTGATAAGACACATTAATGAACACGGAGGCGAGGCAGATAATACAACAAGTACAGCAGGAGCTTTCCACAGAGCATGGATTGATGTAAAAAATGCTTTTTCAGCAGATAAAGATGAATCTACGCTTGAAAATGTTGTTTTCGGAGAAAAAGCAGCGATTGATGCCTATCAGGATGCTTTAGACAGCGGAGATCTTGCTCCGGAATGTTCAAGACTGGTTTCGGATCAGCTTCATCATCTGAAATCTTCTTATTCAAAATTTGAAAATCTTGAAGCAAGAAATTAATAAAATAAGTTATTACCATCCCACTAAAGAGAGTTTTTCAGCTCTCTTTTTGTGATTATATAAAACAGTTACCCATGAATAATATCGACAGTATTGCCCTTATCGGAGGCGGACCGGCTGCTTTGTTTGTTGTGAAACATCTTATGGCAGAAAAAATTTATCCAAAAGAACTTTACATCTTCGAAAAAAGTGAAAATCTGGGATCGGGAATGCCTTACAGCCATTATGGAGCAAATTTTGAGCATGTTGCCAATGTTTCCGCCAATGAACTTCCGGAATTGCCACAATCTTTCACAGATTTTGTAACGAAAAAGGATTTAAAAGATTATCCTGATTTTGCCAACAAAGCCGGCGAAAGCATCAACGAATATCAAGTGATTCCCAGGCTGCTTTTAGGAAATTATCTCGAAGATCAGTTTTATCACCTGCTGAAAACTGCCGGTAAACATGGTGTTATGATAAAAGTTTTTAAAAATACAAAAGTTGTAGATATTGACAGGAAGAATGATGATTTTTTTACGGTAATTACAGAATCCGGTGATGCTCACAACGTGTCTAAAGTAATTATCTGCACCGGACATCAGTGGTCTTCGGAAAATGAAATCCGCAGCAAAGGATGGTATGATTCTCCTTATCCTCCTTCTAAATTCAATATTGTATCCAATCATTCGGTTGCGATCCGCGGAACCTCACTTACCGCGGTAGATGCGGTGAAAACTCTGGCAAGGCTGAACGGAAAATACGTTGAAGAAAATGGCGGTCTGAAGTATCTCATTAATGAAGAAAACAAAAATTTTTCCATTACCTTATTTTCAAAAAGGGGATTTCTTCCTGCTTTAAGGTTTCATTCCGAAGGAAGTCCCTATTCTGAAGGTTGGATCATGTCTCATGATGAAATCCAAGAATACAAACAGGAACATAACGGCTTTGTGGATCTGGATTATGTGTTCGACCTGAATTTCAAACAACCGCTGAGAAAGAAGAATGAAAAATTTTATCAGGAAATAAAAGACCTCACGATTGAAGAATTTGTTGAAAAAATGCTTGAATTGAGAGAAAAACTGGATAGTTTCCAGCTTTTTAAAGCCGAATATGCTGAAGCAGAAAAATCAATAGAAAGACATCAGACCATTGCATGGAAAGAAACGCTGTCTGCTTTCAGCTATGCGATTAATTATCCTGCCAAACATTTTTCAGCAGAAGATATGATGAGACTCAGAAAAACCCTGCTTCCGCTTATATCCGTGATTATTGCTTCTCTTCCACAATCTTCCTACAAAGAGCTTATTGCGCTTTATGATGCAGGAGTACTGAATTTAATAAGCGTGGATGATGAAAGCCATATTGAATCTCATGAGGAAGAAGGAATCATTTATCATTATACGGATGAAGATGGAAATAAAAAATCCGATCATTACAGACTTTATATCGATGCCATTGGTCAGCAGCCGGTTCAATTTAACAGCATTCCTTTTGAAGGTCTGAAAAACGGAAGATTCATCAGTTCGGGCTATATTAAATTTAAAGATCCGGAAAAAGGTAAAAGTGAATTTGAAAGGGACAGCAGCCATATCATGAAAACAGAGCCGGACAATTATTATCTTCGGGTAGACGGATTGAATATCAATGATCATTTTCAGGCACTGGATTATTACGGAAAAGCAACAGAGGATCTTTACATTATGGCTGTTCCGTATATCGCAGGATTAAATCCCGACTATTCCGGACTGGATTTTTGTGATACCGCAGGAAAAAGAATTGTACAGTCTTTAGTATAAATAAAACCATAAATTATGCATTCGTCAAAATTCTGTAAACCGGACGAATGCATTTTTTCTGAATTCTTAAAGATGGATAAACAATTTAGAATTGTTTTTCTGTTCAGTTTATTATTATCCTGCTTTTTGATAAGGAATGGTAAACCAAAAGGTACTTCCCTCTCCCAGCTTACTTTCAACGCCTATTTTTCCCGAATGTTTTTTAACGATTTCTGAGCAGATGTATAATCCGAGACCAAGTCCGGAATAGGATTTACTCATGTATTCAACACGATAATACCTGTCAAAAAGATGAGGAATGACAGATTCTGATATTCCGCTTCCAAAATCGCGCACGGAAATTTTAATGTCTTTTTCCAAACGTTCTATCGAAATATGGATTTCTTCTGATTCTTTGGCGTATTTAACGGCGTTGTTCACAAGGTTTATCACAACCTGCTCAATTCTGTGTTCATCGGCATATATTTCCAGATTTTCATCACCCTGTACAATAAGTTTGTATTTATTTTCCAGCCTTACATGGCTGCAACTCTTGCTCAGCATTTCATAAAGATTAAAGTATCCGTATTCCAGCATCAGTTGATCCTGTCCCAGTCTGCTCATATTCAACAGGTCGTCAATCAGCATATGCATCTTGCCGATTTCTTTATCAGACTGCTCTATAAGGCGGTTATGAATTTCAGAGAAAGGACGGTCTTTTATCCTGTTCAGCAACTGTATGGAAGCCTTTACAGCAGTTAACGGAGTTTTGAGTTCATGGCTTGCAACGCTTAAAAAATCATCTTTGCGCTGTTCTGCATGTTTTTTTTCTGTGATGTCGGAAGTCATTCCTACCATTCTGTCCGCTACTCCATTTTCATTGTATCTTGGTCTTCCATGCGCCTGAATCCAGTGGATAGAGCCATCTTTCCATTTTACGGGATATTCGGCTTTATAAATTCCGTTGGTTCTGATGGCTTCCTGTACCAGACTTTTTATTTTTGGTCTGTATTCCGGAAGCATTGCTTCAAATAGATCGGTATAATTGAATTCTTCTTCCGGCATAAATCCGAAATTATATTTAAACTGATCGTTACACTGCATTTTTCCGGTAGTAAGATCTACTTCTGTAGAACCCAGCTTGCTTGCATCCAGAGCAATTTCAAGCCTTTTCTTTATTTCAATAAGCGAGTGTCTGGATTGTACCTGTTCGGTTACATCACTTGCTACCACAAGAACAGAAACGCTTTTGTTGTTTTCATCGAAAATCGGCTGATAGGCAAAATTGAGATAAAGTTCTTTAAGTACTCCGTTTTTTTCGATCAGCACCTTGCTTTCCTTGCCAAAATAGGGTTTTCCTTTTTCATGCACTTCCGTGAGAATATCAATAAAAGATTGCCCCATCAGTTCCGGAAGAGCATCCTTCAACGGCATACCGATAATAGAACGGTCTTTATTCCAGATATTCAGGACTTTATCATTCACAATATCCACTTCAAAGTTCTTTCCTTTTAAAGATGCGATCGCAACCGGTGCTTTTTCTACCAGCGTTTTAAATCTTTTTTCATTTTCCGTTAAAGTATAATTAGCTGTTAAAAGTTCTTTTCTTGCCTGTAAAAGATTGCTGTTAACACGGAAAAGTTCTTCATGCTTGGCATTGAGATCTTCGTTTGTAGCAAGATATTCTTCATTAAGCGCAGAAAGATCGTCTATAAGTTTTTGCTCGGATTTAGATTTTTCTTCTACCATTCTTAATGCTTCCTGCCGTTCTGTAACTTCAAAAGCGGTATGAAGAATATATTCGGTTTTTCCGGATGCATCTAAAATTGCTTTGTATTCGAAATCGAAATAGAAGGTTTTAAGAGTTCCGTCTATATTAAGAATCGCAGGATAATCTTTTGCAATGAAGGTTTCTCCGGATCTCCATACATTCTGCAGCATATCAAAAAAAGGCTGTCCTATTAATTCGGGAACTGCATCCAGAATATTTTTTCCAACAACACTTCTGTCTTTTCCCCAGAAATTAATCATGGCTTCATTGGCACTTAATATTTTTATATCGTCACCCTGATATACTGCCGTTGCATTGGGTGAATAGAATAACACAGACAGTAATTTTTCAGGTTCGATATTCTGAGGAGAATTCATAATTCAATTTAATTAATCAAATATAACCATTAAAGACTATTAAAAATCCTGAATGTGAAGTTTTATGAATTTAATAATCGCTTTTATCCGGATCTGCTCATAAAATCGAAGGTAAAAACAATCTGATGCTGCTTATATTTTATCTTGATGTGAGTGAATACATCAACAGGAATGGAGCATTAGCGAAAATTTATGCTGATTTTATACTAAATCATTCTGATTATCTTACATTTAGAAGAATTAAGGATTGAAAACAGATATGCTTCCATACAAAAAGCGGCTGCAAAAATTTTGCAGCCTGCTTCCTAACCAAATAATATGAAGATCTATTTACTTTTCTGAAGTATCAGGTTTTATTAGAAATACACAACTTCCGGCTACTACAAACAGCACTCCTGCGAGAATAATTGCCGAGGAAGAATTATTTCCTAAAAAGTTATTGAATACAAAACCAAAAGATAACGTCTGTATGAGCATCGGAATTACAATCATCATATTAATCACCCCCATGTAAATTCCTCTTTTGCTGTGCGGAATGGATGGTGAAACCATAGAATACGGCAGTCCCATCATCGAAGCCCACCCGATTCCCAATGTAACCATCGGAAGTAAGATAAAGTATTCATTTTTAATAAAAGGTAAGGTCATAATGCCTAAACCTGTGAGGAACAAACAAAATATATAGGTGTTTTTAGAACCGAATTTTTTAGCAAAAGGTACAAGAAGCAAAGCAGAAAGCATCGTCACGATATTATAAGAACCGTTCATTAATCCGGTCTGTCCTACCGCAACCTCAACCTGATGCAGAATTCCTTTTGCCCAGCTTAAGTCGGAGGATACAACAGAAATTCCTTTTTTAGCACTTTCTATCAATGCATTGGCTTTAGTTTCATCAGCTTCAGAGATTCCGTACAGCGAAGACTTCAGCATCGGCGTAATGAACTGCCAATAGACAAACAGTGCATACCACTGGAAAAGATATACCAAAGCAAGCTGCCAGAGAACTTTCGGCATTTCTTTTATTGCGACAATAATTTCTATAAAAGGTGTAAAAAATGTACTTTTTTCTTTTGCTATTCTTAATTCTTCAATTTCTTCTTCCGTTGGCGGGATTTCGGGTGTTTTATACACAGACCACGCCACAGATGCGATTGAACAGAACGAACCTAGAAAAAAAGAATAATAAACCCATATAGGAATTCCTCCGCTTGCAGAATTTCCGCCTAAATATTTTTGAAAAACAAATAAGGAAAGATTGGCAAGGGTAATCCCCGCTCCCACAAAAAGACTCTGCATCTGAAAGCCGAAGGTTTGCTGATCTTCCGGAAGTTTGTCTCCGATGAAAGCGCGGTAAGGTTCCATTGCGGTATTGTTTGCGGCATCCAGAATCCATAAAAGTCCCGCTGCCATCCAGATGGTAGAACTGAAAGGAAATAAAAACAAGGCAATACTGCAGAATAATGCTCCCAACAAAAAGAACGGTTTTCTGCGCCCCCATTTCGGACTCCATGTTTTATCGCTGATGGCTCCGATTAACGGCTGGATTAGCAATCCGGTAATGGGACCCGCCAGATTGAGGATCGGAAGCTGTTCTGCATGCGCTCCCAAAAACGAATAGATGGGATTAACCGCAGTCTGCTGAAGCCCGAAACTGTACTGAATGCCGAAAAATCCGACGTTCATATTCCAGATCTGCCAGAAACTCAGGCGCGGAATGATTTTTTTTACGTTCATAAATCTGTGTTTACAAGTTCATAGTTTTTTCCGAGAATAAGATCTGCATTATTTTTGAAACTGCGGATAATATGATGTTCAATTTCCAAAACTTTTTCTACAAAATCACTTTGCTCGTCACGATTGCGTTTCATACGGTTTTCGTGAGTGTCTCTGTAATTGCGGTCTATGAAAATTTTAAAATCAAATTCTTCAATTTCGAGAATGTAGGTTCCTTCCACAAGGATAACTTCGTACCCTGAAGTGCCGATTTTTTCACTGCTGATCAGATTCTCGCTGTAGTAAACCAAAGGCTTTTCAATCTCCGCAGATTCTGTTTTAAAATCTTTTATATTCTGAGATAATTTTTCAAGATCTACTTCCTGAATTCCTACATTATCCAGAGATTTTAGTCGATTCTCGTGGTTGGTTTTCGGAGGAAGTTTGAAATAATCGTCCATCTGCAAAACCAGACTTTTCACATTCTCCTGCTCCAGAATTTTCTTTAGAGCAAAAGCAGTTACCGATTTTCCGCTTCCGCTTTCTCCTGCAATCCCGATCGCAATTTTCTGCTTTCCATCCAGGGGAAAGTTTTTTTTCAATAATGCTGTTATTTCTTTGGCTGTAGCCAGATGTTTTTCTTTTAATTCTATAACGTCGCCGACCATTTTTTACTTTTTTAAGATGAAAAATTTGAAAAACTGTACTTTAATAAGTCATTAAAAGATATCCCGATGCCGAAAAGCAAAGCTGCTCTGTTCCCAATGGCAATAGCTGATCTGTGGAATAGTATTCTCTGAAATGCTCTCCTTTTTCATTCATCAGTTCTTCGTACTGCTTCAGGATTTTTTCAGGAATGTCTTTTACGCCTTTCCGTTTAAGTCCGAGACAAAGCCAGCCTAAAAATATCGGCCATGAACCTCCGTTATGGAAATGATAGGGTTCGTTTTTGAAGCTGTAGCTGTAGTTGTTTTCCAGCAGTCGCCAATCGTCATCGCCTGGGAAAATCACAGGATAAAAAGCAGGAATCATCCAATGTCTGAATTCCTCTTTTACTCCATTTAAAAATTCTGAAAAAGCGTTTAGATCCAGATCAAAATCCAGTAAGAGAGCGAGTGCATTTCCTGCAAGATCAAAACGTCCGTCATATCCGTTTGCATTCAGCGAAGCGTAGAAATAGGGTTTTGCGGTAATTTTCGCATAAGCCGTTTCGTGATATTTAGCTGAATCTGAACCATTTTCATTTTTATAAAAGTTTTCCTGAATCAGATTTTTTGTATTTTCCGCTACAGTTTTTAATGTTTTATCATCATAAACTTCAGCAGCATTTTTTAAAGCCCAATATCTCAGAACGTTATCGTACAAAGTATATCCGGAAGTTACATATTCATCTGCCCAGTTTCCGCCCAACGGACTGTACACCAAACCTCTTTGGTTGTATTCCCAGCTTTTAAGACAGGAAAGGGCTTTGTAAATTTTTTCTTTCAGACTTTTTTTAAGCTCGTCATTTTGCTTGTTTTTAAGATATTCGCAGGTTGTAACGATCCACCAAGTTGTGGCATCGGTTCTTCCTACGTGTGTTCCGTAGCTTGCTTTATCATTCACCACATTGGAAGGGATCTGTCCGTTTTCCGCCTGATGTTTAGCGAGTGTAAGAACAGATTTTTCCAGTCCGGCAAGAATTTCTTCGTCATTTACTAAAATTCCGGCATATCCCGTCATCATAGAATCTCTCGCCCATACTCTTGCGTAGTTGTCTCTTTGTTGTGCAGATGCCAGAATTCCTTCTTCTGTGATGGCTTTCCTTATAATTTCAATGGCTTCCTGTCTAAACATATTGTATTTTTTTGAAAAAAATGCGGAATGAACTTTCATTCATTCCACATTTAGAGGTAAAAGTATTAAAAGTCAAATTTTACACTTGCGCTGTAGCTGCTTCCCGGAAGCGTTCTTGCTCTTACGATTCCGTTTCCTCCTGCGATAGATCCTTCTTCAGCTTCTGTAACTGCAATGGTGTTGAAGATGTTGTTTGCATTTACGCTAACCGAAAGATTTTTCATCAGTTGGTAAGAAATATAAGGGTTTACAATCGCATAACCAGGCATAATTAATTTGTTTGAATCCTGCGTGTAAGCTTTTGTTGCTCCGATTAGATAGAAACCAACATTCAGTTTATCTACGCTGAAGTTAGGGTTTACGGAGTACATGAATTTAGGTGTTCTTCTAGGCGTGTTTCCAACGATGGTAGGATCCAGTGCGTTTTTAATTTCCGCATGGGTATAAGTAAGTCCTGCTTTTATGTCAAAACCTTTTGTAATTCTGTAATATCCGTCCAATTCTACCCCAAGAGACTCGTATTTGTTTTCTGTTTTTCTCTGTGTAGTCGCTTCGTAATTCGCTTCCTTAGTTCCTGCATAGAAAAGTGTTGTATTAAGGAAGTATCCTGCTCCTCTTAATTTGTAACCGGCTTCCACCTGATTTACTTTGTTTACTTTTACAGCATCCAATGCAGGATCGTCATTATTGGTATAGTTGTATCCGGAGAATAAAATTCTGTCTGCAGAAGCACTTCCACCCTGGCTCACTCTTGCAAATACGGCATTTTTACTGTTTAAAGCATAATTAGCACCTACTGAATATCCGAAAATTCCGTATCTGTAGTTTACAGGAACATTGATGTTGTCGTTAGAACCTACCAACTGTTCAGGAATATCGATTACTCCGTTTCCGTTCATATCGCGACTTGTATACGTAACGGTTCCTCCTGAAAAAGTTCCTGTTACTTTTCCGATATCATATCTTGCACCCGCATCAATCGTTAACTTATCAGTCGCATTAATTTCGATCTGTGCGTGAGGCGCAGTAATGTCATATTTCGTATTGTAGTTTCTTTTTAAATTCCCCCAGTCTTTCATTCCATAGTTAAGTAAACCTTGATCTGTGATGAAAGCTCCTGAAAGGTTTTTAACATCTACCAATCTTGCATTGCTGTCGCTTACTTCCTGAATATAGTTGTTCCACATCCAGTCCATATTGATGTTTTGGGTAGCTTTATACAATCCTGCGTTGAATTTCACATTGCTCCATTTTTTGCTGATGTTAAAATCGTTTACAAAATTATTGAAGTTGTTAAGCTTTACATTGAAAAGTGCGAGTTTCATATAATAAGCATTCATATCAACCGGAGTATTGGTTCCTGAATACACCGCACTTCCGAAATTGGTAAAGTTAGCTGCCGTAAAGAAATCACTTCCTTTGCTTACACTTGCAGGGAAAGGTGCAATGAACTGTCCATTGTTTGCGGAATAACGGATTTTTTCTTCAAATTTCCATCCTTCTCCAAGGTCATAATTGAATTCTGCACCAATGGTTTTTGAAATGGAATGCATTCCGTCTGAAACATCGCTGTCAAAAATATTACCGTCGTTTCCTAATGTTCTGTCGTGTTGAAGATTGATCGTCTGTAACGCACCGTTCAGGATGTTATAATTGGATAAAGAAGACCATTTCGGATCTGCATCTGTTCCTGAAACCGCAACCGGCATCGGCATATACGCAGCAGTTCTGTCATCCAGAAATTTAGCATACACTCTGAAGCTTCCTTTCTCGAACTTTTTCAGTAAAGATACTCTGAACTGTCCTCCGTTATTGGAATTGAATCCTGTTTTTCTTGGTCCGTCCCCGATTCTGTAGAAACCTCCCAAAGCTAAAAACGTATTATCTGCGATCTGCGTTCCGTAGTCGAAATCTGTTCTGTAATTTTTATAGTTTAATCCTAGCTGCTGTGTGATGCTTCCGCCTTCTTTTTCTCCGGTTTTCGTGATGAAGTTGATGATCCCCGCCGGAGAATTACTTGCAAAAACAGATGCAGAACCTCCTCTTAACGCTTCCACTCTGGAAACAAAAGAATCGAATCTTGTAAACTGATCCTGTGTTCCGAATGCGATATCTCCGAACTGCATTACCGGTAAACCGTCTTCCTGGATCAATAGATATCTGGAACCTCCTGCTGAAACAGGAACCCCTCTTACCGTAATATTGGAGTTTCCTTCCCCACCTGAAGATTCTGAACGGATTCCCGGAATGGTACGGAAAATTTCGGCAGTTGTTCTTGGAGCAGCATTTTCTATATCTTTCATTTTTAAGGTAGAAATAGAAGTACTGGTTTTAATAGAAGCTTTAGGATTGGAGTTACCTGTGATAACTACCTCATCGATTGCTTTACCTCTTGTAATTGTATCATTTTCTGTACTCTGAGAAAACATAAAGGCTGCTGTATTCATCGCGCCGAAAATGAGCAATCTGGTAAAAATTTTTGATTCCATAATTTTTGAGAGTTTTTAATTATGGTCTAAAAGTATTTTTTTTAACATATTCAAAATGTAGTTTTTGGTTTGTGTTAAATTTATATTAATTTCAAACGTTTGCGCAAACGTTTGCGGTGGATAACTTCTTAAAATTTTAACCTTTTATTAACTTTTTAAAACAAAATATTAACATTTTTTAACTTAAATTTAACCTCGAAACATCACTAAATTAACCCAAAAATTGCCTCAATTAACTTAAAAATGAAAAGAGTCACTATAAAAGACCTCGCAGAAATGCTCAATATCAGTGTATCTACAGTATCCAGAGCGCTTAAAGATCACCCCGATATCAGCAGTGCCGTAAAGCAAAGAGTAAAGGAGGCTGCAGAAACTTTTAATTATATTCCGAATGATTTTGCGATCAATTTCAGGAAAAAGTCTTCAAAAGTTATCGGGCTTATCATTCCGGAAATGTCGATGTTTTTTATTCCTTCTATTATAAGAGGAATTTCTTCGGTGCTGCATAAGGAAGGGTATCATTTTTTTGTATTGTCCTCAGAAGAATCTGTGGGAATGGAGGAAGAAAACATCATTACCTGCATCAACTCGCGTGTGGACGGAATTCTTATTTCTCTTACAAGGCAGACCAAAGATCTTTCTCACCTGAACAGAATAAAGGAGATAGAAGTTCCTGTAGTGATGTTTGATAAAACGATTTCTCAGAGTTCTTTTGAACAGATTATTTTTGATAATAAACTGAATGTGGAAACTGCCGCTGAAAAGCTTGCGAATAATAAGTGCAAAAAAATTCTTGCCATTTTTGGGGATGAAAATCTGGACATCACCCAAACTAGAAGGGATTTTTTCCTGCAAAAACTGAAAGAATATCCGCAAATGGAATGCAAGGTTATTTTTTGTGAGTCTGCAGAAAGCGTAAAGGAAAAACTGAACATTATTCTGGACTATGAACAGTTTGACGGTTATTTCGCGATGAGTGACGAAACGCTTGCCGGACTTCACAGTTCTCTTATCAAAAAGAAGGTACAGACCTCGGATGTAAAAGTAATTGCGATAACCGAAGGCACACTTCCGAAATATCTTGATGAATCTTACGAATGCATCATCAACGATGGGTTCAGTATGGGAACGATGGCGGCTTCTAAGCTGTTGCAGCTTATTAAAAATAACAGGTAATCGCGGATAACAGGATTTTCATAGATTATTTTTGCTAAATTTGTCTTAAAAATAAACGTACACGAAATGAAAAAAACAACTCTACTCTTTCCGGACTTTTCTCTCTTTAAGCCAATAATTTCAATCCCTGAATTTTAAACAGTTTTCGCTAACAAATTACTTAAAGCATCGCTTTTATAATCGGGTAAAGTGATTGATTTTTAAAATATTATGAAATACAAACTTCTATTTTAAGAATTATCAATTATTTAACAAATTTAAAATTTACTTTTATAAACAATTAAATTTCAAATCTTTAATATAATTCACACTAAAAAGAATAAATTTTATCTATTGATTCCTTTTAACAGATATTAAAAAAAATTGTTACATTTGTTTTGAGGGAGTAAAAAATACTTTTTCGCGTTTTTATTTGTTAATTTAGAATACCAGATTATATAGCATTAAAAATCAACCCATGAGAAAAATAATTCTACTATTTGTATGTATGTTCGGTATTTCAGTTTCCTCACAGATCAAGGTGTTGAAAAACGAAACTCTGATAGAAATTGGTAAAGATAATGCCGTAGGTTTATATAAAAAAGACGATAAATTTACTTTCAATTATCAGGATCTGAACACCGCCAACCTTAATACTTTCAGATCATTTTCTTTTCAGAATCTTAATAAAGACGTTTCCGGACTTTATGAAATTATTGAAAACGGATTTATCGACATTCCTGTAGGAAATATCATTTTGGAACTTCCGAATGATATTATCGAACTGCATTTTGAGAAAAACTACGGTACTCCTACTGTTCAGTTTATCCAGTATATCAACAAAAACAGAAAATTCGTAGGAAAATCGCAGCTTCTTACAAAAAAACAGATTGATAAGATTTTCGGTAAAACCAACGGAAAATCTGCATTGTATGAGAAGCCGGGACAAAAGAATAATGTTCAGCCGATGAATGCTTCCAATCCGCAACCTGCTACAGTTCAGCCTACCGCAGAAACTTCAGGCAAGAAGCCGAAAAAATAATCAAACTTTTTAAAATATTGCATCAACTCATTCATCCGGATGAGTTTTTTTATTTTATTTTTGCAAAAAGATCATTACGAAATTATGTCTCTTCAAATAAATAATTTAACCAAAAAATTTGGTGAGCAGACTGCTCTGAACAACATTAACGTTTCCATTGACAGAAATGAAATCATCGGTCTTTTGGGTCCGAACGGAGCCGGAAAATCGACTTTAATGAAATCCATTGTCGGCGCACTGAAAATTGATGAAGGTGAAATAATTTTTAACGGAAAAAACATCACGGAAAACGAAATCGAAAGCAAAAAGAAGATCGGTTTTCTTCCTGAAAACAATCCGCTGTATCTGGAAATGTATGTGAAAGAATATTTACAGTTTGTTGCCAATATTCATAAAATTCCGACATCAAGAGTAGATGAAGTGATTGAACTCGTAGGAATTACGCCTGAAAAATCTAAAAAAATCGGTCAGCTTTCCAAAGGGTATAAACAGAGAGTAGGTCTTGCACAGGCAATTATTCATCAGCCGGATCTTTTAATTCTGGATGAACCTACGAACGGACTTGATCCGAACCAAATCATCGAGATCCGAAATGTAGTAAAGGAAATCGGACAGCAAAAAACGGTTTTGCTTTCCACGCACATCATGCAGGAAGTGGAAGCGCTTTGCTCGCGCGTGATCCTTATTCATAAAGGAAATATTCTGCAGGACTGCCCGATTGATGAGTTCAAAGGCAAGTTCGAAAGTCTTGAAGAAGCATTTGCAAACTATACCGCATAAAAAGAAAAAGCTCCAAAATCTGGAGCTTTCCTCTTTTGCACCGAAGATTTTGGCAAAAGATATATAGAATGGTTAAAAGTTTTTAAAGTGGGGCAGAAAAATTTTCTGTACTTTGAATATATATATATGATGTTGTGTTTTTTTGATTCTGACATTCAGCCAAAATATTTAAGAATTGTTATCGCTTTTTTCTTCAATTACATTAGCCGTTTCTAAGTTTTTCTTCTGAATCTGCTCCAAAAGCTGTAATCCCAACAATCCGCTGATTCCTCCGTTTGCTGAATCTCCGTTTCCGCCGATCAACACTTCAGGCATAATTCTTACGTTTTGGCTGGCAATATTTTCCATGATCTTTAACTGGGTGAAATTATTTCCGCCCATTGCTTCCACAGATAATTTGTAAGATTCTGCGTTGGATTTACCGATCGCTAAGATTTTTTCCGCTTCAGCATTACCCGTTAATGAAATCTGTTCTGCACTTGCTTTTGCCAGTAATTCGATTTTTTCGGCTTCGGCTTTTGCGAGAAGTCTTGTTTTTTCTGCTTCACCGGTCGCTAAAAGTTTCAGTCTGTCCCCTTCCGCAGTTGCCTGCAATCTTACGGAATTAGCGTCTCCGGTTGCTTTTTTCACAGATGCGTCGGCAATTCTTTCTGCAATTAAAACGCCCTGATCCGCTTTTACAATTTCCTTCTGCATATCTGCAACGGCGGTTTCTTTTTCCAAAGCCTGTCTCGTTTCCTGAGCAAGCATTTCAGTTTCGTAAGTAATTTTCTGTTCTTCTGCTAACTTTCTGTCTGTTAAAGTTTTCATCAGACTTTCAGGAGGAACAATGGCTCCAATTAACGTATCCACAGCATTTACATTATATTGTTCCAAAACGCTGCTGATGTGGTCTTTTGCAGATTGCTGTCTTTCTTTTCTTGTTCCTAAAAAGGCAATTACATCGCTGTCCTGCGCAGAATTTCTGAAGTAATTCCCGATCGTAGGTTCCAGAACCTGACTTACAAGATTGATCATATTTCCGAAACGGGCAATCACTTTTGGCGCTTCATATGTCGGAATGTGTATAATCTGTGAAACATCGAGATTGAAAGGGAAACCGTCTTTACTTCGAACCGTAATGGTAGAAAGATTTTTATCGAGTTGATGGGATTCGCTTCTTTCGTAAGCCCAGTTTAAGACAAGATTGGTAGTCGGAACAAGTTCCACTTTCATAATATAAGGGTTAATCGGATATTTTCCGGGACCGATGGGTTCTGCCCAAACTCCTTTATGACCTTTTTCTACAATATTTCCGTGTTTAAAGTCTACGCCGCTTAAATCCTGTCCTTCCTCTCCTACATAACTGATAATGACTCCAACATGACCGATCGGAATTTCCGTCATTTTTACCATTTCAACTTTTGTAAACCAAGGGTTTAAGAAATATGAACCCGCCAAAATCACCTGTTCCTGAAGACCTTTGTAACCACCGCTGTTTAAAAAGGTATCAACATCCTGAAATTTATTATGACCGTTGATGATCTTTCCGGCAATCTGTCCTTCTTCCAAAGGGCTTCCTTCCATGGTTGTTATAATTCCCACTGCATTATCCGGAATCTGGGTCATGTCTGTGAGTTCAATTTCAAACAGTAAAGTATTGATTCTGTAAGATCCGGGAGCAATAATTGCGGTTTGACGGCCTTTTCTACCTCCGTTTTTTAAGAAGGCTTCTGCATCCTGAAAAGAATCGCAGTCTACTTTTCTTCCTAAAATTCTTCCGGTTTCCAGCTCAATCCCGTCTTTCGCAAGAAGTAAGCCTATTTTTCCTGTGGGAATTACGGTGAAAGGCTGAAAATCAATAGAATATTGCCAGATCCATTTTCCGAAATAAACTCCGGGAGCCAAAGTCTGTGCCTGAAAACCGGCTTCTCCGTTGGTGGCGATAATTCTTCCTTCGGGAAGTTCCTGCTTACCGACAAGTACGAATTTTTTGGTAACCAAGCCTATTCTGTCCTGTGGAACAATGACTAATCCGAAGAAAATTCTTAAAATAAATTTGTAAAAAATAACGCACAAGAGTGCAATAACGACCGGAATCATCCAGCCATGAAAACTTAATTCCATAGTTTGTTTGTTTTTTTGTGTGATTAAATTTGAAAACAGGAATTGCGCTCTATTTTTTCATAAAAAGAAAAACAGAGTACGAATTATATGATAATTCTTTCGAAAAATTTAAGAAAGTGCAGGAGGTGAAGTATTGAAAATCGTGAAGATGATTTCTGATACTTTTAAAAGGAAAAACTTAAAGTTAATTAGTTTCATTTTGATAAGAAAGGAACGAGATCCTTTTGATGATACAAATGTAAGAAAGAAAAATATTCAGTTGTTTCAAAAAATTTAAATATTTTTTTGAAAATTCATTAATTAACTGATAATCAATTTAATTATTTTTTTGATGTAATAATTTTTAATCCAGATCGGGTGATTTTTAACGATAAATCGGATCTAAAACTAATCAACCCTCTCTGAATTGGCTTCAAATTTGATTAAATTTTCATCTAATAATAGCTAAAAAATGATCAGAAAAATTTTATTAGGTGCATTTTGCATTGCTCAGTTTTCATTGGTTCAGGCTGGAGCTTTTAATGAAAATCCGGTTTCAAAAATCAGTTATCAGCAGGAAAAAGTTCCCAAGTCGTTTATTATTAAAACCAAAAAGTTTAAAATTAAAATTGATAAACAACCCAACGGAAATTATCTGTATCAATCCTGGGCAGCCAACGGAAAAGTGACTTCCAAACCGAGTATGATTATTTCGGACGGAGAATTAATTCCGGATGGAACAGGCGGAAATTATTATTACGAGTTTAATAATAACGGATATACTTACCAGATCTGGAGAAATTATTTAACGAGTTCGGCGAAAAAAGCTCCGTATACTTTAACGGTAACCGACAGAAACGGCAAAACAATTGTTAATCAGGATGGTTACGTGGTTAAAAATTAATTTCAATAATATATTTAGTTCCTGACTTCATCGTCAGGAATTTTTTTGTTTTTTTTAAACAATGGAAAATTGTTTAAATTTTTATGAACTATAAAGGGTTTTACTTTTCTGGTGAAAGATAAAACCCAATTGATAGATAGATAAATAAAGCTGTAGTTTTTATTTTGGGGGAGCTATCTATTGAAGATATTGTTGAAATAGTGAATGGATGGCTGATTTCTAGCCCCAATTGAGCGGCATGTCTGAGCTCTTTTTAGAATTTCGGCGGCAGCTTCGCTGCCGCCGAAATTCTAAAAAAGCGAGTAGCGAAAGTGGGAAAAAGCTTCAAAGAAAAAAGATTTAGATTGGAAAGGCTAAGTTTGAGGTTAAGGCTATCCTATCTGTTTTTCCCATTTCGTCATTAAAGTTACTCTAAAAAATTGAACTCCTTCGGAGTTCTGCTCCTGCATTTTCTTTTTCTGATGCACATATATGATTTCTACAGAATATTTTATGTGTAGAAAAATGGTATTATTTCTAATATTTTGGTAAATTCACTTAAAATAATCAATATCCAATGGCTTTTACCATTAAATCGAATCTCATTGACATCGTTACAAGGGAAACCTACCCTGCTGAAATCATTATTAAAGACAACAAAATCAGTTCAATACAAAGAATTTCAGAAAATCAGGATACGTATGTTCTGCCCGGATTTATTGATGCACACGTTCATATTGAAAGCAGTATGCTGGTTCCGTCTGAGTTTGCAAAGATTGCGGTAAAGCACGGAACGGTGGGAACGATTTCAGATCCTCATGAGATTGCCAATGTTCTGGGAGTTTCGGGGGTGGATTATATGATTGAAAATGCTCAGAAAGTACCTTTTCATTTTTATTTCGGGGCTCCTTCGTGCGTTCCTGCGACCCATTTTGAGACAGCAGGTGCGGTGATTGATTCGGGTGATATTGATGGGCTTTTAAGCAAGAAAGAAATTGTATATCTGGCTGAAATGATGAATTTTCCGGGGGTTATTTACAAAGATGAGGAGGTTCTGAAAAAGCTGGAATCTGCGAAAAGACATCACAAACCGATTGACGGTCATGCTCCGGGATTAATGGGGGAAGAAATGAAATCTTATTTCAGTGCGGGAATTTCTACAGATCATGAGTGTTTTGGGCATCAGGAAGCACTGGAAAAGCTTGAATTCGGGGTGAAAGTGATGATCCGTGAAGGAAGTGCAGCGAAAAATTTTGATACTTTAATTCCTTTATTAAAAGATTTTCCGGATCAGATGATGTTTTGCTGTGACGATAAGCATCCTGATAATTTGCTGGAATCTCACATCAACGATCATGTGAAACGCGCTCTGGATTTGGGTTATGATTTGTATGATGTGCTGCGTGCTTCTTCTTACAATGTGGTTAAACATTACAATTTACCGGTCGGATTATTGCAGATTGGCGACAATGCAGATTTTATAGAAATCGATAATCTCACGGATTTTACGATTTTAAAAACGTACATCAACGGAGCATTGGTTTCAGAAAACGGGGAATCGTTTATTGAATCTGTGGAAGCTGCGACAGTGAATAATTTTAGCTGCAGCTTAAAAAGCCCATCAGATTTTAAGGTAAAAAGCGAAGGGGAAAAAATTCGTGTGATTGAAACGCTGGACAGACAACTGATTACAAAAGAAATTCACGCAGAAGCTTTAAATATCAATGGTTTTGCGGAATCTGATCCTGAAAATGACATCCTGAAAATTGCGGTGGTAAACCGTTATCAGGATGCTCCTGTTGCCACAGCTTTTATTAAAAATATAGGCTTAAAAAACGGAGCGATTGCTTCGTGTGTTGCGCATGACTGTCATAATATTGTAGTGGTGGGAACGAATGACGATGACATATGCAAAGCAGTGAATCTGATCATTCAGGCAAAAGGCGGAATTTCTCTTGCCCATGATGAGGAAGAAATGGTTCTGGAACTGCCGATTGCCGGAATTATGACGGATCTTCCTGCGGAAAAAGTAGCAGAAGCTTATATTAAATTAGACCGGCGCGCAAAGGAATTGGGAAGCAGATTACGAGCGCCTTACATGAGTTTGTCTTTCATGGCTCTTCTGGTGATTCCCGAGCTGAAACTTAGCGACAAAGGGCTTTTCAACGGGAAAAGTTTTGAGTTTACGGATGTTTTTATCAAATAAATTTTACTGCAATTTATTTGATAAAAAACACACGATTTATCAATTTCCAATAACTTTTCAAGATGTAGTAAAATTAAAGATTTCAGACTATTCTTTTTTCGTTTTCCAGATCAGCGTAAAAACGGCTTTCATTAAAGCTTTCTTTGGCAGCGTTGTAGCCAATGTTAAAAATCTGTTCCAGACGGTCTTTTCTTCTTTCGAATGTTCCGTAGATTGAAAGTTCCTGCGATGAGATAAACCAGTCGCAGTGATCGAATTTAATTCTTTCGATGCGGTAAGAAAGCAGATCGTACGAGCGGGAAACAATAGCTTTAATCGATTTTAAATCATTGATTTTGACGTCTTGCGGGGGAGAAACGAAGACTCCGATCAGCTTATCGCAATCGTCTCTGATGATGTCGGCGGGAAAATTATTCAGCACGCCTCCGTCACAGTACATTTCATCATCAATAATATAAGGCGTTGTCACTCCGGGAATGGAGCACGAAGCAATAATGGCATCTACGATTTTAAAACTTTTTTCAAAGATTTTTTCGGTTCCTCCTACTAATTCTGTTGCCACAATTCTTACGTCTTTATCGAGATCGCCCAGTTTCATTTCGCCGAAAATAGGATTGAGATAATTTCTGAAAATCACCGAAGAAACCAAGCCGGGCTGGTTGAATGCAAAATGTTTCCAGTTGAAAAAGTAAACGGAATTGAAAAATTCCAGAATTTCTTCGGGAGTTTTTCCTACCGCGTGAAGACAGCCTACAATGGAACCTGCACTACAACACGAAAGAACATCGATATTGATGTTTTTTTCTGCTAAGAATTTTAAAACTCCGGCGTGTGCGATCCCTTTTGTTCCGCCACCCGATAAAACAAGCCCAACTTTCCCAAAATCCATTGAATAAAATTAAGAAAACAAGTCGAGAAAAACAGATTAATTTTTCTAAATACCGTGATTTTGGATTATTTTAACACAAATAAAATTATGCTTAAATGAATATTGATGATATGTTCTTATTTAGGTAGAAAATTATAATGATTTTTAGTATTAAGTATTTAATGTAAAGCTTTTTTAAAAGAGGTTTTCTTCAATAAAAAATAGTTTACCCCACTTTTTTATCATACAACTGAAGAATCTTCAGAAGATCGTCATCTGTTTTCCAGGAATCTATCATAGCAAGAAGATCCGGATAAGCCGCAAATCTTACTTTCAGGCTGTTTTTAAGACTGGGATTGAAAAATCCGGATTCATTGATGATTTTTCGGTTTCTGCCGTCGATTAAAAAGTCTGTTCCAACAAATTTTAAGCCGCCGTGAGGAAAAAATCTGTACCAGTTCATATTTTTGCCTTCATACAAAATTTCTACAAAACCATTGTCAAAAACCATTTTCCCGGCAGAAGCATAATATTCATGAATGGTATTATTTTCATCGGTAATCTTAATGTATTCCACATCTTTTGGTTCTACCCACGTTTCAGCCCCGGAAGAATCCCTCATTTTCATCTTAAGTAACACAGTGGCTACATAATATTTTGTATTGGAAAATTTACCTACATTTCTGATCTTCGTTTTGATGGTGTCGCTGGATGTTTTTAGAATGTACTCCACAGGAAAATACCTTTTATCGTCTTTGTTCTGAGAAAATGAAAAGCTAAAGCATACAAAAAGCAGCAAAAAAATGATTTTTTTCATGAATGGTGGTTTAAAAAAGCCCGGCAAATTTCCGGGCATATTATCTAAATTTATTTTTAATTATTAATATATTTTTCAAAAATCCTTGAGAAGTCTTTCTGATTATATTTATCAAAACTGTTGGTATTCCATGCAAAAATATATTCGTTGATTGCTCTCAGTTCCTGACTCTTGGAAACGTTTTCCTGCTTTCCGGAAGCAACTGTTGTAATGGCTTTCTGGATGCTGTCGTTAGAGAAATTCAGCAAAGAATGATTGTGGTGAACTTCCTGCTGAATCGCCAAAAGTGCTTTATACAGATCTTTCAACTGATCGATCTGACCTTTTGCAACGCTGATCATCATTGGAATATTCCCGATATTGAAAGAAATTTCTACATCAAGATCGATGGTTCCCGCCGTCTGTAAAGCAATATTAGAGAAAGGAAACTGGTAATATTCGTATCTCTTCAAGACTCTTTTTTTGTCTAACGCACTGGCTCCGTCGATGTGGATCAAAGCTCTATTGGTAAAGCAGTATTCGTCTCTTTTGGATTTAATTAAAAAGAAAATTTTCTCGTTATCTTCGGAAAGGATATAATCGTCCGAATCTACTTTGTCATAATCCTGTGAAGGGATGATTTTACCGATATCTCCCAATCCTAAAGCTTCCGCAGCTAATTTTTTAAACATAGTTTATTTGTATTTATTGACTGACTAAAATAAGAAAATAACTGAGACAAAATCAAAAAAATCATCTTAAAGAATGTTTAAATTTGATTAAATATTCAAAAAATTCATTCATTTTTTAACGCAAAGTTTTTATTTAAAGATTTAATTATTTAAATGAGCAAAGAAGAAACAACAAGCTGATTTGATGAAGCAATGTTGTCAGGCTTCGTGAAGCAAATTTTATTTGCCTTTGCTTTCTAAGAATAATGTGTAAAGTTGAATTAAAACTTTGCGTGGTAAAATAATCGAATCATAAAATTTTAAATATCAAATTTAAACAGATCCTTTTCAAAGAGAAAAACCACAGACTTCTGATCTGTGGTTTTGATATTGTTGAACTTTGGCAAAGATTTTCAACTTTGGCAAAGTGAAAAATTAAATGTGAATCACTTCTCCATAAGCAGCCGCTGCAGCTTCCATAATAGCTTCAGAAACTGTCGGGTGCGGGTGAATAGATTTGATGATTTCGTGACCTGTAGTTTCCAGTTTTCTGGCAACTACCGCTTCTGCAACCATATCTGTAACACCTTCTCCGATCATGTGGCAACCTAACCACTCTCCGTATTTAGCATCGAAAATAACTTTAACGAAACCGTCCGTATTTCCGTTTGCCGTTGCTTTTCCACTTGCCGAAAGAGGGAATTTTCCTACTTTAATTTCATATCCTTTTTCTTTAGCCTGTTTTTCTGTAAGACCTACTGAAGCTACTTCAGGGTGACAGTATGTACATCCCGGAATATTACCATAGTCGATTTTCTCAACGTGCATTCCTTTGATTTTTTCAACACAAGTAATTCCTTCCGCTGAAGCAACGTGTGCCAAAGCCTGAGTAGGAATGATGTCTCCGATTGCATAATAACCCGGAACTGAAGTTTCGTACCATTCGTTGACCAAAACCCTTCCTTTGTCTGTCTGGATTCCAACTTCTTCAAGACCGATGTTCTCGATGTTTGCGGCGATTCCTACAGCAGATAATAAAATATCAGCTTCAAGAACGATGTTTCCTTTTGCTGTTTTTACGGTAGCTTTTACGCCCTCTCCGCTTGTATCAACGCTTTCTACGGAAGCATTGGTCATAATCTCGATTCCTGATTTTTTCAGAGATTTTTCTAAGTGTTTAGAGATTTCCTCATCTTCTACAGGTACGATGTTTGGCATAAATTCTACAACGGTTACTTTTGTCCCCATTGTATTATAGAAATCGGCAAATTCTACCCCGATAGCTCCGGAACCTACAACAATCATAGATTTTGGCTGCTCAGGAAGAGACAATGCCTGTCTGTATCCGATTACTTTTTTACCGTCCTGTGGCAAGTTCGGCAATTCTCTTGAACGCGCTCCTGTTGCGATGATGATGTGCGTTCCTGTATATTCAGTTACTTTTCCTTCTTTATCGGTAACGGAAACTTTTTTACCTTTCTGTACTTTTGCAGTACCCAGAATAACATCGATTTTATTCTTTTTCATAAGGAATTCAATTCCTTTGCTCATTTTCGATGCAACGCCACGGCTTCTCTGAATTACGTTCGGAAACTCAAAGCTAGCTTCCACTTTGTTCAATCCATAATCTTCAGCATGATTAATATAATGAAAAACCTGAGCCGACTTCAATAAAGCTTTGGTAGGAATACATCCCCAGTTAAGGCAGATTCCTCCTAAATTTTCTTTTTCAATGATTGCTGTTTTGAAACCTAATTGTGCCGCTCTGATTGCTGTAACGTATCCACCAGGACCACTTCCGATGACAATAATATCGTAATTCATTAGTTTAAAATTTTTATGCGAATTTAAGGAAAAATATCGGATGTATGGCATTCTGACGAAATTGATCCCGGAAGGTTTTGTTTACTATTTGTCATCATCAGAAGCTGTAATCGCTGAAGTTTAAAATAAAAATATAAAATCAGAAAATATTTTAAAATATTCATTAAAGCCGCTATTAGATTAATATTATCAACATAATTTATTAAAACTATTAAAAATGATAGTCAAAAATAAAAATTTATATTAAAATTTTAATACATTTGAAATAATCAAATAAAATTTATATGTATGAAAAAGATTTTTTCGATTTTTGTGATGTGCGGATTTCTCGCCAACGCACAAGTGGGAATCAGTAAAAACCAACCAACCAGCACATTAGATATTAACGGATCTGTGAGTGCGAATTACAGGCAGGTAACAGCAACTACCTATTCTATCGTTACAAACGATCATTACATCACCTATAATGGTACTGCCAATTCTACTTTTACACTGCCGGCAATCGGTTCTGGAGCTTCAAGTTTTACAGGAAGAATTTATAAGATAAAAAATATATCTGCTTTCAATATTACTTTACAGGCTTCAGGGGGAAATACGCTAAGAATAGACAATACTCCGGTTTCCACATTTATCATTCCTACAGGAGCGTATGCAGAAGTGGTAAATAACAGCAACACTACCGGAGGAACATGGGATCTTTCTTTTATTACGCTTCCGAAACCTAATAATGTGGAAATCTACGGAACACAGCTTTCGATACCGCCGCACGCTTCGGGAACAGCTCCGGTTGCCGACTGGACCGGACATTCTAATACAGCATATGATACAGGAACAGGAACTGATGCATGGTGGGTCATCAGCAAAGCATCTACATCGTTCTCGGTAGGAACAGGTTTTTCCAATGCGAGCAGAATGACTTTGGTTTACGAATATCAGGGAACTCCTTTTAATATTACCAATATGAATCCTTCGCTTACCGCAGGAAACAATTCCAGTTTTCCGGATGTTTTCATTGCTTCTTTTGTAAGCCTTGCCAATAACGGAACTTCTGGTAAAACGAGACTTACGGTTTCTGTTGCGCGCGTGGATTTTATAGGAAATAATGGCTCCAATAACAGTAACTGGACTGGAACTTTTCTTTTAAATCTATTGCTCGCAAGAAAGGTTTATTAATAAGCCTGTTTATACCTTTTTTTAACCGCAAAAAGTCACCAAAGATGAACTAAACTTTTATTTAAAACTGATCATTATAAATGAAAAAGTTCACAATAGTTTTTGAAAATCTTTGATTTTTATTCCTTAGGTTAGAACATAAAAAAAACAGGCTATCTGTATTGGATAGCCTGTTTTTATTGTATTGGAAAATTACATTTTTCTTAGTAATCTCTTCTGACTCTGGTACTTTTCATTTAAAGCTCTTAACTGATCCTGCTTCATTTTTTTGGTTGCTAGCGGATGATTCATAATTGCTTTTTTCTCCGCTTTATATCTTCTGTCAAGTTCTCTCGATTTGCTGCTGATCAACTCACTTTTTGAAGGATGTGGAGGTGCAGGTGGACGTTTCTGTCCGTAAGCATTCATTGATAATCCTACTAATAAAACGGTTGATATAAATAACTTTTTCATAATATTTACTTTTTTTGAATGAATTTATCATGAAATTCATTCCTGTTCGGATTAAATATTACACATTTCATACCATAATTTTTTTACGCCGGGCTACTCAACCTCAACATTCTGTTTCAAAGGAAGATTTTTGGAAGAGTTTCCGACAAAGATTCTGTACGTTCCCTTTTCCACGATCCAATTCATTTTTTCATCTAAAAACTGTAATTCTTTAACCGGAACTTCAATTGAAATCTGTTTAGATTCTCCCGGATTTAAATATACTTTCTGAAATCCTTTCAGTTCGATAACCGGTCTGGAAACCGAAGCCAGCAGATCTTTTACGTACAACTGAACGACTTCGCTTCCTGCTTTCGAACCTGTATTTTTCACAGTCACTTTTGCCACAATTGTATCATTTTCAGAATATTTTGTTTTATTTAACTGTAAATCTGAGATTTCAAAAGTGGTATAGCTTAATCCAAAACCGAAAGGATACAAAGGTTCGCCGCTCAGATCGTAATAATCATTTCCTCTTCCTGTCGGATGATGGTTGTACGTCAAAGGCAACTGACCTTCTTCAACCGGAAAGGTTATTGGCAGTTTTCCTGAGGGATTTTCTGCTCCGAAAAGTACTTTTGCCACAGCGTTTCCACCTTCTTCTCCGGGATACCAGACCTCCAGAATGGCTCCTACCTTATCTTTCCAATCTGTTGTTTTTATGGCAGAACCACCTACTAAAACAACTGTCGTGGGTTTATTTAATTTTGATATTTCATGGATGAATTTTTCCTGATTTCCGGGAAGACTTAACGAAGAGCGATCCTGAAATTCCCCTTCATGAATTCCGGCTGTAACAATGATGTAATCTGCATTCTGAGCCTGCTTCAAAGCATCATTAAAATCTTTTCGGTAGTCATGTAAGCCATAATTCCAGATCAGTTCAATATTCGCTTCTCCCCTGTTTTCGTGAAATTCAACCGCAATATCATATTTCTGACCTTTAGTAAATTCTACCTCAACGGTTTTGGTGGAATAACTGAATTTTTCCCAATTGTCAATTAACAATGAACCGTTTAAAAACAATCGGAAACCATCGTTTCCTCTTAGTCCTAACTGATATTTTCCCGATTTTGGGGCTTCGAGTTTTCCTGTCCACCGAATGCTGTAATTGTCGGGCTGCAGTTTTTCAGGATTGGGAGAATACAAAGTCCATTTGAAATTGAGCTGTTCGTCCTGTCTTTCAAATTCAGGTTTTCCTTTTAATTCTGAATCTGAAAAGTAGCTTCCTTTCAAGCCTTTTTGATTTTCAAAAGACAAAACTTCAGCAGGAACCGTCATAAATTCTTTTATATTCCAGTCGATTCCCTTTGAATAAGTAATTTCGAAATTTTTATTTTCAGCAAAATTTTTAATACCGTCCAAAATGCTGATTTTTTTATTTCCCGGTCCCGAATAACCGCCCAATCTTGCATCAACAGCATCTGTTCCGACGACTAAAATCTTTTTATATTTTTCTGAAATCGGAAGCGTCTGATGATTATTCTGAAGCAACACAAAAGATTCTGCCGCCGCTTTTTCCGCTAATGGTTTGTGATTGGTTTTATTTAATTCTTCTATATCTTTATTAGAAACGTAAGGATTTTCAAACAGACTGAGTTCAAATTTTGCTCTTAAAACTCTGGAAACTGCATCATCAATTCTTTCCTGAGAAATTCTTCCATCCAAAAACGGAGGAATAAAAAGTTTATAATGTTGATATTCTGTCTGGAAAATCACATCAAGCCCAGCATTGATCGCCTGTGCGGAAGCATCATCGTAATCTTTTGCCGTAAAATGCAGCACATTTGCTCCACCAACCGCACTTGCATCGCTGATGATAAAACCTTTGAAATTCCAGTCTTTTTTTAATTTTTCTGTTAGCAGCCAATGATTTGCCGTTGAAGGTCTTCCGTCAAGCAAATTGTAGGAAGTCATTACCGAACGGCTTTTTCCCTGTTGAAAGGCTTTCTGAAAAGGAATTAAATGGGTTTCCTCCAGATATCTTTTGCTCCAATGAATAGGGTATGAATCTCTTCCGCCTTCTCCAACGTTGGCTAAAAAGTGTTTCGGAGTGGTGATGATTCCTTGATTTTCAAAGGAACTGACGAAATTGACACCCATCACGGAAGTCAGAAACGGATCTTCACCATAAGTTTCCTCTGTCCTTCCCCATCGAACATCGCTCGCCAAATTCATAACCGGCGTCAGAATCTGACGGATTCCTCTCAGTTTAGATTCTTTTGCAATGGCTGTGGAAACTTCTTTCATCAATTCAGGATTGAAAGTTGCCGACAAACTAATTGCTTGTGGAAAAGCTGTTGCACCTTCACGCATCAGTCCGTGCAAAGCTTCATCGAAAGGAATAATTGGGATTCCCAGTCGTGATTCTTCCACAAAATATTTTTGAATGGCATTGATTTTTTTCGCAAGTCTTTCTGCATCTTCATTGGCGTTGTATTTCAGCATTTGTCCTGCAACTCCGCCTCCCTGATTTCCTGCGCTTACCTGCAAACCGAAGATTCCGTGGGAATACTGATCTTTCGGAACGTTATCCAAATCTCCGGGAATCATGAAGCACTGCCAGAATTTTTCTTCGGGAGTCATGCGTTTCAGTAAATCCTGAACTCTGGCTTCAACAGGTTGTTTCGGGTCTTTGTATAATGGTTTTTGAGCTGTAATAAATGTTGTGCTCAATAACGAAATTATTATAATTTTAAATCGAAGTTTTAAAGACATCGCAAAATAATTTTGTTTTAAAATATTTTCTTTTTTCCTTGATGAAAAAAGAAACAAAAAAATCAAGACTTGGAACTCTTCGCTAAAAATAAAATCTGCTTTCTAAAAATTCTAAAACTCGCGCAAATTTAATGTTGGTTTTTCAGTTCAATATTTGTGTCGCGCTCAAACAGTAGAATTTTCTTAACGTTCACAGAATTTATTTTCTTAACGCTTCGATTTCCTAGGTCGTTTTGTAGTCTACAATTTTAACTACTGCGTAATCTGGATTACGGTTGAATATTTTAACTGGTTTCTTTCTTTTGGAAAATTGATTTCAATTGAATTTCCGGTTTGTTTCCACTGAATTTTATTGGATAATCCTAAAATTTTCAATGATTTTGGTTTAAAATTTTCAGGAATAACGAAATTTAGGATTGATGGAGCCTGATAATTTGTTTTTTCATCCAGATGAAAAATATTCACTATTTTTCCGTCTTTGCTTTTCGTGTAGTAAAAATTTCCGTCGTGATAAGGGGCAACACTTCTTGTTGCAAAAACAGCCGACTGGTTTTTATCCATCCAACTTGAAATTTCTTTCAGTCTTTCGTAAACAATGGGATCGTAGTCTCCATTGGGTCTGGGAGCAATATTCATGAGGTAATTTCCGCCTCTTGAGATGATTTTAATTAACGTTTCGATGATTTTCTGAGAGGATTTGTAATTGTCGTTGGGAACATAGGAAAACGAATCTCCCATCGTGATGCAGCTTTCCCAGGGAATGGAAAGTGGTTTTTCGGGAACCGCCTGTTCTGGCGTTACGTAATTTTCCCATTTTCCGGGAACGGTACGGTCTACAACAATGATTCCGGGTTGATTTTTGCGCGCCATGGTTCCGATCTTGTCCATATCGATGTCCTGTTCAACTTTAATGGTTCTTTGCCATTCAACATTGGGATCGATGGTATTAAAGGGACGAACCCAACCTCCATCTAACCAAAGAATGTCAATTTTGCCATAATTGGAGGTGATTTCGTTGAGCTGATTAAACGTAAAATTTTTAAAACGGTTCCATTTTTCAGGATATTTTTTCGGGTCGTAGTTCACATTTCGGTCTTTTGGCGGAAAATACGACCACCAGTAATCGTCAGAATGCCAATCGGGTTTTGAAAAGTAAGCTCCGATTTTAAACCCGCTATTTCGGAATGTATTGAAAATTTCTTTTGTTACGTCTGCTTTCGGAGTTTTGGAAAAAGGAGTTTTGGAAGAAGTAATTTTATAATCAGACTGTTGGGTATCAAACATCGCAAAACCGTCATGATGTTTTGTGGTGAAAACCACGTATTTCATTCCTGCTTTTTTCGCAGCTTCTGCCCATTTCTGTGGATTGAACTGAACCGGATTGAAAGTGGTCTGAAGATTTTCATAGTTTTTTATGTATTCGTAGTATGATTTTCCGTGTTCGGGTTTTCTTTGTGTCCATGATTCGTCTTCGGGACAGAGGCTCCAACTTTCGACAATTCCCCATTGGCTGTAGGTTCCCCAATGCATGAAGAGTCCGAATTTTAAATCCTGCCAGTTTTCCAGATTTTGTATAACAAGCGGATCTGTAGGTTTCTGATAGCCTTCAGAAACATTGTGAGCCTGAGAAAAAAAAGCGGATGACGTAAGAAATGATGAAAGGAGGATGGCTTTTGTTTTTTGTCTGATGAACATTGACGTTTAGTTTTTGCTAATTTAATATTTCACCGTAAATTTTTAACTACAAAAGGGACAAAAGATTAAAATACATTGGAATTTAAGATTATTATCACATTTTCTATAGAAGAACATATTAATTTTTGAAAATCAAAGATTTTCTGTTACGTGAGTTTCTAATTCCGTTTATTTTTAAACCAAATCGTTAAATGCAGATTCAACTGTTGAATAGGAAAATTTAAAGCCGCTTGTGATTAATTTTTCAGGGTAAACGTTTCGGCTTTTTAATAGTAATTCGGTTTCGGTATTTAAAAATATGGATGCAATTTCAAGTTGCCAAACCGGAGCATTGAATCCAAACGGGATCTTCATTTCTTTTCTTAATTTTTTCATGAATTCTTCGTTGGATAAAGGATTAGGTGCTGTAATATTGATTTCACCTGAAATATTTTCATGTTCAAGAATGAACGCTACTGCTCTGCAAAAATCATCAATGTGAATCCAACTCACGTTTTGGTTTCCTTTTCCCTGTTTTCCGCCTAATCCGAATCTGGTAAGCATTTTCAGTTTTGGAAAAGCGCCGCCGTTATTTCCTAAAACGATGGAAGTCCGTAACGCAACTTTTCGTAGATTTTCTGTTTCTGATTTAAAAAATTCGTTTTCCCAGCTTTTACAGATGTTCATGGAAAAATCATCACCGATGATTCCGTTTTCTTCTGTGTTTAATTGTTTTTCTGAATGAACGTAAATGGTTGCAGAACTTGCATTGAGCCAGATTTTGGGTTTATGGATGCATTCATCAATTGCCTGCTGAAGAACTTTTGTGCTTTCAATTCTTGAATTGTAAATTTCTTTTTGGTTCTTTTCCGTATATCTGCAATCAACGGATTTTCCGGCAAGATTGATCAGAACATCAGAATTTTCGAGTAATTTTTTCCATTCGCCCAAAGTTTTGGCATCCCAATACAATTCATTTTTCTGTTTTGGGTTTCGGGTTAAAATATATACTTCGTTCCCTTTTTCAGTAAAATATTTTTCAAGGTTTTTGCCGAGAAAGCCTGTTCCGGCGGCGATGATTATTTTCATTTTGGTGGATGGGATTTAGTTGATTGATGGTGGATTTAAATATTGAGATTCTTTCCTTCGTCAAGCTCAGGATGAACTTAAAGCTCAGCATGACATCGCTAATACTAAACGTTTCGACGCTCGCTTCGCTCGCGCTTCTGCTTATTTTCTGCGGTGAATTTTATCAATTTGTTTCTCTCTAAAAGAAAGTTTTTCATGTAATTTTTAAGAAACAGAGCATCGAAAATTTTTCCTATGAATCCGAAAGGGGAATGAAATTCGAAGATGTCTGTCATGATTGTGTTTTTACCTTCCTGTCTGAAAATATGCTGATGTTTCATGGATTTGAAAGCACCCTTCAACATCGTATCTGTGAAATGATAAGGTTTCTTCATGCTGATAATTTTTGTAGTCAGGATTTGATAGATTCCTAAATGTTTTGCTTTCCACGTTACTGTTTCGCCTTCTTCAATGAGTCCTGAAGTTCGTCCTGCGATTGCTTTTTCTCCTGTTTTAAAAGTTGATTTCTGATGAAGATCGATGTCTCTTGATAAATCGAAAACGATTTGGATATCGGCTTTGATGATGGTATCTAAATAGATTGTTGCCATTTTAAAAATACTTTTTAGTTTTTATAGATTCATCCATATTAAAACAGCTAAAACAGTCAATCTGAAAACGGTCCACGAAATTGTCGGAAAAAGGTTTAATTTTAAAATTCTGCTTCTTCTGAGATGTTCTGAAAACATGACAAAAACCACAATTCCGAAATAGATAACTGATGCATTTGCATTGATATTAAGAAATAAAGCAGGAATCAGAAGTAAAGTTCCGATTAAGGAAACCGTCATCATATTTCCCAAATAATTCCAGATTTTCTCTTTTAAATAAGTTTTTAAAATTAAAGTCTGCCAAACGATTTGTCCGCAACAGATTGCAAATTCTCTCCAAAAATTCTGAGTGAGGTTTAATCCCAATTTAGGTGAAAATATGCTTAAAATGTATCCTGAAAAAATGACCACAAAAGCGAAGTAAGCCAATCTGTATTTTAGATTGAAATCCGGAACACAGGCTTCTTCATGCTGATCTTTTGCGGAAGGAATAATCTGCTTCCGGTTATAAGACACAAAGGAATACAGCTTTTTGAAAAACCAGTGCAAAGGCTGAATCCTCGCAATTTTTTCAAGCTTTGGAAAAGAATTTCCGATGATTAACAAAAGACTTTCTAAACCATATATTACTGTGTTTTTTTCGTGATCGACTAAAGCAATTTCGTTTTTTGCGCGGTTGAAATCAATGAGGTCTTTATTTTCGAAACTCAGATCTGTAAAGGCTTCTCTTCCGTTTTCATGGAGCATTCCGCATTTGATGAAGCCTTTTGAATAGATGTTACACATAGGACATTCGTTGTCGTAGATGAGGGTGTGGTTTTTGAGGGTTTTCATGGTTGTTCGTTTAAACTATTTTTAGCATCAAAAAAACTGATCATTAATGACTGAATGATGAGAACTGGTGAAAGAAATATCCAGGACATTACCATTAATTCAAAAATATTTTTCAGGTTTTGTTCAGTGTCTTCAAACTTGAATAATGATGAGAAAATCAGGATTAAAAAACCGATTACAACATAGCTTGAAATAAAAACATATACTTTTCTGGAATCTGTTTTTACATATTTGTTACTGAAAGCCTTGATGATATTCAGAGAATATTGGGCAACGGCTATCAGGAAAAATTCAACTATTATTACTATTCCTAAAAATTCCTGTTGTGTAATTATTGCTGCAAGAATTGTTGCAAGAAACAGTAAGATTAGCGATTGCTGGATTCTGAGATCGTATGTAAGAATAGTTTTCATGATCCTGTTTTTTTAGTATTCATAAGTTTTATAACAATCTATAATGTAGAGGATTGCAAGTACCGGACTGTAAAACACTGATGCGATTAAAATATATCCGAAAAAATTGGTGACATCATTATTGTTATTAAAAGCCAAAATAATCAGCCATGAAATCCAAACAGGCATTATAAAAATTCCATAGACAATATATAGCCAAGATTTCTTTGTTTTCTGAAAGGCTCTGCTGATAAAACTAATCAATTGAGGTATTCCCACTATGAAATAAAAAAGAAAAACAGTAGCATTTTCAAAAACAACAATTCCTAAGAATACCAAAATAAGTCCGATTACAAGGAATGAAAGTTGAATATAAAAGTCGTTTTTAACAAAAGTTTTCATGGTGATTAATTTTACAGGTTTAAAAAGTCTCCTCTCGTTCTCTTTTTCTGGATTTTGAAGGTGAAATACATCCAGATTTTAAATAGCAGTGTTTTCATTTTTGATGATTTTATCTTTGTTCATGGCATGTTTACGACCTTTCAGGAAAAGAAGCAGGTTCAGAAGCATCATTACTCCGAGATAGATGGAAAATCCTCCGATTTTTTCGCTTAAAGCAACAACCAGTCTTTCAATGGTTTCAATTTGAAAAAATTCAATAATACAAAGTGCGAAACCGAGATTTAAAAGGTAAAAACCGATCTTGAACAGGGAATTGGTTGCCATTGCAATATCTTCTTTCTGATGAAAAATATCGATCATAAATGCTTTGGAATTTTTAAAAAGAAACTGGGAAACCAGCACAGTAAGAAGGATTACAATTGGCAGATAGATCATGTATGCCTGAAAATTGTACGTTGTGGTGAGAGCTGTTGCATTCATAGTTTTATTATTTTATGGTTAAATTTTTTCTTAAAAAGTATAGTGCGAAAATGTTCATAAAGTGCAGCACACATAAAATCAAGGTGATATAACCGATTCTGACTGCTGTCACAGATAACATTTTTTCTATAGAATCTACTTTTTCCCAGTGCGTCAGATTTAATGCGATGTACCCTAGATTGATGAGATAATAACATCCCAAAAGAATCCTGTTGATCGTTAAACATAGATCTGCATCGTGAATAAGATAGTTCAGGTAATGTTTTCCTGCGTTGTAGCATCTTCTTCCGACATCAATGGTGATGTATGAACTGACGGAAAGAAAAAGCAGATATGAAACAATATTGAACATTTTATAAATATTATATTTTCAATAAATTTTGAAATTTAATTTCAAAAAAATTATTTATCCGTTTTATTCTGTTGCATCGTTTTAACATTATAAAAGCCATAGATCAGATAGTAAATATTAAAAAGTACGCCTCCGATGCTCATGAAATAAAGAACATACTCAATTTTAGAATCGTTGAATAATAAAACCGCAACAAATAATAACTGGAAAAATATCAAGACTCCCAAAAAATAGTACCGGTGAAATTTGCTTTTGCTAAGTGAAACCCTCAATAAAAATCCTATCAGATTTGAAACGCCAACATATAAAAGAGCAATAAAAAATTCTGTTCCGGATGTTTTTTCGAAATAATCAGCGATAGCATACGAAAAGAATACAAGGCTAATGACTGTCTGAACTATTGCTTCTCCTATTAATATTTTAAGTTTCATGTTTTGAGTTTTTATTGTTATTGTATTTTCAATAATTTTTGAAAGTTAACCTGAAATAAAAAAGGACAATTTTCCTTTTTATATTCATCCTGTTCGTTTCGTTCAGAATAATAAATGATTACTTCAGTAAATTCGTAATTTTCCCAACCAGCCAATGATCGTCACTTTTTATCGCGAGATCCATAATATTGTTTATTTTCCCTGTTACAGAGCTGAAATCATCCATTAATTTAATGAACTCTTTTGCTTCGTCAGAATCTTTGTCTTCAATATTTTTCAGTTCTTCCAGAAACGAAATAACAGGCTCAATCTCTCTCTTTCTTCTTTCTTTTGTAATCTGCTTGAATAAAAACCAAACGTCTTTTTCTGCCACAAAATATTCTTTACGGTCGCCCTTTACAAATTCTTTTCTCACGATTCCCCAATCCATCAGTGCACGAAGATTCATATTGGCATTTCCTCTTGAAATTTCAAGCTGCTCCATTACCTCATCCGTAGAAAGTGCTTTACCACTTGCCAAAAGCAAAGCATGAACCTGCGCCATAGTACGGTTGATCCCCCAATTGGTCGCAAATGTACCCCAAGTCTGAATGTATTTTTCTTTAGCTTCTGAAAGTTGCATTTTGTCTTACTTTTAATTTCTGATACAAATGTAATAATAATTTTCGAACTTTCAATAATTTTTGAAAGTTTATTTAAAATAAAAACAGACATCCTTTGAGAATGCCTGTTAACACTAACTTTAATTTTTTATAATTTTAAATACGTCCCATTGTTTTCCATATAAACATCTCATTAAATAAACACCTTGAGGATAGGAAGTAATATCTATTTTATTATTTCCTTTTGGTAATTTTTCCTGTTTGATTAAAATTTTACCACTGAAATCATATAGGTATAATTCATCAATCTGTTTATTCGACTGTATGTTAATTAATCCTTTTGTAGGGTTTGGATAGATTTTAACCTTAGGGTTTTCTTCATTTTCAAGTTCTACTTCAATTTTTTTATTAATAAATTCATTATTAGAAGGCTTCTGACAAGAAGGTATTGTTGAACGTTGCAGAATAAGCCTCAACAATAAATCATTTAACTTTTCCACTTCGTAAGAATCTGTTGTTGGTTCGATGTGATGATTTCCGATTCCACTGTGGTTAGTAAGGAATGTGTAGGTTCCGTTTGTAAGCAATGCAAACGTTCTCATAATATATTCCGTTTCTTTATCTGTATCACTCGCTGCCAAAGGAATAATTGTAATTCCTTTTTTTGCTGCCAGTTTTATTTTATTATATATTTTATTAATATTTTCTTCAGAATAATGTGGAGATGCATCAAGAATCAGAAAAATAATTTTTGTAGAATTTTCTTTGCTCCAGCTAAGTTTATCAATTGAAGAATCCAATGCTTCAACAACTGCTTCAGGAGTATCTCCACCTCCATTAGCATTTTGTTTTTTAATAAAATTCACCAAATTTTCAGCTCTGTCGGAAAAATTAAATTCACGCGTTATATATTCATCACCCTGATCTCTGTAAAATACAGAACCATAACGAACATCTGTTGTATTCTGAAGTTTTTTTTCAACTTTTCTCAGCACATCCAGTAATTCTGCCTTTAAATAAGAAATCTCATCCCCCATAGATCCTGTAGCATCTACAACAAAAGCTAAATCTAAATTTCTTTTTTGAAGACATGGTGCATCTATTGTAATTATATTTTCACCCTTTTTAAATAAATTTGCTTTAGCTGACAAAGTTTTTCCTTTATCGTCTGTTATATAATATTTCTTCGATAAAGATTGATAATCTATTCTTGGAGCGATCCATAATTCTGCGTTTCCTTTATTATCCGAAACAGCTTCCCAAATAATTTCTTTCTTATCATTCAACAACCTTAATCTCTTACCAATAACTGGTTTTTTGTCTTTATTAACCAACTGAACAGAAACCCTTTTATCAGGGAAAAGTTTCCATTGATTTTTATATTCTGATAAAACAGGAACCGCCATATCCTGCCAGTAATTCCATTTTGAGAAATCATTTACTTCTCCTGCTGTAAGTTTTCCTGCATCCGGAAATTCTTCATAAATTTTTGTTTTCTTACCCTTTGTTTTGGATTTACTAATCTTTACACCTGATATCGATTTTGCTCCCGCAGCAGATAAACTTCGCGGTGAAGATTCAATCTCCATAGCCACAACCGATTTCGGTTTCGGACAGCCGTTATATTCCGGTAATCCGGGAACGGTAGGACAGGCATCGTCTTTATCCAGAATTCCGTCGCCATCTGTATCCGGCCACGGACAGCCGTTGTTTTCTGCGGGTCCGGCAACCGTCGGACAGGCATCATCTTTGTCTATTATTCCATCTCCGTCGGTATCCGGAAAAGGACAGCCGTTATTTTCCACAGGTCCTGAAAGTTCTTTGCATTGATCATCTTTATCGGGAACGCCGTCGCCGTCCATATCTGGGAACGGACAGCCTTTATTTTCTATCGGTCCTGCGATTTCAGGACATTTATCTTTCCAGTTTTTAACGCCGTCCTGATCTTTGTCTTTTTCGATGCTTAATTTTTGGGTCTCTTTTTGCTGATCTGTCGCTGTTTTGGTTTTACAGCCCATTACCAACATCAAAGCCAATATGGTAGTTCCTAGTTTTTTCATATGTATTATTTTTCTGAAAATATAATCATTTTCCGTTTCTCTGTTTTAAGTATGCAGATTTTCGGAAAAGTTGCAGTGGAGTTGATATTTTTTTGTTAAAACTTCACCCTCTTCATTTTTATAATTTAAACTTGTTTAAACTAATTTCAGAATTAACCGCAAAAGGGACAAAAGAAAATGTTAAAGCGAATTTCCAGAATAATCAAAGCACTCAAAAGAATAAAAATCAAAGATTTTTAAAACTATGGTGAGCTTTTTCATTTATAATAATCTACTTTAAATAAAAAATTTAGCAGATCTTTTGTGACTTTTGCGGTTAAATAAAAAGTTTAAGCAGACTTTTTAATTAAATATAAATCAAACAGTTAAAAATTCAACAATTTTAAAACAAACTTTAAGGCTGAATTCTGACTTTTATCCCTTCATTCCAAAATTTTGCTTCCGGCATATAATAAAGGTATGCGTTGCTTGCTTTTCCTGTATATTCTCCCGCAAATTCCACTTTAAGATCCAGATTAATGGTTTTTATTTCGTTGGCATCAAAATGTTCCCAATACAGAACCAGATAATTATCAAAAATTTCGTAATAAGAAACCTGTTTTTTATCCAGAAGATCTTTCAGCAAGGCATTCTGTAAAGTTAATCCTGCCGGAATTCCTATTTTTGCCGTCACCATTGGAAGCTGATTGTTTATTTTATTCTGAATGGTAATTATCATTCGGTCTGTCTCTCCTGTTTTTGCCGTTTCAGATTTTAATTTTGTATTCAGAATTAAAGGAATTTCTGCACTTTTCGGAGCTTTTAACGTGTAATATTCGTAATCCAGTTTGTAAGGAAGTCCTCTTTTTGTAGGATAATTGATGCTGATTGTATTTTCTCCGTTTTTAAAAGCAGAACCCACCGAATTATTCGTTCTGATCTCTGCTCCGTTTATTTTTATAAAAGGTTTTTCAGTACCGTATAATTTTTCATTTTTTGAAAAAAATACAGATAATGCTTCCAAAGCCAAAGTTGTTGCCTGAGTAGAACCGAAACCGTAATACCCATTGAAATTGATTAAATGATCTGCAACTTCTGCAATTTTTAACTGGCTCAACTGCTCATCTTTCTGCAAAGCCATCAGATAAAGTGATAGTGTTTCTGCATTCGCAGAAAATCCTCCGGAACCTGTAAAAGTGGTTCTTGTTTTTAAACTTTTCCCTTCAAACTGACTGTTTAAAATTGCTATCAACTCTTTATACTGCTGATTTTTGCCTAAATTATAAGAAATATTTGCCATTAAAGCCAACTGATAAGCATCTTTTGACGCCAAAGCACGTTTCAGATTGATTTCGTAGGCATCGTCCAGATTTCTGATTCCCGTTTTAGACAAAGCATATAAAACATACATATTTCTCGACCATGCAAAATCTGAATATGGAATGCTTTTTTCATAGTTTCTTCTTACTTCAAACATTCCGTTCTGATTTTTTTTGGATAAAATAAAAGAGGTAAGATCCTGAATGATTTTAGGTTCGATATTCACATATTTTTTCAGATCTTTAAATTCAAGCAATGCAAAAGCAGAAAGTGCAACATCCGATTCCGAAGATCCGAAGTAAGTGAATCCGCCGTCACGGTTTTTATAGCTCAGCATTTTCTGATAGCCTTTTTTCATATTTCTGATGACCAGACTTTCGGTTTCCGGTGTAATTCTTTTAATCTGTTTTAAATAATCCAGAATGAAAATATTTGGATAAACGGTTGAAGAAAGCTGTTCAAAACATCCGTAAGGTTCTCTTTTCAGGCGTTCCATATTTTCAAACATCTGTAATGCATTGTTTTCATACACATAATAAGACGAGAAGAAACTGCCTTCAATATAATCCGGAATATCAATTTTAAGGTCTTCTGTTTTGTTATTGATAACTGAATAACGATGCGGAAATCCTTTTTCGTCCACTTTAAAGGGAAGAATCATGGTTTCTCTGAAATCTTCTGATCTTAAGGTAAACTGAATATTCGATTCCACCACTTCATTGGTCTGGATTTTCACAAATAATCTGCCTGACTCCAAAGGTTTCAAGGTAATCGTGCTATCTGATTGTACCACGTTCACACGATTCGGAACAATAACATCCATCGTTACCTTTCGGGTTTCCGGAGAATTATTCTTAACCACCACTGGAATCATCATCTGATCTGTTCTTGTAAGATATTGCGGAAGTTTCGCATCTATGGAAATCATACTTTGAGCCGCATAGGTTGTTTCATCACGCCCGATTAAACCTGAAGAGGAAATTCCTTCTGTCATGATTCTGAAAGTAGAACTGGCATCGGAATTATAAAATTCAACCTGTGCTTTTCCGTTTTTTCCTGTCTCTACTACAGGATTCCAATACAGAGCTTCACGATAATCGTGTCTGTAAGAAGTATTTGTCGTTTTATAGACAGGATAGGAAAAATTTCTTGTGTATTCGTACGAAACCAGACTGTCATTGGGAATATTCACCAATGCATAATATGATTTCGGCGTTACATCAAATTTTATCTGAGACCGGAAATTTTTCGAAGAATTAATAACAATTACTCCGTTTGCGCCCCGATTTCCATAGATAGCCGTTGCAGCGGCATCTTTTAAAATTGTTACACTGTTGATGTCATTCGGATTGATGACTGTTTTAAAATTCTCTACAGGAACACCATCCACAACATACAGCGGATTTTTATTGGCAACAGAAGCATTTCCCCTGATCTGCACATTGAGATAACCTCCCGGCTGATTGGTGGGAGTAATAACAAGTCCTGAAACTTTTCCGCCCAAAGAAGACATAACGTTTGGATTCTGAATTTCCTCAGTTCTGATCGTTGTTACGGAACTGGTAAGCAATTCTTTTTTCTTCATTCCCATTGCTCCCGTCACTACCACCTCTTCTATTTTCTGAGATTTTATGGTATCACTTCTCATGCTTCCTCTTGAAACCGATCGGGAACGTTTGTTTTCGGAGGAAGTGTTTTTCGTAATTTCCTTTTCAGCATCTTCACGCAGTTTTATTTTACCTTCTTCTTTTACGGTTTCTTTTACAATTTCTTCTACATTAATATTATTCAGAGATTTTGCAGCCAAAGGATTTATTGCCAGTCTGTAAGATAAAATCCGGATTTTCACCTGCTGTTTTGGCTCTACAGATTTCGCAATCAGCTTATTGGAATAATTTCTGTTAAGATCATAGAAATAAAACAATCCGTTTTCTGAGGTCGTCTGTTTCAGGATTTTACCGTCCTCAAGGAAATACACATCGGCTTTTACAGGATTTCCTTTTTCATCTTCTACAATTCCGTAGATGGGATTTTTCTTTTCGGGAAGATATTTGTATTTTCTGTTTTTGATAACTTCGGGAGTCATTTCAAAATATCGGTAACCATTGGTAAGCATCACCAAATCGAGGCTTTTGGTTCTTTTTTCTTCTTTTTTATCGAAATAAAACTGAGGTCTTTCAATTTTTCCTTTCAGCTCAGAATCCATCAGCAGCCACGAAATAATATGATTCTGCTTATCGTCTGCATACGTCCAGAGTTTATCATCCACAACACTCAGAGCCAGATTTGCGGGAATTGGTTTGTTATTTTCGTCTGTGGTTTCGATATTCACAATCACTTTTTCTCTCGGAAGATAATTTTGCTTTACCGGTTTTATCTTCACATTCATCTGTTTGTTTTCATTCGTAAAAACAATGCGTTCTGCCAAAGGAATATCACGTTCAAACACCGTAAATCGGCAAATACCGATCGGAAATTCATTTTCCAAAAGTTCTAATTCATTTAATCCTTTTTTTAATGAAATGGTTTTGCTGTACATTTCTTTCTCACGGAAATTTCCTTTGAGAATAACATCTTTTTCATCTGCTGATCGGATTTTAAAAACAATCTTCAGATTTTCTTTATTGATATTGAAAACAATTCCTTCATCTTTTGCCATCGGAAGCGGATAAACGGCTGAAATATTCTCAGGTTTCAATACTTTTGCATAATAATTTTCACCTTTTTGAGGGGTAAAAAGAAAACTTCCCATCCCGAAATTATACGCTGTAGTTTCAGTAATTTTCTGATGATTTTGATTAAAAATTTCCAAAGTTGCATCGACCGGTTTCTCAAATTCATCCAGAATTTTATAGGCAATATTCTGTTCAATTCCATTAATGAAAGTTCCGCCTTCCGGCATGAATTTTATATCAAGATGATTCAGTACAATCGGAATATTTCTTGAAATGGATTCTGTAAAACCGTCGAAATTGATTTTAATGGTTAACAGCGCATCGGAAGATTTTAAAACAGCAGGAAGTCTGAATTTCAGTTGATTTTTCCCTTCTTTGTCTGTTATCAGCTTTCCCTCTGAAATCTTTTCACCGTTATGCATTACCGTGTAATCTCCTTCGTAAAAAGGAATCGGAAGATTGCTGAGACTTCTCATTGAAAAATCGGCAAGAACCTCATCTCCTGCTCCATATCCTTTTTTGGGAAACTCCAGTTTCATCAGAATTCTTGGCGAGACAATTTTCTGGAGGGTAATTTCCTTCTCAAAAGCATTTTTTCCGTCTTCATTCTGCATCCAGTTGGTGAAAGCGCGCAATTTGTATATTCCGCCCTTCATGTCGCTGTTAAAATAAAAATAGCCTTCCGAATAGCCGTTTGTAATTTCGTATTTTGCTTTTTTTACGACCGTTCCGCTTGGATCTGTCAATTCAAAATTGACGGCTTTGCTCTGATCGGCGGGAAGATTATTTTCTGCCTTTACCGTGTAAATTTTAAAGTACATTTCCTCACCGGGTTTATAAAAAACATGGTTGGTCTGGATGTACGTTTTTTCTTTTTCGAAATTTTTAAACGCTTCCTGAGCTTTTGACAGAGAAGCAAAAACCAGAAAAAATAATCCTAAAATAGATGTTATAACCTTGAAATTCATACCTTAAAATTGAAATGAAACCATACAGCCAAAAGTTTTAAACGACGGAAGATTGAAAAAATCCAGTCCTCTTCCGTTATCCGAATCATAGAAATTCTGATTGGAATCTACGCCACGATTCGCTTGCCAAAGAAGGATATTATTCACATAGAATGTAATTCCCAAACCTTTTTTAAACTGTCCGACATCGAATTTTGCCGTTAGAGAAACCGCATTAATTCTCACATAATCCGCTTTCTGAACATAGTCTTCCGCAACGCCCAAATATCCGTATCTCGTCCATCGGTTTTTCGAAACGTCCTGATTGGGATCGTAAAAATCAACAGGAATCTGATTGGGATTTCCACCGGAATTTACTCCCTGAAAAACATAATTTTTAATATTTCTGTCATCTCCGGAAGTCTGGGAACGTCCGTAATAATCGAGAACAGCCTGAGTTCCGTTCCAGACCTGTCCGCCTTTTTTCCATTCCCAGTTGATGTCTAAAGTGAGCATTTTATACGTGAAATTATGATTGAATTTAACGACAAAATCCGGTGTTGGATCTGCAATTATTTTAGATCCGTTCGCTTTTTTAGGATAACCCAGTTCATCAATAATCAACGCTCCGTTGTTATTTCTTTCGAAATAGCTTCCGACAACGGCTCCCAGAACTTCACCTTCCGACAATGTTTTATAAATGTCTTTAAAACCTGAAACCGCTGTATTATGATATCTCGGATTTACCCGATCCACAATATCTCTGTACTTAAAAAATGAAGCTTTCTGACTCATCCTGAAATCTGAACCCAGATAAACATTATCAAAAAAGAAATTCACTTCCAATCCGCGGTACGTATGATCTGCAAGGTTTTTCAGTTTTAAATTGCCATTTTCAAAAACCGGAAAAATATCATTGTTGATTTTCCGTTGAAAATATTCTGCTTCAATACCTAAATTGTATCTTAAAGTCAGCCTGAAACCCGTTTTCCATTCTTTGGAATCAATATTCGACAGATTTTTAAAGGTTTCTACTTCCTGAATCGGAAAATACTGATTTGAATTCTGCGCATTCAGCAAAGTGGTTGCGTAAGAAGCATAGGATTTTGTGATTTCCGGCTCCGAGCTTAGCTGAGTGTAGGCTCCTAAAATTTTAAAATTGATGTTTCTCCAGTTGAATATTTCTTTAAAAGTAAAATATGCACCCACTTTAGGAAGAAAATAATTATTTTTAAGTGAAGTATTTGAAATGTAGAAAGAATTTCCTGCATTCAATCCCATTTCGAAATCACGATAGCCATCATAATTTAGCCTGTATTCGAAGATATAATCCTGCGAAGTTCTCTGGTAAATATAATTTTTACTGTTTAAAGTATTATCAATCTCCAATCTGTTATTATTGACAATAAAATTGAGATTAAAGCGATGGTTCCAACGATATTCATTTACCGAATAATCTCCTGAAATACTGGAATTATACAATTTATTGTTTTGCGTTCGCTCATTCTGCACACCATTGGGAAAACCGTAAGCTGAAGGTTTATAACGGTCCAGATTCAGGAAGAAATCATTTTCGTAAGATTGTGTGATATTTAGTTTAAAACGATTCCAGTCCCGCGAAATTCCGAAATTGAACTGTCTCCTTCTATCTCTGGAATTGTATTGATTATCCTGATAAAATAAAAACTCCGGATTGTCCGCAAACTTGCTGTAGCTTCTCTGCGAACCATCGGTAAGAAAAATCTTCTGAGCATTGGAAAAAGAAACCGGCGTAAGTAAAGAATTTTGATAAACCCTGTTGAACAAGCCAATTCTGTTGGAGTTCGTTGCTTTGTTTTCATCGTAAACAAAAGCTGCATCCACCGCAAATTTTAAAATTTTCGAGCTTAGCTTTGTTTTAAAAGAATTAAGAATACTGTACTGATCCATGAAATACATCTGATCTTTCTGCTGTCCGAGATCCAGTGAAATCCGAAACTTTTCATCGTAGTAGTATTCATTATTTTTGAAAAACAGATTCAGCCTCAATTGATTATTGTACCCAACTGTCGTTTTAAAAATGTCGTTATTATAAGCTTTCGCGGAAGAATTTCCGTTTATGAGAGGAATGAGTTTTCCGTTCAGATCATATTCATAAGGCTGGTTATCAAACTGTAAATTCGAAATATCAGGTCCGAAACTGAACATTTCATTGGTTTCGGGACCTTTCCAAGTCAGTTCTCCGTTTTCAGACCTTCCCTGAACATATTGATTCTGGGTTTTAGGAACCGAATTTCTGCTTTTCACTTCCGCTGAAGTGGTAAAGCTTCCGTTTAAAAACAAAAATTTCCGGGTTCGTCCTTTTAAACTGACAAGATTCTTATCGATTTCTTTTATGTTTCTGATGGAATAATAATCAAACAAATTAACTTTCAGGTTTTGTCCTGAGTTTTCTATACTAAATTCATTTTTCTGTTCATTTGAAACCAAACTGTCGTACGTATTATTCTGAATATTTTGAACATTTCTTTTCTCTATCTGGCTTTCCAAAATAGTTTTCAGCTCACGGGTTCCGTATACAACCGCTTTGTTTTTACCGTTGTTCCAAACCAAAGTATCGTAATCTTTTGCTGCGATGATGGCAAAGCCTTTTTCATCGGTAAGTTCATAAACTCCGCTGTTTTTGTTCAGAACCTTTAAAAAATTCTGTGGCTTTTCTTTTTCGTTTAAAAATATTCCGGAATAATACCGTTGAGAATTCTGCGCGAAGAGGCAGTTAACCGCAAACAGCGGAAGCAGATAATACAACTTCTTCATGGTCTTTTTGTTGATTAAAAGGCGAAAAAAGAAACCTACGAAGAAATTTCTTTTTTCAGATTTATATTGAATGAATATTAGTTTTGGAGGTTTAGAGAAGCTACTTTTTCAGCAGTTTTTCTTTTTTCAGAAGTCTTTTCAGCATTCTTTTTTCTTTTCTGGAAATGTCTTTAGTTTCCACCAGAACAGCTCCATTCACGGCTTGGTTTCCGAAAAGTGCGGTTGCTGTGTCTGCTTTAAAAACACGGATGGATTCTATTTTTTTAGGATCAATTCTCTTAAAAAGTTCGGAATCTGTTGCCTTTCCGTTGATGACAAACAGCGGACTGTTATTTGCCTTGGATGAACCTTCACAACTGATCGAAATATCGACTTTTCCGGAACCCTGTCTTCCCGAAATTGAATTGATATTGACGCCTGAAGCTGCTCCACGAATTGAATTTATCGCTTCTTTGTTCCCTATTCTGTTTGCCAAACCCTGATAATTTCCTGCAATTGGCTGTTTTGCTTTAAGATATCCTTTATTGTATGCCAGAATTTCGGGTTCCTGAGAAGATTCTTTAAGATCATACGGATTGGTAGAATAAACTGCTTCTGCCGTATCTGCAACTGCATTAAGATCGGTAAGTCTCTTTTTCTCTGATGAAGATGCAGCAAGAGAATTCACCATCGAAGCTTTTTCTTTTTTAATCCCCATCGCGATTACCTCTTCAATATTTTGATTTTTAGGAGCGTCTTCAATTATTTTATTTTCTCTTTCAAGAACTACCGGTTCTTCAGAACGTGCAGGAGAAGCTAACGGAGTAGATGAAACAACAGGAAACGGAGCCTGGATTGCAACTGGCGGAGCTTCAGCAGCTATCGTTACAGGAGGTAAAGTTTCTTTTTGGATATTCACTTTTATAATACTGTCAGCTTTCTGAACGTGTTCCGAAATAGCAGCAGAAGGTTTATTTTCGGAAATTATATTTTTTGCAATAACTTGTTGGGTTACTTCCGCGTTTTCTTTTTTACCGGAAAAGTAAAAGATTGCAGATCCGATTAATAAACTTGCGGCAATACCGTAAGGAAACCATATCGGAACTATTTTACTCTTCTTTTCTTCTTTTTTGTCTAATTTTTCTTCCACTTTCGCCCAAACTTTATCAAACCCAGGAAAAGTCGCAGGTTCTTCCAGTGTTTTAGAAGCCTCGTTGAATGTTTTATCTATTGAATTGTTTTCCATTGTTGTAAAAGTTTAAATGTTTTGATGAATCAAAAGTTCCTGAAGTCTTTTTCTGGCAAAATTGAGCTGGGATTTTGAGGTTCCTTCACTGATAGAAAGCATGGCTGCAATTTCTTTATGAGGGTATCCTTCAATGGCAAAGAGGTTGAAAATGGCTCTGCAACCTTCCGGAAGAAAGTTTAAAAGACTTAAAATATCTTTTTCAAACGATATATTTTCCAGTGCAGAATCTGTAGAAACGGCATGATCTTCTTCTAAAGAAATATGCAGTTCTTTCGTGGATCTTATTTTTTGCAGGCACTCATTTACTGCAATCTTTTTCGCCCACGCTTCAAAAATTTCGGGATTATGAAGCTGGTTCATTTTGGTGAAAATCTTATAAAAAGTGTCTGCCAAAACTTCTTCGATATCTTCATCGTTTTTCAGATACCGTTTGCAGACAGTATACAGTTTTCCCGCCATCTGTTCGTAGACTTTCCGCTGCGCATTGCGGTCGTTCCGTTGACATTCTAATAGTAACTCTCGTTCCATAATCAGGCTTTATATCTACATAGATGCATAAAATTTCAAAAAGGTTGGAAACATGGTCAACTTTTTTGAAAAAATAATGAATTTTAGTGAAGGCGGCAAATGAATTTAAGAACGAAAACATCTGTAAATGAATTCTATACTTCATATTTTTGAAATATTTTCTTTTTTGATTTTTCTAAAAATTGTTTTCACCAAGTTTATGATGCCGCAATTATCTGAATGTAGTGGAAAAACTGTGGTCAGATGTTTTCAGGATGACAAATTTTAATGGTGTTTACAAATGTTGAAATGAAGGACTTCTGCCTTAGCCGCGATTGAGCGGTCTGTCTGAGCTCTTTTTGAGGTTTCGGCGGCGGCAAAGCCGCCGCCGAAACCTCAAAAAAGCGAGTAGCGAAAGCGCGAAGCAGCTCCTGATAAAAAACTTTTTTATCGGAAAACCGAAGATTCGATTTAACCTTTCTCTTTGTAACAAATCTTTAATATGAACGACTATTCGTATAAATAATCTTTTTAGTAATGAAAAATTCAAAATTTGTGTCATTACTTTTTGTTTTGTCTGCAGGAAGTATGATGTTTGCACAGGATGACTTAATCAACAAGTTAAAAAACAACCAGTCCCAGAATGCTAATTTCCAGTTTACCACGCTGAAAGATGTGGGTGCAACTTCGGTAAAAAATCAGGGTTCTTCGGGAACCTGCTGGAGCTATTCGGGAAACTCTTTCCTTGAGTCTGAAATGCAGAGAATGGGCAAAAAACCTGTTGATCTGGCGGAGATATACACTGCAAGAAATTCTTACCACGATAAAGCCAAATTATACGTTCTGAATAACGGCGCCATCAGTTGGGGAGACGGCGGAGAACTGCACGACGTGATTAATATGTATAAAAAATACGGAGCGGTTCCACAGGATGTTTACACAGGGCTGAAACAGGGACAGAGTTTAAATAATTTCTCTGAAATGCAGGGAAAATTGAAGCCTGTTCTGGACAGTTTGGTTCAGGCTGGTTCCAAAGGAAAACTGACGGACAACTGGATGTCTTCCGTTGATGCTATTTTGGATGAATATCTGGGAAAAGTTCCCGCCAACTTTACATATGAAGGAAAATCTTACACACCGCAAACTTTTGCGAAAGAGGTTGTAGGAATCAATCCGGAAGATTATGTAGAACTTTCTTCTTATAAGGATTATCCGTATTACCAGAAATTTGTAGTTCCGATTCCGGATAACTGGAGCCATGATACTGACTGGAATGTACCGATGAAAGATTTAACGGCAATTATCGACAATGCTGTAAACAAAGGATATTCTGTAGGTTGGGCAACGGATGTTTCTGAGCCTTATTTCTCTTATAAAAACGGGGTTGCTTATGTTCCGGACATGGATCTGGATCAGATCACAAAAGAAAATAAAGGAACTTTATTCACAGAACCGAAAAAAGACAAGACGATTACTGAAGATATGCGTCAGAAGGCTTTGAATAATCTTTCTACAACGGATGACCACGGAATGCACATCGTAGGACTGGCAAAAGATCAGTCGGGGAAAGAATATTATATGGTGAAAAATTCATGGGGTGTTACCAATGATTTTGAAGGGTATATTTATGTAACAAGACCTTATGTAGAATACAAATCGACAGCAATTCTGGTTCATAAGGATGCGCTCCCAAAATCAATTAAAAAGCAATTGAAACCAACAAAAAATATTGGTCTCTAAATGTGATCACTTTTGTCATCAATGATGACAATTTTAGATATTTAAATCTGTTAAAAAACCGTTCTCATTTTTGGGAACGGTTTTATTTTGTTTATTGTTTTTTAAGTAGTTAAAGCTTTGCTGTTTAAATATCACGTTGATTTTCTTTAGTCAGATTTAATTTTTTAAATGTAAAATCTAAATAATGAATTGAAAGCAGTTTCATTTTTAAGAGCTGTAATATTTTTTCATTCAATGGAGAAATATTATATTTGATAATTAAATTAAATTTATTCAATATGAAAAACTTAAGAAAATTACCAAAATCTGATTTAAAAAGAATTAATGCAGGAAATGCTCCGGAATGTCCAGTAAATACTGTTGAGTGTTACTATCCGCCAAAAAATGGAATTCCGGGATACTGGAAATGTGTTTCCGTTACTTTCGGATGTCCTAATTAAATGTAAATTCAGGTGTTTGAAATTAACGTTATTTTAAATCTTTAGAATATTTAAAAGAAAAAACCGCTTCAGAATCTCTCCTGAAGCGGTTTCGTTTAAAATAATTGATAGGTAAAATTATGTAGAAAGTGAATAGTTAATTCGCTTTGCTGGTTAATGAATGGTTTAATAAAAACTGGCAGCAAAGCAATTCACCATTGACTTTTGACTTTTAATAAAGTGTTGCCATGCTTTCGGCTTTGAAATCCTGAAGTTCGTCCATTTTTCCTTCTTTTACTTTCTTTACCCATTCAGGATCCTGTAAAAGTGCACGACCAACCGCAACCAGATCGAAATCTCCTCTTTCCAGTCTTTTCGTAAGCTCCGTTAAATCTGCTTTTTCAGTTCCCTGCCCTCCGAAAGCCGCCATAAAATCTCCTTCAAGACCTACAGAACCTACAGTAATGGTTGGCTGTCCGGTAATTTTCTTTGCCCATCCTGCGAAATTAAGATCAGAACCTTCGAATTCTGCTTCCCAGAAACGTCTTTGAGAGCAGTGGAAAATATCAACTCCCGCTTCTTTCAATGGCAATAACCACTCTTCCATTTCTTCCGGTGTATTCGCAAGTTTTGCAGAATAATCCTGCTGTTTCCATTGAGAAAGACGAATAATAATCGTGAAATCTTCACCAACCGCCGCTCTGATCGCTTTAACCACATCAACCGCAAATCTGCTTCTCTCTTTCAGGGTTTTACCTCCGTACTCATCAGTTCTTGTATTGGTTACATCCCAGAAAAACTGGTCGATAAGATAACCGTGAGCTCCGTGAATTTCCACTACATCGAATCCCAGATCTTTCGCAGATTTTGCAGAAGCCGCAAACTGAGCAATGGTATCCTGAATATCTTCCAACGTCATTGTAGAAGCTTTTTCCATCTCAACCGAAGGATAATCTTCTGACATTCTTGTGTCTCCGACGTGCCAGATTTGTGGTCCCATTTTTCCTCCGTTTTCATGAACTGCATCGATTACATTTTTCCATCCGTTCAATGCTTCTGTTCCGTAAAAATCCGGGATATTCTGTAAGTTTTTTGAAGCAGGTCTGTTAATTACCGTTCCTTCCGAAAGAATTAATCCCACTTCGGAAGCCGCTCTTCTTGCATAATAATCTGTGATTTGCTGGGTAGGAACTCCGTTATCGGATTGTGCTCTCGTCATGGGAGCCATTACGATTCTATTTTTAAGTTCTAAATTCTTGTATTTAAAAGGTTGAAATAATGATTCTGTGCTCATTTTAAACTTACTATTTTATAATTGTTACACAAAGTAACTAATAATAGTTCATATTTGTATCTTAAAAAGAAAAAAAGTGGTAACTTTGTGGTAACTGATGATGGTAACGTGGAGGTAACAGTAAGGTTGAGGTTGAGGTAGAGGCTAAGATTGAGAGGATCCTATAATTTTAGTGTGGTGATATTGTAGAAGATTTCTGTTCTCCTATAAGTGAAACGGCTTTGTGAAACTTGAAACAGTTAGTATAAAAAAATCTTTGTGAACTTCGTGTTCAACAAAAAACAGAAATTAGAAATAGACCTTTATGAAAAAGAACGAATTAATGCAATACAGTTGTCCTTTGGGAAAAGCAATGTCTGCTTTGGGAAGCAAATGGAAACCCATTATTGTATTGGTGATTAAAGACCGAAAATTGCGTTTCGGAGAATTGGCAGCAAGAATCAATGTGATCTCCAGAAAAGTTCTGACCGATCAGCTTAGAGAAATGGAATCCGACGGATTGGTAATTCGTGAGGAGTTTAAGGAAATTCCTCCAAGAGTTGAATATTCATTGACGGAGAAAGGCTTAGCGTTATTGCCGATTTTATATCAGTTGGAAGAATGGGAAACGAAATATCATGTGTATGATCCTGAGAAAGAGAGGGACTGTAAAATGATTTTGGAAGGGAAGAAAGTTCAGAAGACGGTTGTTTGATGGCCTTTTTTATTTCTTTAGCTTAAATTTATTACGTTTTACTTTCAAACTTTCAGGATAACTTCCATTAATATAACTCACAAAATCATTATCAATTACTGCATTTGAACCAGCTTTTGGAACTGAATCATTATATTTAAAGTAAAGCGTGTCATTTCTAAACTCATAATTTCCTGTGTAGACATCTTTATCTCTCATCATCCCTTGAGAAATAAATTCAAAACTTTCATCATCATACATTTTCAGATAAACCCAACCTAAGGGAGCTTCCCTGTCTGCTAAAAGCAATTCTTTCCTTTCATTTTTACAACTCGTAACTATTAATAAAAGATATATAAATGAAAATTTTAATTTCATAACTTTTAGTTTAATGGTTAAACAAATATAAATTAAATACCGCCTCCAAAAGAAAGCGGTTTCAAAATTTCACTTTTTCACAATCAACATATTGGCAAAAGGTGTAATTTTCTTATTTTCAATAATCTCCAAGCCCGCTTCAGAAATAGCTCTCTTCCATTGATTTTGACTTAAAAAATGAAAAGCTCCGATGTTAAAGAAAATAAAATTTGTCAAATCTCTGAATTGTTCTGAAACAATGATTACGCCATCATCTTTTAAAGTTCTCTTCGCTTCTTTGAAAAATAAAACTCTTTGGTCATGATCTAAAATTTCGTGAAGTGCAGTTATAGCAAGAATTACATCCTGAGATTGATTTTCAAAAGGAAGATGATCCGGTTTGATTTTTATTCCCTTCGGATTGGGTGGAAATACTTTCTTTGAAGTTTCTATTCCTTTTTCCTGTTCGTGACGATTTCCAAAAATATCACAAACCGATAAATTCAAATCCGGATATTTTTCCTCCAATCGTTTTGACAAAGGATCAAAGCTTGCGTGAACTAAAATTGCATTTTTTGTTTTATTCCAATCTACAATTCCTTTTAACTTCTTTAATTCGTACAAATCTGAATGATCATATAAAATGTAAGAAGCGAGAAGTGATGCAAAAATATTTATTATGATAAGTGCGCTTAAAATTCTTAATATTAAAATAATCGGAGTTGAATTAATCCAAAATGATAATGCACAAAGAAGAATCGAAACAATAAACCCAAGTACTATTTTTTGATAATTAAAGAGGACAACAAGTTTTGTAATTTTCATGAATAGGCTTTAAAATCTAATTTACAAATTCCTAACAAAAAAACCGCTCTCAAAAAGAAAGCGGTTTCAAGATTTATTTAAAATCCCAATTAAAATATCTCAGGATATTTCTGAGGATTTGTTTCGTTAAACATTGCATAGATTTTTTCAACCATATCATCCGCAGAAGGCTTGCTGAAATAATCTCCGTCACTTGCATACGCAGGTCTGTGATCGTTTGCGGAGATCGTTAACGGATCAGAATCTAAGAATCTGAACGCCTTTTGTTTTTCTAAAATCTGCTGAAGAATAAACGCTGAAGTTCCGCCTTCCACATCTTCGTCAATCACAACCAATCGGTTTGTTTTCTTTACAGATTCTGCGATTTCGTGTGTTAAATCGAAAGGAATTAATGACTGAACATCAATAACTTCCGCAGAAATTCCTAATTTTTCAAGCTCTTCCGCTGCTTCCATAACAATTCTCCACGTAGAACCGTAAGTAACCAACGTAACGTCTTTTCCTTCTTTTGTCACCTCGATTTTTCCGACAGGAACAGTAAATTCACCTAAATTATCCGGTTGTTTTTCTTTTAATCTGTAACCGTTTAGACATTCAACAATTACAGCCGGATCATCGCTCTGAAGCATGGTGTTGTAAAATCCGGCAGCTTTCGTTAAGTTTCTTGGAACCAATACCAAAATACCTTTTGAAAGGTTCAAAATTCCCGCCATCGGAGAACCTGAATGCCAAACTCCTTCCAGTCTGTGACCTCTTGTTCTGATGATAACCGGCGATTTCTGACCACCTTTTGTTCTGTACTGAACGGTTGCCAAATCGTCGCTCATTCCCTGTAAACAGTACAAAATATAATCAAGGTACTGGATTTCGGCAATTGGTCTTAAACCTCTCATTGCCATTCCGATTCCCTGTCCCAAAATGGTTGCTTCACGGATTCCAGTATCGGCAACACGAACGTCACCATACTTTTCCTGCATTCCTTCAAGACCTTGGTTTACGTCACCGATATTTCCGGCATCTTCACCAAAGACTAAAGTTTCAGGATATTTTTCGAATATTTTATCGAAATTGTTTCTTACCACTACTCTTCCGTCCACATCTTCAGAAGCATCGGAATAAATGGGCTTTATTTCTTTTACGTTTTCAGCTTTCCACTGAGACTGAGAATATAAGTGAGAAGAATAATTGTCTTTTTCAACTTCAAAAATCTCGTTGTATTTCTGCATCAGTTGGTTTCTTTCCGCAGAATTTGTTCCTCTCGTTGCCAGTAAAGATTTTCTCACCAAATGGAAAACATCTTTCTTCGCTTTTGAAACGAGTTTATTGAATTGGCTGATGTAATTTTCAATTTCAGCATTTTGTCCTTTAAGATTTTCAACCAAAGGTAAAACGGAAGCGATTAAGTCTGTAATTGTTTTCTGGTAATTTTCCCAAGCCTGTTTCTGTCCTGTTTTTACCGTTTTTTTCGCTTCATTATCAATAGCATCCAGCTCTTCTTCTGTTGCCAGAACTTCTTCTTTTCCTTCAATTTCGATGGAATAGTTTAAAATCCATTCTCTGAATTTCACCAATCCGTCAAACTGAGATTCCCAAGACAGACGTTCTTCATTTTTATACCTTTCGTGAGATCCTGAAGTGGAGTGACCTTGTGGCTGTGTAACTTCAATCACATGAACCACTACCGGAACACTTTCTACTCTCGCAAACTGTTCTGCTCTAGCATAAGCATCCAAAAGCGCAGGATAATCCCAAGCTTTCACCTGAATGATTTCGCACCCCTGATTTTCTCCTTCTTTTCTCTGGAAACCGCTCAGCATTTCAGCGATATCGGCTTTTGCTCTCTGATTTTTCGTAGGAACAGAAATTCCGTACCCGTCGTCCCAGATCGAAACTACCATTGGAACCTGAAGCGCACAAGCCGCATTCAGTGTTTCCCAGAAATGACCTTCTGCTGTAGAAGCATCCCCGATTGTTCCGAAAGCAATCTCATTTCCTTCTCTGGAAAACTTTTCAGAGCCTTCGAATTTTACGGTTTTATAAATTTTAGAAGCCTGAGCCAATCCTAATAATCTCGGCATCTGTCCCGCAGTAGGAGAAATATCGGAAGAGATATTTTTCTGAGCCGTTAGATCTTTCCAGCTTCCATCTTCATTTAAACTTCTTGTCGCAAAGTGACCGTTCATCTGTCTTCCGGCTGAAGCAGGTTCTCTTTCCACGCTTGTATCTGCATACAATTGTGCAAAAAAACTTTCAACAGTCAACGCATTTACAGCCAATGCAAAGGTCTGATCTCTGTAATATCCCGAACGGAAGTCTCCATCTCTGAAAACTTTCGCCATTGCAAGCTGAGGAAGCTCTTTTCCGTCCCCAAAAATACCAAACTTAGCTTTTCCCGTAAGAACTTCTCTTCTTCCCAAATAGGACATTTCACGAGAAATCCTTCCTAATTTATAATCTTCAAGTATCTGATTTTTAAAATCTTGAAAGGAAATTTGCTGTGTTTCAATATAGGTTGTCTGCATAGCCAAATATTAAATATTTTTATTTTGAAGTATTTTGCTAATATACACTTTTTAAATTAATTTTAATTTTTAATAATCTTTTTTAAAAATTTGATAATAAAATAAATTGTGTTTATATTGGAATAAATTTGTAAATGATGGAAAAAAAATCGTCTCATATTCTTAATGCATCGAGTAATCTTTTGGGATTTTCTCTGGTCATTATCACTTCATTAAAGATATCAAAAATAAGCCACAGTACGCATTTGGACGAGTTTGCCGGAGTTGCCTGTCTTTTTTTTGCTTTCAGTTGTTTCTTTTCTTTTCTCGCAATAAGATCAATGCACGAAAAGCGTTCCCACAGATTTGAAACTATTGCGGATTATTTATTTTTAATCGCTTTATTTTGCATTGTTCTGGCTGTTATAATTGTAACGGTAAAAATAATTTAACTTTAATTTTAAAAATCTATATTTAATTATATTTATCAAAATAGTAGTAATAAAAATTTATTTATCTTAAAAAAGCAATTTAAATATATTTATAATCAATAAATATCATTTTATAATAAAAATACATTAAATTACGCGGTATGATTTTTGGATAAGTTGGAAAAAAATTCACAAATTTCAAAAATCATGAGAAACAAATTATTTCAGGTAACTAAAATATTACCCTTTATTTTGATACCATTGTCTTCTTACGCACAGGTAGGAGTTAACACTGCTAATCCTCAAACGACCTTTCATGTAGACGGAAACAAAGATAATGCGGCTTCCGGAACTCCAACTACCACACAACAAGCTAATGATTTTGCAATAACAAATTCCGGAAATGTAGGAATAAGCACGATAAATCCCAGTGAAAAACTGGATGTAGCAACAGGAAACGTAAGAGTTCGTGCCATCAATTCCAATACAGGAGTTCCCGGAACAGATAAATATGTAGTTGCAGATGGGAACGGTGTTTTAAAGACAATAAATTTTACCACTACAGATCTTTTTCATGCGCGTTTATCTGCCGATCAGAACGCAAACAGCGGCGTGATTGCTACTTTACTTTTTGCAGCTCCTTTGGTAACTTCAACGTATTATTCTTACAATTCAACTACCGGAACGCTTACCTTCAATCAGGCAGGAAATTATATTGTAACGTTTCAGGCAAGTTTTGGAAATGTTACTGCCGGAACACAGCTTGTTTTGGGAGTAAGACCTGTTCCCGATAATAATTAACGTGAACTCGACGCTAAAATATTGAATTATATTTAGTTGTCCTTGCCATCTATGCATTTATCCAGTTCGGGAAATTTACCGATGGTTTTTCCGGGTAAAAACAATAGGCGCATATGGCAGAGATCATATGGGTTAAAGCATTATCGGGATTTCGGTGTCTGGAATGCTCCAGATCAAAGACGGAAGTAAAAATATCGTTCACACTCTCTATTAAAGGACGTTTGAGAAGCATATAACGCTCATTGAGCAGCATCAGCTTTGCTTTGGCTTTACTTTTTGACTTGGTAATAATTTTCAGTCCCTGCTGAAAGAAATCTTTCCATAAAGCAGTATTGTAACCTTTATCCCCAAAACAAAG
>NZ_MVAG01000141.1 GCF_002177115.1 Chryseobacterium mucoviscidosis | reverse complement strand
ATCTCGAAAGCCGGTCTCAGTTCGGATTGGAGTCTGCAACTCGACTCTATGAAGCTGGAATCGCTAGTAATCGCGCATCAGCCATGGCGCGGTGAATACGTTCCCGGGCCTTGTACACACCGCCCGTCAAGCCATGGAAGTCTGGGGTACCTGAAGTCGGTGACCGTAACAGGAGCTGCCTAGGGTAAAACAGGTAACTAGGGCTAAGTCGTAACAAGGTAGCCGTACCGGAAGGTGCGGCTGGAACATCTCATTTTAGAGCGTTGAAGAACGTTAAACAAAATTAGTGTAGCAATACACAAAGCACTTACTTAAAGAAAAGCTTTAGTTTTTTATTTGGTTGATATATATAAAAAATACAAAACCCACTAGAAATTAGTAAAAGGGAAAGAGATTGAGAAATGAAGAAGGGGAAAAGTATATTACTTATTACTCATCACCCATTACTCATACAAAGTCTCGTAGCTCAGCTGGTTAGAGCGCTACACTGATAATGTAGAGGTCGGCAGTTCGAGCCTGCCCGAGACTACTAATTAAGGCGGCTGGCAAATAGCTTATGGCTGATGGCAAAAAAGCCAAAAGCAAATAGCAAGAAGCCAACAGCACCTAGAGGGGGAATTAGCTCAGCTGGCTAGAGCGCCTGCCTTGCACGCAGGAGGTCAAGGGTTCGACTCCCTTATTCTCCACCAATTGGGTTTCAAGTTTAATATTCAAAGTTTCAATAACAGAAAATGAGAGCCATTTTCTATGAACCAAGAACCTTAAACTATGAACCAGAAATAAGATCATTGACATTAACGGTAAAGACATCACAAAGAGAAAACCGAGCACTTATAAGTGCTTGAGTAACCTAAAAATAGGAAAGAAATCGTTAAGGGCGTATGGCGGATGCCTAGGCTTTCAGAGGCGACGAAGGACGTGGTAAGCTGCGAAAAGCTGCGGGGATTGGCACACACGAATTGATCCGCAGATGTCCGAATGGGGCAACCCGGCATATTGAAGATATGTCACCCAGCAATGGGAGCAAACCCGGAGAACTGAAACATCTAAGTACCCGGAGGAAAAGAAATCGAAGAGATTCCGTAAGTAGTGGCGAGCGAAAGCGGATTAGCCCAAAAGTCTTTATATGTTTAAAAGAATGTTCTGGAAAGAACAGCCATAGAGGGTGATAGCCCCGTATTTGAAAGGCATATTTGGATGATAAATGAGTAGGGCGGGACACGTGAAATCCTGTCTGAATATGGGGGGACCATCCTCCAAGGCTAAATACTCCTGAAAGACCGATAGTGAACAAGTACTGTGAAGGAAAGGTGAAAAGCACTTCGAATAGAAGGGTGAAATAGAACCTGAAACCGTACGCCTACAAGCGGTCGGAGCAGATTAATTCTGTGACGGCGTGCCTTTTGCATAATGAGCCTACGAGTTAATTTTACTAGCGAGGTTAAGGTATTAAGTACCGGAGCCGGAGCGAAAGCGAGTCTGAATAGGGCGAATAGTTAGTAGGATTAGACGCGAAACCTTGTGATCTACCCATGGGCAGGTTGAAGCTTTGGTAACACAAAGTGGAGGACCGAACCGGTTGACGTTGAAAAGTCTTCGGATGACCTGTGGGTAGGGGTGAAAGGCCAATCAAACTGGGAGATAGCTCGTACTCTCCGAAATGCATTTAGGTGCAGCGTCGTATATAAGTTTATTAGAGGTAGAGCTACTGATTGGATGCGGGGGTTTCACCGCCTACCAATTCCTGACAAACTCCGAATGCTAATAAATGTTCTACGGCAGTGAGGGCATGGGTGCTAAGGTCCATGTCCGAGAGGGAAAGAACCCAGACCAACAGCTAAGGTCCCCAAATTTCTGTTAAGTTGAAGCAACGCGGTTGGACTGCATTGACAGCTAGGATGTTGGCTTGGAAGCAGCCATTCATTTAAAGAGTGCGTAACAGCTCACTAGTCGAGCGGTCCGGCATGGATAATAATCGGGCATAAACAGAATACCGAAGCTATGGATTTATAATTAATTATATCTGGTAGGAGAGCATTCTATCGGCGTAGAAGCTGAGTCGTGAGGCTTGGTGGAGCTTATAGAAAAGAAAATGTAGGCATAAGTAACGATAAAGGGGGCGAGAAACCCCCTCACCGAAAGACTAAGGTTTCCTCAGCCATGCTAATCAGCTGAGGGTTAGTCGGGACCTAACGCGAACCCGAAAGGGGTAGTGGATGGACAATGGGTTAATATTCCCATACTTGCTCACACTAAAAAGGGGACGGTTCGATGTAGCTATTGAAGACGGACGGAAGTGTCAAGGCTTAGCCTTCGGGCGAAGCTGTTATAGTGTAATCGGATCCAAGAAAAGCCGAAGTGAAGCAACCCGTACCAAAACCGACACAGGTGGTCGAGGAGAGAATCCTAAGGTGCTCGAGTGAGTCGTGGCTAAGGAACTAGGCAAAATAGTCTCGTAACTTCGGAAGAAGAGACGCCATCAGCAATGGTGGCCGCAGTGAAGAGGCCCAGGCGACTGTTTATCAAAAACACAGGACTCTGCTAAATCGAAAGATGCTG
>NZ_MVAG01000154.1 GCF_002177115.1 Chryseobacterium mucoviscidosis | reverse complement strand
TATAAGGTCTGTTAGTCCAATATTTTAAATTCGCACACTACCACCCCCCCCCCCCCCCCACTCATTTGTGTCCCCCTATTTTTTTCGTGGGGGGGGGGGGGGCCCCGCCGCCGAAACTATAAAATAGCGAGTGCGGAAAGCGGGAAATAGCTCCTCATAAAACAGATTCTATGAAAAGAAAACTCCCGTTCTGAATCTTTCTTTATTCAGTTTTTTATTCACAGCCAATCCCCAAAGAATAAATTCTTTTAAAAACAGAAAATCTTCGGGTTGGGTATCGGGTTGGTATTTTTCAATGATTTCATCAAGCGGAGTAATTCGATTTAGGTTTTTCGCGTAGACTTCATCCGGAGATTCGTCGGTAATTTCTAAAAACCCGTCATCCTGTAAAAACCAGTCGGTGATCTGGCTGAATGGTCCGTCTACATTCTTTTTCTCCAGTTTTTCTATTTTGGGGAAATACGTGGTAAACAGAGTTTTTACCGCATTATCTATTAAAAGTTGTGCCACAGATTCTGCTCCTTCCTGCTCTCCTTCATAAACCAGTTCTACCTTTCCGGTAATCGCAGGAATAACGCCAACAAAATCGCTCAGCCTCACCGAAGTTTTTTCTTCGCCAGCCAACAAAGCCCTACGTTCTGCCGTACTCAACAAATTTTCGAAAGCGGTGATGCTCATACGTGCACTGACACCACTTTTTGCATCTACATATTCGCTCTCACGGGCTTCAAAACCAATCTGTTCCAGAAGATCATGGGCTAAAGCCGGAACATACACTCCGTTTTTCTGGCGGCTGTCCAGACTGGATTCATATTTTGTAATTTCTTTCGCAATATGAATATTTTCAGGATAGTGCGTTAAAATCTGCGACCCGATACGGTCTTTCAGAGGAGTAACGATGCTTCCTCTGTTGGTATAATCTTCCGGATTGGCAGTAAAGACAAACTGAATATCCAAAGGCATTCTCACTTTAAATCCACGAATCTGAACATCGCCTTCCTGTAAAATATTAAACAGGGAAACCTGAATTCTTGCCTGTAGATCAGGCAACTCGTTAATTACAAAAATACAGCGGTTGGCTCTCGGAATCATTCCAAAATGGATCACACGATCGTCTGCATAAGATAATTTAAGATTGGCAGCTTTTATCGGATCTACATCACCAATAAGATCGGCAACGGTAACATCCGGAGTGGCAAGTTTTTCAAAAAATCTTTCATCTCGGTGAAGCCATTCAATGGGTGTGCTATCGCCTTCTTTTTCAATTAATTCTTTTGCAAACCGGGAAATCGGATTAAAAGGATCATCATTAATCTCGCTTCCGTCCACATAAGGAATCCATTCATCCAATAAGCTTGTCATCATTCTTGCCAGTCTTGTTTTAGCCTGACCTCGCAATCCTAATAAATTGATGTTATGCTTACTGAGAATGGCATGCTCCAATTGAGGAATTACTGTGTTTTCGTATCCGAAAATTCCCTCAAATACAGATTCTCTATTTCGGATTTTAGTTTTTAAATTATCCCGTAATTCTTCTTTAATATGTTTTGATGTATAACCTGATGCTTTTAACGCACCAAGCGTTTTTATTTCTGGCTTTGCAGTCATTGTATTTAAATCTAATTGATAATTTTTATTGAGTAATAATTTTAACGGATTCTTCTTTTACGATTGGATTCATAATCTTCAAAAATCATGTTTCCTAAACCATTAAGACCTGTATAAAATGCTTTTCCCTGATTGGCTTCTGTAAATTCGCTCACGAAATGCTGCAAATAAGAATCCTGCGCAATCATAAAAGTAGTAATTGGGATATGGAGCCTTCTTGCCTGAGCTGCCATATTGTAACATTTCTGAACTACATATTCATCCAGTCCGTAAGAATTCATATAATAAGTACCGTCCGGTTCACGCACACAGCTTGGCTTTCCGTCGGTAATCATAAAAATTTGTTTGTTGGTATTTCTTTTTCTGCGCAAAATATCCATTGCTAACTGTAGTCCTGCAACAGTATTCGTATGATAAGGACCAACCTGCAGGTAAGGAAGTTCCTGAATCTTTACCGGCCACGCATCATCCCCAAAAACAATAATATCTATAGTATCTTTCGGATAACGCGTTGTGATTAATTCAGCAAGTGCCATCGCTACTTTTTTAGCCGGAGTAATGCGGTCTTCGCCGTAAAGAATCATACTGTGGCTGATGTCGATCATTAAAACAGTGCTCATTTGAGACTGATGTATGCTATCTTCAACAATCAGATCATTTTCCGTAAGATAAAAATCTCCGATCCCGTTATTGATTTGTGCATTCTTTAGACTCTCCGTCATTGAAATTTTTTCCACAGCATCTCCGAAATTATAATTTCTGAATTCTCCGGTTAAGTCTTCACCTGCTCCGCTTTTATTCGTTTTATGATTTCCGTTTCCGCTCTTTTCAAGATTTCCGAATATTTGTTTAAGTGCCTGTTTACGGATATTCTGTTCCATTTTCGCACTTAAGGTAACTCCATTCCCATTTCCATCTGGATTAATCTCTTCCCGAATATATCCTTTCTTCTTAAGATCTTCAATAAAGTCATCTATTGTATATTCAGGAGTGGTTAATTGGTATTCTTCATCCAACATCCGAAGCCAGTCAATTGCTTCATCAAAATCACCTGAAGTATGCGTCAGTAAATCCGTAAAAATTTCCAGCAATCGGTCAAATACAGATCGTTCCGGTTCCTGATAAGTATTAAACCTAAAACCTCTTACAATATGCTCTTTCATATCATAAATTTACGACATAAATCAAAAGGCCTTAAGAGATTTAGTCTATTTTACTTTTCAAGAATAAAAATAATTGAATTAAAGAAAATTCTCAAATTATAGAAAGAAAAATTATCCGCTACTTTAGATAAAACGTCTTTAATATTCGAAATATCTTTTCAGGAGCTTTATCCCGCTATCCACTCTTACTCCTCGCCTCTGCTTCTCGGGTTAGTGCCCTCACTTTTCCCAATCCCGCTGCGGGGTATCCGTTTCTATCGGGGCTAGGAATG
>NZ_MVAG01000149.1 GCF_002177115.1 Chryseobacterium mucoviscidosis | reverse complement strand
GATATTTTGGAGAAAAGTTATTTGAAAGGCTGATTATTGCTAATATCACAGCTTTAGGTTAGAAAACGGATATTCAATTAAATTATGTATGATAATTTCTGCTTTAAGGTTTGTAGAAGAAAGAATAGAGCCTAATAAATTAGTTTGTACAGATGCTGATTTTGACAACTGCTTAAAATTAATAGATATTTATTTTCAACATTCTCTTTATAATTTCAAAAGTTTGAATTTAAAAAAATAATTTAAACTTCTTAAGTCTGCCTATTTCCAGGCAGGCTTTTATCAACTAACTAAATCTAGAAAAATGAATAACCATGCAACAATAAAAGTTGTTATGGGTAGTAAACCTTTGTCTGATGGTCAGTATCTGGTTTACTTGCGTATAACAAAAAATAGAAGAAAAAAAGAAATCTCAATTGGTTTAAAAGGTTTTAAAGAACACTTTGTTAGTGAACAGTTTATAAAGCCTCATCCCAACTTTAAAATTGAAAATGGCTTTATTATAAAACAAAAACATGAAGCGTTAAGTATAATCAGAAATTTTCAGCTTAACGATGAAGATTTCACCCTAGAATCTTTTGAAAGAAAATTTAGGGGAGTACCAGAAACCAATGACAATTTTTTTGACTTTACAGAAGAAATTATTAAAGAAATGGAGCAGTCAGACAGATTAGGAAATGCAAGAGCCTATAAAGAAGCAAAAGAATCTCTGGTAAAATTTATAAATGAGAACCATCCAGGCAAAACAATAGTTAAATTCAAAGAATTGACCCCAGAGTTACTTGAAAAATATGAAGTATATATGCGTTCAAGAGGAAATGAAAATGGAGGAATGGCTTTTAAGATGAGGCAAATTAGAGCAATATTTAATAAAGCTATTAATAGAAAAATCATATCACAGGATATTTATCCCTTTAAATACTACAAGGTTTCCAAGCTCAAAGCAAAACCCAACAAAAGAGCATTGACAGTAGAAGATTTTAAAAAGTTGAAAGATGTTAATTTGTCGCAGTTTCCCCATCTTATGGAAGCATACAATTATTTTATGTTTTCATTTTACACAAGAGGGATGAACTTTGTGGATATGATGTACCTTAAAAAATCAGATATAGTTAATGACAGATTATATTATACCAGAGCCAAAACCAAAGGCAGATTTAATATAGAAATTGTTGATAAGGCGCAGGAAATAATTGATTTTTACAAAGATAAAACAAAGAATACTTCTTATGTATTCCCAATACTGTTAAGTGATGATATGACACCAAAACAGATTGAATACAGAAAACATAAAGTTTTAAGTCGTTATAATAGAAAATTAGGAGAGATAGCTAAAATTGCAGGTGTTGAATCTCATGTAACCTCTTATGTAGCTAGACACAGCTTTGCAACCATCCTTAAAAAGAAAGGAACAAGTACAGATTTGATTTCTGAACTGATGGGGCATTCTAATGTACAAATAACTATGACCTATCTGAAAGAATTTGATGATGAAGAACTGGATAAAGCCAACAGAAGATTATTAGATTTATAAGCCAAGATTAAATTTAATCTGAAAAAATAGAAATATCCTTGTGTAATAAAATTAAGAAAATTCTTAATTTCAATTTTTACAAATTTTTAACTCATTAATATTATGAATGAATTCCCTTTAGAAGAGGATTTTCATAAAGAAAATGGGATTGAAAGTAATCTCCCTTCCCAGAAGTTACCTGGAGAATATAGTGAAGATTTTGAAGAGAGGTCTGAAAAAATAGAACTCTACAATCACGACATTACTCTTGAAGAAAATTTCCAAGAAAACAACAATCCAAAGTACATTTTAGTAAAAGTTACAGAAGATGGCAGTATGGCTGTTGAAAATAATACACCATCATTAACCCCTTTTGACAAGATTGTAGTCAATATGAATGTCTATGATTATTCTGCATTTGAGAATTATATGATAGATTATGATACAATCTTTGGAACAAGACTACTAACTTTTATGAAATATGACAGCAATTTCTTTGTTTGTGATGAAAGAGTCTTTTTTGAGGCACTACTTATCAAGTACAAAAAATCAGGCTTTACCTCATTTTACTGGTCTAAAGAAAAGATATTTAAAGAAGTAGGCATCAAGAAAGACAGAGCAGAAAAAATAATTAGCAGATTTAAAGAATTGGGAATTATTTCTGTTGAGAAGAAAACAAGAACATTTGAAGGAAAACCACAGCAGGTTAATTACTTCTTTCTGCATCCTGAAAAAGTTATTGAATTACTTACCAAAATGTTTGGAGAAGAGGATGAAGAGGATTTTATTTTTCCAGGACACAGGGATATTCAAAAATATCTTAAACCTGGATTAGAAAAAAAGACAAGCAGGAAAAGAAAATAACATACACCTTTCCCCAATGGAGGGTTTCCCCCAATAAAAGATATTGTTAAAAAGATTATATACGATATCTTTTATTTGAGGATTTCCTCTAATGGCTTTTTGTCCTGAATGTGTATTCTTTTATCAGTAGGATTAAACTATAAATCTATTTTTAACATCAACCATTGACAATTAAACAATACTCTTAATTCCAAGAGTAAATATTAACCATTTAAAACAGTAAAAAATTATGCAATTAAAACAATCACAAAGACAACAAGTAAAGCTCAGATTAGGATTATCAGGAGCTAGTGGATTTGGGAAATCGAAAAGTTCCCTTTTATTAGCCTATGGAATGACACAGGACTGGAGTAAAATAGCTGTCATAGACACAGAAAATTCCTCAGCTTCTCTGTATTCAGACTTAGGAAATTATAATGTTCTGGATTTACAAGCACCTTACAGCCCTGAAAGGTATATTCAAGCCATTGAATTGTGTGAAAAGTCAGGAATTGAAGTTATTATCATAGATTCTGCCAGTCATGAATGGAATGGCTCTGGTGGATGTCTTGAAATCCATGAAAAATTGGGTGGAAGATTTCAGGATTGGGCTAATGTAACCCCAAGACATCAGGCATTCATTAATAAAATTCTGCAATCAAGCTGTCATATCATTACCACTACCAGAAGAAAGATGGATTATTCTTTAGATATTGGTTCTAATGGTAAAACTAAAGTTGTAAAACATGGCACAAAAGAGATTACCAGAGATGGCTTTGAATATGAACTTACTATCAATTTCGAGTTAGTCAATGATAATCATTTGGCTAAAGCAAGTAAGGACAGAACAGGACTCTTTATGAACAAACCTGAGTTTCTGATAACTTCTCAAACAGGTAAGCTGATTCTTGACTGGTGCAATACAGGAACTATTACTAAACTCCAGGTAACCCCTTCAACCTCTGAACAAAGTTACCTGGGCTCTAATGAGATAAGTAAATTGATTAGTAAAATTGGAGATTGTAATACAATTAGTGACCTTTTAGCACTCTACAAACAATATCCTGAATACCAGGAAGAATTAAAACCTGAATATGAAGCAAGAAAATCATTTCTAATCAAATTGTCAAATCCCCAAAACTTTTCAACCAATGGAGTACACAGATAATACAGCAGTAATGGAACTGCACAATGTTCAAAGAAGCAGTCAGCTTAACCTGGAGGCTGTAAATATCCAAGATGCAGAGGTGTTTTACCCAAGCAGAATGAATGAAATTAAAGAGGTTGAGCCAAGAAGTGTTCAACCTCTTTTGATTTCTAATACAATCAGTACTACTACTGATGCAACAGACTCTGACTATGTTCATAAACCATTCATTGAAGCCAACACCTTGCAGGTAGATTTGAGCCACCTTAAAAGTGACTGCATTATTCCTGTATTCAGTAAGGATAACGAAAAGACCATTGCACACCAGGAGTTTATAGATATTGTTACTAATACAGTATTAAAACTGTTTCCTCATCACAGTATCAGTAATCCTGAAATTAGGGTGTCACACCAAATCAAAGGTAGAACTCCTGATGCTATTTACAAGAGTGCTAAGGATTTACTTGACCATGAGAAGACCATTTATTATGAAAGAATGGCATTTATTGTTCAGATACCATCTATTGTAGATACTATTAATGGTAATGAGCTGGCTTTAACTTTAGGTGGAGTAAGGAGTTATAACCTGGAGAACTTATATAACAAGAAAACATTTGAAAAGTTCAAGTTTTTTATTGGTTTTCAGAATAAGGTGTGCTGTAATCTCTGTGTATCTTCTGATGGTTTTGTTGAAGAAATGAGAGTGGGAAATTATCATGAGTTACAAGAGAAAGTTACTGCTGTTATTGAGAATTACAATGCACAAAGCCACCTGGAGGTCATGAAATCCTTATCACACAGTTTTCTTACAGAGCATCAATTTGCCCAGCTTTTGGGTAAGTCAAGGCTGTATCAACACTTGCCTAAGAAAGAGAAATTGGCAATCCCCAGCCTTAACTTTAACGACAGTCAACTTAATACAGTAGCTAAAGATTACTACGAAGATAAAAGCTTTTGTAGGAATGAAAATGGAGATATTAACCTCTGGAATGTGTATAATCTCTTTACACAGGCTAACAAGAGCAGTTATATAGATACTTTTCTTGACAGGAATCTGAATGCATTTGAGTTCTCACAAGGGATTCAGAGAGCACTTATTAGTAGTTCTAAACACTGGTTTTTGAGTTGATAAAGTTAAGTATATTACAACTAGGATTGTATAAGTTTTGAGAGATACATGATGGAATCTTTTGCATATTTATTATTAGGTTCAACAGATAAACAAAATAGCAACTGGACTTATACTGGTACATAACCATCCAAGTGGTAATCTTAACCCAAGTAGTGCAGACTTAGCCATAGTAAAGAAACTTAAAACAGCTTGTAAATTACTTGATATTGCGCTACTTGACAGCATTATTATTACGAAAGATAACTATACAAGTTTTAATGATGAGGGATTGTTGTAACAGTTGCAGTTCTTGCAGTTTCTGCAAATTGACTAAAATATCTGGTGAAACATAGGTGAAACATTTTATCAGAATAATGTAAAATATTATAATGGAATGAAAAATAGGGAATGCTTATTTTGTTGAAAATCAGTCTAATGAAAAAGAATGAAACAAAATGTAAAATAACTTATTTCGTCTCATAATCAGGTGGTCCCTGGTTCGAGCCCAGGTGGGACCACTTTTTAAATCAAGCACTTACAGATTTGTAGGTGCTTTTTTGTTTATTAAAGCTATTTTCAGCAGTTTACTATTCTATTTGATTCTGTAATTCTAATTACTTTATACTAATTTAAGTTTGATTTTGTTGCCTAAAAGGGATCAAACGCAAAAGTTGGGGGCTAAGCAAAAAGTTTAGTCAACCTGAATAGGGATCAGTCTCAAAAGTTGGGGAGGAATGTTAAGTAGTTTTATCTTTGTATAATGCTAAACGATCAAGAATTACTAAAGTTTTTGCTTCCACCATACTTAGTGGATTATTTTGATATTGTGAAATTTGAAGAAAAAGAAGG
>NZ_MVAG01000207.1 GCF_002177115.1 Chryseobacterium mucoviscidosis | reverse complement strand
TACATTCATATTTTTGAAAACGGAGATACCCGAAAACAACTTCTGGCAAGAAGCCGGTATTTACTTTACAAAAGCAGGGAAAAATGGACAGAAAATCAAAGTAAACGGGTAAAGATCCTGTTTAGAGAATATCCCGATTTAGAAAAAATCTACCATTTATCGGATAGTTTAAGAAAAATATACAATCAAAATATAACAAAATCCGTTGCCATGTTGAAGTTGGCTCATTGGTTTAAGGATGTTGAAGAGTCGGGTTTTAAATCATTTTCTACACTAAAGAATACCATTATAAATCATTACAACGATATTCTCAATTATTTTGAAGCAAGAAGCACCAATGCTGCTGCGGAATCTTTTAATGCGAAAATTAAAAACTTCAGACTACAACTTCGAGGGGTAAAAGACAGAACTTTCTTTCTATTCAGATTAACTAAACTTTTTGCATAGCCCCCAAGTTTTGCGATTGATCCAGTTAAACTCTTGAGCAGTCATTCTATACGCAGGAATCACTCTATAATAATTTCCCTCAATCGGAGCTGGAATTAATCCTTGCGCAGGTAGAAGAGCTGCATTTATTCTAAATAAAGTCGTTTTATCGGTGGCATTTGGTACATTTGGAGGTATTGCATTTCCTATTCCTAATGTTGTTGACAACCCTTCTAAAGAAGATGGATATACATATTCTGTTCCTATTTTGCCACCAATGTCAAGAGGTCGGATTCCTAAAGTAAATCTATTTTGACCTAACACAGGAATATTTCCAACTGCCAACATGTTTCGATATAGATATAAAGGGTTATTTTGGGGGTCACCGGTCGTTGTTATTGGTATATCTGTAGGTACATCAAATTGTCTTGTCCAGTTAAATTCTGGCTCTCCAATCATTGTAGGCACAAATATGGCTCCTGCTGTAAGATCAGCCGTAGAAAACAAACCCGTTCCAGCACCTCTTAAACTGGCAGAAATAGACCCTTCAGCAACTCCTTCCGGAATGAAAGCAATATCTATTACGGTTGCTTTTACGTTATGTCCTGATGCAGTACTTTTCTTTCCTCCAAAAAGGTTACTGAAGAAATTCCCAATTCTTTGTATAAGATTAGGACCGGTGTTTTTAGGGGTAGAATCCGTAGTGCTACTTCCTCCACCGCCTGCAACACCAACTTCATTTTTCCCTCGCGCGAGGGCTCATTTTCCTTCGCCTGAACTTTACTTTTTTGAACGCCTCTCTGTTCAGCGGTTTCAAAAATAGGGATTTAAAATGAACAAAAAAATGGGGTTTTCCCTATTTTTTATTTCAATTGAAAAAATCCTATATTTTTAGAATAAAATATACCATTTATATACTCTTCAAAAAATGATGTAATAAAAACGGTTTTTAAACCATATAATTATTAAAGTATTGCTTTATGTATCCGTGTTTCAGCTTGTAATAAAACAAGCATGCAACTATATTTGCAAGACAATGAATGAGTCAGTACTTTTTCTCGGAATGCTTTTCTTAGTTATTCTAGCAATGATAAGTTTTGTCATTGTTTCTAAAAACGCAGGAAAGTAAAAAAGTGATTGCAAATAATAGTACACAATCACTTTCAATTAACTTAATTTTTATAGTCCGCTGGTCAGAGCGGACTATTTTATTTGATACAAATATATATCTTTTTAGATTTGTTTTGTGGTTCAGGTGGTTTTGTTGTTGGTGCTGCCCAAAATGTGGACTTGTGGAAAAAACTGAGTCGGGATTCAGCTTTGGATTTTTTCCATAAATCCACATTCTTTTTATGACAAATATTTCTTGTTGTCGGTGTTGTAAAATGTTAAAATGTGGGTAAAATAGTTGATGGTTTCAGCTTCGGCTTTATCCACATTTTAATATTTTTATTGCTAATCCACCGTGTCATTTCAATCAAAGACGTAAAGAGCGTTGGCGCATTTTTCCTTATTCAGGGTGGGACGTGTAGACAAAAAAGGTATTTTTCAGCTCCGGGAAAGATTCGGGGAAGCGGTTGGGAAGCGATGGAAGCGGAGTGGTTTCCACGAAGCGTAGGAAAGCATTTTGCATAATCTCAAATTATAGGCAATGAGGGATTTGCCAGTAACGAAGCTTGCCGGAGTGGAAGACAACGTTTAGCGGCTGCTTTGCGTATAATTTTGATTATGTAATTTGCTGCGGCGTTTTGGGTTTATTGTATCGGATGAAAAGTATTGATGGCGTTTTTCAGTATTTCCAGTTCGGTCTGTTTGTACTGTATGGTTGTGGAAGCCCTGTTGTGTCCTGCAAAAACCTGAACGATTCTTGTATCGTTTTCTTTTTTTAAAAGATGGGCAATCACGCTCTGGCGGATTTTTACAGGCTTCAGCATTTCTTCCGGTTTTCTTCCTTTATTAATCATCCGGTTTAAAGCATTCGGTTTTACTTCTTCCTGTAATCTTCCTGTAATCAGTTTTTCAGGCTCTGATCCTTCCGCAGAATCTCTTTTTAAATATTTCGTCAGCTCAGGATAATCTTCTTTAAGGTAATGGTAAAATAAGAGGATCTGACAGGCTTTTAACGGAAGTGTTCTTGTTTTTTTTCTGTGTCCGGATTTAATGTAGATTTCTGCTTTTTCCAGATTGATATCTTCGATATTCAGGTTGCAGATTTCCGCCACTGTTAAGGCTTGGTATACCAATAAGCTTATAATCACTTCGTTTCTTTTTTTGAGTTTTCCATCAGGATCTTTCCGTATTTTTTCCAGATAGTTCTCTAATGTTTCTTCGCTGTATAAACGGTCTACTTTTATCTGCTTGCTGATCTTGTCTTTTAAATACAGCTCCCTGCACGGATGATCGTTCCGAAGTCCGGTTTCCAATAGGTAATTGTAATAAATCTTTACTTCAGACAAATAGCGTTTAACAGATTCCGGAGTGTAGTTTTCATTCTTCCGGAGATGGGCGATGAACTGTAAAATATCTTTGTACTGCGCAGTTGTTGCTTTTCTTCCGATGTACTCTAAATATTTACCAATCATGTAGCCATGAACTTTATAAGATCTTCTGCTGTATTTTTCCTGTAAATATTGCTCAAGAGTTTTCATTTTTAAATGATCACATTTTCAAATTATCTAATTGCTGTCGATTAATGTGGGTATAGATTTCTGTGGTTTCAATATGGTCGTGTCCCAAAAAGTACTGGATCTGCTCAAGCTTCATTCCGTTTTCTAAAAGATGGGTGGCGATGGAGTGCCGAAGGGTATGGATTCCTATTTTGCGCAATTGCTGTGTTGTTAATTTCTTTCCAAATTCTGTTTTCTGAAGAAGCCTTTTTAAAACTCTCACAAAACTTCCGGATTGCATTCTGCGGTTTTCCGTGTTGTAAAACAGATGTCGGTTGTTCGTTGGTCGTTGTTGGTTTTGCCTCTGTAAAGTCAGCGAATCTCTTTCATCGATTTCAATTGAAAAAATAAACTCCTGTAATTCTTCTTTCACTTTTTCAGTAATGGGGATCATTCGCCTTTTATTGTTTTTCCCTTTTTCCACAATCACTGCATTTTCCTGAAGATGGATATCTTCTCTGTTGATTTTTACCAGTTCTCCGGCTCTCAGTCCGCATCCGTAGGCTAAATGTAAAATGGCTTTTTCCTGTAGGTTTTCGGCTGCTTTGTAAAGTTCTCCGATTTGTTCCTGAGTAAAAATAATCCGCTCTCTTTTTTCGGTTTCCGTTGAAAAGATAAAAGCCGATGCCGGACTTTTCAGAAGGGTTCCTGTTTCTGTTAAATAGCTGAAGTATTTCTGGATCATCCGCATTCTTCCCTGTACGTTTTCTTTCGTGAGCAATGCTCCTGTGATGCCATTTCTTTTTTGCTGTAAGGCGGTGTAATATCCTGCGATATCTTTGGTCTGTATTTCTTCTAAAGCAAAGATCTTATTTTCTTCCAGATGCTTAAAGAATGCTTTTAAATAAAGATATTTCTCTTTTACCGTTAAAGGGCTGTAGCCTAAGATTTCTAAATGGATTTTATAGTTTAATACTTCCTGCTCATAAACTTTTGTGTAGAGTGTTGCCATGTATGACTGTTTTGCTTACTCGATATTTTTTATTGTGGAACGCCAGAGTGATTTTAAATTATAAATGATATATTTTAAATGAGTTACACTGTCGTACTTTATTATTTAGCGTTCCGTTAGTGTTCCTTTTGTGTTCCATTGGCGTTCTTCAACTGTCGGATTTGATTCTGCAAAAACTCTTTGATTTCGGTTCTTAGTTTTTGGTGATTATCCCAATAGCTGATTTTGTATTTTATTCCTTTGTTGGCAAAACCTCCGGTCTGTTTAATGTAATCTAATTCTAAAAGGGTTTGTATATGTCTAAACATCTGTGTTTTACTGATATTGAACTCCTGTCTTATATCTCTTAAAATAAATTCCTGATGTTCATTTTTTACATACTTTTTTAATCTTTCAAAGAACTGCCGTAAACTTCCGTCTAACTCATCCACTTTTAAAACAATACTTTCAAACAGTACTTCTGTAGCCTGTTCGATATCTTCAATTTCTGTTATCAGATAACCGTTTTTAACTTCTCTCTGATATTGATTAATAAAAGTAACCTGCTTTATTACCGCCTGATACATTTCGTTTAAACGTCTTATTTTATGGACTTTTTCAGGAAGATTCAGTTTGGTAGCAAATGGATTAATGACCTCGTAATGCTTTAAATTTCTTACGATTTTCTGGACGAAGTTCGTCGCCCAATTTTGTTCGTTGCGGTCGATTTCTCCTGCGTTCCTTTGGTTTTGATAGTGGATAATTCTTTGTGTCTGTTCCTTGCTTTCATCGACTGCCAGTAAAAAACTTCGGCTCATATTATCCTCATACGTTTCGCCTTTTGTTGTTGCACTTAAACTGCTGAACTGTCCTTTTACAATCTTATGGGAAGATTTATTATTTCCTTTTTTGTCTTTGATGGTAACTGAACTTCTCAGAACCTGATTCGAGATAAATTCTCTCAGCGCATACAGCACATCTTCTTTTAATCCGTCCAGATCTTCAATGATGATGATCTTTTGGAATAAATCGAACTCGCCCCAATTGTATAAACTGGATTCTGTAATTCTTGTAAATCTAAGAACATCTTCCTGTGGCATTAAATCCGCAATCCTGCTTATAATATGCGTCTTTCCGCTTCCTGAGCTTCCCTGTACAATTCCGTGCAAAGGACTTTTATTTAAATAGCTGATCGTAATTAAAAATAAAAGCAGTCTGGACTGTTCTTCGCCGATGATTCCCGCTTTTTCTATGAGCTGATTTAGATTTTTTAGTAGATCCTTTTGCTGTAAAAAGTCGGTTGCTGTTTTGGGTTGATCGTTGTTGGTTTTTAGAGATTCTTCCTTCGTCAGAATGACAGTGCGCGTGTCGTTCTGCGTAATTTGGGAGTCTCTTTTTTCAGATGAAAATAAAATCTTCCTTTCTTCCAAAAGCTGGGTGAAAATACTTTCATCGTGCAGTTGCAGTGTTTCGTTAACATCTTTGCAGGGTAATTCTACGGTAGAGATTTTAAGTTTCGGATCATTCTTAATAAATTCTTTGGAGTACTTTTCAACCGCCTTTTTTCCCGCTTCATCGTTATCAAAACAAAAGATAATTTCTTTAGATTCTTCGCTTTGCTCAGAATGACACCATTCCTGTATTGCCTGTGAAATTTCTTCATTCAATCCGTTCGTTCCAAAACAAGCAATTAGCGAATAGCTATTGGCAATTGGCTGTATCTGAAGTAAAGTTGCACAATCGATAATAGCCTCCGTAAGAATGAGTTTTTGGGTTTCTTTTTTCGGATATCCGGGATAAATTCCGGAACGGTTCTTCAGGTAAGAATGTTTCGCTATTGAGCCGTCCAACGAAGGATCATCATACAATGCAGAGCGGAAGTATAATCCTGTGATCCGGTGT
>NZ_MVAG01000153.1 GCF_002177115.1 Chryseobacterium mucoviscidosis | reverse complement strand
GCAGTTTATGCTGGAAAACTCTTTAAAGTTGCTTTTTCTAAAACTAAATAAACAATTATATATTTTAAAATAACAAATACAAAAATTCAGGTACAGAAATATTTGAAAACGGTGATTCACGCAAATAGCTTTTAGCAAGAAGCCGGTATTTGCTTTATAAAAGCCGTGAAAATGGACACTTTCCCAAAAACAAAGAGCTGCTATTCTTTTTGCTCAGTATCCCGATCTGGAGAAAGCATATCAATTGACCGATGGACTGCGAAAGATTTATAATCAGAATATTCCAAAATTATTGGCGATGACTAAACTGGCGCATTGGTTCAAAGAGGTGGAAGAAGCAGATTTTAAATCTTTTTCTATCTTAAGAAAAACAATAATGAATCATTACAGGGATATTTTAAACTATTTTCATCAAAGAAGCACCAATGCTGCTGCGGAATCTTTTAATGCGAAAATTAAAAACTTCAGACTACAACTTCGAGGGGTAAAAGACAGAACTTTCTTTCTATTCAGATTAACTAAACTTTTTGCATAGCCCCCAAGTTTTGCGATTGATCCAATAATATTCCTTGTCGAAGCTAACAGCATAGAAATGTTTTAGTATTGTTTTAGCAAAATAAAAAAGGTTTCAAGAAATCTCTTAAAACCTTTTATTCATAAGTAGCGAAGACGGGAATTGAACCCGTGACCTCAGGGTTATGAATCCTGCGCTCTAACCAACTGAGCTACCTCGCCGTTTTGGTGGTGCAAATATACAAAAATATTTACTTCCTCCAAATTTATTTTAACTTAAAATATTCCAAAACATCACCAACATGCTCTGGTTTGCTGATTATCTTATTGTTAGCATCCAAAATAAAATACGTAGGAGTTGCATGAACATTGTAAGTATCTACGTAAGTACTGTTCCAACCTTTCAATTCAGAATCATTTACCCATGGAAATGCTGCAATCTTTTTGTAATAAGAATCCTTATCCACATCTAAAGACAATCCAACAACCTGAACATTTTTAGCCTTCAAATCGCTGTATTTAGCCAATAATTGAGGAAGTTCACTCTCACAGTGAGAACAGGTGGAAGACCAGAAGATAACTACCTTTTTATCGGCCTTAATATCCTGTAAAGATTTAGCAGTAGTATTAACTGGTGAATTAAACTTATAATTAGGAAAAACAGCTCCCATTTCAACGTTGGCATTAGATTTTAATGTGGAAGCAAGTCTGTCGGTAATTGTACATTTCAGATTTTTAGCTAGATTAAGATATTTATCTTTGAAATCCTGCATATCGTATACATCAAAAATATCGATCAATTCGGAAAGTACTGTTTGTCCTCTTGGAGTTTCTACTTTCAATCTGTCTAAAAGTTTATCCACTGAGGCTGTAACATTAGTATTACCACCCGAATTCAGGTAGCTTACTAAAATAGGTCTTAATAATGATGATGTTTCTAACATATCGTTAGACTTATCAATAAAATTGATGATTTCTTCCTGATTTATTTTTTTAGAAGCATCGCCAGACAAAAATTTACTGTAATTGGTATTGTAATAATAGATAAAAGGATGCTGCGTCTGATCTATTCCGGAAGAGCTTCCTGAAAGTCTGTTGATTTCAGTCTTTAAAGCTTTTCCAAACTCCGTATTGTCTTTATAATATTCTTTGATCTGAGCTAAAGCAGGCAGAATAAGTTCCTTCTTCTGTGAGCCTTCCTGAAGCTTACTCATGATATCATTAGCTTCATCAAGATAAATAATATCTTTTATTTTATTAGCCTGTGTTTCAAGCTTAACACTTACGTTTTTATTTTCAGAAATAAAATTGAACGTGTTGTTGGAGTTGGGAAAATAGACTTTCATCATTCCCAAATAATTCTTGGGATATTTGAAAGTCCATGTATTATTTTTACTTTGTTCTTTCGTTACAATAATATCTTTAGAACCGTTTAGAGTATATAAAATTGCGTCTTGGTCTTTAAAATCGGCAGGAGCCTGAATGGAGACTGTAAACTGAGCCTGTAATGAAAATGCAGCTGCTAAAGCTGATGTTGTAAAAATTTTTTTCATAGCGTAAAAATAAAAAAACTCTCCGAGTAATCAGAGAGTTTAATATTATTTTAATAAAATTTTATGCTTTCTTCGCTGTATATCTTTTAGTAAAAAATGCAATAAACAATACAGCAATAATTCCTAATGCATACACATACATGTCTATCGGTGAGGATACTACAGTACCTCCAGAACCAGATCCTCCGGTTCCCCCGTCACCAGGGTTTGGCGGTGCCTGTGCGCTCACCCATAATATTGCAAAAAGAAAAAAAGTAGAGACCAGTTTATTAATAGTTTTCATATTCAATTATTTTAAGATTTTTGTGTTAACAATATCTCCTTTGTCTGAAACAACTTTTACTACGTAAGAATTTTTGATATTTTTATCCAATTCAATTACGAAGTCTCTAGAAGTCTCAACAGCTTTTTTAGAGATTACTAATTTACCACTCATATCATAAACTTCGATGTCTGCTTTTTTCCAATTAGGATCAAATCTAACGATATAGTTATCAATTGCAGGATTGTAAACAACCAATGTTCTTGATGGCGATTTAGTATCATTTGTTGCTAATACGATACCGGATGGCTCTCCATAGTACAGATCCGCTTCAGTAGCGATAGCTGAAGTGATACCTCCCTGAATTGCCTGCTGCAAACTTCCGTTAGATGCTTTATAATAGAAGCCGGTTCCTGAAGATAACTGATGTACTCCGTTATTTACCAATTCTCCGTTTTCTTTAACTTCAAATTTATAAGATTTAACTACATTGGTATTATAATTAACAAGCTTAACATTCTTCCCTAAGAAATTAACTTCGTTAGCTTCATTAATATATAACCAATAGTTAAGATTGTTATTATCATAACCTCCGCCTGGAGCTTCTTCAAAAGTGCCGATAACATCGCCTCCTGTAGCAGAAGCCTGAACTGTTGTTGCAGATGATGTCTGGTGTCCTGTTGTAAAGTTTGGATTTACCACATAATAAGTTCTTCCAACTTCATTTCCATTAACATCCAGAGCAATTACTCCAAGCTGTTTTACAGTATTGGTAGTTCCTTTTTGTCCGAAAGTTGTATTCGCTGAAGATTTAGCAGCATTTACATTATAATCTACATTTGCAGCTCTTACAGTACTGTTGAATCTTCTAAGAGTAGAAAAATTCAATGTCTGTGCTGTGTTGTCTCTCAATTTCAACACGAAAGTCTGCATTGGTTTGATAAGTAAACCTGTATCTCCAACAGGAACTCCTCCTGTAGTATATGTCTGAACCTGAGCTCCGGTAGTGTATGTTCCACCACCTCCGTTGCTTCCTCCAGCATAACTAACGACTGTTCCCGTTGTATATTTTACTCCCCAAATATTAGACACAGCATTTCCATCCGTTACCCCAGTGTTTTCAACATATCCAATTCTTGATAAATCAAGATTAGTAAAGTAAGGATTTCCAAACTGATAAATATTTTTACCGAAGTTTCCTACAAATTTTCCTGTTGTATTAGAGAACTGATCCTGAAGATAAGTTGCATATTGCTCTCCATAAGTATTATACCCAAGACCGTTCGTTCCAAAAGAAACATTTCCTGCATTCTGCAAACTCACGGCTGTAAGATCTTCAGAACGTACCGGAGCACCGCTTAATGTATAAACACTACCTGTAGCAGTAGGTGCAATAGTGGGTAAAGTTGATGGTGGAGTACTTAAATCAAGATTGTTTGATCTCGAGCCCAACATGTAATATGCCGGAAAATTAGGAGTTGTGTTGGCAAGATTCGTAACATGATCTGAAACGGCATTTGCGTTATTCCATGATAAGATCAAATCATTATTAACATATCCCGGGTTGTTGAGAGTTCTTGTAGTACCGAAAGACTTGTTCAACTCTGTTGATAAGGTACTGTACGCTTTTCCTGCAAAAGGTAATGCCATTTGCTGGAAATAGTTTCCGTTACCATTTTTAGCCGTTCTGTACTCTTTACTCACCACACCGGTAAGATTTGCCGCAGAAATTCCATTAATGTAAAGCTGACCGTAAGTAGAAGCATCGTAACTTCCTGGTGTATTAAGTCTTAAGACGATGTTTCCACCATCTGTTTTGTTAGCACCACCAGTAGTAATTGTTTTGAAAGCGTCCGCTGAAGAAGCATCTACCATAATGTTCCCATGAACATCTACGATACCAGCTCCTCTGGTCTGGAATCCCCCTCCACTATATACCAAAGTACCTTCACTTACATACGTAGTAGCAGCATCATCTACGTGTACTAGAACATTCTGCGCCTGAACAGAATAAATAGCTGCCAATAAACCAATAGCAAATAAACTTTTTCTCATTGTATATAAATATTTGTGTGTTAATACAATATCTCAAATGCAAAGTTATGTTTTTTTTACTAAAAAACAAAAATATTTTATTTATTAACAAAAATATTATCCTCTGTTAATATGATCTCCTGTTCTTCACCTATAGAAAACATATAATCCTCAAGCACCTTTTCTGTGGTTCCTCTCAAACCTCTTGCTCCTAAACCTTTTTCAATAGTTTCTTCAACAATTTTTTCAATGGCTCCATCCGTAAACTTCAGATTTGTTCCGTCCATTTTAAAAAGTTCGATAAACTGATTTACTATTGAATTTTTAGGTTCTTTCATAATTCTTACCATCGTTTCTTTGGTAAGCTTATCAAGATAGGTAATGATCGGGAATCTTCCCAAAAGTTCAGGAATAAGACCGAAAGAACGAAGATCAATTGCATTAATATTGGTTAATATGTATTCGTCTTCATCCGTTTTATTAATTTTTTCCGAACTGAAACCTATTGCCTGCTTGTTCATTCTTCTTTCGATGATCTCTTTGATCCCGTCGAAGGCTCCACCTGCAATAAACAGAATATTTTGTGTATTCACCTGAATATATTTCTGATCCGGATGCTTTCTTCCTCCTTGTGGCGGAACATTTACAATACTGCCCTCCAACAGTTTCAGTAATCCCTGCTGAACTCCTTCTCCGGAAACGTCTCTTGTGATACTCGGATTGTCTGATTTTCTGGCGATTTTATCAATTTCATCAATAAAAACGATTCCTTTTTCTGCTTTTTCCACGTCATAATCGGCAACCATTAAAAGTCTTGAAAGGATACTTTCCACATCTTCACCTACATAACCTGCCTCCGTTAAAATCGTAGCATCCACGATACAGAATGGAACATTCAGTTCTCTGGCGATGGTTTTTGCCAAAAGTGTTTTTCCTGTTCCTGTTTCACCGATCATGATGATGTTTGATTTTTCCAGCTCTACTTCTCTGTTTTCGTCCTGAGCGTGAAGTAATCTTTTGTAGTGATTGTACACGGCAATCGACAATTGTTTTTTTGCCTGATCCTGCCCGATTACGTACTGATCGAGAAATTCTTTAATCTCTTTCGGTTTTTTAAGTTCGTTTATATTTTCTGCCGGTGCATAACCTGATTTTGAACTGCTGTCTTTCACGATTGCATGAGCCTGCTCAATACAATTTTCGCAAATAAAGCCGTTTTGACCGGAAATCAGCATCTGCACTTCATTTCTCTTTCTTCCGCAGAAAGAACATTGGTTTGAATTCATTTTTTATACGTAATATAATAAGGTATAGAGTAAAGAAACTCGTAAAAATCTGCTTTACGAGTTTCTGTTATTTTTTAAGAATTAATAATAGAGTTCTGAATCTCAGTGTATTCTTCACCCGTAAGTTTTAAACGCTCATTTTTAAAATTCATATCTTCCACAGTATTGAGCGGGATGAGATGAATATGTGCATGAGGAACTTCTAATCCTACAACAGCCACACCAACTCTCACACAAGGTATTGCTTTTTTAATTTTTTTGGCAACTTCCTGAGAAAAACCCCAAAGGTTTTTGTATTCTTCGCTGTCCAGATCAAAAATTAAATCAACTTCTTTCTTGGGAACAACCAACGTGTGTCCTTTTACTAAAGGCATTGCATCCAGAAATGCAATAAAGTTTTCATCCTCGGCAATTTTATATGAGGGGATCTCGCCATTGATGATTTTTGTGAATATTGTGCTCATTTTTACTTAAAAATGTTTTTGATTAGAAATTAAACTTCAGTTCTTTTTCTTTCATTATAGGGTAATGTCCAATACTTCAAAAGACAGTTTGTTTCCGTTTGGTAAAGTAATATCTGCCGTTTCTCCTACCGCTTTTCCAAGCAATCCTTTTGCAATCGGCGTGTTTACCGAAATCTTTCCGGATTTCAGGTCGCTCTCGTTATCCGGAACCAATGTAAACACCTGCTCCTGATTGGTTGCATTATTTTTAAGTCTTACCGTGGTAAGAATTGAAACTTTTGAAGTATCGAGCTGACTTTCGTCTATGATTTTTGAAGTGGAGATCACATCTTTCAGCTTAGAAATCCTCATTTCAAGCATTCCCTGAGCTTCTTTTGCCGCATCATATTCTGCATTTTCCGACAAATCTCCTTTGTCTCTTGCTTCTGCGATCTGCTGAGTAATTTTTGGTCTCTCTACAGTTTCCAACTGTTCCAGCTCAGCTTTCATTTTCTCTAATCCCTCCTTTGTAACATAGCTTGCCATAATTTTCAAAATTTAGTTTTAGTATAAAAAAATAATCCGACATTTGCCGGACAATGTTTTCGTGTAATAATCGTTTAATTTTTACAAATATATAAAAATTTAAATTGAAATGAAAAAAACTTTTTCAATATTATCTATCATCACATTATTGATTTTCAGTAATTTATCTATACATTCATGCGGAAGCCGTGAAGATACCGTAAGTTGCTTTCCAAGTAATCCGATCAACGTTACGCTAAATCTGAACCTCCCTGCTTACTACGCACTGAATCAGGTTGGAGGCTGGGTTTACATCAATGAGCAGCAATCCGGAACGAAAGGACTAATTGTCGTAAGAGCATCGGACAATTCTTTTAAAGCCTACGACAGAAACGCCCCTCACATTTGTCCCGATAACAATACCACTCTGGAAGTTCAGGACAACATCAGAATTGTCTGCCCAAAAGACAATGCGCAATGGATTTTGTTAACCGGACAACCCACTGCTGTAGCCAATGTACAGCCGAAAACGTACCTTTACAATTATGATCCTGCTGGGAAAATTTTAAATATTTATTATTAGAAATAAAAACCGCAGAGATTTTCTGCGGTTTTCTTTTTATAAATTTATAATTTTCAGATTTATTTTTTCTACTTTATCTATTTTATATTGTCTTAGAAAACCATTTTTATAATCAACAATATAATTTTCAATTACATAATTATAATCTCCATTTAGCTTTTCTTTCAACTTACTAATAATTTTTTGATGTATATTGTTACTAAGATCTAAGAAATAAAACCGAATTAAATCTACATTTTTTGGTTTTAATATGAGAGTCAGCTCTAAGTTTGATTTTTCACTTTTTTCATTTTCAAAGCATTTTATGAGATATTTATTTTCATCTAATTTTTCTACGATAATGTTATTGATTATTTTTTCATCTTTAGTAACATATGTTTCTGAATTTGTGAATTTGTACTTAATTTTATCTTGATTATGAAACCTAAAAAAGTGCATATCACAAATTTTTTCTTTATAATCATGCAGAACCCCATTCTTATTATTAAATATTTGCATATAATAAAAAGGATTTTGCGTATCAAGAATATAAGACATATTTGTCTCATTTTTTTTGTTTTTTTCATTATGAAGTTATTCAAACTTTTTCAAAAGAAAAAAGTTTGAATAACTTCAATGAGGCTATATCACAACTCGTGAAAACAGCTTTTTTATGTTTTTCTCAACCTCCTGTCTGAGAATGGTTTTTGTACAGACGATTCTCAACCCACATCATTGAGTTATGAGACTTCCTCTTCAATATATAGTAGAATTAAATTTGTAATTGTAGATTCTAATCGTATAATAAAGTCAATTTGTAAAATATATGACTATTATATATTAAAACCCGTTGTGCATTATGAATAAAAAGAATAAAGTTGTTCATTCGATTTAAAATCAGTAAATTGTTTTTACCACAAAACATTTACAATGAACAACTTGCAGGCAAATTACGAAAGAATTTTGGAAGTTTTAAGAAAAATATCAGGTGAAAATCTTCTATCTTACCAAAGACGAATGCCAAAACTAAAAGATTTGGAATTGATTAGTCTTGTTCTAACTGCTGAATTTATGGGGATTGATAGTGAAAGCCATCTTTTTCGCCACATCCCCGATACACTTGGACAAAAAATAGATCGAAGTGTCTATAATCGACGGAAACGTAGATTGGCTGGTAAGATTAATGATATACGATTGAAGCTGGCAAGAAGTTTTAATGAATTTGAGAAGCTATTCATTATTGACAGTATGCCTGTGGAGGTTTGCAAACTTTCCAGAAGCAACACTTCAAAAATCTGTAAAGATGCTGAATATTGTTATCCAAACAGAGGGTTTTGTGCCTCTCAGCAAATGCATTTCTATGGTTATAAACTTCATGCAGTCTGCTCTGTAAAAGGAGTTTTTCTTAAAGTCCCGCTTCTGTTCATGATATTCATTATTTAAAAGATATTAGAGAACAATTATCAGATTGCACCTTACTTGGTGATAAGGGATATTTATCGTCTGAAATTCAAATTGATTTGTTCAATTACGCACACATTGAATTGGAAACTCCTAAAAGAGTGAATCAAAAAGATTATAAACCACAGTTTTATCTTTTCAAAAAACAACGTAAAAGAATTGAGACACTTTTCTCACAACTTTGCGATCAATTTATGATTAGACGCAATTATGCAAAGAGTTTTGAAGGCTTTAAAACCAGATTATTAGCTAAAATAACAGCTTTAACCGTGGTGCAATTTATAAACAAAGCGTACTTCAATAGAAATATTAATAACTTAAAAGTAAGTATTATTTAAAATGCACAACGGGTTATATTAAAGAATATAGCTGCCATTACTTCCATTACTTCCTTTATTTATTGTTTTCAAATAAAACTCAAACATTAGTTTAAATTTCCCCAAAATATTATTACAGTGTATCAGTATTTTACGTATAAATATGAATTAAAAGTGAAATTAAAGTTAACAAAACTTGTTTTGCGTTACAATAAGTTGTTATCTTTGCCCCACTGAAAACGAGAGTTGATCAGTAAGCGCAGAAGAGCTTTTAGAGAAGCATATAATTTACGATTC
>NZ_MVAG01000151.1 GCF_002177115.1 Chryseobacterium mucoviscidosis | reverse complement strand
GACATTCATATTTTTGAAAACGGAGATACCCGAAAACAACTTCTGGCAAGAAGCCGGTATTTACTTTACAAAAGCAGGGAAAAATGGACAGAAAATCAAAGTAAACGGGTAAAGATCCTGTTTAGAGAATATCCCGATTTAGAAAAAATCTACCATTTATCGGATAGTTTAAGAAAAATATACAATCAAAATATAACAAAATCCGTTGCCATGTTGAAGTTGGCTCATTGGTTTAAGGATGTTGAAGAGTCGGGTTTTAAATCATTTTCTACACTAAAGAATACCATTATAAATCATTACAACGATATTCTCAATTATTTTGAAGCAAGAAGCACCAATGCTGCTGCGGAATCTTTTAATGCGAAAATTAAAAACTTCAGACTACAACTTCGAGGGGTAAAAGACAGAACTTTCTTTCTATTCAGATTAACTAAACTTTTTGCATAGCCCCCAAGTTTTGCGATTGATCCGTGAAAATATTGTTTTTCATGCATTAGAAGCCTCGGATTTGTTAAGGGAAATTAAATTTCCATTTGATGTTTCTGTTCTGTATGAAGTTTGAGTGATGTAGATTGATGGGTAAAAAATATAAAGTTAATATAAACAAAAAACCTCATAACAAAAGCTATGAGGTTTCTGTGAGCGCGAAAGGATTCGAACCTTTGACCGTCTGCTTAGAAGGCAGATGCTCTATCCAGCTGAGCTACGCACCCATTATAAAGTTGATTCCCGCTTAGTTAGTAGATAAGCGCGTTAAAAAAAGTCGGGGCGGCAGGATTCGAACCTGCGACCTCCTGGTCCCAAACCAGGCGCGATGACCGGACTACGCTACGCCCCGAAAAGATATATAGAAAAGCGGAGGGTAAGGGATTCGAACCCTTGCGACACTTTCGCGTCGACAGTTTAGCAAACTGCTCCGTTAACCACTCCGGCAACCCTCCTGTTTATCTTATTTTTTAATGATCGTTGTTCCTTTATTGCGAGTGCAAATATAGAACAGATTTCTTTATTTACCAAATATTTTTCAAGAAAAATTTGTGTATTTTTGAGGTAATAAACAACAAAAAAAGTAAACAAATGCGTAATACATTATATATCATCGGATTAAGTTCTTTGATTTTTTCCTGTACTTCTCAGCAAAATGCCAAAAAAAAACAATACATCCCGAGAACCCCTTCAGTACAGCCGAAAACAGCAGGGCAGACTTCAGCTAATGATAAGCCAAAACCAAAAATCACTTCCGATCATGGAGTAGAATTTTTTACGACCAATATTGCGGATATTACTAAAAATGACAACACCGCAAGTTATGGTTCTATTGTTTCTGCAAAACCCGCAGGTTATAAAGTGGTGAAAACTTACTTTCCGGCAATTGCACAGAATTTCAGACAGCGATATTTAATCTTACATTATACAGCTTTACCGGATGATAAATCCATTACCGTATTATCTCAGCAGGCGGTAAGTGCACATTATCTTGTAAATAATACAGGAGATAACGAAATTTATCAGTTGGTAGATGAAAATAAGCGTTCGTATCACGCCGGAGTAAGCGCTTGGAGAGCCGATAAAAACCTTAATGATACATCTATTGGAATTGAGATTGTAAATTCAGGATTCACCACAGATGCTGCAGGAAAAAGAACTTTCATGCCTTTTGATGATGCTCAGGTGAAAAAAGTAGCCGCTTTGGTGAAAGATATTGTAGCGAGATATAATATTCCGGCAACCAATATTCTGGCACATTCAGATATTGCACCTACAAGAAAACAGGATCCGGGACCTTTATTTCCATGGAAAAAATTATACGACGAATACCAGATCGGAATGTGGTATGATGATGCCGTGAAGCAAAGTTTCTACGATCTTGCGACATCTACGGATTTTCAGTCAAAATACAACGATCCGACGTTTATTTTTAATGTTCAGACGCAGTTGCAGAAATTCGGGTATGCATTGGATCTGAGCGGTAAATGGGATGATGCCACCAAAAAAACAATAGAAGCATTTCAGTATCACTTCCGACCACAGAATTACGACGGAATCATGGATGCAGAAACATTCTCCATATTACAGGCTTTAAACGTAAAATATCCTACAAAATAAATAAGGAAAGCGCATCGGTTTCGGTGCGTTTTTGCTATCTTTAAAGTCTCAAAATATTTAAAAAATCTGTAATGGAAAATTTCAGGAAAGAAAGCGATTTGCTGGGAGTATTAGAGGTTCCGGTGAATGCTTATTATGGAGTACAGACGCAAAGAGCGATTAATAATTTTAAAATTTCAGGACAGCTTTTATCTTCATATCCGGAGTTCATCAAAGGGTTGGCTTTCGTAAAAAAAGCGGCAGCCAAAACCAATTATGAGCTGGGTCTGCTGGATGAAAATTTATATCATACCATTGCTGAAGTTTGTGATGAATTAATAAACGGAGAACTGCACGACCAGTTTCCGGTGGACATGATTCAGGGTGGAGCAGGAACTTCCATCAACATGAACGCCAATGAAGTAATTGCCAACCGTGTTCTGGAAAAACTTGGGAAAAATAAAGGACAGTATGAATTCTGTTCACCCAACGATCATATCAATCTTTCCCAGTCTACCAACGATGCTTATCCTACGGCAATTAAAATGGGACTGCTTCAGATGAACATTTCTCTTGTAGAAAAACTGGAGAAAATCGTTGAAGCTTTCAGATCGAAAGGGAAAGAATTTCAGGATGTTATCAAAATGGGAAGAACGCAGCTTCAGGATGCGGTTCCTATGACTTTGGGACAGGAATTTGAAGCCTTTGCAGCTACTTTGGAAGAAGATATTTCTAAATTAAATAATAACGCCAATCTTTTTGTAGAAGTTAATATGGGTGCCACTGCGATCGGGACAGGAATTAATGCTCCGGTTGGATACGCAACACTCTGTGCGAAAAATTTAGCACAGTTAACAGGTTTTCCTGTCGTTTCAGCGCCGGATCTGGTAGAAGCAACGCCGGATACAGGTTCTTATGTGATCTATTCATCCGCAATGAAACGTCTTGCTGTTAAACTGTCAAAAATCTGCAACGATTTAAGATTGCTTGCTTCAGGACCAAGAGCCGGATTGTCGGAAATCAATTTACCTCCAATGCAGCCGGGATCTTCAATTATGCCGGGAAAAGTAAATCCTGTGATTCCGGAAGTGGTGAATCAGGTTTGTTTTAAAGTGTTCGGAAATGATCTTACGGTAACTTTTGCAGCAGAAGCAGGACAACTACAGCTCAATGTAATGGAACCTGTACTTTCTCACGCGATCATGGAAAATATTCACTTTTTAGGCAATGCTTTGGATACACTCCGCGAAAAATGTATCGTCGGAATTACAGCAAATAAAGAAGTCTGCCTGAATATGGTGAAACACAGCATCGGAATCGTAACCGCCTTAAATCCTTACATCGGCTACAAACAATCCACAGCGATTGCCAAAGAAGCTTTGGAAACAGGAAAAAGTGTCTACAATTTAGTATTGGAAAAAGGACTTCTTTCTCAGGAGAAACTGGATGAAATCCTTGATCCTAAAAATATGCTGAAACCCCACAACAAATAATAGTAACGGTAAGCGATAAATGATTAAAATCTAGCCTGATTTTATCAGTTATCGCTTATTATTCATCATTTATATTTTTCTTTTGAGATTTTTAATCATCATTCCTGCGCATAACGAAGAAAACAATCTTCCTTTTGCATTAGATTCTTTACAACGGCAGAGTTTTAAGGACTTTAAAGTCGTGGTCGTTAATGACGGTTCTACAGACGGAACTTCGGAAGTCATCAGAAAATATACAGATCATGATTCAAGATTTGAAACGATTGATCTTCAGAAATCTGCGCATCAACCCGGTTCAAAAGTAGTCAATGCTTTTAAAAATGGCTTGAATACTCAGAATATAGAGGATTTTGAGATCATCTGTAAATTTGATGCAGATATCATTTTATCGGAAGATTATCTTGAAACGGTAGAAAATGCATTCAGAAATAATCCGAAATACGGCTTGGTCGGCGGTTTACTGTACGTTGAAAAAGACGGAGAATGGATCTATGAGGGAAATTCCAACAAACATCATGTTCGTGGTCCGATGAAAGCGTACAGAAAAGAAAGTTTTATCGGGATGAAAGGCATTCGTGAAACTTTGGGATGGGACAATATCGATGCCATTTTACTGGAAAATCTTGGGTGGAAAGAAGTTGTTCTTCCGGAACTTCACGTGAAATTAATTAAAGTAAAAGGAGCAGATTATACCATAAAACCGGCAGATTACTACGGAAGATATTTTTATTTTTTAGGACTGAACCGGTTTTTAGCCTACATCGCTTCCTCAAAAGAAGCCATGAAAAGCAAATCGGCTGCTTTTTTCTTTTCAATCATTAAATCGTATGAAAACTGCCGTTCTCAGAAATTGGAACTGAAAATTTCAAAAGAGGAACAGAGAGTCATCAACAATCAGCGCTGGAATATGCTGAAGAAAAAATGGCTGAAAATGTAATTAATTAAATAAAATGTGGTTGTCCGCGATTCGTTATTATTAAAAAAAAACTTTGGGTTCTCTGCTGAGTGAATAGTTTATGCTGAGCTTGTCGAGGTATCTTTGCGAACGAAAATAAATGTAAAGTGAAACAAAAAACTTTTTGATCTTTGCGTAAAAATTTCTAAAAATAAACCTTTGAAAAAAATAGCCTACATAGAAATTGATACCCATGCGGAAATTGCTCAGGATTTTATCAATGTGATGAGCGGTTCCGGAGAATTTACCGTAGATTATTATTTTTCAAAAAAAATAAAAGATCAGATACTTGAATCCGGAGAGAATATTTTTCTGTCGGACAGTTCAATGATTTTAGACCAGTTGAAATTTAAAAAATATGATGTAATTATCATCGGAACGGTTCACCGTTATTTCAACACCTTTCTTGCGATTGTAAAAAAATACAATGCTTCCGTAATTGTTCACAACATGAACTTTATGAAATCTTCAAAGTTCAGCCTTATCAAAAGTATTTTTAAAGAAGATCAGATATACAGACTGAAATTGTTGTGGAAAGAAGGTCTGTTAAATTCATCAAAAGTCTATCAGACAGCAAAAAAGCTATTGGTTTTGGATGAAGAGTTGAGTTCTGATAAATTGAAATTTTCACCTCTTTTTTACACTAAAAATTTTAAAAAACCGGAAAATAAAGTGTTAACTATTGTTATTCCGGGTGGAGTTTCCCAGCAAAGAAGAGATTATAAAAGGGGTTTTTCAATGATAAAGAACCTTGAAAAGTTAAATAAACATTCAGATCCTGAAAATAAATTCATTGAATTTGTCTTTTTAGGAAGAGCAAAAAATGAAGAATTAAAAGATATTATAGATCTGGAACGTTCATTAAAATATATCAACATTACCTATTTTTCAGAGAGAGTTTCTCAAGCTGATTTCGAAGACTGGATGCAGAAAGCGGACGTTTTGTGGTGTCCTATTCAGCAGAAAACTACGTTTTTCAGTCAGGAAGAAGTGTACGGCAAAACAAAAATGACGGGAAATCTTGGGGATGCCATCAAATTTGGAAAACAGGCTGTTTTTCCTTCAAATTATGCTTCAAAATTAGATTTTATTGTTCCTGAGCAAAAAGATATTCTGGAGCAGTTTAAATCACTCAAAAACAGTCAGTTCGACTTTCAAAAAGATTTCGATAAAAAATCTGTTCAGCAAAAACTCGAAAAGCTATTAAACGAATTAATTTCTATTTAAATTTAAAAATACTTTTGATAAAATTTCTGTTCAGATAGTCTTCAACAGGGAAAATCTTGGTAAAATAATTTCCGATAAAAATCAGGATCAGCACAACGGCGGGTTTGTAAATCATGTTGATGAAATTACTTTCGAAATTCGGCAAAACAATCGCAACCGTAACCGCTAAAGTACAGATAATGGATACAAAAATCATTTCAATCGTTAAAGGAGAAACTTTAAACATTACATAGTTGAAAATAATCTTAATGACATTGTAGGTGGTAAGAGAAATCGCTGTAGACAGGGCAATTCCGCTTAATTTAAGATCTGTGTTTTGTAAAAAGTAAAGATTTAAGAGTATGGTGAGTCCTGCTAATAAAAGCATTACAACAATATTAAATTTATAATATTTTGAAAGGGAAATAATGTTTCCGTTGAAGCCTGTTGCTAAATCGACCAGAACCGCAGATCCCCAAATCCAGACAACCGGTTGATATTCCCTTAAAAGAATCCCGTTTTTAGGCATAAAATAAGTAAGATAAGGAAACCCGATGATGATGCATGAAAACAGAACTGCTCCCAGAAAATACAAAGTGAGGGATGTTTTCTTATGAAATTTATCCAGACCTTCCATATCTCCGTCTGCAAGGTTTTTACTGATAATAGGTGCTGAAATATTAAATAAACCTAATTGGGGTATCGATATTAGTGAAATTAAAGCATAAAGTGTAGAGTAAATTCCGTTTTCTTCCATCCCCAGAAATTCCCCAATCATAAAGTTGTTGATGGCTAAATAATTTCCAAAAGTTCCTAAAAACCCGAAAAAACTATAAGCGGCGAACTCTTTGTAAAAGTTATCTTTTTTGAAATAATCTGTACTGAAATCCAGATTTATTTTTTCCAGTTTATTCGTGTAAAAAATATATCCAAAAAACATCAGGGCAAACATTCCGAAAAAGAAAATCAATGCGATTTTTTCAGGAATAGTTGAAGGCTCTGTGTACCGTGATGCTAAATATATAAAAATAAGAAAAGCACCCAGATTGGCAATTTTTGGAAAAAGATTGTCAAAAATATTAGAAACGACTATTCTTTTGTAATTTGAAATATATTTATTAAAAATTGCACAAAAAGAAAGAGTTAAAGTAAGTGGCAGAATGATGTTTTTAATTTTCCATGCTTTGGTATTCTTAAATTCCGGAAAAAAATAGGGAATCAGAAAGAAGATACACAGAAATATAGCAAAATTAATGACCACAGCAAGCAGAGATAGCGAAAGCATGTTTTGCTTTTTTCCGTCTTTATCTACTTTATGGAAAAATTTTACATTAGCGTAAGAAATCCCGAACACAACGAAAGGAACGAACATTTCTGCGGTTGGCATGATATATCTTAAAGTTCCGTAGAACTCAAGATTATTCATGAAAATAAATATTGAAACGGTTCCCAGTAAAAAACCAATATACCCAATGATGGAATATTTAAAGCCCTGCCTTGCTACTACACTCATCTTTTATTAGTTTTTCGGAATAAAAATAATGTTGTTGATGTATTCTGTTTTATTTTTTTCGTCGCTGATGTTTTTTAAAAGAATTTCTTCCGTTAATTTTTTAAGCTCAAAAGTGTGCCTGTTCAGATAGTTTGCATCATAACCCCACGATTCAACTTCTGAGATCTCTTCCCAGATCGGAGTCTGGTGGTGTCTCTGTTCCATTTCCACCATTAAAGTTGGTGAAAACTGTTTAATAATCTGCTTCGCACCGTGAAGTGTTTTCATTTCATTGCCTTCCACATCAATTTTAATAAAATCGAGCCTGCTGAAATGCTCAATTGCCGCCCATTCGTCGAGTTTTATTACTTTTACTCTTTCGGTGTAGCTCTGTTCTTCGCCTTTTTCCTTGTAGTCTGTATTCAGGGTTCCTCTTGAAGCAACCATTTTTCCGTTGATGATCGGAACTTTAAATTCAGCCGTTGTATTTTCGTCAGACAGTGCCAAAGGAAAAATCCGCATTGCCGGAAATAATCTTTTCAGACGGTGATACAGTTTTTTATTGGGCTCAAAAGCATAGATGTTCTCATGATCCAGCTTATTTTCAAGCTGATAAAGGAAGGTTCCTACATTGGCTCCGATATCAAAGATTACTGCATTCTTAGGTAAGAATTCTTTAATCCAAACCAATTCCGGTTCTACATTTCGCGACGAAAAATTATCTTTGGTAAGATTGTTTAAGGTTTTAAAATATCTTTTTTTATAAAAATTCGGGCTTATATATTGCAGCTTCTCAGCAATTCTTTGGTACAGGGACATTGTAAGGTTTTTGGACTAATCAGCAAATATAAGAAAAAAGGTTAAAACAATGTTAAAATAATGCGATTGTAAATATTTGATTTTTAACATCTTGGGTAATTTTAAAAACTTAGTTTTAATTTTAAGTGAATTCTTTTGTCTTTCGGCAGGATGATTTCAAATGTTTCTAAGGCATTCTGTAGTAAAGCATTGAAAATATAGGGCTCAATGATTTTAAAAACTCTTCATCTTTATCCATTAAAAACTTTCGTCAAAAATCCGTAACTTTGCCAACTACTAAAATTTTTTATGGAGAGTATTAAAGTTCACGACAAAACTTTTGTTCCTTATCTGGAGGATGCCGAGATTCAGGAGATTGTAAAAGCTACGGCTTTAAAGATTTATGAAGATTATAAAGATGAAGTTCCTGTTTTTATAGGTGTTTTGAATGGGGTGATTATGTTCTTCTCAGACCTTTTGAAGCATTATCCGGGACCATGCGAAATTGCTTTCATCCAGATGAGTTCTTACGTGGGAACAGAATCTACAGGAATTGTTTACCAGAAAATGGAACTGACGAAGGATGTAAAAGACCGTCACATCATTCTGGTAGAAGATATTGTAGATACCGGAAATACCGTAGAAAGTCTTTTCAAGTATTTTAACGAGACGCAGCGTCCTAAATCTGTAAAAATAGCTTCATTCTTACTGAAACCTGAAGTATATAAGAAGGATTTTAAGCTGGATTATATCGGGAAAGAAATTCCAAACAAATTTGTTTTAGGGTACGGTCTGGATTATGATGAATTAGGAAGAAACTTACCCAATTTGTACCAGTTAGAAGACGGACAAATCAATCATTAAAACGCTGTTGGCTATTAGCTGATAGCTTTTAGCTTAAAAGTAAAATAAAGAAATAAATTTAATAATAACTTAAAAACAGCTAAAAGCAGGAAGCAGGCCGAAAAAAGCAGTGCCGATTGCCGGAAGCAAAACAACATTATGATAAACATCGTTCTGTTCGGTCCTCCAGGAAGTGGAAAAGGAACACAAGCACAAAACCTGATCGAGAAATTCAATTTAAAACAAATCTCAACAGGTGATCTTTTCAGATTCAACATGAAAAATGATACCGAGCTTGGAAAATTGGCAAAATCTTACATTGATAAGGGAGAATTGGTTCCGGATCAGGTAACAACAGATATGCTGATCGATGAGATCAGAAAACCTACCGATGCAGCAGGATTTATTTTCGACGGTTATCCGAGAACGGCTGTTCAGACGGAAGCATTGGAAAAAATAGTGAAAGAAGAATTGAATGATGAAATTGATGTATGCCTTTCTTTGGTGGTTGAAGATTCAATTTTGGTAGACCGATTGCTGAAAAGAGGAGAAATCAGTGGAAGATCAGACGACAGTAATGTAGAGATCATCCAAAACAGAATAAAAGAGTACTACGCAAAAACAGCAGAAGTAGCTGAGCTGTACAAGCAGCAGGGCAAATATGTTGAGATCAACGGTGTCGGAGACATCAATGAAATCTCTGAAAAACTTTTCGCTGAAGTAGAGAAGTTTCAAAAGTAAAAATTTTTGATTCAAGGTTCAAAGTTCCAAATTCAAGGTTAAAACTTTGAACCTTCAACATAAAACCTTGAATTAAAATTATGTCAAATTTTGTAGATTACGTAAAGATTCATTGTAAAAGCGGTCATGGAGGAGCAGGTTCTGCGCATCTCCGCCGTGAAAAATATATTCCTAAGGGCGGTCCGGATGGAGGAGACGGAGGTAGAGGAGGCCACGTCATCATGAAGGGAAATGCCAACGAATGGACTTTACTTCCTTTGCGTTACACGCGACACGTAAAAGCGGAGCGTGGTGAAAACGGAGGAAAGAATCAGTTAACAGGAGCTTACGGAGCCGATGTTTATATTGAAGTTCCTATCGGAACGATTGCTAAAAATGAAGATGGCGAGATCATCGGTGAAATTCTGGAAGACGGTCAGGAAATAATCCTGATGGAAGGAGGAATGGGAGGAAAAGGAAATGAGCACTTCAAATCTTCTACCAACCAGACTCCGAGATTTGCGCAGCCAGGAATGGACGGACAGGAAGGATACGTTGTTTTCGAGCTTAAAATTCTTGCGGATGTAGGTCTTGTAGGATTTCCGAACGCAGGAAAATCTACGTTGTTATCCTCCGTTTCTGCGGCTAAACCTAAAATTGCAGATTATGCTTTTACCACTTTAACCCCTAATCTTGGAATTGTGGATTACAGAAATTATAAATCTTTTGTAATGGCAGATATTCCGGGGATTATTGAAGGAGCGGCTGAAGGAAAAGGTTTGGGACACCGTTTTTTAAGACATATTGAAAGGAATTCTATCCTGTTGTTTTTAATTCCGGCTGATTCTGAAGATCATTTTCAGGAGTTTAAAATTCTGGAAAATGAATTAAAGGAATACAATCCTGAATTGCTGGATAAAGATTTTATTATCTCTATTTCAAAATCTGATCTTTTGGATGAAGAGCTGAGGAAAGAAATTTCTGTAGAATTTCCGGAAAACAGACAGCCTTTATTTTTCTCAGGCGTTACCGGAGATGGTCTTATGGAACTGAAAGATGTGATCTGGAAGAAGTTGCATGGATAATTTCATCATTTTACAATATAAAAGGCTGTCCCAAAATTTAGACAGCCTTTTATATTATATGAAATTTATTTAATAATGATTTTTTTAGATTGTCTTATTCCCTTTTCAAAATTAATATTTATTAAATATGATCCACTGATTAAAGATTTAATATCAATTCTATCTTGATTTCCTTTTAATATATTTTTTCCGGAGATATCATATATTTCCCAAGAAATTATTTTGACTTTAGATTCAATTTTAATAAAATCAGATGCAGGATTAGGATAAATATTTACAAAATTATCATTATTCGTGTTCTCTCTCAAGTCCAAATTCAAAGATATTCTCTGATTGCTATTGGTTCTTGATGTGTTTTCTTTTTTATTCTCTAATATTTCACAAGGTGCTATTTTAGCTAAAAAATCAGAACCTTTTTTAATTGATGTATTAGGAGCCATAAGTATAAAGTTATTAGCCTTCATGATAATTGACTGATTGGATGAATCAGTAGAGTAGTTTCCAGAAGTAATAATGTAATCGCTTACTGAATATGTATAATTACTATGTACTTCGGGATTTTGCAATGCCAGATCAACAATACATTCAGTAGCACCTGCCCATGACCAAAATAGAGGTTGTGGTAATCCTAAATAAGTACTTTTCCCGTTAAGATTTATAGAATTTAAAATTATAGAGCTTGCTCCATAATTATTAGGGTTATTAATCTTACTTAGATAGTTTGAGCTAAAATTACTTAAGTAAATATCATCATATTTATTTTTTTGAATCCCGTAAAAATATACTCCCGGTGCTCCAGAAAATATTTGTGTAAAAACAGGAAATGATATAGATGAATCAAGATTTACAGCATAGACTTTATCTTGACCCAAATAAAAAATATTACCATTTTTACTATATTCAGATATATAAGATTTAGAAGTATTAATATTTAATGTAAAATGATTAGTTATTTGTCCTGTAGAGTTTTCGAACGAGTAAACTCTGTTCATATATTCAGTTTGTGGATACCACATATTTATAGATATATAGTTCGAAAATGGCTTTGTAAAGTTTACTTCAGGTGATGCTTTTATTCCAAAATATTTTGTTTCGTTAAGAGGGTTTAGCAGACCTAAACTGCTTGTGACCGGAGTAGGATTAAATCCTGCTCCTGATAATCTATAACTATATAAGTTGTTTTGATTAGGAATTACAATCCAAAAGGAATTGTGGTCAGAATGCATAACAACTGTAATAGCTTCAGTATTTATTTTGTTACCCGTAGTATTTAAAATTGGAATACGTTTTTTATCAGGGAGAACAAGACCAAGAGGATGACCATCTGTTCCGATATTTCCCAAATCCATATCAACAACTGTATATGCAATGTATGTATTTGTGTCATCTATTTCTGCTCCGGTAAATATATAGTATTGTTTTGGATTAGCTGGACTTTTTACAATTACAAGTTGTTGGGTAGAGAGACCTCCACCGATAGTTGTACCATTCTGCATAATTTGATGTTGCCTGTTATAAACATCAACACCGTTAGTATAAAATAATAATTTCCCATTATCATCACTTGCCGTTCCTGTAGCTTCTTCAGCGTACATTTGACTGTCTGTAAGTGCGAGAGGTATATTTCCTGAAAAATTTACTCCTGCATTTTGACCAAAATACCAATTGTCATTTACTCCTTGAGCAAAAATTAATAAGGGCAATATGGTCAATATAATTGTTATATAAAACTTTTTCATACATTAAGATTTTATATAATTAATTACTTAACTTTTTTCTCAAGTGCTTCAATTCTTTTCTGTTGCTCTATGGTATAAAGCGTAAGTTCTTCAATCTTTTTCAGAAGTAGAATATTCATCTCCTTAAGCTCAATACCATTTTTGATAGCCTCTTCCGTTGTAGGAACTTCCGGAAGATGTCCGTTTTCTTTGATAAATTTTTCAACACTATTTAATGGCATTAGTTTATAACCTTTCTCAAAGACATAATCAGCCCATCCATTATTTGCAGCAATATCTACTTTTACTTTTTCTGTTTTAATCCCATCTTTTACAAAAAGTTTGTATTTTTCACCATCGTTTGCAATTCCATTTGCGGGTAATTGATTGGTAAACTGCCCAATTCCGATTGTCCCGTTATTTCCAACAATCCAATTGCCTATATTTAACTCATTGTTTGGCGACGTTGCGTTGTAGGGCACAATATTGGTTCCTATAAATATATTGTTGTTTCCTGATAAAATATTTCTTGCATTAGAGTAGCCTAGATTGATGTTATTGGAGCCATTGTCTAATGATCTAAACGATTCGCTGCCTACTGATACATTGGCGGTACCACTTTTAAGATATCTTAAACCACTTACACCTATAGCGGTATTATTAGTTCCAGTTGATCCATAAGCCATTGCATGAGAACCAATAGCAGTATTTCCGGAACTGGAAATAAAAGATTCCAAAGCATTTGTTCCAATTGCAACATTATCTGAACCGGATTGCGCATTATTCATAGCCCCAGAACCAACTGCTGTATTAGAATTTCCATTTGATGTTATAGACATTGCATTACTTCCAATGGCAGTATTTCCACCACCAGTCGTATTTTGAGTAAAAGCCCCAATTCCAAAAACTGTATTAAGAATACTTGTAGCATTATTTACACCACCCCCGAAAAATAAATTTTTGTCCCAGATCTGACCAGTCGAAGAAAGATTTAAGAAGACGAATCTGCCATCAGGATTAATTCTCAGTTTTTCCAGATTATTAGTTTTAAAAACCAAAGAAGTGTTGTCTGTAGTTCCAATAAAGTTATTTGAAGGATTAGTTCCTGAATTCCCGGTTAAACTCCATTGAGCGTTTGCTGTAAAACTTAATACAGCAGAAAGTAGAATGATTGTTTTTTTCATGGTTAAATTTTTAGAATTTAATAAAAAATATGAATCTTGATTTAAATTATTAATTTTTTTGTCAAATTGCTTTAAGTTTTACTTTTTGCAAATTAGTATTTTCTCTCCCTGTGAAAATCCGTAATAATTATCTTTCTCAAAAATTTTGACATTTACGAAAAAACCGGAGTTTTGCAATCTCTCTTTTAATCCCTCAACAGAATAAATCCTCACATGATCCTCCTGCCCGAAATGTTTTAATCTCTCTTTCTCCGTAACGATATAATAATCTTCATAAATTTCTCCCTCTTTAAATGGTGTCTGAATTAAGACTGTTCCATTTTTCTTCAAAACCCGGTAAAGTTCACTCATTGCTTTTTTATCATCTACAATATGTTCTAAAATATGATAACAGATAATGAGATCAAAAGTTTCATCTTTACAGTCAATATTGGTAATGTCGTAGCGGTAGTCAGCTATAAAATCGTTTCCGAAATCTGTAGCAAAATATTGTATGTTGGTTTTCTTTTTCCATTTTCTGTATAATATTCTGAAAGGTGAAAAATCTAATATCGCAATATCAGGAACAATAAATTCCTCATTTAAAAGCTTATAAAGTCTTCTGGTTCTGGAAATGCTTCCGCATACAGGGCAAATCAAATCTCCATTATTAAGTTTTGCAAAACTTTTAAGCTGGGTTTCACATACATTACACTGATGGTTTTTCCCTTTATATAAAGGTTTTAAGATTTTTCTAAAATTTTCTTCATTTTTTACAAGAACATTTTGAGGAATAAAACTTTTAATAATGGATTTGAGGAAATTATACATATCAGAAAATTACAATTGTCAAAATAACAAAAATTTATCCGAATACCTTTTTATATTTAGAACAATTATTGTCAGAGATTATGCAAGTCATTATGAATTAAAAAAAATAGGCTTAAATTTATTTCGGAATAAAGTTTTATTTAACTTAAAGCTTGATAAAATTCTCACTTTTTATATGATATTGAATATTAATACAGAATAAAGATAACGTAATAAATTTCGATTTTTTTAAAATAAAAATCACTACTTAATGATATTTTAATTGAATATCCGTAATTTCACCTAAATTTAGTAAATTTGCGTATAGTCAATTGTTTAAGATGAATATATTTAGTTTT
>NZ_MVAG01000022.1 GCF_002177115.1 Chryseobacterium mucoviscidosis | reverse complement strand
TTTCCCGAACTGGATAAATGCATAGATGGCAAGGACAACTAAATATAATTCAATATTTTAGCGTCGAGTTCACGTTAGGTACTATTCATGAAGTTGTTAGCTCCGAGATAAATATACCTTCTGGTCACAATGGAGTTGTTCTTTTTTTGGCTAAACTTAGGCTGCAGCCATACCAAAACGATGTTGGAGGGAATTCAGAAATGTGGTTAAACATAGATGGTGTAAATGTAGGGACATTAGGCGTTCAAGAATTTAAGAAGCCTAATGGAGATAGTAGCAGAACAATTTCGGTGTCATATTTAAGTTCTGATGTAAATAAATTATCTGAAGGTAATCATACTGTGAAAGTATATTTAAAAGCAAATGGTAGTTTTAAAAATATTTCGTATTCAAAAGATTTACCATTAGTATATTTCGATTAAATAAATTATGAAAGACTTTATAGAAAAGGCAATAGTTAATATAGGATTTGGTTTTATATTTTGTAATATTTGTGGGAGTTTTAGAAAAATCGTTGTAAAAACAAATAATCTAAGAGAGGATGCTACTTGTAAAAAATGTAATTCTAATTCTAGAAAGAGGCATTTATCAGATGTAATTTTAGATGTGATAAATAAAAAAAACAACAAATCTTATAATAGTTTAAAAAGCATATCAAAAGATTCTGACATTAGATTGTATAATGTTGAATCTAATGGAGCTCTTCACTATTATTTAAAGCATATAAATAATTACGTTTGTAGTGAATATTTTGGATCATATGAAAAATATGGAAAGTAAAAAGATGGGGTTCTAAATGTAGATTTGATGGATATTCCTTTCGATGAGAATTCTTTTGATTTAATTATTTCTACAGAAGTATTCGAGCACATACCGGATCCTTATAAAGCTTTTAGTGAAATTTATAGAGTTTTGAAAAAAGGAGGATCCCATATTTTCACAGTACCATATTATGAAGATTGTGAGAAAGATGAGATAAGGGCTTTTATAGATGAAAATGAGGAAATTGTATACCTTATGGAACCTCAATATCATGGAGATCCTATAAGAAGTGATGAAGGTATTCTTGTATATACTATTTTTGCTGAAGAAATGCTGAAAAAATTACAAAGTATAGGATTTACGGTGAAGCTCGACCGAGAGCTGAATTTATTTAAAGGAATTTTGGGAAGTAATAATATTGTTTTTATAACAACAAAATAATATCATCTCACTATTTTCCTCTTGTTTTTTACATCAGTAAGAAAAAGAAATTTTGATCGGATAGGAAATTTTCTTTTCAGAAGATCAACTTTTTCTTTGTACAGAGCTTCAATTTCATTCATATTTTTTTCTATTAATTGATGATGGTGAGGTTGAAGCTCCAAATACAGACAATTTCTATAATAAATTTCACAGAGTCTTCTGATATACTTTGAAAGTCCTTTAAAATCCTGAACTAATCCAAATGTGCGTTTTAGAAACAATAAAGACTTTTCATTTTTTTCAAAAAATACTCCTCCAATTTGCTGATGAGCGTGAATTCTGTAATAGAAAAGTTTTTCTGGTAAAAATTCAAATTTATCTAACAATGAAGCAACGAAAGCAATCCATTCATCATGATGTAATGTTATCTGATTTGGAAACGGAATAACATTTTCTAAAAATGATTTTCTCATACATAATGATGCTCCAGTTGCAATATTGGTAACTTTTAAAAGAGTATCTCTTACTTTATAATTTTCGGAGATGTCTTCTGATATTTTCGGAATATCCCAGAAAGAATAGGCGTCAATCTTTTTTCCATATTCATCAATCCCAAAACCATTAGAAGCAATGACTTCTATTTCAGGATGGTTTTCAAAATAATTCAGATATTTTTCGACTTTATTCTCAATCCAGATATCGTCCTGATCGCTGAGAAAGATAATTTCATGGGTACACAACGAAATTGCCTTTTCAAAGTTTTTGACACTTCTTAAATTTTTTTCGTTGATGTAAATCTGAAATAGTTCGGGATATTTTTCTTTGTAAGAATTTAGTATTTCTACTGTAGCATCAGTCGATCCATCATCGCATACGATGATTTCATCAACAGGATGAGTCTGATTCAGAATGGAATCAATTTGTTTTTCTAAAAATTTTTCACCGTTATAGGTACAAACCGCTACAGAAGTTTTCAAATAAATCTTTTTTAATTACTATTCAGAATATGCTTTATCCACTTAGTGAAAGAATATTTTTCTCTGATTTCATTGGGAAGTTCCACGAAATCCTGTTTTAAAAAATTTTCTGCCTCATGAATGTTTTCATTCGTGAATACAAATATATTATTAGGATTATAAAAATCATAATTTTTCACCAAAGGATTGTTGGTAATTAGTTTTTTCTGATAACCAACCGCTTCAAAAACCCTGAATGAAACTCCATTGTGCATGGAATTCTGAAAGTCTAATATCACGTTGGATTGCTGCGTGTTCAGGATACTGTCTTTAAAATTCATTCCTGATTTTTTAAAATGTACAGGAAATCCGGCGTATTTTTTATAATATTTTGATTTATTACAGATGATATTGATGCTGTTTGTAAGACCAATCTTTTTAAAAATTAAAGACAATTGTAATAGCTCATTAATTCGGTCTCTCATAAATGTTCCCACAAAAAATACATCCTGTTGAATTGCTTCTTCGGAATGCAGATAGTCAAAGTAAAAATTGTTAATATGTTGTACATTAGCATATTTTTTTACATCATTACTGTCAAAAACAAAAAAACGATTAAAATAAGGAATCATATTTTCAGCCAGTGGAAATCTTTGCATTCCATCCCATTGATAACCAACAGTGTATTTGCTTTTAGATTTGATTTTTTGAAGAACCTTTTCACTGAAAAGATCCGGTCTTATTACTAAAGCGTAATCTGCGGATTCAATTCCGTTAAGAAAAATAATTTGCGGACTTTCTTTTTCCAGTGCAGTGATTCTGGCTTTATGAGTTTTATTCTTACTGAACGTCTTTTTATAAAGGTGAATAAGAGAATCTTTGGTTTTAAGTTTGATCTTGGAATTATCGTGCTTCACCAGATAGACTGTAAAGCCCAAAAACTCAAGATTTTCTTTAAAAACCTGAGGAAGCCCGAAATGATCCGGGACTGCTAATATGATACTTTTATCTTTAAAGTTATCCATCGTTTATATAGAATATCCTGCTTTAGAAAAGTAGGGTTTCCAGAATTCTCGTTCTTTGTTCCATCGGTGACAGCCAAAAGGAAGCCTGCCGTTATTGATCTCCAGTGCTTTCTGCTGCTTGTTTTCAATAGAAAATCCGCACGCTTCTTTATAGTCTGGTTTAGAAAAATTAATTCCATTTCTTTCCGGCTCTATGCTGAAAAATACATCTTCAGCATAAAATTCACTTATATTTTCTTTCTTCAGATAAACATCTTTAACATCTGAAAGATTTTTTAATACTTCGATGAATTTTTCGCGCTTTCTTAAAGATAAACCTCCGTTTCCGACTGCATTATAAAGTAAAGATTTGTCTTTCTGCGATTTTCCGTTGCCTTTGAAGTTGATTAAAGCTTTTAATTTTGCCAAACCTCGGTCTGAAATCAGTTTGACCAAAGATATCTTCTCAGAACTTCTGATCCAGGGAGCGCCAATATAATCAAAATCTTTATTACACCAATCCAGAAGCTCGTCTTTAAACACGAAACAGTCGGTCTGATAAATCAGTAAATATTTTTCCGAAAAGCTGTTGTAGAAATCTACACTCAGCATAAGACAGTTGTAGCCGTGGATATTTTTAAAGTAAACATCATCAAAAGCCAAAAATCTGGATGTGAACTTTTCATAGTTGCTCACATCCAAACTTTCGGGATGAATAAACGTAATTTTGTGATTTTTTAAAACATGGAATGCCTGATTTATCGAAATCAGATCATCTGCATCAGGTGTTTTTTTGTATATCGGAATAATAATTTCTACCAAAACAGGTCTATTCTAAAATAGTTTTCTCAATAATCTTCACGCAATCTAGCAATTGCTCTTCTGTAATCACCAAAGGCGGAGCCAATCGGATGATATTTCCGTGGGTAGGTTTTGCAAGCAGTCCGTTTTCTTTTAACTTCAGACAAAGATTCCATGCAGTGGAACTTTCCGGAGTATCGTTAATTAAAATGGCATTCAGCAAACCTTTTCCTCTAACTTTTGTGATGAGGTCTGTTTTTTCAATAATTTTTTCAACTTCGGAACGGAATAATTTTCCCAGTTCTTCCGCTCTTTCAGAAAGCTTTTCTTCTTCTACAACATCTAAAGCTGCAACAGCTACTGCACACGCAATCGGATTTCCTCCGAACGTAGAACCATGTTGTCCCGGTTTAATCACATTCATGATCTCATTATCCGCCAAAACTGCTGAAACAGGATACATTCCGCCGGAAAGAGCCTTTCCTAAAATTAGAATGTCGGGTTGTACATCTTCGTGATGACAAGCGATTAACCTCCCTGTTCTTGCAATTCCTGTCTGAACTTCATCGGCAATAAAAAGAACATTATGCTTTTTACACAATTCAGAAGCATTTTTTAAAAATCCGTCATTCGGAACATATACTCCGGCTTCACCCTGAATAGGCTCAACCAGAAATGCCGCAATATTTTCTGCTTCTCTGTTCAAAACTTCTTCTAAAGCTTCAAGATCGTTGTAAGGAATTTTAATAAAACCGGGAGTAAACGGGCCATAATTCTGGTTCGCATCAGGATCATTGGAGAACGAAACAATTGTTGTGGTTCTTCCGTGAAAATTATTTTCACAAACTACAATTTTTGCTGCATTTTCAGAAATTCCTTTTACTTCGTAGCTCCATTTTCTTGCTAATTTTACCGCTGTTTCCACTGCTTCAGCACCGGAATTCATCGGTAAAACTTTATCAAAACCAAATAGAGTAGTAATCTTTTTTTCATATTCTCCCAGTTTCGAATTGTAAAATGCTCTTGACGTTAAAGCCAGTTTCTGAGCCTGCTCAACCAATGCTCCTACAATTTTCGGATGAGAATGACCTTGGTTCACAGCAGAATACGCAGAAAGGAAATCGTAGTATTTCTTTCCTTCCACATCCCAGACAAAAACACCTTCTCCCTTATCTAAAACAACCGGAAGAGGGTGGTAGTTGTGGGCTCCGTGTCGGTCTTCAAGATCAATGAAATATTGTGAGTCTTTTACTGTTTCTACTGTTGACATAAATTTAGGTTTTGTACAAATTTAAACATTATAATTGATATGAATAAACAGAAATCTTCTACTGAAAAATTTCGTGGGAAAAGTACAATTTAATGATAGAACAGAATGTTTTAGAAATTATTATTCCAATCACTTATCAATTACAGTTTAAATATCTTTTTGTTTTGATTTTAATAAAAAACCGCCCCAAAAATGAGGCGGTTCAAATATTTTTAAATAATCAATCTTAGTGATTATCATATTTTCTGTCCATCACAAAATCCTCCATGAATTTTGTAGTATAGTTTCCTGAAAGATAATCCTCATTATCCATCAGTTGTCTGTGGAAAGGAATTGTTGTTTTTACACCTTCAATGTAGAATTCCTCCAGTGCTCTTCTCATTTTTGCAATCGCTTCTTCACGCGTCTGAGCCGTTGTGATTAGTTTTGCAATCATAGAGTCGTAGTTAGACGGGATTGTATATCCTGAATAAACGTGCGTATCCACTCTTACTCCGTGTCCCCCAGGAATATTTAATCCTGTGATTTTCCCCGGAGAAGGTCTGAAATCCATGTAAGGATCTTCCGCATTAATTCTGCACTCAATTGAGTGTAATTTCGGATAATAATTGATTCCTGAAATCGGAGTTCCTGCAGCCAGAAGAATCTGCTCTCTGATCAGATCATAATCGATAACCTGCTCAGTGATAGGATGCTCTACCTGAATTCTTGTATTCATTTCCATGAAATAGAAATTTCTGTGCTTGTCTACAAGGAATTCGATAGTTCCCACCCCTTCATATCCAATGAATTCAGCAGCTTTTACAGCCGCTTCTCCCATTTTTTCACGAAGCTCGTCCGTCATGAAAGGAGAAGGAGTTTCTTCCGTAAGTTTCTGATTTCTTCTCTGAACCGAACAGTCTCTTTCAGAAAGGTGACAGGCTTTACCAAACTGGTCTCCCGCAACCTGAATTTCGATATGTCTTGGCTCTTCGATCAGTTTTTCCATGTACATTCCTCCATTTCCGAATGCTGCTACAGCTTCCTGAATTGCAGATTCCCAGTGGTCTTTAAGGTCTTCGGCTTTCCAAACAGCTCTCATCCCTTTTCCGCCACCTCCTGCAGTTGCTTTGATCATCACCGGATAACCAATTTCCTCAGCAGTTGTTGCGGCGATTTCATAAGACTCGATCAAACCGTCTGAACCCGGTACGCAAGGTACACCTGCTGCTTTCATGGTTGCCTTAGCATTTGCTTTGTCTCCCATTTTTTCAATTTGCTCAGGAGTCGCACCGATGAATTTAATACCGTTTTTTTGACAGATTCTGGAGAAGTTAGCGTTTTCAGATAAGAAACCGTAACCCGGGTGAATAGCGTCTGCATTGGTAATTTCCGCAGCAGCAATAATATTAGGAATTTTTAGATAGGAATCTTTGCTCATTGCAGGACCGATACAAACCGCTTCATCAGCAAATCTTACGTGAAGACTGTCTTTATCTGCAGTTGAATATACCGCAACGGTCTTAATTCCCATTTCTTTACAAGTACGTAAAATACGCATTGCAATTTCGCCACGATTGGCTATTAATATTTTTTTGAACATCTCTCCGAAATTTTAAATTATAAATTTTGAATTTTAAATTATTTTAAATGAAAAGCTTCATCTAAAATTTATAATCTTTAATCTAAAATTCCTTAAGATGGATCTACTAAGAATAAAGGTTGGTCGTACTCTACAGGTGTTGCATCGTCTACTAAAATTTTAACGATTTTTCCGCTTACCTCAGATTCGATCTGGTTGAATAACTTCATTGCCTCGATAACGCAAACTACTTTTCCGTTAGAAACCTCATCACCAACATTTACGAACACGTCTTTATCCGGAGATGGCTTTCTGTAGAAAGTTCCGATCATTGGAGACTTAATGGTCACGTACTTGCTGTCGTCAGAAGCAGATTCTGTACTTGCAGCAGGTGCCGCAGCCGGAGTTGCAGCCGGTGCAGGAGCAGCAGCTACCTGTTGTGGAGCAGTGTGGTAAACCGCAGGTTGAGCGTAAGCAACTTCACTTCCAGCCAATGGAGTTTTAATAGTGATTTCGAAATCTTTAGTTTTGTACTTTACTTCAGAAACTTCTGCCTTAGATACAAACTTAATAAGATTTTGTATGTCTTTAATGTCCATAAAATTGATATTTGATTTTGTTCCAAAGATACCAAAAAAACATAAAAAACAACAAAAAACCGCCAAATTTTATCAAAATTGGGCGGTTTTTGTATTAAAATGAGTGTTTTTCGAGGAAAATCGACTCTTAGTTTTCTTCAGTAGATGCTACTTCTTTTTCCAATACTACTTTACCTCTGTAGTAAAGTTTTCCTTCATGCCAGTGAGCTCTGTGGTATAGGTGAAGCTCTCCTGTTGTTGCATCTTTAGCTAATTGAGGAACTACAGCTTTGTAGTGAGTTCTTCTCTTATCTCTTCTTGTAGACGATTGTCTTCTCTTTGGATGTGCCATTTTGTAATAACTTTTTTAATTGATGAGCGATGAGATTCATCATCTCATCATTAAACTATTTAATTTTTATTCTTTAAATTTTTTAGTGCGTCCCATCTCGGGTCGCTTTCATGTTCTTCCTCTTCTTCCTGAATTTCTTTCGGGCTGAACTTTTCCAGAATGGCAAGATCATCCTCGCTTATATTCGGTGAAATTTTTTTCATCGGAATGGAAAGAGCTACGTTTTCGTAAATCAGTTGTGCAATATTAAATGCATGATCTGAAGTCGGGATCGTGATTACATCTTCTTCGCTGTCATCATACTCTTCCCCGAATTTTACCAAAACTTTGATCTGGTTTTCAATAGGATGATCGAAATTTTCATTCGAAATATCACAAACCAGTTCTACCGTTCCCTTTACTTTGATCTCAAATTCTAAAAAGGTAGAATGCTTATCTAATAAGACATTCACCGCAATTTTAGGATTTGTAAATTCCTGTTCAGTGTCAAATAATTGAAAGAACTCTTTATCTATCTCAAACCTGAACTCATGCTTGCCGGTTTTTAGTCCGGAAAAGCTTACGTCATAGTTTCTTAACTTGTCCATAAAATGAGTGTGCAAAAATATGCAATTTTTTTATAATAACAAATAAAATTTCTAACAAATTAATTTAAAATCTTTATTAAAGATTTATCCTTCAGTTTCATCCGGCAGATCTTCGTCTATTCCGTTATCTACTGCCATTTTTCTTGGCTGCAGACGATTGCTCATCAGATCGTTGTATTCCGTTCTGTTCCTGAAAATTTTAATGGCAGTGAAAATAGCTTCTGTAAAACTCTGTGGATCGGCAACATTTTTTCCGGCAATATCATAAGCCGTTCCGTGATCGGGAGATGTTCTGATGAATGGAAGTCCTGCCGTATAATTTACGCCTTCTTCATACGCCAGAGTTTTGAAAGGAGCCAGTCCCTGATCGTGATACATGGCTAAAACAGCATCGAAGCTCTTGTATTTCCCGGGCTGGAAAAAACTGTCTGCCGGAAAAGGCCCGAAAGCCAGAACTCCATTATCGGAAAGTTCTTTGATTGCCGGAGCAATAACTTCAATTTCTTCTTTTCCGATTACTCCGCCGTCTCCTGCGTGAGGATTTAAGCCCAGAACAGCAATTTTAGGACGGGTAATATTAAAATCTTCAATCAGCGTCTGGTTTAAAACCCGGATCTGTTTTTTTATCTTTTCCTTGGAAATATTCTCAGCAACCTGTGCAATCGGAATATGATGCGTTGAAACTGCCACCTTCAGATCTTCTGTCACTAAAAACATCAATCCTTTTTTATTGAATTTCTCTTCAAAATATCCTGTGTGGCCAGCGTGTTTAAAGCCCATTTTCACCATTTCATCTTTGTTAATCGGTGCTGTAACCAAAACATCGATTTCCCCTTTTAGTAAAGCTTCGGTAGCCGCTTCCAGAGAATCGATCGCCATTTTGGTGGATTCTTCTGTAGGTGTTCCCAGTTCTACCATCGAATTTTCCTTCACCAGATTCACCATGTTCAGCTTTCCTGCATGAGCCTGTGAAGCTTCGGTGATGTAGTTAAAATTTAAATTTAACTTAAAAATATTTTTCTGATAGGTAAATAATTTTCCCGAACCAAAAATTACAGGTGTGAAAAAATCCGTAATGGTTTTGTCTGCAAGAGATTTCATGATGATTTCGGGACCGATGCCGTTGAAATCTCCAATTGAAATTCCTACTCGTACTTTATGGTTTTTTGGGCTCATTTTGATTATCTTTGAACATTATAATTTTACAAATTTAGCAAAAAATAATATGTTCACAGGAATTATTGAAGCAGTTGGAGTAATTGAGAAGATTGAAGAAAACGGAAGCAATATAGATTTTACCTTAACATGCCCGTTTACCAATGAATTGAAAATCGACCAGAGTCTTGCACACAACGGTTGTTGTCTTACCGTTATAAAAATTGAAGGAGACCGTTATGTGGTAACCGCCATCAATGAAACTTTAGAAAAAACAAATCTTGGAAAATGGCAGGAGGGAACTGTGGTGAATCTTGAGCGTTGCATGAAAATGGACGGAAGACTGGACGGACATATTGTTCAGGGACACGTAGATAAAACCGGGGAAGTGGTGAATATTGAGAATAAAGACGGAAGTTATTTTATCACGATGAAGTATGAAGATAATGGTAGTTTTGTAACCGTTCCGCAAGGTTCAATCACGGTAAACGGAATTAGTTTAACCGTTGCAAAGAGCGAAGATACACAGTTTTCTGTGGCGATCATTCCGTATACATGGGAATTCACAAATATGCAATATTTAAAAATAGGTGATAAAGTTAATCTGGAATTTGATATAATTGGTAAGTATATTGCTAGGTTAATTAAAAAATAGCGGATGTCAATTAATATGTATAAAGGATATAGCTTAAGGAACCGTGTGTTCTTCGGTTTCTTATTGGTTTGTCTTTTAAGTGTTGTCGCTTCTTCGCTGGTTCCATACTTTGTTTTAAAGGAAAATTACGAAAAACAAAGTGAAATTGACATGCAGAATAAGACGGGTACTGTAATTAGTTACCTGGATTATGAACTGAGCAGGACGCGTGTAAAAACGAGCGATCTTCCTGAACTTCTGGATAATAAAATATATGAAATAGCCGATATTAACAAACATCCTGTTGTTGTTTATGATTTAAAGGGAAATTACCTTCTTTCCAGTGTGGAAGGAAATTCGGAGTATAAAAAACCTGTTCCTTTAAATATTCTTAACCGTATTTTGGCAACCAAAGCAAGGGTGGATATTAAAGGCTATGATGCCAGTAAAGATGCGGTGCTTACCTCTTCATATTTATTACTGAAAAATAATGATTTAGAACCTATAGGTATTGTTTATATTCCGCTTTATCATGATGAAGCAGCTTATTTTGATGTCTTGAACGTTTATGTAAAGTATATTGTTCTTGTAGATGTTTTATTGATTTTATTCAGTGTGTGGTTTAGCTGGGTGATGTCCAACAACCTGGCAAAAAATATTACGAAATTCTCGGATATGATTACGCGCATTACATTGTTTGAAAATGAAATGCGCCCGATCCGTTACTATAAAAATGACGAACTGAATGCTTTGGCAAGAGCGTATAACAGAATGATTCTCCAGATTCAGGATCAGAAGGAAAGGCTTCGTTTTAAAGCTTCGGAAGAGGCGTGGAGAGAAATGGCAAAACAGGTTGCGCATGAGGTTAAAAATCCTTTAACGCCGATGAAACTGACCATTCAGAATTTTGAAAGAAAATTTGATCCTGAAGATCCGAATATCAGGGAAAGAGTAAAGCAGATGAGCAAAACCATGGTCGATCAGATCGATTTGATTGCTACCGTAGCTTCTGCATTCTCGGAATTTGCCAAACTTCCTGAAAAAAACAATGAGATCATCAATCTGAATACTGAGGTGGAAGATATTCTCCGTGTTTTTAATGATGACAGCATCTTCATGCATTCCAATAAAAGCAATATCATGATTAATATGGACAGGATTTATTTGTCCAGAATCATTACCAATCTTGTGACGAATGCAAGACAGGCGGAAAGTGAAGAGCGAAAATTAATCATCAATGTAGATCTGGAACAACATCAAAGACGTGTAATGATTTCCGTACAGGACAATGGAATCGGAATCCCGGAAAATATTTACGAAAGGATTTTTGAACCGAATTTCACCTCAAAAAACAGCGGAATGGGACTTGGTCTTTCCATGGTAAGAAAAATGGTGGAAGATTACAAAGGAGAAATCACCGTGAAATCTGAAGTTGGAAAAGGATCGACTTTTACCATCACATTACCGACAAATTTATAGTGAAGCCTTTTACATTCAGACAATTTGAAATTCAGCAGTCTAAAAACGTCTTTCGCGTAGGAACGGACGGTGTTTTGCTGGGTGCTTTAGCTTGTGTTGATAACGCTTCTAAAGTATTGGAAGTCGGAACAGGAACCGGATTAATTTCGATGATGTTAGCGCAGAGAAATCAGAAGGCGCAATTTTTGGGAATCGACATCAATGAAGAAGCGGCACATCTCACCAAACTTAATTTTGAAAATTCACCTTTCGCTTCACGATTAAAAAATATTCATCAGGACTTTAAATATTTCGAATCCGAAGAAAAATTTGATCTGATTGTTTCCAATCCGCCATATTTTGAAGCTTCCGGCTCTGAAAAAGATAAAATCGCAAGGCAGACCGTGGAATTAAATTTCCGACAGCTCATTTCAAAATCATCTTCTTTACTAACGGAAAAAGGAATATTTTCAGTCATTATCCCTGTCGAAGCCGGAAACGATTTTATTCAGATTGCAAGTGAAAATCAGTTGTTTTTAGTTAAAAAAATCAATATTAAAGGCATTGAAAACTCAAAAACAAAAAGATTGATTCTTGAATTTTCTTTAAAAGAGCGATCTTATGAAGAACTCGAATTTACCATAGAAAAAAGTCCGAGACAATACTCGGACCAATATCTTGAACTCACCAAAGAGTTTCATGTTTTCAAAAATAAGAACATTATAAACCATTAAGCAATTGTTAAGGAATTAAGAATATTAAGTACTGTTCCACTTTAAAAGAAACTTAACTTCTTAAATTTTCCTTAATGGTTAAATTTTATTCAAATAATTCCGCTGTATCAAGCACGGAAACTTTTCCGTCTTCACATCTTATGGCTTCACCCGGGAAATTCTGGATCATATGATAATCGTGTGTTGCCATAACTACGGCGGCTCCGTTTTCAAGGGCAACCTGCTTTAGTAAAGTCATGATTTCATTGGAGGTTTCAGGGTCAAGGTTTCCTGTAGGCTCATCCGCAAGAATAAGATCCGGATGATTAAGAAGCGCTCTCGCGATAGCAACACGCTGTTGTTCTCCTCCTGAAAGTTCATGCGGCATTTTGTGCTTCTTACTTTTCATGTTTACACTGCCAAGAACTTCGTTAATGCGGTCTTCCATTTTTGTCTTATCGCTCCATCCTGTTGCTTCCAGCACGAATTTTAGGTTTTTTTCAACCGTTCTGTCAGAAAGCAATTGGAAATCCTGAAAAACAATTCCTAATTTTCTTCTCAGGTTCGGAACATCGGAAGCTCTCAGTTTGGCAAGGTCGAAACCTACCACTGCGCCATGTCCGGAAGCCAAAGGAATATGCCCGTACAAAGTTTTCAGCAGGGAACTTTTTCCGGAACCTGTTTTCCCGATAAGATAGCAGAATCTTCCTTTTTTGATGTTCAGATTCACATCAGAAAGAACCGTGAAGTTTTTTTGGGCAATCTTCGCGTGCTGTAAGCTGATGATATTGTCTCCGGCGATATTTGTATGTGGCATAATTCAGTTTTAAAGTACTTTTTCTTAAAATTTTTTCAGATTTTAAAAATAGGAAAAAGAAGAATAAACAACCTAAATTTTGGGAAAATTTAACAACAAAAAATGCCTGAAAAACTACTTTTCAAGCATGATTTGTATATGATAATAAAAAGATTATCTCTTAGCGCGTGAAGCACTTACAGTTAAACTCTTTCTGCCTTTAGCTCTTCTCGCAGCCAAAACTCTTCTTCCATTTGGCGTAGACATTCTTTCTCTGAAACCGTGTTTGTTTCTTCTTTTTCTTTCTGATGGCTGGAATGTTCTTTTACTCATTACTATATGTTTAAATCGTAATTATCTATTAATTTTCAGGTTGCAAAGATATGGAATTTTTTAAAAGTTGCAAACTTTACAAATCTTTTTTTAAAAAAATTACACTGTTTTTTTATGTATTCTTTGCAAATGCCGATGGGATGCGTACTTTCCCGATATTCAAAAATAATGCACAATGATTTGTTTAAAAGCTCTATCTTTGGAAACTCAAATTTAAAGAAAAAATAAACATCATGATGTTTACACCAGCAGAACTTTTAGAAATCAACAAGTTACTTACTCCGGAACATAAAATTGTAATTCTTACCCATTATAATCCGGATGGCGATGCTATTGGTTCCAGCCTTGGTTTAAAACATTATCTGAAAGCAAAAGGAATTCATGCAGAGGTAATCGTTCCGAACGATTTTCCTAAGTTTCTGAAATGGATGCCGGAAGCAAAAAAAGTGCTGATTGCAGATTACAAAAGAAAAGTAGCTTCTGATCTTATTTATGAAGCAGATGTTATTTTCTGTCTGGATTTCAATGCGCCTTCCAGAATCGGAATTTTAGGAGACTGGCTTACGAATTCCAGAGCGAAAAAGATTCTTATCGACCATCATCAGCAGCCTGAGAAATTTGATTTTGTTTATTCCGATACCGTAATTCCTGCGACCTGTCAGATGGTGTATCATTTCATAGAAGCGATGAATGATGAAAATCTGGTGAATAACGATATTGCAGAATGTCTTTATACCGGAATTATGACGGATACAGGAGGTTTCAGATTCCGTTCTACAAGTGCAACCACGCACAGAATTATTGCCAATCTCATCGAGCACGGAGCAGATCCTGCGATGATTACTTCCAATACATGGGATACCAATACCGTTTCCCGTCTTCATTTATTAGCCCTGATTTTAGGAAGAATAGAAGTGGTAAAAGACGGAAAAGTGGCTGTTCTTTATTTAACAAGGGAAGAGCTGAAAGAATATGGCTTCCAGAAAGGTGATACAGAAGGTTTTGTTAATTACGGTCTGAGTATTTTAGGCGTAAAAATGGCAGCGTTCTTCATGGAAGATCTGTATGAAGATTTTATTAAAATTTCTTTCAGAAGTAAGGATGATATGGATGTGAATCAATTTTCAAGAAAATATTTCAATGGAGGAGGTCACATTAATGCAGCCGGAGGAAAATCTTACGAATCTTTGCAGGGGACCATTGAAACATTCAAAGTGAAAATAGAAAGAGAGGAGAGTTTGTAAGTTTAGGCTGAGATTGAGGTTCAGTTTAAGGCTGAGAAAGCTGCGTATTTGTCATTTATAACAAGATGTGTAGTGAAGAATCTGAATTTTATTGATTTTAAATCCTGAAAATAATCAACGCAGAATTTAAATCTTCTTTTGAAGAGATGGTTTCGTCGCTCCTGAACTATGTTCGCAAACCTTCAGTCTGTCCGCAATAACACTCACTCACATTCTAAAAACTCTCAACGCTATAACTCTAAAACTCCAAAACCCTCAAACCCTAAACTCTAACCCCTCGAATATCCTTTCTCCTCAAGCTCTTTACAAGTGTATTCATAAACTTCCTGAAACATAATATCTAAGAATTTTTTGTTGAAAAGACTGAATTTCGTCATCTTCGGAGGATCCAGAAAAATATCACAGGTTTTGGCTTTGGAATACACAGATTTTGCGATCGCCAAGTGTAAAATCCGATCAAATTCTTTCATTAAGCTCATCCTTTCAAGGCTGTCATAACTGATAGAATTCACGTGGGAAGCAATCAGGAAATCGCATTTGTCTACAATGGGTTCAATCGGTAGATTGTCTAAAACACCGCCGTCTACATAAATTTTTTCGCCAATTTTTACCGGAGGCAAAACAAAAGGAACACTTGAAGAAGCCAATAACGGAACAAACAGTTCACCTTCCGAGAAAAAATCTACAATTCCGTGCGTCATTTCAGTGGCGGCAACGTACAGAGGAATTTTTAAAATGTTAAAATCATCCTCAGGAAAATGATCGGTGAAGAGTTTCAGAATAAATTTAGAACTGAAAATTCCGTTTTTGGAAAGTTTAAGATAAGACCTCGAAAAAAAAGTAGTCTGCTTTACGATTTCCATCATTTCATCCGGAGATTTCCCGAAAGAATAAAACGCTCCTACAATTGATCCTGCACTCGTGCCTGAAATAATGTCCGGTTTCAGATGATACTCTTCCAAAGCTTTCAGAACCGCAATATGAGCAATTCCGCGCATTCCTCCGCCTGAAAGAGTCAGACCGATGACGGGTTTCTTTTTTTTGAAAGAGAAAAAATCCAGCATACTAAAAGACCAAATGTTTCGGCATATTGTGAAGAAGCTCTGTATTGATGATCTCTGCACAGATTTTTGGCTTTTCCCAATGTCCGTTGTGTCCGCAATCGAGAATGTAGGATTTAATGTTGGTGCGGTCGGGAAGATGCTTAATCATGGTTTCGGTTTTTACCGCGTTGTCGTGTTTTCCGGCAAGAACCAAAATTTTTGCCTCAAGATTTTCCATGATATGCTTTTTGTCCGTTCGTTCCACCATTCCTTTTACGGAAGCCAATGCTCCGAGATTATTCGTAGAAAGGGCAACTTCCAGTGCGGTTTCTATTTTTCCTTCCAGAATATCTTTTTCATTGGGATTGAACAGATTCGGAACTCCCGCTCTTGCGTAATGCGCGAAAGCATCTTTGATGATGCGGTAACTTTTGATGCGTTGTTCTTTCTTTTCAGCATCATCCGGAAAATACGTGGAGAAAAATAAAGTTAAACTTTTCAGGTATTCAGGATATTTTTCTGCGAAAGCCAGAGAAACATAACCTCCCATTGAATGTCCGAGTAAGTGAATTTTGGTTATATTTTCATGATCCAAAACTTTTTTTACCTCTTCCGCCATCAGTTCCATCGTCTGAACTTCCGCAATGATTTCAGATTGTCCATGACCGGGAAGATCTATTTTTAACAATGAAAAATTGTCGGAAAGATGAGGCTCCATATCGCTCCAGATAGAAAGATTTTCCATAAAGCCGTGAAGCAGAACCAAAGTTTCTTTTCCGTTTCCTTTTCTCTCGAAGTTCAACATATTTCAGTAATTAAAAGTGGATATCAATATATTCAACAAATCCCGAACCATTTACCATATCCTGAAGTCGGTATGTTTTTCCGCCATCTTTAGATAGGAAGGTTTTTGTTCCTTTTCTGGTATAAGGTTTTCCGTTGTCGTTTGCCGAAATACTTTCTGTAATTTCTCCTGTAAAATTCATGTGTTTGTCTGAAACAACCGCCATAAATCCTTTTATTTCAACAGTGTTTTTTCCGGAGCTTATATTTCCTGAAACGTCGTAATGGTCTCTTTCTCCATCAATTTTTTTGAAATTTACAGAACCTGAATTTTTAATTGAATTATGAGTGAATTTATGAGATCCGCTGAAATCTTTAAAATGATTTTTGGATTTTATGCTGTCGTTGATTTTTGTTCTCGCAGCGTTAATAGAATCGATGATTTTTGTACTATCGGTCTTATCGGAAGTAGAAGTTGCTTCCTTTTTGGAGCATGAAACAATAAAAGCTGCTAAAATAACTGCGGTTAAAAAGTTTTTCATTAATGAATAAATTATACTCAAAAGTAAATAAAAAAAAGAGCATTTTAAAAATGCCCTTCTTATTTTAACGTGAACTCGACGCTAAAATATTGAATTATATTTAGTTGTCCTTGCCATCTATGCATTTATCCAGTTCGGGAA
>NZ_MVAG01000085.1 GCF_002177115.1 Chryseobacterium mucoviscidosis | reverse complement strand
AAATATCAACCAAATTATATTTAAAAAAAGAAAAAAATTAACTTTTAAAATTTGGAAAGTAACATAGGATGTTTAAAGTTTCCTGATTGGAATGCAGACAAAAGCCAGAAGGAGTAAATCTCTTCAGCTTTTTTAGTATATTTTATAAAATATTAATAAAGTGTTAAAAGATTCATCTTATTAAAAAATGATAGGTTTTTCTTCTTTTTGGTATTCTGTTTCTATACCTTTTAATAAAAATGAATTTTTCAGCACCACAGTATTGTCTTCGATTGCTTGTAAACAAGCATATGTAATTGCAGAAATAATTTGAGCGCCGGTTAAATCATAATTTGTGGCAATTTTATGTAAAATCTCAGAATCTTCTAAAGTAACATTCAGGGGAATCATTTTTTGCCAAAGCAATAATCTTTCTTCAGCATTGGGTTTATTATAACTTATTAAACAATTAAATCTGCGTAAAAAAGCATCATCTATATTATTTTTAAAGTTGGTTGTGAGTATCACCAATCCGTTAAAACTTTCTACTCTTTGCAGCAGATAGCTTACTTCCTGATTCGCATACCTGTCATTTGAAGATTTTGTCTGGGTACGTTTTCCAAATAAGGCATCGGCTTCATCGAAAATCAAAATCCAGTTTTTATTTTCTGCCTGAGTAAAAATTTTTTCAAGATTTTTTTCTGTTTCTCCGATATATTTCGAAACGATTTGCGATAAATCTACCCGATATACTTCCCTGCCAAATTCTTTACCCAATAAGGTAGCTGTTAATGTTTTTCCTGTTCCGGAAGGTCCGTAAAACAATGCTCTGTAGCCCGGAAGAAGATGCTTTGCCATTCCCCAGTTTTCCCGTAAAGTACGGTGATGCTTTATCCAAAGTCTCATCTGATGAATCTGATTTTGAATAATGGTACTTACCACCAAATCTTCCCATTGTAACTGAGTGGAAACTTCTTTTGCAGGAAAGTCTTGGCTAAATTTAGGTTTCAATTTTTCTCCGTATAACAATAAATGTATGATTTCAGGCTTTAAAATAAGCCTTCCGCTCATTGAAGGCTCACCTTCTTTTACAGCATCTAGGGTAATAATCTGGTCTTTAAAAAACCAATGAATGCTATCAAAAAGCTGTTGAATTTTCAGACGATTTTCAATATTTTCTTTTGCTAAAATATATTGTGCTGTTTCGCCTGTTGGCAACATTCCTCTGTGATTTTCTAGTCTTACACCTCCTAATTCTGGAAATTCGCCTCCTTCAGGATGTACTTCTTTAATAAGATTATCAAAAAAATGCGGCAAAACATGAGGGACTAATGCCAATAATAAAATCACAGCTTCATCGTGAGTGGTTATTCTTCCTAATATTTCTGAAAAAGTATTTTTAAAATCATAATTTTCCTGTACTCCTTCATTTTGAGGAGCAAGGGAATTTAAAATGTAAGATTTTAGATTCTGGAAAGGCATTTTATGAAGATTATTTTTTATTAAATAGTGCCAAACGAATTTTCAGGTAAAGAAACACCCGTTACATGTACTCCGGGAATATCCATTTCATTTGTATGAATATAATTACCAATTATGTTATTTTCAGCATCAAATATTGCTTCTTCCAAATACCACGGAGAAACCATAGATAGTACATCATTACTTTTTCCCTGATAATCAACAGCTAAAATTTCGTTTGTAATAACGTTGTACTTGTATCTTCCGTACCAATTATTCATCACAACGGTATAACCTCTGATTCTTTCTTTCGCAGTCATACCAACGTATCCTCTGATACCGCCAACAGCGCCACCAAAAACTAAAGCTGCCAACTGTGACAATCCCAACCTTCTTCCGATAACCGTAGTCGCAACTCCTGCAAATGCCGAAAACAATCCTGTATTTAAAGCATTTCGTTGCCAATCTGAATCAATAGGAGTGATTGTGCTTCTATTTACATTTGAGTATTGAATCATACAACCAGAATCATACGAAGCAATTCTTATGAATGGATTGTACCAATTCTCAGCTACATCTCCGCAGGTTCTTTGTATCTTCCTTCCAATACTACCCGTTTGCTGTATTGTATGTGTCAACTCATGCGCCAGTAAATGTTTTCCATTATCGGAATTCGGGCTGTATTTTCCTTCGTTAAAATAAATATCATTTCCCACAGCAAAAGCTTGTGCATTCAGTTCTCGGCTCATTTGTACGGCTTCACTTCCGGTATGGATTTTTACACCGGAAAAATCTGTTCCGAAACGGTTTTCCATAAAGTTTTTTGTTTCATGATCCATTACGCTTCCTTCTCCTCTGCTAGAATTAATTTGGCTTTCTATGTGACTTGGTGCAACTCCTCCACTTTCTTTTGAGGAACGGTGAATTAACGGCGAAATATTTTCTGCTAAAGGTTTCATCCTAAGTTTTTCTTCTTGCTCACAATGTGCACATTTTCTCTGAAGCAAGGCTCTTGTATGAGTAACTCGCGGAGAAGGTTCGCTCATTTTCATTACTTTATCTGCTACTTTGTCGGCTTCTACTTCGTAGGAATCATTAGCAGAACCTACATTCAGTTTTTTTTGAATGGTGGGTTTGAAAAAATTGGCATTATTTTTTTTCGGTTGTATTTTTTGTTCTTTTTGATTAATGAATGTCTCCATATTTATGATTTTTAATTATGATAATATGCGAATCCTTCATAACAATCAGCATTATCTATAGCATCAGAAACAGATAAAGTAGACGGAATAGTACCTGATCCAAAAGAAAAATAGTATACATTATCATCTGTACCTCCATAATAATGTGAAAATTCATGAACAATTATAGCAGCAATACCTCTATTGTCTCTACCCCTTAAATTATTCATACATAAGTGTATATCCGACCATATTCCATAAACGTAAGCATTATCATCATCACAATCATTTTCGCATTCATAGGTATAATTATTTGCGGTAAAAGCTGCTTTTATTTTTCTAAACACTTTTAAAACTGATGAAATAGTACTTGAAGAATGGCTATTAAAATGATTATCCAAAAGAGAAATCGTAGAAGAACTTACTGTAGAAGCTGTAAGCGCAGAAATCGCATTATCCACCATCGTAATAGCTATATGATTTGCTGGCCAAATATGAGGTCGCAAATCTGTTGTTTCATTACAATCTTGGTGGCTGTATTTCTGAATTTTCCTCCCCACTCCGCCACTTTGCTGCACTGTATGCGTCAACTCATGCGCCAACAAATGTTTTCCCGAATCTGAAGTTGGGTTGTATTTTCCTTCATTAAAATAAATATCATTTCCTACAGCAAAAGCTTGGGCATTCAATTCTCGGCTCATTTGTACCGCTTCACTTCCTGTGTGGATTTTTACATCAGAAAAATCTGCCCCAAAACGGCTTTCCATAAAGTTTTTTGTTTCATGATCCATTACACTTCCGCCTCCCTTGCTCGAATTTATTTGATTTTCAACATGATCTGGAGCAACGCCGCCATTTTCTGAAGAAGAACGCTGAATGAATGGAGAAATACCTTCCGCTAAAGGTTTCATCTGAAGTTGTTCTTCTTGCTCGCAATGTGCGCATTTTCTTTGTACCAGAGCTCCTGTATGAGTAACTTGTGGAGAAGGTTCTCTCATTTTCATTACTTTATCGGCTACTTTGTCGGCTTCTACTTCGTAGGAATCATTTGCTGAACCTATACTCAGTTTTTTTTGAATAGCAGGTTTGAAAAATGTTGAATTATTCTTTTTTGATGTTTGTTTTTGTTCTCTTTGAAGGTTTAATGCTTCCATGATCTTATTGTTTTTAGTTCCAATAGCAATACAAAAAATTCTCCATCCAAGGTGTCTGTATCATACCAATTGCCCAAGGTAAACTGGCTAATAAAATATCTACTCCCTTTTCTTCCACCCACAATTCTGAAGAATGAACTTCAGACAGGGATAATTTTCCCGCTCTTTGTAAAAAAGTTTCTCTGAGTGCTTCTACTGATGAGTTTTTCATCACAGACCAATATTCTATAACGACTGATAACAGATCATTGCAAACCTCTTTTTCTTCTTCGCTGATTTTTTGTCTGGTATTAATTACATTTTCAACAGAAAAACCGCATATCAGTTTATTTAAAATTAATTCATTTTCAAAGAAAATTTCCTGACCGGTAATTAAATATTGGGTTAATAAAACAGCTTTGTGCTGACTTTCTTTATCCTTCCAAACCTCATCCTTGCATAAATTAAGTTTCTGGAAAAGGTTTACAAGGAAAGGATGCAGAATAACAAGACCCGCATTGTCTATGTAAAGAGATGAAATCTGTAATTCTGATGGATTTGTTATTGTATTTTCGCGAATATCTTGTTGATCTGTCTTCATATTTTGATGATTGTCTTCATTAAAAGTATTCGCGGTATTTATTTCAGATTTTTTATTATTATTTATTGACCGTTTTTCTTTGTCAACTTCATTTGAACACTTTTCCCGATTCATTATTTCTTCCTGATCAGACTCGAATGGTTCTTCGTCTTTACGGTATAATTTTTCATTTCTAAGATCTTGATTTTCGGAGAAATTTTGATGATGATAAATCCATTTTTCCAGCTCTTCAACGGTGGAAAATTTAATACCAGAATTAAAAAAAACGTTTAACAATTCAGAAATCTTTTGTTTTGAAGTCGAAAGTTTTAATACTTCAAAAATTACTTTTTCTTTAAAAGATTCATTAATGTTAAAATAAAATCTGATTAACGCATTTTGGCTTTCATCGAAAATACGAATAAGTCTTTCACAAAATAGCTCTAAGATTTCTATTGCTTCCACAATTTCATCTGCATTTTTAGAGTATGAATTTTCTGCAATTGCTCCTGTTTTTAAATATTCAAAAAATAAATTCTCCGCAAGTTTTGTGCGCGATTCAAATCCGAAATTCTTTAATTTTTCTTCGGTTTTATCTAATTCTAAAACAGGAAAATTATTTTTCAGATATTCTTCAATTTGAATTAATGTCTGGCTTATAAACTCTTTTTTCCAGTTTTTTTGAGAAATATCGGGTAACTCAATTGTTAGATTTTCAATTTCCCATTCGTAATTTTCAACTGAATACTGGTCTAAAACGGCTTCCAGTTTCGGATAAAAATCTTTCTCCAGAACATCAGACAATGTATTTTGTATCTCTTTCCCAAAAACTTGAGAAGAGCATCGTACATCAACAATATGTTTTTGGAGAAGATGCATTGCGATTATTTTCTATCAAAATTGAATGGAGGACAATGGAAATAAACTGAAGTAAAGACCTCATCAAACTGTTTTATCGCATCATTAGTTGCTGCCGTTTCTTTTTTCAAAGAAATCCTCAATATATTCTCTCTGAATCTAATACTCATTGTCCAGATTCTTTGTGTTTGCTTTTCAACATCCGTTACAGATACCACAAAAGACATCAATGCATTATCAAATTGCTGAAAAAAACTATTTAAAGTTTCGGAAATTTTAGGATCTATCCGGAATGTAAAACTTGTAACGTTGGCTTCTCTTATAACCAATCTGAATGTAAAATTTACGGATGTATTTTCGATTCCCCGAAACGAGTACCATAAATTAGCGGTATCTTTTTCAGACAAAAGAGGATTCTCTTCCCAGAATTCAAATAATGGCAAACGTACATTTGCATCTTTATTTTCTGTATAGTCTAACAAATTGGTAAGTACATCCCGTACTTCTGCTGCTGTATTATTTCCGCCATCATTTATTCCTGCTATTTTTGCTTCTACCTGTGTTCTTGTTGCCATGATTGTTGTTTTTAGTTGAGGTTATTATTTTTGGGTATTAAAATCTTTTTCGTTGAAATCAGGATTGTTAAAATCTCCGATTCTTACGATGATTTGCTGTGTATTTGGGCAGATTTCGCCTAACTGCTTAATATTTACAGTAAATGATTTTACTTTTTCGTTGAACGGAAAAATATGTCTTAAAGATTTTTTATCGGTAGTTATTTTTTCAGATTTGTCGCCAAAATCAATCTCATATTGATGTTTATCTTCCGGATCTGTATTTATCAACTCAAAAGCTGTCACATCTATGGAATTCCTTACAGCGCTCCAGTTGGAAATATCTTTGGGTTCAGAAATCTCAACTTCTAAGCTGTTACTCAATTCGCCTTCAAATTCATACTGTAAAGTATATTTTCCTGCTTTTTTAACGGATGTGTGATTTGGTTTTAAGAAATATTTGTCACTTTTCTGAACGACTGCATCTTTTGCTGTTCCCGAAAAAATTCCACCCGATTTTCCTTTTATCAAAACTTCATACTCTTTATCATCTGTATTGCAATATTTTAACGTTTTCATTGAAATAGACAAAGGTTCAGATTTTTCTATTTTAATTTCAATTGTATTTCCTTCGCCACAACATAGATAAGGAAGAAAAAAATCGGCGATCACCAGTTGCTGATTCGGAATATCGGTTGCTGTATTCACCTGAAACTGCATAGCGTAAGAGAGTTTTCCGAGTAAATAGGATTTCATCTCCTTTGTGTAGGTCGGCGACATATTAAAATCGGCAATTTTCAGGATGTTGGCTTTGATGTTTTCGGTTTCCTGTTTGCATTTATCCAACTCATCGACGGGTGGAGTAATGATTTGTGTAGTATAATCTTTAAAATTAATGCTTGCTTCAATATCCTGTTTTACACTCACAGGAACCTGAGTAAAATTATTCTGGTAATTGGTGAGTAAAGTTAAAACCTGCGTATAAGGCAAAAGTGGTTTCACGGTCTTAAAAATCGTAGAATCTACATACACCAGAATAAATGTTCCGCCTTTGGTAACTCCTGCTTTATGTTCAATTCCCGGATGTTTCTGGATGAAGGTGGAAAAGAACATATCTTTATAAATTTTTTCCCAGCGGATTTGAGATTCTTCATAAATAACCGCAAAAGGATCTGCCAGAAAAAGTTCATTAATGTCATCAAATCGGTCGATGAGATCTTCTGCTGTAGTTGATAATTGAGGTTTCGTAAACTGAATACACCATCTGTGAATAAGGAAAGTCTGGTTCAACTGTTTGAAAACCTGATTAAAATTTGTAAAGTTGGGCAGAAAATCCTTCAGATCACTCGGCAACAGATTTTTAATCTGGATCAAAATATTTTTAAGATTATCAATACTTTCTGCCGCCAGTAAATTTTGCTGAACAATTGTTGTTTTGTTGCTTATGATCCAATTAACTACAAATTCTGTGATGTTGTATAATCTTTTTCTCGCTAAATCGTAATCGGTTTCCAGATCGTCCCATCTTCCTTCAAATTTTGATATATCCAGTATTTTTCCTACAAAATCAGTCGCATTTAAAGCGCTTATTTTAAACGGCAGATTGTAGCTGTTTTTCATAATATTCAGCTCTTCAACCACATCTATGTATTTTTTTCCTATATGTCCTTCAATTCTGAAGAAATTATACGGTTCAATATCATACAGTAAAGGTTTTTTTACACTGTCGAGATTGGTATAACCCGCAATTTCAGAATGATAAGAAAGGATCTCGCTGTTTTTATTTTTTGCTGTTTTCTTTGGATTCCATTTTTTATTAAGTTCTACAATCTGATCATAATAAAAAGGAATTGATTTTTTAGAAAGCGGAATATCCCCGTAAAAAGAAGGTGTAATCTTTATTACATGATCTTCTGTAATCCAAAATTTTATAAGATGAACTAATCTTTCAAATAACAGAGACAGCTCTTTTCTTTTCTGCTTGTTTTTTAATGAACTGTTTTGAGTGGAGAAAAACGGAGTTCGGTAATTAATATCATTATCATCTGTATTTCCTAAAACAACATGGAAGGGAAACATGGCTTCATCTACACAGCACAGGGAAGGATTCCGTTCATTAAATTCTGTAATTTCGTTGTAAGCAGAAGCAATATCCGACATCCAATCCCATAAATACTGTACATTAACACTGTTTTTATGAGCATTAATTACCGTTTCCAGAGCTGTTTTAGGATTGTTCAATACATTGAAATCAACCGTATCATCAATAATCAATTTGTAATTTTTATAAGCCAGACTTATTTTCTCTGAAACAAGAGTTACTACGGAATCTGCCAAATTCTTTTTGAATTCATTTAAAACGTCCGAACCTGTTATTAATTGATTATAAGGAATATTATATCTTGGTAATGAAATTTTTTCAAAGTTCATCGCTTTCGGATATTCCGGGAACAAATAAGGATTTAACTGATTTTTTGAGATCAACAAGGGTCTTACTTTAAACTCAATTCTCTTGCCTTTATCGTCGCAATTGGTGGTTACACAGTTCTTTTCGTCAATCAGTGAAGTTTCGAGCAGCAGAATGACAAATTTATCTTTGAAAAAATTATTTGGGATTGTAATACGGTCTGCTTCCAGCGTATTGGTTGGCAAAAGTTCTACGGAATTTTTTAACGGCTCATATTTTTTGGCATGAGGTAATGTAAGCTCCAGATATTCTCCATCAATAAATTTCGGAGCGAGAAAATCAGCCGACAATTCAACCGGATGATAATAACCGAAGGTTTTTTCTTCCCAGTTGATCTGGTATCCCAATGAAGTAATCGCAGTACCGCAGCTTATAGTAATCTGATTAGGTTGTGGATGCGAAATTTCCAGACCACAGATAATACCAACTCCGATGCCTCCGACACGAGTAAGCCGGTCTTGTTCTTCAAGGTAACTGATGGCGCGGTTGAGATGTTTCTGGCTTAAAACCTGATCGGCTTCAAAAACAGGATATTTGGATGGATTTTGAGTTTTCATGGGTGTAAATTTTAAAGAGTTCCTAATGAAGTGTTACCTAATACAATGGGATTGGTGGTCTCGCTGAGCTTACAATCGTATAAATTTCCTTCAGGGTAAATCGTGTTGAGTTCTTTCAGCTTTTCAATCAATACTTTATGATACTGATAAAAAGTTGTACAATCTTTTTTAGTTAAAGTCTTGCTGCAATATTTAAGTCTGAAATGTCTGTAGTTTTCCAGCCAGTTTTTATACGCTTTCTGAAAATTCAGCATATCTTCATATCCTACCCAGCAAATTTTCAGTAAAACATGAGCGGGAGCTTCCTGACGGAAAATCTGCTCTGCATATCTTCTGAAAGTAATATTTTTAAATCTTGATAAATATCCCGGCAAAATAATGGTTGTTTTAAAGGAATAAGGATCGTTATTCGCTTCGTCTTTACAGTCATCTTTGAGGCAGACTGTTAAAAGATCTTCTTTATCATTATTAAAATAAGGAAATGGTCTTATTAAAATATGTTCCAGACAATAGAAATTTTCATGCGCTTCGTTCAGTAGCTGAATGAGCTGATACAAAAATTCTGAAGCTTCTTCGTAGCTTTTAAAAGTTTTGTCTATGGTTGCTGTTTTCTTAGGATTTTCGCCTAAATAAATGAAAAACTTACTCCCTTGTTTATGGATGAAATAAATATCCGGATTGAGTAAATTTTGCTGTGTCCATTTCCATTTTTCAGCTAAATCTGTTAAAGTCTTTACAATTTTGCAGACAACAGACTGATTATTCATCTTTACAGGCAACGTCCATTGTGCCTGAACCTCATCTTCCGTTACAATATCTCTTAATCCGATGTTATTGATTCCCAATAATTTTGCAGTTCTCTTTTCGTAACCTCCTCTGTGATCTGTTTCCCAGAAATTCTGAAAACCGAACTTATCCTCAAGAATTTCTGCATTGAGATAGTTTATTCCCAATCCTCTTTCTGAGCTGATCTCTGCGTAATTTTTTAAAAATGCTTCTTTATCGTGAACTAGATCCTGTGGCTGAAAAGTCATTTCTCCCAAACCTCCTGAATCCTGACTTACTTTGTACATCATAAAGACATAATCGTTAAAACTCTCGCTGAACCGCGCCATCAAATGATCCAAAGCACGGTTTCTTCTGTCGTTGAAGACGGATTGCGATTCTTCCAGAGAAACATCAAATTCTGATTCACCGTTTAATAATGCGTTCTTAAAATTATCCCTGTAAATTTCTTTTGTATAAAAATCTTTTCCCGTTTTCGGGTTTTTATCCAGATAATTGGGAAAATAAGTGTTTTTTACAGGTTCAATATCCAGAATATCTTTAGCGTGATATAACTGACAGAAGAAATCTGCCAGTAACTGATCGTAAAAATGAAGATACGCTTTTAGTTGTTTTACCTGTGCTTTTCTCTTTTCGGGTGCTTTATCCGAAATTTCGTTGGCTCCTAATCCGTAATTTACCGGAAATTCTTCCTGAACGCTGTAATATTCATCCAGTTGATAAAATTGTCCTTCCGGCACAGGCAAATCACTCTGAACTGAATATAATTTATAATTTTTAACCTGAGCTTTAAGCTGCTGAACTTTCTGATCGACCAACATCTGGCTGTTTTCTGATAAAAGGAATGGAATTTTTTTCTGAAACAGCAATATTTTTGATTTCTCCGCAGAGAATACAGGTTTTTCTTCGCCTGATAAATGAAGACACCATTTTTGGTTCATGCTTTCCGTAATCGGCTGTCCTAAAGAATTATAAGCCGTCATCAAAAGATTTTCAACCGAAATAACCCCTCTAATTTCCATCATGGCAGCAATAATATCTGAAGCATGAATACTCTTTGGAAGCTGTGCTTTCCGGAGTTCTTCGTCATTGAGAAAACCGTGTTTTAGTTTGGGACCCAAAAATATTTCGGTGGAATTTAAACCCTGTTCCATTAATTGGGAAAGAGTATAAAACCGAACCGGAGGATTGAGAATTTTTTCAATCGCCATCCGAATTTGTGCCATTGTCTCCACAGAATCTGCTTCAGGAGCTAATTCTACATCAACGCAGAAGCTTATTTCTACACTCCGGATGGTTTCCACACACAGAAAATCTTCGGTAAGGTTTCTGTTTTGATGCAGCTTTTGCTGAACGGTTCTGAAAATTCCGTCTACTTTTTCTTTTTTGTCTTTCAGTAAAGAAATGATCTCGCAGATTGGTTTTTCTGTACTGAAATAATCTTTTACCTTTTGAAGATCATTCTTATCAATAGGTTCAACAATCAGTTTCAGAGTATCATTGATCTGTGTGGTTCTTTCAACAAGAACAACTACCATATTGTTTTTGATCTCTGTTTTTTTATTTTTTATTTTGGAAGGTTTATCCATTTTGCCCAAAAGAAGAGTTTTAGGATCGTTCCATGAAGAAAATTCGGGTGTTATATTAACCTGTACCCAATTTGAAGAATGTAAAAATGCAAACTCAAGTCTGGTTGTATTGAGATCTCCGAGCACAACATCCTCATCCAGCTCAATAATGATTTTATTTAATCCTCTTACCAAAAGCGGTTGTAACGAAGTATTGTTTTTATCTTTTGAGGCAAAACTCAAGGTGTCTTCTAATATATTGATGTACAGTTTTTGTTCTGAAGGATGCGGCAGATTATAACCAAACTGGTCGGTTTCCTTTCTCACAGACAAATACCATGCATTGGCAATCCCTTCAATATCAATTAAAATCTTTCTGTAATCCAGTTCAGTCAATCCAGCATTGGTCATAATTTCTCTTGCAGTGAAAAACGAACCGTTCAGGATTTTTCCGTTTTTGTTGGTCAAAAGATCTTTAGTGTCAAAATCTGTTCTGTATCCCAATTCCGTTATCACATAAGAAAGTGCTTCCAAAATGGTAATTCCCGGATCGTGCGCATTATAATCTGTCCAGAAAGTGTTTCCCAGTTTCTCAATATATTTCAAACCTTCTTTTCGCAAAAAATCATAGTTCTGCGAAGGCTTCAATATTCTTTCTGACGGTATGTAATATTCGGGATTCATGGTTAACAGTTGTTTTTGAGTTCTTTAATTTCATGGGTATCGTTCGGAATAAACAAAGTGTAATCTGTCTGCGGAACAATTTCCTTTACATCTGCCATTGTTTTGATGATTGTATTTTCTTCGTCATCCAGAATGAGGTGATTGACTTTAAAATCAATAATATAATCTACAAAAGACTGATTGTCGATCAACTGAATCAGTGAGGATAATTCTATTTTTTTTGCAAAGTCAATGTCGATATCACTGTAAGCCCACGGACTGATGTAACGGTTAATTGTTTCTGCAAGCATTTTAGCATATAAACGGATATCTGCTCCGGGAATATCTTTATATTTCACTTTGCATCCAATCTGAATTTTTTCTAAAACAGAATGTTTTATACACAAACGAACGTGCGGAGAACACCATCCCATGATTCTGTTTTTGATACGTTGTAAAGTACTTAGACTTAATAATGGTTTCCACTCCCAAACATTGGATGCATTGAGCGATTTTGCAACCGGAATCAGCGTTACATATCCCGCAGAAACATTGGAAATATTTCCTGAATCATATCGGTAATGGTTTAGGCATTTCACTCTGTACACTTCCGGAAATTCCTGTAAAATGAGTCTTTCATAATCCCATGAAGTTATGGCTCTTTGTTTATGTCTTAATCTTTCGCTGCTGCGTTGGTACAATTGCGTATCTTCTTCCTGCTTCTTCCCTCCGAAAGAAGGATATGGCTGTTTTACTTTTTTAACAAAAGGATTGGGTTGATATAGTTTTGAAACCGTCTCTTCTGGAGTAACTTCCAGAAAACCGCTTCCGTTATTTTCAAAATCAAATAAAACGGCTTTTAAAGCCTGTTCGTGAATGCCTACAAAATGACAGATCCGGTCTAATTCATTCACTGAGATTTTTAACCAAAACAGATTTTTAGGTAAAACGACAGTTTGCGAATTATCGAAATGAGGAACGGTAATGTTAATGATTCCGGATTGCAGTAGACCGAGTGTTTCGTCTCCAATATCGTATGAGTCTATTGGTTTCCACTGATTGTCTGACAAATATTCCCAAGAGATTTTGGCGGGTTCTTTTCTCGGGTTGGCTGTTCCTTCTGCCATTTGAAAAAGGACGCTTAATCCGTTTCCAGGTTGAGCATTTTCAAATCCGATATAGATTTCTCCTTTTTGGGGCAAATCCGGAATTAATGACAACGAAGAGTTCGGACGTAATTTTTCATATCCAAAAGGTAAAAGATGATAAAATTCTAATGGATTAAGAGCATCATCTGAAGCATTAAAATTATATTTTTGAGTGAGAGAATAATTCATTGCCAAAGACTGAATAACAGGAACTTTCGGTAAAACCGGAGATTCTTGTTTTGCTGCTTTTATATAATCCTGTAAAAATTTTTCACCTTCGTATTTTGGATCATTAAGCTGAATTCTTATGTATCCGGAAACCGTTTTATTATCCGGGATTTCGTCCTCCGAATATTCTTTTACAGGAGTATTGTTTGTATATATAGAATTAAAAGCTTTATTTCCTTCGTTAATAAATCTTCCTTTCTTCATTTCAAACAATAAAGAACTGTCAACCAATCTTTTGTATGCAAAAAACGAACCTACAAATGTTTGAGAGATCAAATTATTAACTGTTGTCGAAAGGTTTGTGTTCAGACTTACACTCTGGATTCCTGAAATTTTATTTTGTGCAAAATTATTTCCGGTTTGCGCTAAGCTGATGGTGTTGCTCAGAATTGGAGAGTTTAATGTTCCTGCAAAAGCATAAGATGAAGCAGCATCACTTTCAATTGAAAAGCTGGCAGCAGCTCCTTTTTTCAGAAAAAACTCGTTGCATCCGATGATAAATCCGTTTCCGTTTTTAGGAAAATCCCCGAAAGGTTTGAAGGGTTTATTGATGTCTGCAACTCCTGTGTCGGTTGCAACAATAAGATTCTTCAATCCTGTTACGGTAATTCCGATCTCAAGGGTTTTGCAATCTATTTGTTCAGTATTGTTTTTCGGAATTATTTTAAGAATCGGATGAAGGGTTTCAATTGCTTCTCCTTCATGAATTTCTTTATTAAACGGAACAATCGCTTTTTCAGAAGCAGGAATGATAAGTTTAATATATTTATCCTGCGTTAATTCTTTATTTTCCTGAGTAATTTTTATCCATTTTTTTTCTCCCGTGATCCAGAAATCGAATGAATTTGGATTTAAAATCTGAGAATCAAATTTCAAAGTAATAATTCTTGTTCCGCCCTTCATATAAAATAAAGGACTTGCGAGAAGTAGTCCTGTTTCTGTATTTTCTGAAGAGGGTGAAAATGCGGAAAAAGGAGTATTTGTTGCATTTAAAGGAAATAAATCTGTTTTTTTCCAGCTATTCTGATTGATGTAATGGCTTAGAAATGATTTAATTTTTACAGAATTAATTGCCTGATCTGAAGTGGAAGCATAAAATTTATTTTTCCCCAACGAATTTTTTCCTGCTGAAAAAATAGTATTTTTCGACAATAGAAAAGCATCTGTATTGACGGCAGGTTCTATCAAAAGATGGACAAAATCCGGCTGTGCTTTCTGCGGAAGCAATTGTAAAATGTCTTTGTAATAAAAATCCAGATGTCTTTTTGTAAAGTCATTAAGATAATTTTTTGCAATGCCCAACAGTTTTAAAAAAGCCAGAAACAGTGCGTAATGCGGAGTGTGGGAAGGATAGCTTTCTAATTGTTGTGTGAATGCTTTTTCAGTGCTGTTTTTCCAATACAAAAGTAATCCGAAAAGATTCTGAATATTTTTATTAAACTGATAGCTTTGTAATAAAGTAATGATTGAATTTTCGTCTGAAATCTTTGAAATAAAAGAACTTAATTGTATCTCAATTGCTGTTTTAGAGCTTAATAAAAATTCTTTTACCGAAATATGATGATCTAAAGTTTCAGCTTTGTCTGTAAGGCTGATAAAATCTTTCTGAATTTTTCCAAAAATTTTCCCGACTTGTTTTTTCAGTTCTTCGTTATCATTGGTTAACGGAACTGATTTTCTGATATTTTCATATTTTTTCTCGTAATCTTCAATATTCCATTTGAAGATTTGTGCTAAAACTGCGGTAGATTCCCAGGCGAAAAACGGCGACCAGTCGCTTTGTGCAATAGTAGAGTCAGATTCATTAAAATAGTGAAGGTAATTAGACATTCTCTGAGCCAATACAACATAATCTATCTCTTCTCTTTCTTCCAGAAGAAAATAGGTGGGTTGTAAGGCTGATAAAAACCTTGCATTTTGGGTGGTTCCCGTTCCCTGATGGATTGATATTTTTGAAGAACAGTTTTCCATGATGTCAGATTTTAATATGGGTTCCTTCTTCCAGATAATACGGGAATACATAATTCAGTCTGGAGTTGGTTGCACGAATGGTGTATTCAATTTCAATCCTGATAATTCCCTGTGCATCATTTGTTTCCGAGCCAAAATAAATATCATTTATATCTATTCTGGGTTCATACGTTAAAATGGCATTTTCAATAATGCCTTTAATTTTTGTAAGAAGGGTTACCGTAACATTTTCAAACAGAAGCGGAGTAAGATCACAGCCAAAGTCTGAACGCATGATTCTTTCTGTAAGCTGTGTACTGAGTAAAATCTGGAGACTTTCCTGTATATCTTTCTCGCCGGACACGGTTTCTGCTGTTCTGGTAACAGTATTGAAAGCCGGAGGAAATCCCCATCCTTTTCCTAAAAAATCATCTGTTTTCATAGTTTTTAGTTTTTTAATCTCCTATAATCACTGTGGGACAACCTAAAACAATTGTTCCTCCATGTGCTGTAGAGTCTCCCATTCTTGCGGCGGGAAGTCCGCCAATAAGTACTGTCGCCGATCCTTTTACAATGGTATCGGGCGGTCCTGTACAAACACAACTGTCTCCTACTACCGAAGCCGGCATTCCGTCAATTAATACGGTAGAGTTTCCTCCCGGTAAAACCGGGCCTCCTACGTGTGGAACTGTTCCTGTAACCATAGGACAGACGTGCATATCGCCGGTTCTTGCTGCTGCAGGCATAATTTAATTGAGTTTTATGATTGATCCTTTTACATCCATTGTTGCAGACGCAGAAAGTGCTGCTTTTGCCGAATTCATTTTGAAATTCATCTTTGCTTTAAGAATAAGATCTTTACTGCTGTCTAATGTAATTCCGTCGGCATTCATCACTATTTTATTTCCATTTTCGTCTTCAAGTACAAAGCCTTTTTCATCATCGCTTATTAATAGTTTATTGCCTTTTTTTGTACTGAGCTCAATAGATTTTTTTTCGTCGTCCAATTGTATTTTTGTACCTTCTTTGGTTACAAAAGCTTTGGTATAATTTTCTTTTTTTATCGGAAAAGGCATTGCATTCTTTGAGCTGTAAAGACTTCCCAAAATAATGGGCGTATCGGGATTATTTCCCAGACATCCAACAATTACCTCATCATTCACATTGGGGATAAAAAAACTTCCCATTCCGTTTCCTGAGAATACATTAGATAATCTCGCCCAGACTCCTTCTCCGCTTTCAGAAAGTGTGGGTATTCTTACTTTTATTCTGAACTGATTATCGGGATCTTCCTCAATTTGTGTAACTACGCCAATCTGTAATCCGTTCACCGAATTGGTTTGTCCGGTTTGCGCCTGTTGAGCAGGAACGGATGGCGAATTGATTTCAGTAAAAGACTGTTCTGATTCTATACCCAGAGTATATTCGGTTTTCCAGCATGCATTTTCAAAGGTGTGGTATTCTTTAGTTATTAATAATTTCTTTTTATCAATTTCTTTATTAATCTTATTGCAGATCAAAAAATCTCCTGCTTTGGCTTTCAGATTTCCGAAGGTTGAAAGTTCTCCCTGTATGACAGCGTGATTGCTTCTTTTAAGAAATGTATTTGCCATTCTTGTCATTGTAGAAGTCAGAAAACGGCTTTCATTAAGGAACAATGTTTTGATATTTTTTTCTGCTTCCTGCTCTGCTTCTGTTTTTTCTATTGACTGGGAAGACGGATCCCAATATTCGATTGAAGCTTTACTGATTTTTTTTGATTCGTCTTCTCTGCCTGAAAACGTGAACACATTAATTCCGTTTTCTGCAGTATATTTTTCTTCCGGAACGGTTTCTAAAATATCTAAAGTACTAAATTCACCATTTCTTACCTTAACCAACATTCCGACTGAGTCTAAAAATCCGACCAGATAATCCCAAGGAATTGTATGAAGATTGCGGGTAATATATTCTTCTTCCCAGCTTTGTCCCTTAGATTCAATTTTATTTGTAACATTAGCTTGCGATAAAAATCGATCTAATTTTGTTTTGAATGTTTCGCTACTGTTATCGGATTCATTAGATGGTTTCGTTAATTGATAAGCCTGATCTTTACATTCTATTTTTACCGTAACAGCACTTTCGCTGATGCTTTTTTCAATAGATTTTACAAATCCTTTAAACAGAGTCTGAGATTTTTTATTTACCGTTATTTTTACTTCTATATTCTGTCCTTTTTTAAGCAAATCTGTCGGTAAATCTGTTTTCGCATCTACATCTGGATTTGAAGCAATAAAAGTAAATTTGGCAAACGGTATTTTATTCAGTTCAAAAACTACCTGTGCCTGTTTAAGCAAAGTATCCAGACCATTATTCTTTCCTTCTGTTAAAAATTCCAGTTTCAGAAGATCATCCGTTGGTATGTAAGGTTGAACAGGCATATCATTTTATTTAATGGGCGGAAACGAAATATTTTGTCCGGTTTCTATTTTTCTGAAACTTAATAATTGGTTGGTTTGGGCAACATCTATATAATACGAAGCATTTTCGTAGATGTTTTCTGCCATCAGTGGCAGCTTGTCATTCATTGTAACGGTTCTGAAGTGGGTAAGATCCGGCGAGGTTTTATTCTGCTGTGCAACCATAATCTGATGGGTTGTGGTTGCTTTAAAAACACATTTAACTTTGGCTCTTATGGGTCTTCCGTCTTTTCTGAAAAGAGTGTATTCGATGTCCATACTTTTAAGACGGCACTGCAATTTGAATCCTCCCCAAAGAATCTGGAGATAGGCTGTTTGATGAGTATCTCCGTTGTAGCCAATGGTAAGATTCTTAAATGCTTCAACGTCTTCTTCCACAGATTTTACTTCTGTAAAAGAATTAACGATGGCAGGTGAAAGCGCACCAAGGACATCTCCTGCTTTATCCAGCAAAGACATTTCTCCTTTTCCGTCTTTTATTTTTCCCGGCGGGACAACGCCAGAGCTGTCAAAAACAAAATCAAACGTTACTTCCTCCCCATCTATTTTATTGAATCCCAAGTTGCCTGAAGATGCTCCTATCGGCTGTTCTTCAGAAAATACGACATTGTTCCGGCGGATATATTTCTCTGGATTTAGCTGTACGAAAATGGTTTTTTTAGGAGTTTTTTTATAGTCGCTCGTTTCATATACTTCTATCCTCATTTTGTCTATAATTCCTAATGCTGCCTGTATCATCTTTCTTTTCTTTCTTTAAGTTTTTCCAATACTTCACGGGTACACTCTTTAATGAGCTGCGATTTTAGTTCCTGTATTTTTAAAGGATCATTTTGCTGAGAACGGGCAGAATGTACCGGCTCTTCTTCAATCTTCACTTTAATGTGTAATTCTTTAATCTGAATAGCCATATTTTAATCATTATTAAAAATTAGGAACCGGAAGTTCTTTGAAAAAGTTATACTTCAATGTAATGGTCTCAATGACAATTTTATTCTGTTCGGCATCGAAATCACTGAATTCATAACTTAACGGAATGGCGTGTGATACATACCAGACTTTCAGGGGATTTCCTTTTTCGTTTAATAAAGAAATAATGAGATTGGCAGGATAGAAAACAAAGTCTTCCAACGCCTGACTGCACCACATCGATAAACCAGACATATCCGAGGTAAGTCCTCTTTTCAGAACCAAATCCTGGTATCCGGAACGCAGTGGCAAATTATGCTTAAATTTATTCTGTCCGCCTTCGGTATAAGGTTCGGTTTCCATGGTAACTTTCAGTCCGTTAACACTTTGAAATTTTGTATCTACATTAAATTGCGGCAACAACTCAAAGATTACAGAAAAGTAAAAACCGGGAATGGGATTGCTTTCAGGCATGATGTTTAGATTTATACGTGTTCCATTGTAAATCCGTGGTTGGCTATTTCTACTGTATCTATAGCTGCTTCGTTGGCATCAGATTTCATATCGGTGCATTTTAAAGAGACTATAAAACAGTCTTTTACTTTCCAGACTACTTTGGGTTCGTGGTTTTCGTCCAATAAAGAGATCGTAATATTGCGGCGTTCTACGGTATTTAATGCAACTGTATTGTACCAGTCGTAAAATTCATTATCTCCGGCAAACACTCCTCTTTTGAGTGTAATATTGCTTAATTTCTGTAATCCGGGCATTTTCTTTTTAAAAAACTCAGGGCTTGAACCTACCCGATGTTCAATAACATCCATTTCTTTGTTTAATCCGGAAACTTCTGTAAAAGCTATTTTGCTGCCGCCCCATTCTACACTGAAGTGAAACTTAGGTAGCGGAAAATCTGTATTTGGCATGATGTATAGTTTTAGAGTTAATAATTAAGATTTTTGCTGCATTTGTTTGAATTCCAAAATGATAAATTCTGCTGGTCTTGAAGGAGCATATCCTACTTTTACAATCATTTTACCATCCAGAATATCCTGTGCAGACATGGTTTGGTTGAGTCCGACTGCCACAAAAAATGCGTGTTCCGGTTTTGCTCCTGCCAAAGCACCGTCGTTCCAAAGGGTTGTTAAATAATTTTCGATCATTCCTTTCACATTAATCCATGTTTGTGCTACGTTGGGTTCAAATACAAACTGCATACAGGCTTTTTTTACAGATTCTTCAATCATGTTGGCTAATCGTCTTACATTTACATATCGCCAGTCGTTGCTGTTTCCTGCTAAAGTTCTCGCACCCCAGACAAGGTTTCCTCTTCCTGTAAATTTTCGGATGGCATTAATAGATTTTCCGGTTTCATGAATGTTCATGTTTTCCTGATCTTTATCGTTGATGTCGTCTGCTAATCCTATTATTCCGTTTACACTTACGTTTGCAGGTGCTTTCCAAACGCCTCTTGTAGCATCTGTCTGCGCATAAATCCCTGCTACCGCTCCTGAAGGAGGAACTGTATTCATCGATTGGGAAAGCTTTGAAACAATAACTGAGAAAAGCGGAATGTTAGAAATCAGATTACTTTCTTCCTCCATTACATAATTTTCCAATGCACTGACTGCGGAATTAACAGCAGCAATCATCTGGAAATTAAGTTTATCCAAAGCTGCCTGAATTTTTGCTTTATCCGCTAAACCAGCAGTGACTAACGCTCCCATGTAAGGATTTACGGCTGAGGCTGCAAATGCTCCATTTCTCCAGATGGTATCGTCAAAATGTGCATCCGGATTAGCTTCAAGCGGGGTTAAGTTAATAGGTGGATCAACATCTGGATCAGCGCCTGCGATTTGCAGATTATCATAGATATCTTTAAAATCAACCAATTTCTGAGCATATTGTTTCAGAGAAACCTGAATTAAGCTCTGTACATAAGTTTTAAACGGATTGGCTAAAGTTGTAGTCTCCCCAAGAATTTTCAGATAATCCCATAACTGGTTCACGTAAACTTTGGAATTGCTAAAGTCGTTCAAAATCATTACTTTATCATTATTCTGTTCACTCCATTTTACGCTGAATCCTTTTGGTGCTGTATTTTGATAGACTTTTTTATAAGTGATCTCAAAGTTATCCAGCAAAGGTTTTATTTTCAGATCTGTTGCGTAGATCGCAGCAAAATTTACTTTTCCCGGGACGATACCGTTAATATCATTGAATCTGAACTGATAAGGAAAATTTGCCTGTAAATAAGGATAGTAAGCGGCTCCATATTTCAGATTCTGATTTCCTATTTCATCTCTGAAGTCTTCACAGTCGTTAATTAAATTTCCAGAAGAACTTTGCTTTACATCCATGATGGTAAATCTGTCCATCAGTTTCTGACACTGCATTAATGCGTGTGATTGTAAAGCTCCCAAATTAGCGGCTGATAAGTTAACAGCATCCGGAAATACAATTAATGTAGGTTCGTCATATTTTTCAAGTTTATCAATTCCATATGTAAACTTTCCTTTGGTAGCTGCATCAAAAGCAGGATCATCACTATAAAGTCCTATTGAAACGATATAACATTCTCCGCCACCATTGGCATAAAATAACCGCATACTGTTGTAGAGCTTGAATTTGCTTTCTGTAACAGAAGAAGTATCCAATGGAACCAGATTACTGTCTAAATCTACCGAAATATTTGCAGGAGAAGGAGCTCCGCCAAAAAACTGCTCGTATTCCATTAAGGAGGAAATCCGAGTAGGAACATTCAGAGAGGCTGCTTTCTGTGTGTATCCTACAAATGCAGGAATTGCAGTTGCAACCTGGGCGATAGATGGAGGAAATGCATCAATCTCATTGATGTACACTCCGGGTGTTTTGATTGAGCTAATATTCATGATACAGTATTTATTGGTTTATATTTATTTTTTTTCTACAGGAATTATTTTCCAATCTTTTTTGGGTAACTTTTCGTCTTCTATTTCATACTCTCCGCTTTCTAATAATCCTGCCAAATCTTCTTTGTTATTTTCCCACAATTGTATTTTAGAGGTTTTAATGACTTCCTCACTTTCAAGATTATCTTCTTTTTGGATAGGAATCATTCTTACTTGATACAATACTGAAGGCATATATTTGGAACCCAAATAAGACCACATTTGGTTCAATTGATCGATTTTTAGGCTTACTATTTCAAAAATGAACTTTTCATAAACGCCTTTTGGCTCGTCTTTCAATAAATTATAATTGGGAGGTTGCCAATAAAAAACCCGGTTGTTTTGAAGATATCTAATTACCACCTCTAGTTTTTCGATTCCTGTAGCGTAATCAGATTGTTTTATATTATAAGATGTGAACAGAAGTGATAAAATTAAATTCTGAGTAGGATTTTTGTATTTTGCTATGGTATTGCTTGATGGAATATAATTTTTATATAAGCTCTGATTTTTAAGTATTTTATCTTCTTCTATATTTACAATGGATAAAATAATAGAAGATTTTGAAGAAAGAAATTCATCTCCATCATTAAGCGTAGCAATATTTGCCAGTTCAACGATTGGTGTTCCTGCTATTTCTGCATTTACTGCTGCAACAAGTTTTGAAAGGAACTCTGTGATTTTCATGACTTTAATTTATATCAACAAATTTATACATCACATAATCATTACCTTACAGGAAAAACCCTGATTCCGGGATGGGGAAATCACTATTTTTTATTAAAACTTAAATGGGAAAGATTAATAGGCTTAAACTATCAGATTTGATGTTATAAGCTTGTAAGTGTTGAATAAATGGCTGAACTGATTTAATGAGTTTCAGATGTTTTTCTGGTATCAGAATCCACACTGGCTGTTTATAAAATATTCAACAATTCTTTGCTTACGTTGAGAGAATAATCTTTAGTATATCAATACTGAATTATTTAAATAATAATCTCATTGTTTTAGCAGAAATTTATAGGACAAAAAATAGAAGTAACTTAAGGAAGTTAGAACAGATTTTTTCTTTAGGTTATCCAATTCTTGTGTTTAGCCTGTAGCTTTTCATGTCTAACATAAATTTTTACAGTAAGAATTAAAGAAAATGTGGATCAGTCTCAAAAGTTGGGGAGGAATGTTAAGTAGTTTTATCTTTGTATAATGCTAAACGATCAAGAATTACTAAAGTTTTTGCTTCCACCATACTTAGTGGATTATTTTGATATTGTGAAATTTGAAGAAAAAGAAGG
>NZ_MVAG01000073.1 GCF_002177115.1 Chryseobacterium mucoviscidosis | reverse complement strand
TGTTTTAGTATTTGTGCAATTCTAAAATATTAATTTTAGACATTAAGCACCTCATGTTTTTCTCCGAATTCACGTTATTTTATTTGATTAATTCTTCGTAAACTTTCTTTTCCCAAGGTTTAATGTCGGTAACTCCGTATCTTTCTTTCTTCGAAATAGCAATGTTATCAAGAACATCTACAAAGTTTTTATAGTTTGCGTCATCTGTAGGTTCCACGATAATGGTGAATTTTCCCTTGTTTGGAGCTTTATTGTAAGCTTCAGAAATAATTTTAGTGATATTAATTCCGCTAAAATTTGTTTCTTTTAGATTGTTTTTATTTAATTCTTCCTTATTACTTTGATGATAGAAAACTCGATTGTCTTTTCCCAAAATGAAGGTGATTTGATTTTTCTGGTCAATTACAACATCATTAATTATTGGTGGATGTGGATCCTTCGCAGGCAATCCCAAATCCATCACATTGGGTTTAGTGAAATTCGTGGTAAACATAAAAAAGGTGATGAGTAAAAATCCTAAATCTACCATTGGAGTCATGTCTACGCGGATCAGTTTTTTTCTTTGTTTGCTTCCTCCCTGCTTCTCTTGTGCAATAACTTCAGCCATAATTAATAGTTTTTAAAATGTTAAACAATTTTAAATAAAGGGTGTTGTATCTCTATTTTTATTTCTGAATCAATACAAAGTTTATACCTAAAATTTAAAAATGGTATTAATTTAACATTTTTACTATGTGTTTTCATTTAAATCTTTTAAAATCAATATATTAAAAAAATAACGGTTTCTAAAGCTTAAGAATTTATTAAGCAAAAGTTTCTGCTATCATTTGCTGAACGAAGTGCCCTTGCGAACCAAAAATAAAAAGCATAGCTATATTAAATCTTGTGATCGTTGCGTTTAAATGAAACTCGCCCAAATTAGATTATTAAAAAAAGTATTAAAAAAAGCCTCACCAGAAAAACTGATAAGGCTGATTTATGAGAATTGAATATATTATTTATTCTGTTTATAATAATTTACACCACATTCAAGGAATTTTTTGAATTTTTCTTTCTCCATATATCCTGAAACCGGGGTGTTGATTACTTTTCCGTCCGGCGTTAATAAAACGTAATGCGGCTGGGAATTATTATTAAAATTAACCTGCTGGAAAAGACTCCATCGGTCACCGATCGTTTTTACTTTTTTCACCTGTCCGTCACCAAGATCGATTTTTGTTTTCTGATCTTCAGGAAGTTCTTCTTTATCATCCACATAAAGAGAAGCCAGAACCACATCGTTTTGAAGGATCGGTAAAATATCCGGTTCGCTCCACACAAATTCTTCCATTTTTCGGCAGTTTTCACATCCGTAACCCGTGAAATCAATTAAGATCGGTTTGCCTTCTTTTTTCGCTAATTCAATAGCGGTAAAGAAATCGTGTTCAGGATGCATTCCCAGAATTCCGTCTTTTTCGTCATGGAAATAACTTACATTTAACGGAGGTAAAATTCCGCTTAATAATTGCAGTTTTGGTCTGTCAGAAGGAATTAATCCCTGAACCAGATACACCACAAAACCAATTCCTAAAACCCCTAAAATTTTTCTGGTAACAGAAATTTTAGGTTTCTTGTCGTCATGCGGAAATTTGATTAATCCGAATAAATAAATGGCTAAACCAATGGCTATAACGATCCAGATTCCGATGAAAAGTTCTCTTTTAATTAAGAATGTTTTAGAAACCAGATCTGCTTTGGATAAGAATTTTAAAGCAAGAGCCAGTTCCACGAAACCTAAAACAACTTTTACGGTATTCATCCAGCCTCCGGATTTTGGAAGACTTTGCAATGCCTGCGGAAATAAAGCCAGCAAACCGAAAACGATTGCCCAAGCCAATCCGAATCCTGCCAAAGCAAAAGTAAGCAGCATCGGAACATTAGCAGAGCCCGTAATCGCGCTTCCTAGTAAACTTCCCAAAATAGGACCTGTACAGGAGAAAGAAACGATAACCAGCGTTAAAGCCATGAAGAAAATCCCGATAATTCCACCCGCTTCTTCCGCTTTTGAAGATTTATTGGCAATAGAACTTGGCAAAGTAATATCGTAATAGCCGAAGAAACTTCCCGCAAAGAAAATAAAGATGATGAAGAACGCAATATTCAGCCAGACATTGGTTGAAATTTCGTTGAAAATATTTCCCGCAATTCCATCAATTAAATGGAAAGGAACACTTAATAAAACAAAGATCAAAAGAATGAAAAACCCATAGATCAAAGCATCTCTTTTTCCTTTTGCCGGATTTTTATTTCCTTTGGTAAAGAACGAAACCGTTAAAGGAATCATCGGGAAAACGCAGGGCGTTAACAAGGCAATTAAACCTCCGATAAATCCTAATAAAAGATACGTCCAGTAGTTTTCGCTGATTTTTGATGATCCTGTTCCGCAGTCCGTTAATGGTTTTTGGAAATTAATGGATTCTATTTTTAAATTTTTAGGATCAAGTTTTTGGGTTTCTGCAGTTGGAACAGCAGGTTGAACAACATTACCCAACGTATCCACAACAGGCTGCAAAGAATCTTTTGCTGTTGTTTTTTCATCGGTTTTTACTTCTTCAGCCGCACCTTTTGGCGTAACCTGTTTGTTGAATTCCAACGTATTGGGAGCAAGACAGACTCTGTCGTCACAGGTCTGATACGTAATTTCAGCAACAACATCTCCCGGTTTTGTTCCGTCTTTCAGCTTAAATTTCTGCTTGAAACCTGCCGTGTTGGAATAGAAAATAATTTTTCCGCCGAAAGCCTCAGAAAATTCTTCATGCTTTTTACCCACTTCGGTAAATTTCCCGATCAGTTCGATGTTTTTCCCTGAAACCTTATAGTCGGTAGGAATTCCCGTATCTTCCGGAATGTCTTTGGAGTAAATATGCCAACCGCTTTCCATGGTGGCATTCAGGACGGCTTCGTATTGATTGTCGCCTAATTCGTTGATTGTAAATTTAAATTTTACAGGATTTTTGATTTGTGCATTAATTCCTGCTGCTAAAAACATCAGAACTAATAAAAACCAGTTTTTAAATTTCATTTTTACTTTTTATTAAAATTTTGAGAATATTCTGGGTATTCTCATTCTTAGAATTTCTTCTGTCCTGCCGGAAAGGAACAATTCCGAGTACGGAATCTTCGCCATCGGTAAGAAGCCAGATTTTTTGCCTTGCTAAAATAGATATTTTTTCGTCTCTAAAAAATTTAGAAACTTTCTTTTTCCCCGAAAATCCTGCCGGAAAAAATTCGTCACCGTCTTTCTGCCTTCTTAAACGCAGCGGGAAACAAAGTTTTTCTGCATCAAATTCCCAGTTCAAACGGTTATTGATTTGCTCAATTTCAATGATATTTTCGAGATTAATGGTAATCTGGTTTTCAGAAAAGTCAAAATTTTCCATCAGAAGAATTTCATCATCACTGTGCTTTTCAAACTTCCATTTTCCATCTTCCGTCTTTTTGCTTAAAATCAGTTCATCATAATTGACGATCAGCAGATAATCTTTTGAAAAAAAAGAACTTCCGTTTTCAGCTTTAAAAATTTTCGGAATTTCTTCTTCCTGATTAAAACCATACTTTTTAAGGATCTCAAATTTCACAAAATCACTTTCTTCATTCAGCTTACTTTTGGATAAAACTGTATATTCTCTGTTACAAACCGAAATCCTGTTTTCTATTTCTTGAATCTGCTGCTGAACAAAATCTTTGGTCTGATTTAAATAAGAAGAGCTTTTTTTGAAATTTTCCAGAAAATGATCATTGGTTTCCAGAAGTTTCGGAACAATTTCGTTTCGGATTTTATTTCTTAAATAATCATTTTTCTTATTAGACAGATCTTCACGGTATTCAATATTATTTTCTTCGGCAAAAGCATAAATTTCTTCTTTTGTAAAATTTAAAAGAGGTCTTAAAATGTGATTGTCGTTTGCCGGAATTCCGCTAAGACCATTAATTCCGGCTGCTTTCGAAAGATTAATGATGAAAGTTTCCAGTTGGTCGTTCAGATGATGTGCGGTGACTAAAAATTCCAGATTTTCTTCTCTTTGAACATTTCTGAAAAATTCATACCGCAGTTCTCTTGCCCAAAGCTGAATAGAATGTTCCGGTTTCTGGTCTTTTTCTGAAACTTTATATAAATGAAATTTAACATCGTTTTTCTTACAAAAATCCTCCACCGTTTTCTGATCCAGATCCGAATCTTCTCCACGAAGTTTATAATTGATGTGGGCAATCTGAAAAAGAATGCCTAAGTCCTTAAAACAGTGTGCTAAAACCATAGAATCTGCACCTCCGCTCACCGCAAGAAGATAGCTTCGGTTTTCGGGGGAATCAACAATGTTTTTAAGCTGATTTTTAAAGTGGTCTAGGTTCAGCATGGATGTCCGGAATTTCTTTTATGCAAAGATAATTCATATAATTAAAATGAATTTCGTTACCTTTGGTTCGTCTAAAAATGATTATTTATGAAAATTTTTAAAATTTTAGCAGTATCTGCAATGGTGTTGGGAATGACATCTTGTATCAGCAAAAAGCAGTATGATGCATTGAGCTCAAATTACAAGCAATGTATTGAAAACGTAGGTGAAAGACAGAGAGAAATTCAGGAACTGAAGTCTCAGAATTCAGCTTTAACAAGTGAAAATAATTTATTGAAAAGTCAGCATGATGCTTTGAAATCTTCATTGGATGCGTGTCTTTCAAACTCTGGGAAAAGCTCTGCCAATATCGACAAGCTGGTTGGAGAAATCAATTCTTCAAACTCTTATATTAAACAGCTTATCTCAAGTAATGCGAAAAACGACAGCTTGAATTTAGCATTATCAAACAAACTGAAAAGATCGTTGGATAACGTAGCAGACAGCGATGTTCAGGTAAAAGTGCTGAAAGGAGTGGTAATGATCTCTCTTTCAGATAAAATGTTGTACAAAACAGGAGATTACAACGTATTACCTGCCGCTCAGGAAGTGTTAGGAAAAGTAGCTAAAGTAATCAACGATTACGATAAATATTCTGTCCTTATCGAAGGAAATACAGATAACGCTCCTCTAAGCTCTCCGAATTTACCAAAAGACAACTGGGATCTTTCTGCTTTAAGAGGAACTGCGGTTGCTAAAGTTCTTCAGACTCAGTTTGGAGTAGATCCTGCAAGAATTACAGCAGGTGGACGTTCCGAATACAATCCTAAAGCGACTAACATGAGCGTTTCAGGAAGAGCGGAAAACAGAAGAACGGAGATCATCATTATGCCTAAACTTGATGAGTTTATGAAATTAATGGATATCGCGCCAAAGAAATAATTTACAATCAACATTCAGTCAATACAAAACAAATCCCGAAGCAATTCGGGATTTGTTGTTTGTGATTAATCAAATTAGTTCTTCTTTTTTCAGCAAAGAAATAATTTTTTGAAAAAATGAATTGGATAGTTCCGGTTTAGTTTTTTTAGAAAAAGAATCCACAGTGCTTTTACGCACTGTAGTCTTCTGATTTCTCTGGTTAATTTGTTTTTTTTCCGCAAGCATTATGTCGTGTGTTTTTACCCTTCAATGCAAAGTTAGGCTTATTCGCAGACGAGACCATCCGTATTTTTACGGTAATTAAACTGGGGGATTTTCCCATCTTTCCGGAATCTTTAGGATTGTTCCCGCTTTTTTGTTATATTTAAGTAAATTTGACCGAAATAAAATTTGCAGCATGAGCTTTTTTGAAGAAAAACTTCCAGAAATGGACAGGTACCTTGAAACACACGCTTCATCGGAGCCTGAAATTCTGAGAAAACTGAGAAGGGAAACGTATCAGAAGACCACACAGCCACACATGATCTCCGGTTATCAGCAGGGAAGATTGTTAACCATCATTTCGCAGATGATGCAGCCGAAAAATATTCTGGAAATAGGGACTTTTACAGGCTATGCAACACTTTGTCTGGCAACAGGAATGGCAAAAGACGGAAAAATCACCACTTTGGATGTGAATGAAGATTTGGCATATCTTCCTAAAAAGTATTTCGCGGAAAGCGAATATGCTTCTCAGATTCATTTCAGGCTTCAGGATGCGAAGGAATTTCTAAGAGAAACCGATGAGGTTTTTGATCTGGTTTTCATTGATGCCGACAAAGAAAATTATGCAGAATATTTCAGATTAATAAAGCCAAGAACAAAATCCGGCTCGGTGGTGATGTTTGATAATGTTCTCTGGTACGGAAAAGTTCTGGAAGAAAATCCGAAACAGAAATCTACTCAGGTCATTAAGGAACTGAATGATTTGATTGCAAAAGATGATGATTTTGAAAATCTTATTTTACCTTTGCGTGACGGGCTGAATTTTTTACGCAGAAAGTAATTTGAGGTTGAGTTTAAGGTTAGATTTACAGCGTATTTTCTCAACCTGAACCGAAGTCTTAACCTTTTAATTAGAAAAATAAATGGATAAAGGAATTTGTGTTGTTACAGTAGCTCCCGTTCGTGCAGAAGGTTCGGACAGGGCAGAAATTGTTACGGAAATATTATTTGGGGAAAGTGCAGATATTCTGGAAGTGAATAAGAACTGGACCAGAATAAAAATGCATTATGACGGCTATGAAGGATGGATGGATACGAAACAGCTTAAACCTGTAACAGACGAATATCTGGCTAAAAGAAAAGTAACCGTTGTAACTGAAGATTTCTCTTCTGTCTTGATGAACGACGGAAAAACACTGCTTTCTATGGGTTCGGAAGTTGAATTTCCTGCGGTTGCGTCGAGAAGAAGTCACGACGTGCGAGAAAGTATTGCTTTAACGGCAAAAGAATTCCTGAATGTGCCGTATTTATGGGGGGGTAAAAGCTTCTTTGCGGTAGACTGTTCCGGTTTTACACAGTTGGTTTACAAGGTTCATGATATAAAATTACCTAGAGACGCTTCACAACAGGTTGAAGTGGGAGAATCATTAAGCTTTGTTGAAGAAAGTCAGCCGGGAGATTTGGCATTTTTCGAAAATCCGGAGGGAAAGATTATCCACGTCGGAATTATGCTGGATAACCAGAGAATTATTCATGCTTCCGGAAAAGTGAGAATCGACACGCTGGATTCTACAGGAATTTTCAACAAAGAAATGAATAAACATACTCATAAACTAAGAGTAATTAAAAGTTTGCTTTAACTTAAAATCTGTCTGAAATGGAAAATATTCTCTTTACTATTTTTGATATTTTTAATTTTGGATTACTGGTTTTTCTGTGGTGGTTTACGGTGAAACATTATAAATCGCTGCCTCATATCATTCCCATTCATTTTGATTTAGACGGTAAGGCAGATAATTTCGGGAGTAAGAAATTTGCTTTTCTGTTACCTGTTTTTGCTTTGGTTTTTTACATTTTGTTCGCCTATACCGTTCGCGATCCGGGATCTTCAAATTTTCCGGTGAGAATTACTCCGGAAAATGAATATGCCCAGTTTCTCATCATGAAAATTTTCATCCGGTGGCTGTATGTTTTAATCATGATAATTTTTCTGAACAGTCAGGACTATATGTTCAGATATTCTTTTGATGAGAACGCAAAGCCGAAAATTAAAATAGCAACGGCAATTCTTTCTGTTCTGGGAAGTGTAATAACGGTTTTAATGATTAGCTCTCAATTTAAATGATACAGTCTAAAAATAATTCCGAACATTATATTTGGGGAGACAACTGCGATAGCTGGATTCTGAAAAACGACGTCCAATTATCCGTCAAGCTGGAAATTATGCCTTCCGGAACTTCAGAAAAACTACATTTTCATCATCTCGCAGAACAGTTTTTTTATATTTTAAAAGGGAAAGCTGTCTTTTTTATTGATGGCGAAAGGTTGTCTGTAAAAAACGGCGAAAGCATTGCCATTCCTCCAAAATCTAAACATTATATTGCTAATGAATCTGACGAAGATCTGGAATTTTTAGTCATTTCCAGTCCTTCGACTGATAACGACAGAACGGAAGTTTAAAACTCATACATATGGCTTTCTTTTACAACATATTTATCCATCTGCTCATCTTCGGGATGAAGGTTTTTGCGTTATTCAATGATAAAACTAAAAAAGGCGTTGAAGGCAGAAAAGAATCTCTGGAAAAGGTGAAATCCGGCTTTAAAAAATCTGATAAAGTGATCTGGATGCACGCATCAAGTCTTGGAGAATATGAACAGGGACTGCCTGTTTTGGAGCAGTTGAAAGAAAGGTTTGCGGATCATAAAATTTTAGTCACTTTCTTTTCTCCATCCGGTTATGAAAACGTGGTGAAAAAGAAACCTATTGCGGATGTGATCTGTTATCTTCCTTTCGATAAGAAATCTGCTGTAAAAGAATTTACAGACCAGTTTGATGTTCAACTATTTTTTACGGTGAAGTATGATTACTGGTATCATCTTCTGGATGAGCTTAAAAATAAAGGCGCAAAAACGTATGTGATTTCAGCTTTGTTCTACGATCGTCAGTCGTTTTTTACATCGTATGGAAAATGGTTTGTACAGCAGCTTCAGAAAAATATCGACTGGTTTTTTCATCAGACCCAAATTTCCTTTGCTCTGGCTAAAAGCATTGGATTAACAAAATCTTCGGTAACAGGAGATACGAGATTTGACCGTGTAAAACAGTTGAGGCATCGAGACAATCAAGTAGATTGGATTAAAGATTTTATTGGCGAAGATAAAACCGTTGTCTTCGGAAGTTCTTGGCAGGCGGAAGAAAAAATTGCGCTGGAAGTTTCGCAGGGAAGTCCGTACGCAAAACTGATTATTGCTCCGCATGATCTGAAGAGGGTTTCTCATTTGAAACAGCTTTTTCCGGAAGCCATTTTATACAGTGAAATTAAAAATTCTGTTGAGGATTTTAACTCAAATATTTTAATTATCGACAGCATCGGTTTGCTTTCAAAATTGTATTCTTACGCCGATGTTGCAGTAGTAGGAGGAGGGTTTCATGATGCGGGACTTCACAATATTCTGGAAGCGGCAACCTTTGGCGTTCCGGTAATTTTCGGAAATCAGTACAGAAAAAATCCTGAAGCAGACGGTCTTATTTCGGCGGATGGAGGAAGATCTTTTGAAAATGCAGGTCTTGCTGCAGATTTTGTTCTGTTTTTAATTAATAATGAAGATTCGCTTCAGGCAATGTCTGAAAATGCTGAAAAATTTGTCTCTGAAAAACCGAATTCTACGGAACTGATCTTACAGAAAATCTTATCGTAAAAATCCCTGATTTTTAATGTCTTTGATGATCTGGTCAAAATTTTCCGGAATCTTATCGCTTGTCAGCCAGTTAAAATCGATCCCGTTGTTAATGAAAAGTTTGGATAAATATGTATTCTCAAGAATTTTATCTTTTAAATTATCCAGATGCTCATCAATTTCCATCCAGTAATCGACATTCAGTTTTTTGGTTAAAAGCAAAGCTTTCACCACTTTATTAATGATGTAGAGATACAGTTTATAAACATTATCGAATCTTTGTCGGCTCAGATCTTCGTTATATTCTAAAATCTTATTAATCAGCAATAAATTAAGAGAAACTTCTCCGAATTTATCGGTCGTTACTTTTACGTGTTCGGTAATTTCACTGCTTATTTTACGGATAATTCCCAGAAAATATTTCTGATTGCTGATGTATTTTGATGCCAGTAAAACTTTTTCGGAAACAATTTCCTCCATCGCATCTCTTTTGTTGTCTGTGGTTTCAGGATCAATAAGTTCGAAGTATAGTTTTTTAGATAAAAGTTTATCTTTTTTTAATAATCTGAAAATCAGGCGGTCTTTTTCTACAGAAGAAAAATTGCTCAGAGCAGTTTTGAACTCTTTTGAATATTCCATTCAATAAAATTAATTAAAAATTTTCGAATATTTCAAAAATCCGTTGAATGCCCAGTTTGCGGTATAGTATAAAGATTTAACCGTAGAAAATCCCATGAAATCTTTGTACACCAGATATTGATCTCGGATGATGTTTTTTTTCTTTCTGGAAACGCTGTTTTCGCGCATCCTGTATTTAGCAAGTGTTTTATTCAGCGGAAAGCCTTTGGGAATTTTTTTCAGAAGATTCAGCCACATCACGTGATCTTCGCGTTTGCTTTTCACGGGGAAGAAGAATTTTCCCACTCTTTTGGTATCGTACATCGTAGAAACCGGAGCCAGTCTGCAGGTTTTAAGCAGGTTGGAAAAGGTGACAATTGTATCGGCTTCAAAATCTTTTAAAACCGGCTCCATCGTATGTTCATCACATCTGGAATAATTGCAGTACACCAATTCTGCATTGTTTTTATCCATAAACCCGATCATCTCTTCAAGATATTCCGGATACCAGAAATCATCAGAGTCCAGAAAGGCGATGTAACGACCTTCCGCTCTTTCGAGACTTTTATTTCGGGCATTTCCTGCGCCGCCGTTTTTTTCAAGAACGTGTAATTTTATTCTGGGATCATTGTACTTTCGGATCAGCTCAACCGTATCATCTTTGGAACGGTCGTCCGAGATCAGCCATTCCCAGTTTTCATACTTCTGGCTGAGTACAGACTGTATGGTTTCCTCTATAAATTCTGCCGAATTGTAGGAGGGGGTGATTATCGAAACTAATTCTTTCATCTGTTGTGTTTTATAAAAATTTTTTCTCGTAAAAATGCCATGAGCTTACTCCAACGGCAATAACCACTATCATGCATGCAAAAGCCATCACGTAAGGATTGTAATCTTTAAATAATCCCAGTGTGGTAAAAGTTCTGATGATCGGGAAATGGAAGATATAAATTCCGTAGGTAAAATCTCCATATTTTCCAAAATTATTTAAAAACTTAAAGGAATATGCGATGTACAGGACGATAATCCCGATCATCATTGGAGAAAAAAGCTGAATATCTGTAAATAAATCGATCCAGACTGTTGCTAATGCGACAACAAAAAGAATGTTTTTGTATTTAATAAATTTGTCGAAATTAAAATAAATCAACATTCCCGGTATAAAATAAGACAGCGTTCCCGGAAGCTGTTTCGCCATTGAAATTTTTCCCTGAAGCTCAAAATAATTAAGATAAACGAGCGACAGGAAATAAAGAATGATTAAACTGATATTTCTGTATTTATTGTTTTTTCCAAACAGTAAAAACATAAGCGGAACAGCGAAATAATAGCACATTTCTATCTTTAGTGTCCAAAGCGCTCCGTTGACTGCCTGATTTCCGAAAACTCCGGGAAGCCACGGTGCTTTAAAATTTAAAAAAATGGAATTCCAGAAAAGATATTTGTATACCTGCGTATTGGTAAAATATTCCCTGAATGAATAAGTGCTTACAAGACTGAGTAAAATGGCACAGAGAAAAACAACCAGTAAATAAGCGGGAACAATCCTCCTGATTCTTTTGCTTACATAGCTTTTAAGACTGGAAGAACGCTCATAACTTCTGGCAATGAGAAATCCGCTCACCACAAAAAATCCGAAAACAGCAACTTCGATAGGGCTGTGTTCCAGAAATTTCAGCTCCGGCGAAACGCTTAAAGCTCCAAGATGCCCTAAAAAAACGATGAAAGCGAGGAGAACACGGATAAAATCAAAATTATTTTTCGTAAGGTCTTGCATTTGCATTTGTTTGTTACAAAAATAGTTTTTTTCGAAGAAAAGATCATATTTCCGGTAATGAATGTTTGCTGAATAAAGGAAAAACAACGCTTTTGAAATGTCGATACACAGAAAATAATAAATTTTAACAATATTTTTTTAAAAAAATTGTATAATAATATAAATAAATCATAATTTTAGCGCTTGAAAAAATTGATATATGAAGAAATTAGCATTATTATTTGCAGGTTTATCATTATTTGTAGCAACAGGATGTAATAACGACGACGAAGTGGTGCAGGAAGCTCCGTTAGTGGGAGTTTGGCAGCCCGTGAAAAAAGTAGTAACCGTAGTTGCAATAGGAGAAGTTCCTGTTTCGGACGGTATTTCTTTTGATACCACTTGTCAGCAGACTTCAAGATGGACGTTCGCTTCCGGAAATGCAGGAACAAGAAAAGATATGGGAGACAGCGCAACGCCGGGAACCTGTACCCCTACTTTCGACAGAACATTCACTTACACTTATGATAAAGACAGCAAAGCTATTCAGATAAAATATCAGGGAATTGTACAGCCGGATCAGGGAAGAATCATCAGCATCAGCGATACTGCTTTGAATATTATGTTTGAAGACAAATCAGATCCTACCGAATTCCATTCTGAAACCTATACATTTAAGAGAATACCTCAGTAATAGTCTGAATTATCAATATAAAATACAAATCTCATCTACGGATGAGATTTTTTTATGCATTATTTCGTCAAATTTAAATTTCCATTTCTTTTAAAATCATTATTTTTGTGAAAATTAGAAAAGGAATTTAAAAGAATCCGGCATCTAATATCTTAACATCTAATATCTATAAAAAAGTGTTTTACGATCATCAGCAGATAGAAAAAAAGTGGCAGAAGTACTGGGAAGATAATCAAACGTATAAAACTTCCGATAACACAGACAAACCTAAATTTTATGTTCTCGATATGTTTCCGTATCCATCCGGAGCGGGACTTCACGTAGGTCATCCGCTTGGATATATCGCATCCGACATTTACGCGAGGTACAAAAGACATCAGGGTTTTAATGTTCTCCATCCGGTTGGCTACGACAGCTTCGGGCTTCCTGCTGAACAGTACGCGATTCAGACAGGGCAGCATCCTGCGATTACGACAGAGCAAAACATTACAAGATACGAAGAGCAGTTAAGAAAAATTGGCTTTTCTTTCGACTGGAGCAGAGAAGTGAGAACTTCCGATGCTTCTTATTATAAATGGACACAGTGGATTTTTATTGAGCTGTTCCATTCGTGGTATAATAAAGATACTGATAAAGCGGAGCCTATTTCATCTTTGGTTAAACGTTTTGAAGAAAAAGGAACGGAAGGGTTAAATGCCAATCAGAACGATGAATTAAATTTCACGGCGGAAGAGTGGAAAGAAGCTTCAGGAATTGATAAAGAAGACATTTTATTAAATTACCGTTTGGCTTACAGAGCGGAAACCACTGTAAACTGGTGTCCTGCTTTAGGAACTGTTCTGGCAAATGATGAGGTGAAAGACGGAAAATCCGAAAGAGGAGGTTTTCCTGTTTTCCAGAAGAAAATGATGCAGTGGAGCATGAGGATTTCTGCGTACTCTGAAAGATTATTGCAGGGATTAAAAACTCTGGACTGGCCACAACCGCTGAAAGATTCTCAGGAATACTGGATCGGAAAATCTCAGGGAGCGCAGGTGAGATTCAATGTGGAAGGACATGACGAGATCGTTGAAGTGTTTACAACAAGACCGGATACTATTTTCGGAGCGACTTTTATGGTGCTGGCTCCGGAAAATCCTTTGGTGGAAACCATCACAACTGCAGAGCAAAAAGCTGAGGTAGATTCTTATATTGAAGAAACTTCCAAAAAAACGGAACGAGACAGAATGGCGGACGTGAAAAATGTTTCAGGCGCTTTCACGGGAAGTTATGCTTTAAATCCTTTCAGTGGAGAAAGAATGCCGATCTATATTTCAGATTATGTTTTGATGGGTTATGGAACAGGTGCTGTAATGGCGGTTCCTGCACATGACGAGCGCGATCACAGATTTGCAAAGAAATTTAACTTAGAAATAAAAAAAGTAGTGGAAACGGACGAAGATGTTCAGGAAGCTTCTTTTGATTCTAAAGATTCAGTTTGTGTAAATTCTGATTTCTTAAATGGATTAAATTATAACGATGCAAAAGCATTGATTATTTCTGCTATTGAGAAAAAAGGAATCGGACACGGAACAACGAACTACAGACAGCGTGATGCGATTTTCTCAAGACAAAGATATTGGGGAGAACCGGTTCCTATCTATTATAAGGATGGAATGCCTTATACATTGCCGACTTCCGCTTTGCCTTTGGAACTTCCTGAAGTTGAAAAATATCTGCCGACTGAAGACGGAGATCCGCCATTGGGAAATGCAAAAACGTTTGCGTGGGATGAAGCCAACCAAAAAGTAGTCGATACCAATTTAATTGATGAAAAAACAGTTTTCCCTTTAGAATTATCTACAATGCCGGGTTGGGCGGGAAGTTCTTGGTACTTCCTAAGATATATGGACCCGAAAAATGATGAGGTTTTTGCTAAAAAAGAACTTTCAGATTATTGGGGACAGGTGGATTTGTACATCGGAGGAAGTGAACACGCAACAGGACATTTATTATATTCCCGTTTCTGGAATATGTTCTTAAAAGACAGAGGGTATATTAATCAGGATGAGCCTTTCCAAAAGTTGATTAACCAAGGCATGATTTTGGGGATGAGTGCTTTTGTATATAGAGTTGACGGAACTAATCAATATGTTTCTAAAAATTTAGCAAAAGAGTATACAACACAGGCAATCCACGTTGATGTATCATTATTAAAAGGAACTTCTGATGAATTGGATACAGAAGCATTCAAAGCCTGGAGACTGGATTATGCAGATGCTGAATTTATTTTAGAAGACGGAAAATATATCACAGGTCGTGAAGTAGAAAAAATGTCCAAGTCAAAATACAATGTGGTAAATCCTGACGATATTTGCGAAGAATACGGAGCAGACGGTTTAAGATTGTATGAAATGTTCTTAGGTCCGTTGGAACAATCCAAGCCTTGGAACACGCAAGGCCTGAGTGGAGTCTACGGTTTCCTTAAAAAGTTCTGGAATTTATATTTTGACGGGGATACTTTCTCGGTTTCCGACGAAGAGCCAACCAAAGCAGAATACAAAGTTTTACATACCTTAATAAAGAAGGTGGTTTACGATATTGAAAACTTCTCTTTCAATACGTCTGTATCTTCTTTTATGATCGCCGTAAACGAACTGCAAAAAATAAAATGCAACAAACGCAATATTTTAGAACCTTTAGCCGTTATCATTTCTCCGTATGCACCTCACATCTGTGAAGAGCTTTGGAGTTTATTGGGGCATCAGGATTCTATAGAATTTGAAAAATTCCCTGTATTGAACGAGGATTACTTAGTGGAAGATGAGATTTTGTATCCGGTAAGCGTTAACGGAAGAATGAAGTTTAAAATTTCACTTTCCGCGCAGCTTTCACCTAAAGAAGTGGAGGAAGTGGTACTTAAAGACGAAAAAATGATGCAGATTCTGGAAGGGAAGACCCCGACGAAAATCATTGTAGTGCCTCACAGAATTGTGAATATAGTAATTTAAAAAAAAATTAACATTGGCAAATTAAAAAAAATGAAGGCTTAAATTTTTTGATTTTTTAACGTAAATGTTAAAATTGAAAAATATTACCAAAAAAAGAGAAAATAATTGTAATATCGAAAGTGTATTAAATTTTCTTTATCAAAAAAATGGCAAATGTTTATTTAAGACTCTTGCATTTTAATTATTTTTGCCTTTAATTTACACCTTGTAAAATTTTAAAACAATATAATTTAGTTAAATATGGAAATGAATGTTTCAAAAAATGATGAGCAAGTAATTGCTAGAAAGTCGGGAGGTTTAAACCCAGCTGTAATTATTCCTATTATCTTTGCAATAGGAGTTTGTATTTATTTATTCGTTCTAGGTAACCCAGGAAACTTTAAAGATGCTAATGAATTAGGAGGAGCATCTGTTGCTTTTGCTGACAAGGAGGGGAAAGACATTCACCCAGAATCGTTCTTAGGTATTATCTACAAAGGAGGGGTTATTGTACCTATCTTGATTACTTTCATGATTACGGTAATCGTTTTCTCTTTTGAAAGATATTTCGTTCTTAGCAAAGCTGCCGGAAAAGGAAACTTAGACAACTTCGTTGTACAGGTAAGAAGCTTACTAAACCAAAACAAAATTGATGAAGCTTTAGAAGAGTGCGACAGACAGCAAGGTTCTGTTGGTAACGTAGTAAAAGAAGGTCTTACTACTTACAAAGCTTTATCTCACGATACAACGCTTAACAAAGAGCAAAAAATGGTAGCGCTTAACAAAGCAATCGAAGAAGCGACTACTCTTGAAATGCCAATGCTTGAGAAAAACATGATGATCCTTTCTACTTTAGGTACTGTTGCAACGTTAGTAGCACTTTTAGGTACGGTAATCGGGATGATCAAGGCGTTCTTCGCATTAGGTTCAGGAGGGGGTACTCCGGATGCTGCTGCACTTTCTACAGGTATCTCTGAAGCCTTGATTAACACAGCTTTAGGTATTGGTACTTCAGCAATCGCTATTATCCTTTATAACTTCTTTACTTCTAAAATCGACGGATTAACTTATAAGATCGACGAGATCGCAATGAGCATCCAACAGTCTTTCGCTGAATTCAACTAAGAATTGTAGCAAGGAATTTGCAGTAAGTAAAAAGAAGTTTAATTAAAAATCATTAATAATAATGGCGAGAGTCAAACCAAAAAGACATGGAGTAGTGACGGATATGACGGCAATGTGTGACGTTGCGTTCCTACTGCTTACATTCTTTATCTTGACCACTCAGTTTAAAAAACCTGATGTGGAGCAGATTAAACCGCCATCTTCAATATCAGAGAAGTTACTTCCTGATGCAAGTTTGATGACCATCAACGCTACACCGGACGGAAAATTTTATTTCCAGCCTGTAGAAAATGCATCAGAGAGACTACAGCTTTTAGACAATATGGGAAAAAAGTACGGAGTTACTTTTGACAATAATGAAAAAGCTGCATTCCAGAAAGTACAAGCAATTGGGGTTCCGATGAACCAGCTTAAAAGCTATCTTGATTTGCCAGATGACGAGCAGAAGAATTTCAAGAGTCCTACAGGGATTCCTATGGATAGTACGAATAAGCAGTTAGTAGACTGGGTAAAAGAAAGTTTGAACGTAAATCCTGATTACAAATTAGCAATCAAAGGAGACGTTACAACAGAATATCCGAAAGTTAAAAGCTTATTCGAGGGTTTAAGAGATATCGATTTTCTTAAATTTTGGTTGATTACATCACAAGAAGGTAAACCTAATGAATAATATCATTTAGAAATGGCAGAAGTACAAGTACAGGAAAAGGGCGCCAAAGGCGGCAAGGTACGTTCCAAGAAACAGAGTACCAGAGTCGATATGACTCCGATGGTGGACTTGGGTTTTCTATTGATTACCTTCTTTATGTTCACAACCACATTCTCTAAACCGAATGTAATGGATTTGGGTCTTCCGGCAAAACCGAAGGATGAAACAAAAAAACCACCTCCAACAGAAATTAAACTTTCGAACTCCATATCTTTATTATTAGGTAAAAACAATAAGATCTTCTGGCATCAGCAGGACAACACGTCTTTAACAGATCAGAATCTTAATGAAACTACTTTCGATAGAGAAGGAATCCGTAAAGTAATTGAGCAGGCAAAAGCAAATGCGGCTGATAAAACTAAATTTACAGTTATTATTAAGCCAACTGACGATGCTGTATATAAAAACTTCGTAGATATCCTGGACGAAATGGCAATTACTAAGAGTGAGCAGTACGGTGTTACTGATCTTAAACCTTGGGAAAAAGCTATTTACGATAGAAAAGTGGGTAACTCTGGTGCTGCTGCAGCTCCGGCTACTAAGTAATTTAAACCATAAAATTGTAAATCTATGGCAAACGAAAATGTATACGATCCTAATCTTACCTTAGATGAGATTGTATTTGAAAATAGAAACAAGGAATATGGTGCATACGATTTAAGACATCAGTATCCAAAACTTCTGACAAAATCTTTCATCGTTGGAACAGCATTATTCCTTATTGCGGCTTTGTCTCCATTTATCTATCTTACCATTAAGAGACTTACTGAACCTGAAAAACAAGAAGTTAAAGCAGATTTGGTAGAAATTCTTCAGGAAGATAAAATTATTGAGCAGCCAAAAGAAGAAGAACCACCTCCACCACCTCCACCAAAAGAGGAAGAGAAAATTGAAATTATCCAGAACGTGGTTCCTGAGCCTGTAAAAGCTCCGAAAATTGAAACACCACCGCCGCCAATTTCTAAGCAGTTAGAAACAACAACCGGTCTGGTAAATCAGGAAGGAGTAAAAGCTCCGGCTTACACTCCGCCACCACCGCCACCATCAACAGGTACAAAGGCGTCTACTGCAGAAGTAAAACCTCAGGTAAGTGATACTCAGGTTTATACAGAAGTAGAGCAGACTGCTGAATTCCCTGGAGGTATTAATGCTTTCAGAAATAAGGTATCCAGTAACTTCGATGGTTCAGCGATGAACGGAGATGAAGGTACAGTAAAAACTGAAATCACTTTCGTTGTAGAAAGAGACGGAAGTATTACGGACGTTAAAGCAAGCGGTGGAAACTCTGACTTCAATGCTGAAGCAATCAGAACCATTAAATCTATTAAAAATAAATGGACTCCTGCTAAAATTAACGGACAATCTGTACGTTATAGATTCAGATTACCTTTAACAATGAATTTTGAAGGATAAGTTTATCTTTAAATAATAATTAAAAAAGAGAAGCATTTGCTTCTCTTTTTATTTTTTTTGGTATTTTTGTTATATGATGTTCAATTGGTTATCCCTCGTTACGGGATTATTTTATATCGTTCTGGGAATCGTGGTAATGTACTACAGGTTTTTCTTTACAGTTCTGGAACCCGGAGTTGCCTATGCACTGGGCGGACTTCTTATTTTGTATGGAATTTTCAGAATTTACAGAGCGGTTACAAAAATTAAAAATTCAGGAAATGAAGAATAGTGTTAAGCTTCTAATGCTGTTTTTCATTAGCATAATAGCAGTTGGTTGTAAAAAAGAAGAAAAATCTCCATCTTACCATAAAGGAGAAATGACGATTCTTACGGATGAATCTTTTAAAAGTGTTACGGAAGCTTTAGCAGAAGGATATATGATTAATTATCCCGAAACAAAGATCAAAGTCGCTACCAAAAAAGAAGATCTCGGATTCATTGATTTATTAAACAATAAGACAAGAATCGTGGTAATGTCCAGAGATCTTACGCCGGAAGAAATTAAGACATACGAAGAACAGATCGAACTGAAGTTTTTACCTGCAAAATTCGCTGCAGATGCTGTTATTTTTATTGTTCCGAAAGATTCTCCAAAAGAAAGTATTACTATGGAGGAAATTCAGAAAGGATTGCAGTCGGATAATAAAGAATTTATTTTCGACGGAGCCAATTCCAGCAATCTGAATTTTGTGGCTCAGAGACTTAAAAAACAGCCGAAAGATTTAAAGTTTTCAGTCATTCCGGGAAGCAAGAATATTATTGAAGAACTCAATAAATACCCGGATAAAATAGGGGTTATCGGTCTTAATACATTCAGCCGTCCTTATGATAAAGAGTCTGAACAGTTGAGAAGCATTGTAAAAATTCTTCCTGTGGAAGACAAAGGAAAACTTTACACTACAGATTTTGAAAACCTCCGCAAAATGAATTATCCCTTTACAAGAGTTTTGTATTTTTTAACAAACGAAGGAAACTTCAATATTGCCAATGGTTTCATAAGGTATTCGTGCACTCAGCTTGGGCAGATGATCGTTCAGAAGGAAGGATTACAGCCTTACAATCTCTATAGAAGAGAAGTTCAAATGCGTTAAAAAGTATTAAATTAATCCTTTAACCAAAATAAATGTATTATTTTGGTCTGAAAATTGTGTATTACTTAAATCGAAATTTAGATTAGAAAATATAAAATGAAAGATATAATGAATATGAATGTAAAGAAGCTTGCCTTTGGAGCGGCTGTAGTGTTTTTTACCAACTTTGCCGTTGCACAAACTGTACAGGATGGTATCAACAGTATAGACAGTGATAAATATGCTCAGGCAAAAACAAATTTTACGAACATGATCGCTTCGGCGCCTACTGCAGAAAATTATTTCTATTTAGGAAATACGTATCTTAAGCAGGGAGAGCCAGATTATGCGGCAGCAACTGATAGTTTTAACAAAGGTCTTGCAGCAGATGGCAAAAGCTATTTAAATAAATTAGGTTTAGCAACTGTAAAGCTGGGAAAAGGAGATAAAAATGCTATTGCGGAAATTCAGAAAATCGTTACCGATTCAAAAGAAAAAGATGCAGAAGTTCTTTTCAGAGCGGCAGAAGCTTTAACTTTATTTGAGAAAAATAACTCTCCGGATTTGGCTATTCAGTATTTGAATAAAGCAATTGAAAGAGCAGAGAAAAAAGGTGTTCCGGCTCATTACTATTATACTTTAGGGGATGCTTACAGACTAAAAAGAATGCCCGGAGATGCAATGTCTGCTTATGACAAAGCTCTTCCTTTAGCTAAAAATAAAGCATCGGTTTATACAAGAATCGGGACTTTATGGATGGCTGCACAACAGTGGCAACAGGCTAAAACAAGTATAGATAAGGCAATTGCCACAGATCCTTCTTATGCTCCAGCGTATAAAGCTCTTGCAGCTTATGATATCAGATATCAGCAAAATGCGAAAGCGACTCAGGATTTGATCAATTATACAAAATATGCCGATGAAGATCCATATACTCAATTAGAAATTGCTAAGCTTTATTTTACCAATGAAGATTATACAAATTCTAAGCAGGTTTTAGATAAGATTTTTGATAAGATTAATGATCCTATTAAATTTAAGCTGAGAGCTTACCAATTGTATGCTGACGGAAAATATGCTGAAGCAAAACAAAATATGGATAGCTTTGTTTCTCAGGCGGATAAATCAAGAGTACAGCCTGCAGACCAAGGTTTACAGGGGTTAATTGCAGCAGGTTTAGCTAAAACTGAAACAGATGCTGCTAAAAAAACAGCTTTAACTACTGAAGCACAGCAGAAAATTGCCATCGCAAAAGCGGCTAAAGATGAAACCTTGAAGTGGGATATGGAATTGGTGAAAATCGCAGGAGGAGGAGCTTCTCAGGCTGATATTGATGCAGGACCTACAAACCCTACAATTGAAGGATTGAAACAGAAAGTAGCAGCTAACGCGCAGGATTCAGATTCTTTATTCAAACTTGCGACGGCTTATCAGGATGCAAAGAACTGGAATGGGGCAATTGCTACATGGCAGAAGATGAATGCTCTTTTACCAGATTGGGCTCCCGGTTATTACAGCTTAGGATATTCTTATCAGCAAGCCGGAAATAATGATGCGGCTAAAATGGCGTATGAAAAATTCATCAGTACCGTAAAACCGGCAGATCAGGAAGCGAATAAGCAAACTTTAGCTTATGCTTACTTTGCTGTGGCATATATGTCTAAGGATTCTGATGTAGCGAAAGCAAAAGACTATGTTGCAAAATCTGTACAGTTGGATCCAACCTATCAGGATGCAGTAAAATTAAACGCAGAAATCAACAAATAATTTAAACTTTAAATTATAAATAATGAAACTTCCCATTCCTAATGTTTGGGAAGTTTTTATTTTAATCCTATCTTTGATAGTATGAAAACAGATATATTAGCTTTTGGAGCGCATCCTGATGATGTAGAACTGGGATGCGGAGGAACGATAGCCAAAATGGTTTCAGAAGGGAAGACCTGCGTTATCGTTGATCTCACGAGAGGAGAACTCGGAACGAGAGGAACAGAAGAAACCAGAAAGGCAGAAGCCAATGATGCTGCAAGAATTTTAGGTGTTTCTATAAGAGAAAATCTTGAGATGAGAGACGGGTTTTTAGAAAATTCCGAGGACTATCAGATGAGGATCGTAAAAATGGTTCGCAAATATAGGCCGGAAATCGTCTTTGCCAATACAATTCATGATAGACATCCAGATCATGCAAAAGGAGCGAAATTAGTATCGGATGCGTGCTTTTTGTCCGGATTAAGAAAAATTGAAACGGTTTTGGAAGGAGAGATTCAGGAAGCGTGGAGACCAAAGCATATTTTTAACTATATGCAATGGAAAAATGTAGAGCCCGAATTCGTTATTGATATTTCTGAATTTTTAGACGCAAAAATTGCGGCATGCAAAGCATTTAAAACTCAGTTTTATGATCCGGATTCTAAAGAACCGGAAACCCCGATTACTTCAAAAAACTTTTTAGACAGTTTAACTTATCGCGCAATGGATTTGGGAAGATTATCGGGAGTAGCTTATGCAGAGGGGTTTACGTCTGAAAAATTAATTGCTTTGAAAAATTTTGACGGAATTGTTTGGTAATTAAAAAATCTTTCCTATATTTGCACTCACAAAACGGTGATTGTAGCTCAGTTGGTTAGAGCGTCGGATTGTGGTTCCGAAGGTCGTGGGTTCGAGACCCATCATTCACCCAATAAAAGTACACTTTTCAAAAGTGTACTTTTTTATTTTATATCAAATTTAAATTCACATTTTCGGATCAATCGCAAAACTTGGGGGCTATGCAAAAAGTTTAGTTAATCTGAATAGAAAGAAAGTTCTGTCTTTTACCCCTCGAAGTTGTAGTCTGAAGTTTTTAATTTTCGCATTAAAAGATTCCGCAGCAGCATTGGTGCTTCTTGCTTCAAAATAATTGAGAATATCGTTGTAATGATTTATAATGGTATTCTTTAGTGTAGAAAATGATTTAAAACCCGACTCTTCAACATCCTTAAACCAATGAGCCAACTTCAACATGGCAACGGATTTTGTTATATTTTGATTGTATATTTTTCTTAAACTATCCGATAAATGGTAGATTTTTTCTAAATCGGGATATTCTCTAAACAGGATCTTTACCCGTTTACTTTGATTTTCTGTCCATTTTTCCCTGCTTTTGTAAAGTAAATACCGGCTTCTTGCCAGAAGTTGTTTTCGGGTATCTCCGTTTTCAAAAATATGAATGTC
>NZ_MVAG01000122.1 GCF_002177115.1 Chryseobacterium mucoviscidosis | reverse complement strand
CTTGGAGGTAAGCACGGTGTAGAGTTCTCCTTCAGAGAGTGCCACTTCGTCTAACGATAGGCGGTGAGAACAGTTTTCGGGATAAATAATCCAATCTTCTGCATGAGATTTCTGCTTCCAGTCTTTAAACCCGCTGAGTGATTTTTTGTACTGCCTCCGGAATTTTTTGCCCTTAACGCCATACATTTCACCAATGGTTTCTAAGGGAAGGGCTTTAGTATCGGCAGATTTTTTTTAAGAACTCTGCAAAATCCTGTGTCATGCGAGTGCCTTTAGCGATGAGTTTCCAGTCGCGGTGAACAATGTTCCCGGACTTAACATCCGTCCATCTTCTGCGTTGGATATGGAGTTTTACGGCTTTTCCCCGAAGCGGAAAATCGTCCACTGTAATGGGCTGATAAAATCCTTTTGATTGAAGCTGAAGGGATAAGAACTCTTGGGGGATAGTATTTTTTTCTTCAAAATACAGGTGAAGCAAACCTTCTTTTTCTTCAAATTTCACAATATCAAAATAATCCACTAAGTATGGTGGAAGCAAAAACTTTAGTAATTCTTGATCGTTTAGCATTATACAAAGATAAAACTACTTAACATTCCTCCCCAACTTTTGAGACTGATCCGGTATGGCTTAATTTATGCAGGTATCATGATACAACATTAAATCATAATATCATGTATAAAAAAATTCTCGCAGGTTTGGGCGGAGCAATCGCGCTGAACCTTCTGCACGAAACCATCAGGAAAAACTTCGACAATGTTCCCGAAATCAATAAAGTAGGAGAGGAAGCTTTAAATAAAACTTTGGCTAAAGCTGATACCGAAATTACAGATCATGATAAGCTGTATGCCGCAACCTTAGCCGGAGATATTATTGGCAACGGAATGTATTATGCAACTACTGCCACTACAGGTTTTAATATCGCTTCCGGATTGGCGATGGGAATCGGAGCCATTACACTGCCACAAAAGATGGGTCTGGATGAAAATCCTGTTGCTGAAAGTACCCAAAAGAAAGTAATGACGGTGGCTTATTATCTTTTCGGAGCTATTGTTACCAAATTTATTTATGATAAAATCAAATAATCTACTATAAAAATTTTAAGGCGGTTTCAAAGTTAAGGCAATGCTGAATTATACTTTTGAAACCGCTTATTTTTTTACATTTTTTTCAGGGAAGAAGCTTTATGAACGGCTGATTTTCCTGTTTTTTCGCTCATGACTTCGTATTGTGGTTCATCCTCTGTCGCTATTCTTTGCTTATCCATAAATACAAAGTCTTTTTTATGAATTTTTGTAATCTTTCCGTGAGTTTCTCCGTTGCTGGAATTCCATCTCACCATGTCTCCTTTTTTTAATGTGCTCATTTTTGTTTGGATTTGGTTGTGATGTACAATTCACTTATTATGCCATATTTTAAAGTTTATAAGAGGAAGATTTGGCTGCGCTTATTTAAATCAGATAAGTCATATAAGTTTTGTGAGTTATTTAAAAATAAGGATCACATAATAGAAAATCAAAGATTTTCAAAAACTAATGTGTTCTTCTATGCTGTATGCCGATCAATAAGTTCTCATGTGACTTATGTGTTAAATTTAAATATTTCAAATTTTCAAAATAATAAAAGTCAGAGCTTTAAAAATTAATATGTTCTTCTATGCTTCATGCCGATCAAATGAAAGTTCATGTGACTTATGTGTTTAAATTGAAATTTAACTCCGAAAATAAAACTTTGGATTGTAGATTTATAATTAACCTGAGTTCGGGATAAGTCTTGTTAAACGCAAGGTTAAACAAGGAGATTTAACTATTAAGAATTCGGCTTTTAAGATATACAAAGGCGTAAAATTGATCAAAGTAATACCATTTTTGTCTTTTTTAAATAAACGAAGTGCCTTTGTTTAGCTTACAAACTTTCAATAAGTAAAAAAAATCTCTTGTTTTTCTTTGCGATAAATCAATTAATTAAATTTATTTCTTATCCTGAAATGAGGTTAAATAGAATAAAACTGGAACTCATCAAAAGTTTTCCTATCACATAAGAGAAAATCAAAGATTTTCAGAAAATAAATGTGTTCTTCAATGCTGTATGTCGATCAAATAAAACTAATGTGACTTATGTGTTAAATTAAAACTTACCTCCGAAAATAAAACTTTGAATTGTAAATTCATCATTAAATAAAAAATCCCGCTTAAAAAAGCAGGATTCCGTATCATTTAATTAAAAAATAAATTATTGTGCTAACTGATTGAAAGGCGTAAGTGCATTATCATCTGCCATTGTCTGCCCGATAAAATCTTTCTTCTGATTTCCTTTCATTCTGTTGGCTGCATCATTTCCGTTAAAGAAAGACTCGCTTAGTTTTGTGGTGATTTCAGAAGGGTTAAACTCAAATTTTGTATCGCCGTCCACTCCAAGATATCCGTTCTTTCTTGTAAGATTAGTGATGTAGTTGTTATAGTTAATCAGAGTACCTCTGATCATATTATTGTGATATTCCATGCACTTCTTCGCTTTTTTGGAAGAATTGTTCAGGATGCAGTTGTTCATATTTCCTCTGTACAGTCTCCATTCAAGCTCTACTTTTCCGTATTCTTTTGCCAGAGCGGTTTTGCCGTTAGAAAGAATATTCGGATTGCTTTCTTTTTCACTGATCTCTTTTAGATGCTTGATCACTAATGGAACGGTATTTTCGATTTTAGTTTTAGTTTCACCTACCGCACTGAAATCTGCTGCCGGAGAACCTTTCTTTTGAGCGGTAGTAATGTTAAAAATAAGTAATAATAGTACAATTAATAAATTATATCTTTTCATGAGAAATTTTTAAAGCACTAAAATAAATATAATTTCCCGGTTTAGACAAATACATTTTAAATTTATTTAATAAAAATTAACAATTTTATAACGTAAGTGGTTCATTATTGTTAAAATGATGTTTTTAAACTTTTTATGAAAGTCATTTTTTAAGATAATTCCCCAAAATTCTTATATATTTTTAATATCTTTAAGGGAACAACACACGATACTAAAATCACATTTTAAGGCTATGAATCATAAGATTATTGCTTTTACTTTATTATGTACCACAAAATTATTCTGTCAGCAGCTTACCTTACAGCAATGTATAGAAAAAGGAAAGCAGAATAATGTTGCTGTAAAACTGGCAGAACAGTCTTTGGAAACAAGGCAGAAAATAGCACAGTCCGGCAAAAACAATATTCTTCCCAAAGTCGATTTTCTTGGCGGATACAACTACATCGGAGAACCCATCAGAGTAAATCTTCAGCAGGTAAAAGACGGAATTGTGGAAGGTTCGGCCAGTCAGAGTGCCTATTCTGCCAATGCAGCTTATCAGCAGATCACAGGAAACCCGCTTCCGCAACAGGTGCAGAATGTCATTTATCAGACTTCAAAAGATATCATCAGCGCGGTTTATCCTAATTACAATCCTGCCATTGCCAAACAGAGTTATTTTCTTGCCGGGATCCTTGTAAGACAGCCGATTTATCTCGGAGGAAAGCTGAATGCTTCCAGAGAACTTTCGAAACAGCAGGTGGAAAGCGGGAAAGCCAATCTGGAGTCTATTCAGAATCTTAATTCTTACAATATTTCGCTCAACTATATTCAGATCATGTACCTCAATTCCATGATCAAAAAGCAGGAGAAAATGGCAGAAGCTCTGGAAAGCAATGAAAAGTATGCACAAAATCTTCTGAAAGCAGAGATTATCCCGCCTTATCTTAAAAACTGGTCAGATATTGCCAAAATTCAGGGCGAAACTACTCTTAAAAATTTACGGCTTGAAAAGGAAAATACGTTACTGACTTTAAAAGATCTGATGGGAATTCCTCTTGATGAATCTTTGGAAATTAATGAAGAATTAAATGAAAATATTGAAGTCACCAGTTTTGGTTCCTCAGATAAAAATACCGATCTGAAATTATTACAGAGTAAGAAAAAAGAAGCACAAACCACGAACGATATTACAAAATCTCTGTCTAAGCCCAATATTTTTGCCATTGGAAATTACCAGTTTTTCAGAAATGATCTTCCTTTAATCACGCCGCCGTGGTTAGTGGGCGTAGAAGTTCAGTGGACACTTTTTGATCCTGAAAGAAGATCCAGAAATCAGGCTTCTGAATCTTTGGTAAAAGAGGCAGATCTGTTAATAGATCAGAAACAGAAATCGGTGGATCTTGCCGTCAGAATTTCTGAAAATAAACTCATCAGTTTCAAAGAGCAGAAAGAAACCTTGGATCTTGCGAGAAAACAGGCATATACCACTACAGAAATGGTGAGAAAAAGAATGGAAAACAGCCTTTCTTCCGTAAAAGATGTAAACGATGCACTGCAGCTTCAGTATGAGGCAGAGAAATTGTATTACACGTCTCTGGTGGCTTATCAGACTGTTGTGGCAACTTATTTTTATATTACAGGAAACGTCGAAAATATTACCAATTACATTCCTTAAACAAGATGAAAAATTTTATAAAAAATTACTGGGCAGTATGTATTCCAATTGTTGTATTAGTCATTGCGCTGATTTATCTTCTTCAGAACAAATCTTCCGAAAGCAGCAGCAAAGATGCGGTTATAGGAATGGTAGACGCTGAATTTGTGGACGTTTCGGCTTCACTTCCGGGTAGAGTTTTGGAGCTTTTGGTAAAGGAAGGCGATGATGTAAAGGAAGGACAGATTATTGCACAGATGAAAACCTCCGAGATCGAAAGCATACAGTCTCAGGTTTCAGAAGCGGTAAAAATTGCACAGAATCAACTGGATAAAGTGAATCGCGGAGTAGAACCGGAAGTATTGAAATCAGCCGAGAATTTACAGCAGATTGCACAACAGCAGATGGATCTGATGTCTAAAACGTACAGCCGTTTTCAGAATTTATATGCAGAAGGAGTAGTTTCCGGACAGGAACGCGACGTTATTTATTTCAAATACAAAGCAGCCCAGAAAGAACTGGAAACCGCCAATCTTAATGTTCAGCTTTTGAAAAGAGGAAATAATGAAGAGCTTAAAAACTCAGCACAATCGGTTTTAAATCAGGCAAAAAGTGCGGATGAACTTACGCAGGAAATAAAAGACAATGCTTCTATAAAAGCACCTGCTTCCGGAATAATTTCTACGGTAATTGCCAAAAAAGGAGAAATGGTAAATGCGGGGTATCCTATGATGACAATTCAGAAAGATCAGTCTTTTTTTGTCAAATTTAATCTTCGCCAGAATCAGATGACGAAAATAAATAAAGGAAGTCTGGTAACCATGAAAATTCCCGGCTGTACCCCAGAAAAAGTTCAGGGAAGAGTGGCAGAACTGGCTCCGGCTTTAGGCTATGCAGACTGGGTTCCGGAAAAGCAGAACGGAGAATTTGAACTCAGAACGTTTCAGATCAAAGTAAGACCGGAAAACGCAGGTTCCATCAAAGGACTTCGTTCAGGAATGACGGCACAGCTTATTTTTCAATAATTTAATCCACAAGAAGAACCTTGAAAACAATCAGCCAGATTATCATTCGGGAGTGGAAACGGATTTTTTCGATTCCGAATTTCTATGTGGTTTTACTGGTCATTCCACCCATAATATTTCTTTTTTACGGATTAATTTACCAGAAGCAGTTTGCAAAAGAACTTCCGATGGCAGTTTGGGATGAAGATCAGTCTTCTGTTTCCAGACAGCTTACGGATATGATGGATCACAGCGATCTTATTCATATTACAGAAAAGGTTTCCAGCAATGCAGAAATAGAAAAATTAATGAAAGAAGGCAAGATTTTCGGAGCTGTACATTTTCCTAAAAATCTGGAGTCGGATGTTAAAAAAAATCATCAGTCAAACATTACTTTGTATACCAACGGAGCGTATCTGGTTCCTGCAAAAATGATTTATAAAGGAGGTGCAGAAGTTATTATAAAAGGCGGTCTTGCCGTAGTTCTCCAGAAAGCGGAAAAGCAGGGAATGCCCGCTGAACAGGCAACAGCTTTGGTTCAGCCGATAAAACTGAATACCACAACGCTCTACAATCCGGATTTTAATTATCAGATGTATTTAACACCCGGACTGATTACGGTCGGGCTTCAAATGGCTTTGGTCGTAGCTTCTGTTTTAATTTTAAATCTTGAATTTAAACGGAATACGGTTGATGAACTGTTAAAAATTTCTTCTTCATCGTCACAGATTATAGTCGGAAAAACGCTTGCTCATCTTTGCATTTCATGGATTCTTTTTGTATTGGTCGCTTACATTGTATTTCCTGTTTTTGAACTGGGAAAACCGCAGACCGATTTCAATTTTTTCCTGATCTATACTTTAATGTCTTTAGCCTGCATCGGCATTGGAATGATGCTTTCCGCAATGTCCAATAATCTGCTTTTTGTAACCGATGTGGCTCTGTTTTTTACTTCTCCGGCTTTTGTTTTCAGCGGTTTTACATTTCCGCGATGGGCGATGCCTTGGTACGATCAGTTTTATGCAGACATTATGCCTTACACACACTTTTTGGATGGTTTTATTAAGCTTTATTTCATGGAGCTTCCTTTATCATATGCCATGCCTGAGATTTTTAAACTGCTGATTTTTACCGGAGTGACCTTTCCTTTAAGCATTGTGTTCTTTCAGAGAAAAATTAATAACTATCTTAAAGAAAAGAGCGTATGAAGGAGATCATTCAGATATTTAAAAGAGAACTTCGGAATGTTTCGAAAGATTCGAGTCTGTTTCTGATTTTGCTTCTCGCTCCGATTCTGTACGCATTCATGTACGGAAGTATTTATTTAAACAAAGGTGAAGAAAAGGTAAAACTGGCGTTAATTGATGATGATGGAACCTCCATTTCCAGAACATTGACGCAGCAGTTTAATTCCACTTCCATGATTGAAATTGTTCCGGCTTCAAATATTGCCGAAGGACAGGAAAAAATGTATCGGGGTGAAGTTCAGGGGTATTTTTATATTCAGTCTGGATTCGAGAGAAATATTTTATCGCAGAAACAGGCAAATGTGAATATGGTTCTCAATGCCTCTCGTTTTTTACCTTCCAGCGATTTACTCAGCACTGCGACCAAAGTATGTTTAACGGTTGGAGCAGGAGTGAGGAAAACGTACTTTAACAAACAGGGAATGGGAGAAGATGAATCCATGAAAATGACCAATCCCATCAATATGGATTACCGTCCGCTTTACAACGCAAGTATGACGTATGGAGGATTTCTGTTGCCCGGTCTATTGGCGATTATTCTTCAGCAGACACTTCTGATTGGCGTTGCGGCCGCTTTTACTTCAGAAAGAGAAGAAAATAAACTGCTGAATCTTTATGAAATTTCAAAACAAAGTATTTCTAAAATGATTTTTGGGAAAAGCATCCTTTACTTTTTTGCTTTTATGATTTTCGGATTGTTTTTCGCTGTAGTGAATTTCTCTGTTTTCGGGGTTGAAATTCGCGGAAACGCCATTGATCTTGCGGTAATTTTTGCGTTATTTATTTCTACAATTATCGTTTTCGGAATGTTGATCGGAAGTTTTTTTAAGACGAAACTGTTTGCATTTCAGGTTCTTGTATTTTCCTCGTATCCGATATTTCTGATTACGGGATATTCAATGCCGTATCAGGCTTTGCCGAAATTTGTTCAGTTTTTGTCTGATGCTTTGCCGACATCGCCGTTTTTAAAGACCTTTATTTCCATTGTACAATCCGGAGGTTCTCTGTCAAACAATCTACCGTCGGTCATTCATCTTATTATTTTGTGGATCATTTTTGAAGGTCTTCTGATTTTGAGAATAAAATATTTAGTCAGTTCATCAATAACAGAAAATAAAAAACAGGAGTAATCTTTTTTGGAGGTCAATGGATTTTTAAAACCAGGCAAATAATCCTGCCAAAATTTCTTTAACAAATTTTAATAAAATTTATTTATTTGATTATCAATTATTTATGCGTTTTAATCTTTTATCACTAAAAAAATAGTTGTTTGGATGGATTTTATTTCTACATTTGTATAACTAATTTCTTAGTGATATAAAATTTTCGTGAATATTTTTATGTCACGTTTAATGATAAAAATGAAAAGGATATGAAAATTCAGACTTTAACAAAAGCAGAAGAACAGGTGATGCAGTATTTATGGAAACTGGAAAAAGGATTTCTGAAAGACGTTCTTGATCTTTTCCCTGAACCGAAGCCTCACACCAATACCGTTTCTACCATTTTAAAAGTGCTGAAAGAAAAAGAATTTGTAGACTATAATGTATACGGAAGACAGCATGAGTATTTTCCGTTGGTTTCTAAGGAGCAGTATTCCGGAAAAACCATTAAAAGTCTGGTAAAAAATTATTTCAAAGGATCTTACAAAAGTGCCGTTTCTTTTCTGGTCGAAAAAAATGAAATGACGGTGGAAGATCTTGAGATGTTATTAAACGAACTTAAAAAGAAAAACTAACCATGGAAACTGTACTTCTCTATTTCGGAAAAGTTATTTTATGTTCCGGTGTAACGTTTCTGTATTATCAGTTGTCTTTAAAAGACAAGACGTTTCATCACTACAACAGATTTTATCTTTTGTCTGCGATGCTCATTTCTTTATTGCTTCCTTTAATAAAGGTCGAAGACTTTACCATTGAAGTAAGCAGTGATTTGTATAAGTTGATAGATCAGGTACAGAATTTTAATACAATTAAAAACTCAAACAATGATTACATTTATTTTAGAATTATTTTTTCGGCTTTGGGACTTGTTTCTTTCTATTTTTTAGGAAGATTCGTCTATGGGATTTTCAGAATCCAAAAGCTTAAAAGTCAGTTTCAGAAAGAAAGTTTCGACGGGATTAATTTTTACCATACAAACTTATCCGAAGCTCCTTTTTCTTACTTTAAAAATCTTTTCTGGAAGAATTCCATCACACTGAATTCTGATCTCGGAAAACAGATTTTGAAGCACGAAATGGTACATATTGAACAGAAACACTCCTTCGATAAAATTTTTATTGAGATTATTACCTCTGTTTTCTGGTTCAATCCTTTTTTTCATCTCATCAAAAAAGAAATTAGTTTAATTCACGAATATCTGGCTGATAAAAAAGCCGTAAAACAATCGGACACCAAAGCATTTGCGCAGATGCTTTTAGCAAGCCACTTTTCCGGAAACCAGTTGCCTGCAACCAGTCCGTTTCTTAGTTCAAATCTAAAAAAACGATTAAAAATGTTACAAAAACCTAAAACCAAATTCGGGTATGCGCGTAGAATTTTTGCATTGCCGGTAGTATTTTCTGTTGCGTTTGCTTATTTGGTAAATGCCAAAAACCAAGAAATTAAAGCAACGAATATAGAAATTGAGAAAGCCGTTTCTCAGATTAAAAAAAGAGATCAAATTGTTATTAAAAAAGATACCATTACTCCAGATTCAAAAAATCGTGTTGTCGTAACACCAAAAGTGTATAAAAAATCGGAAGACGACAAAAAAATAGCAGATTTAAGCAAAAAGATTCAGGAAAAAAGCCAGAATCTGAAGAATTTTAAGCCTGAAAGTGATGAGTACAACAAAAACCTCGAAGAAATCGGAAAACTATCCGGAGAAATCGGAAAAATTGCAAGCTCAAAAGATTTTCTGAAATCGGCAATGGTGATCCGAATGGACGGAAAGGATGTTAATATCAACGATTATTTTAAATCCAAAGAATGGAAAGATCAAATGAAAGAGCTGGAAGAACTTAATATTGAAATTCCTGATATTCCAGAAATGAATTTTGAATTTTCCGATGCTCCTCCAAGTCCGCCCACTGCACCGAAAGCGCCAAACGCTCCAAAAGTAAAAATATACTCTTTCCGTGATTCCAGAGATATGAAATGGTCGCCGGAATCTGAAAACAGCTTCAATTTCTCCACACCAAAAGTAAAAGAATCTGCTGCAATTGCTAAGAAAAGAGCGAAACTTGAAAAGGAAAGAGCAAAGCTTGAAGAAAAAAGAGCCAAATTAGAAGGTGAAAGAGCTAAACTGGAAGCAGAACGAAGAGCATTGGACGGAAACAGAAAAGTGTACATTTATGGCAATACTTTCAGAGGTTTCCCGGATGAAAAAGTGTTCAGAATCCATGCAGACAATATTAAAATTGATAATAAAAATCAATCTGTTGTTGCTTCGGGCATCAAAAATCTGAACGGAGCGGGAGATATGAAGATCTATATTAACGGAAAAGAATCTACCAATGAAGAAATGCAGGCTCTGGATTCTAAAACCATTAAAAGAATGGATGTAAACAAAAGAAACATCGACGGAAAAATGCAGGGCGAAATCCGAATTCAGACTAAATAATCAAGTTTTTTAAACTCTGCTGATTATTTCAAAATAACAGCAGAGTTTTTTTTAAAATACAGTTTATGAAATATAAATTACTCCTCTTTTTATTGGCAGGAATTCTTGCCAATGCACAGATCAACCGTTTTTTCTATGATTACAAATTCATTCCCGATTCCAATAATAAGGAAGACGTGAAAAGCGAAATGATGTACCTTGATATTGATAAAAACGGCTCGAATTATTACAGCAGAACAAAATTTGTTGCCGATTCCACTTCCAGAGCAGAACTGGAGAAGCAGATCAAATCATTTTCCGGAAATATCAGTGTTAACAGAAGAGAAAATCCGGGACAGGTTTCATTCAAAGTAACCAAAAGCTATCCCGATTTCAAAACATATCTTTTCAGAAGTGTTTCTTCGGATCAGTATAAAATCAGAGAAGATCAGAAACCGGAATGGAAAATTTTATCCGACAAGCAGAAAATCGGGGAATACAATACGCAGAAAGCTACCACAAGCTTTGGCGGGAGAGAATGGATTGCATGGTTTTCTACAGATATTCCTTTTCAGGACGGACCTTATAAATTCTACGGTTTACCGGGGCTGATTGTTAAAATTGAAGATACTACAGGTTCCCACATCATGACTTTGGTGGGAAATAAAAAAGTTGCCCAAGCTGCTGCTTCAGAAAAAGAACCGGAACTTCCGCAAAACATCAGGGTTTTCGGAATGGGCGGAAAAGAGCTTGAAGTAACGGAAGATCAGTTCAGAAAAGCGTGGAAAGATTATGTAAATGATCCTACTAAAAACATGAGGGAAATGATGATGAGAAATACTGATAATTCTAAGATGACTTTTAAAGTAAAAACTTCAGACGGAAAAGAAATCTCAGATCCTAATCAGGTTTTCAGAGAAATGGAAAAGAGAACAAAAGAATCTCTGGCAAAAAATAACAATCCTATTGAGCCGGATCTGGTAAAATAATAGGTTAAATATTTCTTAAAACAGGGCAAAAGTAATTTCTGCCCTGTTTTGTTTTTATTATCTTTAGAACTGCAAATCATAAAATATGACGGAAAAGGAAAAATGTGCGAAAGGACTTTTGTATAATGCCAATTACGATCAGGAACTAATTGAAGAAAGAATTAAAGTAAAAGATCTTTGTCAGGAGTACAACCTCCTGAAAAATTCTGATGCTGAAGGAAGAGTGGCACTGCTGAAAAAGATTTTAGGCAAAACAAAACAGAATATCTGCATAGAGCCCAGTTTCTGGTGCGATTACGGATATAATATTGAAGTGGGAGAGAATTTCTATTCGAATCATAATCTGGTGATTCTGGATTGTGCGAAAGTAACTTTCGGAGATCATGTTTTTATCGGTCCCAACTGTAGTTTTTACACGGCAAATCATCCCATAGATTTTAAACAAAGAAACGAAGGTCTTGAATCTGCTCATCCCATTACAGTAGGAGATAACGTATGGTTCGGAGGAAATGTAGTGGTTCTCCCCGGAATCTCTATCGGAAATAACTCTGTGATCGGAGCGGGAAGTGTCGTAACCAAAGACATTCCGGACAATGTGGTTGCATTGGGAAATCCTTGTAAAGTGGTGAAGAATATAATGAATTAAAAATTTAAACTAAATAAAAAATATTAATGAAGGAGATCATTATTGCGTTTGCGTTGATATTGGGAATGTTCTTTAATGCTCAGAATAAACGTTTTGTTTATGAGTACAGATTTGTTTCAGATTCTACAAAAAAAGATGTATCGATCACAGAATCCATATACCTTGATGTTTCTAAAAAAGGTTCGAAATTTTACAGCAGAGACAAATATATTTCAGATTCGTTGATCGAGGCTCAGTCGAAACATCAGAACGGAGATTTTTCTAAAATTAATTTCGGAATGGTTCCTTATGTTGTTCAAAAATCTTATCCCGACTATAAAATTTTGTTCTTCAATCGTTTGGATATGGATGAGTACAAAGTTTCTGATGACAGGAAAATGGAATGGAACATTTTACCGGAAAAAGAAAAAGTGGGTGAATTTAATGCACAAAAAGCAACCACGGATTTCGCCGGAAGAAAATGGACGGCTTGGTTTGTTGCCGATATTCCGATTCAGGACGGACCGTATAAATTTCATGGATTACCGGGATTAATTGTAAAGCTGGAAGATCAAACGAACTCTCATTCTTATGTTTTAAAGGAAATTATAAATTTAAAAGATCGGGAATGGAAAAGTCAGGAAGAAAATCACAGATTCGGAGCATTGGTTCCTTTAAATCAGGAAAAATATAAAAAACAGTTTCTGGATTACCGGATCAATCCGACAAAAGGAATACGGCAGATGCTTTCAAGCGGAACCAAAATTATGATGACCGACGAAAAAGGTAATAAGCTGGATGTGGAAGACATGATTCGTCAGCGTGAGAGAAAAGTGAAAGAAGACAATGCAAAAGACAATAATCTTCTGGAACTGGATTTACTGAAATAATAATTACGGCGCGGAAACGAAGTTTCCGCGCCGTAATTTATTCTGAAATATAAAGATATATTAAGATAATTTCTGAGAATCTGCAACAAACTGAGCCAATCCGCTGTCTGTTAAAGGATGTTTCAGTAAACTCAAGATCGGAGGAAGCGGTGAAGTAATCACATCTGCTCCAATTTTAGCACAGTCGATAATGTGCATCGAATGACGGATAGAAGCTGCTAAAATTTCAGTTTCATACATATAATTATCAAAAATCAATCTGATTTCCTGAATCAGATTTAATCCGTCAGTTGAAATATCATCCAGTCTTCCCAGGAAAGGAGAAATATAAGTTGCACCCGCTTTCGCAGCCAAAAGAGCCTGTCCCGGAGAGAAAATCAGCGTACAGTTCGTTTTGATGCCTTTATCTGAAAAATATTTTAACGCTTTAATTCCGTCTTTGATCATCGGAATTTTCACCACGATATTCGGGTGGATTGCTGCCAATTCGTCCCCTTCTTTAATCATTTCTTCATATGTTGTAGAAAGAACTTCCGCAGAAATATCTCCGTCTACAATTTCGCAGATGGTTTTGTAATGATTTTTAATTGCTTCAGCTCCCTGAATTCCTTCTTTTGCCATTAAAGACGGGTTGGTTGTTACCCCATCCAGAATTCCAAGATCTTTCGCTTCTTTTATTTGCTCTAAATTAGCAGTGTCAATAAAAAATTTCATTTGTTTTACAGATTTATTTTTTACAAAGATAATCATTCCTTTTTGAGTGGAAAATTAATTAAAGATGAGATTCTGCATTCATGAAGAGTTTCTCTTTAAACAAAAGTTAAATAGTAGAGAAATACAATTCCCCTCTTTCGGAGGGATGGCAAAAATTCTTTGAATTTTTGACGGGGTGGTTGAAGATTTACAGTTTTAAAATAATCATTAATTTAGATATAATAAAACATCAATGAAAAACCATTTCACCGCGAAACTTGAAATTATCGGAATTAATCCGTTTATTTTTCTTCCTGAAGAAATTCTTGCCGCCGTATTTGAAAGCTCTGGCAAAAATAAAAGTCCGATTCCCGTAAAAGGAACAGTGAACGGCAAAGAATTTAAGCAGAATTTAATGAAATACAAAGGAGAGTGGCGTCTTTATATCAATATGATGATGCTGAAAGATTCACCGAAAAGAATTGGCGAAACGGTAGATGTTTTTATTGAATATGATGACTCCGAGAGAAAAATTTCTATGCATCCTGACTTGGAGAAAGCCATCAGCGAAAATCTTGTTGCTTTAAAAAACTTTGAAAAATTAACCCTTTCAAGAAAATCAGAGCTGATAAAATACATCAATCATCTGAAAACTGAAAAAAGCATCCAGAGAAATATTCAGAAAATCATTCAGCATCTGAAAGGAGAAACAGAGTTTTTCGGCAGGAAAATTTAATAAAAAGAAAAAAGATCCGAAGACAATTTCTTCGGATCTTTCACAACTATGAATTTAAAGCTTTGCTTAACTTTACAGCATCCTGATTGGTAGGATCGTACTGTAAGGATTTAGCAATATGCTCCTTTGCTTTATCAGGATTACTCTGCTGTTCAGAGAACGCTACATAAAAATAAGCGTATGCCAGATTTTTCTTATTCTGTTCCACCTCTTCAGGCTTTACCGTTGCAATATACTTTTCATAAGCCAGTTTTGCATTGGCATCGTCTTTCGCAGACTGATAGGCATAAGCCTGACTATAATAAGATGGCGCCCAATCCGGTACTAAAGCCGAAATCTTTTTCCATGTATCAATTGCGTTTGTCCAGTCTGAAGCATCCTGATACGCTCCGGCTAATTTTGCCAAAGCTTCGGTATCTTTCGGGTTGGCTTCGATCTGTTTTTTTAGACCGTCAATCGTTGGATTTCCTGTCGACTGAGCGGTTGTTGTGGTTGTTTTTGTAGCAGTTGTACTGTCTGTCTGTGTTGTCTGTGCATTTACAAAACTTGCGGTTCCTATAAACATCAAACCTAAAAACAGGTTTTGAATATTACTTTTAATCATTTTCATAATCTTACATTTTTCAAGTTGATAACTAAAGTTCAATTATAATTCCATAAACGTCTAAATTTTAGAACCTTTAAACTTTTTTGGAAAATATTAACGGGATTCTATGTTTTTTTATCATTATTTTTGATTCGCTGCAGATTCGGTTATCTTTGTAACACAACGATTATAAGACAAATTATCCGTTATGAATATCATTTTGGCATCAACTTCCACACTCTTTGGTGGAACATATCTGGAATATCTGAGAGAAGAATTAATCAAATTATATGATGGAATCGAAGAAATCATTTTCGTGCCTTTCGCAAGACCGGGCGGAATTTCTCATGACGATTATACAGCAAAAGCAAGTTCTTTTTTTGAAACCATAAATATTAAAGTGAAAGGTCTTCATGAATTTGAGGATAAAATACAAGCCATAAACAGTGCGAAAGCATTTTTTACAGGAGGCGGAAATACTTTTTTACTGGTGAAAACCTTACATGAAGAAGGTTTGATGAATGTTTTGAAAGAAAATGTTGAAAGCGGAAAACCTTATCTGGGATGCAGCGCAGGAAGCAATATCGGAGGGCAGAATATGAAAACAACGAATGATATGCCGATTGTATATCCTCCAAGTTTTGATTGTATGGGGCTGGTTCCGTTCAATATTAATCCGCATTATCTCGATCCGAATCCGGAACTTAAACATAATGGTGAAACGAGAGAAACCAGAATTAAAGAATTTTTAACACAGAATGACTTAAAAGTTGTCGGACTTCGTGAAGGAAACTGGATCAGAAGAATGGGCGATAAAATTACTGTTGAAGGAACTGAACTCACAAGAATTTTTGAGAAAGATAAAGAACCTTACGAGATCGAAGCGGGTTACCAATTATAATGGAATTATCAAGAGAAGAAATAGATCGGTTTATTGAAAATAATTTGCTCAATTTTTCAATTAACGGTTCAGGATGGCGTAATCTGATCAGGAATATGCTTGAAGAGTTTTGTCTTGCTGGTTGGGATTTAAACGAGAAAGTGGAAGGAAAAGAAAAATTTGGTGGGCTGTGTTGCTATTCCTTCTCTGAAGATGAAAAGCTAAATATAGAAATTCAGAAAATAATAAGAAAATATGGAGCGTTATCAGTTCAAACCTGCGAAGAATGTGGAAAGAAAGGTAAATTAAGATTTGTAAAAGGCTGGGACACCACGTTATGTATCGATCATTATATAAAGGAAATATCTGTTATCAATATTGAAGGTGATAATATTTTGATTAATGATTCATTCCTTTTTAAAATGAACCAGATCAAAAAAGTAGAAATGCTCAATTCTTTTAGAGAGATGAGGGTTTATTTAACTGGGAATGAAAAATATGTAATGCTTGATGCAAGAACTCCTAATTATTATCTATTGTTAAAATCTCTCCCTCTCGCTGTTTTATCTGTAGAGATTCAGAATTCTGTTAGATTGATGTTTGAAAATTTGAATAATTGTGAAATTTGCGGACACCTATCCTTATGGAAAGACCGATGTTTAAGGTGTAATGAAGAACCGTGGCAGAACTCTTTTCTGGAAGATTATGAAAATAAGACAGAATATATTAAGCAATGCCAGATGTTGCTTTTTATAGATCAAGATGGTTATGAGGAAGTTTTCACATTCTGTGATAAATCTTTTGAAAAGACTGAAAATCATAGAATCCTTTTTAATATTGATGAATTTGAAGAGTTTAAAAAATACTGGTAAGGCTAAAAGTACCGTAATTTAAATTATATTTGAATAAATAATTCTTAATGAAAAATTCCCTACCTATATTTTTACTTTCAACGCAGATTATTTTTGCCCAAAATATTACTCAGAAACTGGATGAAGCAACCAAAAACCTGATGAATTCTTCAGGGGCAATTTCGTCTAACTTATCATTTTATATTTCCGATGAAAACGGAAATTTTATTTACGAATATCAGGGAAATAAAGGACTTTCCACAGCTTCTACGCAGAAAATATTTACTGCCGGAGCAGCTTTGGAGATTTTAGGAAAGAACTACACCTATAAGACTACTTCATCATATTCCGGAAATATTTCTGGTGGAAACCTGAACGGAAACCTTTTCATCAGTTCAACCGGAGATCCCACATTGGGAAGCTGGAGATATGAAGCCTATAAACCCGAAGTTTTTAAGCAGAAATTAATCGATGCCATAAAAAAGTCCGGGATTAAAAAAATTTCAGGAGATCTTGTGATCGACGATTCTTATTTTGATCATCAGACGATTCCGGGAGGATGGCCATGGAATGATCTTGGAAATTATTACGGAGCAGGAGTTTGGGGGATCAACTGGCGCGAAAATCAGTTCGATATCAATATCAACGGAAATGAATTCAAAAGCTTCTCTTATCCGCTTGAAGGAGTTAACTGGCTGAATGATCTTAAAGTGGGCGGAAGTTCCGATCAGAGTCTGATTTTTACGGCGCCGCATTCTGACGTTGCACTGATTAACGGAACTTTACCTGCCAAAACGGTTACGGTTTCCGGTTCGGTTCCCAATCCGCCTTTGCAGCTTGGTGCGGAAGTGAAACAATGGCTGAAAGATTCGGGAATTGATTTTTCGGGGAAAGTGGTTACCAATTCCCAACTGGAAATTGAAGGAAAAAAGGCATTGCAGGCTCCGAAAAATAATGTCATTCTTACCTACGAATCTCCGACTTTGGATAAAATTATTTACTGGTTTCTGAGAAAAAGTATCAATTTTTACGGTGAAACTTTAATAAAAACGTTAGGAAAAGAGAAGAAAAGCGATCCAAGTTTTAAAAGCGGAGTAGCTTATTTAAAAGAATTCTGGAAATCAAAGGGAATTAACCCGAATATGATTAATTTTGCCGACGGAAGCGGACTTTCTCCGCAAAATTATGTTGCTGCGAAAGCAGAAGTTCAGGCTTTGCTGTACGCCAGAAAACAGCCTTGGTTTGAGTCTTATTATGATGGTTTTCCTACACATGATAACGGCATGAAAATGAAAAGCGGAACCATGAGCGATACCAAATCTTATGCAGGATATCACACCTCAAAAGACGGAAAAAAATATGTTTTCTCCATTATCATCAACAATTATGAAGGGAGCGGAAGCACGGAACTGCAGAAAATCCTGAATGTTTTAAAATAAATTTGCCTTGAAGAAATCCATATTTGCAAGACTTAACAACTGGATTATTTTTACGCTGATGACGATTGTTGTCTTAACGATTGTTATTGCTTCTACGATCCTTTTTAATTTCCTCCGAAAAGAAGAAGTAAAAAGGGTAGATATTTTAGTAACTGCGCTGAAATTTCAGCAGGAAGTGAAGGTTCCGAGTCTGGAAATTCAGGCATTGCTGCTGCAGATTTACAGTTCTAATACCACGATTCCGGTGATTATTCTCGATAAGGACGGACAGATTATCGAGCATAAAAATATTCCGCAGGATATTGAAAATAATTCTGCTGAAATTGTTGCCTTGGCTAACAAAATGGCTAAAAATTATCCGCCGATCGAAATAAAAGTTCCCAATGCAAACAATCAGTTTGTATACTATGATAATTCCGAACTGCTGAATAATCTTCGGTATTCTCCTTATATTTTAGGGTTTTTCATTCTGTGTTATTTTCTTTTTTCATTCTGGTTTTTACGGACAATTAAAAAAACGGACGAAGGCTATCTTTGGGCAGGTCTGGCTAAAGAAACGGCACACCAGATCGGAACTCCATTATCTTCGATGATCGGCTGGATGGAAATTATGAAGCTGGATACTCCGGATTCCGAAGGCGTTCATGAAATTGAAAAAGATATCGAAAGATTAAGAACTATTTCGGAGAGGTTTTCTAAGATCGGTTCTGTTCCGGAACTGAATGATAAAGATTTCAACGCGACCATTCAGGAAAATTACGATTATCTGAAAACAAGAATTTCAAGAAAGATCAATTTCGGACTTCACCTTCCCAATTACACGATTTTGGTTCCCCATAATAAAATCCTGATGAGCTGGGTGATTGAAAATCTGGTTAAAAACGCGGTTGATGCGATGAAAGGAGAGGGCTCTATTTCTATGTCGGTTTTGGAAAGAAACAAAAATATTGTTGTTGAAGTTCAGGATACGGGAAGCGGAATGACGAAACAACAGGCGAGAAATGCTTTTAAACCGGGCTATTCTACCAAAAAACGAGGTTGGGGATTGGGATTGTCTCTTGCAAAAAGAGTGATTCAGGAGTATCACAACGGAGATATTAAAATTTCCCAGACTGAAATAGGAAAGGGAACGACTTTTAGAATTACGATTAAAAAAGGGTAAATTGTTTCAGGAATGTGCTGCGTAAAGTTTGTCATTCCGGAGGAATCTAAGCTGTGAAATTTATATTTTGATTTTTGTTAACTGACAATTTTACATTGAATATTTATAAGGAGTGACCTGAATTTTAGCCCTGATTGAAGCTTTGTCTGAGCTCATTTTGTGTATTTGGGGTTTGCGGCGGCGAAGCCGCCGCAAACCCCAAATACACAAAATAGCGAGTGCGGAAAGCAGGAAAAAGCTCCTAAAAATTATCCATTATTTACAGCATTTACAAAGACTTCGACAAGCTCAGTCTGACAAAATTTCAAAATAGCAGTTGGATTTAGCAATGTCATACTGAACTTGCAGAAACATCCGTTTGCTCAAAAACTCTTGCTGCCCACATTGACAATAAAAAAGCGGAGAAAATTCCCCGCTTGATTACTAAGTCCTAATTTTAATCTTAGCTGCATTTATTTTTTTCCGGTTAACCACTGATCCTGTAATTTTTGTTCAGCAGCCGTTGGATTAGATTTGAACTGAAGCGTTTCGATCGTCATTTTATCAAGAATTGCTTTTCCTTTAAGATCGATTTTCTCTGTTTTGTCACCATTCTTTCTTAAAACGGTTACCGTTACATTTTGTCCTTCCTTTACAGATTTCGCATACTCCACAAACGACTGAATATTCTGAACATTGATGGTTTTTCCGTCCAGAGCAACGATTTTATCAGTGATTTTAAATCCGATGCTTTTTGAGAAAGGAGACAGAGCAGAACTTTCGTCGAATACAAATGCATTGTCCTTATCATCAAAACCGGTCTGTTGAGGATCTTTAATGAACCAGAAAATTGGCGGAGTTTCCTGTTTTTTTGCTTCTACACCAACAAGACTCAGATATTGTGCATAAGGAGTCGGCTGATCTCCTGCAATGTATTTGTTGTAAAAGTCTTTTACCTGAGGATACCCTGTAACCGTTACCAGTTCGTCAATCAGTTTATCGTCTTTAAACGGTTTGTTTTCCCCAAATCGCTGAGACAGTTTTCTGATCATGTCACGATAGCCCATTTCTCCGTTGGACAGCTTTCTCAATTCGATATCAAGACACATCGCAAGAAGCGCTCCTTTTTCGTAAACGTTTCTGTATTGGTCTTTGTATTCGTCTTTAAGAACATTTTTACTCATTACCGTAAAAGGCATGGTATCATTATAGTTCTTGGAGTTGGCGATTTTTTCGCTCATTCTCTGAAGGAATTCATCTTTTGTGATCAGACCTTCCTGAATCTGGAATAAATTCGCAAAATACTCCGTTCCGCCTTCATACATCCACAAATGCTGAGACATTTTCGGATCTGCATAATCGAAATAATGAATTTCTTCCGAATGCGTTTTCAAAGGATTTACCGTGTGGAAAAACTCATGAGAAACCACGTCCGTAATGGTTTTGTCAATCGCATCTTTCGGCATCATTTCAGGCAGGACAACACTTGTGGATTCGTGGTGTTCCAAAGCTCCGAAACCTTTGATATGCGGTTCTTCCATCCCCGAAAGATAAAGCATGATTGCATATTTTTTGTTGGTGTTCATATCACCTAAGAATTTCTTCTGGGCAATCACCGTTTTCTCAAGATTTTCTTTGAAATCAGCGGCTTTGTATTTTCCTGTCGGAGAATAAACGCCCAATACAAGATCCATTCCTCCCGCGTTGAACGTAACATAATCCGGTTTTGTATACATTAACGGAGAATCGGTCACTTTTGCATAATTCGCTAAAGTATAGGTATCTGTAGATTCAGATTTATCCTGATCCACCAAAGCGGTTGTGCCGTAGAAATCCGTTGGTTTCTGGATAATTAACTGATAAGGAACGTCCTGCATATTATCAATGTAACCTACAAATCCGTGGGTATTGATTAAATAAACTTTTCCGGTTTCAATATCTGTTCCCGAAGGTGAAAATACCGCTTTGTGTTTGGAATCGTCCATTTCTTCATCGAAACTGTCATTCACAAGATAAGTTACTTTGCTTAAATTCTGAGCGTTTTTCAGAGCGTAAGTGTTGTCATTTACTTTTGTGAAAGCAATCTCTTTTCCTTTGTTATCTAAAAATTTAATTCCCTCCACAAATCTTCCGTAATCGTCTACAGAATAAGTTCCCGGAACTGTTTTAGGAAAATGAAACTTCACGTCACCGGATTTCATTTTTGGAAATTCCATCGTTACGGCAACCTTATCGTCTTTTACATTTACCAAATCTATCGTAGTTTTTATAGACTGTGCATTTACAAAAAACGCAGCCAGTAATCCTAAACTTAGTGCTATTTTTTTCATTGAGTTCAAATTATATTCAAGTAGTTGATGAAAAATTGATTTTGTTACTTTAAAAGTTTTAAATTTTTGTTAAAATTTACAGAGAGTAATTAATTTAATACTAATTCCTGAATAAATGAAACAAAAAAGCAAAACCGAAGAACGATTTTGCCTGTATTATTAAGATTTTACTGTACCTTTTTATAATCGATATAATAATTTTCGTTAAACTGTACCGGAGTTCCTTTTTTTAGCTTTACAGTCTGCCACTGTTCGGTTGGATTTATGGTTATTCCGTCAACAATAATAGGAAGTTTTAAATTCTTCACAACGTTGGTGTAGCGGAATTTCAGTTCTTCGCCTTTCTGGGAATATTCCAGTGTCGGAATTTTTGTGGTTCTCAGATATTGATTGAAAACACTTGAAAAATCGATTCCGGATTTCTTTGAAATATAATTTTCAATCTGCTGTGTTGTTACCGTTTGATGATAAAAATCTTTATTGATTCCTCTTAAAATTTCTCTGAATTTCGCATCGTTATTGATGACCTGACGAATCGTGTGAAGCATACTTGCGCCTTTTGGGTACATATCGCCGCTTCCTTCATTTCTTACGCCGTATTTCCCGATGATCGAAACATCATTCTGAATACCGTTACGAATTCCTCCGGCATAAATATCCGCAGATTTTTTGTCCATGTATTTTTCGGTGAACAAGACTTCGGAGTACATCGTGAAACCTTCGTGTACCCACATATCTGCCTGATCTTTTGCTGTGATATTATTCGCAAACCATTCATGTCCACTTTCATGAACAATGATGTAATCCCAGTTTAATCCAACTCCCGTTCCGGAAAGATCCTGCCCCAGATAACCGTTTTGGTAAGCATTTCCGTACGCAACGTTACTTTGGTGCTCCATTCCCAAATAAGGGGAATCTACAAGCTTGTAAGAATCTTCATAGAAAGGATAGGCTCCAAACCAGTATTCAAACGCTGAAAGCATAGGTTTTACCTGCTGAAACTGTTTTTTTGCTTTGTCTAAATTATAATCGATTACCCAGTAATCCAGATCCAGTTTCCCTTTTTCTCCGTTAAAAGTATCTTTGAAGTTCACATATTTTCCAATATTCGGAATGATAGAGTAGGCGTTAATTGGATTTTTAACTTCCCATGTGTAAGCCATTTTATCACCTTCTGCTTTTTTGCTGATTAGTCTTCCGTTTCCAACCCCCACTAAATCTTTGGGAGTAATGATTTTCATCACAACGCCATTGTCGGGTTCATCGTCCCAGATATCTTTGGTAGGAAGCCAGATAGAAGCTCCGATTCCTTCGTCGGCAACGCTCATCCACGGATTTCCGTTTTCATCTTTGGTGAAAACCCAGCCTCCGTCCCAAGGAGCCCGTTTTGCAATGGTAGGATTTCCGGAATAGGTGACGTCAATAGTATATTTTTCACCCTTTTTAAAGCTTTTATTGGTTTTGATCCAGATAAAATCGCCGTCCTGTTTATATTCTGCAACCGGAAAGCTGGCTTCCACTTTGTCCGCTTTCATTGGCTGCTGCAGATCAATCTGAAACGTAGGATTGGTAACGTCTTTAATGATCTCAAAACTGATCTTGTTGTTTCCTTTAATACTTTTCGTGGCAAAATCAGGCTCTACGGAAAGTTCATATTTTTTGACGTCCCAAAAGTTTCGGAATTGTGTATTGGAACCTTTTAAGGTATCCTGTTTCGTGAAAACCTTATCTTTCTCGAAAAACTGTCCGAAAGAAAGACTTGCCGCAAACAAAAGCGTATATGAAAGTTTTTTCATCTGAATTAAATTATAATCGCTAAAATAGAAATTTAATAGACGTAAAATTCAGCTTATCTAAATTATTACGATCTTTTTAATTAGACGAAAGAAGTAAATGTTTGTTACATTCTTTGTCTTTATCATTTCGGAATCAATAGTTTATAAGTAAAATTCCCCTCCTCTGGAGGGGTGGCAAAAATTCTTCAGAATTTTTGACGGGGTGGTTAAAAAACACAATCCGCAAAAGACTTATTATCAATATTTTCAGAAACAATTCTTTTCCACGCAAAAACCCTAGCCGCGATTGCAGCAATTGTCTGAGCTCATTTTCAAGGTTCAGGTTTTGCGGCGGCAAAGCCGCCGCAAAACCTGAACCTTGAAAATAGCGAGTGCGGAAAGCGCGATAAAGCTCCTGAAAAAGAAAAATCCCGCAGAAAATCTACGGGACTATATTTTGAATGGATAAAAATTATTTCTGAACTGCAGGTAAATTTCCAGCCGCTTTCTGAACTTTCTTATAGGTATACGAACACATGATGATACTGAATTCGTACAGTAAAAGCAGTGGAAATGCTGCCATCAACATACTTAAAACGTCTGCCGGAGTGATAATTGCTGCAACAACCATGATTAAAACAATCGCATGACGACGGTATGTTTTCATAAAGGTTGGTGTAAGAATTCCGATGGTGGTAAGGAAATAAATAAGTACCGGAAAAAGGAAAATTACGCCCATTCCTAAAACTACCTGTAAAAACAGAGTCGTATAATCACTTAAATCGTACAGCGGAATAATGATATCGGAGATTTTGAAAATAACCCCGAAATTAACGGCAAAAGGAAGGATTAAATAATATCCGCATAAAACGCCCGTCATAAATAAAATCCAAACTGAATTGATGATAAAGATTGAATTTTTTCTTTCATTCGGATGTAAAGCGGGACTGATGAATCTCCAAAGCTCCCATACAATATAAGGAAAAGCCAAAACAATTCCTCCAAAAATGGAAACTGCCATCATCACATTAAACTGCTGGTAAAGCTTGCTTGCACGAACCGGAAAATCTTTCGGAAGGTGAATGCTGTCTTCGCCCAAAATCATTTTGGAAAAATGATTCACAATCTCAAAGGTCGCAAAATCGTTTCGGGTAGGACCAAAGAAAACGTGATCCATAATCCAGTTGATATTGAAACCGATAATAACTGCAGCAACTATAATAGCAAGAATTGAACGGATGAGATGACCTCTCAGTTCACCAATATGTCCCCAAAAAGACATGTCTTTAGCATCACTCACAGGATAATTTTTTTTAAGATTTCAAATTTAGGGAAAAAGTTTCAGTAAAAAGAGATGTTTCATTTTTTTAAATGCACATGCGTGTTTATTATGAAAAAAATTAAATCTTTTCACGTATACATTCTGATTAATTAATTCCTTCATCCAGCAATTTATGCAGATCGATAATACCGAAATATTTTCCGTTTTCCGTTACCACAAGTTGTCCGATATTATTGTCTTTTAATATTTTCATGGCTTCTTTAGCCAGAGCATTTCTTTCGATGGTCTTCGGATGTGCAGACATGATGTCTTTTGCCAGAACTTTAGCGATATCATCACCTTTTAAGAGCATTCTTCTCAAATCACCATCGGTAATGACTCCGATAATTTCGTCATTATTCGTGACCACCGTAATTCCGTGACGAGAACCGCTGATTGAGATAATAACATCTTTTACTGTATCATTTTCAGTAACCTGAGGTTTTTGGGAAGATAAAAAATCATCGACTTTCGAAATTAAATTTTTACCCAGACTTCCTCCCGGATGAAATTTGGCAAAATCATTTGCTTTGAAATCATTCATTTCCATTAAAGCAATCGCCAAAGCATCTCCCAAAGCCATTTGCAGAGTGGTTGAACTGGTAGGCGCAAGTTTATTCGGGCACGCTTCCTTTTCTACATGAGTATCTAAAATGATTTCTGAAAATTCCGCAAGTTTACTGGATTTATTTCCCGTCATTCCTATTAAAGCGGAAGAGTAATCTTTCAGATAAGGAACCAGATTCACGATCTCCGGTGAATTTCCGGAATTTGAAATACACAACACAACATCCTGCTTCTGAATAACGCCCAAATCTCCGTGGATGGCTTCCGAAGCGTGTAAAAACTGAGAAGGGGTTCCTGTAGAGTTCAGGGTGGCAACAATCTTATTTCCAACGTGTGCCGATTTCCCGATTCCCACCACGATAAGTTTTCCCTTGGCAGAATGTATGATTTCTACAGCTTTTGCAAAATCGTCATTAATTCTGGATTTAAGTTTTTCAAGTTCTGAAATTTCTATTTCTAAAGTGCTTTTCGCGATTGAAATGATGTCGGCTCTTTCCATTTTTACAGCATATACAAAAAATCTCTTAAAAAACGTTATATTTTTAAAAGGATATTTAATATAAATTTTATTTTTTATAAATTCGTTCGCTTTTATTTTAAGCGAAAAATTCATATCTTTGGGTTAGATGCAAATTTAGCAATAGAAAATTAGATGAGCGCAAAAAAAGCCAATTTATCAGGCGAATTGAAAAAATATTTCGGGTTTTCTACTTTTAAGGGACAGCAGGAGCAGATTATAGAAAACCTTTTGAACGGGAAGGATATATTTGTTCTGATGCCTACAGGAGGAGGGAAATCCTTATGTTATCAGCTTCCGGCTCTTATTTCGGAAGGTACGGCAATTGTGGTTTCTCCGCTTATAGCGTTGATGAAGAACCAGGTAGATGCCGTGAACGGGCTTTCATCTGACGATGGAGTAGCACACGTTTTAAATTCATCATTAAACAAAACGCAGACCAAACAGGTTTTCGACGATATTAAAAGTGGTAAAACCAAACTTTTATATGTTGCCCCGGAATCATTAATTAAGGAAGACTATCTGGATTTTCTGAAAGATGTAAAAATTTCCTTCTTTGCCATTGATGAAGCACACTGTATTTCAGAATGGGGACACGATTTCAGACCGGAATACCGAAACCTGAAATCCATCATCGATAAAATTGCCGATGTACCGGTGATTGCACTTACTGCAACAGCTACACCAAAAGTTCAGGATGATATCCAGAAAACTTTGGGAATGACGAATGCTCTGGTTTTTAAAGAAAGCTTCAACAGACCGAATCTCTACTATGAAGTACAGCCTAAGGTAAATGTAGACAAGGAAATCGTAAAGTTCATCAGCCAGAATAAAGGAAAATCCGGAATTGTTTACTGTCTGAGCCGAAGAAAAGTTGAAGAATTTGCACAGCTTCTGCAGGTAAATGGTGTAAATGCACTGCCTTATCATGCAGGTCTCGACCAGAAAATAAGGGTAGCCAATCAGGATAAATTTCTGATGGAGGAAGTGGATGTGATAGTGGCAACCATTGCTTTCGGAATGGGAATCGATAAGCCGGATGTACGTTTTGTAATTCATTACGATTTCCCGAAATCTCTGGAAAGTTATTACCAGGAGACCGGTCGTGCAGGAAGAGATGGTGGAGAAGGTCATTGTCTCGCGTTCTACGATCCGAAAGATATTGAAAAACTGGAGAAATTCCTTGCACAGAAGCCTGTTTCTGAAAGAGAAATCGGATTACAGCTTCTCAATGAAGTGGTAGGATACGCCGAAACTTCGATGAGCAGAAGACAGTATATTCTGTATTATTTTGGTGAAAATTTTGATCCGATCAATGGTGACGGAGCAAAAATGTGCGACAATTCATCGAATCCTCCAAAATTAAAAGATGCAACAGACGATCTGAGAAAAGTTCTGGAGCTGATTAATGATACCGGAGAAAAATTTAAAGCCAAAGATCTGATCTCGGTCATCGCAGGAAAAGAAACTGCGGTTACTAAGTCTTACAAACTGGAACAGACTTCTTATTTCGGTTTTGGAAAAGAAGAAAAAGACAACCACTGGAAAACAATTTTAAGACAGGCAACGGTTCAGAATTTTTTACAGAAAGATATTGAAACCTACGGCGTTTTAAAAATTGCTGAAAAGGGAAGACTGGTTCTTGACGGAAAACTGGAACATTCTTTCTTAATTGCAGAAGACAGAGAGTTTGATTTAACGCAGACAAAAGCGGAAAGCGATCAGGTTCAGATGCAGTCCGGAGGCGGTCTGGATCAGAATTTATTCAACCAGCTTAAAGAACTAAGAAAAAAAGTTGCCAAAAAACACGGAATTCCGCCTTACACAGTGTTTATGGATCCGAGTTTGGAAGATATGACGGTTCAGTATCCGATTACGGTGGAAGAAATTACTAAAATCTACGGAGTCGGAGAAGGAAAAGCCAAGAAATACGGTAAAGAATTCGCAGATTTCATCAGTAAATATGTAGAAGACAACAATATCGAGCGAACTCAGGATATGGTTCTTAAACAGGTGGCAAACAAATCCAGCCACAAAGTTTTCATCATTCAGAGTACCGATAAAAAGATCGATCTTGAAGACATTGCAAGAGCCAAAAACCTTTCAATGGACGAACTGCTGAAGGAAATGGAACGTATTGTTTATCAGGGAACCAAACTGAATATCGATTATTATATTGAAGATAATTTTGATGAAGATATTGTTGACGGTTTCATGGAATTCATGAATGAATCTGAAAGCGACAGCATGAAAGTTCTGCTTGATGAATTCGGAGACGAACTTTCGGATGAAGAGGTGAGAATGTTGAGAATAAAATTCATCAGCGATGTTGCCAACTAAATTTATTTTAAACAATAACGAAATTATAATGAAAGAAATTCTTCCACGGAAGAGTTTCTTTTTTAATACTTTAGAAAAAGCAAGAATTGTATTTTCCCTTTTTTATGTTGCTATTTCTATATTTTTTATTTCTTGTAAATCATATATTTCAATTTTAGGAGTAATAATGCTTAGTATAGGTTTGTATTTTGCCATTTTTAAATGGGTTTTAAAATATTTTGAACTAAAGAGTAATTACTATTTAATAACAAATCAAAGAATAATAATTTTAGAAAAATTGACTGATGATATTGAGCAGGAGCTTAATCTTGCGCAAATTAATCTTATCAAGGCTGAAATGAATAATCGTTTTTTCGGAAATATAAACTTTAAAGAAAAGAGAAATATTTTTAATGAAAATAATGACACAACTTTATTTTTAGGTGAAAGAAAAATACATTTTGATAATGCTAAATATGCTTTTCTTAGTGTTGAAAATATTAACGAGATTATTCCTGTTTTTGAAGAGCTTGGTTTGAAGGTTAAGAAAACTTTTTACTAATTTTACAGTGATGAAAAAGATTTCTGTCATATTTATTCTGCCGGATCTGGAAACCGGAGGCGCGGAAAGAATTGTTACCACCATTGCAAATCATCTCTCACGGGATCGTTTTGAGCCTAAGATATTGCTTCTGCGCAAACAGGGAGGTTATCTCAGTATTTTGAAAGATGACGTTGAAATCATTGATGTTAATACGGAAAGAATCAGACATTCCTTAAAACCTATTCTCAGGGAAATTTACCGCAGAAAGCCGGATATTGTATTTTCCGGATTTGGAGAAGTAAACGCTTATCTGTCTTTATTCATCAAAGTTTTTCCCAAGACAAAATTTATTGCAAGAGAAACCAATGTTGTTTCTCAGCACGTTACCAGAAAGGAGATTAAATTTTTCTACAATTTCTATAATAATTACGATACAATCATTGCGCAGAGTGATGATATGAAGCATGATCTGATGCTTAATTTCAAGATTAAACCTTCGAAAATCGTTAAAATAAACAATCCTGTAGATTTTGATTTTATTGATGAAAAAATTAAAATCTCCCATAAACCGGAAAGTTTTAAATACGGCTATAAAAATGTTGTCGCGATCGGAAATTTATCGGCAAGAAAAGGTTTTGATAACTTACTGAAGGTATTCTCAAGGCTTAAAAACGAAAATATCCTGCTTCATATTTTAGGAGACGGACAGGATCGTGAAATCTTGCATCAAATGAAAGATTTTTTAGGCTTAAAAAACGTGATCTTTCACGGAAGGCAGGAAAATCCTTATCAGTTTTTAAAATATGCAGACTTGTTTATCCTTTCATCACGATATGAAGGCTTTCCGAATGTGTTACTCGAAGCCGGAGCTTGCGGAACGTATTCTTTAGCCAATAATTGCCCCGGAGGAATTACCGAAATCATTCAGGATGATACCAATGGAGAAATTGCCAATATTGAAAATTATGAAGATTTTTCGCAAAAGATTATGAAAATTCTTCATGAAAATCATGAAAATGAAGCCATTAAAAATTCTATAAAATCCAGATTTTCCAAGAATATTATTTTAAATCAGTACGAAAAGGTGTTGCTGGATCTGATGAAATAACCGTCTTGAGTATTCAGCTAATATTTTTTAATTTTGGACTTTTAATTTCAGAAAACAATTACTAATGATTAAAATCCAGAAACTGGGATGCGCCTGCGAAAAACCGACTTCCACCTATACAGAATTCAGAACGTCAGAATTGGGAATCGATAAAACGAATGGAAGATTTGCCGAAGTAAGCATTCAGCAGTGTAAACTTTGCCAGAGAATCTGGATCCGATATTTTGTGGAATATGAAAGTTTTTCCAAATCCGGAAGATGGTACAAAGGAATTGTTTCTAAAAAAGACCGTCCTAATATAACCCCTGAAAATGCTGTACAATATCTCGAAAGCCTTGATTGGTATGTTTACGGAGGCTCATATTTTGAAAGCACGGGAGAATTCGGACAAGGGAAACTGAGGTTGGATTTGTAAGGTTTTAGCATTATTTGATGAAATAAATATGAATAAGTTTGAAAAGCTAAAGCATTACAGGTTTATTAAAAAATTACGTTCAAATGCGATTGCTATTATAACAGATCAAATTGAGATGCACTCCGGATATTTTAAAATGCATTATCTTATTGGAAGAATAAATGATATCCAACCTTTAGATAACATTGATTTAAATATTTTAGAGAAATACTACAGCGAAATTCAATTTTACCCAGTCGGTGAAGAAAGAAAACTTTACAATACAGAGTATCTTATCAAACTTGATTCAAAATTAAAAATAGTAGACACGAAATATAAAAATTTACTTGATGAAAAATGTAAAGAAATCATTGAGAAATTTAAAGACATTCAAGATTATTGTTGAAAAATTTTTATAACTCAGACCTCTCCTTAAAATTTGACAAATCTCACTTTCTCACGTGGTAATAAATCGTTAAATTTGTAAGCATAAGAAAGTTAATAATAAACAAATTCATAAAATAACATGAGTCAATTCGATGTTACCGTAATCGGTTCCGGTCCTGGTGGTTATGTTGCTGCAATCCGTGCTGCACAATTAGGTTTCACAACAGCAATTATTGAAAAATATCCAACTTTGGGAGGAACTTGTCTTAACGTGGGATGTATTCCGTCAAAAGCGCTTTTAGACAGCTCTGAGCATTTTGAGAACGCAAAACACAATTTTGCAGGTCACGGAATCATTATCAACGAGCCTCAAGCCGACATTGCAAGAATGATCGAACGTAAAAATGAGGTAATCAAACAAAATACAGACGGAATCAGCTATCTGATGAACAAAAACAAAATCACTGTTTTTGAAGGTGTTGGAAGCTTCGAATCCGCTACTCAGATCAAAGTAACAAAAAACGACGGTTCTACAGAAACCATCGAATCCAAATATACCATCATCGCAACAGGTTCTAAACCTTCTTCTTTACCTTTCATCACGTTAGATAAAGAAAGAGTGATTACTTCTACAGAAGCTTTAAATCTTAAAGAAATTCCGAAACATTTAGTGGTAATCGGAGGTGGAGTAATCGGTCTTGAATTAGGTTCTGTTTACCTAAGACTTGGAGCTCAGGTGACAGTGGTTGAGTTTATGGATAAAATTATCCCGACAATGGACGGAGCGCTAAGTAAAGAATTAACGAAAGTTCTTAAAAAGCAGGGAATGAAATTCATGCTTTCTACAGCCGTGTCCGCAGTGGAAAGAAACGGAGATACCGTAAAAATTACAGCGAAAGACAAAAAAGGAGAGGAAGTAACAGTAGAAGGAGATTACTGTCTGGTTTCTGTAGGAAGAAAACCTTACACAGACGGTCTTGGACTTGAAAAAGCAGGTGTTGAGCTTGATGAAAGAGGAAGAGTGAAAGTAAATGATCATTTACAGACTAATGTTGCCAACATTTACGCAATCGGAGACGTGGTAAAAGGAGCAATGCTGGCTCACAAAGCAGAAGAGGAAGGTGTTTTTGTTGCTGAAACTTTAGCAGGACAGAAGCCTCACATCAACTATAATTTAATTCCGGGAGTGGTTTACACATGGCCGGAAGTTGCAGGAGTTGGAAAAACTGAAGAGCAGTTGAAAGAAGAAGGAGTAGCTTATAAAGTAGGTTCTTTCCCGATGAGAGCTTTGGGAAGAAGCCGTGCAAGTGGTGATGTAGATGGTTTGGTAAAAATTATTGCAGACGAAAAAACAGATGAAGTTCTTGGAATGCACATCGTAGGAGCAAGAGCAGCAGATTTGATTGCTGAAGGCGTTATTGCTATGGAATTCCGTGCAAGTGCAGAAGATATCGCAAGAAGTTCTCACGCGCACCCTACGTATGCAGAAGCAATCAAAGAAGCAGCTTTGGATGCTACGGCAAAAAGACCAATTCATATGTAATTGATAAACAATCATATAAATAATAAAGAGAAATCAGATACTGGTTTCTCTTTTTTTTGGCATGAAAGTGGAGCTAGAGATTAAAAAAAGTGTTATGAAAAATATATTTATGAGTGTTTTGTTTCTTGTAGGAAGTTTTTCTTTCGCGCAGGAAGCAGGAAAAGCAGGCGAGCTTTTAAAAAACGAGGCTTCAAAAACAGAAATAGAATCTCCGAACGCAAAAAGAACGGAGAGCAGAAACAGCAATAATTCCGGTTTCAGAAATCAGAACAGAAATAACAATGGATTCAGAGGTAAAAATCCAAATTACCAATGGGATCAGCAGTACGGATATTCAGAAGTTTTCCTGAGAATTCCTGAACAGGGAATGTTCAGTGTGGAACTTGGAGATCAGTTTATTTCCAATAATTCCGGAAGATTCAGATTTTTTGATCTTCCGTCAGGAAGAATTCCTGTTTCAATTTATGAAAACGGTTATTTATTATACAGAACAACTTTGAATGTAAGAAACAACAGCAGATTGGTTCTTGATTTCTTTACCAATGAAGGATTGTTTTTATTAGATTCATATCCTGTTCAGAACCAGTCTTACGGATTTAATGACTGGAATGATGTCTGGAATAATCCTTACGGAAATTCGGGAGGATGGAATGATAACGTAAATTATCCTAATGTGATGGATAATCAGACGTTTCAGGGATTTATGGCGATGATGAAGGAAAAGGCTTGGTTTGACGATAAAAAAATGATGTTCATCAGTCAACAGGGAAAACATGCCTTGTTTACCTCGAACCAGATCCGTATTTTGGTAAAAGATTTAAGTTTTGACAAAAATAAAATTTCTCTTGCAAAGTCTATGTTTTCAAAATGTGTAGATAAGCATAAATATTTTCTGGTTTACGATGCCTTCGATTTTGAAAGCAGCAAACGGGAATTGATGGAATTTGTACAAAATTCATAAAAAAACAGTTTGAAATTAATATTGAACTCATTTAAACTTTTATCGCAAAAGATGCAAAAGATTTTAACACTTTAGTTGTTTAAATTTAATCCTTAATGGAAAGAAAGAGCACATAAGTTAAAAAAATCAAAGATTTTTCTTCTTTGCAGACTTTTGAAATACTTTACATAAATCCAATAAAGTCTTTTGTCTCTTTTACGGTTAAATTTAAAATTGGTTTAAACAGCTTTATTTAAAAAATATGAGAGCATTTTTGTTAACTTTTTTTATTTTTATTTCAGGTTACACTTTTAGTCAGAATATCAAGTCAATCAGTAAAAAGGTTTCTGAAATCAATAGTACTAAAAATTATCACATCAAAACTGTTCCCTATTCTTATTTCTTAGGAAAAAACCAGACTTCAGATAACGGAATTGAACTGAAAGGATTTTATAAAGATGGAAAACTTAAAAAAATAGAACATTTTGTAGGTCTTTCGGCATGGAATATCAGTACACAATATTTTTTCTCAGAAAATGATAAACTGATCTTTGTTTTGACAAAAAAATATCAAATCATTGATGAGAATGGATATATAAAAAATCCTAAATTACTTTCAGAATCAAGATATTATTATACTGATGAAAGACTTGTAAAAGTAATAGGTATTGCTCAAAATCCCGATGTAGAAAACAGTTATTTGAAAGAGTCCAAAACCCTGAGAAGAGATTTGGAAGAATATAAATAGGTTAAAGATTTGATTTTCCTTACCTTTGCAGACTAATTTTATCATACATGCAATTCGGAAAAACTCAGACTTTAAAAATTTCAGATAAAAATAATTCGGGATGGATCTTAGCAGACGAATCCGGAGAAAAGGCTTTTCTTCCTAAAATTTTCATTCAGGATGATAAGGAAATTGATGACGAAATTGAAGTTTTTGTATATCAGGATGATGGAAAATTAAAGGCAACCACAGAAATTCCTTTGGCAGAAGTAGGAGAGTTTGCCGTAATGAGCTGTGTACAAAGTCTTCCAAGCGGAGCTTTTATGGATTGGGGAATCATCAAAGATCTGTTTATTCCTTACAAGCAGCAGAAATCTAAGATCATTGAGGGAAAAAGATATCTTGTCTATATTTATGTTGATGAAGATCTGGAACTGATTACCGGAACCACGAAATTCAAAAGAAATCCTCAATATAAGGATCTGCCTTTCCAGAAAGGAGATAAAGTAGATCTTATTATGATGAATGAAAGTGAATTGGGCTGGAATGTGGTCATCAACAAAAAATATATCGGACTCATCTACAATTCGGATGTATTCAAAAAGCTTTATCCGTTGTCTGAAGAATCCGGTTATATCAAAGAGATCCGCGAAGACGGAAAAATTGATGTTTCCTTACAGCCACAAGGTTTTGAAAATATCGATGAGTTTAAAAAGAAAATTTTAGACAAACTTGAAGAAAACTACGGTTTGCTTCATCTTTCAGACAAATCAACTCCCGAAGAAATTAAAGACGAAGTTCAGATGAGTAAAAAGAACTTTAAAAAAGCCATCGGAGGATTATATAAAGATAAAATTATTGATATTCTGGACGATAAAATTCGGTTATTGTAATTGTTTTTGACTCATCAAAAAAGTGGTGAAAGACAATCAATAAACCTTTGAAAATAAAAAAACGAGCGGAAAATTTTCCGCTCGTTTTTGTTTAGTCTCTGTTCTTAATCAGAAGCCAGCCTGTATATAGTCTGCCGTCTGAAACTTTTATCGTATACCAGTAGTTTCCTGTCGGGACAGGATTTCCGTTGAGTTTTCCGTCCCATTGCAGAGGTTTTTTAGAAATAATCTCCTTGAAAACAGGAAGACCTCTTCTGTCGTAAACGTTCACTTCAGTTCCCGGATAATTTTCCAGTCCTGCAATTTTCCATTGGTCGTTATATCCGTCTGCATTGGGAGTGAATGCATTTGGGATGTTGAATATCGAAAAAGGTTTCTGACCAATGATACAGCCTCCTTTTGTTCTTACATAAACAATATATTCTCCAATATTTAAGTTCGTGAAAATGTTAGAATCCTGCCATGTGAAGTTATCTAAAGAATATTCAAAGCTGCCTGTCGCAGAAAGGATTACCGTTGCGGAATTGTTGCTGATATTTACGGAAACAATTTCCGGCAAAACCGTATAGCTTACCTGAATGTTATCCGTACTCTGACAGCCAAAACTATTCGTTACTGTTACAGAATAATTTCCGGGAGCTGAAACGGTAATTGTCTGAGTAGTGGCTCCGTTACTCCATAGATAAGATGAAAATCCGCTTCCTGCATCCAGAGTAACTGTTTTTCCTTTACAGAAATCAATTCTTTCAGGAAGGTTGAATATAGGTTTAGGGTTCAGAGCCAGATTTAATCGAACAATCTTAAAACATCCGTCCGGTGTTGAAACCTTTACATGGATAACGGTCGCTCCTAAATTTAAAGAGTACGCAGAAGAATTGGTAATTACGTTCCCAAAATCATCCGTATAAGTAAATGTATATCCGGAAGGATTGGCAATAATATTACTTTGATACGACGTTAAATTCACAATCATAGAGTTTCCTGTCGTACTGTTACAGAACGTCGCCGAATAATCATTGGCAGGAACATTATTCGTTGAAAGTGTTACCGTAATTGCCAGTTTTTCAGATTCACAGTTGTTCAGCGTCTGTGTTATGTAGTAAACTGTTCCGTTCACCAGAGGAGTTGTAAGCGGTAAGATATTTCCTGCGGCATCATAAAACTTAAGGGAAGTTCCGGTTACAACTAAACTTGCCAAAGTAGGATTTGCCGAAGCACAAAAATCCTGAACAGCGTTTCCTGTAGGTTTTGGAGTTTCATTCACGGTAACCTGAACAGCGATTTTATCACTTTCGCATCCGTTAATCGTTTGAGAAGCATAATAGGTCTGTCCGTTTACCAGCGCCGTTGTTGAAGGTAAAACATTTCCGGCTGCATCGTACCATTTGATATTCTGTCCTGTAATCTGAATATTGGCAACAGTTGGATTGGTGCTTTTACAGAAGATTTGCTGAAGATTGGTTGTTACAGGTAATGCCGTTGCTGTTACCGTTACATTTTGGTTTTGTGCCGAAATATTTCCATTTCCGTCATTATAAGTCCAGTGAATCACATAAGTTCCCGGAACAGAATAGGAAAGGGGATCGGTAGTGGTTGCCGTAATAATTCCGGCACAATTATCTGTAGCCTTTGGAAAATTGGAAATCGTAGTATGGCAGTCTCCTATGATATTTGGAAGATTTGTTACATTAGGAACTGGCGGAGTAATATCACCAACAATTACATGCACAGAAAAACTTCCGTCGCATCCATTAGTAGATCCTGTAACCTGACAAGTATATATTCCAGAGTTTGCTGTTGTTGAATTGAGAATTGTAGGATTTTGCTGATTTGAAGTAAATCCATTTGGTCCAGTCCAGTTATAGGTTGTTCCGCCAGTTGCATTCAACTGAATATTTGCACCTAAACAAATGTTCATACTTGAATTTTGAGGTAAATTATTACATCTTTCTAGTTTTAACAAGTAACCATCATCATTAGTTGTTGATGTGTTTATTGTATTTAAAAAATACTCATTGGCAGAAGGGTCAAAATCACAGTTCCAGTGAAAAGTTCCGACATAATAATAACTGTCATTAAGATTTACTGTTTGATAAACTCTTGCATACGCATTTGGTTTATAGGCATTCGTAGATCCAATTCTGAAAGACGTTTTATATTCTCTATTAGGGTTAAAAGTTATCGAACAGCCTTCTGAATATCCGCTTCCGAATACAATATTATTTACTCCTAAGTCAGGATTGGCATCGAAAGTTTTATCAAAATATCCATTAACATGAAGGTTATTATAATCATCACAACTTAAACCTTCTATAGATAAAGGAAAATGCTGTCCGTTATTTAAATATTTTTTTACATCAAGTAAATTATTGTTAGTATCGAACCACAATAAATAAAGGCTGATATAAGTATTGGAAGGCAATAAATATTGATTACTTGAAGGATCTACGTCAATAGGTAAAAACTGAGCCATCCATTGACCTGAAACAATAAGTTTATCATTTTTATCAACAAGAATATCAGAATAACTTTGGTCTTCTTGAATTCCAGACCAAAGCAAAGTCCCGTTAGTGTTGTATCGCTGCAATGTATACCGAGACTGACCATATATGTTATTCATCGCAAAATAGACATCATTATTAGAATTTAAAACCAATTTATTTTCGATTCCGTTGGTAACTTTTTTTAGCCATTGAACCTGTAAAGAAGAATTAAATTTAATAATATACGAAGCCGCCGTAGAGTTTGTATCATTAAAAGCTGTATTTGCAGCTTGTTGAAATACAAGATCATAAAAAGTAAAAGTACTTAGATATACATTTCCGTTGTTATCAACATCTAATGAATTTGGATTTGAGTTTGTTACCTGCGTTTCATTAATAAGGTTTCCATTAAGGTCTAAAGTGGTAATTGTAGCATAGCCATTAATATAATTTCCTTGATAAACAGATTTATTGGTGAGTGCATATACTTTTCCGTTTTTAACCTTCAAATCGTACTCAATATCATTATGTACATTACTTATTTTGTAACTCCACAGATAATTACCATTACTATCCAGTTTAATGACAAAGGTTGTTCCTGATCCTCCTGAACTTATATAATTTGTTGGAATTAAAAGATTTACAGCTGGTCCCGGATCTACATCAATTCCACTGAAACTAAGGGTCTTACCTAAAAGATACATATTTCCATTATCATCTTTTTGGACTTTTGAAATATGATCAGCATAGTCTGTATAGCTTCTGAATTGTTTTACCCAAGAAAAGTTCTGAGAAAACAAAAATCCACAGCAGAAAACTGTGCATAGAAACAATATTTTTCGCATTGGTTACTAATTTTTCGGCAAATATATTAAAATCCGCTATTTCAAAAAGATTAATAAAACGCAATGTCAGAATAAGATTTAAAATATGATGCAAATCATACAAATTTGTTTAATAATTTTGTTTAACAATTTTGTCAAAAAATATTTTTGATTTACATTTGCACAAATTTGTTTAACAAAAATGTCAAATCAAGCAAAAAAAGACCAAACACAGGAATTAATTAAAGACACAGCAAAGAATTTATTCTTTGTGAAAGGTAAGTTTGACGCTACTACTCAGGAGATTGCAGATGAAGCCGGTGTCAACAGAACGCTTATCAACTATTACTTCAGCTCAAGAGATAACCTCATCCAGATTATTTTTGATGAAGCTCAGAAAGTGGAAAAAGAAAAATCTGAAATCATCATGAATTCTGATCTTCCTCTGAAAGAAAAGATCAGCCAGTTCATAGAAGGAAGTTTATCTACAAGTCTTCAGTATCCTTATCTGGAAACCTACATCGTTTCGCAGATCAACAAAGGAAACTGTCATAAAAAAGATATTGAAAAAGATGAACTTGATCGCTTGTACAGAGATATAGAAGCCGAAATGGAATTAGGAAATATTGAAAAAATGAAACCCATACAGTTTGTTTTAAATATGGTTTCGCTTTTGGTTTTTCCGAGTGCAGTAAGACCTCTTTTTATGGAAAATTTAATGATCAGCGATAAAGAGTTTGATAAAATTATTTCCGAAAGAAAAGAAATCATATTAAATATGTTATTCAAAAACTAAAAAAGAGTTAAAGTATTTTAAGAATTCATTCGTCATTCGGAATAATATCATTTATCAGAATAATTACATTAAAAAAAAATAAACGAAGTATAATATTATGAAAAAACGTGTAACTGCAAACAAGCTAAAAGTAGGAATAGCGGCTGCATTTATGATGTTCGGTTTTTCATCGGTGTCTGCACAACAGCAGGTTTCCTTGCAGGAAGCAATTAAGCAGGCACTTCAGAATAAAGCTGAAGCCAAAAAGGCAGCTTTACAGATCAAAAAAGCCGAATATAAGATTGATGAGGCAAAAGCAGGAGCTTTACCACAGATTTCCGCAACAGCAGGTCTTACCTACAATCCCATCATTCAGGAGTCCCTTCTTGAGTTTGGAGGAGAAAAAATCAGAGCACAGTTCGGTCAGCCGTGGAACTCTACCGCTTCCGTACAGCTTCAGCAGGCAATTTTCGATCAGAGAGTTTTCACCGGACTGAAAGCGGCAAAATCTACCAGAGAATTTTATGTGCTTAATGCCCAGCTTACCAACGAACAGATCATTGAAAACGTAGCATCAGCTTATTATCAGGTTTTTGTTCAGGAAGAAAATCTTAAAACCGTAGAAGCAAGCTATGCGAATACGGAAAAAGTAAGAAATGTAATTAAAAGTCTGGTAGATAACGGTTTGGCAAAATCTATTGATCTGGACAGAACCAATGTTCAGCTTACCAACATCGGATCAAACAAACAGACGTTAATTAATTCTGTGCAGTTGGCTAAAAACGCACTGAAGTTCTACATGGGGGTTCCGATTGAATCTGATATTGAACTGGAAGAAAAAACAATTGAACCAAAACCAGAATTGGTTGCAGGAAATTTAAACCTTGACAACCGTACCGAAATCAAAGTTTTAAACAAAAACAGAGAACTTTTAGTGTTCAATAAAAAAGCGACAGAAGCATATCTTTACCCTACAGTAAGTCTGGTTGCCAATTACGGTTGGGGTGCAAACGGAGCAAAATTTCCATTAACCAACGGACTTAAGAACGGTGTGCTTTGGAGCGATTACTCTGCAATCGGGTTAAATGTTAATATCCCGATTTTCACCGGAGGAGCTACAAAAGCAAAGATCAATCAGGCAGAAATCGATATTCAGGATCTTGATCTGGATATACAGAATACACAGTTAAGTCTGAATTTAGATTATAAAAATGCCATTACCAACATAGAAAATGCTTTAATTAATATTGAAAGCATGAAAGACAACGTAGGATTGGCAGAAAGAGTTCAGAAAAATACACAATCCAACTACCAGTACGGTTTAGCAACACTTACAGAAGTTCTGGATGCAGAAAATGCTTTAACGCAGGCAAAACAGAATTACGCGAATGCTTTGTTGGATTACAAACAGGCTGAAATCAAGCTAATTAAAGCAAAAGGAGAATTAAATACACTACAAAACCCGTAATAAACTATGAAAAAAACTTTAATATATATCATCGTAGCAGCCGTACTGGTTGGTTTGGCAGCTTACAAGATTGCCGGAAATAAAGAAAAGCAGACGCAGGAAGTAAAAGAAGTTGCAAAGCAGGTAGATAAGATCAATGTAAACGTGGTAACGGTTTCCAGAGAAAATATCGATACAGATTACAGTGCAAACGGAACATTTATCCCGAAGCAGGAAATGAACCAGTCTTCTGAAATTTCAGGACGCGTGGTAAGCGTTTTGGTAAAAGAAGGCTCAAGAGTGGGAGCAGGACAGGTTTTGGCAACCATTAAAAGAGATGCCATTGAAGTAGATGTTACTCAGGCTCAGAACAATTTGCAGAATGCGATTGCGGACAACCAGCGTTACGAAAATGCTTTCAAAACAGGAGGAGTTACCAAACAACAGCTTGATAATTCAAGATTACAGCTTAAAAACGCTCAGGCTGCTCTAAGAGCTCAGGGCGTAAAAGTAAACGATACAAGCATTCGTGCGGGAATCAGCGGAACCATCAATAAAAAAATGGTAGAGCCGGGAATGGTGGTTGCTCCGGGAACAGGACTTTTCGAAATCGTAAACATCAACAGCTTAAAACTTTCAGTTTTGGTTGATGAAAGCCAGATCGGGAAAATTCAGTTAGGGCAGGAAGTTCCGATTAAAGTAAACGTTTTACCGGAAGATTCATTTGTGGGAAGAATTACATTTATCGCTCCTAAAAGTGATGCTTCTTTAAATTTCCCTGTTGAAATTGAAGTTCAGAACAGAGGAAACCTGAAAGCCGGGATGTATGCAACAGCAACATTTAAAACAAACAACGGCGCAGAAACACAGAATATGTTAACGGTTCCTGCAGAAGCATTTGTAAACGGAGTAAGTTCCGGACAATTATTTGTTGTACAGAATGGCGTTGCAAAACTCATCAAAGTAACCGTTGGAAAAGTATATGGCGATAAAGTTCAGGTTTTAAGCGGACTGAATGGCGGAGAACAGGTGGTTACCAGCGGACAGATCAATCTGGATAACGGATCTAAAGTAAATATCGTAAAGTAGAAGATTTATGAAGTTAGCAGAAATATCGATAAAAAGACCTTCGTTGGTAATCGTATTGTTTACGATTCTTACGTTGGGAGGTATCCTGAGTTACACACTCATGGGATACGAATTGATTCCGAAGTTTGAAACCAATATGGTAACCATTTCTACGGTGTATCCGGGAGCTTCCCCTGCAGAGGTGGAAACATCCGTTACCCGAAAAATTGAAGATGCCGTTGGTTCTTTGGAAAACGTGAAGAAAGTAGAATCTTCTTCCTATGAAAGTTTATCCGTTATTATGGTTCAGTTGAATGACGGAGCCGATGTAGATTATGCATTGAATGATGCCCAGAGAAAGGTAAACGCAATTCTTGCAGACCTTCCGGATGATGTGGATGCACCGTCTCTAAACAAATTCTCTCTGGATGATTTACCAATCATCACGATGAGTATTTCTTCAGACAAATTAAACAATAAGGAGCTCTATGATCTTTTAGATAAAAAAATTGAGCCGATTTTCTCCCGTGTAAACGGTGTCGCACAAGTGGATCTTGTAGGTGGACAGGAAAGAGAAATTCAGGTGAATCTTGATGAGAAAAAACTGCAGGGTTACGGACTTTCCATTGGAGATGTTCAACAGGCAATTCTTTCTTCAAACTTAGATTTCCCGACAGGAAGTCTTAAAACGAGAACCTCAAAATCTACGATCAGATTATCCGGAAAGTATAAATCTGTAGCAGAAATGAACAATCTTGTGGTTTCCAATAAAAACGGAGCGCAGGTTCGTTTGTCTGATATTGCTACGGTTTTCGATTCTCAGAAAGATGTGGAGAAAGTAGCGAGATTCAACCAGTTTCCTACCATCTTAATGCAGGTTAAAAAACAATCTGATGCCAATGCGGTTGCAGTATCTGAAAGTGTTGAGAAAACCATTGAAACCGTTCAGGAAGCGTACAAAGTCCAGGGTGTAAAGGTGAAAGTGGTAAACAATACTACAGACTTTACCCTTGAATCTGCCAACCACGTAATTTTCGACTTATTCTTAGCGATTATTCTGGTAGCAATTGTAATGTTACTATTCCTTCACAGCATCAGAAACGCATTCATTGTAATGGTTTCTATCCCGGCTTCATTGGTGGCAACATTCATCGGAATGAATTTAATGGGATATACCCTGAATTTGATGAGTTTACTGGGACTTTCTTTGGTGGTAGGTATTCTTGTGGATGACGCGATCGTTGTACTGGAAAATATTTACCGTCACATGGAGATGGGGAAAAGCAAAATCAGGGCAGCCTACGACGGAGCTTCCGAGATCGGATTTACCGTTGCAGCGATTACTTTGGTAATTGTAGTGGTATTTTTACCGATTGCGATGAGTTCAGGTTTGGTAGCGAACATTCTGGCTCAGTTCTGCGTCACGGTGGTTATTGCGACATTGCTTTCATTGGTCGCATCATTTACCATCATTCCGTGGCTGTCTTCAAGATTTGGTAAGCTTGAGCATTTAACAGGGAAAAACTGGTTCGAAAAATTCATCCTTTGGTTTGAGGGTTTAATTGATAAATTCACGCACTGGATCACAGGAATTCTTGAATGGTGTTTAAAAACCACATTAAGAAGAATTTCCACAGTCGTGATTACTTTCATCGTATTGATTTCTTCATTCATGTTAGTAGCATTCGGATTTATCGGAGGAGAATTTTTCCCGCCGATCGACAGAGGACAGTTCCTTGTTCAGATGGAATTACCGAAAGATGCAACCGTTGAAAAAACCAATCAGCTTACGTTAGATGTTGAGCGATTTTTAAGAAACGATAAAGATGTTGTAGATTTAATTACAACAGTAGGACAGCAGTCAACCGGTTTTGGGGGAGCTCAGGCGACAACCTATCAGTCGGAAGTTCAGGTAAACCTAACAGATAAATCCGAGCGTTCTGAAAGCACCAACATCAAAGCTGCAAAAATAAAAAGAGCTTTAGAAGAGAAATTTACAGGAGTAGAGTTCAAAACTGCCCCAATCGGAATCATGGGTGCTGAAAATGCGCCGATTGAAATGGTGGTAACCGCTCCGGATAATGCAACAGCCGTAAAAGAAGCAACAAGAATCTTAGAATTGCTGAAAAAAGTTCCTGGAGCAGTAGATGCAGAATTGTCAACCGATTCAGGAAATCCTGAAGTTCAGGTAAATATCGACAGAGATAAAATGGCTTCTTTAGGTTTGAATCTTTCAAGTGTAGGACAGACAATGCAGACGGCATTCAACGGAAATACAGACGGAAAATTCAGAGCAGGAGAATATGAATATGACATCAACATCCGTTTCGGAGATGCGAACAGACAGTCTATTGATGATGTTAAAAACTTAATGTTTACAAATCCTCAGGGACAGCAGGTACGTCTTAGTCAGTTTGCTGAGGTTAAAATGGGATCTGGACCGAGTTTGCTTGAGCGTAGAGACAAATCACCTTCTGTAAAAGTAAGAGCTAAAGCAGTGGGTAGGCCTGTAGGAGACGTTGCCAACGAATGGGCAAAACAGTTCATGGACAGCAAGAGCAAACCTGTAGGAGTAGATTACATCTGGAGTGGAGATATGGAAAACCAGCAGGAAGGTTTCGGTACGTTGGGAATCGCATTATTGGCGGCTATTGTATTGGTTTATCTTGTAATGGTTTCATTGTATGATAGTTTTGTGTATCCTTTCGTGGTATTATTCTCAATTCCTCTGGCGATGATCGGAGTAATGGTAATTCTTGCCTTAACAGCAAATTCACTGAATATCTTTACGATGTTGGGGATGATCATGTTGATTGGTCTGGTTGCGAAGAATGCAATTTTGATCGTTGACTTTGCCAACGCCAGAAAAGAAGCCGGAGCCAATACACACGACGCTTTGGTACAGGCAAATCACGCCCGTCTTCGTCCGATCCTGATGACAACAATCGCAATGATCTTCGGGATGTTGCCGATCGCATTGGCAACCGGAGCAGGAGCGGAGATGAACAAAGGTTTGGCATGGGTAGTTATCGGTGGTTTAACATCGTCTCTATTCCTTACTTTGATTATTGTACCGGTCGTTTACTCTTTATTTGATTCAATTCTTAGAAGGATGGGTAAACATGAAAAAGTAGATTATGAAGCTGAAATGAAAGCTGATTATGAACACAGAGAACTAAGTGAAGATGGTTTTACTCCAAAACATTTAGATTAATATAACAACCTTTAATTAACCTAACCGAAAACCGTATCAGCAATGATGCGGTTTTTTTATGTCATTGCGAACAGACTGAAGACCTGCAAACGTAGTTTTGAAGCGACGACACATTCTTAAAAAAGAAAAGAAATATGATTGCTCATTTGATGAGTAAAACGCCTTTACGATCGAAAAGTATGTTCAATAATTTATAAAAGACTTGCGACCCTTTTGCGTTAAAATTAAAGTTTAATCAAAAGTTTGTTTAAACTAATTTTAAATGTAACCGCAAAAGAGACAAAAGACTTTGTTGAGTTTATTTAAAGTATTTCAAAAGTCTGCAAAGAGAAAAATCTTTGATTTTTTAACTTATGAGCTCTTTTTATATTTAAGTATTAAAATTAATAACTAAAGTGTTACAATCTTTTGCATCTTTTGCGGTAAAAAAGTTTAGACAAGTTTCAAAAAAAAGCTTCCAAAATTAATTGAAAGCTCTTATTTAATCGTAAATAGGGGATTATTCCGCCATTGCTTCACCGGCTTTTCTGTAGACAAAACTTCCGTAAATATGTCTTCTTGCAAAACGGCTAGGAGAATCGGAATTCACCATTTTGATGTAGGTATTTTTCGGAACTCCAAGATATTCGTACATGTTTCCGTTCAGGTGCTGTACTTTAAGAACCGATTTTTCCAGATAAAAATCCTGAATATTAGATTTCGTAATGGTTTCGGTATATTCTTCTTTGTATTTTTCCTGCGTTTCCGGATTGATGCTTACCAGAAAATGATAGGCTTCAATCACAGATTTGCTTTTTTCTTCTGCTTCCTGCTTTCCTGCTTCATCATTGATGAATTTATCTGGATGCGTATCTTTCATCGTATTCCTGTAGATGGTTTTCAATTCCTTCAGTGTTACATTTTTATCAACTTCCAGAAGCTTTCTGTATTCGCCTAATTTTTTCATAATGGATGATCCTTATTTCGGGGTGCAAAATTAAGGTTTTTAATTGAGAAAGTGTAAGTTTTTGATTATTAATTTGTTTTGTTTGAAAGATCTATATAAAGTGAATATCGCTTTAATTTATAATTTTTTTTCTTAAAAATCATTATTGTGTGCAAAGAAAATTTAAAATAAATTTGTAACCAATGTCTAATGTTGTCCAATATGGTTATTAAAGAATATTACACAATATCCGAAGCCGCAGAAATTTTAAATAAAAGTACAAAAACACTAAGAAGATGGGATGATGAGGGAAAGTTGGTTGCTGTGAGAGAGCCAATGAGTAATTATAGGGTTTATCACAGAAATGATATAGAAAACTTATTTCCAGATTTTTTAATTGATAATAATAAATCAACAGATAACTATGCTAAAGCTGAAAATGAATATAAAGTTTTAGAGTTGTTTGCAGGAGCAGGCGGTTTAGCAATTGGTTTAGAAAAAGCAGGTTTAAAATGCGAAGCATTAAATGAAATCGATAAATTTGCCTGCCAGACGTTAAGAAAGAACAGACCACATTGGACCGTTCTGGAAGGTGATATAAAAAACTTTAGCTTTACACAATATAGCGGAAAAATAGATGTTGTAACCGGAGGTTTTCCTTGTCAGGCATTTAGTTATGCAGGTAAAAGGTTAGGTTTGGAAGATGCAAGAGGAACTCTGTTTTATGAATTTGCAAGAGCCGTTCAGGAAGTTAACCCTCTAATTTGTATAGGTGAAAATGTGAAAGGGCTTCTAAGTCATGATGGTGGAAATACTTTAAGAGGTATGATTTCAATCTTAGATGAGATAGGTTATAATGTAGTTCCTGTAGAAGTTTTAAGAGCTATAGATTTCAAGGTTCCGCAAAAAAGAGAAAGATTAATTTTAGTAGGTATCAGAAAAGATATAAATATTAATTTTAGCTACCCTCAAGCATATTCTAAAATATATAATTTGAAGGATGCTTTAAAAAAAGGTGAATTATTCGATTGTGATGTTCCTGTTTCACATGGAGCAACATATCCTAAAAGTAAAAAAGATGTATTGGATTTAGTCCCTCCAAAAGGTTATTGGAGAGATTTGCCTCTTGAAATCCAGAAAGAATATATGGGTGGAAGTTTTTATTTAGGAGGAGGAAAAACAGGAATGGCAAGAAGAATAGGATGGGATGAGCCTAGCTTAACACTCACTTGCAGTCCGGCGCAAAAGCAAACTGAAAGATGCCATCCTGATGAAACACGACCTTTTACGGTGCGTGAGTATGCGAGAATTCAAACTTTTCCAGATGATTGGGATTTTGCAGGTTCTATGGCTCAGCAATATAAACAAATAGGAAATGCAGTTCCTGTTAATTTGGCTAAAGAGGTTGGATATTCGATTATTAAATTTTTAAATTCCTATTATAATTCTTTAAAATTAAAAAGTTGAGAACTAGCGATTTCTTCGGCTAGTTTTTCAACACCCTCATTTATTAAATTTTGAGTGTCAATATTTTCAATAAGTAAATGCAATTCCTCAACAAGACCATCATAGAATTTTGGAAAGCCAGTTACTCTATGCCAAAAATCTTTACCTATAACAACAGGGTGAGTCTTGTCGATAACCTTATAATGCATACTTAATTCGCTTTGTTCACCGTATAGTACACCAACAATAAAATCTGTATTATTTACATTAGTGAATGCTCTATTGGTTCTGGCTAAATTTATTGTATCTGTAAATTTTTTTATTAATGGTTTTACATCTTCTGAATTAATTGTATTTGGTCCTGATTTTAATTGGCACCATTTTCTACGATTATCAATTTTATCAATAAATTCGATATCCATTCCCTTAATTAATGAGCCTTCTGCAATTTGTAAATCTACAAACATATTTTGTATCCTTGTTCCAAAAGAAGTATTTATTGACGTTCCCAAAACTCTGGGATAAAATAATGCTTTAGCAACACCAATTGATGTGTAACTATTTTCTAAAACCTTTGATAGATATTTAACAACAATAGGATTTATATTATAGCTCTTTAATTTTGAATGTGTATTTAAAGAGGCTTTGATATGATTATCAAAAATATAAACTTTAAAATATTCTACAATTTCCTGAATTATTTCGTTTTGAGTTTTAGCTTTCATTTAGTTATTAATAATACTTTTGAGTAAATATAAAGTTTATTTTAAATAAAACAAAAAACAGGAGCCCTGAAGCTCCTGAAAATATCAATATCTAATGAGTTTGTACAGCAAGTAACTTACTCGCTTCCCTTGAAGCCTCCACCATTGCAATCAACGCTTTTTCCGTTTCATCCCAATGACGGGTTTTCAAGCCACAGTCGGGATTTACCCAAAGTTGCTGTGCTGGAATAACTGCTTGTGCTTTTTTCAGCAATTCTACCATTTCTTCTTTCGATGGAACTCTCGGCGAATGAATATCATAAACTCCCGGTCCTATTTCGTTCGGATATTTGAAATCAGCAAAAGCATTCAGCAGCTCCATCTGGCTTCTGGAACATTCAATCGTAATAACATCTGCGTCCATATCGGCAATATTCTGAATAATATCATTAAATTCCGAATAGCACATATGCGTATGAATCTGCGTCGCATCTTCCACACCGCTCGCTGAAATTCTGAAAGCTTCCACTGCCCATTGAAGATAATGCTTCCAGTCAGATTTTCTTAATGGAAGACCTTCACGAATTGCAGGTTCATCAATCTGGATAATTCTGATTCCTGCTTTTTCCAAATCATTCACTTCGTCGCGAATAGCCAGTGCAATTTGTTTGCACGTTAAAGATCGCGGCTGATCATCACGCACAAAAGACCATTGAAGAATAGTTACTGGTCCCGTTAACATTCCTTTCACCCATTTTTTCGTTAAAGATTGCGCATATTCAGACCAGTAAACCGTCATCGGATTCGGTCTGTACACATCTCCGAAAATAACAGGAGGTTTAACACAACGGCTTCCGTAGCTTTGAACCCAGCCGTTTTGCGTAAACACAAATCCTGATAATTGTTCTCCGAAATATTCTACCATATCATTTCTTTCAAACTCTCCGTGAACCAGAACATCAATTCCTATTTCCTCCTGCCAACGGATCGTTCTTTCAGTTTCTTTTTTTAGTAGATCATCGTATTGCTTGGCATTCAGTTCACCCTTTTTAAATTTTGCCCTCCAGTTTCTAACTTCTTTCGTCTGTGGAAATGAGCCAATTGTAGTTGTAGGGAATAAAGGAAGGTTGAGAATATCCTGTTGAGAAATTTTTCGCATGCTGAAAGGTTTGTTTCTTTTAGCATCTTCCTCGGTAGTTACATCTACACGATCCTTCACTTCGCTGTTATGAATGAGAGGTGATGTTTTGCGGCTTTCAATGGCTTTTTTATTTTCAGCTAAAAGCAGGAGTGTGGAATAATCCGGATTTTCTGCGGCTAATTTTTTCAGGGTAACCGTTTCAGAGACTTTCTGTTTAGCAAAAGCCATCCATTGTTTAATTTCGGAGGATAAAACACTTTCGTTGTTCTCCTGATCAAGATCAGAAGGGCTGTGAAGCAATGAGCAGGAAGGAGCAATTAAAATTCTCTCCAAGCCTATTTTATCTGTTGTCTGTCTAATGAGGCGTAGAGATTTTTCGAAATCATTTTTCCATATATTTCTTCCGTCAATTACACCTAATGAAAGATGCAATGTTTCCGGAATTACTTTTAAAACTTCCTCCAACTGTTCCGGACTACGAACCAGATCGAGATGCAGCACATTTACAGGAAGAGAAACAGCCAGAGAAAGATTATCTCTTAAACCTTCAAAATAAGTAGCTACAATGATTTTCAGATGAGGAAACTGTTTTCTTATTTCGGCATAAATCAGACTGTAAGTTTCTTTTGATTTTTCATCCAGATCTAATGCTAAAAATGGTTCATCAAACTGGATGTATTCTGCTCCGTGAGTTTCAAGCTCTTTAAGAATCTGAATATAAACAGGAAGAATTTTCTGAGCCAGCTCCAGCTTATTGAAACCTTCCTCCTTTTCTTTCCCAAGCAGAATATAGGTTAACAAACCTATGATCACCGGTTTTGCATTTATTCCCACTTGTTTAGCATCCAAAAATTCGTTGATAATTTTACGGGAGAACAGCTTAAATTCCTGATTTTTATGGAATTCCGGAACAATGAAATGATAATTGGTATCAAACCATTTTGTCATTTCCATTGCAGTAATGTCCAGACCTTCTTTCTGAAAGCCTCTTGCCATGGCAAAATAGAGATCCGTTTCAGATTTTTTAAGAGCAATCTCTTCATAACGTTCAGGAATAGCGCCTAAAGTTAAAGTCATATCCAAAACCTGATCGTAAAAAGAGAAATCATTACACGGAATAAGATCAATTCCTGCTTCCTGCTGAAGCTTCCAATTGTTTTGTCGGATATTTTTCCCGACGTCCAGTAATTCGTCTAAAGTGATTTTGCCCGACCAATACTGCTCGCAGGCTTTTTTGAGTTTTCGGTTGCTACCAATACGCGGATAGCCAAGAATGTGCGTTTGCATTTTCTTTAAAACTTTTAAATTAAACAATAATTAATGTGTATAAAAGTTCTTCTGATGCTTCGCAATGCTTTTGCAGAAGGAAATAGAATGGAGAGGTAAAGATACAGTAAGGACGCAATTTTCCCTTTACATAAGAGAATGCTCTGAAATTTTATCGTTTTGCACAAAGCTTTTTTCTCAGCAATAAGATGAAAAATTTTTTAACCGTATCCTCTGAAACAGATGCAAAAAACAACTGCTGTATTGATGGTTAGCGAATATTTTTTCATTCTTAAAGTAAGAAATTAATATTAAAAACTTTGCAATTAAAATCAAATTAAAATTTAGATTGCTACGTTCAAAAAAGTATCATCTGTCTGACCAAAAAACTCCAAACCGCGAGAGCATTGTCAATTCGGAATAGGCAGGTCTCCTGACTTGTAACAGCTTTTATCATCCTTCCCGTTTACACAGTGGATATACGTGGATAAAAACCTTTAAAGTATTACTTACAGTTGCGCGACAGCTCGTGATTTTCACACGATTCCCTATTAATCTACTTTACGTAAAACCTTTTCCGTTTGATGAAGTATGTAAAAGAACTGTTTTCTAAACAAATGTAGGAATTATTTGTTTATTTTTTAAGTAATTCAGAAAATTATTCTGAATGAACAGTTATTTGGATTTTTTCGAGAATGTATTTTACAATGAACTGTAGTTGCTTATCTCAATCAGATTTAAATCCGGATCTCTGAAATAAACCGATTGTATTTTTCCTAAAGCTCCGGTTCTTTCAACAATTCCTTCTATGATCTCAATATTCTTTTCCTTTAGTTCCTGTAAAACTTCGTGAATGTCGGTTTCGGAAATAAAACAAAGATCCGCAGAACCACAAGTCGGATATTCAGCTTTTGGTTCAAATTCTTTTCCTTTTTGATGAAGATTGATTTTCTGATTTCCAAAAGTCAGTGCTTTTCTATTTTCTCCAAAAACTAAGACTTCAAAACCAAGAATAGAGGTGTAAAAATCTACCGTTTTTTCAATATCTGCAACCGTTAAAACGAGGTGATCTATATTTTTTATTTTCATGTTTGATTTTCAATTATTAAAGACTATTAAAAGGAATTATTTTTTCTTCAGTTAATTTTTTCTTCAGTCGATCAGCATACTGGTGCGCGAAAGTTTCTTTTTCAACTTTAGATAAAGCTGAGTAGTAATCATCGCGAATTTCTTTTGCCTCATAATCTTCATCACTTTCAAAAGGTCTTTCCACAACTTCTAAGTAATGAACATAATGCCCGAATTCATGCAGTAAAGTTCTGTACAATTGGGTATTTCTTGAAGGCTCTAAATTTAACTGAGAAATAAAACTTCTCTTATTTTGTGTAAAAATATGTCCGTCTCCTTTTAATCTTTCAAATTCTTTCTGATCTTCGATGCTTTGTTTTTTAGACCATATTAACTTTTTGTTTAAATCTATTGAGTCTAAAATTATCGCCGGAAAATATTCGTTTTCGTACTCAAAGCTGTAAACAAGTCTTCCCCAAACCGGAGAGATTATTTCCTTCTTTCTTTTCGGTTGGCGTAAAACAATAAACTTTAAATCTCCGTAATCTTCTTTAGGAATATTTTCGATTATCTTTTCAAGATCAGAAACAGAACAGGAGTGATAACAGTTTTCGCGAAGCTCTTCAATGATAAATAAAAATTCGTGTCCATTTATTATTTTAGATTCTTTTTCATGCTTACCAATTCTTTCGTAAAAAGACTTTAATGTTCCGTTAGGTGTTGAAATTTTCAATTTATTATTTTGACTGAAACCTTGATTTTCGGTTCCTATATTTCTGTTTCTTCTGGTCGCATTGTACATTTTCAGAGCGTAATTATTTTTCGAGATAATTTACATCAAACCATCCTTTATTAAAAGTTACTTTTACCGTGTCATTATTCTGAAGATCAAAAATAGCTTTTAAACCTTTTGAAACTCTATAGCGGTTAATTTTTTGAAGATCCTCTTTATCATGAATAGAATTTTCATTATTCAGCCAAAAGACTTTCTTTTCTTTATCATGAATTACTTCGTAAGTTTTATTGATTTCCGTATTCTTCGTTTTTGAATTGATTAAAAGCAAAGCATTATCCACCAAAGAATGGAGTCCGAAATAAAATCCGATTCCGAATATCATTAAACCCAATAAAATTAAAGGCACAGCCGAAAGCGTAATGCTTTTCCTTGAAATGAAAATAATGATTCCGGCAAGAATAGTAAAAATAAAAACCGTGTATTTCCATGAAAACTCTTTGAAATTTTTTATATCGTCGTTTAAATACAGATCTTTTACAAAGGGTTTGAGAAAAAAATCCTGCAACAAAAGAATGATAATAAAAATAATTACCAAAAAATATTTTCTGAAGAATGCTTTTGCATTGATATTATGGTTATTAGTCATCCTTTTTACTCCGTTCTCTGGAAAATATGTGTCAGTTTAGAATTTTTAATAAAATCCTGAATGGGTGTATCTTTTGTAGCATTTTTATCCGTTAATTCAAAATAATAGATCATTAGATTTGGAAACTTCGGATCTTTGCAGACCACTTTAAAACGCTTAACCTTTTCATCGGTACTTAAAAAACTCAGTTCAGAACCACCACTCAGTTTAATATTATTGACTTCAAAAGAATCTTTCCAGTTTTTTTGAATTTTTGCAAATCGTTTCTGCGTTCTGTCGCTGTCTTCGTTTTCGAATTTATCAACCTGAAATTCCGTTAAAAGCTGAGGATAGATTAATCCTTCTTTAAGCATCGTTTCAGTAATTTTATCAGATTGATCAAAGAAAATCGTTTTATCGTTGAATTTTGCTGTATTATCCTTCAAAACAATGGTTCCGGCAAATTTTCTGTAATTTTTTTTCTTGTAATCGTTTTTAAAATGTTCGGTTACGGCTTTGTCTTTCGGTCCTGCCTTTTCAATTTTCTGCCCCAAAACATTCATGGACAGCAGCAAAGAAAGACTTAGTGAGAATATAGTTTTCATAATTTTTTTACTTCTGATATTTTCTATTAAACTTGTTTAAACTATTTAAGAATTAAACACAAAAGGCACAAAAGACAATGTTAAAGCTAATTTCTATAATAACCAAAATGCTCAAAAAGAATAAAAATCAAAGATTTTTAAAAACTATTGTGCCCTTTTTGATTTGTAATGATCAACTTTAAATAAAAGTTTAGTTCATTTTTTGTGACTTTTGCGATTAAACAAAAGTTTAAACAGACTTATTGTAATAAATTTTTTAAAGCATCTTTCAGATCCGGAAATTCAAACTGAAAACCTGCTTTCTGAATTTTTTCCGATGAAGCTCTCGAACCTTCCAGCAAAGCCTCAGAAAGTTCTCCGAACATCAGTTTCAACACAAAAGCGGGAACATTAGGCATAAATAAAGGCTTGTGAAGCACTTCCGCCATATTTTTTGTCAGATTTTCATTCGTTGTATGTTGCGGTGAATTCGCATTGAATGCACCATCCAGTTCAGCATTTTTTAAAGCAAATTCGTAAATCGAACAAATATCATTAATATGAATCCACGGCATATATTGTTTTCCCGTTCCGATTGGCGAGCCGATGCCCATTTTTACAGGCGGAAGCATTTTTTTTAAAGCGCCGTCTTTTTCCGAAAGCACCACCGCAGTACGGATTTTCACGACTCTTTCAGCAACATTTTGTTCCTTAAAATCATCCGCAGCTTTTTCCCACAGAACTACCACCTTACTTAAAAAATCATTTCCAGGACCATCATTTTCAGTAAAAATTTTTTCCGTTGTTTTGGTTCCGTAATAATTGATTCCGGAAGCAGATATGAAGGATTTTAATTTGATATTATTTTTTTGCAGAGTTTTTAAAAGCAAACCTGCAGAATCTACACGGCTTGAAATCAGTTCTTTTTTTCTTTCATCAGTCCATCTTTTCTCCGAAATATTGGCTCCTGCAAGATGAATGATATGCGAAACATTCTCAAAAGCTTTTTCGTCGATCGTCGCTTTTTTAATATCCCATTCAAAATCGTTGCTGTTCTGTTTTTTTCGCGTAAGAAAACGTACATTATACTCTTTTTCAAGTTTTTTAGATAATTCTTTGGCAACCAATCCGTTTGCACCTGTGATAAGAACAGTTTCTTTCATGTTAAAAATCTTTGTTGTTTCTAAGCCTGATTTTTTACGATCAGAACAAAATCATCCTCCAGAAGTTTATAGCCGTAATCGTAAATAAATCTATATTCAGATCCGTTTTTATAAACTTTCAGATTCGTTATATAATCGAAATCAAAACCTAAGCCATCGAGCTTAGATTTGGCAACTTTTGTTTTTCCGTCGGTATTTACTTCCGTCAGAATTCTATAGTTTTTGCGGAGCTTGTTATTGATGTTCCGCATCAGATTGCTGGAATCCTTGTTCTGTTTGTTATTGTAGGCGTTTCGGCAGGCATCATTACAGAATTTTTTGTCGGATCTGCCAATAATTTTTTCGCCGCATTCGAGACAATTCATACTTTTTTCATTTTGTGTGGATGTTTGTGTTTTTTCTTCAGTAAATATGTAAACCGGTTATGATTCGGATAACTTCTGTTCGAAGTGATATTATTGAAAATTAAAGCAATAATTAATAGAATCATGCATCCTGAAAGAACAGGAGAAAGAACATACCAATATCCCAGTTCCGGAATTTTCCCAGTCGAACTTACCGCAATAAGCGAAGTAGCTCCGCCCGGAGGATGCAGAGTTTTCGTGTACTGCATCAAAACGATGGAAAAAGCAACAGCCAGAGGCGCAGAAAGCCAGATAATATCCGGAACGATTTTATAGACTGTAACTCCCACTAAAGCTGACAGAACGTGTCCTCCGATTAAATTTCTCGGTTGCGCAAGAGGACTTTGAATGGCTCCGTAAATTAAAACACTTGAAGCTCCGAAAGAACCGATTAAAAAGATATTTTCTGTAGCCGACAAAGTGTGCGACTGGATGAAAGCAATTATTCCAATTCCGAAAAACGCTCCCAGAAAAGACCAGAAATGTTCTTTATAGTCTACTAAAGTTTCTCTGTAAATCACATATTTAGAAACCCGAAATGTTCTTTTTATTGTCTTCTTCATAGCATTTCAAAGATACAAAATTATCCGTTTGCAAACGACTACAAACGAATTTAAATAGTTTTCTACCGACTCCGGTTCTGAAATTCAGCAACCTTTGCCACAGAGATTTGAGAAAAAGATAACGTCTCTTATCTGAATGTTAAATATAAAAAAATATAAAGTTATGTCACTAAGAAACAAAGTTACCCTAATCGGATTTACAGGAAAAGAAGTAGAGATCATCAGCTTCGATAACGGAAATGTAAAGGCTGTCGTTTCCCTTGCAACATCAGATCACTACACCAATGCGAGAGGTGAAAAAGTGGAGGAAACACAATGGCACAATCTGGTTGCTTTCGGAAAAACGGCTGAAATATTCCAGAAATACGTTCCGAAAGGAAAAGAAATTGCTGTAGAAGGAAAACTTACTTACAGATCGTATGACGATAAAGACGGTGTAAAAAGGTACATTACGGAAATTCGTGTAGATGAAATTCTTTTGTTAGGAGGAAAATAACCTAAAAATTGCAAGCCATGAAAATAAAAGTTTTTAAAATCGGACTGGACGACAGACATCTTGAGAAAGATCAGAAAACACTTGAAGCTTTTCTGGAATCCCACGATATTATAAAAGTTGAAACCGCTTTTGTTCAGGATGAAAAATACTGGTCGGTCGTTCTGTATTTTGAAGAATTGAAAATCGTTCAGCAAAATGTAGTAAAAGACTCTAAAACGGCAAAATACTCCGCAGAAGATGAAGCCTTAAATAATGATGAATTAAAAATTCTGGAAGCCCTGAAATACTGACGTTCCGAAAAAGCGAAAGAACAGAACTTACCAAGCTATTTTATTGCTTCCAATAAAGAACTGATGTCTGTAGCCAAATATAAGCCTGTAAAAAAAGAGGAATTGCGCGATATCAAAGGTTTCGGAAAACACAAAATAGAAAATTACGCTGAAGAAATTTTGGAAATATTAGAAAGTATCTGATCTTCATGTATTTTAAGTATTTTCAAACCTCACAGGTTTTTAAAACCTGTGAGGTTTAGTATTATTTTCTGATAAAGTTTAAACGGGTTTATGTGTAGTAAAAGTCCTTTCAATTCCTTATTTTTGCAGCTTATACATATTAATATCATTTATCTATTATAAAATGAAACCAAGTTTAGCAAAAGGGACGAGAGATTTTACGGCACTGGAAGTTGCAAGAAGAAGATACATCATCAATACTTTACAGAAAAACTTCGAGTTATTCGGATTTCAGCCACTGGAAACACCTAGCTTTGAAAATCTTTCAACATTAACGGGAAAATACGGGGAAGAAGGAGATCGCCTGATTTTTAAGATTTTAAATTCGGGAGATTACACTTCTAAAGTAAATCAGGAAGATTGGGAAAGTAAAAATCATCAAAAACTGACTTCTCAAATTTCTGATAAAGCCCTTCGTTACGATCTTACGGTACCTTTTGCAAGATTTGTGGCAATGAATCATAATCAGCTTACTTTTCCTTTTAAAAGGTATCAGATTCAACCGGTTTGGAGAGCGGATCGCCCTCAAAAAGGAAGATTCAGAGAGTTTTATCAATGCGATGCGGATGTTGTAGGAAGCGAAAGTCTTTTACAGGAAGTAGATCTGGTTCAGTTGTATCTGAAATCTTTTGCGGAGCTTGGAGTTTCTGTAACTATTCATATCAACAACCGTAAAATTCTTTCCGGATTGGCAGAATTTGCAGGAATTACCGATAAATTAATAGATTTCACGGTAGCTTTGGATAAATTAGACAAAATAGGAAAAGACGGTGTTGTAAAAGAATTACTGGAAAGAGGAATTGCTCAGGAATCGATTGACAAACTAGATTTCCTTTTTAACCAGTCGGATGATGCGCTGGAAAACCTTCTTCAGTTAAAAGAAAAGTTCGCCGGAAATGAAACAGGACTGAAAGGAGTAGAAGAGCTTGAATTTGTGATTACACAATCTTTAAATCTTGGAGTTGATATTCAGAATCTTGTTTTTGACATTACTTTGGCAAGAGGTCTGGATTATTACACCGGAGCGATTTTCGAAGTAAAAGCAGATGAAGTTCAGATGGGTTCTATCGGCGGCGGCGGAAGATATGATAATCTTACGGAAGTTTTTGGTGTTAAAAATATTCCGGGAATCGGGATTTCTTTTGGTCTGGACAGAATTTATCTCGTGATGGAAGAACTCGGTCTTTTCCCTGAAGAAGCTACCTCTAAAGTAGAATTTCTTTTTGCCAATTTCGGAGGAAATGAAACTATAGAAGCCTTAAAACTGATCAGGCAATTGAGAGAAAAAGGAATTTCCGCAGAAATGTATCCCGAAGCGGCAAAGATCGGTAAACAGTTCACCTATGCGGAGAAAAAAGGAATTAAAAATCTGGTATTCTTAGGCGAAGAAGAAATTAAAAACGGAACGGTAACTTATAAAGATCTCGAAGCAGGAGAACAGAAAACGGTTTCTCTGGAAGAGTTTTTGGGATAAAAATAAAATCAGAAAACTAAAAAGCATCATTAATCCTGATGCTTTTTTATTTTCAGTTGGTACGATTTAATTACAAATTTGTATTTTAGAAAATCATAAATTGTTTTATGCTTTTTTTAAACTTTTAAACATGAAAACCAAATGAACAATATTTGTGGATTGTGTGGAACGCCTTTAACATCTATGGATAAGCTTTTGGGCGAAAATAAACTGGCGGACAATCATATTCTGTGTAACAAATGCCTGAATGAGGCTTCCAATATCAATAAGGATGTTGTCAATAATCTGCAGCAGTTTTTCCTGCCCGAAATCAGGGGGATTATTTTGCAGGGAAAAATTGGCGAAACTGAAAATTTTGGATCGTCACAGACTTCAAACTTTCAGAGTCCCGAAACACCGTCTTTTGGATTTGGAGGAACAGTGACCAGACTTGATGATATTCAGGATCAGATTGTTGCCCTGAATGCGAGGTTAAGCATCTTTGTAAACAGTGAAGTAAAGGAACTCGTTCATATTTTAGAAAATAATGAAAAGTTAACCGCTATTGCAGAAGGTCTTACCATACCTGCAAAAGTGGAAGGTCTTTTATTTTCTACGCAGAAAAGAGTTGTTTTTATTGATAAAAAACTTTTTGGAAATGTGCAGAAAGACGAATATCTCTTCGAAAATATCCGTTCTGTAGATCATGTGGAAAGTCTTTTGTATTCAACGTTAAAAATTTTCTCTAAAAACGGTTCCACAGCAGAGTTTAAGCTTCATAATAAAAATGACGGAAAGAATTTCTGCAATGCGGTTAATCAATATCTGAATGGTACGATCAGTCAGTCTACTTCACAACAACAACAACAACAACAACAACAACAAATTCAGTCTTCGTCTTTTAATTTGTACAATATGCCGGTTTCTGAGAATCCGTTTCAAAAGCCTGCGGAATTGAATCCTGTACAGCAAAATTCCGGTATACCAAAAGAAGCACCGGAAGTTATTTTTGAACAGTTGGAAAAACTTGGAAAACTTCGGGAAATGGGCGTTCTGACGGATCAGGAATTTACAGAACAGAAGAAAAAATTATTAGACCGACTTTAATCCCTGTTTTTAACTAAAAACTTGTTTAAACTAATTTCAGAATTAACCGCAAAAGGGACAAAAGAAAATGTTAAAGCGAATTTCCAGAATAATCAAAGCACTCAAAAGAATAAAAATCAAAGATTTTTAAAAACTATGGTGAGCTTTTTTTATTTATCATGATCAACTTTAAATAAAAAATTGAGTAGATCTTTTGCATTTAAATAAAAGTTCAAACAGACTTTAAATCAAAAATTAAAAACGGGTTAAATATAATAATACATGACAATGAACAATCATTGCGGATTGTGTGGAAAAGAACTGACTTCAATCGACACGATGTTGGGCGAAAATAAACTGTCTGACGGAAATATCATCTGTAATTCATGCCTTGAAAAAGCGAGTGCGATGAACGAAGTACTGCTTTCGGATTTGCATCGCTTCAGTTTAAAAGATCTTGAAAATCTCCTCCATAACGGAGAAATTGCTCAAGAGGAAACAGTTCAGGAAAATATTGATGAAAATTTACCTTCAATAGCAGATTCAGAACAAAATGCGCTTTCAAAAGATCTTTATAAAAAAAGACTGAAAGAGATAAAAAAGCAACTGGAAAGTTTAAGAGCCAATCTTTCTCTGTTTACAAAAGGAGAAATTAAAGAACTTCCGTATGTTCTTGATTCTGATGAAAAAATTTTAGCGATTATAGATGCTCAGTTCGCCAAAACAACGGATGCGGGAATTTTGCTCGTTACGCCCAAAAGAATCATTTCGGTTTCCAAAGCGATGTTTTCTCCGGCAAAAGTGAATGAATTTCTTAATGAGGATATTCTTGAAGTAAGCTTCGTCAAAAACTTTGTATCGCCAAACATCAGAATTCATACAAAAGACAAAATGTTTGAGTTTGAGTCGTTTTTTAATAAAGATTATGCTGAAGATTTTTACCAGTTCATCAGCAAAATATACAACAGGGAAGACGTTTCGGAAGCATCCTCTGCAGAACAGGATGTAATTTCTGAAAGCGTTCTTAAGCAGCTCGAAAAATTAGGAAAATTAAGAGAAAACGGCATTTTAACGGAGGAAGAATTTACCTTACAGAAGAAAAAACTATTAGAAAAACTATGATGAAAGCATTCTTTTTAGGAAGACTTGTTTAAACTTTTATCTAAAAATTAAAACCAATGGAAAATTATCTTGAAATCAATAAAAATTCGTGGAATGCGAAAGTAGAACCTCATCTCAAATCCGATTTCTATTTTGTAGATGAATTTTTGCAGGGAAGAACTTCGTTAAATTCAATTGAATTAGATCTTTTAGGAGATGTAAAAGATAAAACTATTCTTCATTTGCAGTGTCATTTCGGGCAGGATTCTATTTCGCTGTCGAGAATGGGCGCAAAAGTTACGGGAATCGATTTGTCGGATAAAGCCATTGCGGCGGCAAAAGATCTGGCTCAGAAAGCAGCAACCGATACATAATTTATCTGTACAGATCTGTACAGTCTTCCTGATGTTTTCGATCAGAAATTCGATATTGTTTTTACAAGCTACGGAACAATCGGCTGGCTTCCCGATTTGGGAGAGTGGGCAAAAATCATTACCCGTTTTCTGAAACCGGAAGGAAAATTCATCATGGCAGAATTTCATCCTGTAGTCTGGATGTACGATGACGATTTCAAAGGCGTACAATACAACTATTTCAACGAAAAACCGATTGTGGAAACCTATGAAGGAACTTATGCAGATCAGTCTGCGGATATCGTTCAGGAGTATGTGATGTGGAATCATTCTCTGGCGGAAGTTCTTCAGAATTTAGTTAATGAGGATCTTCAGATCAAAAAGTTTCAGGAATTCGACTGGTCACCGTACCCATGTTTCAGGCACGTTGAAGAATTTGAAAAAGGAAAATGGAGAATACCTCAGTTCGGAAATAAAGTTCCTTTGGTTTTTGCCATTGAAGCACAAAAAAAGTCATCGTAATAAAAACTACGATGACTTTCCTGTATATATGAATGTTAAAATAAACTATTTATGGTCTAGCTTACCGCTTCCTGAGCCTTATTCTTAAGATCTTCCGCTTTATCCTGAGCCTGAGAAGCTACGTCGTTTGCTTTATCTTTTACCTGCGAAGCAACGTTGTTGGCTTTATCTTTAAGATCATTTCCCCATTTGTTTAGGTTGTCTTTTGCAGTGTTGATCTTATCTTTCACTATTTGCTTATCTTCTTCAGAAGAATTTTTGTATTTCCAGTATGCAAGTGCTCCTAATCCTAATAACGCTAATAAGCCTTTTGTCTTATTTCCCATGATTTCTATTTTTTTAAGTTAATATTAAAGTTTGATGTTAGTAATCATGTAAAATTTGTGCCAAAAAAATAAACAGACTTATAAAATAATGTTAAATTTAATTGAAAACTTCATAATTTTCTCCGTCAAAACTTGCAAAAACCATAGTGGGATAAGAATCCTGATGGTATATATTTCCGTTTTTATCAATAGCAATCGCACCTGCAAAGCCATCGATGGTTTTTAATTCGTCGAAAGTTTTTGTAAACGCTTCTTCTATCGTCATGCCGTCTGTAACCCGGGTTACAATTTTCGTTGCAGTGGCATTGCTTACAATATCTTCACCCACTCCGGTACAGCTTACCGCACAGAAAGAATTCGCATAATTTCCGGCAACTGTTGCCGAATCGGATATCCTTCCCGGGATTTCAAAACCTTTTCCTCCGGTAGAAGTGGCAACGGCTAATTTTCCGTCCTTATCAATCGCCACACAGCCTACCGTTCCTTTTCCGCCGTTTTCAAGTTTCGCTTCATATTCTCTTCTCCTTTGCGGAATTTCAGTTGAAAAATTCTCGAAACCATGTTCTGTTGCGTAATTTTTGGCGCCGCTTCCTCCCAACACTCTATCGTCTTCCTTCATCAGTTCTTTCGCTACAAAAACAGGATTCTTCACCTCCTGAATATTGATAACACCGCTTAATTTCTGGGTTTCTCCATCCATAATCGCTGCACTCATCCTGATCACGCCATCGCTCTGGATCTGCGAACCGATTCCTGCATTGTAAAGCTCATCATCTTCCAGCAAAGAAACAGCGTACGCAACGGTATCAAATGCCGAGTTGGTTTTTAAATAATCGAATGCTTTCTGAGCAATGCTTTTTAATGAATTTTGCTTGGCTGTTTTCACTTCGTGACTCTGGTCGCTTTCCGAGAAAAATCCGCCGTGGATGATTATTTTCATATATTCTGATGTCGTTTATATTTTATTTGGAGCTTACTCCCGCTATCCACTGTATCTTTTGGGTTACGGACTCCGCTTAGCTCCGTCCGCAACCCAAAAGGATGCCGTTTCTATCGGGGCTAAGATTTTCCTGCATATTTCAATCGTTCACTGTGCTTTTCACTGGTCACGAATCTCATTTATATTACAATCCTGAGATTCTTTCTATCCACGATAAAATTAAGCATCAATCCTTATTGAAAATCTTGGATTTTCCTGCGCCTTAAAGATTTGAGACGAATAAAAATCTTGCTTCTTTGCATTTTCCAACAGGAATATTTTATTTAAAAAAGTTCGTTGTAAATATCTAAAATTGTCACAGGAACAATTCACCATTTACCATTCACATTCTACTTTTCCTGCGGGATCGGATTAAACTGAGAATTTTCGATGGTCAGCGCTTTAGTCGTAAGATCATAATGATCGTTCATCGACATTACATGAACCGTTAAATTATCAATAGAAATAGGCTCTCCAAGATTAATATTCGTAAGATTCGTGTCTTTAATAAACCTTCCGTCCACCAGAATCACCAGTCCCGAACCTACCGCCGTCATCACATCATTGTGGATGAACAATCCGGTATCTTCTCCCAGACCGATTCCCAAAGTTCTCGGATTGTTTACCACCGCCTGAAAAAGTCTTCCGATTCTTCCTCTCTGTACGAAATGCGTATCGATAATCACATTATCAATCAGTCCTAAACCCTGAGTCGTTTTAATTTCTCCTTTCAGCAAAGCTTCGGAACTGCTTCCCTGATAAATCATATTCTCCGATGCCGCAGCGGCTCCGGCAGAAGTTCCTGAGTAGATGAAATCCTGTTCCTGATATTTCAGTAAAATGGTATCGTGAAACCTTGTTCCGCCAAGAATTGAAGTCAGTCTCAACTGATCTCCACCTGTAAACATCACCACATCTGCAGCATTGGCTCTTGCAACAATAGCATCAGAATTCGCTTCCTCACGGTTATGAATATCAAGGATGTTTACATTTTTAGCGCCTAAAAACTCGAAGGCTTTTTTATATTCGGAACCTACAATTTGCGGAATCTGAGAGGCAGTGGTGATAATCTCAATAACGGAATTCTCTTTCAATTTAGATTCATTAATAATCTTTCGAAGAATTCCCCTCTCAAAAAAATTCAGGTTTTTTTCTACACTTTGATCAAAATCGGTTTCTGCAAAACTTCCTTTGTTTACAGCACCTCCGATAACAATTAATTTTCCAACAGGTTTCATCATAGGGTGCAAATTTAAAAAATAATTAACATTTGAGAAAGGATTAAGAGGGATTGATAATCAATAAGTGAAAATAAAACTTAAAAAGCAGGTATGAGAAGTGATTGTGAGAATGTTTAAGTTTTACAAAAATTAAAATTAGAGCCTTTTTTTAAGCTATCGCCATCTTTTTCTTTTATAATCAGTATTTTGAGCAAAAGTTTAACTCATCTTTTTGTTATTTTTGTGGTTGTGTAAAAGAATAGAGTTATTTTTTTAATAAAAGTTCAGCCAATTTCTGTCTTTAATCCCATCAAATAAAAACAATGATGAATTGTTAATTGCAGCCATTGAGCCGAATCTTAAATTCAATATATATTTTAACACAGTAAATTTCTAAATCAGATCACCAATGTTTCACCCTAATCATTTATTAAAGTCCCTGTTTTTATTCTTAAGTTTTTTCTCCCATGCCCAGATTTCCGTAAGCGGAAATTTTTCTATGAAACCTGATTCTTATGAAGCCATGGTTATTGACAGCAGTTATCAGAATATTTACTATAAAGCAGAATTTGTTAAAGATCCCAAAAAGAAAAAGCTGGAAACAACCTGTGTTTTGCAGATAGGAAAGAAATTTTCTAAATTTTCAGATTTTAATGTATTGCGCAAAGATTCTTTAATGGAAAAATACAGTCATTTGGAGAAAATAGGAGCTAAATAATTAGGCCAGTCCCTTAATTTAGCGGAAAAATGGAGAAGTATTTTAATTAAAAATTTTCAGGAAAATAACATTACGGTACAGGATAAAACAAATATTACGTACCAATATGAAGAAAAACAGCCCGCTCTCGACTGGAAACTTGAAAACGAGACCAGAGAAATCCTTGGGTATATATGCCATAAAGCCACTACGAAGTATCGGGGAAGAAAATATACAGCATGGTATTGCAAAGAAATTCCTATTAACAACGGTCCTTATATTTTTCAGAATCTTCCCGGTTTAATTTTAGAATTGGAAGACAGCGACAATAATTTTCATTTTACAGCCATTGCAATGGATAAAAAGATAAATGCGGTCTATCTGAGAAATGAAAAAAGAATTCTTCATATAACCCGAGAGCAGTTTAGAAAAGCATTGCAAACGTATCATGACAATCCCGGCTTTTTTCATGGAAAAGCGTATAACGAAGATGGCAGCCAGATCGCTGTAAAATCTCCTCCTCTTCCGTATAATCCCATCGAATTGGAATAAGTTTCAGCGGAGGGTAAAAGGTATTGTCTCTACAGAAAACAGCAGTTTTCCAAGCGTAAAAACAGATTGATCCTTCTGAAATAGATTTCAGCTTAAAGGTAAACGCAATTCATCCCACAGAGAACAGCATTTTGATGGACGAAAAACCCTGTTGACCTTTGTGTGCAGTCATTTTGTCTGGAGTCTCGAAATAATTACCCTGCAAACCAAAGGTTTTGACCTGATGAAAAATCTCATTCACTCTAGTTTATAAGTTATTTAATAAATATTTAACTTATTGACTTATCTCTTTTACTAATAAACGCTTCGACATACTCAGACTGAAGATGTTTAAATATTGCGGTTGGTATTCGAGGTTTCATCCTGAGCTTGGCGAAGGATCTCTGTTAGAAAACGCTTGCTGATTTTTAATCCCATCAAGAACAGATTTTTTCCAATACATATTTTTTATTTGCTTACCATGAGTAAGGATGATTCTCTTTGTCAGATCCTATTATTTCTTAGTTTTCAATGATTTGGAGATATACTGAAAAAGTGAAATAAATATCATTATTGAAAAATATGTTTAACTATATATTAAATTTGTAATAAAAATTATTTTATTAGTATTTAAATTAAAAACAAATAACCATGTATATCAAACAGGAAGAATATCTTCCGCTGGCAAAAGACCTTATCGCCAGTTTCAGCAGAGACCTTTTGCTTTTTGCAGAGGAAGATCACAATTATATGCTGGCATATAAAAATGCTTTTCAGTCGAAAATTACAGAAGTAGAGCAGAGAGAAGCCAGTAATACAGCTCTGGTACAGCAGAAACAGGCAACGCAGGCACTTTATCTTTTAGGAGAAGATCTGAAAAAACCTCTTAAAAGTCTGCGGATACGCATTGAAAGAGCTGGAATTCCCACTAACCTCACCACACAGATTCTTACGGATATTAAGAAACGTAATTTTGAAGGAGTAGGCAGCAAGCTTACAGATCTTATTTCATTAGTCAATGCCCATCTTACGCTTTTACAGGATAAAGGAATGAAAAGTACGATACCTCAGGATTTGCAGGATTTTCAACTGGCTATTGCCGCAAGAGCCGATGAGCAGACGCAGTTAATGAAAAAGGTAGCAGGAATCATCGGCACTCAAAAAGAACTCTACGACGGCTTATACAAATATATTTCTGAGATCTGCGAAGATGGCAAATTAATCTTCGAAGGACAGCAGAAAGCCGATGAATATATCATCAAAAGAATGCTCGCCAAGCTGCATGTGGATAAGGTGAAAAGCGGGGAGGGGAAGATAACTTCTTAGATGTTTTTAGTTTGCATTGGTACAGTGTGGCAATGCAAATGTTGTACAACATTTTACAAAAAACGCATAATCAAATGAATGAAAACTTAAAAAAACTTTATGAAGATAATTGGAGTATTTTCTCTCAGAAGTTGATTGGAATTATTAATGATGAAGGAAAAGAAAATAAACCAACCAATCCCTTACTTCTTTTTGTAGATGAGAAAAAATACAAAAACGCTGATATAAAGATTATGATTTTTGGACAAGAAACAAATGATTGGGAAGGGGATTTTCAAAATAATCCAAATCTTTCATTAGAAACTTATAATGATTTTTATAACTCTAATGATTGCTTTGGTTACGCAGGTCAATTTTGGAATGGGTACAATAGATTTCTTACACTTTTGAGTAACAAATATCCAAATAAATAAATTGCTAGCGTATGGAATAATGTGATTAAAGTTGGAAACTCGGGAAGAAATAAAAATTATCCACCAGAATATATTTATAACATTGAGAAAGAATATTTTAATGTAATTAGTGATGAAATTAATATATTAAATCCTGATGCAATAATTTTTTTCTCAGGTCCAAATTATGATAATGAAATAAGAAACTCTCTTAGAGATATATCTTTTCAGCAATTATCTGAAAAATTCAGTGAAAGAGCTCTTGCGAAACTTAACTATGCAAATCGACCTAATTTATTTAGAACTTATCACCCAAATTATCTATGGAGAAATAATATAAATGATTTTTTTGAAGAGATAATTAAAGATATTAAAATTGGAATACAATGATAAATTATGAATAAAAAGCAAATTTTTGGAATATTAAGTACTTTTTTTATTTTGGTATTAATTATTACTAATCCCTCAGAAGAAAGTCATATAGAGAAAGTGAAGTCAAAATTAAGAGTAGCTCTAAAGAAAAATATGACTAAAGAATTAGAAAATAAAAGTTCAAATGTTTTTGAATCAATAGGAAATGGTATTGGATTTTTATTGGTTGATAGTATGATTGATAAAATGACCGAAGGATTTATTACACGAAACAATTATTTATTGTTCTCTACAACAAATGTTGACTAAAAAGGTGAAAATAAAATTATCGGTTTAGGAATTCTAGGAAATATTTACTTGACAGAAAAAATTGATGAGTTGTTTGAAAAGCCTCAAGCTAAACAAGATGTTAGTAAAAACGTAAGTCCGCCAATTTTTGAAAAGAAAAATATTGAACAAACAATATCAGATATTGATATGACTAATTTTTCAAGAATAGATTCCTTATTAATTCAACAAATTAATCTGCCAGAAACAGCTACGCATTCACTGAACTGTTCAAATGATAATTATTTTTGCAATGTAGCATATGAATGGAGTAATCTCTACGATGAGATTCCTTCTGAATACAAGAAAAACGTTATTACGACTGGAAGATAAATATCCAATGGAAATGAATGATTTTTACGGCTTAAACAAAGGATTTTATTGGGGTAGCAAATATGAAAACTTAAGCAAAATTGGGGAAGAAATTCAAAATATTGGATTTGATAATGAAAATGTATCATTCAAAGCTGGAATGGTATATTTTTATGTAAGATATGCTCTATTAAAAGAAAAATATTAAAAAATAAAAAAATGTCGTGCAACAAGGGTTTACTAAAAGCGGTGTTACAGTGCTTCGATTGAGCATTTGCGCAAAGTTCAACATTAGTAATTCAATTTGTCTTTTATATTAACTTTGTACGGATTTGTTTCAATACTCCAACTACACAAAGCCAAAAGCCGTTAAGATATTATAAAACAATATATGGATAACCCAATTAGTCTTTACGATAACTTCTTTTTTTCGAAAGAGAGTGAATGCGCAATTTTTCAATTAATAAATGGGAAAGTATTCCTTGCGAATAAATATTCTGTTAAAGAACTTGAGATAACCAAAATTATCGAGTGTCAGAACAATCAAGTTCGTTATTTTAAAAGAATTAATGGAAAGGAAAAATGGGGAGTTATTTCATTTTCTGGATATGAAATCATACCTCCAATATATGATTATATTTCCCCTGTAATTGATAATAGATTTTATAAAGTATTTGAGGGTGATTATTTATGGGAATATGATGATAATTCATATGATTATTTTGCTGAAAATATAGATACACATTCTTGGAATGGAGATTACTATATTGGAACACTGAAAAATGGAAAATGGGGTTTGATAGAGATAGAATACGATTCAACATGTACTGTGTTAATTTCTCCTGAATTTGAATGGTTAAACATGATAGACAAAAAAATTGTCTGCTGTAATGCTGGAGGAAGTCTGATAAAGTGGTACGATGGAGATGATAAAGAGTATAAAATTGAATGTATTGGGGGATTATCGAAAATCATCGAAGTTTCGAAATGGGATAATAGAATAGAAACTGAATTTGGCACTTTTAGTGAAGTTATGGAAAGATTTAAATCAGAATATTCAAAAAAAATTTTTGAAAATCACACTTATCAGTATCAGTTTATTTTTGATCCACATAAAATTGATTAAAACAATACATAAAAGGTTTTTTCAGAAGAGTTTAAAGAGGTAATCTTATTGAAATTTTTATATTTAAAGTTGGACTTAGCAGATTTGCAGATCTTTATTTAAAACTGGACACGGAAGACCGTGAAAAAATTTGTAGTTACTTTTAATAACTGTATAGATTTTACCCTAATATAGATGATTGATAGATTTGAGAATCATTTAAGGTTATTCTTGATATTTTAATATTTTTTATTCATTTTTTAATAAATGTTTAACTGTGGTATAGTTTCGTTTCGGGTTTTACATTATCTTTGAATAAATGGAGTTATTGTTAACTATTAAAAAAATGCAAATAGACTATGAAAATTGAGAAGATACAGGCGTTAAGGGGACCAAACATTTGGAGCATCAGAAGAAAGAAGCTGATACAGATGAGATTGGATCTCGAAGAAATGGAGAATTTCCCAACCAATAAAATTGACGGCTTCAGAGAAAGAATAGAAAAACTGATTCCCTCTTTGTTCTCTCACAGATGTTCCGAAGGAGTAGAAGGCGGTTTTTTTCACCGTATCGAAACGGGAACATGGATGGGACACGTTATTGAGCATATCGCGTTGGAAATCCAGACTTTAGCCGGAATGGACGTTGGTTTCGGAAGAACGCGCGAAACAAAAACTCCGGGAGTGTACAATGTCGTATTCAACTATATCGAAGAAAATGCAGGAATTTACGCAGCCGAAGAATCGGTGAAAATTGCAGAAGCTTTAATAAAAGGGGAAGAGTACGATTTGAATGCCTGTATAAAAAAACTGAAAGAAATCAGGGAAAGAGTGCGTCTCGGTCCTTCTACAGGAAGTATCGTGGAAGAAGCCGTTTCCCGAAGAATTCCTTGGATTCGTCTGGGAACCAACTCTTTGGTTCAGTTGGGTTATGGCGTGAATCAACAGAGATTTCAGGCGACTATTACAGGAAATACAAGTTCAATCGCGGTAGATATTGCCTGTAATAAAGAATTAACCAAAAAAATGCTCCATGATGCGGCTATTCCTGTTCCTATCGGAGATTTGATAGTTGATGAAGAAGGATTGAACAGTGTCATTAGAAAAATTGGCTATCCTGTCGTTATCAAACCACTTGACGGAAACCACGGAAAAGGTTCTTCAATTAATGTAAACGACTGGGAATCTGCAAAAATAGGTCTTGAACACGCTCAGAAATACTCAAGAAAAGTAATTGTTGAGAAATACATTACAGGATACGATTTCAGGGTTTTGGTCATCAACAATAAAATGGTTGCCGCTGCAAGAAGAGTTCCGGCTCACGTTGTAGGAGATGGAGAACTGAATCTTCAGCAATTAATTGATAAAGAAAATAAAGATCCGAGAAGAGGTTACGGACACGAAAATGTTTTAACCGAAATCCTAATTGATAAAGATACTACCGAGCTTCTTGAAAAACTTCAGTATACTCTGGAAACCGTTCCGCAGAAAGGAGAAGTGGTTTATCTGAAATCAACCGCCAATCTCTCTACGGGAGGAACTTCTATTGATGTTACCGATATGGTACATCCGGAAAACATTACCATGGCTGAAAGGATTTCAAAAATCATCGGTCTTGATGTCTGCGGAATTGATATTATGGCTGAAAATTTAACCCAGCCTTTAAAAGAAAGCGGAGGTGCCATCATTGAAGTAAATGCAGCTCCCGGATTCAGAATGCACTTGGCTCCAAGTGAAGGATTGCCGAGAAACGTTGCGGCTCCCGTTGTAGATATGCTGTATCCGCAGGGAAAACCTTTTACGATCCCGATTATTGCCGTAACGGGAACCAATGGTAAAACAACCACGACAAGATTAATTTCGCATATTGTTAAAAGCAACGGTTACAGAGTAGGTTTCACCACATCGGACGGAATTTATATTCAAAATACGATGTTGACGAAAGGAGATACAACAGGACCTCTTTCCGCTGAATTTATCCTGAAAGATCCAACCGTAGAATTTGCCGTTCTGGAAACTGCAAGAGGCGGAATTTTACGTTCCGGTTTAGGATTTTCTCAGTGCGATATCGGTGTTTTAACCAATATCAAGGAAGATCATTTGGGAATGAACGATATCCACAATCTGAAAGATCTTACCAGAGTAAAAAGGGTTGTTCTGGACAGCGTGAAGAAAAACGGATGGAGCGTGATGAATGCCGACGACGAATATTCCATGAGAATTGTTAATGATCTCCATTCCAATGTAGCTATTTTCAGTATGGATGAGAACAATCCGCACATCAGGAAATTTGCAAAAGAAGGAAAGATTACCTGCGTGTATGAAGAAGGATTTGTAACCATTAAAAAAGGAGACTGGAAGATCAGGATCGGAAAGGCTAAAGATTTCCCGATCACGATGGAAGGAAAGGCTAAATTCATGATCGAAAACGTTCTCGCAGCAAGTCTGGCATCTTATCTTTATGGTTTCGGGATCGAGGATATTTCTAATTCTCTGAGAACGTTTATTCCAAGTGCGCAGCTTACACCGGGAAGACTCAATGTATTTAAATTCAAAAGCTTTAAAGTATTAATCGATTTCGCACACAATCCTGCAGGATATGAAGCAATTGAAGATTATCTTAAAAACGTTGAAGCAACGAAGAAAATAGGGATTATTTCCGGGGTAGGAGACAGAAGAGATAACGACATTAAAGAATGCGGAAGAATTGCAGGAAGAATGTTCGATCACATTATCATCCGAAATGAAAAACACCTTCGCGGAAGAACCGAGGATGAAATCAACGGTTTAATTATCGAAGGAATGCAGTCTTCCGGAAGAGATGTAAGCTATGAGATTATACCAAAAGAAATTGAAGCCCTGAAACACGCCATGGGAATGGCAGAAGAAGGAACCTTCATTACCGCTTTAAGCGATGTGATTTCGAATGCCATTGATCTGGTTCAGGAATATCAGGCGAGAGAATTGCTTGAGGATGATAAAATATAATGTAAATACAGTTTAAAAGTTTCGGCGGCATCGAAGATGCCGCCGAAACTATATCTTGAAGTCAAAAAACAATTATTGCATAACTTTTAGAATTCCGTAATTTTTAGGTTCAATTTTTTCATTAAAAGTATCATAAGAATCTGCTCTCCATTGATTTTCGTGATATATAAATGATAAAAATTCAACCCAGTATTTATTTCTTTGGAAATTGATTTGAAGATTGTCTCCATCTTTTGGTTCATAGTCAAAATCAAAACAGTTTTTATTATTGAGTTGATCCAGTACAAACTCTTCAGTAAGGAATTGACCAATCTTTCCACTTGGCATATTTAAAAGTCCCATAATACCAGTATTGTCTTTAAAACCGGCAAATTCATATAAAATCCAGCTAAATAGTTCCTTGGATTGCGGCAGTTTTTTATTGTGAAACTTTTCTAATCTCTTATAAATATTTATTAATTCATGATCTTTAATTTCCAGACAAGTACAGAATTTCAAATTATTACTAACTTCACACATCTTTCGTCTTAATATCTATTCCTCTGCAAAAAACGCATTCGAACTTCCGATCCAGATCGCATCCTTTTTATTGAAATCTACATTTACCATGGCAGCTTTCGTCATTCTGCCCAGATTTTCCAGTAGAATAGGACGTTCATCATTTTCTCGCCAGATATACAGTAATCTTATCTCTGCTTTTGAAAACTCTCCGTTGATATCTTCGAAAATAGGCTCATAAGTTACTTTTCTCTGCAAAATATAGTTTTCTTTATCCTCAATAGCATCAGTAATTTCCTTTGTCGGATTTAAATTGACTCCGCTTCCTGCAAAAGAAAATAAAGGTTTTAAAACGAAATTTTCAAGGCTTTCGCTTTCCGGAAATTCATGCAGGAAATAGCTTTTCGGAACAAATTGATGCTGTAAAAGTGGAAGAAGGAATTTAGAAATTTTAAAAAACCAGTTCGGATGCGTAACCCAGGTTACATCAACATCTTCACGGAAATCAAATTCAGTTTTCAGATCCGGAATTCTGTCTAATTCGTCAAAGATAACACGGTTGTAAATCCTTCTGATCTCCGTTAATTTTCCATCGTTTTCGTAGAATAGTTTTCTTCCTTCTTTTTTCACATTGGTTAAACAAATCGTTTTTATTCCCAGTAATTTTTCAGTCAGAACAAAATCAATGGCAGTTTTTTGCTTTTCAGGATAAATTTCAAGAAGAATTACATTTTCAGGATTTTCATCACCCAGAAGTAAATCCTTCATGTAATTTTTAAAATCATCATGAGGCATTTTATTTTGCAGCTCCGAAAGAAAAGGGTAGACATCACAGAATGTCTGCTCAAAAACTTTCTGAAATGCATACAAAGAAGGGAAAGCTTGAAGTTCGATCAACTGAGGTTCAATTTCGCCGTTTTCACTCTTGCAGATCCCGAAATCTATGGTGAAAAAGTGAGGTTGCTTCGTGTCATTGGGAACTCTGCAGTTATCAGGAATCGCTTTTTGTAGAGTTTCTTCAGGAAGATTCTTAATCTGGCTGATAATGCTTTCGCTGGCGTCAATAAGTTTAGATTCAAATTCTTTTGTTAAAAATAAAGGACTTTCGGAAATTCTGAATCCGGTTTCCAGACCACTTTTCTGTTCTAAAATTTCTTTAAACTGATTGTATTTTTCCTGAGAAAATTCCTGATTAAATTGCTTTCTGTATTTTGGAATCATAATTCTTTTTCTTTTTGTGATTTAAAAAATCGGACAGTTTCTGTGTCCGATTTTGTATTGATATTTTCGTTTTATTAAAAATTTAAGCCATTGCTTCTGCCTGCTTCAAAACGTTTTTTTTTGCAAACTGTAAGAATCTCGGCAGAATCTGAGCCTGAGTAAGGATAATTTTATCTTCATCATCCATTCTGTCCACGGTTTCAAGATACTTTTCCATTCCGAAATTTTCAATCATCGCCTGCTTGTTCTTTTCGTCTTTCAGATTTTCAATCATGCCTGCAGGATTTGCTTCCGGATGAAACTGTGTACCGAATATTTCCTCCGAAAAACGAATCGCCATTACCGCTCTTTCAAGGTTAATGTGTGGGCGGAATTTTTCAATAGCCACGATTTTCATACCCAGCTCCTCAAAACGGTCATGATCCGGCTCAATAAACTGATACGCTCTGGAATCTACTGCATAGAAAGGATCGGGAAGGTTTTTGAATAAAAATTCCTGTTCTGCTTCTTCGGTTTTATGAACCGGCATTACTCCGAAAGAATACGATTTCCTTTTGCAGATATTTCCAAGTTTCCAGTGGATACTTGCCAACTGGAAAGAATGGCAGATCAGAAAAAGATACTTTTTGTCGTCGCTGTACTGGTTATGTTCAAAAACATTATCCAGAAACTGAGCAAATTTATCCTCCCATTCAAGACCTTCTCTGTGCGGATCTCCTGGACCTCCCGAAGAAATAAAAATATCGAAATCCTCTACATTGGGCATTTCATTTTTAAATCTCACATCAAATGTTTCAATGCTTACTTTTTCCTGAATACAGCTCTTTTTAAATGCTTCGGAAATTTCTTTAATATTTTTAAAACCCTGATTCACATGATTGTTGTTCATGTCCAGCAAAGCAATTCGAATATCATTCATACGACTTCATATTTTTTACAAAGTTACCAAAAAATTATGAAGCAGTCTCACCGTGTGTTATGCCATACTCTGTTTCTGAGATCATATAATCAACAACTTTGGTAAGGTCTCCGGTTTCATTGAAGACTTTAAGCTGTCGGTCTGCTCCGGTTCCGTTTTCAAGAATTGTCCATGCGTATTCCACCTCTTTTCTGCATCCCAATTCGTCCACCACATCATCAATAAACTCAAGAAGTTCCTTTAAGAGATCAGGATATGGAACAGATTCTTCTTTTCCGAAATCAATTAAGTGAGCTTCAATTCCACTTTTGGAAGCACGCCATTTGTTTTCATTTAGCAATAATCTTCTGTAGCTTCTGAAACTTAAATTCTGCTGATGAAGTTTGTAGATTTTTGCAACCAAAGCCTGCATTATGGCAGCCAGACAAACGGTTTCATCAATTCTCATCGGCATATCGCAGATTCTGAATTCGATTGTAGGGTAGAAGGGGTGAACTCTGAGATCCCACCATATTTTTTTAGCATTATCAATGGTTCCTGTCTTTACCAAAAGATCTACATAACTGTCGAATTCAGCTAAAGAATTGAAAAAGCTAGGAATTCCGGTTCTTGGGAATTTTACAAAAATTTCCTGTCGGTAAGATTTAAAGCCTGTGTTTCTTCCGATCCAGAAAGGAGAATTTGTTGATAGTGCATAAACGTGCGGAAGGAAATACCTCATCACGTTCTGGATTCTTACTCCTTCTTCACGGTTCGGAATTCCGATATGGACGTGAAGCCCGAAAATTAAATTTCCTCTCGCCACATCACCCATGTCGTCTACAATTTTAATGTAACGCTCTCCGTTTGTAATGGTGTTGTGTTCCCAGTTGGAGAAAGGGTGCGTTCCGCCGCCGGAAACCCGAAGTCCCTGTTCGTGGGCGGTTTTTATAAGATGTCTTCTTAAATTCGTTAATTCGGCTTTTGCCTCCTGAATATTCTGGCAGATACCTGTTTCCATTTCAATCATGGATTCATGCATTTCATGCTTTAAATTTTCACTTAAAACAGCTTTTCCGCCTTCAATAATTTTCGAAACATGAGAGACCAGATCCCGGCTCTCAACATCAATAATCTGATATTCTTCTTCGATTCCAATAGTAAATTGATGCATTTTTTTTCGTGCTTTTTGTTGATATTCTTATTTTACAGAATCTTTTACGAAAGTTCCCCAAGAGATGTTTGGTTTTCCCGGAACATATTCTTTTGCTTTTTCGATCGCTAATTTTGCTGCGTGTTCTACGATCCATGCAAAATTTTCTTCTCCTACAGAATTTTTGTCTGCATCCGGAGCCGGATTACAGAAGTCGATTGCATAAGGAATTCCATCTCTTATGGCGAATTCTACCGTGTTGAAATCGTAGCCAAGCGCTTCATTCATTTTGATGGTGTAGTCGTGAATTGTTTTTAATAATTTCTCCAGTTCTGCACCCTGCGTCTGATGTGTAGTTGCATATCTCAGATGATGAGGATTTCTCGGCTCATAAGGCATAATATGAACATATTTTTTACCTAAACAGTATACTCTGTAATAATCGTCAAAGATAATTTCTTCCTGAACCATCATAACCAACTGCTCAGTTTCGCTTAATTTCGACCAAAGATCCTCTGGATTTTCCACGCGGTATACATTTCTCCATCCGCCTCCGTCATGCGGTTTCATGTATGCAGGAAAACCTACATAATCGAAAATATAATCCCAGTCGTGAGGGAATTTCAGGTTTCTGAAAGAAGTTTCTGAAGTGTTTGTCGGTCTTTCGTGAGACGGAAGCAAAACTGTTTTCGGAAGCGGAATTCCCAGTTTCGTCATCAAAGCGTTATTAAAAAACTTTTCGTCTGCGCTCCACCAGAAAGGATTGTTGATGACATACGTTCCGTTCAATGCTGCATTTTTCAGGTACGCTCTGTAAAAAGGCACATCCTGCGAAATTCTGTCGATAATTACAGCATATCCGTAATCTGCGCCCTGTTCAAGTTTATCGATATGTACAGGTTCTGCGATGATTTCTCCGCCTCCCAATTCGTTAACTTTATCTATAAACGCCCAAGGAAACGTATCTTCCATACCGAATAGAATTCCTACTTTTTTTGCCATAAATGTATTTTTTAATGTTGTATTTTAATGTTAATTTTTAAGTTTTTTAAGAAAAGAATGCTCCGATAAAAGTTGGGAAAACCATTCTCCAGAGCGGCCAGTCGTGATTAATCCACTTTCTTTCATCATACCAGAAATCAATACCTTTTGAAGCTAAAATTTCTGCCATTTCCACGTTTTTATCTTTGCAGATATCCTCATCTGAAGTGCTTAAAACAATATGCATATGTTTGTATTTCCATGCTTCATCATTTCTTACAAATTCACGCGGACAGTTGAAATAAACCAGCTCATCGGAATAGCCATCCATAAAATTTCGAATACTGAATGCTCCTGACAGACAGAACAGATGGGAAACCACATCCGGAAATCTGAAGGCGAAGTTAGCCGCATGATATCCTCCGAAACTTGCTCCTGCTAACGCAACGCGATGCGTCTTATGAATTTTCTGAACGTAAGGAACAAATTCCTGAATCAGAAACTGAACATATCTTTCATAATTTTTAATCCTTTGCTGAGGGGAAATATTGTTGTCATAAAAACTCCATCCGTCTATGGTCTGAACATTGTAAAGTTTAACTTTTCCCTGCTCTATAAACCAATTGATGCATCCGTTAAGATGAAAATCATGGTTTTGGGTATATTGTCCCTGTGAAGTCGGAAACATAATGATCGGATAACCGTAATGTCCTGTAACTTCCACTTTAAGACTTGTTCCTAGTATATGTGAATAATAATCTGTATGCTCTATCTGTGGCATTTTTTTTCGTATTTGGGTTTAATCAGTAAATTGATAATAAGGTCTGCCTTTCCATTCTCCTGATTTAATGTTTTCTAAATTAGGGATTAAAAAAGGATTTTAGGGTAAACTTAATCTTATAAAATCAATAATTTCTTGATGTTAATTTCTCTTTTTAAATTATGACATAGGTTTGTCTTTCGGCGGAAGAATATTCAGTAATTCAGCATGAATTTTTTCTGCTGCCGTGTCTAATCTTTCCTGAACAATTACCGAATCTTTCGATTTGTAAACGATTCCGACATGATAATCGATAGGCAGGAATTTTACAGCCTCTTCACATTCAAACTGATTGTAATCCGGCTCTTTGTCTTTAATTAAAGCGACAATAAGCCCCGAATAATATCCTGTAGGTTTAGAAACCTCATAGTTTTTTCCTCTTAATAAAGCATCTTCAATTTTCGCCCATTCTCTCCAGATATTGATGCTGCTTGATGCTTCCACGAGATCCGGAATATGCGCTCCACCCACTCTTGAAGAAGTTTCAAGAAAATAATATTTCCCGTCGTCTTTGCTGCGGATAAATTCTGTGTGAGTCGCTCCGTTAATCAGCCCGAAATTTGATAAAACTTTCGAATTTACCTCTTCAAGAGCCTTAAATTCATCAGAATATCTTCCGAGCGTTTTTGTTCTGAAAACACCTCCTTCATGGGAAACCTCCATCGGAGGTGCCAAATATTTTGAAGCGGAAGTGAAAACGATTTCTTTGTTAAAAGTAAGACTGTCTACATGATACACATCTCCCGGTTTGAAGCTTTCCAGAAGGAATAAGTGACGCTCTTCCCCAAGATTATTCAAAGCTTCCCAGAGATCTTCTTTGGAATTCAGTTTTTTAATTCCTGAAGCAGAGGCTTCGGAACGTGGCTTTAAAACCCACGGTGCAGGAACCTGATCTACAAAATGATTAACCTCATCATTATTAAAAACTGCCGTAAATTCAGGAACATTAATTCCGGAATCCTTTGCTTTTTGTCGCATGGCAAGTTTATCCCTGAAATAGCGGTGCGTGGTTTGTCCCATCCCCGGAATTCTGAATGTTTCGCGGATAAGCGCAGCCTTTTCCACATCATAATCGTCCAGAGCAATAACGGCGTGTACTTTTCTGGTCTGCATGAGATGAGAAAATCCCTGAACGAGATGATCCAGATTCCAGACAGAAGGCTTTACCTCAGGCATGTAAAATACCTCATCAATGGCGTGCCACGGCCAGTTTTTTTCTTTAAGATTTTCGGATGTTACTAAAATAATTTTATTACCGAGTTTTTTCATTTCATCCATGAAATCATAACCCTTGTAATAGCACGAAATACATACTATTGTTTTCTCCTCCATACAATGTTTTTTAATTTTTGATGAACTTTCAAAAATAAAAAAGTTTTTTTATTAATTATTTAATGTTAAAAATTAAAATATTATGCGCTTTTGAAAATTCTATTTCAATTATACAGAGAATTTTTGTAATAAACTAATTTTTAGTGATAATTTTCGATCAAATCGGCTAATAATTGCACTCCAAATCCGGTTGCAGCCTTTTCTTTGGCATATCCTACGTTTCCGAATGCTACTCCGGCAATATCAAGATGCGCCCATTTAGGATGGTTTTCAATGAATTGTTCTAAAAATTTAGCCGCAATAATGCAATCTCCGATAGGTTTCATCGAAATATTCTTAATATCTGCCACATCCGACTTGATATCGTCTTTCCAGACATCCCAAAGCGGTAAATTCCAAAGTCTCTGATTGGTTTTATCGCCGGTTTTTATCAAAAGGTTTTTCAATTCTTCATTGTTGGAAAACAGAGCTCCGCAGGTATCGCCAAACATCCTTACAGAACTTCCCGTAAGCGTGGCAAGGTCGATCAGAAAGTCAGTTTTGAAGTTTTTCGCCATATAAGAAAGTCCGTCGGCGAGAATCATTCTGCCTTCTGCATCGGTGTTAAGAACCTCAATTGTTTTTCCGTTGTAAGCCGTAATAACATCACTCGGAAGAAATGCATTTTCAGAAATAGCATTGTCGGTTATAGGCAAAATAGCAACAATATTAACCGGAAGCTGCATTTCTGCGGCATAAATCAGCGTTCCCAAAACGGCTGTTGCACCGCCCATGTCCGATTTCATATAATGCATATTGTCCGGATTTTTCAGAGAAATTCCTCCTGTGTCAAACAATACACATTTTCCGACCAAGCCGAAAGTGACTGCATTTTTAACATTGGTTTTGTATTCAATAATGGTGAACGCTGCATCATAAGCACTTCCCTGATTAACGGAAAGATAAGCTCCTAAACCAAGTTCCTCACACTTTTTCCTGTTAAAAGAAGTATATTTTAAATCATATTTTTTAGCTAAATTTTTTAAATATAAACTGAAAGTATCAGGTTTCTTGAGATTGGCGGGCTTGTTCAGCCATTCCTGACAGGCGGTTTGTCCGTTGCTCAGTGCTTCAGCTTTTTTGCCAATGGAATCTAATTTTTTCTGGCTTAAATTTTCAAAATGAAGCTCAAATTTAGCGTTCCAGAACGCATGCGTTTTTTCGAAAGGGTAATTGTAGGTTCCCAGCAATAAACCTTTTGCAAATTCTTCAAACTGCTTCTCGTTCAAACAGTCGGCTATAACTAATGTCGGGACAGGCTGTACTTTTCCTTTTTGCGTCTGAGAAAACTTCACGGCAACCTGCTGAATTTCAAAATTCTGCAAAGTAGATTTTCCGATACCTATAAAATATGTTATTCCTTCTTCATGGGCATTCACGAAAACTTCATGCTTTTTACCCGTAAAGAAAGTTGAAATGTTTTTATTGAAATTTTTGCTGGTTTTCGTCCATTCTTCTTCTGTGAAAAGATGAAAAACCTGCGTATAATTTTTATTTTTTTTGTTGATTAATTTCATAATTTTAATTTTTAATGCTTTCCTGATGTGGTTTTACTTCCACCGGATTTTCTGTGTTGTTATAATAAAGCCATTCAATCGCTCTCGGGAATTCCTGCGACCAGTAAAATTCGCTGTGCGTACCTTCCGGATTGATGCTTGTTCTGAATTCGAAATCAAATAGATTTTTCTTCTCCCAGCGTTTTAAATATTCTTCGAAAATATGGATTCTCTTTACCATTTTTGAACCTTCCTGACCGCCTCCGTAAAGATAGATTTTCGTTTTAAAAGGAACTCTGAAATTCATCATCGGGAAATTGTTGTTCGGTTCCACCCAAAGTGAAGGGGAAAATATCAAAAGTTTGGAGTAGACTTCAGGATAAAGAAACCCGCTGTAAATGCTGATCAGTGCGCCAAGAGAGCTTCCTCCGATTCCTGTATTGTCGCGGTCTTTTTTTGTACGGTAAGTCTGGTCAACATAAGGTTTCAAAGTATCTGTAATGAAACGGATGTATTTTTTACCTTCCGATCCGTTCGCGACGTTGTCGTTATCAAAAATATACTCTTTAATTCTTTCTTCGCTTCCGTGTTCTACCGCAATGATGATGACATCTCCACGACCGTATTCTGAGAGAATGGAAAGCTTTTTATCGATTTCCCAGTTTCCGTAGCCGCTTCCTTCATTAAATAAATTCTGTGCATCCTGAAGATACAGAACAGGATATTTTTTGTCTGAAACATAATAATCATAGGGTAGAAGTGCCCATATTTTTCTGTAACGGTCTAACTGCGGAATGTAGAATTCCTCCGAAATAATTTCTGCAATCGGAAAATATTCATCTTTGAAAGGTCCCCAGTTGAATCTCCATTTTTCAACGGTATCTGATGTTTTTCCTGAGGATTTTAAAGCTTTTTTGTTATGAGTAATGCTTCCGTACTTGTCGAGTTCTACATTTTCCCAGCCTCCTTTTGTAAATTTATACTCTACAATATCCGGTAAAAGGGCATCGTCGATTTCGATAAAATAGTTTTGGGGGTCTTTTTGTGTAAGTTGAAAGTTGTAGTCTTTCGGGTTCCAATTGTTGAAATTTCCTGTGATATAAACCGTTCGTTCATCACTTTCTGCTGTGTAAAGTTCAAACTTCATCCGTGTTTTTAGTAAAATTAAAGCATAAATTTATAAAAAATCTTTTTAAGACAAATCATTTTAAAACGATAAACACTGAATAAAAAAGCGTTATATTTGATAGAAACAAGTACTGCAAAGAGTTTAACATAATAATTTATTCAAAATTTATTAATGATTATTGCAGATATTTTTTGTAGTTTCAAGAAAAATATAAAAATTAAATCAAAACCGTGATGAATTCGGTTAAAACATACACTCTTTTTACGGATCAGGATGTTTACCTTTTTAAAGAAGGTAAGCATTACAAGCTGTACGATAAATTCGGCGCACATTCCGCTGAAAAAGATGGGGTGAAAGGAGTGTATTTCTCAGTCTGGGCTCCCAATGCCAAAAAAGTTTCGGTAATCGGAAATTTCAACAACTGGAATCATAAAGATCATATTCTGTTTCCGAGATGGGACGAATCCGGAATCTGGGAAGGCTTCATTGCAGGTTTAACATGGGGAACTTTGTATAAATATGCTATTGAAACGCCGCGTGGAGAAATTTTAGAAAAAAGTGATCCTTATGCTTTGAGCTGGGAACAGAATATTCAGGCTGCCTCATTGGTTTCTACCACATGGTACGAATGGAAAGATAAAGACTGGCTGGAAAACCGCTGGAAAAAAAATACGTTAAATGCTCCTTTGTCTGTTTATGAACTGCATCTGGGCTCTTGGGTAAGAGAAGGAAATGATCCGAAAAAGTTCCTGAATTACCGCGATATCGGGAAAAAACTCGTTCCTTATATTAAAGAAATGGGCTTTACCCATGTAGAATTTATGCCGGTGATGGAATATCCTTACGATCCGAGTTGGGGATATCAGATTACAGGTTTTTACGCAGCGACTTCACGTTTCGGTTCACCACAGGATTTAATGTTTTTGATTGATGAGCTTCACCAAAACGGAATCGGTGTGATTTTAGACTGGGTTCCTTCACATTTTCCCGGTGATGCAAACGGTTTGCACAGATTTGACGGTTCTTATCTGTACGAACATGAAGATCCCAGAAAAGGCTTTCATCCCGACTGGAAATCATACATTTTCAACTACGGAAGAAGTGAAGTGAAATCTTTTCTGATTTCCAATGCCATGTTTTGGCTGGAACGATATCATGCAGACGGATTGCGTGTAGATGCAGTAACCTCGATGCTTCATCTCGACTATTCCCGAAATGAAGGAGAATGGGAACCGAACATTTACGGAGGAAATGTAAATCTCGAAGCGAAAGCGTTCTTGCAGGATTTCAATACCGCAGTTTATAAAGAATTCGGAGACAATATCATTACCATTGCAGAAGAAAGTTCAGATTTCCCTATGCTTACAAAGCCTGTTCATGACGGCGGAGTGGGTTTCGGAATGAAATGGATGATGGGATGGATGCACGATACGCTGGATTATTTTAAAGAAGAACACGAGAACAGAAAGTTTCATCATCATAAGCTTACCTTCGCTTCCATGTATATGTATAATGAAAATTATATGATGCCTTTGTCGCATGACGAAGTGGTACACGGAAAAGCGAGTCTCATCTATAAAATGAAAGGCGATGAATGGCAGAAATTTGCCAATCTTCGCGCACTGTATGTGTATATGTTTACGCATCCCGGAGCAAAACTGCTTTTCATGGGCGATGAATTCGGGCAGACCAGCGAATGGAATTTTAAGCAGAGTCTGGATTGGCATTTGCTGGAATATCCTGTTCATAAAGGTTTGCAGACATTGGTGAAAGATCTTAACCATCTTTACAGATACGAGACGGCTTTCTATGAAAATCAGTTTAGCAGGGAAGGCTTTGAATGGGTGGAAGCAGATGATCTGGAAAATTCTGTATATGTGTATTTGAGGAAAGGAAAGAAAAAAGATGATGTTTTTATGGTGATTCTCAACCTGAAGCCTGAAGTTCTGGATTATAAAATTGGGGTGAATGCAGCGAGTCATTGGGAGATTGTTTTCAATTCTGATGATGAACGGTATTCGGGAAGCGGTTATAAGCCTGAAATTTTCAGTGAACAGTATGAAGAATACATGAATCACCAGAAATCCATCAGCGTAAGTCTGCCGCCGCTTTCAGGAATTATTTTGAAAAGAAAAGATAAAAAGTACAATAAGCATAACAGAATCAAACAACATAAAAAGTAATGATTCAGTTATTAGAAATTTTAGGAAAAGACTATGAAAGTCTTAAGGATGTCATTATAAGGACGGATTTCGACAGTGAAACTCTGGAGTCGTTTTCGAAAGCCGGAATTAATGCTCCTGTAAGCGAAGGGAAATTTAATGAGGATTTATATTTTTTTACTTTTAAAATTGAAACATATAAAATAGAGTTTCTAAGAAACAAGATTTGTCAGATTGATTTCATCGGAGATAAAAATAAAACTCTGGAAATCATAGATTATCTTAGAACGATTAAGGACTTTGAGTTTAAGTTTATCAGCAAACAGCAGGTTGAAGAGACGGAATGGGAAATAATGGATGACAATACAGAAGAGGAGAGTTTCACGGAATTCAAAAGAAAGCGTTTTGAATTTGATCCTTCTTCCCAATTTGATGCGAATAGTATAGATAAATACAGCTTTATGGCTTTTCGGTCAGATGATGTAAACATTATAATCAAAGAAGAGTTTACAGAAAACAGATCTTTTTTTGTATTTGAGATTTATAAATCCCCTAATATCGAAGATTTTAATTAAGATATAAATAATAAACGAGAGAGAAAAAATGATCATTTATCATCTAAGTACGGAGTGTTATCCGGTGGCAAAAGTAGGCGGTTTGGCAGATGTGGTGGGAGCTTTACCAAAATATCAGAATAAAATTAAAGATATTGATGCGAAGGTGGTTATGCCTTGGTACAACAAATCTTTCGTGCATGATCATGAGTTTGACATAGTTTTTGATGGCTTCATTCACCAAGGATCAAATATGCTTCAGGTACAGGTTTTAAAGGAAAAAACCAACGCTTTGGGCTTTGAGCTTTTTATGGTAAGAATTCCGGGACTTTTGGATCGCGATAACCCTTACGGATATTCGGATGAAAGCTTTCAGTTTTTAGCTTTTCAGCACGGAGTGCTTCATTGGCTGAGTGCGATGGGGATTCGACCGGATGTTTTACACTGCCATGATTATCACACAGGACTGGTTCCTTTCATGATTGAGCATTGTCCTGAATTTTCCTTTTTAAAAGGGGTAAAAACCATCGGAACCATTCACAATGGTGAATATCAGGGAATGATGAGCTGGGAAATGGCGAATTATATGCCGGCTTTCGATCAGTATAAATGGGGATTGCTGGACTGGAACGGAGTCATAAATCCTTTGGCAAGTATGATTAAATGTGCCAATGCTTTTACAACGGTTTCGCAAGGGTATCTTGAAGAACTTTTTGTAAGTTTCAGAGGTCTGGAAAGCCTTGTTCGCGATGAATTCGGGAAAGCCTACGGAATCATTAACGGAATTGACACGGAAGTCTGGAATCCGGAAACCGATCCGATGCTGGATTTTAATTTTAACGTTAAAAATGCCATTGCCCAGAAGAAAAAGAATAAAGAAAGACTTTGTAAAGAATACGGCTTGAAGCCGGAACTTCCGTTGTTTGCCTTCATCGGAAGATTTGCTACCGAAAAAGGAGCAGATTTTCTTCCCGACGTCGTCTGGAAAAGCATTAAGCAGAGTTATGGTGCTTTAAATATTATAATTCTGGGATCCGGAAATTCTTATATTGAAAATAAACTGAAAGAATACGATTATATTTATTCCAATTTTGCTTTGGATCTGGGATATAAAGAGCATCTTTCGCATAAAATATACGCTTCGGCGGACTTTTTGCTCATGCCGTCGAGAGTGGAACCATGCGGTCTTAACCAGATGTACTCCATGAGATACGGAACCGTTCCGATTGTGCGGTATACAGGAGGGTTAAGAGACACGGTGGAAGATGTTTCCACAGGTGGAGCGGGAATTAATTTTACGTTTCCGGGAGTAGACGATATTATCCATGCAATGAACAGAGCCTTATTGGTTTACAATAAAAAAGGTGAAATGGAAAACTTAATCCGTGCTAATATGAATTTTGACTTTGCATGGGAAAAATCAGCCGAAAAATACATAGCTTTATATAAGAATTAAATCGTGAAAAAGCTGTATTTTCTATTTTTATTAATGATCGTTTTTTCCTGTCATCAAAAAGAGGAAACGATGATCCATAAAGATGGATACTATTGGTTTTTAACTTATGGATTTCCAGATTTTCAGAGAGAAGAATTTGAAAAAACAGTTAACAAGAAATGGAAAATAAAAACAGTAAGGGTTGCTGGATGCGTAGTTACCCAAGAATTGGTGGACAGTGTAAGATCTGAAAATGAAAAAACAGATTTAGCTCTTCAAAAAAGATATGGCAAGAACTGGAAAGATTTATATGATAAAGATATTCAAGATTATACAATGAAACAGGTGGATATCATGGATGTTTTAATCACCAATAAAGTATTCAGAAAAGAACTGGCTAAGCATAAGATTGAGATTGATAATGTAGATAAAGATGCTGAACAGTTGGGCAGACCGGACTTTTATAAAGTAAATATTAACAAAATATATCCTGAAGAAGGGATTGCATTTACAGTAAATGTAGATTTAAAAAACAGAACAGTAAACCTAATAAAATAAAACGCAAGATAAACTATGAATCGCAATGTAATTTCCATTGTTTTAGGAGGAGGTAGAGGAACCAGATTGTTCCCACTTACGTATTCAAGATCCAAACCGGCTGTACCCATCGCGGGAAAATACAGATTGGTGGATATTCCTATTTCCAACTGTTTAAATTCAGGATTAAATAAAATTCTGGTTTTAACGCAGTTCAATTCAGCTTCATTAAATTCCCATATCAAAAATTCTTATCATTTTGATATTTTCAGCAAAGGTTTTGTAGATATTTTGGCTGCGGAACAGAACGTTGAAAACGACAGTTGGTATCAGGGAACCGCAGATGCAGTTCGCCAGTCGATGAAGCACCTTGAAAAGTACGATTATGATTATATCCTGATTCTTTCCGGAGATCAGCTATACCAGATGGATTTCAGGGAAATGCTGAATTTTCACATTGAAAAAGGCGGCGATGTAACCATTGCCACCATTCCGGTGAATGCTAAAGACGCAACAGGTTTCGGAATTTTAAGTTCGGATGACGAAGGAAATATCACTTCGTTTGTGGAAAAACCGGGATATGATCTTTTAGAAGGATTAAAATCTGAAGTTTCGGAAGAAAATAAACACGCCGGAAAAGAATATCTGGCTTCCATGGGAATTTATATCTTCACGAAAAGCATTCTGAAAAAGATGTTTGATGAAGGAGCAGGAGATGATTTCGGAAAGGATATCATTCCGAATTCCATTGGAAAATACACAACATTAAGCTATCAGTATGAAGGCTACTGGACGGATATCGGAACCATTGAATCCTTCTACGAAGCCAATCTCGATCTTTGTCAGGACTTCCCTAAGTTCAATTTATTTTCCTCTTCGCCTGTCTTTACACGCGCAAGAATGCTTCCGCCGTCAAAAGTAAACGGTTCTTACGTAAGCAAAGCTGTTTTCGGAGACGGATGTATCATTATGGCAGATAAAATTGAAAACTCCGTTATTGGAAACAGAACAAGAATAGATAAAGGAAGTACCATTGTAAATTCTTATGTGATGGGAGCCGATTTTTATCAGGATACCACAGAAATTGTGAAGAATGACAGAAACGGACAGCCGAACATGGGAATCGGGAAGTATTGCTACATTGAGAAAGCCATTTTGGATAAAAACTGCTACATCGGCGATAATGTGAGAATTATTGGTGGAAAACATATTCAGGACGGAGATTACGGAACCCATTCTGTGCAGGATGGAATTATCGTGGTGAAAAAAGGAGCGGTTATCAAACCGGGAACTCATATTGGTTAAAAGACTGGATGTTTGAAGCTGGAAGAGGGAAGATATTGAAGTTTAACTTAAATTAATTTTAATAATAAATATGGTTTTCGATGAAGATAATTTTCAAAACTAAACCATCATAGCTAAACTTCCAACATCACTTCCTCTATCTTCCATCCCAAAATAATTAAAACAGAGTGATCAGCATATTGGTCACTCTTGTTATTTTCTATATTTTTGTACAATGCGTTTTTTTAAAATCATAGCGGTAATTATTGTCTTGTTAATTGGAGCTTATGCAGCTTCCATGTATTATTTTGTGGACGAAAGCAAAGATTTCAAAATAGAAAAAGAGATCGATTATCCTTTGGAAAAAGTCTTTTTGCAGTTCAATAATCTACAACATTTTACAAGATGGAATAATTTCTTTACAAGTTCCCAGTCTATTGATATCGATTATTATACGCCATATGAAGGACAGGGAAGTTCCATCAGCTATGTAGACCCTAAAAACGATACGGATGGCGAAATGTTTATCCGTTACGAAAACCCGAATAAATCTTTAAGATATCAGCTTTTTGAAGAAAAAAATGAAAGCCCGACTGTTGTCGACGTTAAATTTAAAGCAGTGTCCTCTGAAAAAACCAAAATTACCTGGGTTGTTCATACCCCGAAACTTTCTGTTTTAAGAAGAGTTGAAAATTTCTGGACCGAAGACCGTTTTGCCGAAAACATCAACAAAAGTATGGCAAATCTTAAAAATGTTTTGGGCAATAAAGTGGAAAAAGACAATCAGATGGCTTCAATAAAATACGACAGTCTGATGGTTGAAAATGAAGAAGAAAAATTATTGCTGGGAATAAACGTAAGTACTTCCAACAAAAAAGATGCGCTTTACAAGAATATTGTGATGAATTATAACAAGATTTACAATTACACCACAATGGATCTGGGCAAAAAAGAAGATGAATTCGGTTTCCCGATGCTCATTACGGATGCAGACAATTACAAAGACAAAGAAGTATCCTATTTTCTGGGGATTCCTCTGTCTAAAAAATTTGGGGTTACAGATAATAACTTCAGTTTCAGAACGATTAGTCCAACCCAGAATTATGTGATGTACTACAAAGGAAACTATGCCGGAAGAGTAAAAGCTATACAACAATTAATCCAGAAAGCCAAGAAAGACGAGATGCGTTTTAATGATATTCGTCAGACTTTTCTCGAGCGCCCGACGGAAGATCAGGATGTCAATATGAAGCTCTCATTATCAGTATTTAAGTAAATTCTGCAGATTTATTTCTTTTATAGTTTTTTTAATACTTTAAAGGCTGTTCAGAATCGGTTTTTTTTATTAAATTTGAAGCTTAATTCTACAAACAAATTTTAATAACAGATAAACTGTAATAATGGACAGATTTTCATTCCTAAACGCAGCTCATTCTCAGTTAATTGAGGATTTATACCAACAGTACTTAAAATATCCGGATTCTTTGGAACCATCATGGAAAGCCTTCTTTCAGGGTTTCGATTTTGCTTTGGAGAACTACGGAGACGATGATAACGTTCAATATGTTCAGGCTCCCGCAGTTTCAGCACCTGTTATTCAGCAGGCAACTCAGGCAGCAACAAACGGAGAAGTTCCGGAACACATCAAAAAAGAATTCAAGGTAGTAAACCTTATTGAGGCGTACAGGACGAGAGGACATTTGTTTACCAAAACAAACCCTGTAAGAGAAAGAAGACATTATACGCCGACTTTAGACATCGAAAATTTCGGTCTGGATAAGTCAGATTTAAATACAAAATTCAACTGTGCGGTTGAAACAGGAATGAAAGGTCCTGCAACTTTACAGGATCTCATCACACATTTAGAGAACATCTACTGTGATTCTATCGGTGTGGAATATATGCACATCAACAATGTTGAAGAAAAAGATTTCATCAAGCAGTGGCTTCAGGTAAACGAAAACCACCCGAATCTTTCAGCTAACGAAAAAACGGAGATTTTATTAAAATTAAATCAGGCGGTAGCGTTTGAAAATTATCTTCACACCAAATTTGTAGGGCAGAAAAGATTCTCACTGGAAGGTGGTGAAACTTTAATTCCTGCTTTGGATCAGTTGATCTCAAGATCTTCTCAGTTGGGCGTAGATGAAGTGGTTTTAGGAATGGCGCACAGAGGAAGATTAAATGTTTTAACCAATATTTTTGGTAAATCTTATAAGCAGATCTTCTCAGAATTTGAAGGAAAAGAATTTGAAGAAGATGTATTCTCAGGAGACGTAAAATACCACTTAGGTTCATCCAAAAAAATCAAAACAGCTTCAGGAGAAGAAGTTTCTATTAATTTAACACCAAACCCATCTCACCTTGAAACCGTTGCAGCCCTTGTAGAAGGAATCTGCCGTGCAAAAGTGGACGATAAATACAAAGATTATTCTAAAGTTTTACCGATCATTATTCATGGTGACGGAGCAATTGCGGGGCAAGGTATTGCTTACGAAGTTGCGCAGATGATGACTTTAGACGGTTATAAAACAGGAGGAACGGTTCATATCGTGGTAAACAACCAGGTTTCGTTTACAACAAACTATATGGATGCGAGATCTTCTACCTATTGTACAGACGTTGCTAAAGTTACAGAATCTCCTGTAATGCACGTCAATGCAGATGATGCAGAAGCGGTGGTTCATGCGATCCATTTTGCGGCTGATTTCAGAGCGAAATTCGGAAAAGATGTGTATATCGATTTGTTAGGATACAGAAAATATGGTCATAACGAAGGAGATGAACCAAGATTTACGCAGCCTAATTTATACAAAACAATTTCCAAGCACCCGAATCCGAGAGAAATTTATAAAGATAAATTACTGAAAGATAACGTAACATCCAACGATGTGATCGCTAAAATGGAAACGGAATTCAAAGCACTTTTGGATAAAGACTTTGATGCTTCCAAAGAAATTGAAAAGAACGTAATGGACGTTTTCATGGCAGATGACTGGACGAATTATCCGATTGGGAAAAGAGGAGCAGTTCAGGAGCCTGTTGATACAAAATATGATCTTGAAAAGCTGAAAGAACTGGCTGTTAAAATGTCTACACTTCCGGCAGATAAAAAGTTCTTAAATAAAATTACAAGACTTTTCGAAAACAGATTAAAAGCGATTGAAGGAAACTCTTTAGACTGGGCTCTTGGAGAATGGCTGGCTTATGCAACACTTCTTGTTGAAGGTCACAATGTAAGAATTTCCGGTGAAGATGTAGAAAGAGGAACATTCTCTCACAGACACGCAGTGGTAAAAACAGAAGATACGGAAGAAGAATATATCCCTTTAAGACAGGTTTCAGAAAGCAGATTTGATGTATTCAACTCTCACCTTTCCGAGTACGGAGTTCTTGGTTTTGATTACGGTTATGCCATGGCTTCTCCTAATACATTAACGATTTGGGAAGCTCAGTTCGGAGATTTCGTGAACGGTGCGCAGATTATCGTAGACCAGTATTTAGCTGCCGCAGAAGAAAAATGGAAAATTCAGGACGGTTTGGTGATGTTATTGCCTCACGGTTCAGAAGGACAGGGGGCAGAACACTCTTCAGCAAGACTGGAAAGATTTTTAACCCTTTGTGCAAACGAAAACATGGTGGTTGCAAACATTACTTCTCCTGCTAACTATTTCCACCTGTTAAGAAGACAGTTGAAGTGGTCATTCAGAAAACCGTTAATCGTGATGAGTCCTAAATCATTGTTAAGACATCCGAAAGTGGTTTCTCCGCTTGAAGATTTCGCTAACGGAGGTTTCCAGCCAATTTTAGACGATCCTTCTGCAGATCCTTCAAAAGTTGAAAAATTAGTACTTTGTTCAGGTAAATTATACTTCGAATTATTGGCTAAAAAAGAAGAATTAAACGCTGAAAATATTGCACTGGTAAGATTCGAGCAGTTATATCCGCTTCAGACAGATGCTATCGAAGCAATCTTCGAAAAATATTCAAACAGAAAAGAATTGGTTTGGGCTCAGGAAGAACCGGAAAATATGGGAGCATGGTCTTATATCCTAAGAAACTTCAGAGAAACAGGAATCAATGTTATTGCTCCGGTTCCAAGTGGTGCTCCGGCTCCGGGAAGTCACAAAATGTTTGAGAAAAATCAGAATGCAGTAATCAACAGAGTATTCGACAGAAACGATGCTCCGGTAAAAAGACCTGTAACCGCTTAATTAAAAATAATAATCAATAAAAAAATAAAAAATACGATATGTCAGTTTTAGAAATGAAAGTTCCTTCACCGGGCGAATCAATTACAGAAGTTGAAATCGCAACTTGGCTTGTAAAAGATGGTGATTATGTAGAAAAAGATCAACCCATCGCTGAAGTAGATTCAGATAAAGCTACTCTTGAATTGCCTGCTGAACAAAGTGGTGTAATCACTCTGAAAGCTGAAGAAGGTGACGTTGTACAAGTAGGACAGGTGGTTTGTTTAATCGATATGGATGCTGCAAAACCTTCAGGAAGCGCTGCTCCTGCTGCTGAAGCTCCAAAACAGGAAGAGGCTCCTAAAGCGGCTGAACCTGCTAAACAGGAAGCTCCGGCTCCACAACCTGCTGCTCAACCGGTAGCTGCTGCAACGCAGACGTATGCAACGGGTGCTCCTTCTCCTGCGGCTAAGAAAATTCTTGACGAAAAAGGAATGGATGCTTCACAGGTTTCAGGAAGCGGAAGAGACGGAAGAATCACCAAATCAGACGCTGAACTGGCTGCAGTTCCTGCATTGGGAGGAAATCCTGTTACCGCTACAGGTTCCAGATCTACAACAACAACTAAACTTTCAGTTCTTAGAAGAAAAATCGCTCAGAGATTAGTTTCTGTGAAGAATGAAACGGCAATGTTAACCACTTTCAATGAAGTTGACATGTCTGAAATCTTCAGATTAAGAAAATTATATAAAGAAGAATTTGCTCAGAGACACGGAGTAGGACTTGGTTTCATGTCTTTCTTTACAAAAGCGGTAACAAGAGCTTTACAGATGTATCCTGATGTAAACGCATCCATCGACGGAGATTTCAAAGTGAACTATGATTTCTGCGATATTTCAATTGCGGTTTCAGGTCCGAAAGGATTAATGGTTCCTGTATTGAGAAATGCTGAAAATATGTCTTTTGCAAGTGTTGAAGCCAACATCAAAGATTTAGCAACCAAAGTAAGAGACGGAAAAATCACTGTTGACGAAATGACAGGCGGAACGTTCACCATTACCAACGGTGGAACTTTCGGATCTATGATGTCTACACCTATCATTAACCCTCCTCAATCTGCAATCTTAGGGATGCACAACATTATCCAGAGACCGGTTGCGGTTGACGGACAGGTGGTAATTCGTCCGATGATGTACGTTGCGATGTCTTATGACCACAGAATTATCGACGGAAAAGAGTCTGTAGGATTCTTAGTTGCAGTAAAAGAAGCAATCGACAATCCGGTTGGTATCTTAATGAACGGAGACGAAAGAAAAGGTCTTGGATTATAATTATTGATAAAAATTATAGTATAAATACAAATCTCGCCTCAAAAAGGCGAGATTTTTGTATCTCTTGTAATAAATACTAAGATGATGTTTTCTAAAATGACCTCCAATATCAAAGTTTCAGTAATACCTGAATATGATAGCAAAAACAGTTATCCGTCCGAAAACAGACACGTTTTTAAATACAACATCGTTATTGAAAACGAAGGAAGTTTTCCGATAAAAATTCTTAAAAGAAAATGGCTGATCTTCGACGTAGGCTTCGGATATACAGAGATCATCGGGGATGGCGTAATCGGCTTGACTCCTGAGATTCCTACAGGCGAAAATTTCGCTTATTTCTCCAATGTGATGCTTCGTTCCGGAGTGGGAAATATGAGCGGAAAATACCTTGTAAAAAATATGGAAACGCAGGAAAGCTTTGAAATTGATATTCCTAAATTCAATCTTTTATCAGAAGTTTTAAGCAATTAAAATTCCAAAATCTGGAAATTAAATTCTGCATTCTGGAATTTGGCTGTTTCAATTCGAATGAATAGCAAAAAAGATTAAAGTTTTTTTATTTTTAATTTCATCAGATCATTCACCTCTTCATTGCTTGTGAGAAACAGTTTTTCAAAAGCCAGTAAAGATATTTTAGCACAAACCTCTGCATCGTCACCTGCTCTGTGATGGTTAAAGCTGATCTGGTGGTATTCAGCAAGATGTTTTAATCCATATCTCGGAAGATAATTCCATGATTTTTTGGCTAACTGAATACTGCAGAGATAATTGAGTTTCGGCGTGAACATTCCATAATGATTCAGGCATCCGCGAAGCACACCTGCGTCAAATCCTGCATTATGGGCAATCATTAACGTTCCGTAAATCATTTCCTCTACTTCATACCAGATTTCATCGAAAGTAGGAGCATCTTTCACATCATCCGGAAGAATACCGTGAACATCCACATTAAACGGGCTGAAATAAGGAAAACTCGGTGGTTTGATGAGCCATGTTTTGGTCTCAATTATTTTTGAATCCTGCACAACACAGATTCCAAGCTCACACGCGGAATTTCGCTCGTGAGTTGCCGTTTCAAAATCTATTGCGCAGAAATCCATAAATAAAGTTTATAGTTTTAAGTTAAGGGTTTAAATTTTCTTTTTATCCCCTAAAAAATGTTTGAAAACAAGCCATTTGGTTTGATAATAATCTGTTTTCTGATGTTTCTGACGGCGTTTTAAAGTTCCGGGAATCTGTGCGTAAAATCCGAAATGTCCTCTTAAAACTGCCCAAAAATGGGAAATTCCATTTTTATAGGCAAAATAAAATGAGGCAGCTCCGTCAAGACACAATCTGAAAAAAATCAGCCAGATTAATTTTGGAAAAGGCAGATTCTTCAGTAACATCGAAAAGTTATTTCGGATATTTAAAAAAGTTTTCTGTGCACTTTGCTTGTTTAAAGTTCCTCCGCCAACATGATATACTTTTGATTTTCCGGTGTAAAAAACTTTCTTTCCCGAATTAATCAGTCTCCAGCAAAGATCAATTTCTTCCTGATGTGCAAAAAAACGTTCATCAAAACCTTTTTGCTCCCAAAAATCTTTGCTTCGGATAAATAAACAGCATCCTGAAGCCCAGAAAATTTCCGTTTCATCATCATACTGCCCTTTATCTTCTTCCAGATCATCAAAAACTCTTCCTCTGCAATACGGATAACCTAAATTATCAATTAATCCGCCTCCTGCACCCGCAAATTCGAAGTAGTTTTTATTGTTGTAGGAAAGGATTTTAGGCTGAACTGCTGCAATGGAAGAATCTTTTTCAAAAAGTTCCAAAACAGGATCGATCCAGTTTTCGGTAACCTCCACATCAGAATTCAGAAGGCAGTACAATTCATTTTTAATTTCTTTTAAACCTTCATTGTAGCCTCCTGCAAAGCCGTAATTTTTATTGTTTTCAATAATCTGTACCGAAGGAAAATTCTTTTGAAGAAAATCGACAGAATCATCGGTGGAAAGATTATCAACCACATAAATATCAGCATTTTGAGAAAACTGAACAACATTGGGAAGAAATTTTTCCAGCCAGCTTTTCCCGTTCCAGTTTAAAATAACGACTGCTAATTTTTTCGACATGAGAAATTAAATTTTTTCTGAATCAAAAGTTTTGATGGAATCCTGATATTTCCATTTTCTGTGCGACCAAAGATAGTTATCGGGTCTTTTATTCAATGTGTTTTCCAATAATTTATGGAATTTTTTTACGACTTCATTTTCCACAAATTTTTCTCCGTCAGGATAAATTCTGTGATAATTAACCTGATAATAACCGCGTTTTACCTTCTTCATTTCACAGTAAATGAACGCCAGATCCATTCTTGTTGCCAGTTTATCATACCCGATAAAAACAGGCGTTCTCTGGTTTAAAAATTCCAGACCGTAGTTTACATGAGAAAAGTGGGGAGTCTGGTCTGCCACAAACATATAAGCAGAGCTGCCTTTGCTTTTGGATCTGAAAATATGCATGATCACTTCATTCGCTTCCAGTGCTTCATTCCCGAATTTATTACGGACTTTTTTCATCTGGTTTTCCCAGAAATCACTGTTTACCTTTCGGTAAACAGGATGGCAGTGATCCTGCGGAATTACTTTAGCAAGCGCATTAATCCATTCCCAGTTGAAAACGTGTCCCGCAAGCATAATCACATTTTTTCCTTCCGCTTTTGCCTCATGAAAAACTTCCTGATTGATGTGCTGCATTCTTACCCGAGATTCTGTTTCGGAAATACTGAAGGATTTTACCGTTTCTACAAGATAATCGGAAAAGTTGAGATAGAATTTCTTCCGGATCTCTGCAATTTCTTCCTCCGATTTTTTTGGAAAAGATTTTCTCAGGTTTTGAGTAATGACGTTTTTTCTGTACCCTACAATATAATGATTCAGAAAGAACATGATGTCTGAAAATACATACAAAACTTTCAGCGGAAGTTTGGAGATCAGATATAATATTTTGATAAGGAAATTCATAAAACATGCAAATTTACGCATAATAAAATTATGGTTCTGTTTTTGCTTACAAATAGTATTATTTTTTTATTTTTAACGTATGAAAAAATTATCATTAATTGCATTTCTGGGTTTAAGTTCCATTGCTTTCTCTCAGAATACCAATACCGTAAGACAGGAAGTTAAAAGTGTTTCAGAAGAAAAATCGTTATTGGTAAAGACAGATCATGCCGAACTGGATGCCAAGAAAAAGGCAGCGGAAGAGAAGGCGAAGCTTCCAAAACCTTATGATCCGAAAGCAGATGCAGAAAAAGATATACAGAATTTGATTGCAAAAGCTAAAAAGGAAAAGAAAAATATCATGATTCAGGCAGGAGGAAACTGGTGCATTTGGTGTTTAAGATTCAATCAGTATGTACAGACTACTCCGGAACTGAAAAAATTAGTGGACGACAATTATCTATATTACCACCTGAATTATTCTCCGGAAAATAAAAACGAAAAGATATTTGCCAAATATGGCGATCCGGGAACGAAATTCGGATATCCGGTTTTCATCGTTCTGGATCAGAATGGTAAAATGATCCACGTTCAGCAGAGCGAAGTTTTAGAGGAAGGAAAAGGATACAGCCTTGAAAAAGTGAAAGAGTTTTTCAACGTCTGGTCTCCAAAATCATAATCATAACCGGGAATTTCTCCCGGTTTTTTTGAGTCTGTTTAAACTTTTTATTTAACCGCAAAAGGTACAAAAGATGAACTAAACTTTTATTTAAAGCTGATCATTATAAATGAAAAAGTTCACAATAGTTTTTAAAAATCTTTGATTTTGGTTCTTTTGAGCGCTTTGAATATTATTGAAATTTGCTTTAACATTGCCTTTTGTGTCTTTTGTGGTTAATTCTGAAATTAGTTTAAACAGGTTCCTTATTTAAATAATATTCCTTACCACAATTTTCACCGGATGATACAGTAAAATAATTACTGCGGTAATTAAAGCCAGCCAGAACAATCCTGTAAAAATCTCCATATTGGAAAGCAGAATTGCCTGTGAATTTATTTTTGACTTAAAAATTTCTGAGGTAACGGATAAAGATTCATTTACCGGAAGTTTAGAACTGTTATTTCCAAAAATCTGGTTCCATTGCGACGCGAAAATCGAGTTTGTGCTTACAAATTCCGAGCTTAAAGAATCGGAATGTTTTAGGGTTAAAAAAAGCATCAGATTCTGCATCAACGCATAGCCGATTGCTGTGGTCCAGAATCTTGTGGCGGTTCCTACTGCGGTCGCATTGGAAACGTACTGTTCCGGCATTCCTGCAATTAAGAAGAATACAAGCGGAGTAAAAAGCAAGCCTTGTCCGACTCCCTGAAGAAACAAGGGCGGACAAATCGTCTGAAGCGTTGTATCCGTATAAAAAGTATAGGTAAACCATGCGCTGTCTATGGCTAAAATTAAAAATCCGGTAAAAAATACAAGCCTTGAAGAAGCCCCTTTGGTGATGCATAATGCGGACAGAAAAACGCCCAGAAGACTTCCTGCAACGTTCCAGTACTGAACTTCCACGATGTAATCCCACTGCCATTTCCAGACAACAGCCATCACGCTGTACACATTATTGATGGAAGCTCTGAGAATATAAAAGATGAAGAAAAGAATAACCCCTACAATTACATTTTTTGAACTGAAAACTTCAAAATGAAAAAACGGCCGCGGCTGATTTCTCTGTTTCAGCATAAATAATCCTCCAAAAATCAGGAACAGTAAAAAACAGAATACAATACGATCAGATTCAAACCACATCAGTCTTTTTCCGTAGATCAGCGCGTAACCTCCTGCCTGAAGACATCCCCAAAGCAAAAACCAGCTTGCAATATCAAGTTGATACAAAGGTTTTTTCGGGAAAAATCTGTTTTTATTGAAAATAGCAAAAGCCATTACCAGAACGAAAACGTGAAAATAGACCATCATGAGAATCATGTGGCGGAAATCGTAGTTTTCTATGCTTGATTTCAGCAGGGAAGTGGTTAATGTTCCGCCCGTAAGAATAATGGTGTACATAAAAAGGTAGGCAATTTCTTTGGCGTGTTTTGTCTTTAATTCAGCCACAATAAGCGGGAGAAATATAGCGCCTTCCAAAACTCCGAAAATTCCTTCCAGAAAACGGATGACAAGAATGATATGATAATCATGCGTAACAGAAAGTCCGTAAAGAATGAGAACGGAAGCGGAAGACATCAGCAAAGTATAATATTTTACGCTGAAATATGCCATAAAACGCTGTATCACCAAAAGCGTGACCACAAATGTTCCGTACATCAGGATCATTAAATATTGTATGTCATCCGAATCTGCATCCATAAAAGAAGCGGTAAAAGCACTGTTGGAATGCAGAAGCGACAGCAGCATCAGATGCGGAAAAAGCGCTAAAATAAGAAGCGGAAGTTTCAGCCACTGCGGAACCCATCCATGATAAACTGAATTGTGATGCATGATTAATTGAATAAAAAAAATAAAAAATTGCGAAAAGACAGAAAATTGTAAAAAAAGATAAGATGGCAAAATTGTATTCTGCCTTTTCGCTAAAAATAATTGATTGGTTAATTAAAAATCCGAGAAAAGAAATTTGAAAAATTTAAATTCGAGAAAATGAAAACACTAAAAAAACTCAAACCCTTTCACTCTCAAACCCTCAAACCCTGAAACGCTCAAACTCTAAATCTTCCTCGCACTCACCAGAACGTTCATTCCGGAAAGCAATTTTTCGTTGTTTTGATTTTTATTGAGAATGATTTTTACAGGAAATCGCTGCTCTATTTTCACAAAATTTCCTGTTGCATTGTCCGGTTTTACCAAAGAAAACTGGGAGCCTGAAGCGGGAGAAACTGACACGATTTTTCCTTTAAATTCCACATCAGGATACGCATCTGCGGTGATAATGACTTCTTTTTTCTGATCGATTTGTCCCAACTGCGTTTCTTTATAATTGGCAATAATCCATTTTTCTTTGCTTACGATCTGAACCAAAGCCTGACCTTCTTTGATCAACTGTCCTTCCTGAATGGTTTTCTTTCCTACCCAACCGTCGTAAGGTGCGGTAACAAAAGTATAGGAAAGAAAAAGCTTCGCATTGTTAAGATTGGCAGAACTTTGCTGTATCTGGCTTTTTACCGGAGCGATTTTCGTTTTTTGCTCACTAACGCCTGCTTTTACTGCGTTTTTTTGCTGTTCTAAAGCTGATAAGCTCGCTTTTGCCTGTTCATACAAAGCTTTTGCATTTTCAAACTGCTGATCGGTTGCTGCATCTTCATCCACTAAATTTTTATACCGTTTAAAGTCCTGTTCGGTTTTCCAAATGTCGATTTTGGCAGAGGCGATTTTTGCATCAATAATTTTAGTGTCACTTTCTTTCGTATTCACTCCGCTTTCGATGGTGTTGATATTATCTGAGTTGGCATGGAGACCGGCTTCCGCTATTTTTACCTGATTGATAAACTCGCGGTTGTCGATGATAAGTAAAGTGTCGCCTTTATGCACAAACTGGTTTTCATTGAACTTTATTGTCTTTATAAACCCCGAAACTTTGCTGGAAACCGGCGTAATGTACTGTTCGATCTGCGCATCGTTGGTCGTTACATTTTTTCTCGAAAAAAGATAGAAGCTTAACATTCCTGTTATTCCGCTGATGATAAGAATCCACGCCAAAACGCTGATGATTTTATTGATTCTTTTTTCCTTTTGTGTTAATTGTTTCTTCGCCATAGTTTTATAAATTTCCAATCGTGTACTGGAGTTGGTAATATTTTAGTTGTCGGTTAATTTTTACGGAAATAAGGTTGGATTGCGCTTCCAGATAGGCATTGTCTGCATCAATGAGTTCGGTGATTAAACTTAGCTTATTCGCATATTTGGTCTTCACGATCCTGTAATTTTCTTTTGCCTGATTAATGGCTTCTTCTGCGATTTTTACCTTTTCTTCCGTTTCTTCAAATTTTTTGAAAGCTTCATACACTTCATGCCGGATATTTTCTTCATTTTCTTCGATCTGCAATTGGGCAAGAGTTATATTTTCTTTTGCTTCCTGCATTTTGTATTTATTTTTGTACAAATTTTCGATGGGATAAGTAAGATGGATACCGATCATTCCCAAACGATACGCATAAGGTTCGGGCGGAAAAAACATCATATTGGGATATTTTAAAAAGTATTCTCCGCCTGCGGTAATTTTCGGTAAATAATTCGCTTTGGCAATTTTCTGATCCAGTTCTTTCAGAGTGAGATTTTTATTGGCAATTTCCACAGATTCGTTTTTATGTAAAGCGGTTTCCGTTAATTCATTGATGTAAGGGATTTCTGCATTCTCAGAAATTAAGTCTTCCGTTTCTGCATGCATTTCCTGATTTTCCGGAAGCGAAAGCATCGTTTTCAGCTTGTGTTCTGCAATCTGAATATCATTATCCAGTTCTGTCCGGTTCATTTTATGGTTAGAGAGCTGTAAAGAGGTTCTGAGAACTTCGTTTACCGTAACCACACCGTTTGCTTTCAGAGCTTTTACCTGTTTGATGTTTATGGAATCTTCTTTCATTTTATCATTAATTAAATGCTGCTGTTCTTTTAAATGATGAATCTGGAGAAAGGCGGTGATAATTTCCATCTTTAGCTGTCTCTCATTCAGATGCGTTTTAAGAGATGAAATTTCAGTATCAATGGCGGCTTTTTTTTCGGTATTTTTAATTTTTCCGCCCATATAAACAGGAATGGAAGCCGAAAGCGTAAAATCGTACATTCCATTGATGATGTTGTACTTTGTTGCTTTTGCAAACACCCCGTCTTCATGCTGAAAAAGATTGGTTACCTGATTATAGCTTGTGTGAAATTCTACATCGGGAAACTTTTCCATTTTTAGATCTTTTTCTCTGGTTTCGGACATTTCATCTTTTAAATGGCTAATTTGTAATTTTTTATTCTTTGTTAATCCGATTTCTATTGCTTTTTGCAGACTAAGATGTTGATAATCGGTTATCTGTGCCTGTAATAAATTACTCATAAGTAATAGGCACAACGCAAACCACTGATATCTGTTTGAGTATGATATCATTTTCATAAATATAGTTAAGATTTTTTGCTGAATTGTTTTTGACTCTGCAAATTTACGCGGTACAGCTTCGGACATGATTTGTGAAAACAGAAAAAGATTTGCTCATTTACGCCATATTGAAATTTTCTCTTTACCTTTATTGAATGAACGAAAGTCATTTTAAAGCAGTAGAAGAAGCAGATTCGGAATTTTACGTTTATCATGTGCTTACCGGAAAGGTGAAAACCGAAATCCATTATCACAGTTCGGCTCAGTTGGTTTATGCAGAAGGTGGAATTGTGCATATTTTCACCGATCTGAAACACTGGTATTTACCGGCAAGATGCTTTATGTGGATTCCTGCCGGAACACCGCATTATATTTTCTCTACGAGTCCGAAAGTAGATCTGTATAATTTTTATTTTAAAAAAGAAGAAAATGAAAATGGCTTTTTTGATGAAATTAATATTTATTCGGTAAGTCATCTTCTTCGGGAGATGATTTTGTACACCAAAGACTGGGATGGGAAAATCACAAGAAATGATGGGGTAAAATATGATTTTCTTAAAGCGTTAAAAGGGATTTTACCTGAAAAAAGGGATAAAAAACGGGCATTTCCGGTTCAGCATCCTTTTCCGAATGACGAGATGCTTCTGAAGGTGGCACAGTACATTCATGCGAATCTGGAAAAGCCTTTAAGCATTGAATCTACGGCAAAACAATTCGGGATGAGTACAAGAACACTTTCCCGAAAGTTTAAGGAAATTCTGGGCATGAATTACGTTCGTTTTTTACGTGCGCTGAGAATTACCCGTTCTCTGGAACTGATGCTGGAAGGGAAGTATAATATGTACGAGATCGCGATGATGGTGGGATACAACAGTTTGTCTTCTTTCAGTAATATTTTTAAAAAAGTAATTGGGGTTGCTCCGACGGATTATCTACAGAAGCTGAAGGGAGAGGAGTGATTTTGAGTTGGAGAGTTTTAGGGCTATAAGGGTTTTAGAGTTGTAGGGTTTGAGAGTTTAAGAGTGGGAGGTTTTTTTATTTTTTCTAAATACTAATGACATAAATTTTTTTTACTAAAAGCATTAATTAAATTTCTGCTTCATTCTTTATTTTTTGGAGAGATAAGTGCTGTGAAAACGTATCAGTATTTATTGATGATGGGAATTTTAGCCCCGATTGTAATGGAAAATCCTTTTTTGCAAAAAAAGATTGTAATGGAAAGCGGGAAATAGCTCCTGAAAAATATAGGAATTTTCTATTGGAGGGTAGATTTCTACTTCGTCAAAATGACTGATGTGTTGATGTAATAATAAATTGTTGTAAGAGATTGTTTCGTTGCTTCAGAACTGCGTTCGCGAACCTTCACTCTGTCGCAAGGACGCAAAAAAACCACTTCGGTTGAAGTGGTTTATATGTTGAGAAAATCTCGTCTTGATTAAGCTTCTTCAGAAGATGCTTCTTCTTTTTTAACAGGAGCTGCTTTTGGAGCTTCAACCGGAGCGTCAGATACAACATCGAATTCGTAGTTGTACTCAACGTTTCTGTGAAGTCTAACAAGAGCTGAGAATTTACCTGTTCTCTTGATTGTGTTTCCAGGAATTTTGATGTATTTTTTATCTACAGATACCCCTGCTTTTGCTAGAGCTTCAGCTAAATCTGCATTGTTGATAGAACCGAATAATTTATCACCAGTACCTACTTTTGCAGGAATTGTGATAGAAGTTTTCTTTAATTGCTCTACTACAGCGTTTGCAGCAGCAACCAATTTAGCTTCTTCTTCTTTTCTAGCCTCCAAAGTAGCTTCTAAAGCTGCAATGTTTTTAGGAGTAGCTAATAAAGCATACCCTTGAGGAATTAAGAAGTTTCTTGCATAACCAGGCTTTACGCTTAATGTGTCGAATTCAAGACCTAAGTTTTCTACGTCTTTTTTTAGAATAATGTTCATTGTTGTTGTCCGTTTTAGAGTTTGGAGTTCCGGGGTTTATATTCCGGCTTACTCTTCACATCGTTAGAATTTATAAATTAATTCAGCAACAAAAAGCCAAAAGCGAGAAGCTAATGGCTAATTGCAATTTTTTTATTTTAATAAGTCAGCTACGTATGGTAGTAACGCCAAGTGTCTTGCTCTTTTGATTGCAGCAGAAACTTTTCTTTGGTATTTTAAAGAAGTTCCTGTGTATCTTCTTGGTAAGATTTTACCTTGCTCGTTTACGAACTGTAATAAGAAATCAGCATCTTTGTAATCTACGTGCTTAATTCCGTATTTTTTGAATCTACAATATTTCTTTTCAGATTTTGTATTGATATCAAGCGGAGTAAGGAATTTTACTTCAGATTCTCCTCCAGCTGAGGCTTGTTTAGCCATTTCGTCTATTGCCATGTCTTGTCTTTTTAAAAAATAGGGTTAATAATTAAGCTTTAGCTGCTTTTACTTTTGCTCTTCTAGTTACAGCGTAGTCAACAGCGTGTTTGTCTAGTTTTGTAGTAAGGTAACGGATTACTCTCTCGTCACGCTTGAATGCCAATTCTAAATCAGCAACTACAGAACCTTCACCTTTAAATTCGATTAAAGTGTAAAATCCGTTCTTTTTCAATTGGATCGGGTAAGCTAATTTTTTTAATCCCCAGTTTTCTTTAGCAACGATTTCGCAGTTCTTTTCTTTAATAAGATCTTCGAATTTTTTCACTGCTTCCTCCACCTGTGCATCAGATAGAACGGGAGTTAAAATGAAAACAGTTTCGTAATTGTTCATAATGTTAAAAAATTTGTTAATTATTTCGAGGTGCAAAAGTAGAGAATATATTTATAATATGCAATATAAGAAGGGGCTTTCTTGAAAATAATTGATGGCGGGGTATTGTTAGTGATAGTTTTTGGCTGTTGAAGCATTTCTTACAAATAAACTTTAAACCCAAAACCCTGAACTTTACATACGGTCGTCTTTTCTGATCTCCGTTAAAAAATTTACTTTTATGACATCATATAAAGAATGTCGGCATACCAAAATGGAGGCAATGGAAGACACCATTCCCGCTAACATGAGATGAAATATCAAAGAATGTCGGTCAGTCATTTCCAGAACAATTATTGCTGATGTAAAGGGAGCTCTGGTAATCCCAGTTAAAAAAGCAACCATTCCTGCCAAAATAACAACGTTTGTTTCATTGGGACTTAAATGGATAAATCCTGAAATTACAGAACCAATACTTGCTCCGGCTGTTAAGGCAGGCGCGAAAATTCCTCCGGCACCGCCTGAAGTAAAGGAAAGGGCAGAACCCAACATTCTTAAAACAGGAACGTACCAGTCTTCATGTTTTTCTGAAGTAAAAAGAACGCGTTCCATGATTTCTTTTCCGGAGCCTAATATTTCTCTGTTGATGAAAAAAGCGATAGAAGCTATAATTAGAGCACATAAAATTAGAAATGCTACGTTGGCGCGGTCTGTTTTAAGTTTTCTCTTTTTCCAGTCATTCATTTTAAGCATGATTACGGAGAGCTGACTGGCTAAAATTCCGGCGATTCCGCCCACCAAAATGATCGGAAACATCACCATTAAAGAAACGTCATTTGTTTGTGGATATCCCAAATAAAGGTAAGAACCTGCCAAAGTCTGCGCCGTTAAACCGGCAATGATAACTGCGGTAAAAAGGGCGGTTTTAAAATAATTGATATGGGTTTTGGAAAGTTCTTCCACAGCGAAAACAATTCCGCCCAAAGGTGTGTTGAAAGCCGCTGCAAGTCCCGCTGCTGCACCCGTCATAATCATATTTTTCTTTGAAATTTTCGGCCACCATTCGGGAAGGTATTCGTTTACTTTTCGGAATACGGAACCTGCGATCTGAATTGTGGGACCTTCACGACCGACTGCACCGCCTCCGATAACCAAAACTAAAGAGGAAAGGATTTTAAAAACAATAATTTTTAAACTTAGTAAACTTCGGATCTTTTTATGTTCTTTCGGGTTGGCTAATTCTACGGCTGCCATCACCTGCGGAATTCCGCTTCCTTTTGCATTCGGGGCAAATTCTTTCACGAGCCACCAAGACAAGACAAAACCAATCGGGGCAATAATGAAGATCATCCACGAATGCCAGTCCAAAATAAAATGCAGGAGATTTTCGCCCCATGCAAAAATTTTGGCATACATCACCGCTACAAATCCCGTAATTACGGAACCGATCCAGAAAGGGATTGCCTGAAGCAGATTGTACTTCAGTTGTTCGTTTCTAATATTATCAAAAGATTTTTTTAGAGATCTTCGGATGATGACTATTATTTTCAGCATTAAATGGTTTGTCGCAAGATTGTTGATAAAAATAAGGAATTTATATTTCTTCTAAAAATTTTGCCACTCATAAAGCGTTTTTATTTCCAATTAAAATCTCTGTCACTAAACTAGTTGATTTGTTTTTCTTTAGTCAAAATTTACAAGTAAAAAAATCCCAACTTTCGCCGGATTGATTTGTTATTTAAAATTAAATGTTACTTCTTTTTCATTAAATCTTGTATTTTGTTAACCATATTTTCTGCGTTGGTGTTTTCAGGGTTTAATGCTAAAGATTTTTTATAATTTTCTAAGGCTAAAGTATAGTTTTTAATTGAAAAATAACTTTCTCCCAAACTGTCAAAAGCATTCGCCGACTGAGGATTTTCTTTAGTATTTAATGCAAAAACTTTTACTGCCTCATTAAATCTGGAATTTCTCATTAAAATATATCCGATATTATTCAATGTGTCTTCAAAATTCCATTTTGAATTTTTTGCTTTAATAGCATAATAATTTTTCTCAGCATTTGGATTGTTTGGCTTAGCAAATTCAGTAATAATTGACTCTTCTGCTAACAGAAAATTATCGGTTAAATTGTTATCCACGATGGATGCAATATGATTTATGATGTGATATTGTTCTGGAAAAAAGTTATAACCGGTTGACATCATAATTATTGCCATATTATTTTGTGGATAAAATCTGAAAGCGCTTACATTTCCTCCAGAAAAGCCGTAAGATGAAATATTATTCACTTTATTGATTTCCCAGCCGTATGCAAAGACATCTTTTTTATTTCCATATTCAAATGGCTGCCACATCATGTCTTTTGTTTTTTGATTCAGGAAGTCATTTTTACTTAAATGGCTGCTCCATTTCAAAAATGCAGGCAGAGTAATGGCTATTCCGTTTCCGGGATATGCTTTTTTTCCTTCAACATCTTTAGATTTTACATATTTTTTAGTCTCCGAATTGAAATTGTATTTTATAACACGGTTCGGAATTTTTTCAAGAGCATTTGACGAATAAACAATCTGATTTTTTACATCAGAAAATTGATTACTTAGAATAAAATCTCCAAAAGATTGTCCTGTAATTTTTTCAATAATCATAGAGAGAAGCATATAATTCGTTTGATTATATCTGAATTCGTTCCCTGTTGTAAAATCCATTTTCTCTTTGCTCAACCGTTCAATAGTTTTAGAACCTGAATATTCCGGCAGAATATCACTGAAAGCAATAAAATCCGGTATTCCGGAAGAATGGGTCAAGAGATTTTTTACCTTCACATTTTGCCACTCCTGTGGTAGATTTTCAACGTATTTTAAAACATTGTCTTCTAAAGATAATTTTCCTTGTTCTATTAATTGAAAAACACCAACGTCAGTCATTAATTTTGAAGTAGAATATATCCTGAACATTGAAGTTGGACTTACTTTTTTAGCATCTTCCAAATTTTCCGTACCGTAATATTGCTCAAAAATTACTTTACTATCTTTTATAACACCAATTGCTAAACCGGGAATCTGATTTGCTTTAATGGCTTCTTTTACGTAATTATCAATTAATGTAAACTGATTGGCTTGCTGCGAAAAAGAGACGGCAGAAATATTTAAGACAAAAGTTGCCAGAAGAATTTGTTTCATATTTTGAGAATATAGGTTCTTGCTTTTATTTAAAGACAGTTAAAAAAAGCATTCTATTACATGGTTTGTCCGGATTTGGTATAAAATGTAACAAAGTTTTTCAAACAAAAAACCTCCGAAAAAAATCGAAGGTTTTATATTGTAAAGATGTTTCGATAAGCTTAATATGACAATTGTATCATTTATCACTTATCATTCATCATTTATAAATTATATTTCTGTATTCAGATCCCAGTTTTCAAGGTAATCATGAACATGTTTAAGCATCATTCCGCCTAAAGAACCATCTACAACTCTGTGGTCGTATGAGTGAGACATGAACATTAAGTTTCTGATTGCAATTACATCTCCGTCCGGCGTTTCAAGAACGGCAGGCTTTTTAACGATAGCTCCGATTGCCAAGATTGCAACCTGAGGCTGAGGAATAATCGGAGTTCCCATTAAGTTTCCGAAGCTTCCTACGTTAGAAATTGTATATGTTGCACCCTGAGTGTCTTCAGGTCTTAATTTTTTGTTTCTTGCTCTGTACGCTAAATCGTTGATTGCTTTTGCCAATCCTGAAAGTGATAACTGATCTGCATTTTTAATAACAGGAACGATAAGGTTTCCGTCCGGTAAAGCTGTTGCCATACCGATGTTGATGTTTTTCTTTTTGATGATGTTTTCTCCGCTGATTGATACGTTGATCATAGGGAAATCCTGAATCGCTTTCACAACTGCTTTCACGAAAATCGGCATGAACGTCAGTTTTTCACCTTCACGTTTTTCAAAAAGAGATTTGTTTTTATTTCTCCATTTTACAACGTTCGTAACGTCTGTTTCGATGAAAGAAGTTACGTGCGGAGCAATCTGCTTCGCTTTTACCATGTTTTCAGCGATGATTTTTCTCATTCTGTCCATCGGAATGATCTCGTCACCTGCAGCAGCCGTAATCGTAGCAGCAGGAGATGAAGTCGCAACCGGTTGTGGAGCAGATGCAGTTTGTACAGGAGCTGCCTGTTGAACTGGCTGGTTTCCTCTGTTTTTAACGTACGCTAAAATATCTTCTTTGGTAATTCTTCCTTCCAGACCGCTTCCTTTGATGGTTTTCAGTTCGGTTTCAGAAATATTTTCCTGCTGTGCGATAGATTTTACAAGCGGCGAAAGATAAAGATCTCCCGAAAACTCTGTTGAAGCAGCAACTTTTAAAGGTTCTTCAATGGTTTTTAAGGTTTCCGCGTCCGGAGCAGCCGCCGGAGTTTCCGTTTTTATTTCTTCTGAAGCAGTGTTTCCGCCTTCTCCTTCAATTTCTAAAATAGCAATGGCTTCACCTACTTTTGCAACTTCGTCTTTCTGTTTCAAAATCTTTACGATTTTCCCCGAAACGGGTGTCGGAACGTCTGAATCTACTTTATCTGTTGCAATTTCTACTACGGAATCATCCTCTTTTACGCTATCACCTTCGTTGAACAACCAGGAGATAATTGTCGCTTCCATAACACCTTCTCCCATGGACGGAAGCAATAATTTGTATTCTGCCATTTTTAATTTTTAGATTTTGACAAATATATAAAAAAAATCGATTTTTTTATGAAATATTAAATTTTAGAAAAATTCAATGTAAATATTTTCGCCCACGTTAAGTCCAAACAGGGATTTTGCCCCGTTTTTTCGGCTTCCTTTGTAGATGGTAAGCTCCAAAAGCTGACTGTCATTGAAGATTGCAGCAGACTGCCCGTGAAATTCTGTTTCTCTATCCCAGTCCGAAACCACTTCCGTATGACTCGAAAAGACTCTTGAAAGTGCTAAGTTTCTGAATTTTATCGTGAAACTTTCGTATCCTTTTGAGATGGTTTCAAAAAAATCTTTATTAATATTTGAGATTATATTTCCGAAATTATCAATGTACGTAACTTCTCCGATAATCATTTTTTCAGATTCATTATAAACAGGTTTTGGAAACAGGAGCAGTTTTGCGGTGTCTATTTTTCTGCCGATCACTTCGGGAAGTCCTCCGTTTGCCAGATGAACGGCTGCCGGAACAAAAACGTCCGTAGAAGTAAAATTAACGATATCGTCGAAACGGTTGTTCAAAGTGATTTCGTAGATCGCTTCAGGTTTAATATCAAAAAATATCAAACTTAAAACGCCGTTATCTGCCGCCAGAAAGTAATGTCCGTCGGATTTATATAAAATATTTTTCCTGTTTCTGTTGTGAAAACTGTCTACGGAAACAATATGAATCGTGCCTTTCGGAAAGTGTTTATAAGCATTTCTTACGATGTAAGAGGTCTGTATCAGGTTAAAAGCCTGTATTTCGTGACTAATATCAACAATATTAACCTTCTGATTCAGAGAAAGAATGCTCCCTTTTACAGCGGCGACTCTGTAATCCAAATTTCCGAAATCTGAAGTGAGGGTTATAATTGACATTGATGGTTGTATAGAATGATAGAAATGCAAATTTATCTAAAATAAAAGGAATGCCCGAAAAATTATGGAAAAGAATTTGATATAAATTTCAAAAAAAGCTTTAAATTTAAAATCTAAAATTAATAATAATACTGCATGTTTGAATTGACATATGATCTTGAGGATATCGATGCGAAAATCTTCTACGGAGTAAACAACCAATTTTTCAACCTTATAAAATCTACTTTTCCCACTCTTAAAATTACCGGAAGAGATCACTATATTTTTGCGATGGGCAATCAGGAAGCTTTGGACATTTTTAAGAAAAAGCTTGATGATATTGTCAATTTTATTTCAAAAAATAATTCTATAGACCTGAAAGATGTTGAAAATCTTCTGAATATTAAAGATGAAAACGAAAAACAGCTTGTTTTTGATCAGGACATCATTGTAAAAGGTGTTAATGGCAAAATCATCAAAGCGAAAACCACCAATCTAAAAAAATTAGTTAAGGAAACCGAAAAAAAAGATATGGTTTTTGCCATCGGACCTGCCGGAACGGGAAAGACGTATACGAGTGTGGCTTTGGCGGCAAAAGCTTTAAGAGATAAAACGGTTAAAAGAATTGTTTTAACAAGACCTGCGGTTGAAGCAGGGGAGAGCTTAGGATTTTTACCGGGTGATCTTAAGGAAAAGCTGGATCCGTATTTACAGCCTTTGTACGATGCGTTACGCGACATGATTCCGCATGAAAAGCTGGAAGGCTTTATTGAAAAGAAAGTGATTGAAGTGGCTCCGTTAGCGTTTATGAGAGGGAGAACTTTGGATGATGCGTTTGTAATTCTGGATGAAGCGCAGAATACAACCCATTCCCAAATGAAAATGTTTTTAACCAGAATGGGGATGAATGCTAAATTTATCATCACCGGAGATCCGAGTCAGGTGGATTTACCTCCGAAACAGCAATCCGGATTAAAGGAAGCGATGAGAATTCTGAAGGATGTAAAAGAAATCGGTTTTGTTCATTTAACAGAAGAGGATGTAGTAAGACACCCTGTTGTAAGAAAGATTATCCTTGCCTACAATGACGAGGAAAAAAGACAGCGAAACGATTAAACAATTTATCATAATATAATTGAAAAGCAGATGAACAGTAGTTGATCTGCTTTTTGTTTTTTTAAACACTTTGCTGAAATTATTTTGATATTTAAAAAAAAATGTTATTTTTGCGGCTGATTAATAAAAAACTATTAACTATGAAGAAATTATTTCTTTTGACAGCAGTCGCTGTTATGGGATTGAGCGCAAAAGCTCAGGAATTCAGATTCGGACCTAAAGCAGGATATTCTTATTCAACCCTTAAGCTTAAAGACAACTCAGATTCTGAAACATCAGATCCGTTACATACTTTTTACATCGGAGGTATTGCAGAATATAAAGTAAGCGACAGGTTTGGTTTACAGGGGGAACTTTTATATTCTCAACTTGGAGGGAAACTGAATATTGCAGAAGTTGATCCTAGTGATCCTACCAACTTTTTCAATGTTAAGGCAAAACAGACTTACCATACTTTATTGATTCCTGTTTCTGCTAAATATTTCATTACTGAAGGTCTTTCGGTTTCTGCAGGTGCAAGTTTTGGAGTTATCCTTTCTGCTAAACAAAAATATTCTGCAGATTTAGGATTAGGCGGTGTTATTCCGGGATTCGAAATAAACAGCAGCGATGAAGTGGATATCAAAGATCAGTTAAATACTTTGAATATTGCTCCATTCCTTGGTGCTGAATATATGCTGGAGAACGGATTATTCTTTGATGCAAGATACAATATGGGAGTATCTAATTTGGCAAAAGACGCTTCAAACGGAGAAAAGTTAACTAACAGCTTTTTACAGGTTGGAGTAGGATTCAAATTCGGAGGAAACTAAGAATTTATTCTCATAAAAAATTAAAGCGGTACAGAATTTGTAACGCTTTTTTTTATATAAAATGCTACCACATTTTTATCATTAGAAAATTCAAAATTTAAAATTATTAAAATGAAAAAACTATTATTATTGGGTGCTTTTGCATTTCTGGGAGGTCTTACTCAGGCTCAGGAAGGTTTCAGATTGGGAGCTCATGTGGGTGCTCCGCTTGGAGATGCATCCGATGCGGCAAGTGTAACCCTGGGATTGGATGCAGCATATATGTGGAATATTACTAAAGGTCTTGATATTGGTGCTGCTACAGGATATTCACACTTTTTCGGAAAAGATAATGTAGATGATTTTGGGTTTGTTCCTATTGCTGTTTCCGGAAAATACAGATTTAACAAGATTCCTTTGTTTGTAGGATTGGATCTTGGAGCAGGAATTTCTACGAGAAACTACATTAACAGCGGATTGTATGTTGCGCCGAGAGTAGGATATCAAATGAAGAATACAGAACTGTATTTGGGATTCCAGAGTGTAAGCAGTAAATACAAAGGTCGTGGTCCATATTGGTACGGTGATGACAGATTTAACTTCGGAGCGGTGAATTTCGGAGTGAATTTCTTCCTGAAATAAATTTTTTTAAAATCAACTATAATGAACTCCGATTGCAAAATTGGAGTTTTTTTATTCGAAAAATTGTGAAAACGCTAAAAGCCTTTATTTAATAGCTTTTATTATTGAAAATTGCTAAAAAATACCGATGATATTAATCATATTAACAAATTTTAATATTCAGCATGGTCACTGTAACTTTGCTGTCAGAAAGTATTAAAATTATTAAAAAATGAAAAAGGTATTATTAGCGGGTGCTATCGCACTTTTCGGTTTATCTAACGCGCAAATCGCTAAAGGAACTACATATGTGTCTGGAACTTTAAACTTTGCAGCTACTGAAAACAACAATACAAACATCAAAACTAGTGATTTAACATTAGTTCCTACCATCGGACATTTCGTTGGAACAAACGTAGCAGTTGGAGTTGGTGTTGGTTATGCTTCAAGCGTAGCAAAAAATGAAGGTGCTCTTACTACTACTAAAAGCACTGTTTCTGCATTTGTTGTAGAACCTTTTGCAAGAAAGTACTGGACTTTAGGTGAGAAATTCTACATCTTCGGTCAGCTTTCAGTACCAATGGCTTTCGGAAACGATAAGCTTGAGAATACTACTTTAAATGTAACAAACACGACAGAAGAGAAATTCAATTCTTTCGGTGTTGCTGTGAAGCCAGGTTTAGATTATTTCTTAAACAAAAACTGGACTATTGAAGCTACAATCGGAGAATTCGGATACAGCAACTTCAAATACAAGAATGCTAAAAGTGTAGATAACTACAACTTCGGTCTTGATTTGGCTTCTGTTGGAATCGGTGTAAAATATGTTTTTGCAAAATAATAAACAAAGCATATAAACTAAAAAGTCCTGAGTTTTCTTGGGACTTTTTAATCTTTTAAAAAATCTTTAAAAAATAAATTTTATAACTATGAAAAAACTATTATTAGCTGGTGCAATCGCATTTTTCGGATTATCTAACGCTCAGATGACTAAAGGAGACTGGGTAATCAGCGGAAACACAGGAATTGGTTTCAACAATATGGAAACTAAAACTAAGGTAAACGGTGAAACGTATGACGGTGTTAAAGTAAGTACTTTCGCTGTTACTCCATCTGTAGGTTATTTTGTAATTGATAAATTGGCTGTTGGAATCGATTTAGGTTTTACAAGTGTTACAACAAAAGATAGCGGTGATAAGAATACTGTTTCCAGCTTTTCTGTAATGCCAACTGCAACTTATTATTTTGCGAACAGCAGCAAAGTGGTTCCTTTCTTGGGAGCGGGTATTGGTTATGCTTCAAGCAAAACAAAAGAAACTATTTCAGGAACTTCAACAGATTATACTGCTGACGGTTTAGCTTGGAAAGTAAAAGGAGGAGTTACTTATATGGCAACTCAGTCTTTAGGGATTAACTTAGGAGTATCTTTCGATCAGTTCTCGAACAAAGAAACTTCTTTCGGTACTGAATTTAAGAACAGAGTAAATACTTTCGGGGTAAACGTAGGTTTCTCTTATTTCATCAAAGCTAAAGCTCAGAAATCTGATAAATAATTCAATTTCTTTCATTAGGATAAACAAAAAATCCGGTTCAGATATGAGCCGGATTTTGTATTTGTAAAACTTAAAGTCTTAGAACCATTCTTTCTGATTCTGAACATAAGTTCTGTCAAATTCTTCATCAGATTTTGTAAGGTAAATGATCCCTTCAATAAATCCAACAATACCAACAATTCCACAAGTTACAAGTCCTAAAACTAATTGAATAATACCTGCTTTAGTATATCCAAGATAGAATTTGTGAATTGCAAAAGTTCCCAGTAAAATTCCTAAAATTCCTGCAACAACTTTTTTTTCTGATTTGTAAGGTTGGTTGTAGTTCCCTTGTTTTTCGTTAAGTTCCATAATAATTATTTTTAATCGTTTTTTTTGTGTTTTATTTACCGAACATTCCGCCCATTCCAGGCATATTTGGCATTTTGCTCATCATCTGCATCATCTGTTTTCCTTGAGGACCCTGCATCATTTTCATCATTTTACCCATCTGATCGAATTGCTTCATCAATTGGTTAACATCCTCAATTTTTCTTCCTGCCCCTTTTGCAATTCTGTTTTTTCTCTGGGTGTTGATGATAGAAGGTTTTCTTCTTTCTTCAGGAGTCATAGAGTAGATGATTGCTTCAATATGTTTAAATGCATCATCGCTGATCTCAACATCTTTAATTGCTTTTCCAACACCAGGAATCATCCCCATCAAATCCTTCATATTCCCCATCTTTTTGATCTGGTTGATCTGTTTTAGGAAATCATCAAAACCGAATTCGTTTTTAGCGATTTTCTTGTGAAGTTTTTTCGCTTCCTCTTCATCAAACTGTTCCTGAGCTCTTTCTACCAAGGAAACAACGTCTCCCATTCCTAAGATTCTGTCTGCCATTCTTTCCGGGTAGAAAAGATCCAAAGCCTCCATTTTCTCTCCTGTAGAAATGAATTTAATTGGCTTTTCAACAACAGAACGGATTGTTAAAGCAGCTCCGCCTCGAGTATCACCGTCTAATTTCGTTAAAACAACCCCGTCAAAATTCAAAGTATCGTTGAATGCTTTTGCAGTATTCACAGCATCCTGTCCCGTCATGGAGTCAACAACGAAAAGTGTTTCGTTTGGCGTAATCACAGAATGAACGGTTTTAATTTCCTTCATCATCTGCTCATCAATTGCCAAACGACCCGCTGTATCCACGATCACTACATCATGACCGTTTGCTTTTGCAAAATTAATCGCATTCTGAGAAATGCTTGAAGGATCCATAGAACCTTCTTCCGTGAAAACCGGAACCCCGATTTGTCCGCCTAAAACTTTAAGCTGATCGATCGCAGCAGGACGATAGACGTCACACGCAACCAAAAGAGGTTTTTTATTTCTTTTTGTTTTTAAATAATTCGCCAGTTTTCCGGAGAAGGTAGTCTTACCGGAACCCTGAAGTCCAGCGATAAGAATTACAGAAGGCTTTCCTGAAAGGTTGATTCCTTCCTGAGAACCACCCATAAGATCTACTAACTCATCGTGAACGATTTTCGTCATTAGCTGTCCCGGAGTAAGCGATGTAAGAACGTCCTGTCCTAAGGCTTTGTCCTGAACTCTTTTGGTAAGATCTTTTGCAACTTTATAATTAACATCGGCATCCACCAATGCTCTACGAATTTCTTTTACGGTTTCCGCAACGTTGATTTCCGTGATTTTTCCACGTCCTGAAATATTATGCAGCGCTTTGTCTAATTTATCCTGTAAACTATTAAACATATGTATTGTAAATTATAGGTTTGCAAAAATAAGGAAATTTTTAGGATATATTATAATAAGATATGGAGATTTGCTTTCCTTGAAATTATAATTCTATTTTTGCAAAATGAATTTTATGGATAGTTTAATTGTCATATTGCTGATTTTGGTATTAAATATTACTGCTTATGCTATATTTAAAAATTATATATATGGTAAGGTAAATGCGGGGATGAAGTTTTTATTGATAAATATGCCTAAAGATATTATTTGGCTGATAATATCATTGATAATAATTGACAAAACAATAGAGAACTTTCTCTTTATTGTGATATGTTTTATTGTAGCTTCTCTTCTAATATATATACCTGTAATAAGACTGATTAATAAATCTTGATTTTTGATGATAAAAATCAATTTTTAATATTGGTAAAGTTTAATAAAATCGATATATTTGCACACGATTAAAAAAGAGATATGAACAGAAAAATTTCTTCATTATTTTTCGCATTTTTATTTGTATTCATTAGTGGTTTCGCTAATGCACAACATGAATCTGAAGGCGAAAAGTCAGCTGAAAAAGTAGAGAACAAAGAAGCCGGAGAGAGCTTCAATGCGACCAAGATGATCATGGAACACATTGGTGATTCAAACGAATGGCATTTATGGACTACAAAAGATGATAACGGCGAAGAACATCATGTTTCTGTTCCTTTACCAGTAATTATTAAGGATAATGAAGGTTGGCATACTTTTCTTTCAAGCAGTATTGCGCATGGTCACGAACATGATGGGTATACTTTAGAAGAAGGTCAGGTGGTTTCTACTAAAGGAATTGAAAAAGCAACATTATTTTCAATTATTAGCGGAAAACAAAAATCAAACGAAGTGTTTTTTGATCTTTCAATTACTAAAAATGCGGCTTCAATGTTCTTGTCAGTTATTTTTATGGCAGTTATTTTCATAGGAATGGCAAGGAATTATAAAAAATCTCAATTGCCAAAAGGGGCTGGGAAATTATTAGAGCCAGTAATTGTATTTCTTAGAGATGAAGTGGCGATTCCAAACATTGGATCAGTTAAATATAAAAGATATATGCCGTATTTGTTAACAGCATTCTTCTTTATTTGGTTTAACAACTTATTCGGGTTAATTCCATTCTTTCCATTTGGTGCAAACCTTACAGGTAACATCGCAATCACTGCGGTTTTGGCAATCATTACATTATTAATTACATTATTCAGTGCTAATAAAGATTATTGGAAACACATCTTTATGCCGCCAGTTCCAATCTTGTTGTACCCAATCATGGTTCCAATTGAGATTATCGGAATCTTTACAAAACCTTTCGCTTTAATGATGCGACTTTTCGCTAACGTTACAGCAGGACACATTATGATCTTGGCGATTATTTCACTAATCTTCATTTTCAAATCTCCATTCTTAGGATTTGCATCTGTGCCATTAGCATTGTTTGTTTCCGTATTGGAATTATTAGTTGCTGCATTACAAGCTTATATCTTTACGGTATTATCGGCATTGTTTATTGGTATTGCAGTTGCGGAGCATGAACACGAGCATGGTCATGAAGAACACGCTCACTAATTAACAAAAAAGAAAAATAATTTTAACTTATATAATTTATTTATTATGGATTTATCAACTGGAGCAGGATTAATTTACGTAGGTATCGGTTTAGCAGTATTAGGAGTAGGTCTTGGTATCGGAAAAATCGGAGGTCACGCAATGGACGCTATCGCTAGACAACCTGAGCAAGCTGGTAAGATTCAAGGAGCAATGCTTATTGCTGCTGGTCTTATTGAAGGTGCTGGTCTTATCGCGATTATCTTTGGTGCTTTCATCAAGTAATTATCCTCAAAAAAACATTCTTAGCAGTTAAGCGGTTGGCTGCTGCTAAGAATTTTAAAAACAATCCATAAAATAACACTTAAAAAAGAATTTACAGATATGGGAATTATAGAACCTGGAATTGGACTTTTGTTTTGGATGACGCTTACTTTTGTTATCCTATTATTTCTTCTTGCAAAATTCGCTTGGAAACCAATTGTAAATGCAGTAAATGATAGAGAAACTTCTATTCAGGATGCACTAAATCAAGCTGTTTTAGCTAAAAAGGAAATGGAAGTATTAAAAGCGGATAACGAGAGAATTATTCGTGAGGCTAAAATCGAAAGAGATGCTATCCTTAAAGAAGCAAGAGAAATCAGAGATAAAATCGTAGGTGAAGCTAAAGATGTTGCTAAAGTAGAAGGAGATAAAATGATTGAAGCAGCTAAACAAACCATCAATGCTGAAAAAAATGCTGCAATGGCAGATATCAAAACTCAGATCGGTACTTTATCAGTAAACATCGCGGAGTCTATTTTGAAGCAGAAGTTAGACAACAGCGAAGCTCAAAACGAATTAGTTCAAAATTATTTAAACAAATCAAACCTTAACTAATAATGCTTACATCTAAAGTAGCTAAAAGATATGCACAAGGTTTACTTGATTTTACAAATGAGTCAGGTCAAACGGCTACTGTATTTTCTGAAATGAAAGATGTTGTAAAGTTGATGAATGAGTCTCAGGACTTAAAGAAATTCTTCCTTACCCCATACATCGATTCTAAAAAGAAAATAGAAGTAGCAAAAGAGATTTTCAAAGGTTTGTCAGCTTCTTCACAGAACTTGATTACTTTGGTAATCAGACACGGTCGTGAAAACCAGTTGAAAAATATTGCTCAGGAATTTATTAACAAAGTTGAAGATATCAGTGGAGTACAGAGAGTAACTGTTACCTCTGCAACTCAGCTTTCCAAAGAAAACCTAGATCAGATTTTAAGAAATTCCAATCTTGTTAATACCAATGCAAATTTTGATTTGCAGATTAACGTAAAACCTGAAATTTTAGGAGGTTATATTTTAAGAGTTGGAGACCAGCAAATAGATGCTTCTGTGAAGTCTAAACTTAATCAGGTTAAAAAAGATTTTAGCTTAAATTAATATAACAACACAGATGAAAAAAGTTTTATTTGGTCTTTTTATATTTACTTCTTGTATTATTTTTGGACAGAAGGTAAAATTTAAGAAATCAGTGGTTCTGATTGATGATAAAGAATGGTTATCATATGAAGATGAGAATGGCTATGGTACAGTTTCATTGTTTTCTAAAGCAAAAAAGGAACTTGTCTTCATGAAATATATTCAACAGAATTACAGTAGACAAATTTTTGCGGAAGGTGTTCCTAATTATTATATTGTAAAATTTATTGGAACAGATAAAACAGTTGAAATTAGAGATACTCCATGGGAAATCGCGAAATTGATATATAAAGCTAATATAATTAATGATGATTTCTCTTTTAATAAGGAAAACTTGGATGTTTTTGTGATGAAATACGGAAATGATTTTTCAAAATCTGCTGCAAATCATTCACAACAAACAGTTATCATTCAGGATTCAAGACCAAGAAACGGTTTTAATATCAGTGTAGGAAGATAAAAATTATTTTAAAAAAAGAAAAAACAACCATACAATGGCAGAAATAAATCCGGCAGAAGTATCTGCGATCTTAAAACAGCAATTGGCCAACTTCGATACTCAATCAAACGTTGAGGAAGTAGGTACAGTTTTAACCATCGGTGATGGTATTGCTCGTGTATACGGGTTAGAAAACGTACAATACGGAGAGTTGGTGAAATTTTCTAGTGATGTAGAAGGTATTGTACTAAACCTTGAAGAAGACAACGTAGGTGTTGCGCTACTTGGTGAAAGTAAATTAGTAAAAGAAGGAGATACAGTAAGAAGAACAAACAGAATCTCTTCTATTAAAGTAGGAGAAGGAATGTTAGGAAGAGTAGTAGATACTCTTGGTAACCCTATCGATGGTAAAGGTCCTATTACTGGGGATTTATACGAAATGCCATTGGAAAGAAAAGCTCCCGGAGTTATTTACAGACAGCCGGTAACTGAACCTTTACAGTCAGGTATCGTTGCAATCGACTCTATGATCCCTGTAGGAAGAGGACAGAGAGAGCTTATCATCGGTGACAGACAGACAGGTAAAACTACTGTTGCGATCGATACGATCATCAACCAAAAAGAATTCTTTGATGCAGGTAACCCTGTATATTGTATATATGTTGCTATCGGACAGAAAGCGTCTACTGTAGCACAAATCGTTAAAACACTTTCTGATAAAGGAGCTTTGGCGTATACGGTAATCGTTGCGGCTAACGCATCGGATCCGGTTCCTATGCAGGTATATTCTGCAATGGCAGGAGCTGCAATCGGTGAGTTCTTCAGAGACACCGGAAGACCAGCTTTGATCGTTTATGATGATTTATCTAAACAGGCAGTTGCTTACCGTGAGCTTTCTCTACTTTTAAGAAGACCACCGGGTCGTGAGGCATATCCTGGAGACGTTTTCTACCTTCACTCAAGATTATTGGAAAGAGCTGCGAAAGTAATCGCGGATGACAATATCGCAAGACAGATGAACGATTTACCTGAGTCTTTAAGACCAATCGTAAAAGGTGGTGGTTCATTAACAGCACTTCCAATCATTGAAACTCAGGCGGGTGACGTATCTGCGTATATTCCTACCAACGTAATCTCTATTACAGACGGACAGATCTTCTTGGAGTCTGATCTATTCAACTCAGGGGTTCGTCCTGCGATCAACGTAGGTATCTCTGTATCCAGAGTAGGAGGTAACGCTCAGATCAAATCAATGAAAAAAGTTTCTGGTACGCTTAAATTAGACCAGGCTCAGTATAAAGAATTAGAAGCGTTTGCTAAGTTCGGTTCAGACCTTGATGCTGCTACATTAGCGGTAATCTCTAAAGGGGAAAGAAACGTAGAAATCCTTAAGCAGCCGGTAAACTCTCCACTTCCGGTAGACAGCCAGGTTGCAATGATCTATGCAGGAACAGAGAACTTATTGAGAAACGTTCCTATCAGAAAAGTAAAAGAATTCCAGATAGAATACATCGAGTTCCTAAGATCTAAGCATCCGGATACAATGGCTGCCATTAAAGCAGGAAAAATTGATGATTCAATTACAAGTGTTCTTAAGCAGGCTGCTAACGATCTAGCTGCAAAATATAACTAAAAATTAGTTGATGGTTTTTGGTTGATAGTTGACAGAATTTTCTAAAACTAGCAACCAACAACCGACAACCAACAACTAACCCAATATGGCAAACTTAAAAGAAATACGAGGCAGAATTACGTCAATTTCATCTACGATGCAAATTACCCGTGCTATGAAAATGGTTTCCGCTGCGAAGCTTAAAAAAGCACAGGATGCAATCGTAATGTTAAGACCTTATTCTGAGAAATTACAGGAACTTATCCAGAATGTAAATTCCAGTTCAGATCCTGATCAGATTTCTGTTTACGCTCAAAAAAGAGAAGTAAAAAGAATACTTTTCATCGCTATTACTTCAAACAGAGGTCTTGCCGGAGCTTTTAACTCTTCCATCGTTAAGGAACTTAATGCACAGTTTCAAAACAAATCTCAATACGAGGTGGAAGTTCTTTCTGTTGGTAAAAAAGCTTTTGATGCTGTAAGAAGAACGCGTACGGTGTATGCAAACGAAAGTGCTGTGTATGATAACCTGAACTTCGATGCGGTAGCTCACATTGCAGAAGCAGTAATGGGCAGCTTCAAAGAAGGTAAATTTGATGAAGTTTATTTAATTTATAATAAATTCGTTAATGCAGCGACTCAGGAAGTAACTACAGAACAGCTTCTTCCGATCTCAATGCCTGAAAATACAGAATCTCAGGTAGAAACAGATTATATCTTTGAGCCAAACAGAGAAGAAATCTTAGATAACCTTATTCCTAAGTCAATCAAGACTCAGGTTTTCAAAGCAATCCTGGATTCAGTAGCTTCTGAACACGGAGCGAGAATGACGGCGATGCACAAAGCAACAGACAACGCGCAGGCTTTGAAGAACGATTTGGTCATCTTCTACAACAAAGCAAGACAGGCTGCCATTACAAACGAAATCTTAGAGATCGTTTCCGGAGCAGAAGCCTTGAAAAATTCGTAAAGAATTATTTTAACACAATATTAAAGCATCGTAGATCACGATGCTTTTTTTGTTATTTTTATTTTGTATATATTTGTAGAACTAAATTTATATAATTTCTAAATGGACTCGGACATAGTCAGGCTTTTGCTGGCCTTATTACTTGTTTTACTTAATGGCTTTTTCGTAGCCGCAGAATTTTCAATTGTTAAAGTTCGTTATTCACAGATTCAGATAAAAGCCGCAGAAGGGAATTCTATGGCAAAACAGGCAGAGCATATCATCAAACATCTTGATGAATATCTTTCCGCTACACAGCTTGGTATTACGTTGGCTTCCCTGGCTTTAGGTTGGGTAGGGGAAAGTGCGCTACATCATATTGTAGAAAATATTTTCCATTCTCTTAGTATTGATCTTAGTCAGGCAACCATCACTTCAATTTCAGTGATTACAAGTTTTGTGCTCATTACGATCATGCACATTGTTTTCGGGGAGCTTATTCCGAAATCCATTGCCATCAGAAAATCAGAATCGACTACAATGGCAACTGCAATTCCGTTAAGAGTTTTTTATACAGTTTTCAAGCCTTTTATCTGGTTGATGAATTTAATGTCGAATACCTTTTTGAGACTGGTAAAAATTCATCCGGCTTCTGAACATGAAATTCACTCTACAGAAGAACTTCAGCTTTTGGTAAAACAAAGTGCGGACAGTGGAGAAATTGAAGAGGAGAATTATGAGATCATTAAAAATGCATTTGATTTTACAGATCATTCTGCAAAACAGATCATGGTTCCGCGTCAGAACATTACTTCCATCGATTTTGAAGAAGATATCAATGAAATCATTAATAAAATCATGGAAAGCGGATATTCCCGTATTCCGGTCTACGAAAATTCTATTGATAACGTGATTGGTGTTTTGTACACTAAAGAAATCATCAGAGAATTTGTAAAAAGAAAAGGCGAACTGAATCATGAAGATCTTAAAGAACTGATGCGTGATGCATTTTTTGTAGTAGGAAGTAAAAAGATTTCAGACTTACTGAAAATTTTCCAGCAGAAAAAGCAGCATTTGGCAATTGTTATTGATGAATTCGGAGGAACTGAAGGAATCATTACTCTTGAAGATATTTTGGAGGAGCTTGTAGGAGAAATTCAGGATGAAGAAGACGATGAAGAAAAAATTGTAGACAAGATCGGAGAAAATACATACTGGGTTCAGGCAACACAGCCATTGGACGAAATCAATGAATTCATCCCTAAAAAATTACCGCTTTCCGAAGAAAGCGAGTACAATACATTAGCCGGTTTTATTCTTCATGCTTTAGCCGACATTCCGGAAGAAAATCAGGAATTTGATCTGGAAAATTATCATTTCAAGATTCTTAAAATGAACAATAAAAGTGTAGAGCTTGTAGAGTTGGTATATGAAGAACCCAACAGCATTAGTGATCTTGCCGAAAAAATAGGAGAAGTTTAATCTATTGTAAACCATGTAAACATGATTTTTTATAACAGCATAAAAGATTACGAAGATCCGAAACGTCAGTACGAAGAAGAAGTTCTCGTATTGGATGAGACCGATGAAGTCTATAAATTGGTTTTGCATAACGATGACGTTCACACATTTGATTATGTTATTGATTGTCTGATTGAGATTTGCAAACACACGTTAGAACAAGCCGAGCAATGTACAATTCTGGTTCATTTCAAAGGGAAATGCACGGTAAAAACAGGCTCAATGGATCTTTTGAAACCGATGCACGAAAAACTGCTTTCAAGAGAATTAACCAGCGAAATCGTATAAAATTGATCAGCTCCGACCATCGTCGGAGCTTTTTTTATGAGAGCAATCAATTATCAATTCATTAGAAGGCATAAGCTAAAAGTGGAATTTATGATCCTGTGTTTTTGTACAGTATTTTTTCTGAACAATTTCAGCTTTTAATATTTATTTGCATTCAAGTAAAATAGTATATTTGTAAAAACTATAAAGAAACAAAAATAATGCTTGTAATAGGAATTGCAGGAGGTACAGGCTCCGGCAAAACTACGGTTGTTGATAAGATCATTCAGCAGCTTGACATCGAAGGAATGAACATCCTTTCACAGGATAACTATTATCATGATAATCATAATCTTACATTGGCAGAAAGAGAAGCCTTAAATTATGACCATCCCAAATCCATCGATTTTGATCTTCTGATAAAACATGTAAAAGCTTTAAAAAATAACGAATCAATCGAGCAGCCGATTTACAGCTTTGTAACGCATGGAAGAACAGGAGATCACGTTACCGTAGAACCTAAAAATGTATTGGTAGTAGAAGGAATTCTCGTTCTTACCAACAAGGAATTATTGAAGGAATTTGATCTGAAAGTTTTTGTGCATGCAGATTCGGATGAAAGGCTGATCAGAAGGATCAGAAGAGATACACAGGAAAGAGGAAGAGATCTTAACGAAGTATTACACCGTTATCAGACAACTTTGAAGCCGATGCATCAGGAATTTATTGAACCTTCCAAAAATGAAGCGGATCTTATCATCCCGAATATGAGACAGAATTCCGTTGCGATAGATTTTTTAACCACCGTTATTAAAAACTCGTTGAGAAAACACTAGAAATGAAAGATAATAAGCTTATTAAAGACATTCAGCCCAAGTCTGAAACATTCAAACTTATTCAGAAATATTTTTTGAATAAATATACCATTACAATTTGTCTGTTTCTGGTATGGATGATTTTCTTTGATAAAACTTCCTTTCTTGTAATCAATGAACTGAACGGCGAAATCAGCAAATACGAAGAACAGCTTCAATACTATAAAACCGAGTACGAAAAGAACGATGCGTTTTATAAAAAGCTGATGAACAACAAATCTGAAAAAGAAAAATACGCAAGAGAAAACTACTTCATGAAAAAGCCGGATGAAGAAATTTTTATTCTGGTAGTTGACAGCGCAAATGCGAAAAAATAATTTTTTTAATGAATTGTCAATAATGAATTTTGCTTCGCAAGTAAATTTTAAAATGATTGTTCGTCATTTATCATCATTGAAAAATCTTTGCGTTAGGATTATAATCAAGTAAAAATTGATGAATAGAAGCGGATTGACTATTGACCATTCACAAATTCATACAAAAACTATGTCAAATACAGCCTGGGAAAATTTAGTAAAAAAACAGCTTAAAACAGACGATATTTATCCAATCCTTACCAAAGAAAATCTGGAAGGAATTGTGGTAAAACCTTTCTACGACGCTGTGCAGAAACCATTGGTAAATCTGCCGAAAATTGAAGAAAGCACCCATTTGGTAGCAAAATATCATGAAAGTTTAGAAGAAGACGTTTTTGCATTTATTTTAGACCAAAATGTAGAAAATCTCGAGCAGAAAACAATTTTTATAAACAATGAAGAGTTGGCAGGACACATCAGTCCCGAAGAACAAGATCAATACTTTTCACTAATTGATGTTTTTGATGAAAAACAAGCTGTAATTAACGATCAGTTGGTCAAAGAATTACTAGCAAAACAGTTCAGAAGAAATATTTGTATAGATATTTCCCATCATCAGAACGCTGGAGCCTCTATTGTTCAGCAATTGGGAATTGCTTTGGCAAAAACCAAAGAACTTGTAGAAATCTACGGTTCAGAAATTGTAAACAAACTCATCTTCAGAATAGCAGTCGGCGGAAATTACTTCTTTGAAATGGCTAAACTGAGAGCCTTTAAAATAGTTTTCAATCAATTGTCAAAAGAATACGATCTGGACGAAATTCCATACATTTTTGCAGAAACTTCCCTGAGAAATAAAGCCGTTTCCGATAACGAAAACAACCTGATCCGTTCTACTTTAGAACTTGCAGCAGCCATGATCGGCGGAGCAGATGCGGTTTTCAGCAATAATTATCTGGTAGAAAAAAGTACCGAAAATTCAGAAGAAATTTCTTTCAAACAGCAGATTGTTCTTGCGTATGAAAGCATCATCAATGTTTTTGAAGATGCATCTAACGGAAGTTATTATGTAGAAGATATTACCCGACAGATCGCAGAGAAATCTTGGGCATTTTTTGTGGAAATAGAGGAGAACGGAGGCTATCTCGAACTTTTGAAGCAGGGAACTGTTCAGAAAAAAATCTACGATCACGCCATTGAAGAGCAGAAGTGGGTGGAAGAAGGAAAAATAAAGCTGATTGGCGTTAATTTATACCCGAAATTAGACGTTAAAAAGTCTATTGAGGAATTATACAGCGAAAAAGAAATTAAATCCGTTCGCTGGGCGGAAATGTTTGAATAATTTTTGAAAATATCATGAAAAGATAGATCCATTATCACCAGATACAATGCTGTTCAAAAAAGAATCTGATTTGTAACTTAGTATGAAAGAAAAATTAGTTGATTTATTCGAATATACTTATCATTTCAACAAAGAAATGATTAAAATTATTTCTGAAAATCTTGAAAAGGTTGATGAAAAAACAATCAGTCTTATCAATCATACTTTAAATGCCCAACAAATTTGGAATTCGCGGATTTTAAATGAAAAATCTTTTGAGGTTTGGCAGATTAACCCTTTTGAAAATTTAAACGGGATTAATCAGCAAAACTTTAATAAAAGCCTTGAAATTGTTCAGAAATTTGATCCGGATCAAAAAATAGAATATCAGAATTCAAGAGGAACAAAATTTGAAAACACAGTTTTCGAAATCCTTTTTCAGGCAATTAATCATTCCACTTATCACAGAGGACAAATCAATTCGTTATTGAAACAAAGCGGAATTACTCCTATTTTAGCGGATTACATTTTTTATAAAAGATAAAAAACTTTGAAAAAAGAAATTTTATATCAGGAAATTCAGCAATTTATCAATGCAAATCTAAACGCAGATTTGCATTCTTTGTTATTAAAAAAATCCCCGTTTCCGGAAGTTTCTATACAGGAAATTGTTCAGCAGATCAAAGGAAAGCAGGTTGCACAGAAGAAATTTCCTTTTCTGCTTAAAGAAGGAATTATTTTTCCGCCACAACTGAATTTAGAGCAGTCTTCCTCCGAAAAAACAGCATTGTACAAATCTGAGATCTTAAAAGGTAAGAAGTTCATCGATTTAACCAGCGGCTTTGGAATTGATGCCTATTATTTATCAAAAAATTTCGAAGAAATAACTTTGGTGGAACAAAATGCTGAACTTCTGGCAATTGTTGAACACAATTGGAGCGTTTTAGGAAGGAAAGCAAAGTTTGTCAACCAGAACCTCGAAGATTTTTTAAATGAAAATAAAGAAACTTACGATGTCATCTATCTCGATCCTGCGCGAAGAGACCACAATAAAAATAAAGTTTTTTTACTCGAAGATCTTTCGCCTGATATTATTGAAATCCACGAAAAACTACTTTCTATCTCCAATGAGGTCGTGATAAAACTTTCACCCTTAATTGATCTCAAATATCTGGTGTCTGTTTTACCCAACCTTTTCAGGATCGATATTATCGCCTTAAAAAATGATGTTAAAGAAGTCGTTGTATTTCTGTCAAACCAAAATTCAGACAAAATCATCTGTCGTTGTGTAAACCTCGAAAGTCATGAAGCAGAATTCAGCTTTGATTTTGGCAGTGAAGAAAATGCAGCAGCAGAATTTGGTGAACCTGAAAAATACATCTACATTCCCAATAACTCGGTTTTAAAAGCCGGAGTTTTTAATGTAATCTCAGAAAAATTCAAATTAAAAAAATTACATCCGAATACACATCTTTACACGTCAAATCAAAAGATAACTGATTTTCCCGGAAGGATTTTAGAGATGGAAGTTGTTGAAGCTAAACAGATTGTGAAGAAAAGCCAGTTCAATATCATTTCCAAAAATTATCCTCTAAAACCGGAAGAAATTAAGAAGAAATACAACCTGAAAGACGGTGGAGAAAACTATCTTATTTTTACACAATCCAAAAAAGGAAAAATTATACTAAAATCAGTATAAAAATGTTGCCGAAAAAAATAGGAATCCTTAATTTTGGGCAATTAAAAATTAAAATAAGAATCGTCTTTTGCTTATCCAGACAAAATGATTCTGATGACCTTAAAAAAATAAATTTTACATATGAAAAAATTAGTTATATGTTTAGCGATCGCAGCAATGGCTGTAAGCTGTAAAAAAGTAGCTGCAGGAGGAAACAAGAATACTCTGAAACTTGAAGAAGGAGCAGAAAGATATTCAGACGATCCTCAAGGTGAAGGTCATGGTCACGAAGCTGCAACAATGCATACAGAAGAGGCAACTGCAGAAAAGCACGAAGCTGAAGCGCCGAAAACAGACAGTACAGCAACTGCAAAACCTGCCGAAGCTAAAGAAGCTCCAAAAGCTGAACACTAATTAAAAGTACCATATAAAATCTCCCGCAGCAATGTGGGATATTTTTTTTGGAGCTGTTTCGCGCTTTCCGCACTCGCTATTTTCTGGGTTTCGGCGCGGCGAAGCCGCGCCGAAACCCAGAAAATGAGCTCAGACAAATGCTGCAATCACGGCTAAACTGAAGTCTGTGATTTAATTTGAGGAGTAAAATACCTTTCAGATTAATATTTTTAGAAAACACACTTCAGACCTGAGTAAAATTATACGTTTTTGTTTGTTCCTGCGGGGCAAATTTTTTATTTTTAGCAAAATAATATTTTACAATGCAAGAGACATTAAATTACATCAGCGAAAACAAACAGCGTTTCGTGGATGAATTATTTGAATTACTGAGAATACCTTCCATTTCTGCCGATCCGGCTTATAAAAACGATATTTTGAAATGTGCGGATGTAGTAGCGGAACACCTTAAAAATGCAGGAGCAGATAATGTGGAAGTTTGCCAGACCAAAGGCTATCCTATCGTGTACGGAGAAAAAATTTTAAATACAGATTTACCTACGGTTTTAGTCTACGGACATTATGACGTTCAGCCTGCAGATCCGTTGGAACTGTGGACAAAACCACCATTTGAACCGTATATCGAAAAAACAGAACTTCATCCTGAAGGAGCCATCTTTGCAAGAGGTTCAGCAGACGATAAAGGACAGTTTTTCATGCATCTTAAAGCTTTTGAAGCCATGATGAAAACCAATGCGCTTCCTTGTAATGTAAAATTTATTTTAGAAGGAGAGGAAGAAGTAGGTTCGGTAAGTTTAGGAGATTGGGTAAATGAAAACAAAGAAAAACTTTCTTGTGACTGCATTCTGATTTCAGATACCCATATTTACAGCAACGAGCAGCCTACGGTAACAACAGGTTTAAGAGGGTTAAGCTATGTGGAAGTAGAGGTGGAAGGTCCGAACAGAGACCTGCATTCCGGGCTTTACGGAGGAGCAGTTCCAAATCCGATCCACGTCCTGTCAAGAATGATTGCAAAACTAATTGACGAAGACGGTCACATAACAATCGATGGATTCTACGATAATGTGGAAACCGTTTCAGATTCAGACAGAGCAGATATGAATAAGCTGAAAGATAATCCTGAAGAATTCAAAAAATCCATCGGCTTAAATGGTGTGGAAGGAGAAAAAGGATATACAACACTCGAAAGAACATCTATCCGTCCAACATTAGACTGCAACGGAATTTGGGGAGGTTATACAGGAGAAGGAGCAAAAACCGTAATTCCTTCAAAAGCTTTTGCCAAGATCTCAATGCGTCTGGTTCCTTATCAGACTCCGGAAGAAATCACCGAAAAATTCACAAAATATTTTGAAAAAATCGCTCCGGAAAATGTAAAAGTAAAAGTTACTCCGCATCATGGAGGAATGCCTTATGTTTTACCAACTGATACCAAAGAGTTTTTGGCGGCAAAACAGGCAATGGAATCAGCCTTCGGAAAAGAGGTTCTTCCTTACAGAGGAGGAGGAAGCATCCCGATTACCGCTATGTTTGAGCAGGTTTTGGGAGCAAAATCCGTTTTAATGGGCTTCGGATTAGACTCTGATGCCATCCATTCTCCAAACGAACATTACGGATTATTCAATTTTTATAAAGGAATTGAAAGTATTCCGTTATTTTTCGAGAATTATTCCAAGTAAATTTTAACAATCAATAAATGAGTCCCTTAGATTTTTTTCTAAGGGATTTTTTTATATATTTAACATGCTAATAAATTAATTGAAATCTAATGAAAAAAATTCTACTTTTTATTTCCGGAATACTTTCTATAGGCAGTATTTACGGACAGGTTATTGACAGCCAGAATTTTAACAGCCTAACACCCGGAAATGTCGGGACAAACTTTACAGGAGCTTCTGCAGGGCAGGGAGGCTATTATCTGTTAAACGGTGTTGCTTCAGATTACCAGATCGCTACTATTGATGCTGCTCATGCAAATTCATTAAAAATTACAGCGGGTTCAGGATATGTAGCGACAAGCGATCCCAATAACCATTCTGTGGTTAAACTGGTAGGAGTTAATGCTACAGCAGGAAATGATATTATCAAAGCGACCTGTAATTTTTATACAGGATCTGCAAACGGTACAGGATCTGTGTACATTACCCTTTTTGATGACGCAACAACTCCCGGAGTAATCGTAAGTCTTATTTACAATGTAGCTACCAAAACTATAACAGCAGGAGGTACATTAACCAATGCCGGAACAAGAGGTTTCTTTGGTATTAAAACTTTAGGAGGAACCTACCCTGCGAACACGTGGGTTAATGTAGGAATGGCGTATAATATGACAACCGGAGTAATGAATTGGTATACTCCACAGGAAAGCTACACTTTCTCTACTCCTCCTTCAGGATATGCCTTAATTCCCGCTTTGGATGTGGGGCAATACCGTACTTATAATATTAATGCTTCAGGAAATTCTGTAGCTTATAACTGGGCAATTGATAATTTTAATTTATCTTATTCCAACAATACAATTCTTGCTACTAAAGAAGAAGTTTCGAATACAAAAGAAATTATTGATATTTATCCTAATCCTGCAAAAGATATTGTAACGATTGAAGGTAAAAATAAAATACTTTCAGTATACGTTTATGATCTTTCCGGAAAAAGAATCGATCTTCCTTTAAGCGGAAATAAAGTGAATGTTTCTGGCTTGGCAATGGGAAATTATGTATTGGGAATTAAAACAGATCAAGGTTTAATTACTAAAAAACTGATTAAAGAATAGAAAAGAAATTGTTTATATTAAAAACGGTTGCATTATCATAAATGCAGCCGTTTTAGTTAAAATAATACATTAAAAATGTGGTATCAATGTTATATTTTAAATATAATTGTTTTATTTTCAAAATATTATTAATATATTTATAAAACTAAATTTTAATGATATGAGAAAAATTTTACTACTCGGCTCAATTCTGAGCCTAGTCTCGATGAATGCGCAGACCAACGTTTACAGCTATGGTTTTGATACCGCTTTCACAAACTGGACAACCTCTAATCAGAGCAGTCCGGTAACCACTTCGGTCTGGACAAAAGCAACCTACGCGACCCCTCTTACAAATCCTCTGTTCGGGAGCGGCAATACCACCACTGTTCCTGTAGGACAGGCAGGAGGTGCAAATTCTTTTGCGTTGGTAAATTACACAAGTACATCAGGAGCGGGGACAATCAGCAACTGGTTATTTACAAATGCCATAGACGTAAAAGATGGAGATATTGTGAGCTTTTATTCCAGAAAGGGAACAGACGGGACGATAGATTATCCCGATCGTCTGGAGCTGAGATACGCATTGGCAGCCGGTGCGGTTCTTCCTACAACAGGAGCTTCCGCTGTCGGATCTTTTACCAACTTAGGTGTATCTGTGAATCCAAATCTGGCTTCAGGTTTTGTTTATCCTAAAACATGGACAAAATACAGCTTTACCGTTACGGGAGTAGGTGCAAATCCGGTTCCGGTAAGATTTGCTTTTAGATATTACGTTACAGACGGAGGACCAAGCGGAAGCAATTCGGATCTTATAGGAATCGATACTTTTTCTATTGACAGACCTACATTATCTACCAATGATGTTGCCTTAAATGAAAAAAGCATATCTGTATATCCAAACCCTACAACAGATTACATATCCATCAAATCAGCAGATAAATTCAGCAATATTGAAGTTTTTGACATTGCAGGTAAAAAAGTTGAGGTAAAAGTGGAAGGAGATAAGATAAATGTAAAACATCTTAATTCCGGATCATATATAATAAACATGGAGTCGAAAGGAAATAAAATTTCCCAGAAATTCATCAAAAAATAAATTAATTCTATATTGTTTTCAAAGCGCTTCTACTCGGAGCGCTTTTTTATTTGATTTAATAAACTGACAAATGTTAGGCAATAAAAATTACTTTATTTAAAGCATTTTTGCTATTTTTAAGAACTTAAATTCGCAATAATATGATCAAAGATAAAGTAGCATACATCACAGGTGGAACAAAGGGAATTGGTTTCGGAATTGCCAGAATTTTACTTGAAAACGGAGTTTCAGTTGCATTTTCGGGAAGAAAAAAAGAAGATGTAGAAAAAGCTGAACAGGAATTAAAGCTGATTTCTGAAAATGTTCTGGGAATTGTATCGGATGTAAAAGTTCTTGAAAACGAAGAAAAAGCGGTACAACAGACAAAAGAAAAATTTGGCAGACTCGATTTTGTGATTGCAAATGCCGGTTTGGGAATTTTTAAGCCTGTTGATGAACTTTCTGCTGAAGAGTGGAATGATATGATTGAAACAAATCTGACAGGTGTTTTCTACACATTAAAAGCTTCCGTGGAAGAACTGAAAAAAACAGAAGGATATTACATCACCGTTTCAAGTCTGGCGGGAGCAAATTTCTTCGAAAACGGTACGGGCTACAATGCCTCAAAATTTGGCGTAGTAGGTTTCACGCAGGCTGCAATGATTGATTTGAGAAAGTATAACATCAAATCTACGGTAATTATGCCGGGTTCTGTAGCCACGCATTTCAACGGAAATATTCCTTCGGAAAAAGACGCATGGAAGATCCAGCCCGAAGATATGGGGAATCTGGTTTTGGATATTTTAAAAATGAACCCGAGAGTTTTACCGAGTAAGATCGAATTTCGGGCAACAAAACCCACTAAATAATGACTTTAATGCATTGAATAGTAAAATAATAAGTACTATGCATGCATAATATATTTTTTATTTATATTAGCGAAACATAATTTAACTGAAATTTAAAGTTTCTTTAAATTTTATTGAAGCATAAAAATAGTACACATGGAACCGAAAAGTTTCATCTGACCATTAAAACAATAAGAACAACATATGAAAATATTAGTTTGTATAAGTAGTGTTCCGGATACTACTTCCAAAATTAACTTTACAGCGGATAAATCTGCATTCGACAAAAATGGAATTCAGTGGGTAATTAATCCTCTTGACGAATTTGCGTTAACAAAAGCAATAAAATTACAGGAATCTCAAGGTGCTACAGTTACAGTAATTAATGTAGGAGATGTTTCTACAGAGCCTGTTGTAAGAAAAGCTTTGGCAATTGGGGCAAACGATGCCGTAAGAGTAAATCTTGATCCTAAAGACAGTTTCTCTACAGCTAAAGAAATTGCAGCAGTTGCACAAAACGGCGGATACGACTTAATCCTTTGCGGTAAAGAATCGATCGATTATAACGGAGGTTCTGTTCCGGGAATGGTTGCTCAGTTATTGAACCAGCCTTTTGTAAATGCTTCTGTAGGTTTAGAAGTAAACGGAAGCGAAGCTACTGCAGTAAGAGAAATTGAAGGAGGTAAAGAAACCATTTCTGTAAAATTACCGGCTGTAATCGCGGGTCAGAAAGGATTGGTAGACGAAAAAGATCTTATCATTCCTAACATGAGAGGAATTATGTCTGCAAGAACAAAACCTTTGCAGGTAGTGGAACCTACTTCTTCTGAGGTGAAAGTTCAGGGAGTTTCTTATGACAGCGTTCCGCCAAGAGCTGCTGTAAAACTGGTTTCTCCGGATAATTTGGATGAATTGGTAAGATTACTTCACGAAGAAGCGAAAGTTATCTAATATTGAGGCTAAGACTGAGTTTTAAATTTAAATTCTAAATCTTAGCCTAAACCTAAACCTTTAATTTTTTAAAATTCAAAAAATGGCAGTATTCGTATACGCAGAAAATATAAACGGAGTTTACAAAAAAGCGGCTTTTGAAGCAGTTTCTTATGCTAAAACTGTTGCAGATCAGGCAGGAGATACCGTAACGGCAATCTCTGTAAACCCTACAGATTCTTCAGATCTATTATATAAATATGGAGCATCAAACGTAATCAACATTAAAGACGAAGGTCTTAAAAGTTTCTCCGCTAAAGCTTACGCTCAGGCGGTAAGTGAAGTGGCAAACGGAAACATCATCGTTTTCCCTCATACAACAGATGCTTCTTCCATTGCTCCGATGTTGGCAGTAATGAACGGACATTCTTTAGTTACGAATGTACTGGAAGCTCCTGAAAGCCTTTCTCCGTTTCAGGTGAAAAGAAGAGCTTTTTCAGGAAAAGGATTTATGCATGCAAAAGCAGAAGGGAACGGAGTTATTGTAACAGTATCCCAAAACGCTTTCGGAGTGAAGGAAAATGCAGTTTCAGGTTCAGAAGAAGTAAAAAATCTGTCTGTTGCAAATGAAGATACTAAAGTAATCTCTCACGAGCAGAGTTCAGGAAAATTAGACCTAAAAGAAGCGGAAGTAGTTGTTTCAGCAGGAAGAGGAATGAAAGGTCCTGAAAACTGGGGAATGGTAGAAGATCTTGCAAACGTTTTGGGTGCAGCTACAGCTTGTTCCAAGCCGGTTTCAGACATCGGATGGAGACCTCACTCAGAACACGTAGGACAGACCGGTAAAGCAATCTCTCCCAATCTTTATATTGCCATCGGTATTTCCGGAGCAATTCAGCATTTGGCGGGAGTGAACTCTTCTAAAACAATCGTTGCAATCAACAGTGATCCTGAAGCACCGTTCTTCAAATCAGCAGATTATGGAGTAGTAGGAGACGCTTTCCAGATTATCCCTGCATTAACAGAAAAAATTAAAGCTCTTAAAGGATAAAAAAAAGTGAATTGATAATCGTCAATTATTTCAGATATAAATTTTTAATGGATATCTCGAAAAATTCACTTACGAAGTAAAATTGGCAATGTCGTTAATTCACAATTCGCATATAAAAGCCCATTTCGGGCTTTTATTTTTGTCTAAAAAGTAAAAAAAACTTTGAAAAATTAATCTATATTTGTAGCTATGGATTATAAACAGTTAATTATACGCGGGATATCGTACAGCCAGACACAATCCGGGGCGTACGCACTACTATTGGAACATGAAGAAACACATATTAAATTACCTGTTGTTATAGGGAATTTTGAGGCACAATCCATTTCTTTGGGGCTTGAGAAAGACATTCATCCCCCTCGTCCTCTTACACACGATTTATTTACAAAATTTATACATTCTGCAAATTACGAACTTGTATCCGTTATCATCTATCAGATTGTAGACGGCGTTTTCTTCTCAAATATCAACTTTAAAAATAAGGCTACTGACGAAGAACTTATCTTAGATGCAAGAACTTCTGATGCGGTAGCGATGGCAGTGCGGTTTGATGCGCCTATTTTTACCACACAACAGGTGCTGAACGAAGCCGGAATTCTACTGGAACTGGAAGATGTATCCAAAGAAGAACAGTCATTTTCCGAAACCGTTCAGGCAGAAGATAACCTGAAATCCATTTCAATGGAAGAATTGCAGAAGTTATTGGATGAAGCAGTGAAAGAAGAAGATTACGATACTGCTCTTGAAATTCAGGAAGAAATCAGGAGGAGAAAGAAAAAAATTGACTAAAAGAGATTATTTATACTGACTTATGAACTTAAAATTACGACTGACCATCTTAAGTTTTCTGCAGTTCTTCGTTTGGGGAGCATGGCTGATTACGATGGCTAATTTTTGGTTCGGTACAAAACATTGGGACGGAGCGCAGTTTGGTGCTGTTTTCGGAACCATGGGGATTGCTTCCATTTTTATGCCGACCATCACCGGAATTATTGCCGACCGTTGGGTAAACGCAGAAAGAATTTTTTCAGCGTTACATATTTTATACGGTATTGTGCTTTTCATTCTGCCTCACTCGGCGGATCCCGGTTCTTTCTTCACGGTAATGCTTGTTGCCATGTGTTTTTATATGCCTACAATTGCATTAGCCAATTCAATATCTTATACTATTCTTAAAAATAGTGAGTTGGATGTGGTAAAAGATTTTCCTCCTATCCGTGTTTGGGGAACTATTGGTTTTATTGTAGCCATGTGGATTACCAATCTTACAGGAAACAAAGCTACGGAAGGACAGTTTTATATTGCAGGAGCGGTTGCTGTTTTCTTAGGAATTTACGCTTTAACGTTACCAAAATGTCCTCCACAAAAATTAATAGACAAAGAAGCACCATTGTCGGAGCAATTAGGCTTAAATGCTTTTAAACTGTTCAAAGATTACAAGACAGCTTTGTTTTTCTTATTTTCCATGCTTTTAGGAGCGGCTTTACAGCTTACTAATGCTTACGGAGACGTATTCCTGAGTGAATTTGAACATTTTCCGAAATATGCAGACTCTTTCGTAGTGAAAAGATCTACCATTATTATGTCCATTTCTCAGGTTTCTGAAACTTTGTTTATTTTGGCGATTCCTTTCTTTTTAAAACGATACGGAATTAAAAAAGTAATGTTGATTTCAATGTTTGCCTGGGTTTTAAGATTCGGTTTCTTTGCTTATGGTATTCCGGAAGGATTTGGCTTAAGTTTAATCATTCTTTCATGCGTGGTTTACGGGATGGCTTTCGATTTCTTCAATATTTCGGGATCGCTTTTTGTGGAAACCACTACCGATAAAAAAATACGTTCCTCGGCTCAGGGATTATTCATGATGATGACGAATGGTTTTGGAGCGGTTTTCGGAAGTTATGCAGCAGGCTGGGCAATTGATAAATTCTTCACCCACAAATTTACTACCGCTTCTTCACTGGCAAATTATCTTGAAACAACGCCTGATAATCAGACTTTTTTAGGAATTCTGCAAAAGAGTTTCAATTCTGCGGTAAATCCGGACGGGACGCTGTCTTCTATTGTAATGGTAAAAGACTGGCATAATATCTGGCTTTCTTTCGCAGCCTATGCGTTGGTTTTAGCTCTTTTATTTGCTGTTCTGTTCAGGCACAAACATACCCCTATTCAGACATCAGATATCAAACATTAATTTTATCGTATTGATAACGAATATATTAAATTGCACTTTCAGAAAAAGTGCAATTTTTTTTGATATTCAGGCAACCCTTTCAAAAATATCTCGTCTTATAAACAGAAACTAATTAATGAAGAATTTAGAAGAGAATTTTAAACTGGCAAAAAAGCAGGATCGGAGAAATAAGAAAACTTTTAAATTAAAATTCTTAAAAGGAACATAGTAGTCATATAAAATATAGCAAGATATTCCAGATAGGTTAAATATTTTCTTTTTTTGGGAGAAAATTTTCTTTCAACCGGATCCGCTTAATATTTTCGTGAAAAAAGATTTCACACCCATATTTAATGATCAGGCAAAAATTAATAACAAATATGGCATTCAGATAGGACTGGAGCTGTTATATATCAATTTTTAATATGAATCTTCATCATAGAAAAACACACTTTTTGAAGTGTGTTTTTTTTTGTATTTTGGCACTTTAAGAAATATGAAAAATATTCAGTTATTAGGATTGATATTGGTGGTTGCAGGAAGTTTTCTGCCACTTGTTCACGTTCCCATCATCGGAAACTGGAACTATTGGAAGCTCGATCATTCTCTGGCAATAATCTGTTGGATTTTGTCGGCAGGAGCCCTGTTTGGTATTGCAAACAATAACGCAAAAGTTTCGAAGATTTTTGGAGTTCTTTTAGTCGTCCTGTTTATTTTTACACTCATCGCTGTAAAACTTCAGGCTTCAGATTACTTCAGCTTTATGCCGTTTAAATCCTGGCAGGATAAACTGGCAGGAATTGTAAAGTTAAAATGGGGCTGGATCTTAGAATTTTTAGGAGCATTCATCATCATTTTAGTTAAAAATAATAAAGTAAAAGCATAATTCACGTATGAATTTTTTTAAAATATTTTCGATCGGAGTATTTTTTCTTGGTGCATCATACGCAAATGCACAGACGAAGGTGGCAGCAAAAAATAAACCTGTTGACAATCCTGCAAAATGCGCCAACATCAAAGAAGGGAAATTCTTTAGAATGAATTATCCTCCCAATCTTTGGTACATGACCGTAAAAGATAATATACAGACCGAATATTATAACGACGGTAAAGATTTTATAAAATTATCCATGGTTTTTGTAGGCGACTGCGATTATAAATTAGTCGTTGTTGAAAAAAGCGAAAAAGAACATCCCATAAAAGTAGGCGATGTTTTAAGCAATAAAGTTCTTGCCACGCAGGATAATTATGTAAAAATCCAGTCAAAATTCGAGAACGATACCTACGATTTTGTATTGGTAAAAGTAAAAGAAAATAAAAAATAAACAGCCGGATCATATAATTCGGCTTCAACTAAACGTAAAAAATAGAATTATAAAAAATGAAAGAAGTATTCATCGTTTCCGCAGTAAGAACTCCGATGGGAAGTTTTTTGGGAAGTTTATCAGCAGTTCCTGCAACTAAACTGGGAGCAGTTGCTGTAAAAGGAGCATTAGACAAAATCGGTCTGGATCCTAAACAGGTTCAGGAAATCTATATGGGGAACGTTTTACAGGCGGGAGAAGGACAGGCTCCGGCGCGTCAGGTTGCTTTGGGAGCGGGACTTTCTAACGAAACGCCTTCTACTACGGTAAATAAAGTTTGTGCATCCGGAATGAAAGCAGTTTCTATGGCTGCACAGGCAATTAAAGCAGGAGATGCAGACGTAATTGTTGCAGGAGGGATGGAAAATATGTCCTCAGTTCCACATTACTATAACGCAAGAAATGCGGCAAAGTTGGGCGATGTAAAAATGCAGGACGGAATGGTTCTGGACGGTCTTACAGATGTTTACAACAAAGTTCACATGGGAGTTTGTGCAGAAAAATGTGCAACAGATTACAGCATTTCAAGAGAAGAGCAGGATAATTTCGCCATAGAATCTTACAAAAGAGCAGCAAAAGCCTGGTCTGAAGGTAAATTCGCTGATGAGGTTGTCCCTGTGGAAATCCCTCAGAGAAAAGGAGATCCAATCGTTTTTGCAGAAGATGAAGAATATAAAACCGTAAATTTCGACAGAATTCCTTCACTTCCTACAGTATTCAAAAAAGAAGAAGGAACAGTAACGGCAGCAAACGCTTCTACATTAAACGACGGAGCTTCTGCTTTAATTCTTGTTTCTAAAGAAAAAATGGAAGAATTGGGACTTAAACCTTTGGCAAAAATCGTTTCTTACGCAGATGCAGCGCAGGCTCCTGAAGACTTCACTACAGCACCTGCAAAAGCTTTACCGATTGCTCTTAAAAAAGCAGGGTTAGAGGTTTCAGATATCGATTTCTTCGAATTCAACGAAGCTTTCTCTGTTGTAGGTTTGGCAAACAACAAAATCTTAGGGCTGGATGCTTCTAAAGTAAATGTGAACGGTGGAGCCGTGGCAATTGGTCACCCTCTTGGAAGTTCAGGATCAAGAATTATCGTGACTCTTATCAACGTTTTAAAGCAGAATAACGGTAAATACGGCGCAGCAGCAATCTGTAACGGAGGTGGCGGTGCTTCTGCAATCGTTATCGAAAATATGCAATAATCATTTATATTGATATATTCAGAATCCGGAAGTTTTACTTTCGGATTTTTTTTTGGAGCTTTTTCCCGCTTTCCGCACTCGCTATTTTGGGATTCGGCGGCGGCAAAAGCCGCCGCCGAATCCCAAAATGAGCTCAGACAAAGCTGCAATCGGGGCTACAACTACACCCATCCATAGAAATTATCGGTAAAAATCATTTGAAAGGTTAAAAAACTTTTAAAAATCAAACTCAATTAAAAAAATACAATGCCTAATTGATGTAGAACGTTTTTTCGTCCGAAAAATAGTCAGACACAATAGGAACCATTTTCAGATAACTTACGCATCCTGAAAAACCATTTTACGTACAGCAACTTTAACCCAATAATAAAATTTCCTTCAAACAAAATAAAAAACTACGAATATTCAGCGGTTTTGCTATTTTTGTGTTTATTAATATTTATTTGAAATGTCTGAAATTGAGAACCTGCAAACTCAAAACATAAAGAATAATCCAAAGATCATGAAAGCTTGGGCGGTTTATGACTGGGCAAACTCCGTTTATTCTTTGGTAATTACTTCTACTATTTTCCCTATTTACTATTCTATTCTTACCACAGCGTACGAAAAGAAAGAATATGTAGCGGAAACAAAATCCTGGATTGATGTCCCTGTAAGACACATGATTAAGATCTTCGGAAAAGAATATCAACCCGATGCCGTGTACGGATATTCCTTAACAATTTCCTTCTTTGTAGTGGTTTTATTATCTCCGTTTTTATCTTCTTTGGCAGATACAATAGGAAACAAAAAATCTTTCCTTCAGTTTTTCTGCTATTTAGGCGCTACCTCCTGCATGGGATTGGCAATGTTTACCGGAATGCACAACGTATTCTTAGGGTTACTCTTCAGCATTACCGCAAGTGTCGGATTTTGGGGAAGTCTGGTATTTTACAACTCCTTTTTACCGGACATTGCAACCAGAGACAAGCAGGATGCACTTTCCGCAAAAGGATACGTTTACGGATACATCGGATCGGTAGTTTTGGTAATAATCTGTTTACTTTTAATCCAGGTTTTTGCAAAAGGCGCTGCACAACAGTTGCTTTTCACAAGAATCAGCTTTTTATTAACCGGAGCTTGGTGGTTCGGTTTTTCTCAGTATACCTTCAAACATTTGCCTCAGTTCGGTGATGTGAAAGAAAAACTTCCGAAAGACTTGGTGCTTTTAAACTATAAAAACATCTTCAAAAGGCACAAAGAACAGGGTGGATTCTTCGAAGTTTTAAAAGACAATTTAAGCTTCTATAAAGATATCGCTAAAGAAAGCTTTCATGAATTGTTTAAAGTAGGAAAAGGTCTTTTCAAAGATAGAAACTTGAAATTTTTCCTTTCCAGCTTCTTTTTTTACAGCGTAGGAATGCAGACCATTTTCCTGATGGCAACCCTGTTTGGGAAAAGTGAGATCAATCTTCCACAGGATAAACTCATCGGAACACTTTTGGTCATTCAGATTGAAGCCATCATCGGAGCCGTAATTTTCTCAAGATTATCAAGAAAAATCGGAAACAAAAACGTAATTACCATTGCAATTATTCTTTGGATCGTTGCCTGCATCTGGGCATATTTCCTAAACAAAGAAAACCCTACAGTAGAATATCAGTTTTATGGTGTAGCTGCTGTTGTAGGTTTGGTAATGGGAGGACTTCAGGCAATGTCCAGATCTACCTATTCCAAACTTTTACCCGAAAACTCAATGGAAAACACAACGTTTTTCAGTTTTTACGATGTTCTGGAAAAAATTGCCATCATTGTCGGAACATTTGTTTTTGCTTTATTTATCGACAAATACGATTCTTTAAGAGCCATTTTTGCTAAAATTGATGTTACGCTGCCTTCTGCTTCAGGAATGAGGTTCGCAGCATTTTCAATGGCATTGTTTTTCTTTGTAGGATTAATTTTAATACGATTTTTGAAGCTCAATACCCAGAAAAAATAATTCAAATTATATTTTTAAAAACTTAAGGCGCTGATAAAGCGTCTTTTTTATTTTATCATCATGAGAAATTATATATTTTATGGTATAATTAAATTTTTCATTACTTTTAACAATTAAAAAATGTGAAAATATTATTATTTATTCACTGTGTTTTGATTTTTTTTGTTTATTTGCAAATCTAATAAGTCGTTAAAATGATTAAGAAATTTCTAACTCTCTGTATTTTGCAGTCTGCGGTTTTTGGCTTCTCCCAAAACATGAGACCTGTAGCCCAAAAAGTCTCGGAATACCATACCCAAAAGAAGAACTTTGAAAAGTTCGATTTATTCACCATCAACAAAAATTCAGAAAAACTTGCCGAATACAAAAGAGTGGCAACCGATATTTCTGTGCTGAATATCGATTCTAAGCAGCTCAAAAAGTTAGTACACGAAAAACCTGAATATCTTGAAATTTCTTTTCCTTTCAATGAGAAGCTAATTACTTTGGAATTGTATAAAAATCAGATATTTACAAACGATTTTAAAGTAACTACCAACAAAGGCGAAATCGTAGATTATACACCCGGAGCGTATTATCAGGGAATTGTAAAAGGAGACAATCAATCCGTGGTCGCGTTCAGCTTTTTTGAAGATGATGTGGTAGGAGTGGCTTCCACCCCCGAACTGGGAAATGTAATTCTCGGAAAAGTTAAAAATTCTACAGACTTTGTAAGCTATTCAGATTCAAAACTTACAGGATTAAATCCTTTTGTCTGCGGTGTGGATGAATTAACGGATAATCATAATCAAAAGATATCTTTCGATCCGGATGCCAAGAAAACAACAGGAAAGGTCATGACGCAAAACTGCGTAAGAATTTATTACGAAGTTTGCTACACACCTTACACAAACAACGGATCAAATACAACCACCACAGCGAATTGGTTAACCGCAATTCATAACAATATCTCAACGCTTTACAGCAATGATGATATCAAAATCGCTTTAAACGAAATTTATGTGTGGACAACGGCAGATCCTTACACCGGAACACCAAATGCAAATCTGGCAAGTTTCAGAACCAACCGACAGACTTTTAACGGTGATCTTGCTCATTTGGTTAATCAGCCCTCTACAACAAGTGTTGCTTACATCAATTCTCTTTGTACAACAAACAGACATGCCTATTCCGGAGCTTCACAAACATATAATAATGTTCCTGTCTATTCCTGGACCATCGAAGCGATGACTCACGAAATGGGGCACAGTTTAGGTTCGCCTCACACTCATGCGTGTGCGTGGAACGGAAATTCAACAGCAATCGACGGATGCGGAACACAGGCTGGTTACCCTGAAGGAACCTGTGCAACAGGACCTATTCCTTCTTCTACAGTGAAAGGAACCATCATGAGTTACTGTCACTTAGTTTCAGGAGTAGGAATTAATTTCGCAAACGGTTTCGGTCCTCAACCGGCAGCTTTGATCAGAAATACAGTGGAATCCAAACCTTGTTTAGGAATGAATTGTACAACGGCATGTTCTACAACGGTGACTTCACTTTCTGTTTCCAACATTACACAGATTTCAGCAAACGCAACATTTACAGATGCCACATCGGCTTCATGGAAATACAGACTGGCGAAATATGACGGAACGGTTGTTTCCAGCGGAACGACTTCCACACAATCCTTAAGCATGGCAAATCTTCAGCCCGCAACCTATTATCTTTTATCAGTAGGAACAGACTGTTCTGCGGGTTACCAGAGAACGCAGATGTTTTTAACAGATGGAGACTGGTGCGACGGAGCGCAGTTTACAGACACAGGAGGAACAACTTCCAACTACGGAGACAGCCAGACTATTGTGAAAACTTTTTACCCAAGTTCAGGAGCTTTAACGATGAATTTTACAGAATTCGGTCTTGAGCAGGATTATGATTTTATGTATATTTATAACGGTCCTTCTACAAGTTCTCCTCTGTTTGCGAATGGAAATGGTTTAACAGGAACTGCTTTACCGGGAACATTTACATCTACCCATCCTTCCGGTGCAATTACGGTAAGATTTGTGTCCGATCCTGCAGTAAATGATATTGGCTGGAAAGCGAATTTCTCCTGTGCGGTTTTGGCGGTGGAAGATGTTAATACAAAAGACAATACGGTTAATATTTATCCGAATCCGGCAAGAAACACCATTACAATTTCTTCGAAAGATGCTTTAAAATCATTCAAGATTTATGATGAAGCAGGAAGATTAATTAAATCTGAATCTTCATTAAAAGGCAATAAACATGATGTGACTATTTCTTCTATGCAGACAGGAAATTACGTAGTGACGGTAGAAACAGAAAAACAGAAAATTACCAAAAAACTGATTAAGCAGTAATTTTAAGCTCCTTCATTTTTTAATAATAAACTGCAGACAGACAGTTTTATACATAATGTAAAAAAGCCTGATTTTTTCAGGCTTTTTTTGTATATTTATAGTAATAGGAATCCTGATTTTAGATTTAATTAAAATTTAAGAATATTTTGCTGTTAAAATTTGTTAGAATTCGGCGCGGGATTTGCTTATATTCACTAGAATAGTATTAAATTTGCAAAAAAATTTATTTAAATAAATGACAAACCCATTATTTTACGCAAAAATTCTTTTGTTCGGAGAATACGGAATCATAGAAGATTCCCAAGGTTTGACATTACCTTATAGTTTCTATAAAGGTACCCTCAAGTTCTCTTCACTGGATTCCGAATTTGAAAAAAAATCCAATGATCATCTTAAAAAATACGCAGATTATCTGCAGAATTTAGAACTTCCTGAAACTTTTGAGCTTAATGTTTCAAAGTTTAAAGAAGAAATTTCTGAAGGATTATTCTTCGACAGCAATATTCCTCAGGGATATGGAGTAGGAAGTTCCGGTGCTTTGGTTGCTGCAATTTTCGAAAGATATTCTGTTTCCAAGCATGAGCCTGAAAATATTTCAAAAGACGAACTGAAAAGTCTTCGAACAGTTTTTGGCTTAATGGAAAGCTATTTCCACGGAAAAAGCTCAGGAATCGATCCTCTTATCTGCTATATGAATCTTCCGATTCTTATTGAAAGCAAAGAAAGTGTAGATAAAGTTGCCATTCCGGAAAGCGAAGCCGGAAAAGGGGCAATATTTTTAATCGACTCCGGAATGACTGGCGAAACAGGACCGATGGTTCAGATTTTCTTTGAAAAAATGAAGACCGAAGGTTTCAGAAAAACCCTGAAAGAAGAATTTATCCGTTACAACAATGCTTGTATCGATGCATTCCTTAAAAAAGACATGAATCCGTTTTTCAGAAATCTGAAAAAGCTTTCTCATTGGGCGTATGAACATTTTCGTCCCATGATTCCGGAAAGTTTATTCAACGTCTGGAAAAAAGGCTTAGATTCCAATGCATATTATTTAAAACTCTGCGGAAGCGGCGGCGGAGGTTATATTTTAGGTTTCACCAAAGATTACGAAAAAGCAGAAAAAATGCTTGATGGCTTCCATAAAGAAGTGATTTACAGATTCTAAAAATTGTTGTGAATGAATTCTGAAAAAGAAACTTTCCAACAGAGAAATTATATTCAAAAATCTTTTTTTTACAGATTTTCACAATTTGTGGGCTTTCTTTTGGGAGCTCGCTTTTTTGTTGCCGTTCTGCTGATTTTTGCCCTCTATGTTTCCACATTTTTCCTCTTTAATCAGGATGAAAATTTCAGAAAATTCGTATTCGATTTTAAAGTTCACGGGATTATTTTCTGTACGGTTCTTACGATTCTTGCCGGAGGAATCATCAATCAGTTTTACGATTTCGAAAAAGATCATGTTGTAAAGCCTTTCAGAACGAGGATTCAGAGCTTCATTAAGCAGAAATATTTTCTTTATGCTTACCTCGTTTTAAGTGTGATTTCTTTAGGAGTCGCATGGATGATTTCGCATAATGTTTTTGCATTTTTTGTAGTTTATCAGTTCTTTATGTGGTTTTACAGCCATAAACTCAGCAGGATTTTAATATTAAACAATCTTACCTTTGTAAGCCTTACATTGTATCCTTTTTTCGGAATGATGGTGTATTATGAAACCTTTTCTAAGAAAGTTTTACTCATGGCGGTTTTTCTTTTTCTGATTCTTTTATGCATTGATATTGTAAAAGATACGTTAACAAAAAGCGTTGATAAAGCATTTGGATACACAACAATTCCCAATTATTTTAAAAGCAGGAACACCAAAACAATTATCGTTTCTCTGCTCATCATTACCATGGCAGTATCCATGAAGCTGATCATGAAAACAGGAATTGCAGGATTCATGGCGTATTATTTTACTGCCGGATTATTTATTTTCATCCTTTGTGTTTACCTTATTTTAAATCATACAAGAAAAAGCAATTTCGTTACGCTTAATATTCTCAGAATTTGGGTTTTTATTGGGATAATCGCAATGCTTCTCAACGGGCTGGAAGGTAAATTATAAAAAATTTTCTTTATAAAACCTGATCCTTTTCTTACCTTTGCAGAACCTTAAATTTATAAAAAGTAATGCCCATTTTTAACGATACTAAAGTCGCATTTGCGGATAAATCCGATGCACAGTTAAGAAAAGCGTATTGGATGTTCAAAATGATTGAGCAGCCTTCTCTTACAAAAATTGGAACTTCTGTTCTTAATTTCACCGTTCATAATAGTTTTCCTTTCGTTACCGGAATTGTAAAAAACACTTTGTTTGAGCAGTTTTGCGGAGGAGAAACCCGTGAAGAAAGTATAAAGGTAGTGAAACAGCTTTTCAGAAGAGGAGTCGGAAGTATTTTCGATTATTCTATTGAAGGTAAGGAAGACGAAGAAACTTTTGATGCGGTTTGCAAAGAGATCAAAGATATCGTAAGATTTTCTGTAGGAAATCCGGCAATTCCGTTTATCGTTTTTAAACCTACAGCTTTCGGAAGAATTGATTTGTACGAGGCTGTCGGAAAAAATGCTGAACTCACAACAAGCCAGAAAGAAGAATGGGATAGAGTGGTAAAAAGGTTTGATGAAGTCTGTAAACTTTGCCACGAACACGACAAAAAAGTAATGGTGGATGCCGAAGAAACCTGGATGCAGGATGCAGCAGACCATCTTTGCGAAGAGATGATGGAGAAATACAATCAGGAAAAGCCGATTGTATGGAATACCATTCAGATGTACAGAACCGGAAGACTGGAGTATATGGAAGCGCATTTTCAGCGAGCGAGAGAAAAAGGCTATTTTATCGGGTATAAGATCGTTCGTGGAGCCTATATGGAAAAAGAAAGAGCAAGAGCCGCAGAAAAAGGCTATGCAGATCCTATTCAGCCGACAAAAGATGCTTCCGATAAAAATTACAATGCAGGAATTGATTTCGTTATGAATCATTTAGACAAAGTTTCGGCATTTTTCGGAACCCACAATGAAATTTCTTCAGAGCTTGTCATGGATAAAATGAAAGCGAAAGGACTGGAAAACGGAAATCCTCATATCTATTTCGGACAGCTTTACGGGATGAGCGACAATATTACGTTCTATCTGTCAGATAAAGGCTATAATGCGGCAAAATACCTTCCTTACGGACCTGTAAAAGACGTTGTGCCTTATCTTACCAGAAGAGCGCAGGAAAATACTTCCGTTGCAGGACAAACCGGTCGTGAACTGGGTCTGATTAAAAAAGAACTCGAAAGAAGAAAAGCAAGCAGATAAATTTTAAAAATAAATGCTAAGCCTCACAAAAATATTGTGAGGCTTTTTTATGATCTAAATATAAGTTGATTGAAATTTTGAAAATTGAACGGTTTTAAAGATCATTTAAGGTTCAAAACTTTCAAATTTTCCGTTTTCGTAGAAGATGACAATTCTTTTAATCTTATTTTGCTGATTTTCAATAGCTTGAGCAATAATTTCATCATTACTTTTTTCTAATCGCTGAGAATCCGATATTTTCTCGTGAGCTTTACTTTGATCCGATATAAACGATTCCTGACGATCCATTTTTGGCGGTTCTATTTCTGTTTCTTCACTGCCAAAACTTTCATCATTATTCACCATCGTAAAAAGATCGGGGAGAGAAGTTGTTCTTGGTTTCTCTTCTTCATAGCTTTCTTCTTCCAGTTCAGGAATGTCCGAGTCGGGAAGCTCAGATTTCAGCATTTCACCTTCACCCGTAATCAGCCAGTCCCAAAGAATTTCAGGAAAGCGGGATTTTATTTTAATGATAAACTCAAGCGACGGTTTGTTTCTTCCGGACGTAATGTGGGAAATAGAAGATCGCTGTACTTCAATTTCATCTGCAAACTCCGAAGAAGAAAGATTAGAATACTCGATAACTTTTGAAATTCTCTCGTTTAAACTCATAAAATCATTCTTAAAACGTGTTACAAATGTAAATAAATAAATTTACAAATGCAAATCAATATAATAAACAAATGTAAATTACGATAAAATACATTTGTAAACTTAGCAAACATCTAAAAATCAGCATTATAATCAATTGATAAAAATCCAATTCTAAATTTTACAAAAGTTTATCCACAGTTAAATCATTAAAATCAATAAAATTTTGCTGAAAACGTCGATAACTTATTGATAAGTTATGTTCATATAAACACCATTATTGATGTAATAAACATAATTTTGTTGCGGTTTAATACACTGTATTATCAAATACAGATAATGTACTTAAAATAACAGATAAACGCGTTATAATAGGGTAAAATGAACGTTTTACTTTTGTAAAATACAGCTTTCAAACGCATTTGGACTGGGTTTTGTATTATTTTAATGTAAAATATGGTTATTGATATTTTTTAAGATTTACCAGATTAAATTTCTGAAATTAAAAACAGAAATAATTTAGTAGGAGACTGTATTTTTCGATGATTTACATTTGTATACAGTGTTTTATTCAAAGTTTTCGACAATTGTTTTGTTTAACAAATTTCCTCATATTTCTTTAAAACAAATACTTTTACTACTTAAAGTAATATTCAAATACTCATTTAATTAAACTTTATAAATTACTGAAATTGAGTTATTTAAAATATAAGTATTAAATTATTATCAATCCACAATTTTATCAACAGACATTTTGTCATAGCCAATTGTTTAACTATTTCACAAATGTAAAATTTAATTTTTCCATAAAAAAGCCTTAAATTTGACTATTGTAAACTATTTATATGAACTTCGAACAGATCTATTTACAAAATCCAAATTTTCCAAATCGCTATATTTCCCCTGAAAAATTATTTTCTTACCTACAGACGAATCTCAGTGATCATATAAAACAGATCGGAACGTCTTATTTAGAAAAACCTATTTATAAGTTAACAGTCGGAACAGGAAACATTAATATTCTTGCCTGGTCACAAATGCACGGCAATGAATCCAACGCAACGCATGCAATGCTCGATTTGCTTTTTTCTTTGGATAAGGCTCCGGAATTAAAACAAGAATTGTTCAGCAAAATTCAGCTTGATTTTATATTTATGCTAAATCCCGACGGATCCGAAAAATGGACAAGATTAAATGCAGCCGATATCGATCTGAACAGGGACTTCCATAACGAAGCCAGTAAAGAGATCAAATTTTTAAAAAATGCGGTGGCTTCAAAAAAATATGATTATGCGCTGAATCTTCATGAGCAGAGAACAATTTTTACAACAGACGGAATTCATCCGGCAACGTTGTCTTTTTTGGCTCCCTCAGAAAATGTAGAAAGAACCGTAACCGAAAACCGGAAAAAATGCATGGCGGTAATTGCAGAAGTTTATCAGCATCTGAAAGAATTAATCCCGAATCAGATCGGAAGATATTCTGATGAATTTTATCCGACTTCCACAGGCGATAATTTTATAAAAGCAGGAATGCCTACGATTTTATTTGAAGGCGGACATTTTGTAGACGACTACACCAGAAAGGGAACCCGAAAATATTACACGGTTGCTTTATATTATGCATTAAAAGCCATTTCAGAATTAAATTCCGAAACAACAGGTTGGGAAACGTATCTCGAAATTCCGGAGAACAGAGAAACACACTATGATATCATTTACAGAAATGTAAAGCTGAATACAGACCATGAATGTATTTTAGACGTAGCGGTTCAATACCGTGAAATAAAAGAAGAAGGAAAAGATGAAATCTCTTTTATTCCTTTTGTCATGGAAGTGGGAGATGTGAAAAAGAAAAAAGGCTGGCTCGAAATCGACTGTACCGGAAAGAAATTTGTCTCAGAAACAAAATATCCGAAGCTAGATGCAGAAGTGAATTTTACAATAGAAGACTGAAAATAAAAAAAGCGGAATCAATATTCCGCTTTTGTTTTATATAAATAGACTGTTCATTCAGAAAGGAAGTCTGTACAATTACAGATCCTTTATTTCATTAAAAACAGAAATTAGTTTATGACTTTAATTCCGTTGGCTACAAATCTGATCTCTTCTTTCGGAGTTTTGATCGCATCGATTTCAGACTGAGGCTTTTTAGCATCTTCCGCATAATGTTTCTGCTCGTCTACAGAAGTAATTTTTCTTTCCGCAGTTCCGTCCAGAACAACAGTTTTACCTTTTAAAGCAGTAGGAACAAAGAATGCATAATCCTTCATTTTTACAAAAAACTGAGAGTTATCTTCTGTCTGGATCGTTAACCAACATCCTTTTTTATCGCAAACGTCTGTTACTTTTCCTTTTACGGCAACGTTTTCTACTTTTTTATCTTTTTTAAGCTTTTTGCTCAGCTTATCTACGGAGATTGCTTTAGATTCTACATTTGAAGCAACTCCGCCACCGTAAACATCACCTACAAGAGCATTTCCTGCAGGAGGTCCGAATTTTTTTGTTTCCTGTGCAAAAGCTAAAGACGAAGCACTCACGGCTACAGCAAATAATATCGCTTTGAATTTCATTTGAATTATTTTTCTCAAAAGTAATAATAAAATTCTGAACGGCAAACATTAAAAATTTGATAAAAAACAGGTTCAATCTTTCGGAATTTGAATGCATTTTCTTAAGACTAGCTTTGTTATACATTTTTAACGCGGGGTTCGCAAAAGATAATAGGATTAGCTTTGAAAAAATTCCGTTCGCAAGGGTGCTTCGACAGGCTCAGCATAAACTATTCACTTAAAAAGTGATAACAGAATTATATTTTGAAAAATTTTTAATTCATTAGACAATCATCAAAAAAATTGAAATGATCATTGTTATTTTTAATAAAAACCTTGTGAGCATTGCGTTAAATTATTACAATAAAATTTATTTTAACGCAAGGTTCACAAAGAAAGTGAGGATAAACTTTGAAAAAATTCCGTTCGCAAAGGCGTTTCACTCAGCGAATGATAGCAGAATTTTATATTGAAAATAATATTGGCCTCGATTTTATAAACTATCGGCACGCAAAAAATTGAAAAACTCTTTTATGCATTTTTATCATTCGCTGAGTGAATAGTTTATGCTGAGCTTGTCGAAGCACCCTTGCGAACGGAAAATAATCATTGTTGTTTTTAATAAAAACCTTGTGGTCATTGCGTTGAATATCATTTCATAGAAAAATCCGGCGAATATTAAATAAAACAGAAAATAATCCTATAAATATTTATATTTGGAATCTACAATCAATTATGCAGAAAAAACTAAAACTTTGGGATGCCATTATGCTGGTAATGGGATCCATGATCGGAAGCGGAATTTTTATTGTTGCCGCAGATATGATGCGGAACCTTGGCTCAGGATTCTGGGTAATCGTGGTTTGGATTATTACGGGAGTAATGACTGTCGCAGCGGCTATCAGTTACGGAGAGCTTTCGGCGATGTTTCCAAAAGCAGGAGGACAATACACCTATCTTAAAGAAATTTTCGGGAGAAAAATGGGCTTTTTGTACGGTTGGGGATTGTTTACAGTGATTCAGACCGGAACAATTGCTGCCGTTGCCATGGCTTTCGGAAAATTTACCGCCTATCTCGTTCCGGCTCTAAATGATGCAGCTCCGATTTTTCAGAGTGGCGAATTTAAAATTACATGGATCCAGATTTTAGCAATAGCAACCATCCTTTTATTAACCCAGCTCAATACAAGAGGCGTTGAAAGCGGAAAATTATTACAGAATATCTTTACAGGCTCCAAAATCATAGCATTACTGGGACTTATTGCTACAGGATTTATTCTGGTGAATATTTCACATTTAGCGGATAACTTTAGCTTTGGATATGATGCTTTCAGCAATCTTAAAAAAGACATTTCAGGAAATTTTCTGGAAGAGGGATGGGAACCCATCGGCGGAATGACTTTACTGGGCGGAATTGCTGCCGCAATGGTAGGCTCCGTTTTCAGTTCGGTAGCGTGGGAAAGTGTAACGTTTGTATCAGGAGAAATTGAAAATCCAAAGAAAAATGTGGTAAAATCCATGATCTACGGAACATCTGCCGTTATGATTTTGTACATCGCCGTCAATTACGTTTACCTGAACGCTTTAGACAGAGATTCCATTGCTTTTGCGGAAAACGACAGGGTAGCGGTGGCTGCTTCACACTTCATTTTCGGAAATGCAGGAACGGCAATTATTGCGGTTTTGGTGATGATTTCTACTTTCGGATGCAATAACGGACTGATCTTAGCCGGAGCAAGAGTGTTTCAGACGATGGCAAAAGACGGAATGTTTTTCAGACAGGCAGAGCAGAACAACAAAAACAATGTGCCCGCAAATGCACTCTGGATGCAGGGAATCTGGGCTTCCATTTTATGTCTGAGCGGACAGTACGGAAATTTGCTGGATATGATCTCTTTCGTCATTGTTTTATTTTACATGATTACCGTTTTCGGCGTTATTTACCTGAGAATAAAACAGCCGGATCTGGAAAGACCTTACAAAACATGGCTGTATCCGGTAACTCCGATTATTTATTTATTGATCGGGACTGGTTTCTGCATCTTATTGCTCATCTACAAACAACAGTATACATGGCCCGGTTTTCTCATGGTTTTACTCGGACTTCCCGTGTATTATCTCATTAATATGAATAAAAAAACTGAAAAATAAATTCAAAAGCTGTTCGTCAATCTGGGCAGCTTTTATTTTTTGTCAACCCCAAATCAAAAATAACCCCTAAAGTCAAAAATTCCCCTCTCTTGGAGGGGTGGCAAAAATTTAATTAAATTTTTGACGGGGTGATTTTAAAGTTCGAATAATTCAAAAGTATTCAAATCCAAAGAACTCCTCCTTTCTAATATATCCGTCTTGCCAAAAAGAAATAATCATATAAAGCTGTTCGCAAAGTCGGGCAGCTTTTTTTTGGAGCTTTTTCCAGCTTTCCATTACAATCTTTTTTTCAAAAAGGATTTTCATTGCAATCTGGGCTAGGATTTTTCTGTATAATTTCAATTTTTGTCCACTACATCCATCAAAAACAGAAAAGATTAAATCAGAAGTCCCGAAAAATTCCCCTCCTCTGGAGGGGTGGCAAAAATTTTATTAAAATTTTTGACGGGGTGGTTTAGAAAAACCAAATCATTTAAAAACATTCAAAATCACAGAACTTCTCCGTTAATTACAAACAACTCTGTTTTAAATCTCAGGAGTTCTCCGGAAGTCTCCCACAGCTTGCAGGAAACCACAGAACTTCTCCGTTGATTACAAACAACCCTGTTTTAAATCTCTGGAGTTCTCCGGAATTCTCCCGCAGTTTGCAGAAAATCACAGAACTTCTCCGTTGATTACAAACAACCCTGTTTTAAATCTCCTGAGTTCTCAGGAAGTCGTACATGAATATTGTAGACAACTGATCCTTAAATTCTAAGGCTCTAAAAATTCCCCTCTTCGGAGGGGTGGCAAAAATTTCAACGAAATTTTTGACGGGGTGGTTTAAAATCAAAAATCTGTTTAAACTTTAGAGTTTTATGATTATTTACAATAAACTTTTATTAATTCATGTAATTTCAAGTAAATGCTGCATTAAAAAAGAAAAATTTAAACAACAATCAATACTATTATTTCCTTTTTTTCCTTAAAAATGATTAATTTGGTAGTATCTTTCAAAGAATTAAGTTCTATGAAGTAAAAAATTAAGAAGGAGAAATCATGGACACACCAAATTACAGAATGCCTTTTGTTCCGTCGACCTTAATGACGGAAGGAGGAAGCATAGAAACCTGCGATATGGGAGAAAGCATAGCGCACAACATTATGCTGCTCATCACCACCAAAAAAGGCGAAAACAGATACGATGAAAATTACGGAAACGACGTCTGGAACCTTGAATTCGATAACGGCATTACAAGCGCAGTCTGGGAAGCCGTTTTCATTAAAAGCCTCAAAAGACAGATTCAGGAATACGAACCCAGAATTGTTCAGCCGCAAATCGATGCACACATCCAGATTGTAGAACACAGCTACGACACAAAAGAACATACCGAAATCAAAAAAAAGGTAAAAATCGCCATCAATGCCAAAATGGAGCATTCCGGAGAACGTTTCAGCTTTTCTACAGAGCTTTTCCTGAGCCCGATGTCGATTGATTAAATTCTATAACCACCACCAAATCCTATGAATTTAGAACAGAATATTTATTCCAAAGAATCCGTAAAAGCGAGGATGCTTCAGAATGCCACAAAAGTATGGGGTCTGAAAAGTCCGCAGTCTCTTGATCCGTTCGTTAAATTATTAATTGACGCATTCAGCACGGAAGTTTTCAAAGCGAACAACGAAATACAGACCGTTAACGCCAGAATTTTAGAAAAACTGGCAAAATTATTAACGCCTTCCATTTATACACATCCGATTCCGTCTCATGCGATTGCGTTTACGCAACCTTATGAACCGTCTGAAATTTTATTGGAGCATACTGAGTTTTTCTTTAAAAAACAGATGACTTCCACCATAAAATCAGAATCGGACAAACAGATCAATATTCCTTTTACGCCAATCGGAAATATCAGAATCAACAAAATACAGACCGCCATCATGTTTGTAGGAAACACCTGCTACGGAATCGATGACCGGCTGAATAAAATTCCCATCGCAAGATTTCAGGGAAGACCAGAAGATTATCGTAAAGTGACGATCGGAATTGATGTTTCAAAATACTCAAACGAAACTTTTCCTAAAAATGTGAGCATTTACTGCTCAAATCCGGCTTTCGAACATCTTGATTTTACCTATAAACTATTGCCTTACATTACGGTTTCGTCCAACGGAAATCCGTTATTTGTAAAAGAAGGTTTAACCTATTATAAAAACAATCAGGCAGAAGGATATGAACAGATGTTCCGCGAACAGTCTATTCAAAATAAAATTATTGAAGACATTAAAAGTGTGTATCATCATAAATTCATTGAGATTTCCGGACTTTCAACCTCATTATTTTCAGAACCGGGACAGCTTCCCGAAAATCTCAGTTATGTAGATTATAAAGAAGAAATTACAAAATACATCGACGGAAAACGATATCTGTGGCTTACTTTCGAGTTTCCGCCGCAATTTTCCGCTGAAATTCTGGATAATTTTTCCTTTGTTTTAAATGCTTTCCCGATCTATAACCGAGGCTGGAAAAAAACGGAATACAGCTTAGACATTATGGGAAACAATATTCCTCTCGTAACGGATGAAGGCGAACATTTTCTGTATGTAGATGAGGTTCAGGACGGTGACGGAAGAAAATACACCGAAATTCCTTTCACCCCGAATGACGATCTCCGAAAAGGATTATACACGGTAAGAAAGGGCGGAATGGAGCGTTTTACAAACAGAAATGCAGTTGATATGATTGCCAATGTTCTTGAACTGACGCGAGACGAAATTGCAGCCTTCTCTTTACTGAACCGGGATAACGTGAAAGGCGTTCTCAGTGAAATGTCCGACAAAATGAAATCCATGGTTCAGAAAGTAAACAATGCCAAACGAAGCATTAAACAGGAGCTGAACTATGTGATTATGGAACCGGTTGATAAAACAGATCATACCTATGCTTCATTCTGGATCACGCATTCTACATTAGCCAATCATATGCGTCCCGGAACGGAACTTTCCAATCAGTTGAAATCACAGACGCTGGTCCTTTTAACGGAAACAATCGGCGGAGCAGAAGAGCAGAAGGGAACCGACAGTATTCAGGCTTATAAATATGCTTTAACCACAAGAGATAAGATCATTTCTCTGGAAGACGTTAAAAACTATTGCCGAATGGTTCTTAAAGACGAGCTGAAAGAGGTAAAGGTAACCCGCGGAACCATGATCAGCAATAAACCGAAAGAAGGTTTCATCCGAACGGTTGAGGTAGAGATCATTCCGCAGAATTATTCTTTCTACGGAAGAGCTTATTGGGAAAATATGGCGAATGTTTTAAGAAACCAGATTATTTCCAAAGCCATCGACGGAATTGAATATCTGGTAAAAGTAACGAATGAAGATTCGGATTTTTAGTGATTGTTTAGGATATTCTCAATAAAATGGATGAATTCTCAGACAATCTTAGGATGACTTAGCGAAATCTTCAGCATATTTATTTGAAGGAATATAAAAGCAGTTAGTATTAGAATCCTGTCATCCTGAGCTTGTCGAAGGATCTCCAGCTAAATAACCTCAGTTCGGGATAAGAAATAAATTTAAATAATTGATTTATAATGTTGTATTATTTTATCGCAAAGAAAAACAAAAGATTTTTTTTTTACTTATTGAAAGTTGGTAAGCTAAACAAAGGCACTTCGTTTATTTAAAAAAGACAAAAATGGTATTACTTTGAGAAGTTTTACGCCTTTGTATATCTTAAAAGGTGAATTCCTGATAATTGAATCTTTTTGTTTATTGCGTTTAAGAAGACTTATCCCGAACTCAGGTTAAATATTAAAAATTTCGGGCAAACCAAAGGTTTGCCCGAAACTTATTAAAAAAAACTACTATTTAAAATAACTGATCCATAAGAATCACTTCTCTGTTTTCCAATAAAGGAACAATCTGTTCGGCTACAACTTTCTGGTAATGTTCAGAATTTTTATGAAATTCCACTGCATCGGCATTTTTATACCCTTCAAACAATACCAAAGTATGATCGTCAGATTTGCTTTGATGTACTTTGTAGAAAAGATTTCCTTCTTCCTGCGAACTTTTTTCCGCAGCCTGTTTCAGTAAATCCAAAACGACATCCAGTTTTCCTTCTTTTACCTGCCATTTGGCACATACATATACTGCTTTCTGATCCATTTTCTTATATTTTTTTAATTATTTATTTGAATCCCTGTATTTCTAAAATAAGTGGAATGCTGTTGTTGATCTTATTTTCAAATTGTTACAATTATTTGTGTCTCTCTTTGCGATTCATTTATCGCGAAATTACATTAAGAGCCAGCCTGAATATTAAATCTGTTTACACTTTTATTTAACCGTAAAAGCTACAAAAGATGAACTAAACTATTATTTAAAGTTGATCATTATCAATGAAAAAGATCACCATAGTTTTTAAAAATCTTTGATTTTTATTCTTTTGAGCGCTTTAATTATTCTGAAACTTAGCTTTATGATTATCTTTTGAGCCTTTTGTGGATAATTCTGAAATCAGTTTAAACTTTTTAATAAAGATATTCTTGTTGGAAGACGCAGGATTTTTATTAATCTCAAATCTTTAAGGCGCAGGAAAATCAAAGATTTTCAATAAGGATTGATGCTTAATTTTATCGCAGATAAAATCTTTGCGCCTTAAGAAAAGACCGTATTTAATGAATATTTTGCGCCTTTGCGATATTTATAACTATTAAGTTTTTTAAGATAATAAGCTTAATTCCTTAATGGTAAAAATGCACAACAAGTTGCCTAAGCTTTTTTCGCTTCCAAAAGAGCCACTATTTTTTCTCCTACACCTTTTGCAGAAGCCGGATTTTGTCCGGTCACGATATTTCCGTCGGCAATGCTGTTGGCAGACCATGGTTCTGCTGCATGGAAAATCGCACCCTGCTCCGTTAAGGCAGTCTGAAGATCAAAAGCAACATCCGCTTTTGCATAGCTGTCTTCTTCCGCAGTGCTAAATGCAGCAATATTCTTACCATTTACCAGATAACTTCCGTCGCTTAATTTTACATTCAGAAGCGAAACGGGACCATGACAAACCGCTGCTACAACACGGTTGCTTTCATAAAAATCGGCAAGCACTTTCTTAAGTTCCGGTGCTTCTGCCATATCGACCATCGGAGCCAGACCTCCCGGAACAAAAACGGCATCGTAATTAGAAGTATTTACCTCAGACAGTTTTTTTGCACGGTGCATATCTTCCCAGCCTTTTCCGGTTAAAAATTTTAAGTTCTCCGGATCATCCGCTAAATTTAATCCGTCCAGAAACGGAGATTCACCAGTTAAACTGGCAAAATCGATCTGGTAACCTGCGTTTTCAAACTCTGCATAAGGATGCGCTACTTCAGGCAGGAAAGTTCCTGTTCTTTTATTGTTCGGACCGATAGAATTGGCGTTGGATACAACGATTAATACTTTTGGATTCATGACATTCAATTTTGTTTGTTAAAAATATTTGTTTGATCTTTTTGAAATTACCTGAATTTCTACAGCAAATATATGCCGATCCAATGCTTCGTTCGAAGGACTGAAGTCACAAAAAAAGTGTGATCCAAATCACACTTCTGCATTTTATTCTATTGTTTTTTATATTTTATTGGGAGCTTTTTCCCGCTTTCCGTTACAATTCCTCATTGCGCGGCTCCGCTTCGCTCCGCCGCTCCATTGCGGGATTTTCTCTGCAATCGGGGCTATGGCGGAAGTTATTCTTTTCAATATCTGAAACAATATGCATAAAATCTGTCTTTAATATCGTATTTAATTTATTTGTGCTCTTTGTGCAAAAAAATTAGTGTCATTGGTGTTTAAAAAGATTCTTCATTTGTCTTTCATTTCGTATTCGCGGTGTCACTCTGAGCCTGTCGAAGAGTCTCTTATTATCTTTATTGCTAAGATACTTTTCAGGATGACAAAAATACTGTAAATGCATTTGAGAAAGGATAAAAAATTTTAGATTGAAAAAAAATCTGCGTAATCTGTACAATCTGCGGGAGATTATCAAAAAGATTCTTCCTTTCATAATGCTTCGCAAAATTTCAATCAGAATGACATGACTCGTTAAAAATTTTGCTGATTGAAAAGAATTGTTAACAATTATTTATTGTTTTATCTTTCGTTTAGTATTCGCGATTTCACTCTGAGCCTGTCGAAGAGTCTCTTATTATCTTTATTGCTAAGATCCTTTCAGGATGACAAAAATGCTGGAAATGCATTTCATTAAGATTTTCTGAATAAAAAATTTAAAACTACTTATTGGTATTAGAGTACAGTCTGCTTAAAGTTTCCCTGCTTACGCCGAGATATTCTGCGACATATTTTTTAGGAACTTCCGAAATCAGATCGGGATACAATCTTACAAATTCTTCATAACGCTGTTGTGGTGTTCCCGACAAAAGCATCATAATTCTCTGTTGAAGCGCAATATAACCGTTCGTTAATTTAATCCTGAAAAAATGATCCATCTTGTGAAGATCGGCTGCGAGTTTATTTCTTCCTTCAAGGGTAAGACTTACCACTTCACCTTCTTTCAGGCATTCGATAAACATTTTGGAATTTTGCTGTTTAAAAAATCCGATATAATCGGACATCCACCAGTTTTTTTTGGCAAACTGAAGAATATGTTCTTTGCCGTTTTCATCAATATAATAGACTTTATAAATTCCGTCAAGAACAAGAAATTCATATTTAACTTCGTCTCCGTCGTGGATCAGGAACTGGTTTTTACGGACTTTTCTTAAGGTGAAAAAAGTTTTGACATATTCAAACTCTTCGTCTGTAAGCGGTGTAATGGCTTCGATATGTTCTCGCAGTCGGTTCATGATAATGCTTTATCCGGTGTAAAAGTAATTAAAATTCTGAAGAATCTGAATACAGAAATTGTAAGTCTGTTTACACTTTTATTTAACCGCAAAATTCACAAAAGATCTACTAAATTTTTTATTTAAAGTTGATCATTATCAATGAGAAAGCTCACCATAGTTTTTTAAAATCTTTGATTTTTATTCTTTTGAGCGCTTTGATTATTACAGAAATTCGCTTTAACATGATCTTTTGTCCCTTTTGCGGTTAATTCTGAAATTAATTTAAACAAGTTTTGCTTTAAAAAGACTGATTTTTTATTGTGAAAATTACAATAAGTAATCAGAGATTCATGAAGAAAGAGTAAATTTTTTGTGGTACAGTTGTTATAATAATTTTCTAAGACCATTAAAAAAACAAATGGCTTCGGAATAATTTCGCATCATTTTTGTAAGGATAAACTAACACTTTTTAACACTGAAAATTGCCAAAATTTCCGTAATTTTGCACATCGTGATTTTCAGGTAAAATCACCCCAAATTATGAGTAAATCAACAGAATATATAGAAGTTTACGGCGCACGCGAACATAATCTTAAAAACATCAATGTAAAAATTCCACGCAACGAACTGGTCGTGATTACAGGACTTTCGGGAAGCGGAAAATCTTCATTGGCTTTTGATACGATTTTTGCGGAAGGACAGCGCCGTTATATCGAAACGTTTTCTGCGTACGCAAGACAGTTTTTGGGAGGTCTGGAGCGTCCCGATGTTGATAAAATTGAAGGATTGTCTCCTGTAATTGCCATCGAACAGAAAACTACCAACAAAAACCCGCGTTCTACGGTAGGAACTGTGACGGAACTGTACGATTTCCTTCGTCTTTTATTTGCCAGAGTTTCCGATGCGTATTCTCAAACGACAGGAAAAAAACTGGTAAGTTATACCGAAGAACAAATCTTAGAAACCATCAAAGAAAATTATAAAGGGGAAAAAATCATGCTGATGGCGCCTGTGGTAAGATCCAGAAAAGGACATTACCACGAACTTTTTGTGCAGATGGCAAAAAAAGGATACGGACAGGCAAGAATTGACGGTGAACTGCAGGATATTGAATATGATTTAAAACTCGACCGTTATAAAACCCACGATATCGATATCGTCATCGACCGCTGGATCATCGGGGAATCTGCTTCCGAAGCGAGAATGGAAAAATCTCTGCGCACAGCGATGGAAATGGGAGAAGGACTGATCGGAATTCAGAAACTGGGAACGAAGGACATCGAATATTTTTCTAAAAATTTAATGGATGCCGAAACCGGTCATTCACTGGCTCTGCCGGAACCGAATACGTTTTCTTTCAACTCTCCGAAAGGAAGCTGCCCGAGCTGTAAAGGTTTGGGAACCATCAAGAAAATCAATACAGATTATTTTGTTGAAAATCCGAAGTTATCCATCAATCAGGGAGGTTTATTGCCTTTGGAAGACTTAAAGTCTAATAAATGGGTACTTTCTCAGATCAAAAATATCTTGGAAATTTTCGGATTGGGAATGGCAACTCCGATTCAGGACATTCCGGAAGAAGCGTTAGACTATATTTATAACGGCTGTCATAAAGAATTCAACAAAGATTTAAAATACGCCGGAATTACCAAGAAAATCAAGATCAGCTTTGATGGTTTAATTCCTTTCATGGAAGAAATTATCGAAGAAAGGGAATCCTACGAAGCAATTCTGCTGGAAAGGCATTTTACCACGGAAGAAACCTGTCCGGAATGTAAAGGAACCCGTCTTCAGCCTTCGAGTTTAAGCTTTAAAATCGATGGAAAGAATATTGCGGAAGTTAATGCTTTAAGTTTAATTGATTTAAAGGACTGGCTTGCTGATGTTAAAGATAAATTTTCTGAGAAAAATGCTATCATTGCGCATGAAATTTTAAAGGAAATTGAAACAAGGCTGCAATTCTTATTAGACGTTGGTTTAGATTATTTAAGCCTGAGCAGAAGTTCAAAAACGCTTTCGGGTGGAGAATCTCAGAGAATTCGTCTGGCTACACAGATCGGCTCTCAATTGGTGAATGTTCTCTATATTTTAGATGAGCCTTCCATTGGGTTGCACCAGAGAGACAATGAAAGATTGATTAATTCTTTAAAGAATCTTCGGGATATCGGAAATTCTGTTTTGGTGGTAGAGCATGATAAAGACATGATTCTGGAAGCCGATGAGGTTTTGGATATCGGTCCGAGAGCCGGAAAATTCGGTGGAGAAATTCTGTGGCAGGGAAAACCAAAAGATCTGGTAAAAACAGATACAATTACGGCGCAGTATATTAACGGAAAAAGAAAAATTGAAGTTCCTGCGGAAAGACGTAAAGGAAACGGAAAAAATATCGTTTTAAAAGGAGCAAGCGGAAATAACCTGAAAAACGTTACACTGGATATTCCTCTGGGAAAACTGGTCGTAGTTTCGGGGATTTCGGGAAGCGGAAAATCGTCGCTTATCAACGGAACATTGTATCCGATTTTAAATAAACACTTTTACAGGGCGGTTCAGGAACCTTTGCCGTACAAAAAAATTGAAGGTCTTGAACACATTGATAAAATTGTAGATGTAGACCAGACTCCGATCGGAAGAACGCCGCGCTCGAATCCTGCAACCTACACCGGAATGTTTACCGACATCCGAAACCTGTTTGCGGAATTGCCGGAAAGTAAAATCCGTGGTTATAAACCGGGAAGATTTTCTTTCAATGTAAAAGGCGGAAGATGCGAAACTTGTCAGGGAGGCGGTTTAAAAGTAATTGAAATGAATTTTTTACCGGATGTGTATGTTCACTGCGAAACCTGCAATGGAAAACGTTTTAACAGGGAAACTCTTGAAGTGCGTTACAAAGGAAAATCGATTTCTGATGTGCTGGATATGACTATTGATGAAGCAGTAGAATTTTTCCAGCCGATTCCGAAAATTTTTGCGAAGGTGAAAACTCTGCAGGATGTCGGTTTGGGGTATATTACGTTGGGACAGCAATCGACCACCCTTTCTGGAGGAGAAGCGCAGCGCATCAAGTTAGCTACAGAACTGGCAAAAAGACAAACCGGAAACACCTTATACATTCTCGACGAACCCACAACAGGACTGCATTTTGAAGATGTAAAGATTTTGATGGATGCGATTAACCAGTTGGTGGAATTAGGAAATTCTTTCATCATCATCGAACATAATATGGATGTGATCAAGTTAGCCGATCATATCATCGATGTTGGTCCGGAAGGCGGAAAACACGGAGGGCAAATCGTTGCGCAGGGAACGCCTGAGGAAATTGTGAAGTCGAAGAAAAGTTTGACGGGGAAGTTTTTGAAAAGGGAGCTGGAATAAAATTATATAAATTTCTTATGGAAAACCGCAATTTATGTTGCGGTTTTTTTATTTACTTTTGGGGAAACGAATAACTATGAGACTTGCAGCTATTTATATAAAAAAACACTTTCTATTTTCTGAGCCACAAACCATTAATCTGGGTGGGAAATATTTCTATACAATTACTGCAAGAGAAAGTATAGATAATGAATATGACGTTACAAGAGAAGAAAATCCAAATTTCATAGAGGGATTTTGGGGAGAAAATATTTCTTTGGTTTCTGCGCTTGTTGGGGAAAATGGAGCAGGAAAAACGAGTGTTTTGAAAGATTTTGATATTTATAATTTTGGAATTTATAAAAATAATATACATATTTGGGAAAAGGAGGATGATTCTTTAATTATTTGTTTTTATCAATTTCAGCCAAAAGTTTCTAATCCTAAAATGTTTTTAGAAAATAAACAATGTAAATATATTTTTCATGAAGATTCTAATATTATACAAATACATTATAGTCCTATATTTGAATATGATCTAACTTTATTGAAAGATGAAAATAGATTGGGGCATATCTACAGCAAGAATAAAAAAATTGTAAATCTTAGATTTACTAATAGATTAAGCACTAGCGATATAAGAAGTTATATTTATAATAATTATTTTTATGAACTTGAATTTTGTGAAAAATTTAATCAATTTTCAGAGCAATTTAGTTTTTTAAACTATAATTTACGATTTGATTTTGTTGAGAATTTTTGGGGTGAGAAAAAATTATGGTTTGATTATAAAACGAAAAGAAATTTTAATCAAAAGCATTTTAATATCCTTGAAAAGCAATATTCTTATGATGAAAAAAAAGAAATTGAAATTTATTGGAAACTTTATTATCAAATTCTAAATTCTTCTTTGTTACTACATGATCTTCTTGTAATGTATATTTTGTATATAAATAAATACATTAAAAATTTTGCTAGAGTAATAATTAAAGAATTAAGGGATGAGCAAGTTGAAGCTATGTCTATTGTTAATTTAGTAAAAGAAAAATTAAATTTAATCAATGATGAAAAAAAAGATTTAGCTAATAAACTAATAAAGTTGTTTAATTTATTAATAGAGAATAATAAAGGTTATTTACCATTCACTTCACTTTATGATAGAAATATTGCAATTGAAATAATTAAACTTCAAAATGAAATTTCATTATCAATAGAAGATGGCAGATATTTATGGGGAACTTATTTATTTAATGTAAGACCTAATAGAGTTTTATCTTCAGGAGAAAAATCAATGATTAATCTTTTTTCAACGATTTATAAAAGTTTTTCTGATAGAACTATTGATGTGCTTCGAAAACAAGATCCAGAAGAAAAGTATATAAACACAACCAAAAGCATCAAAAACATTATCCTTCTTTTAGATTAAGCAGATCTTGGTTTTCATCCGCAATGGAAGAAAAAATATGTTAAAATTCTAACAGATTTTTTACCAATAATGTTTTCAGAAATCTCAGGTTTCGAAAGCGTGCAAATTATCTTTACCACACACGATACTTTAACATTATCAGATATTCCCAATAGCAACGTTATTTATTTAAAAAAAGATGGAGATAAAACAAAAGTTCTCAGTCAAAACGAAAAACCTAAAAAATCTTTTGGAGCAAACATAACCGATTTATTAGCAGATAGTTTCTTTATTAAAGATGGTTTTATAGGAGATTTTGCGAAAGGAAAGATTGAGGAAACAATAAAATGGATAAACCTTGAAAAGTTTAAAAAAGATAGTAAATCTCAGCAACCGTATGAACTTAATGAAGACGAATACAAACACCATAAAAAAATCATTGAGCTAATTGATGAAAATGTAGTAAGAATGAAACTTGCCGAAATGCCTGGATGAACTAAAGCCTGAAAAAGAATTTCAAAAAGAACTGGCTGAAAAGGAAATAGAATATTTGAGAAATAAATTTAATTTGAAATGATAAGACTAAAAGAAATTTCAAATGATGCTTTAGAATGGTATTATATAGCAATGAAGGATAAAATTGATTGCTCAGGTTTATCTGACTTTTCTAAAAATTTTTTAACAGAAGATATTATCAAACAAATTTTAATAGAAAAACCTCTAGTAATATTAGGTATTCATAATGCTGCTCCGTGTGAATTAAAGAATAAAAATATTGTAGAGAAGGTTTTTAATTACAAGTATTTTATTTCCAACGATAAGGAAATTTCTTATGAAATTTCTCAAAATATAGGAATTAATACTTGTACCTACTGTAATAGAAATTATACACTTACAATTAACGATGAAAATGGTGGAATTTCCAGACCACAATTTGATCATTATTTTTCACAGAAAGATTATCCGCTTTTGGCTTTGTCAATTTATAATTTAATTCCATGTTGTAATATTTGTAACAGTACAATTAAAAGTTCAAAACCTTTGGAATTAAAAAAACATTTGCATCCATACATTGAAGAAGAAAACAATAAGGAAAAAGATTTTATATTTTCTTTTGATTTTGATGAAACTCTTTCTAAATTTAATGTTAAAATTAATTATGAAGAAAAATCAAAAATTAAGGAAACATTAGATTTTTTCAAAATTAAGGAAGTTTACAATGCTCATTCAAATTTTGAACTAAAGGATCTTTACCATTTACGCTACAAATACTCCAAAAACTATTTAGACATTCTTTGTAATAAAACTTTTGAAGGTTTAAATTTATCACAAGAAGAAGCTTATCGCATGATTTTCGGTATTGAAATCAACGAAGATGATTACCATAGACGACCTTTTTCAAAATTCAAGCATGACATTATTGAAGAGCTCAAAAAGAGTTTTTAAACTAAATTTTCCATCCCAATATTAAATTTTCAAAAAATTTTCAAATTTTATTCACCTGAAAATCAATAATTTAAATTCTAATGTTAACTCAATGTTAACTAAATGTGAAATTATTGTAAATTATTTTATATATCTTTGGTAAAGAAATAGTAAATAAGTTTAATATAACATTTAAAACCAAAGAGTTATGAAAAATAAAATTCAGATATTAATCGCTTCAGTTTTCGTTTGTGGATTTGCAACAGTAATGAATATGGCAAAAGCACAGACTGCAAACAATAATACCATTCAGGAAGTACAGTTGAATAAGAATGATGCGTTCAATGAAATAAGAAATCTTTTGATGGCGAATTTTGACTTTACCAATCAGGATTATAAGCAGGGAGTTGTAAACTCGGAAGTGAAATTTGATATTGCAGAAAACGGAAAAATCGTAAATGTTCATTCCAAAGGAGACTGCAAGAACGTAAGCAAAGAAATTGAAAACGTTTTAAGCAAGCTTCATTACAGAGTAGACAGCAAAAAATTAAACGAAAATATGATTGCTTCTACCTACGTTATGCCTGTAAGAGTGGATATTAACAACAGATAACATTCATAAAATCTTTTATACTGAGCCATACAACTTCTGTATGGCTTTTTTATTTTAGGTGTAAATAATGAAAATTTTAAATGTAAAGTTGTAATAACTAAGGAAAATATTCGTTATATATTTGAATCAGACAAAATTAAAACAATATGAAAAATTTGAAGAAGCTAAGCAAGACAGATCTGAAATCGGTAAACGGCGGACAGCCAAAACAATACTGCGTTTTCTGCGAAAGAATCAACAAGCTTGTTTGCAGTGAAGCTCAGATTTCACAATGTCCTTAACAATTCAGACCGCTTTTTAGAAGGCGGTTTTTTTTATGCTTCAAAAATTTTTCTTTCATAATTGTATTTTAACAGCTTCAGCAAATGCCCTTTGAATAAATCTAAACTTTTTATTTCCTACTTCTCAAACAGACGGTAAAAATTTATACATTTGATTGTATAATAAAAACTTTTGTGAATCCTATTTTAGATGTCGTTCTGCGTTCGCTCTGTTTTTATCTTTTCATGGTGATCGGAATCCGTGTTTTCGGGAAGAATCAGCTTTCGCAGCTTAACGCGGGAGATGTTGTTCTGCTGCTTCTGATTTCCAACGCTGTCCAGAACGCTATGGTAGGACAGGATACCTCGCTTCAGGGTGGTTTAATTGCTGCTCTGGTTCTTTTTGCGGCTAATTTTACCTTAAAAAGATTCATGTTCAGAAGTCCTGCTTTTAAAAGTTTTATGGAAGAAGATCCCGTTATCCTTATTAAAGATGGAGTAGTAGACGAAAAAGCGCTAAACAAAGTAAAAATAACTTCCGATGAACTGGAAGAAGCCGTGAGAGAACATGGTGTGGGAGGAATTGATGAGGTAAGACTTGCGGTATTGGAAGTGGATGGAAATATCAGTGTGGTTTCCGAGGATAACAAAAGCAAACAGACCCATTATTCCAGAATTAAAAGAAAAAACAAACGAAAATATCATTAGCCATGAATTACGAGCTTAGAGAAATGCTTCCGAAAGATGAAGCCAGAGTTTTAGAAATTTTCAGACAGGGAATCGAAGGCGGAAAATCGACCTTCGAAACGACCGTTCCCACTGCCGAAGCATGGAATATGGATTATTATAATGACTGTCGCTGGGTTTTGGAAAATGAAAACAACGAAGTTGTTGGCTGGTGCGCCCTGAAACCCGTAAGCAAAAGAGAAAGCTACAAAGGCGTTGCTGAAGTAAGTGTGTATTTCGATAATGAATATCAGGGAAAAGGGTTAGGTTCTGTTTTGCTAAAAAAGATGATTCTCGACAGCGAAGATCACGGCTTCTGGACATTGCAGGTGAACATATTTCCGGAAAACGAAGGCGCTCTGAAAGCACATCAGAATAACGGCTTCAGGATTGTGGGAACAAGAAGGAAAATAGGAAAACTTAATGGTGAGTGGAAAGATGTTATTATGCTTGAAAGAAGAAGTAAAACTGTTTTTTAACATAAAAAATACTAAAGTTTCTTAAATGTTCACATAAAAACAACGAAAAATAATTATTGGCATTCAGATTGTAATTTTTCATGATGTAATTTGAAAAATATATATTTATGAAGATGCTGACTAAAATTTTGGGACTATTCCTGATTGTTTTTTCCTTTGCCCTGTACAATGCTGCTCCTTTACAGAGAGGTCATGGTCACGGAAGAGGACATGGTTATGGACACGGTCCAAAAAAACATTATTATCACGGACCAAAAAGAACTTACTACAGAACGGTAGTATATCACAAACCACCGAGACGTTATTATAAAAAACATTATTACAGACCTGCAAGAAGGGTATATTATGCTCCAAGACCACAAAGAGTGTATCCGGCAAGACCTGTAGTTATTGTTAATTTATAAATAGAATATAAGCATTGAAGAAATTCAGTGCTTTTTTTGTTAGTTACCATACAGATTTGGTTTCTGAATATCGATTTATAAATAAGGAATTTTAATAATTTATTTATATACAAAAGGCTGTATCACTATTGGTACAGCCTTTTCTTTTATTAAATCTCAATCTCAACCTTAATCTTTACAACCTCGATTTCTTAGGATTCAGAAAAGTATTGAAAATCATAACTTCCTGTCCGAATTTTGCTTCAATTCTTTCAGCAATATTTTCCATTTCGCTTTTGATGAAATCTTCTCTCAGCTCGTCATTATCAAAAATAAGAAGAAGATTATAGTTTTTGCCTTCTTCAATATAATCGCTGTGCACTTCAGAAAGGATATATTGATTAACGTCCATCAGATTTTCCGTCATTAAAACCAGGGTTTCGTCCATATAATTTTCCCAGGCTTCAAGATTATTTTTTGTGCAGTGGAACGTTATGCTTAATATGCTCATATTTTATGAATTTTTAAGATTCTGTAGATAAATTTTACCGCAAAAATCGGCAAATTTTTCGTAAATTAGCCCGTTAATAAAAATACAAAAAAAATAATTTTCAGACGTATAGCTAAGGGTCTGACTATCATTATAATAAAATTGTTTATGCAAAAAGAAGGAGAAAGACTGATTCCTATCAACATTGTTGATGAAATGAAGTCATCTTATATCGATTATTCGATGTCGGTTATCGTTTCGAGAGCGTTGCCGGATGTAAGAGATGGCTTGAAACCCGTTCATAGAAGAGTACTTTACGGTATGTATGGATTAGGGGTTTTTTCTAATCGAAAGTATTTAAAATCTGCGAGAATTGTTGGAGACGTTTTAGGTAAATATCACCCGCACGGAGACTCCTCTGTATATGATGCAATGGTAAGAATGGCCCAGGACTGGAGCTTGCGTTATCCGCAGGTAGACGGACAGGGTAACTTCGGTTCCATGGACGGAGATCCGCCTGCAGCAATGCGTTATACAGAAGCAAGACTGAAAAAAATCTCTGATGAGGTGCTTTCGGATCTGGACAAGGAAACGGTAGATTTTCAGAACAACTTCGACGACAGTTTACAGGAACCGACAGTTTTACCTTCAAAAATTCCGAATCTTTTAGTTAACGGAACTTCCGGTATCGCGGTAGGGATGGCAACCAATATGGCTCCGCACAATTTGTCTGAGTCTGTAGATGCGATCTGCGCTTATATTGACAACAGAGAAATTACGATCGATGAATTAATGCAGCACATCATAGCTCCGGATTTTCCTACAGGTGGAATTATCTATGGGTACGACGGCGTAAGAGATGCGTTTCATACTGGTCGCGGAAGAGTAGTTCTGAGAGCAAAAGTAGCTTTTGAAGAAATCGGAAACAGAAATGCAATCATCGTAAACGAAGTGCCTTATCAGGTAAACAAAGCGGAAATGATTGCAAGAACTGCGGAACTCGTAAAAGAAGAGAAAATTCCGGGAATCTACGAAATCAGAGACGAATCGGATAGAAGAGGTCTTCGTATTGTTTATGAACTTAAAAATGATGCGATCCCGAATGTTGTCCTGAACTTACTTTATAAATATACAGCACTTCAGACCTCTTTCAGTGTAAACAATATTGCATTGGTTCACGGAAGACCCGAGCAGCTTAACTTAAAAGACATCATTCATCATTTCGTAGAGCACAGACATGAAGTTATCGTAAGAAGAACTCAGTTTGAGCTTAGAAAAGCTAAAGAAAGAGCGCACATTCTTGAAGGTTTCATGAAAGTGATCGGTTCTCAGGATTCTTTAGATAAAGCGATTTCAATCATCCGTCACTCTGCCAATCCGCAGGCTGCGAAAGAAGGATTGATCGAAGCTTTCGAGCTTTCTGAAATTCAGGCTCAGGCAATTCTTGATTTACGTCTTGCCCGTTTAACAGGAATGGAGCTTGACAAGATCCGTGATGAATATGATGCAATCATGAAAGAAATTGCAGATTTGGAAGATATTCTGGCAAACGAACCAAGAAGATTCCAGATCATCAAGGATGAATTAATTGAAGTTAAAGAAAAATACGGAGACGAAAGAAGAACCGAAATCGATTATTCAGGAGGGGAAATGTCTATTGAAGATATTATTCCGAACGAATCTGTTGTTCTTACCATTTCCCACGCAGGATATATTAAGAGAACTTCATTATCAGAATACAAAATCCAGAGCAGAGGCGGTGTAGGAAACAAAGCCGCAACTACAAGAGATGCAGATTTCCTTGAATATATTGTTTCGGCAACCAACCACCAATATATGCTCTTCTTTACAGAAAAAGGAAGATGTTACTGGTTAAGAGTATTTGAAATTCCGGAAGGCTCCAAAACAGCAAAAGGAAGAGCGGTACAGAACTTAATTAACATTGAACCGGACGATAAGATCAAAGCTTACATCAGAACCAATAACTTAAAAGATTCTGAATATGTAAACCAGATGAGCGTTGTGATGGTAACGAAAAACGGAACCATTAAGAAAACTTCGCTGGAAGCATATTCAAGACCTAGAGTAAACGGGGTGAATGCAATTGAGATCAGAGATAATGACCAGTTGTTAGGTGCTTATTTAACGAATGGCACATCGCAGATCATGATTGCTACGAAAAACGGTAAATGTATCCGTTTCCCTGAAGAAAAAGTAAGAGAAGTAGGAAGAGGATCGATCGGAGTTCGTGGTATTGCCATGGAAGAAGACGATGAAGCAATCGGTATGATTGTTGTAAATGATGTGGAGAAAGAAACAGTGCTTGTGGTATCCGAAAAAGGATACGGTAAGAGAACAGCCGTAGAAGATTACAGAATTACCAACAGAGGAGGAAAAGGAGTTATCACGCTGAATATCACTGAAAAGACAGGAAATCTTATTGCCATTCAGAATGTAACAGATGAAGACGGATTGATGATCATTAACAAATCCGGTGTTGCCATCAGAATGGGAATGGACGAAATGAGAGTGATGGGTAGAAATACACAGGGCGTAAGACTGATCAATCTTAAAAAGAATGACGAAATTGCTGCGATTGCAAAAGTAGAAATGGATAAAGAAGTAGAAGAATCTGAAGAAAATGAGGAAGGGGTTGTAGGAACGCTATTTGATAACCAGGAAGACAATACAGATGCTCCTCAAGCTGAAAATGAAAATCCGGAAGAGGAAACTGAGAATTCTGATTCGGAAGAATAATTAATATTGTACAATTAATATAAAATAGTGATTATGAAAAAGCTAATTTTAGGGATAGCTATCGTGGCATCTGCTTTTGTTTTTGGACAAAAAGAAGATACTAACGCTAAACTTCAGGAAGCTAATAAAGTTGCAATGGATGCTTATAATGCAAAAAACTATGCAGCGGCAGCGCCTAAGTTTATGGAAGTTTACAACTTGTTGAAAGCTAACGGACAGGACAATAAAGTATATATGTATTACTCAGGATTGAATTATGCGTTAGCAAACGATATTCCTCAGGCTACAAAAATATATACAGATTTGATCAGTTCCGGTTATACAGGTGTTGAAACCACTTATACGGCAAAAGACAACAAAACAGGTCAGGTTGCCAGTTATGATAAAAATACCTGGGAATTATTAAAGAAAACATCATCAAAAGACTATTCAGATTTTAAAACGGAACAGTCTCCAAGTGTTGAGCAGGATTTATATGAAACTTTAGCGACTTTATTAATCAATGCAAAGAAAAACGATGAAGCTTTAGCATTAATTGAAAAAGGACTGGCTAAATTTCCAAACAGCTCTAAACTGAAAGAATATCAGGGAAGTGCACTGTATGCATCAGGAAATACAGAAAAATTCATGGCAAATTTAAAGGAACAATTGGCTAAAAATCCTAATGATGCAACCAACTGGTACAATTTAGGAGTTCTTCAGGCAAAAGATCCTGCAATGTCAACAGAAGCCATCGCATCTTTCCAGAAGGCAATTGAATTGAAACCTGATTTTGCTAATGCTTATCAGAATTTAGTATACACAGTAATCGGAGACGATGAAAAAGCTGTATCTGAAATCAATGCATTAAGAAAAACAAAACCGGACGATGCTACAAAATTAATTGAAGCAAGAAAAGAAAGGTTTACAAAAGCAATTCCTTATGGGGAAAAATGGCTTCAGGCATTACCAAACGATATTACAGCGGTTCAGGTAATGAAGGATGTGTATAATACATCTAAAAATACAGCCAAGTATAATGAAATGAAAGCTAAAGAAGCTGAATTGGCAGCAAAACAGCCTGCAAAATAATTTCAGATCTTTCATTAAATATAAACCGGAACATTTTTGTTTCGGTTTTTTTATTCAGTAGAAACAAATATTTTCTTGCTTTAGTAATATTCTGTCATTCTGAAAGAAGCGAAGCGTATTGAAGAATCTTATTCTATTGACCAAATTTAATCCTCAAAAAAAATTGGGTTTTGTACTGAAATAAAGTTAGTTTTCCAATATTTAGCATTATTCAATTTTTTCAGCCAAAAAGTATATAATATTAACCTTAGTTCAGATAAGAAATAAATTTAAATAGTCGATTTATCGCATTATACTAATTTATCGCAAAGAAAAACAAAAGATTTTTTAATTATTGAAAGTTGGTAAGCTAAACAAAAGCACTTCGTTTATTTAAAAAAGACAAAAATAGTATTACTTTGATAAGTTTTACGCCTTTGTATATCTTAAAAGCTTAATTCCTGATAATTGAATCTCTTTGTTTAACGTTGCGCTTAATAAGACTTATCCCGAACTCAGGTTAAAATAATTTCAAGCATTAAAAACAACTAATATTAGAACTAAAATTCCAACGATTATCATCAAAAATCAATGTTAAAATTCTATGCAATTCCGTATCTTTGAGAAAAATTTTTACAAAAATGATTGAGTGGAAAACCGCCAAAGAATACGAAGATATTACGTACAAAAAATGTAATGGGGTAGCGAGAATTGCTTTCAACAGACCGGAAGTTCGTAACGCTTTCAGACCAAAAACAACTTCAGAATTATACGATGCTTTTTATGACGCTTATGAAGATCCGAAAATTGGAGTAGTCCTGCTTTCAGGAGAAGGGCCAAGTCCGAAAGACGGAGGTTGGGCATTTTGCAGTGGTGGAGATCAGAAAGCGAGAGGACATCAAGGGTATGTAGGAGAAGACGGAAGACACCGTTTAAATATTCTTGAAGTTCAGCGTCTCATCCGTTTTATGCCAAAAGTCGTAATCGCGGTAGTTCCGGGTTGGGCTGTTGGTGGAGGACACTCTCTTCATGTGGTTTGCGATTTAACTTTAGCAAGTGAAGAACACGCAATTTTCAAACAAACTGATGCCGATGTTACCAGTTTCGACGGTGGTTACGGATCTGCTTATCTTGCAAAAATGGTAGGACAGAAAAAAGCCCGTGAAATTTTCTTTTTAGGAAGAAATTATTCCGCTCAGGAAGCTTTCGAAATGGGAATGGTAAATAAAGTGGTTCCTCATGCAGAACTGGAAGATACAGCCTATGAATGGGCACAGGAAATTCTTGCAAAATCTCCGACTTCCATCAGAATGCTGAAATTTGCCATGAACCTTACAGACGACGGAATGGTTGGGCAGCAGGTTTTCGCAGGTGAAGCAACACGTTTGGCGTACATGACGGAGGAAGCAAAAGAAGGAAGAAATGCATTCCTTGAAAAAAGAAAACCAAATTTCGGAGACGATCAGTGGATATCTTAACATAAGTAATTGGCAATGAGTAATGAGCAATAAGAACATTACTTATTACCAATTACTCATTACCTATACATATGAAAGATTGGATAAAAGCCGCAAGGCTTAGAACGTTGCCGCTGTCGCTCAGCGGAATTATTATGGGAGCTTTCATTGCAAAATGGAGGCTTTATGGTGAAGGTGGAATCTGGGACTGGAGAATTTTTGCTTTGGCATTAGTCGTGACTTTATTATACCAGATTCTTTCTAATTACGCCAATGATTACGGAGACGGAATTAAAGGAACCGATGCCAAAAGAGCGACAGAAGCAGAAGCAAGAGCAGTAGCCTCAGGAAAAATTACGGCAAAACAGATGAGAAATGCAGTTATTCTTTTCTCCGTTTTATCTTTTATAGCAACAGTAGCCCTTTTATATGTGGCGTTTATTCCCGATTATATGAATGAATTTTACATATTCATCGGTTTGGGAATCTTGAGCATTTTAGCCGCAATTGGTTATACGGTGGGTAAAAAACCTTACGGATACATGGGATTGGGAGATATTTTTGTATTTATTTTCTTCGGTCTGGTTTCTGTCTGCGGAAGTTATTTCCTGTTTACCAAATCGTTCAGTTGGGATATGTTGTTGCCCGGAACCGCAATCGGAATGATGAGCATGGCTGTTCTGAACCTGAACAATATGAGAGATATTGAAAGCGATAAACAATCAGGGAAAAACAGTTTTGCACTGAGAATCGGCTTCAAAAATGCAATGATTTATGAAATGATTCTTTTACAGCTTCCTCTGATTTTAATTTTGTTGTTCTTAGGAGTCAATGGTTTTTTCCAGACGCAGAATTACAAAGTGTTTATTGTGATGATCTTAATGATTCCTTTAATGAAAATCAGAAGAAAGATTATGACCGTAAAAAATCCGAGAGAACTGGATCCTTTCCTGAAACAGGTAGGAATCATGACCTTTATGATTGCGGCTCTTACCGCAGCAGGACTTAATCTGTTTGGTTAAAATAATAATATGACAGCTTTAAAAATTACCTCCTGTTTATCCGTAGCAGCAGCATTCATTATAATTTACAGTTTAATTAATGAAATGCAGGATGGGGCGTCTTTCTCAGAGATTGCCTTTCTGCCATTTTTAATCCTGATTGCTGTTTTGGCAAACGCGGTTATGGCGGTGCTTTTTTTAGCAGGAAAAATAAAGCTGATAAAGGAATTCCTTATTATCCAGATTTTTATCTTGATGCTTACCGGCTTCATGATATTTCAGATTTTATTTAATTCAACAATTTCAGACTAAATCAAAATATAATTTTTAAATAAATTAAAATGAAAATACAATACTTAGGACAAAATTGCTTTTTGTTCACCTACAAAGACAAAACAATATTATCAGATCCATTCTACAACTATAAAAAGGCGGAGTCAGGATTCGATATTTCTGCACAGAAAATCGATTATATTTTATTGACTCACGCTCATGGAGATCACATTGCGGATGTAGAGGAAGTTTTACAGCATCATCCTGAAGCAACACTTATTGCAGTTCCCGAAATCTGCGGATACTTTAAAAATGCAAAAAATACAGACGATGTCAACTTAGGAGGATCAGCAAAAATCGATGATCTTAAAATTTCTATGGTTCCGGCTCATCATACAAGTTCGTTTCCGGACGGAAGCTATGGCGGCGTTCCTGTAGGCTATATTTTCAGACTTCCTGAAGGTAAAAACCTGTATATGGCAGGAGATACCGGAGTAATGGCAGATATGGAGCTGTTTCCAAGGTTATACGGTAATTTAGACCTTTCCATCCTTCCGATCGGAAGTCACTACACAATGTGCCCGAGAAAGGCAGCATTTGCAGCAGCAGAATTATTAAAAACTCCAAAAGTAATCGGATGTCATTTTGATACTTTCCCTGCTATTGAAATTAATCATGAAAGTGCATTAAAGCATTTTGAAGATAAAAATGTAGAACTTGTTTTACCAAAACTGGGAGAGACGTTCGAATTTTAAATAAATGTTGAGAGGTAATTTGAAAACAGGAATCAAAATGTTGAAGTATATAAAAACAAAAAAAGATAATTATCCAATTACCTCTCTTCAACTTAAACCAATAAAAAATGGCAAGCTACCTAAATCACACCGCTACGACCGATTACCTTTGCTGCGTTCCCACCCTGGAGGATTCTCAGGAGCTGGTTGTTTAGGACTTGCCGTTGCAAAGGTAGGAATATTTTGCAAAACTCAAAACTTTATTAAAGAAAATTAATGGAAAAAATTGGCTTGCAGAGGTAGTTTGCTGAAATTCAGACCAATAATTTTTCAAAAATTTTCAAAAAAATTAGATATGACGAAGAGCCCTTCCACATTAGGAATTTTACTGTTTGGCGCTACGATGATTGTTTTTTTCGTGGTGTATTACTTCTTTTCAGGAGTTAATTATTTTGATATTTCATTGAAAGCCAATGCTTTCGTTTTACCGATTCTGTATGCGGGAGCCGCATTCTGGTCGGTGAAATCGTACTGGAGCAGCCACAAAACGGTGAACTTCAAACAAGCATTCAATAGAGCTTTCGTTCCCATGTTTATCGGGGGAATTTTATCCATTTTCAGCATTTATGCTTTCTTAAATTTTGTGGATACAGACGCAAAAAAGCTGTTGAATTATCAGTATGTAACAAGACAGAAAGCGGAAATGGATAAAGAATATTATTCCGCAAGAAAAGTTTTAAAGCACCAGAAAGACATTGATGAACTGGATAAAAAGTACAAAGAAAGGCTTCCAAGCTTCTCTCCGGAGGCGGTGAAAGGAAAAGATATGCTTACTGCAAGTCATTTTTCAGGATATTTTGCGGCAATTCTTATATTTTACGTAGTTTTGTCAGTGTTTTTCGGAGCGTTTTTCAGAACAAAAACAATCTATCAGGAAGAACAAAATCAAGAATAATTTTTTATTAAAATTAAATGAATTTATCTATAGTTATTCCGTTACTGAATGAGGAAGCTTCTCTGGAAGAGCTTTTTTCAAGGATTGATAGCGTTTGTAAATCAAACAGTTTATCTTATGAAATCTGGTTTGTAGACGATGGAAGTACGGATCTTTCGTGGAGCATTATCGAGAATCTGAAAGTACAACATCCTCAGATCCACGGAATTAAATTTTCTAAAAATTACGGAAAATCTCAGGCGCTTCATGCTGCCTTTGAAAGAACAAACGGCGATGTTATCATCACCATGGATGCTGATTTACAGGATTTTCCGGAAGAAATCCCTGAACTGTACAACATGGTTGTTCAGGATAATTACGACATTGTTTCCGGCTGGAAAAAGAAACGTTTTGATAACGTAATGACGAAAAATGTACCGTCGAAATTATTCAATGCCGCAGCAAGAAAAGTGTCCGGTGTTTATCTTCACGATTTCAACTGCGGACTGAAAGCTTACAAAAAGCAGGTCGTAAAATCAATTGATGTTTACGGAGATATGCACCGTTACATTCCGGTTTTGGCAGCAAATGCAGGATTCAGAAGAATTACAGAAAAAGAAGTACAGCATCAGGCGAGACCTTACGGAACTTCAAAATTCGGAACCGAAAGGTTTATCAGAGGATTTCTGGATCTGGTAACGCTTTGGTTTGTAAGTCGTTTCGGGGGAAGACCGATGCATTTCTTCGGAGCGGTAGGAACTTTAATGTTTATTGTAGGTTTTCTTTCTGCACTTTGGCTGGGTGTTTCAAAGCTGATTGATGTGGCAAGAGGAATTTATGGTCATTTAATTACCAATAATCCGTGGTTTTTTATCGCTTTAACCATGATGATTATGGGAACCCTGCTTTTCGTTGCAGGATTTTTAGGTGAAATGATTATCAGAACCAACAGAGAACATAAAAATTATAATATTGACGAAGTAATTTAACGGAAAAAACAATATATTTAATCATTAAATATGAATAAAAAACGTTGTTTGAACTGTGGTCATTCGGTTTCCGATGAGTATTGTGCTCATTGCGGACAGAAGTCTGACACGGCAAGAATAACCCCGGTTTTATTCATTAAAAATGATGTTTTAGGCTCTATATGGCATGTAGAAGCAAGATTTTTGAATACATTGAAAGAGGTTTTAATAAGACCCGGAATAACCGCAACCAATTACATCAGCGGAAAAAGAATAAGGTATTATAATTTTATTTCGCTGTTGCTTATTCTTTTTGGGTTTAACGTTATAGCCTTTCATCTGTATGTTGATACTGCTAAAATAGATCTAAAAGCAGAAGATTCTAAAACCATAGATTTTTTCACAAAATATTCAAAAGCAACATTATTGCTTCTGATTCCTATTCTTGCCTGTAATGGGTGGATTGTCTTCAGAAAAATAAAGTTTAATCTTGCAGAGCATTTTGTAATTGCTACTATAAGTTTAATCGGGATTCTTGTTTTTTTTCTCACGGATGATCTCATTAGTATCATGGGAACTTACAAACCTCTTTCAGGAATTTCTGATGGTATTGACAGGGTTTTGGAAACTGCATTTATTTTCTTTCCTGCATTCGTTTATATAAATGCATTCAGGAAAAAATACTCTTGGGCAGGGTTGGCTTGGAGACTTCTCGTATTTTACATATTAGTTCTTTCAGAAGTTCTTTTTTTAATGTTGTTTATTGAAAAATTCCTATAATTTAAAATGAAAAAAATACTTTTAATCATCATAATAGCTTCTGCGGTTTCCTGCGGAAAAGTTTCTCCGAAAGGGAATATTGAAAGGAAGGACGTAGATGTTTCAGAATTTGTAAACCTCGATCTGGAAGGAAAATTCCGTGTGTTTTATGCAAGAGGAAACAAAAATTTTATAGAAATCGAAACCTATCCTAATGTCGCCGATAATCTTGAGGTGGATGTAAAAGATAAAACCTTAACCATCAGAGAAAAACGAGGAACAAAAGGAGTTGATTTTTATAATGTAACGATCTATTCAAAATACAATCTGGAAAAAGTAACCGCTTCAGATTCTGTAGAAATGAACATTTCGAGCGAAATTAAGACCGATAATTTTAAGCTTAATTTAAAAAATTATGCTACATTTATGGGTTCGGTAAATACAAGAAGGGCAGAAGTAGAAATGATGAACCGAAGCAGAGCTAATTTTCTGGGGCAAACCAAAGATGCTGTGATTAAAGTTTCTGATACCGCAAGTCTTATCGCTCCCTATTGGAAAATCGAACATCTGAATATCGATTCTAAAAATGGGAATTACGCCGAAGTGAATGTAAAAGATTCATTGAAAGGACATATTCAGAATACGGCTAAATTTGTGTATTATAATGATCCGATTAGGGCTTTTAAAATTGATAAAACGACAAGGGTAGAAAATAAGAAATTAGATTAAGCAGGAAGTTGGAAGAAAAAAATTATACAGCAAGTAGCATTCAGACTTTAGAAGGAATGGAGCATGTAAGGCTTCGTCCTAAAATGTATTTTGAAGATTGTTTTAAAGAAAACAATTTAAATGCTCTGGTATTTGGATCTCTTTGCCATGCTATTGATGAATATTTTGATGAAAATTGTAGTGAAATTATAATTAATGCTGTAGGAAACTCATTAAAAATTGAATATAATGCAGGAATGTCTTTAGAAAAATCTCACGATTTAACTATAGCGGAATGCATTATGACCAAAATCGGCGCATGTAGCAATGAGAAGAAGCATTTGGAAGTAGGTGATGAATTTTGTCGGGTTGGAATGGCAATAATTAATGCTGTCTCTGAAATATGTGAACTTAAGACAATTTTCAGCAGACAAAAAGGTCATTTTATTTTTGAAAAAGGAAAAACAGTATCGAAGGAAATTATTAAAACGGATAATTCTGAGGATTTTACAACAATAAGCTTTGAGATCAGCAAAGAGATTTTTGGAAATTTTGTTTTTGAATTAAATGAGTTGCAATTGAAATTAAATGCTTTGAAAGAAAGACTGCCAAATTTAAAAATTGAGACAAATAATTTATAAATAAGTGCTTGTCATTTTGCATCCAGATAAAGAATCTTTTATAAACAGATTTCTCCTTCGTCGAAATGACAAATGCTGAAACGATAAAACAAATAAATTAAAACCGGAACTTTATAAAAATTAGAAAATACAAATATGACAACATTAGAAAAAGCAAAACTTTGGTTGGGCGAAACATTTGATGAGGAAACAAGAAAGGCTGTTCAGGAATTAATTGACAGCAATTCGCCTGATCTGGAAGACTCTTTTTACAGAGAACTGGAATTCGGAACAGGAGGAATGAGGGGAATTATGGGTGTCGGAACCAACCGTTTAAATAAATATACTTTAGGTCAGGCAACACAGGGACTTGCCAATTATATGTTAAAGCAGTTTCAGGGAGAAGAAATTAAAGTGGCAATTGCTTATGACGTAAGAAATAACTCGAAAGAATTCGGAAAACTGGTGGCTGATGTTTTAACGGCGAACGGAATTAAAGTATTGCTTTTCAAAGATCACAGACCGACTCCTGAATTGTCATTTACCGTGAGAAATAAAAAATGTCACGGAGGAATTGTTTTAACGGCTTCTCACAATCCGCCGGAATACAACGGTTACAAAGTATACTGGAATGACGGAGCGCAGATTGTTCCGCCACACGATGAAGCAATCATCAATGAAGTTTATTCTGTGAAATTTGAGGAAATTAAATTCAACGGAAATGATGATTTAATCGAATGGATCGGGGAAGAGCAGGATGATGTGTACATTGATGCATGTATCGAAAATTCTACCTATCAGAATGTTGGAAAAGAAAATTTAAACATCGTTTTCACATCCATCCACGGAACAACTTATACAACCGTTCCGAAGGCATTGGAAAAAGCAGGATTCAAAAAAATTGATCTTGTGAAAGAGCAAATGATCCCAAGTGGAAATTTCCCGACGGTAGATTCTCCGAATCCGGAAGAACCGGCCGCTTTGGAAATGGCAATGGATCTGGCGAAAATTACCAATGCAGATATCGTAATCGGAACAGATCCGGATGGTGACAGACTGGGGATTGCAGTAAGAAATCTTGACGGTGAAATTGAATTATTGAATGGAAACCAGACCAATACGATCCTTACGTACTATATTTTAAACGAATGGAGAAAGCAGGACAGAATCACAGGAAAAGAATTCATCGGTTCTACGATCGTAACTTCAGATATTTTCTTTGATATTGCACAGAGATTTGGTGTAGACTGTAAAGTCGGATTAACCGGATTTAAATGGATCGGAAAAATGATCCGTGATTTCGAAGGAAAAGAAAAATTCGTTTGCGGGGGCGAAGAAAGTTTCGGTTTCATGACCGGAGATTTCGTACGTGATAAAGATTCTTGCGGAAGTATTGTTTTAGCCTGCGAAATTGCAGCGTGGTGTAAAGCCAACGGAAGAACGATGTACCAATACATGATTGAAATTTATCAGGAATTGGGAATGTATTATGAAGGATTGGTAAATCTGGTAAGAAAAGGAAGAGACGGAGCAGAAGAAATCCAGAATATGATGAAAAACTTCCGTGAAAATCCTCCAAAAGAATTGGCTGGTTCATTGGTTGAAGAGGTAAAAGACTTTAAAGAACAGACTAATTTCATTGTTTCAAAAGGTGAGAAGCAAGTAATGAACGATATTCCGAAATCGAATGTATTGATTTATTACACTCAGGACGGAACCAAAGTGTGCGTAAGACCTTCAGGAACAGAACCGAAGATTAAATTCTATATTTCTGTAAAAGATTCCATTACTTCTGAAGCAGATTTCAGAGATAAATTGAAGTCTTTAGAAGCAAAAATAGAAGAAGTAAGAAAGGATTTGAAATTAGATTAATTTCATTCGATCTTCATGATAAAGAGAAGTTTAGCGGCTTTTATTCTGTTGATTTTTATTTTTTCCTGCAAAAAAGAAGCCCCAAAAACTTCTGTAGGAAAGATTAAAAAAGACACCGTTTCAAAAGCAGAAACAAAAGAGGATTTGTTTAAGCCTATTGATACTGCCTGTTCTTCAAGGAATAAGACGGAAGATTACATTGCAGCTTTTCAGTGGTATCAGCAGAAAGCAGAAAAAGAAATTACTCAGAATTCACCTGAACAGAATGATAAATTATACGAAGATTATATCAGGATTCGTGAAAAATATACAGACTGTTTAAGCGAAAGTCTGAATAAGATCCTTGAAGAATATGTGAATTATTATGATTCCGAAAGCAACAGTTACAAGTTTCCTGAAAATATAAAGAAACTGATTGCCGAACTGAAGAAAGCTGATCTTGAATTTATAGAAGTAGGAGAAGGATATACCGAAATACATTCGGTTCCGGATCATTATTTTTCTGTATTTAAAGATAAAGTAACCCCGGATTATAATACGTATATCGAACAGTTAGCGAAAGAAAGCGAAGGTCTTTATTCGGCGGATGCAGGATTGGTAATTTCATGGAAAGAGTTAGGAGAAAGGACTGTTTTTTGGGAAAATTTTATAAAAAAATATCCTAAAAGTTCATTGATTTCCAGAGTAAAAGAAATATACAATAATTATTTGTATGATTACTTATTCGGTATGGAGAATACACCAACTTACGAGTTTTTGGATGGAACCATATATGACGAAAACAGGAAAGAATTCAATAGGATCATAAAGAAATATCCGAATTCTGCTGTAGCTAAAAAGGCAAAAGAATTAATCAGCCTTCTGGATGCAAAAGTTCCTGAAGAAGAAGTTGTAAGAAAAATAAATATTAGAAGAGAATATTAAATAAATTTAAATAAAATAAAGTGAAAGTTTCAAAATTAGCGGCGAACCTGATTGGTTCTGAAATTGTAAAAATTGGTAATGAAGTAAATGATTTAAAGGCAAAAGGAGCAGAAATCGCGAATCTTACGATTGGTGATTTAAATTCTAATATTTATCCGATTCCGGCAAAATTGAAGGAAGAAATTCAGAAAGCTTATCAGAATAACCTGACAAATTATCCGCCTGCAAACGGACTTTTATCTTTAAGAAAAGAAGTTTCCAAAGATTTAAAAACAAGATGGAATTTAGACTATTCACCCAATGATATTTTAATTACGGCAGGTTCAAGACCTTTGATCTATGCGGTGTACAAAACAATCGTGGACGAAGGTGATAAAGTAGTGTATCCGATTCCGTCTTGGAACAATAATCATTACGCTTACCTTACTTCTGCCAATGCCGTAGAAGTAAAAACCACTCCTGAAAACAATTTCCTTCCGACTGCGGATGATCTTAGACCACATCTGGAAGGAGCCGTTTTACTGGCACTTTGTTCTCCGTTAAATCCTACCGGAACCATGTTTACAAAAGATCAGCTTTCTGAAATCTGCGAACTGGTTTTAGCGGAAAATAAGAAAAGAGGTGAAGACGAAAAGCCTTTGTATTTAATGTACGACCAGATTTATTCTAACCTTACTTTTGGTGCAGAACACGTAGATCCGGTTTCTCTTTTCCCTGAAATGAAAGAATTTACGGTCTATATCGACGGTATTTCAAAATGTCTTGCCGCAACAGGAGTTCGTGTAGGATGGGGATTTGGTCCGGTTCATATCATGGACAAAATGAAAGCTCTTTTAACGCACGTTGGAGCTTGGGCGCCAAAACCAGAACAGGAAGCAACAGCAAAATATTACGAAAATCCTGAAGACGTAAATGAATTTGTTGAAGATTTTAAAGGTAAACTGGAAGCCAGCCTGAAAGTTCTTCACGGCGGAATTCAGGATTTGAAAGGAAAAGGACTTTCTGTAGACAGCATCGAGCCTATGGGAGCACTTTATCTTACGATTAAATTAGATTATATCGGAAAAATAAAACCGGACGGAGCGGTGATTGAAAACTCTTCTGATCTCGTATTCTATTTAATCAATGAAGCAGGTGTTGCTTTGGTTCCTTTCTCTGCTTTCGGGGAAGAAAAATCAGAACCTTGGTTCAGAGCTTCTGTAGGAGGTTTGGCAATCGAAGAAATTGAAGTCATGATGCCAAAACTGGAAAATGCTTTAAATGCTTTAAAATAAAATATTGAAAAAATATACCAATCTAACAGTGTAACAGTTTAATAATTGTTACACTGTTAGATTTTTAAATTATTATATTGATAGTATGAAAATTATCGCAGTTATTCCCGCACGTTACGAAGCAAGCCGTTTTCCGGCGAAACTGATGCAGTTGCTTGGAGATAAAACCGTTATCACAACCACTTATCAGAATGTCGTGGAAACAGGTCTGTTTGATGAAGTTTTTGTGGCAACAGATTCTGAAATTATTTTTGATGAAATCATTCAGAATGGTGGAAAAGCCGTAATGACCGGTCAACATGAAACCGGAAGCGACCGTATTGCAGAAGCGGTGCAGAATATCGACTGTGATATCGTGATCAATGTTCAGGGAGATGAACCTTTTTTAAAATTAGAACCTTTACAACAATTAATTGAAGTTTTTCATCAGGATGACAATCAGGAGATTTCTTTGGCTTCGTTGAAAATAAAACTCACTGAAAAAGAAGAGATTGAGAATCCGAATAACGTGAAAGTAATTACCGACAACAATGGTTTCGCATTGTATTTCAGCCGTTCTGTGATTCCATTCCATCGTGAAATTTCGTATAGTGTTGATTATTTCAAACATATTGGGGTCTATGCCTTCAGAAAACACGCTTTGATCCAGTTCTCAAAACTGGAAATGAAACCTTTGGAGATTTCAGAAAAGATAGAATGCATCCGCTATCTCGAATATGGTATGAAAATCAAGATGATAGAAACCAATTTCGTTGGCGTAGGAATAGATACGCCGGAAGATCTTGAAAAAGCAAGAAGATTAATTTAAAAACGTGATGTAATTCACATTTTCAAATTGTTTCATTTTCAATTTTTCAAATTAAAAAAGCCTTATATTTGAATTGATAAAATAAAATTAATGAAGAAGTTACTTTTAGTATTCGTCCTGATGATTTCACAATCCTTTTTTGCGCAGACCGCCAAAGAAATTATTGATAAAAACATTGAATTGTCCGGAGGATTAACCAATTGGAAACTATTAAATTCAGTATTGCTGCAGGGAAGAGTTATCCTAGGAATCAAGGATGAATATCCTATCAAAATTTATCAGCAGCGTCCGAATCTTACCAAAACCGTCATCACCATTAGCGGAAAAGATACAGCCATTGAAGGCTACGACGGATCAAAAGGATATGCCATGAATTATGCCACCAACAAAGTTCAGGAATATGCAGGATATGTAGCGGAAAGTTTCGACAATGATTTTATAGACTGGGAAAATAAAGGATTTGAAGCGAAATATTTAGGCAAAGAAGTGGTAGGAAATATTTACTGTCATAAAGTGGAATTAACTAAAAATGTTAACAAAAACATCTATTATTTCGACACAAAAAACTATATGTTGCTGAAAGAAGTGAAAAAAGATGAAACTTTAACATATTCAGATTACAAAAAAGTCGGAAATTTATCCATGCCTTTCAGGATAGAATCTTCCAGTGCAAAAAAAGACGGAGATTACGTAATGCTCATCAACAGGATTGATATTAATAAGGTATTTCCTGCCAATACATTTAAATTTTAAATCAGATAATAAAATTGAGTTATGAAAAAGTTATTTTTAATGTTCTTGTCAGTTGTTGCATTTTTCAACAGCTGCGCTCAGAAAAAAAGTGAAGAATCTAAAGCCAAAACAAAAGAACTTATGGGAAAATCAATATACGACTTCAAGGTTGATGCCTTGGAAGAAGGAAAGCAGATTAACTTTGCAGATTTTAAAGGAAAGAAAATCCTAATTGTAAATACTGCTTCAGAATGTGGATTCACTCCTCAATATGCTGATCTTGAAAAAGTTGCTGAAGAATATAAAGACAAATTGGTGGTAGTAGGATTTCCTGCCAACAATTTCGGAGGTCAGGAACCGGGAAGCAATAAAGAAATCGGAGCTTTCTGCCAGAAAAATTATGGAGTAACATTCCCGATGGCTGCCAAAGTTTCAGTAAAAGGAAGCGACACAGCTCCAATCTTCCAATATTTAACGGAAAAAGATTTAAATGGAGTAAAAAATACAACGATCCTTTGGAATTTCACCAAATTTTTGGTGGACGAAAACGGAAAACTGATCGATTCTTTCGTAAGTACAACAAAACCAACGGACGAAGCGATTACGAAATATTTGAAATAACTAAATTATTGAATGGATTTTCTGGATCGGTTTGAAGCCTGTATCATGAGCGGAGCCATTGGCGATGCGTGGGGAAGCAGTTATGAAAACGAAGTTAAAACCGAGAATTCGCAGATTTACTATTTAGGAAAAAGGAATACCAGGCGAAGAGTTTGGAGTATTACAGATGATACTCAGATGACTTTAGCAACTTGTGAAGTTTTAACTGAAGGTAAATTTAACCCTGAAAATCTTATCAATAAGTTTACAGAATATTACAGAAGCGGGAATTTAAAAGGAATTGGCGCTTCTACACTTAAGGCAATTTTAGATACCGAAGCCGGAATTCACTGGAGTCAGGCAGGACGAATCGGAGAATTTGCCGCAGGAAACGGAGGAGCGATGAGGATTGCTCCTTTCGCTTTTTTTCAGGATGTAACGAGATCAGATATCTACGAAGCCTGTAAGGTAACACATAGAAATGATGAAGCTTTTGCCGGAGCTTTTGCTGTTTTTCTTTCCATAAAAGCAATTCTGAATTCTGATTGGAATGGAAGAAATAATCTTTTTGAGATCATTATTCCTGAAATTCCTGACACGAACGTAAGAGACAGATTAATTGAAATCAATTACAAAGGAAATCGTTGCTCAATTTCAGAAATATCCAAATTGGGCAATAATGGATATGTAGTCAATTCTGTTCCTTTTGCTATATTTTGTTCCACTAAAATTCTGGATTTAGGATTGGAAAAAGTGTTTCAGGAAATCATTGATTGCGGAGGAGATACGGATACCAATGCTTCTATTGCAGGACAGATTGCGGGAACATTAATCGGAACCAAAAATATTCCTGAAGAATTAATTTTAAAACTGAAAAATTTACCGGATTATAATTGGATCAAAGAAATTATTGAGACAACAAAACATAAAATTAGGTTAAAATTTTAATCATTACTCTTCTCCGCAAAACAAAAAATATTTCCCAATTTTATACTGGAATATCCATTGCTTTTAATCTTGGAAGAATTAATCATTGCTTTCGCCAAAACATCTGTCGGTAAAGGTTTCTGACTTTCTAAGAGTCCTAATTTATTGGCAAATTTAATAATACGGCTTCCCAAAACTTCTCCCGTTCTGTCGGAATCTTTCCTTTCAAGCATTCCGGGTTTGAAAATAGTAATCTTGTTGAAATGTAACTGTTTTACAGCATCCTCCAATTCTCCCTTCATTTTAGAATAGAAAATTTTAGATTGGGGATTCGCTCCGTAAGCAGAAACCAAAATGTAATCGTCTACATTATTTTCTTTGGCAGCTTTTGCAAATTCGTACTGATAATCAAAATCCACTTTTCTTTGTGCTTCCTTGCTTCCGGCGGCTTTTAAAGTTGTTCCGAGACAGGAAAATGCAACATCACCTTTCACTTCACCTTTCCATTCTTCAGGTTTTTCAAAGTTGACGATATGTACTTTTAATTTATCATTTTCAATTTCAAGAGGTTTTCTCACAAAAACATTTACTTCTTCAAAATCTTTATCCTGAAGTAGCTGATTCACAAGGTCTTTTCCTGTAGCACCTGTTGCGCCGATAACTAAAGCTTTCATAAAGAATTTGATTTTAATTAATAATTGAAGAATTTCCCTACTAAATTTACAAAATTTTAATAATATTGAACTCGCAATTTTTAAACCAATTAAATGGACGCCAACGAAATTCTGGAATATTGTTTATCGAAAAAAGGAGTAACCGAAAGTTTTCCTTTTGATAATGAAACCCTTGTACTAAAAGTAGGAACGAAAGTATTTTTATTGATGGGTCTTGAAAGACAGCCTCTCGGAATCAATGTAAAAACAGATCCGGAATGGAGCGCAGAACTTCGTGAGCAGCATCCTCAGATTACGGGCGCTTATCACATGAACAAAACCCATTGGAACTCTGTGGTTATCGACGGTTTAAGAAAAGATTTAATTCTGAAAATGATCGATCAGTCGTATGAACTGGTCTTTAAATCTTTGACGAAAAAAGTTAAAGAAGAAATTTTAAACAGTTAAAAATTATACTCTTGCGTTAATCTTTTATCATCGTCTAATCTTTCAATCAGTTTTTCAAGCCCTTCGAATTTAATTTCATCGTGAAGAAAGTCTCTGAATTTTACGGTAATTTCATCATCATAAATATCTCCTTCAAAATCAAGAATATAGACTTCCACAGTAAGTTTTTCGCCATTTACGGTCGGATTGGTTCCAACGCTTAACATTCCTTTATATTGCTGACCTTTCACAAAAACTTCAACAATATAAGCTCCTTTTTTAGGCAAAAGTTTAATGGATTCCGTTTCGATATTGGCGGTAGGATAACCTATTGTTCTTCCGATTTTTTTCCCGTGAACCACTGTTCCGGAAACAGAGTAGGAGTATCCCAACATTTCATTGGCCTCTTTAATGTTTCCTGCTGAAAGTGCATTGCGGATTTTTGTAGAACTGATGTTATTCTCGTGAATATTAATGGCTTCCATCTGTTCAACTTCAAAATCCAACTCTTTTGAAAGTTTCTGAAGCAGTTCAAAATTGCCACTTTTATTTTTTCCGAATGAATGGTCGTAACCGATAATCAGATATTTTACATTCAGTTTCTCAATTAAAATCTGGCGTACAAATTCTTCTCCCGTTAAATTTCTGAATTCCTCATCAAATTCCTTTAGAAATAAATTTTCGATGTTGTATTTTTCCATCAGAAATTTTTTTTCTTCTAAAGTATTTAAAAGCTTAAGATCTTCATTGGGATTAAAAACAAATCTCGGATGTGGCCAGAAAGTAAGAACTGCAGTTTCCAGATCGTTCTGTGAACCTACGTTAATTAATTCATCAATAATACTTTTATGCCCAAGATGAACCCCGTCGAACATTCCTAAAGACAATGCTAATGGCTTCTGAGAGGTATAATCTTTAAAATTTTTGAAAACTTTCAAACCGGAAAAATTTTGACTGCAAATATAGGAAATAATGTAACAAAGTATCAATATAACAGTTTGCCAATATTTAATCTATACTTATTGGTATATTGCTAAACGAACAGTTTTTTAGACTTATAAAAAGATATGATAAAAATCTGTTTTTTACCAATTGCAGGTTTATGAAGAATCATTATATTTGCACCAAGAAAAAATTTAGCAATGGCAAACCAAATTAAAGGTAAAATTTCTCAAATTATTGGTCCGGTAATCGACGTTGTCTTCAGTGATGTGGAAGCAGTTCCAGCGATCTATGATGCGTTAGAAATTACAAAAGAAAACGGTGAAAAAGTAGTTTTAGAGGTAGAACAGCATATTGGCGAAGATACAGTAAGATGTATCGCAATGGACGCTACTGACGGTCTTAAAAGAGGGCAGGACGTAATCGGATACGGAAATCCTATTATGATGCCAATCGGTGAGGCAGTAAACGGAAGACTATTCAACGTTGTTGGTGATGCTATCGACGGACTTCAAAATATATCTAACGAAGGTGGTCTGCCAATTCACAGACCAGCTCCAAAATTTGATCAGCTTTCAACTTCTGCAGAAGTTTTATTTACTGGTATCAAAGTTATCGACCTTATCGAGCCTTATGCAAAAGGAGGTAAAATTGGTTTGTTCGGTGGTGCAGGTGTAGGTAAAACCGTATTGATTCAGGAGTTGATTAACAATATTGCAAAAGGACACGGAGGTCTTTCAGTTTTTGCCGGAGTAGGTGAAAGAACGAGAGAAGGAAATGACCTTTTGAGAGAGATGTTGGAATCCGGAATCATCAAGTATGGTGAAGATTTCATGCACTCTATGGAAAACGGAGGTTGGGATCTTTCTAAAGTAGATTTAGAAGTAATGAAAGATTCTAAAGCAGCATTCGTTTTCGGGCAGATGAACGAGCCACCTGGTGCAAGAGCGAGAGTAGCACTTTCGGGTCTTACATTAGCTGAGTACTACAGAGACGGTGGAGAAAGCGGACAGGGTAGAGACGTACTTTTCTTCGTAGACAATATCTTCCGTTTTACACAGGCTGGTTCTGAGGTATCTGCACTTTTAGGTCGTATGCCATCTGCGGTAGGTTACCAACCGACACTAGCTTCTGAGATGGGAGCGATGCAGGAAAGAATTACTTCAACTAAAAATGGTTCAATTACTTCAGTACAGGCGGTTTACGTACCTGCGGATGACTTAACTGACCCGGCTCCTGCAACTACGTTTGCTCACTTGGATGCTACAACCGTACTAGACAGAAAAATCGCTTCATTGGGTATTTATCCTGCGGTAGATCCATTGGCTTCTACTTCAAGAATCCTGGCTCCTGAGATTATCGGGGAAGAACATTATAACTGTGCACAGAGAGTAAAAGAAATTCTTCAGAGATACAAAGCGCTTCAGGATATCATCGCGATCCTTGGTATGGAAGAACTTTCTGAAGAAGACAAATCAGTTGTTTACCGTGCAAGAAAAGTTCAGAGATTCCTTTCTCAGCCTTTCCACGTAGCAGAACAGTTTACAGGTATTCCTGGATCTTTGGTAGACATCAAAGATACCATCAAAGGATTCAACATGATCATTGATGGTGAATTGGATCACTTACCGGAAGCTGCTTTCAACCTGAAAGGAACTATCGAAGAAGCAATCGAAGCAGGACAAAAAATGTTAGCTGATAACGCTTAAGAAATTTTAAATGTTAAATTTTAGATTTTAGATTGAATTTCAATAATTTATAATTTAAAATCTATAATCTATAATTTCATAAAAATGAATATAAAAATTTTAACACCAGAATACGTAGTTTTTGAAGGAGAAGTAGACTCAGTATTACTGCCTGGAAAAAATGGTGAATTCCACATCATGCAAAACCACGCAGGAATTGTTTCTTCTTTAATCGGTGGTAAAGTAAAATTATACGCTAAATCTATCGATGAAGCTTATTCAAAATACTTTACGAAAGAAAATGAGAAAGATTCAGTTTTTTCTTACCCTATCAAAAGCGGTGTTGTAGAATTTAATCATAATAAAGGAATTATCCTTTGTGAATAATTAAATGAAAAGCTAAATATATTTTCAAGAAAGTGTAACAATTCGTTACACTTTTTTTATTTTTGTATGAATTTGGTTTTATGAAGGGAATTTTAGTTATTTTATTTTCAGTTTTCGGGCTACTTTTCAATGCTCAGACGGTTAAAATTAAAAGAGGAATTGTGGATCTTGAAGGAATTCATGTCGCAAAACTGTCCTATAAAAGTGGAATATATACTTTTATGGATCTTAAAGAAACTCCAATTTATACCATCGAATTTGTAGATAAAAGTGTAGTGGATTCTGTACGCGACAGTTATATTAAGCTTAAAAGAATTTATAATCAGGACAAAACGCTTGATCTGGACTATATTTCTCCATCTGCATTTTCAGGGGAAGAAAAATCGGCAGCTTACACTTGTGTGAAAACTCTGAAGATCATTGATGAAAGAGGGATCAACATCAAAAACCTAGACGAGCTTTTTAAAAATTCACCTAAAAGGAAGCTTGATACCAAAACAAAAGATGCTTATACCATCCGAACTAAAATTGATAAATTAAATATTACCGTCAATAATGTAGGCGAAATTTTAAGCAACGGAAAACCAGTGGGTTATTTTACCAATTTACCGGCAAGTTTTGGTTCCGATGACACGGTTACGGATAAAACATTTGTTGATATTGAAATTTATGATGCCAACAGCAAATACATCGGAAAATACATTACAACAACAAAACAGATTAAATCTGCGGGAGGAAAAACCTTTACTCTGTACCGCGAAATATCCGGAAGAGCATCGATTTTAAAATTCCCGACCTACAAAGCTATTGCCGAAAGAATGGCCATTATGGATCCCAACTTTATAAAAATTCAGGAAAAAGTAATTGTGGGTGAAGTCACAAAAGACGGTGTTCAAAAGTAAAAATCATCAATAGGAACGGGCTTTATCCCGTTTAACACTGATATAAATTCAATTGGCTTTAGCCAAAATATAAAAAAGCTTCATATTTTTTTGAAGCTTTTCCTATTTCATTTTTCTGAAATAATTTAAGCCTGAGATTTTTTTAATCTACAAACTCAAAATCACTCCATTCTCTTTCAATTGCTGCATCGGTTTAGAAAACCAGAATAATTCAAAATCTTCAAAATTTTCTTCGAATTGAGTTTTCAATTGTTGCAAAGTTGGCTTTTTTAAATTTTCAATTGGATAATCACTAAACATTTTCATGAGCCAATCTGCGTGTTCCTGCTCTAAATCTACACTTACAACATTGGTTTTTAAGTGCGCTGTAATTTTTGTGTACGTATAAATATATTTCTTTTTATTTTTTACGCGATTCTCAGCGATTATGTTTTTAGCTAAAAATAGGACTTTAGAATTTCCTTTAAAAACAAAATCATCATCTTCCAGAAGACAGTCATGAATATAATCCGGATGAACGGTCGTTCTCGGAATTTTAAAATCAAACCATTCCTGAAGAGGAAGTTCGAAATTGATTCCGTGCATATAATTGAACAGAGATTTTTTCAAACCAAAGCTGAACTTTCCATGATCGATTCCAGTTTTGTCTGTAAAATCAACATCGTTGTTCGCAAATAGAATTTCCTGCTTAATCGGAGTAATGCCAAATTCTTCAGGATGTAAACCCACCGGTGAATGAGCCGTCATGGCGAACTGATGCCAGAATCCACTTTGTAAAATTCCCATCTCGAAAAGCTGACGAACCATTTCCAAAGAATCCACTGTTTCCTGAATAGTTTGAGTAGGATAGCCATACATCAAATAAGCATGAATCATGATTCCGGCTTCTGTAAAATTTCTTGTCACTTTAGCAACCTGTTCCACAGAAATTCCTTTGTCAATCAATTTCAAAAGTCGGTCACTCGCAACTTCCAGTCCACCTGAAACGGCAACACAACCGGAAAGTTTTAAAAGAAAACACAGATCTTTGGTGAAACTTTTTTCAAAACGAATATTCGTCCACCACGTTACGACCAAATTTCTTCGTAAGATTTCTAAAGCAACTTCACGCATCAATGCAGGAGGAGCCGCTTCATCTACAAAATGAAATCCTGTTTCTCCAGTTGTCCGGATCAACTCTTCCATTCTGTCAACCAGAATTTTAGCTGAAATCGGTTCGTAAATTTTAATATAATCTAAAGAAATATCGCAAAAAGTACATTTACCCCAATAACATCCATGTGCCATTGTGAGCTTATTCCATCTTCCGTCACTCCATAAACTGTGCATCGGATTGGCAATTTCAATTACAGAAATATATTGATCCAATTGTAAATCAGAATAATCGGGAGTTCCGATATCGGATTGCTTATAATCGTGTCTTGTGGAATTATTTTTATAAGTAACTTCTCCGTTTTCAAGTAAAAAAGTTCTTTTGAACTGAGATTCTTCACTTTGTTCAGAATGACAAATATTTTCATAAAGTAATTCAATTGGAAGCTCTCCGTCATCCAAAGTAATAAAATCAAAAAACTCAAAAACTCTTTGATCTTTTAATTCTCTGAGTTCTGTATTCGGAAATCCGCCGCCCATTGCAGTTTTAATGTGCGGATAATGTTCTTTGATATATTTCGCGCAACGAAAAGCTGAATATAAGTTTCCCGGAAAAGGAATGGAAAAACAAATCAGTTTTGGCTGAACAAACTCTAATTTTTCATGAAGAATTTTTAAAGTAAAATTATCTATAAAAGTAGGTTCGCCGCAAATTTTAGAATATAGTTCATCAAAAGAATTGGCACTTTTTCCTAATCTTTCCGCATAACGGCTGAATCCAAAATCAGGATCAATATTTTCAACAATATAATCCGAAAGATCTTCTAAATATAAAGTAGCCAAATGTTTGGCTTTGTCCTGAAGTCCCATATTTCCGAAAGCAAATTCCATATCATCAAGCTGATTGAATCGGGAGGCTTCCGGAAGAAAGTTCATCGAACAGATTTGTCTTGCCAACGTTGGGGTTTTACCCTGCAGAAAAGCAATAACCTGATCGATCGTTTTGATATATTCTTCTTTTAAAACGTAAATTCTTTGAGCATTTTCTGAAAGAGTCTGAAAATCAGTTTTCTGATTAAAAATCTTCTGAAGTCCGTCTTTCGAAAATAATTCCAAAATGACCTCAATTCCCAAATCTGTCTGAAAGCTGGAAATATTTTTGGTATTCAGAAAACCTTTAATATAAGCTGTTGCAGGATAAGGCGTGTTGAGCTGTGTGAAAGGCGGAGTAATGAGAAGTAGATCTTTCAAGAGAAAATTTTTGCAAAGTTATTTTAAATATTCAGATTTTGAAAATTTATGATAGGTTTTAAAACAAAAACCACTGATCGAATGTCAGTGGTTCTTAAATTTATTTTATATTCAGATTAAATTTCTTTGAAACTTAAACCTTGTTCTGCCAACAGTTTTTGTTCCTGCTCTTTGTAATAACCACTTACCAATTTATCATGAATAGCTTCAAACGCAGCAAGGGTTTCATTAATTTCAGCATCTGTGTGAGAAGCTGTAGGAATTAATCTTAATAAAATCATTCCTTTCGGAATTACAGGATATACCACTACCGAAGTAAAGATTCCGTAGATTTCTCTTAGATCTTTTACCAGAAGGGTAGCTTCTACCGGAGTTCCCTGCATCATCACCGGAGTTACACAAGTGTTTGTGTCTCCAATGTTAAAGCCCCTTTCTTTAAGACCGTTTTGTAATTTATGCGTATTTTCCCAAAGTTTTGCTTTAATTTCGGGTCTTGTTCTCAGCAGTTCCAGTCTTTTTAAACCTCCGATTACCATTGGCATCGTTAAAGATTTAGCAAAAATCTGAGATCTTAAATTAAATTTTAGGTATCTGATAATTTCTTTATCACCCGCGATGAATGCTCCAAAACCTGCCATCGATTTAGCAAAGGTAGAGAAGTAAACATCAATCTGATCCTGACAACCCTGTTCTTCACCGGCTCCGGCTCCTGTTTTTCCAAGAGTTCCAAATCCGTGAGCGTCATCAACTAAAAGTCTGAATTTATATTTTGATTTTAATTCACAGATTTCTTTTAATTTACCCTGCTGTCCTCTCATTCCGAAAACACCTTCGGTAATCACTAAAATTCCTCCTCCGGTTTCTTGCGCTACTTTGGTAGCTCTTTCAAGATTTTTTTCAAGACTTGCAATATCGTTGTGTCTGTACGTAAATCTTTTTCCTGCGTGAAGTCTTACACCGTCTACGATACAAGCGTGAGAATCAACATCATAAACAATTACATCATTTCTTCCTACCAAAGCATCAATGGTAGAAACCATTCCCTGATAACCGAAATTTAATAAATATGCAGATTCTTTCTGAACAAAATCAGCCAGTTCTTTTTCCAATTGCAAATGCTGCTCAGTTTCTCCCGACATTGCTCTTGCACCCATCGGATAAAACATTCCGAATTCTGCAGCTGCTTTTGCATCAGCCTCCAAAACTTCAGGATGATTACACATTCCCAAATAATCATTAGCACTCCAGAAAATAACTTCTCTTCCCTGAAACTGCATTCTCGGTCCGATAGGTCCTTCTAATCTGGGGAAAATGAAATACCCTTCACCATAATCTGCAAATTGTCCAAGAGGTCCTGGATTTTCTTTTATTCTGTCAAAAATATCCAACATTTTATTAATATTTTAAGTAAAAAAGCCTTTTGTAATCACAAAAAGGCTTGATTTGTATAAATTTTTCGTCCTTATTTAATGAATTCAGTTTTAAAAACTTCATCGTAGTTGTGTACACAGTTGTTTACAAACCCCTGTTCAGCCATCCATTTATCACTGTATACTTTAGTAATATATCTTGAACCGTGATCAGGATAAATCAACACAATCAGGTCATTTTCAGAAAATTCATGAGATTGCGCATATTGCATTAAAGCCTGTGTAACAGCTCCTGTAGTATATCCTCCCATAATTGCCTCTTTTAAAGCGATTTCACGGGTTCTGTAAGCAGACATTTCGTCATTTACTCTTACAAATTCATCTACTTTGTCGAAAAGAAGGGCAGAAGGAATTAAATTTTTTCCCATTCCTTCAATCTGATAAGGATGAACATCTTCTTTGTGGATTTCTCCGGTTTCGTGGTAGCTTTTCAGGATAGATCCGTCTGCATCCACACCAATGATTTTAATATCCGGATTTTTCTCTTTTAAAAATTTTGCTGAACCTGATAGAGTTCCCCCTGTTCCTGTACACGCAAACAGGTGAGTTACTTTTCCCTGAGTCTGTTCCCATATTTCAGGACCTGTAGTCTGATAATGTGCATCAATATTCAACTCGTTGAAATATTGGTTGATATAAACAGAGTTGGGCGTTTCTGAAGCAATTCTTTTGGCTACTTCATAATACGATCTGGGATCATCTGCGGGAACATTTGCAGGACAAATATAAACGGTAGCTCCCAAAGCCTTCAGATAAGCAATTTTTTCAGGCTTTGTTTTGTCACTTACTGCAAGTATACATTTATATCCCTTGATGATACAAACCATGGCAATAGAGAATCCTGTATTTCCTGAAGTAGTTTCTACCACTACGGAATCTTCTTTTAATAAACCTTTTTTCTCAGCGTTTTCTATAATATGAAGTGCGATTCTATCTTTTGTGGAATGTCCAGGATTATATGATTCTAACTTGGCATAAACGGTTGCAGGAATATCTTTCGTCACAGTGTTAAGCTTCACCATAGGAGTATTTCCTATTAGGCCAAGTATATTATCGTAAACATTACTCATTATTTGTTATTTTTCAATAAAAATCTGACGGCAAAAATACAAAAAAATAAATTTATTTCTAAACTTTTGTTTGATTTCTAACCTCTAAAATAGATAAAAAATTGTTTTCTGTTACTATCTAAAGATGAAACTTTTCAAAAAGCGAGCCAAAATCTTTAAATTTTGTTAAAAACCGTCTAAAATCATATAAAAGCCTTATTTTCGCGTAATTGATTTAATACTATGAAAAATTGGACTTTTAAGCAATGGAACACCGTTCTCGGATGGGTTGTTTTCGTCATTGCATTTTTCACGTACTTGTCCACCATAGAACCGAATTTCAGTTTTTGGGATTGTGGCGAGTATATTTCCTCGGCGGTAAAACTTGAAGTAACGCACGCTCCGGGAGCGGCTTTATTCCAGATTGTGGGTGCTGTGGCAGCCATTTTTGCTTTAGGAAAGGGCGAAAATTATTCTATCGTGATCAACGCGATGTCTGCATTGTTTAGTGCGTTTACGATCTTGTTTTTGTTCTGGACAATTACACATTTCGTAAGAAGACTTTTAAACAAAGATTTTGATGACATTACAAAACATCAGGAAATTTCTATTCTTTTTGCAGGAGTTGTAGGAGCGTTATGCTTCACCTTTTCAGATACCTTCTGGTTCTCTGCGGTAGAAGGGGAAGTTTACTCGATGGCATCTATGTTTATCGCACTTTTGGTCTGGTTAATTACCAAATGGGAGAATGAATATCAGGCGAAGGACAGCGAGAGATGGATTATTTTAATTTTCTTCATTTTAGGGCTTTCAGTAGGGGTTCACATGATGTGTATGTTGGCAATTCCTGCGATCTGTCTTGTGTACTACGCGAGAAACTACACTTTTACCTGGAAGAATTTTCTTTGGGCAAATGTGATTACGCTGGTAATTTTAGCAATCGTTTTTAAAGGGATTTTCCCATTGATCATGACGATGTTCGGGAAACTTGAGATTTTCTTCGTGAACGGTTTAGGTCTTCCTTTCCATTCCGGAACTATTGCTGCTTTTGTCTTAATGGTTGTCATCTGTTACTTCCTGATCTCTTATGCAGGAAAGATGAAGAAAAATGTTTATCAGACAATTGCATTATGCATTGTTTTCATGATGATCGGTTTTTCATGCTGGATGGTAATTCCTATCAGAGCAAACGCAAATCCTCCAATGAACCTTAATGATCCGGACAACGCCATCGGAATGCTGGATTATTACAACAGAGAACAATACGGCGACTGGCCTACAATTTATGGTCAGAATTATACCGCTTTCTTAGATGCAAACGGAATTGAGAAAAAAGAAGACGGAAGTTTTAATACTACGAAAACGGGAGAAATCTACGAAAAAGACGAGAAAACAGGAACGTACAGAAAAACAGGAGACCGATTCAATTATGTTTTCAATAAAGCACACGTAGGTTTTATGCCGAGAATGTTCAATGAAGACAAAGATGTAATGGCTAACTACATTTCAATGTACGGTGCGCCGGATTTCACCTTTAATTACAGTAATGAAGATGTTGCAGACAGCCCTGAAGCAAAGCAGATTTTCGACGAATTAAGAAAGAAATATGAAGACGGATCTATTACCGCTGCAGATTATTTAAAAGTAAAACCTTATAACTTAATCAATGTTCAGAAGCCTTCTCTGGCTCAGAATATGGATTATTTCATCACGTTCCAGAACGGATATTATTTTGTAAGATATCTGATGTGGAATTACGTAGGTCGCCAGAATGATCTTGAAGGTAACATGGAAAGCACAAGAGGAAACTGGATCTCAGGAATCTCTTTTATTGATGATGCTTTATGGGGAAATCAGGAAAAGATGCCTGCAAAATTCAAAAATGAAAGTACCGTAAAATTCTTCTTTCTACCTTTAATTTTAGGATTAATCGGATTCTTTTTCCAGCTTAACAGAGATTTCGGAAGATTCTATGCTATGCTTTCAATCTTTGTATTGATGAGTGTGGGAATCGTTTTCTATACCGGAGTAAAACCTTTTGAACCAAGAGAGAGAGATTATGCAATGGTAGGTTCGTTCTACGTTTTTGCCATCTGGATCGGATTGGGAGCCGGAGCAATTCTTTGGTTCTTACAGTCTAAAATAAAATCGAATGCAGCAAACATTGTTGCAGGAGTGGTTCTTCTTGGAGTTCCTTTCATGATGGGCTTCCAGAATTATAATGTACATAACAGACACGACAGATATACTTCTTACGATTACGGATATTCTGTATTGAAATCTTTGCCTAAAAACGACATTGTTTTCGTGTACGGAGATAACGATACGTATCCGGTTTGGGCAATTCAGGAGACTGAAAACTTCAGAGATGATGTAAAAGTAGTTAACTTTACCTTAGCTTCCACACCTTGGAATATCGATCAGATTAAGAGAAGAACGTACAATGCTGCTCCGGTTCCGGGAGTTTTAACGCATGACGATTACAGAGACGGTGTAAACGACCAGATCTATATGATGAAGAAGGAAGACTGGCAGGGACTTTTCTCAATGTTAAAAGAACAGGGAGCACCTCCAACGGAATTTGCGGAATTCAGAAAATATCTTACTCAGGATTCTATGACGATGAAAGAAGCAATCAGCTTCCTGAAATATACTTCTCCTGCGAAAAACGAACTTCTTAAAATGTATTTCGGGGAAGAAAAATTCGAGAAATACAATATCTTACCTGTAAACAAATTCATTTTACCGGTAAATAAAGAAAATGCAGTAAAATCAGGAATTATTAAAGCAGCAGATCTTCCGGAAACAGTTAATCAGATCATGATTACATATAAAGGAAATACACTGTATAAAAACAATTTAATTTTACTTGATGTTTTAGCACATTTCGACTGGAAAAGACCAATCAACTTCTCTTCAGGAGGAATCTACGACAGCGAAAATATTTTCTTCTTAGACGAGTATCTTCAGTTTGATGGTTTCAGTTACAGATTGGTTCCAATTCATACTCCACCATCACAAGGCGGAGATATGGGAAGAGTAGATGCCAATTCTCTTTACAATGTGGTTAAAAATTTCAGATGGGGTAACTTCAAGAATTTAAATACGCATTTTGACGAGACTGCAACCTCCAATATCATGAGCTACCGATCTTCTGCAAGCAGAGCAGCAGCAGCTTTGGCAACGATGGGAGAAAAAGGAAAAGCACTGGAACTATTGGATTTAGCTTCTAAAGAAATTCCTGCTGAAAAATACAACGATCCTCGTTCTCTAAGCTCAATGGTTTACGGATACATTGTGGCAGGACAGGAGAAAAAAGGATTGCAGCTTGCTGAAGTTCTGAAAAAAGGAATTTTTGAAGAATACGATTATTACATGAGTCTGAGCAAATCTGACCAGAGTTATCTGAAAAGACAGATCAGAACAAAACCAATGGAATATTCTTTAGTCATTTCTGCCGTTACAGATGCTTACTCGAAGATTGGAAAGAAAGATAAAGCGTATGATTATCTGATAAAATCCATCGAGCCGATTGATAAGAAATTCAACACTTTTGTAGAAAATCTTAAAGAAATGGGCAAAGAAAAAGCGATGAAGGAATCTGAGCAGGTACAGAAGATCACTCCTTTCTACCAGTATCTTTTCGATGTAATGGAACCTTTTGATTCCACTTACACCAAAGAAAAAGAGGCACAGATCACCAATTCAATTATTAAAGCAACGCAATAATAACAAAACTTAAAACGGAACTTCGGTTCCGTTTTTTTTATATATTGGGATTCAGAAATTTTAAGATTATATTTGCGATATCAAAGAAGCACAATGGTAGAGACGAGAAATAACAAAATCCCGGTGTATGCTGTAATTTTTACAGTCGTTTTTAAACTTTTATTTTTACTTACAAATTATATTCAGGAAGATGCTTTCATTACGTGGAGAGTTGCACAAAACCTTCTGGATTACGGAGTGATCGGCTTCAACGGCGATACGAAGATATCTGCTTCTACAACGCATCTTTATGTTTTTGTTTCGTATCTGTTTAATTTAATTTTCGGAAAAGAAAATTTTATAGAACCGCTTCTTGTTTTTAACTCAATCCTTTTTACCATAGGAAGTTTATTGCTTTCGCATCTGGTTTTAAAAAATGTATGGCACAAAGCTATTTTTATCTTTTTAATCGGAATTTTACCTCCGGCAATCAAAATTTCCATCCTCGGAATGGAGTACGGAATTCTTTTCTTACTGGAAATGGCATTGCTGTATTATGGCTTTCATAAAGGAAAAAAATGGACTTTCATCGTTTTACCGATCCTTATTCTGTTCACAAGAATTGATACAATTATATTTTTAGGAATTGTATTTTTAATCGATCTTTTCTGGAATAAAAAAATAAGATGGAGCTATATTCTTGGAGGTATTTTAGGAATTTCAATCGTCTTGGCTTTCAACTGGTTCTATTTTGGAGAGTTGGTTAATAATACTATCATTGCTAAAAAATTAGCGTATGATAAGAATTTTACATTCGAACAGAATTTGGAATATTTCTGGCTGAATTTCGGAAACTTTTGGGGAATGCTGAAACTTCCCGGAGATTTTAATCCGCTAACTGTTTTACTGCTGATCTTTGAGCTGCTTTGCTTTATTTATTTGATAAGACAAAAGGACAGAAGAAATATTTTCTTATGGATAATCTTCATTTTCGGATGGGTGAAACAGCTTATTTTCCTTTCTCAAAAAAGTCTTTTCGACTGGTATTACTGGGTTCCGCAGATTTTACTTTTCGTTCCGGTTGTAATTTTTATTTTGGAGCAAAAAGTAAAAAGAAATCTTTGGCTGTCATTATTAATCGTCACTTATATCATTCCAATGCTGGCTTTCCAGACGGTACATTCAATTGCTACAGGAAACGGAGAATGGAATTACAGAAGAACGATCGGAACATTTTTAAACCAATATGAAAAAGACAAAAACCAATGGATTTTTCTGGAACCTGCAGGGTATGTTCCTTATTTTTCAGGGTTAAAGGCGATTGATGAAGTAGGATTGGTGGATAAAAAAGTACAGGAAGAAATTAAAAAAGACAAGCCGAATTTCTGGATCAATACCGTGAAAAACAGAAAGCCCAAATATCTTCTTTCTTACGATGACCTTTTTAAATCAAAAAATGCAGACTATCTGAAAGTTCATTATAAATTGATTAAAGAATTCCGTGTAAAAGACCATCTGAAAAGAGACAATAAAATTTTAGAGAAAATCTATATTTTAAAACCTTCCGGAACGGATTATAATTTATACGAAAGAATTGATTAATTTTAGATTTTGCTGGAAGATAGAAGTAAGGATGCAGGAAGTTTAAAGTTTATTGTAAAGACTCATCAACTCCAAAACCCTCAAGCTCTAATACACTAAAACAACTAAAACTATGAAATACTGTGCATTTCTCCGTGGCGTCAACGTAAAAGGAACCAATATGAAAATGGCGGAAGTCTGTCAGGTTTTCAATAATGCAGGAATGAATGACGTTATTTCAATTTTAGCATCAGGAAATATTGTTTTTTCCTCCGATAAAAAAGCCGATGAATTAAAGACAATCCTCGAAAAGGCAATGTCAGAACATTTTTCTTACGAAGCTTATCTGTTCATCAAATCTCAGGAGGAAACAGAACAGTTTTGGAACGGAAATCCCTTTGAAAAAAATGATGATCTCCATATCTATGCTTTCGTAACGAATGATGGTGTCGAAAATAGTTTAATCAAGGAATTCGAAAGCGCTTCAAAAACAGAAAATGAAATCGCTAAAATCGTCAATAACATCTTTTATTGGCAGGTTCCGAAAGGAAATACTTTAGATTCTGCTTTCGGGAAAATTTTAGGTAAAAAAAGCATGAAAGACCAGTTTACAAGCAGAAATATTAATACTTTTGAGAAGATTTTAAAGAAATTTTGATTTAAAATTCTCTCGCAGATTTGGCGGATTACGCAGAAAATTTAATTATAAAATAGTTTCAAAAAAATCTGCATAATCCGCCAAATCTACGGGAATAAAAAAATAATTATTGTAAAAATTTCAAAAGACCAAAACTATTGTAGTCATAGTCCGTTAAACCCGCCAAATAATTTCGGATTTCCGAACTTTCTCCCTATTTTTACTGAACTTTTTAATCAAAAAATAAAATGATTCAGTATTTAGATAATATCCACCACAAAGATTCCAGAAACTTTTTCCTAATTGCCGGTCCCTGCATCATCGAAGGCGAAGACATGGCACTGAAAATTGCAGAAAAAGTGGTAGAATTAACCAATAAATATAATATTCCCTACATTTTTAAAGGAAGCTTTAAAAAAGCCAACCGAAGCAGAGTAGACTCTTTTACCACGATCGGAGAAGAAAAATCTCTGGAAATCCTTAAAAAAGTAGGAGAGACTTTTAATATTCCTACAACAACAGATATTCACGAAAACGAGCACGCAGCTTTGGCGGCGCAATATGTAGATGTGTTGCAGATTCCTGCGTTTTTGGTTCGCCAGACAGACCTTTTGGTTGCCGCCGCACAAACAGGAAAATGTGTCACCTTAAAAAAAGGACAGTTTCTCTCTCCGGAATCCATGAAATTTGCCGTTGAAAAAATTACAGACTCAGACAATCAGAAAGTGGCGATCATTGAAAGAGGAAATACCTTTGGTTACACAGATTTGGTGGTAGATTACCGCGGAATTCCAACCATGAGAAACTATGCGCCTGTCATTCTGGATGTTACGCATTCCCTGCAACAGCCGAACCAAAGTTCAGGAGTTACAGGAGGAAGACCGGATCTTATCGAGACCATCGCAAAAGCAGGAATCGCAGTCGGCGCAGACGGAATTTTCATCGAAACACATCCCACTCCCGAAACCGCTTTATCCGACGGAGCCAATATGTTGAGACTGGATCTTCTGGAAGATTTACTGCAAAAACTAACCAGAGTTCGGGAAGCGATTTTATAATTAAATTCTGTTAAAACTTTCATTTTTTATTTGAAGCTCTTTCCCGCTTTCCATTACAATCTTTTTTTGCAAAAAAGGATTTTCATTACAATCGGGGCTAGGATTTCAGTCTGTATTTCAAGGAAAGAAACGGATACAAATCTTCAAAAAACTTCAGATAAGAAATGTTAAATAAAGTTTAAATAAGTTAAAATAAAATTTATATATTCACGTTTGAAATTTTAAAGCATTTCTTTTGAAAAAACTAGTTTTACCATTGAGCCTTATGGTTCCTGCATTAGTATTCTCTCAGGTAAAGAAGAAGAAGGATACAATGAAGACCGCAACTATTGAAGAAGTAGTTTTCCAGAAAAAAGTAACAGGAAAAACCAATGATATCACCGCCGTAAAAATTTCGGCAAAAGATGCTCAGAATGTGGCGAGTATTTCCGGTGGGATCGAAGGGATTCTTAAGACTTTACCTTCCGTAAACTCAAATACGGAGCTTTCTTCGCAATATATGGTTCGTGGCGGAAACTATGACGAAAACCTGATCTACATTAATGATATCGAAATTTACAGACCATTCCTCATCAGAAATTCTCAGCAGGAAGGGTTAAGCATCATCAATCCCGATATGGTTTCCACCGTCAATTTCTCAGCCGGAGGTTTCGAGCCGAGATACGGCGATAAAATGTCGTCTGCTTTAAATATCTATTACCGTGAACCTAAAAAATTTGAAGTTTCCGGAGAAGGAAGTTTAATTGGAGGAAGATTATCCACCGGTTTTGCTGTCGGAAAAGACAAAGAAGGAAACAGGAAATTTACCGCCTTATTTTCAGGAAGATACAGAAATACCAACCTTGTTCTTAATACCCTGAAAGAAGATACAGACTTCAATCCGAAATACATGGATTTTCAGACGTATCTGAATTATCATTTCAGCCCGAAATTCACCGCTTCATTCATCGGATATTACTCCAAGAATGATTACGAAATGATTCCGAAGGCAAGGAGTGTAGACTTCGGATCTTTGCAGCAGCCGATTAATTTAACCGTAAACTACGGTGGCCGTGAAGACGATAAGTATAAAAATATGATGGGAACATTCTCCCTGAATTATAAACCATCCGACAAATGGAGATTTACTTTAGACGCTTTTGCCTACCAAAATCGGGAAAGAGAATATTACACCATCGCTTCGGCTTACGTTTTACAGACTTTTGATCCGATCACGGGAGAACCCGTTACTTCATACGATACAGGAGGACAAATCGAGCATGCACGAAATGATTTATATGTAAAAACATACGGAACACAGTTCAGAACACGTTTTTCGCCTAATGTAAATACAGATATTGAAGTCGGCTTCAAATATGAAAAAGAAAACCTGAAAGATCTTACCAACGAATGGAAACTGGTAGATTCTGCGGGATACAGCACGCCGATTTCCGCACTTTTAGATCCCAGAAATCCGCAGGATCTAAAATTATATTACAGCATTGCAGGGAAAAATGATATTCAGCCGACAAGAATGTCTGCTTACGCGCAGTATTCTCAGAAATTTTTCTGGGGAAGCAATAAAGTGTTTGTAAATGCGGGAGCAAGAGTATCGCACTGGAGTTTCAATAACGAAACCATTTTCTCTCCGAGAGCACAGTTTGCGATCAAACCGGATTGGGATACCGATATGTTGTTCAGACTTTCCGGAGGTATCTATTATCAGGCTCCTTTTTACAAGGAAATCAAAGACTTAGACGGAAATTTTAATTCAAATATAAAATCACAGAGATCTATTCAGGCAATTCTGGCGAATGATTACGAATTCCAGATGTATGACAGACCGTTTAAACTGACCACGGAATTGTACTACAAGAAAATGAATGATCTGATTCCGTATTTCATGGACAACGTGAGAATACGTTATTCCGGAAAAAATAATGCTTCAGGATACGCATACGGAATCGATACAAGATTGTTCGGAGAATTTGTTCCCGGAGTGGATTCCTGGTTATCTGCAAGTTATGCCCGAGTATATGAAAATATTGATGGGAGAGGAGACATTCCGAGACCAACCGATCAAAGGTTAAGATTTGCAATGTTCTATCAGGATTATATGCCGAGATTCCCGAAAATGCGCGTCAATCTTACTTTAACTTACGCAATGGGATTACCTACAGGATCGCCGATTGTTTTGGATGAAAACAGAAAAATCGATTATCTTGCAGGATATTCCTATCAAAAAACATTGCCATCTTATAAAAGGGTAGATTTAGGTCTTTCTTACGCGTTCATCGATCCGAAAGAAAAAAATCAAGCATATGGTTTTTGGGGAAATTTTGATGAACTAACTTTGGGTGTTCAGGTATTTAATGCTTTTAACATCAGAAATACCGTTTCCAATCAGTGGATTACCGATGCGAATACCAATCTGATGTATCCCGTTCCTGTACGTTTAACAGGGCGTTTCTTCAATGTAAAACTTGAATTTAGAATAAAATAAATACAGACTCCTGAAATTTTTCGGGAGTTTTTTTATTTCCTGAATTTTATAACATCTCCACAGAATTTTATAACGAAGATTGTCTTTATATTTTTAATTTTTTTTCATCAAAAAAATTCTTGCCATCCTGTTCTCTACTTAAATTCTTCTTTGGCTCGGACTTGTTCTCCGAATCTTTTTAGCCAAGCATAATTTTCAAAGTCAAAAAACACATTTTTAAGAAATGACTAGTTAAGTCAAACGCCTTAGTGAATTTAAAAATATCCGGTAAGTTTTTAAAAGAAAAATTTTTGCATTCTTCGCGTTAAAAAGCAAACAGACAGATAATCAAAATGTCTGGGAAGCTACATTTCCAGTCGAATCGTTTTTTCAACCAGTTTTTGATTAAAGCTTTCAGGAACCAGTCTGAACATGAAATTCCTTAGAAAAGTTCCTTTTTCCCATTGAGAAATCTGTCCGATTTTCCAGCTTGTATCAACTACATAATCTACTTTTTTTCTCCTGATCTTCTGAAAATTTTCAAAAACTTCATTAAAACTCCGATGGTTTTCCAACAGCTTTCCGATAATATAAGCGTCTTCAATCGACTGACAGGCTCCCTGTCCGAGATTCGGCGTTGTTGCGTGTGCTGCATCACCGATCAGACAAAGATGATTCGTGTGCCATTTCGGAATAGGAGCGAGGTCGATAATTTCGTTAAAAATGATATTTTCCTGAAATGTTTTCTCCATAATTTCAAGAACCAGAGGATGAAACCCGTAAAAATTTTCAGCTAAATTATTTTCATTCTGATGAATGTTTTTATTAATAACAGCATACCAGTATATTTTTCGGTTTGTCATTCTTACAAACCCAAAACGTTTTCCTTTTCCCCAAGCTTCAATGGCTTCATGATGAAAATTTTCAGGAAGATCAAATTCTGCCAAACCGCGCCAACACAATTGCTGTGTATTTCTGATGGTTCCGGTTCGGAAAATCTGGTTTCTTACTTTTGAATGAATTCCGTCTGCTCCGAAAACAATTTTGCTTTCAGTTTCAGTTCCGTTTCCAAAATGTAAAATATAATTTTCTTTCTTCTCAATTTTGTTCAGCGCATGATTCAGTTGAATAGTTTCATAGCCGATATTTTCCGCCAAAATCTTTTGCAGATCAGCTCTGTGAATGGCAACGTTGCAGGAATTGTACTTTTTTTCCAATTCCAGAACATTGGTTTTAGAGATGCGTTTCAGCTTTTCATCCGTTATCGAAATGCCGTGAATTTTGTTTCCCGCCTGTTCGATTTTTTCTTTTAAGCCTAACTTATCGAAAATCTGCATCGCGTTGATTGCCATCATAATTCCGGAACCGACAGGTTTTATTTCCGCTGCCGATTCATACAGGGTAAAATCAATGTTTTGTTGTTTCAGGATATTTCCTAATGTTAAACCGCCGATTCCGCCTCCGATGATGGATATTTCGTTCATTATTTTAGATTTTTCAATTCGTTCAGCAGTTGATTCTGTTTACTGATAAAATTCTCCAGACTGTCTGTTTTTAAAGGATGTGCATTCTGGTATTTCTCAATTTCTGGAAGGGTTTTTCTGATTTTGAAAATTGTATACGTATCATGAATTCTTTCACGGTTTTTTGTAATTTCTTCAATCAGATCTTTTATTTTTTTCACTTTGAGATTATATTGCTGTTCACTTCTCTTAATTTCTGCTTCAATTGCTTTTCGTGATATTGAATCGCTTACAGATTTAGCCAAAGATTCAGCGTTGCTGTAATAGGTTTCAGATTTGCTAATGACGTCATCATATTCAAGAGTAGCATCGTCTGTTTTGCTGTCGATCATGCTTACTTTTTCGTCAAGAGCCTGAAGATTTTTATCGTTTTTAAGCAACTCATCATAAATCTGATGAACCATATCATCTTCACGGGAAGAAAGTCTTGTTCCTTTTGTTATGGAGCCTGAAGCGGAAGATTCGGCATTATCCACGGCATTTTCAACCAAAGGTTTATTTTCGGATCTGCTTTCATTACAGGAAAACAGGGCTAAAAGCAGGGTAGAAGTAAAAAATAATTTTTTCATGTTGTGTATATATTTAATATGAGTTCGGATAAGTCTTCTTAAACGCAATGTTAAACAAAGATATTCAATTATTAAGAATTCAGCTTTTAAGATATACAATGGCGTAAAACTTATTAAAGCAATACTATTTTGTCTTTTTTAAATAAACGAAGTGCCTTTGTTTAGCTACAAACTTTCAATAAGTAAAAAAATCTTTTGTTTTTCTTTGCGATAAATCATTATAGTGTTATAAATCAATTATTTAAAGTTATTTTTTATCCGAACTGAAGTTATTTAATTTTTGATTTCAGGAAGTAGAAGATCTGCCGGACTTATCGTGAAAAACAGATCAGGATAGACAAAATCCAGAGAACGGTTTTCTTCTCCTCTCAGCCGGAAAAACTCTTTTTCCTTTTCTTCATCGGCTAAAATAAATAATTCTCCGGTTGAAAAATACGGTTGGTTGTCCTTAAATCTGATAAAAGTTTTGGAAGTCCTGAACGTCATTCCCAACCATCTGTTATCCGTAAAGCCTTTAGAATTAGGGTTGGAATTCAGAACAATTTTATGCTGAAACTTTTTGTTCGTTTCTACAGAAAATAGTACAACAGAATGATGATCCAGTATAATTTCAGATTCTTTTTCCGTGATTTTGTCTTTTATAACAAGTTTTCTGAGCTGATTTTCTTTTAACTGATCTGGATTTTCATAGCATGAAAACAAAGCAATAAATGAATGATCTTCGAGATCCAAAGCCTGATCGGAATGAAACCCCATTTTCGAGTACGAAGAATCATACACTTCAATCAATGCATTGTTGAAATGCTGTTCAGGCACATCTGTTATTTCGGCTGAAATTGTTTGGTTAATTTGTTCAACAACGGAATGATGAACCCTAGAAAAGAGATTCGCTGGAATCTGATATCTTGTCGTTGTCCTTACAACAGCAAAAGTTCCGTTTTCTTCTTTCAAGAGATGATTTCCGAGCCTGCCTTTTCCTGTTGTTTCAAAATCCGCAGAATTCAAGAGATTTTCAAATGTATTTTGCTTTTCAGGAAGCCGTATTTTATAAAATCCAGAGTTACTCATTACAGGATTGGTTTTTCATAATCGCCCAGATTCATGCTGAAATGGGTTGTTTTATAGTTCACTCTATTCTCCGTCATGTTTTCTTCGTAATAAGAATCGCGCAGTTCCGCCTGCATTTCGGGAGTCATGCTTTCTAATTTAACATAATTGTCGTTTTCTCTGATGTAAGTCTGATGGTCTCTGTATATCGCCTCAAGATTCGAACAACGAACAACATATCCCATTCTTATCGGAATCTGATCGACTCCCAAAACAGAAGGGCGGATTTCATGCGTATATAATCTGTTGGTAGACAGCGAAATAATAAACGCAGAATCCGGATATAAAGTAACCGTAAATTCTTTTTCCAGAGATTCGTCTTCAACCGTTTTCTTAAGCCTGAAATGGAGCCTTGTTAATGCGCTCGTTTGCTTATAACAAACATCAAATCTATCTGTTTCCGATGGTTTTAAATGTTCGGAATTGGAATCGTCGTAGAAAGTACAGAATGCGATCAGTCCTTCTTTCGGCATATCTTTCGTTTTGTCGGAGTGGGCTTTAATTTTAGCCTTCACTTCCTTTTCAGCGTCGGAAGTTTTCTTTTTGTTCTCGTAAATCTGTACCAAAGCGTGATTCAGATCCGTTTCATATTCAAAAGTTTCTTTTGCACATTCGTTAAGAAGAGCAATAATTTTTCGGTCGGTTTCTCTGAAATTATCTGTCGGTCCTGTAAGATTACTCGAACATCTCAACAAATTAAAATGCAGCATTTCTTCCCCATTTTCATCGGCTTCATGAGTCACTTTACTCAGATAAATGCCTTTTCTCAGAGCTTTCGCTTCTTTATTGGATTCTGTAAGCTCCTGAAAATGATGTTCTGATTTTACTTTTTCAAAAATATTCTCCTCATGAAAAATTCTTCGGAAATACACCCCCGCATTGCTTACAATAACCGGAACTTCTCCAGTTTGAATAACCTTTGATTTTTCTTCGCTAATATTTTCAAAATTCACAGAAAATTCTTTAATGATATGCAGGAAATGATGGTCTTTCTGAATAATTTCCAAATTTCCGCAGATGTATATTTTTTGATGATCAAGTTCCGGACTAAGTTCATATACTACGGTTCCGCAGAAATGATTAATAATGTACTGAAGTTCTGTATTGATTTCCTGACTGTTATTTAAAACAACAAGAACATTTTTATCTTTTGATATTTTGTTTTCTTCTGAATGGTTATTCATGTTTCTCAATTGAAAAGTGAAGATAGCTAAAATTTTAAATGTTTTCAAAATCTTAAAGCCTTTAAGGAATAAATACATTGATTTTCACTCAGTTTTTTTAAGCTAAAGAGGCTTAGAATAAAATATTCTTGTTGGAAAACGTAAAGACGCAGGTTTTTTATTAATCTCAAATCAAACTTAAACTAATTTCAGAATTAACCACAAAAGGCACAAAAGACAATGTTAAAGTGAATTTCAATACTATTCAAAGCACTCAAAAGAATAAAAATCAAAGATTTTCAATAAAGATTGATGCTTAATTTTATAGTAGATAAAATCCAAATTTTAGAATAAAAAAGACCATCGCAATGACGGTCTTACCAGTTTTTTAAATTTCAAATTCAAATTGTACTATTCGTATTTGGAAAAATCAACTGCAAAAATGCATCGGTTCACCTGACTTCCGTTTTGTGCTCCTGCATTCGGTTCATATTCGGTTAAACTCCACAAATAATTATACTGAGACTCATAGTAAAGAGATTCCGCTCCATATGGCCATCTGAAACGTACTGTGTCATCTGCACCATCGGTATAACGCGCTAATCTTGCGTTTGATCCGTAAGAATTGCTTGGAGATCCGGTACAGGAAAGCCATGTTCTGTTGCCTTTTCTGAAAACGCCCTGAATTCCATGCGCATGATTGTCTGTGAAAAGACTGTTTTTAGGTGTTACCGTTACAATTCCTGTATTCTGAAGCCTTCCGTTCGTATCAACCGGAAAACCAAACACTTTCGGAACAATGGAAGCATCCGCGCTGCCTGAATAATATTGCCCTGTCCAGAACTGCGTTCCTTCATCATTTACCTGAATCGTGGAGAAAGGATTTGCGTTGTTGATTTTCTGATATCCTGTCTGTGGCAATATGTATCTGTAATTGAAAGCGAACAGGTTTCCGTTAGAATCTTTACCACATTTATCACTCGTAGAGTCACCAGTACTCACTTCAATAATTTTATTCAGATCGAAAACACGAACGCCTAAATTTGTACTGCTGAGATAGATTTTACCTTTAAAATAGGCAATTCCCCCTGCATGAACATTCAGCGGAGCGTAAGAACCATATTGTGAATAGCCTGTTGTACCTGCCGGAATATCGGGCTGAACCAAAAGAATATGACGGTAGGTAAGATAAGTACTTGAGCTCGGACTGATGTCAATCAGGGTAATTCGGGAACCTTTAAATTCAGCTTCATCTTTCGCATACCAACTCACCAAAAGATAACGGACTCCATCTTTGGTAAATCCTGAAATCCCTTGCGGTCTCCAAAGCGAAGTCGTCTCATCATCGGTATTCCAGCGGATTCCTCTCACTCTGTTTTCTTCAGGAATATTGAATCCGTAGACTTCGGTATAAGCACTTCCGCCGATTGCCTGACGATTTTTATCAATCTGTGAAGGATTTAAAAAGCTGAAACCTGAATTGATGAATGCGCTTGTATCGGTGTAAGCATTTACACTTACATCTGCGGCAGCTTTGCTGAGATTGGTTTTTGAAGATAAATTTTCTTCTTTTAAATTTGAAGCGATGTCATTATCTGTACATCCTATGCTCGTTATGGTAAGCAAAAGCATCCACCCGAAAAGTTTTCTTTGAATCATGATCAGTTTAATCTGTTTTTTAAGTTTTAAATTGATTGCGAAACTATCAGATTCTTTTTTTATACGGATTTCAAGCGGATTAATTATGTATTAAATTTATGTTTTCTGAGTGATTAATTATTACACATATTTTGACCGTTAATATAATTCTCTAAATCAAAATCTTTGTTCTGGAAATCCAAAAATATTTTATAGTCAACCTTAAATGATCCGCGTAGCGCAAACCCGCTAATTCTAAGCTTATTTTCGACTTTCATTTTGGATATATAATTAATCTCTTCCCAGACATCTTTAAATTTTTCTGTATTTCCAATTCTGCTGATTTGCAAAATAGGTTGAGCCTGACTGAAAATTTTACCTCTAATTAGTAGAAAAATATGTTTTCTGAAGAAGATAACATCGGCTTTATTTATCTGATAGCCGCGGAAGGTTTTATTATGTGATACATCAATATCTATCTTTACGTTTTCAATACACAAAAATTCTTTTCCTATTAAGAATTTTAAAAGTTGTTTGTGTTTTTCCTTATAATAAAAATGCGTTCCCACATTTCCTATCGCCAAAAAACAGAAAAGCACTACGATAGCAAAATACAGTTCCATAGTTTAGCAAAAATAAAAAAGCGGAACCTGAAAATCAAGCTCCGCGTCGTATTGTTTCGTTAAAAATTACTTCCCTAAATAAGATTTTAAGATCTTACTTCTGGTGTTGTGCTTCAATCTCTTGATCGCTTTTTCTTTGATCTGACGAACTCTCTCTCTTGTAAGGTCGAAAGTTTCCCCGATTTCTTCTAAAGTCATCGGATGTTTTCCGTTCAGTCCGAAGTATAATCTTACCAAATCTGCCTCTCTCGGAGTTAAAGTATTCAATGCTCTTTCGATCTCAATTTGAAGAGATTCAAGCATCAAATCTTTATCCGGACTTGGAGATTCTCCTGAACGCAATACGTCATAAAGATTAGAATCTTCACCTTCTACCAAAGGTGCATCCATTGACAGGTGTCTTCCGGAGTTTTTCATCGATTCTTTGATATCTTCCTCGCTCATGTCAAGAACTTCAGCCAATTCTTCCGGAGAAGGTGGTCTTTCGTTTTCCTGCTCAAGGTGAGCGTAAGCTTTGTTGATTTTATTGATGGAACCGATCTTGTTTAACGGCAATCTTACAATTCTCGACTGTTCTGCCAAAGCCTGTAAGATCGACTGACGAATCCACCAAACCGCGTAAGAGATGAATTTGAAACCTCTAGTTTCATCATACCTTTTTGCCGCCTTCATGAGTCCTAAGTTACCTTCATTAATTAAATCGGGTAAAGAAAGACCTTGATTTTGATACTGTTTAGAAACCGATACCACGAAACGAAGGTTGGCTTTAATTAATTTTTCCAGTGCTGCTCTGTCGCCTGCACGGATTCTCTGTGCCAAATCTACCTCTTCGTCCGCAGTAATTAGTTCAACCTTACCAATTTCCTGCAAATACTTGTCTAATGAAGCAGTTTCCCTGTTGGTTACCTGCTTAGTGATTTTTAATTGTCTCATCTATTTTATCCTCAAAAAAGAGTTTCTATTATATTATACGTATGAAACAGCAAAAAGGTTACAATGGTTACAAAATATTTTCATTTATTTAAACTCAGTTTGAAAAAATAGTTGTAAATTATAGCTCTCACTTCACAGAACAGCGATTTTAGGGCTTTTAGAGGTTCAATAATTTTTTAAAACTTTTTACATAAAAGTTTTTCGAACTCGAAATGTATGCTCAAATCTTACCAAGAAACAAATCTTTCAACATACTTTTCTAGATGTTTTCAGCTTGACAAATATTGTGAATGTTTGTTATTTAAACTCAGTTCGGGATGAGAGATAAATTTGAATAATTGATTTACTGTATCCTATTGATTTATCGCAAAGAAAAACAAAAGATTTTTTTATTTATTGAAAGTTTGTAAGCTAAACAAAGCCACTTCGTTTATTTAAAAAATGCAAAAATGGTATTACTTTGATAAGTTTTACGCCTTTGTATATCTTAAAAGCTGAATTCCTGATAATTGAATCTATTTGTTTAATCTTGCGTTTAAGAAGACTTATCCCGAACTCAGATTATTTAAAATAAAAAAGCGAAACCGAAGTTCCGCTCTATTATTTAAAGGTGAAAAAAATTGACTTTTAAAATCCACCGTTGACAATTTCACTTTAAAAAAGGTCATTCAGCAATTTCGCCAGTCTCAATCCTCCGTACAAAAGCTGTCTTTCCATTGTATCGTTAAATTTATACTGATAATCGTAAGACAGTTTAGAATCATTCGGTGTCTGTGCGTAGATTCTGTTGGCAATTTTGTGAGAATCGTACAGCCAGTCTTCTAAAGTTCCGGTCTGGATCTGCTTTACTTCGTCATCAGACTTGATGTCCAGTAATTTTGCATATTCTGTGTAGCTGTATTTCTGAGAATCTACCAGTTTTCCGTCCCAGACAGAGTGTAAGTTGGATTTTTCTCCGAAATATGTCACATTAATTTTGTTTCCTCCCAAATCTTCCGCTCTTCCTACGTGTAAAGGCTGCGAAAGATCTCCCATCATATGGATCAGGAAAATTAAAGCGATTTTTCTGTCTTTCTCAGATGTTTTTTCGTCTTTGATCTGGCTTGATAACGTTTTGATCTGCGTGTATAAACTTGGTCCCGCCTGAGCTTTCAATTTTTCTTCAAACACTTTAAAATCTGTTTGCGGATCGATGTTTACATAATGCCACGCTGAAGTTTCCTTCCAGACTCCTGTAGTATCAGATTTAATGAAATCCGGCCAGTTTGCCCAGTACGCAAGACGTTCTCTCCCCATCATTTTTCTGATCTCTCTTTTTGCCTTTCCGGAAAGGTGATTTTCTGCGATCTCTGCAATAATTCTGTGTCCCGTTAATCCCCACGCATAAGAATAAAGCGAAGATGCGATGAATGCTAAAACCAGCATTTTAGAATAAATACTTTTCATTGTAAAATAACATTTTCAGGGGGCAAAGATACGGTTAATTTAAGGTTCAGGTTAAGCTTGAGGATAAGGATTTTAAAAATTAACGTAATCTTAAACATAATCCAATATAATTTTCATATTTCTAAAGTCTATTTTTGAATTATTATTTTCAGTTATTTTGAGTTTCTGATTTATTTTATTCTTTTAAATTCTGAAAATTTAGTATATTTAGTATGAATTTAGTGGAAGAATATTTTTTCAATAATTCGAGATATACTATTTTTACAAGCCAAATCACAGGAAAAACCATGTATGAGAATAATATTGTAGACATGCAATACAATAAGCTGCAGACCGATTTTAAAGCGGAAGCTGTAGCCGTTAACCTTTTAAAATACCACAGAGCGGTAAGCAATATTTTTATCGACAGGATCGGGATTAATGACCGTGCTTATTTAAAGGATATTAAAAGTATTTCGAGCGATTATCTGGGTTTTGACGAAGAAGTTTTTACCATAGAAACGTATAGAGAAGGAATTTACGATTATCTTCCCGAAGGACTTTTCCATCCGCCTTCTTTGGGAGCTTCCCGAAAAAATGTAGATACCGTCGTCCGCGAAATCCGCAAACAGAAAAAAGTGGAAGAGGATGCCCGAAAATTTTTCAAGCCTTTTGAGCTGGAAATATTTTTTACGGAGATCAGTGCTTTACTGAAAGAATTTGATTTTGACATTTCCAGCGATACAGATACTCTTCTGGAAACGGTGAGTGAGCTTTGGCCTTTGATTAATCAGTTGGACAAGAAAAACGCCTGTATTTTTATTTATATTCTTCCGTTTTTTCATCAGATCAGAGGAAATAAATCATGGTTTGAACGATGTATGACCGCATTTTTACAGATTCCTGTAAAAGTAACTTTTGCCCCGAATGTTATTGACGGAGTGGAAGAGGAAGACGATTCTATGCTGCTGGGAAATTCCAGATTGGGAGTTACTTATATTCCGAGTGGAAAACATATGGACGGGCAAAGGAACTGGGTAATAAACATTGGACCAATTCCTTACACCGAAATGAAAAAATATATCGACGGAAGTCCGTTCCGGAAAGTTTTGCAGGCGATGTACGATTATTTTCTGCCTGTAAGTGTGGATGTGGAAGAAAATTTTATCACAGAAAAAAAGGATTATTCTTTTGCACTGGAAGATGATAATAGAAATGCAAACCGGCTCGGTTATTCTACCTTTCTGTGAATTTTTTTAACTATATTTACAATCACCAAGAAAAATATTAATTCGAAAAAAGACAAATGGAAATTTCTTCAGTAAAAGGAATCTTTTTAAGGTATATTCTTATGCCTTTATTTGCGGTTATTATGATGGTCATTTTAGGAATCATCAGAAAAAACAAACCCGCAATTAAGATCAAAACCATTATCATCTATGTTCTGCTGTGCAGTTTATGCCTTGCGATTCCGGGAATTTTCGGGTTTGCAGGAAATTTATTCAATCCTTACTGGTATTTAATTGCCCAGATCATTTACCTTATTTTAGGAATTATTCATGTTAATTTATCAGATCGGTATTTCAAAAAACATTTCAGTTCTACCACAAAAAGTATTTTGTTTGAATCGATTCTGTCTTTAACGTGTATCGGATTCGGAGGGTATCTTTTTTACCTGATTTTCGGCTGGATGAGTCGCGGAACCGGTTATCCGATTATGGCAGCAACGAGTATTTTCATATTTATTGTTCCTCTTGTTTTTCATTACTGTTATGTCCAGTTAATCAGCATTCCGGTGGATATTTATAAAACCTGGAGGTATTCTCCGGAGCAGAAACTTCCGGATTTTGAAGGAGCGGATTTCGACAGATTAATGGTTTTGAATGTAGAATTAAGCAAAAACCTTGAGGATTCCAACAGATTCAGAATCAAAGCAAAAACTTTACCTACCGGAATTACTTTCGGAGACTGGTTTTACAGAGTTGTGGACGATTATAACCACAAAAATCCCAATTCCGTTATTCATCTTACGGATGAAACCAGAGAATCCTATTACTGGATTTTTTATACCAAAAAATCGTTCTTCAGCTTCAGAAAATACATCGATTTCGATCAGGATATTACAGAAAACAGAATTTCTGAAAACGATGTCGTGATCTGCAAAAGAGTGATCCAGCATGAAGAGGAAGGCGTAAGAAAACCACAGCAAAACACCATCTAAAATATTGAATATGATACAGCCTATAAAGCATTTTGCCATTAATTGGGTTGACGGGATGAAGGTTTCCCAGAGACATCTTAATGATCAGGATAATTTTTTAATCGATACCATCCGAGATTCTAATTCTTTGGGAATCACGACCTATAATTACGGACTTTTACCGATCTCGAATAATTTTACCGACCGAACTATTTTTGATGTTCATAATACTGCAACCAATGATGTTCAGTTGGTTATCAAACATTGCAGCGCAGTCACCATGGCGGGTTACAGAATTGAACTGAACGACAGGAGAGTGAGCGTAAAATCTCTGGCAAAATCCATGCATGAGGAACAGGCAGACGGAGAATATTACATCCTGATTTCGGTGAATCCTTTTGATAAAGTTCCTTTCGGAGATATCGATCCGGAGGAAATTCCGCCCCGTCATCCGAATGCACAATCGAATCACCATATCGAACTGCTTCCCGTAACATCCCTGAACAGCAGCTATTCCGGAGGAAATTATCTGATCATCGGAAAAGTAGATTTAAAAGGGAATATTGCGCAGGTGGATTCTAATTTTATTCCGCCATGCACATCAATTCAGAGTCATCCTGCGTTGCTTGGTTATTACAACAATTTCGCAAAATCTATTGGGAATTTACAGCAGTATGCTTTTAAAATTATTCAGAAAGCTTCTCATAAAAATCAGAATACGGCATTGGCACAAAATGTAAAATTCCTGTGCAATACCATGATCGATACTTTCGGAGATATGTATTTTCAGTTCAGAAATATTACGCCTTATCAGCCGCCAGTATTTTTAATTGAATCTTTTGCAAAACTTGCACTCCGACTGTATAATGCAACACAGGTTCTGGTTCCTGCAGAATTGGAAGAAATGCTGAATTACAGCTTGGAATGGAGTGAAATTGCTCCTCATACCTTGCTTAATCAGCTATCAATAGTTGCCGAAACCAATTACGATCATCATAATTGCGGAGAACCGTTCCTTTATATTCAGCAGATGCTGCGAAGTCTCGAAACGATCTTTGCCAAACTGAGTGAACTGGATTATATTGGTCAGAGAAAAGAAAATATTATTGTTAACGAGCAGGAAGTTTCCAATAATAATAACCCGAAAAGAGGGTGGAGTGTGCTGGATTAGTACCGAAACATATTTAAAAATATAAATCCCGAGACTAAAAATTCGGGATTTTTTGTGTAAAATTGTTAGACGTTAATTTATTTGGAAATCAGATTATTGAAAATGATTATTCTTTCGTCAGAATTAAAAAGTAATAAAAAATGAATACAGCTAAAATAAGAGAAGATATAAGAGGTCTTTCGGACGGAAAAATTTTCATGAATAATGCAGGATCTTCGTTAATGCCTTCAATCGTCGTGGATTCAATGATTGATTATTTAAAGCAGGAAGAACAATTCGGAGGATATGAAGTTGCCAACAGAAATGCTGAATTATTAGAAGAATTTTATGATGAAACTGCAAAACTGATTAACTGTAAACCTTCCAATATAGCCTTTGCAACAAGCGCGACAGAAGCATTTGCAAAAGCATTATCGAGCATTGTTTTTAAAGAAAATGATGTCATTATCACAACGGTTGATGATTATATTTCCAATCAGATCACCTTTATTTCGCTTCAGAAAAAAATAAATATCAAAATCATCAGAACCAGAAATCTTCCCGACAATGAGCTTGATCTGGAAGATCTCGAAAATCTGATCAGAAAATATGCCCCGAAACTGATTGCCGTTACGCATATTCCGACAAATTCCGGACTGATTCAGAATGTTGAAGGAGTAGGCAAAATCTGTAAAAGATATAATATTTTGTATTTGGTTGATGCCTGTCAGTCGGTCGGTCAAATGGTGGTTGATGTCGAAAAAATCGGCTGCGATTTTCTGACGGCAACAGGAAGGAAATTTTTGCGCGGACCGAGAGGAACAGGGTTTTTATATGTTTCGGATAAAGTTCTGGAACAGAATTATGCGCCATTGCTGTTGGATATGAGAGGAGCGAACTGGACAGAATACAATGATTATGAATTGTTTAAAACAGCCAAAAGATTTGAGCACTGGGAAATTTCCTATGCTTCTTTATTAGGAGTTAAACACGCCATACAATATGCCAACAATATCGGATTGGATAACATTGCAGAGTACAATAAGATTTTATCTGAAAAATTACGAAACAGCCTCAAAGACAGCGGCTTTAAAGTTTGGGATTGGGGAAATCATCTGAGCAGCATTGTTACATTTTCCGGTCCGGATGGAGATTTGGAAAATATTCAGAAGGTTTTGAAAGATAATAATGTTTTTTTCTCGGTAACGTATAAGAATTCAGCGTTAATTGATTTTACAAATAAAAAAATCAACGGAATTGTGAGATTATCACCTCATTATTTCAATACTTTGGAGGAGATTGAACGGGTTTCTGAAATACTGAAAAATAGTTTAAAATAATAACCTCAGTTCGTGATAAGAAATAAATTTAAATGATTGATTTATGTATTATATTAGTTTATCGCAAAGAAAGACAAAAGATTTTTTTACTTATTAAAAGTTTGTAAGGTAAACAAAGGCACTTCGTTTATTTAAAAAAACAAAAATGAAATGGTATTACTTTGATAAGTTTTACGCCTTTGTATATCTTAAAAGCTGATTCCTGATAATTGAATCTCTTTGTTTAACCTTGCGTTTAAGAAGATTTATCCTGAACTCAGGTAAAATATATTTATCTTCTTCGAAAAGCTTAGAGAAACACTTAAAATCATCAAAATGAACTTGTCAAAACATTTGTTTACTGACGAAAAAATTATTTCTTCACCAATATTTTTTCCGTTGCTTTTTTGCTTAAAACTTCCTGTTTTCCTTCGATTTCGATGGTTAAGGATCTATCAAAACTTTCAATTTTAATAATTTTGATTTTTTTATTCAGGAGTAAATTTCTTTCGGTGAGATAATTTAAAAAAGCATCATCCGAAAGTGTAACCGATGCAAAAACAACCGTTTCTCCAACTTCGCAGTTGCTTAGCTTTTGCAGATCCTGCGCAATAATATTTCCATCTTTATCGGGAATGGGTTCTCCGTGAGGATCGAATTTCGGGTAATCCAGAATTTCATCCATTTTGTCAAAGAAAACAGTAGAGTGGACGTGTTCCAGTTGTTCCGCGATCTCATGAACATTTTCCCAGCCAAAATTCATTTTTTTCACCAGAAACATTTCTGTAAGGCGGTGTTTTCTTACGACCAAAGAAGCTTCACGACGACCTTTATCTGTGACAATCAAGGGTTTGTAAGTTTCGTAAATTACCCAGCTTTTGTCTGCAAATTTCTTCATCATGTTGTTAACGCTTGGCATTTTTACGTTCAGAAATTTGCTCAGTTCGTTAATCGTCACTTTTCCCTCATGGTCTACCAGATGAAACAAAGCTTTCAGATAATTCTCTTCTGTTAATGTATTTTTCAAAATGTTAGATGATATTCTGTACAAATCTAACAAAATAATATGAATAAATTAGGCACTTTCGGCGAACTTTTTTAATTTTACTCTATGAAATTTTCATTCAAAAACGACTATTCAGAAGGTTGTCATCCCAATATTTTAAAAGCTCTTACAGAGCATAATCTCGATCAGCAAGCCGGTTACGGAGAAGACCTGTATTCTTTAGAAGCAAAAGCACTGATAAAAGAAAAAATCGCCGGTCCGGATTCTGAGATCTATTTTGTTTCGGGCGGAACGCAGGCAAATCTTATCGTTATTTCTTCGGTTTTAAGACCTTATCAATGTGCCGTTTCTGCATCGACAGGACATATTCTTAACAATGAGACCGGAGCAATTGAAGCAACGGGACATAAAATTCTGAGCATTGAAAAAGCAGACGGAAAATTAACTCCGGAAGACATTATTCCGGTTCTTGAGAATCATAGAAACGTTCCGCATCAGGTAATGCCAAAGATGGTTTATATCTCGAATTCTACGGAATTGGGAACGATTTATACCTTAAAAGAATTGGAAGAACTTTCTACATTCTGTAAAGAAAAAGGTCTTTATCTTTTTATGGACGGCGCAAGAATGGGACATGGTTTAACCTCCGAAATCAGCGATCTTACGCTGGAAAAAGTGGCAGAACTAACTGACATTTTTTATATCGGAGGAACCAAAAACGGAGCTTTAATCGGGGAAGCCATCGTAATCAATAACAGGGAGTTGCAACAGGATTTTGCCTTTAATATCAAACAGAAAGGAGCATTACTTGCCAAAGGAAGACTTTTGGGAATTCAGTTTCTGGAACTGATGAAAAATGATCTGTACTTTGATCTGGCAAAACAGGCCAATTCGCAGGCGATGAAGATGAAAAATGCAATGAAAGAAAGGGGAGTACAGTTTTTATCCGACACGTATACCAATCAGATTTTCCCGATTCTGAGCCATGATTTAATTGAAAAATTATCCGAAAAGTTTGAATTTTATGTCTGGAAGAAAATCGATGAGCATTTTTCTGCTGTCCGACTCATAACTTCCTGGAATACAAATGATGAAGCCGTAAACAGTTTTATTGAAATTATTAACAAAGAATTATAAAAAAAATGCAACCGATTTTGGTTGCATTTATATTTTACTGTCTTTTATTGTAGAGCCTTTGTAACCGTATTGCAATCAGCCGTTTTAAGGTTTCTTCCGCCTTCATATTTTATCTTTTTCTCGTTGGCATATTTTGTTCCGGTTTCGGCATCACGTTCGCCGATTCCTTCCATTAAGCCGTCTTTGGTCTGTATAAAATAGATGTCATTTTTATTTCCTGAAACCCCTTCAGAAGCAAATTCATAGGTCAACTTAAGCGTATCTCCCGATTTGATGCCGCTTAAAGTTCCTTTATTGCTGTCTTTTTCGCTGTTTTTGGTTGCCATTTTTCCGGTGATGGTTCCCAGATTATCATCAATACTTACAAAAACGGTATCTTTTCCGGTAACTCCCATGTAACAAAATGATTTTGCACCCAGTGTATCCGTAACTTTTTCTGTTGTCGCAGCAGTATCCGCAGAGACTTCATTTGCAGCCGGAGCTTCCGGTTTTTTGTTGCAGTTAAACAATACAACGGATAATGAACTTAATAAAAGTAATTTTTTCATAACCTTATTATTTATAGTCAAATTTTTTCGATCTTACTAAAATACTAATTTATGATGACAATTAAATTTTGTTGAGATAATGATTTATTGTTAAATTTTGTATAAAAGTCTGTTTAAACTTTTATTTAACCGCAAAAGTCAGAAAAGATCTACTAAATTTTTATTTAAGCTGATCATTATAAATGAAAAAGCTCACAATAGTTTTTAAAAATCTTTGATTTTTATTCTTTTGAGTACTTTGATTATTCTGGAAATTCGCTTTAACATGATCTTTTGTCCCTTTTGCGGTTAATTCTGAAATTAGTTTAAACAAGTTTTAAATTAAAAATATACAGTTTGATGAAATATAAACTAATCATTTAAACCTTTTCCGTTAAGAATTTCAGGGATATACTTTTCAATTCTGGATATTCTGGTTTTTGACTGTTTCGCTGAAGAAAAATAGAGTAGATACGCACGCTGTCTTCCGGGAGTTAACGCTTCAAAAGCTTTCTTAAGTTCCGGATTCTCATTTAGTTTTTGAGCAAATTCTTCCGGTATGTTGAATTCATGTGTTTTTTTCATTTCAACTTTCGCTCCGGATTCTTCAATTTCCACCGCTTCAAATATGTAATCGCTTAAAACATTCTCTAAATCAATGATCTGTTGTAGGTTTGTAAAACGAATCTGTCTTGTTGCCTGTATATTTTCTGTCTGCCGAATTAAAATATTTTCAGGATCCTTCATCAAAGCGCCTTTGAAAAAGAGGAGTGCGCAATATTCTTTAAAACCATGAATCAGGAATATATTTTTCCCTTCGTATGTATAACACGGACAGCCCCATTTTAAATCTTCTGTAAGCTCAGTTTTCAATGCAATTGTTCTTAATTTTTCAAATTCTGTCTGCCATTGTCCGGTTTTATTAAAAAAGAAATCAACTTTTGGATTCATAATATTTTCATTTACAACTGATTGAAATTATTTTCGGTTTAAGGTAAAATCAAATTTATTCATTTTTCGTATTGCCACTTAAAATTTATAGAAATTATTTCATAAATATTTTAAGCTAAATAATTACAGCAGTTTTAGATTGAATTAAAGCTGCATATTAATGCAGACAAATTATATAAAATGTAAAATTAATCATAAGATAGAAGCGAAGCTTTTTTAAACGCATATATGGTCTTATAAATTAAATGAATAGCATAGGTAGAGCTTTGTTTTAAAGGGCTTTAAAACGCATAAATGACTATGGATAAAGATTTAGCAGAATTTAAAAGAACGACATAAATACTCTATTCAGTATAAACAAAAAATCCTATAATTTATATTATGTTAAATAGAGTGTATTTTAAGAATTCTCTCAAATTGAAAACCAGAATATTTTCATGACCAAAATTCTTTCAGATGATCCTGTTTAATCTTGTTTTAAAACTTTCCTTTTAGTTTTAATGAATTTATTTATCTGCTATTAATCAAACGTTACTTTTCTGCTTCGAAAATTTTCAAGCATTTTAATTTTATGAATGATTACCGACTCTATCAAAATATTTTTCAAGGAACTTATCCACAACTGCCCTAAAACTTAGGATTCTCCGGCAAACATTCGTATTTTTACGTTTTAATTTTTTATATGTCGATTTTTTCAGAAAATATCAGACTTTTACGCGCCAAATTAGGAAAAACCCAACGCGAATTGTCTCAAAAAATACAGATTACAGCTTCCAGATACAGTTCTTATGAAAACGGAAAATCTAAACCTCCGGTTGATGTCTTAATTAAAATTTCGAGAATTTTTAATGTCAGTATTGATCTTTTGTTGTCGGTAGATTTAACAAAACATGCGCTTGAAGATATGCTGAAACTTCCTGATAACCGTATTGTTCTGCCTGTAATGGTAGATCAGAACGGCGACGAAAGCATTGAAATTGTCTCTCAGAAAGCTTCTATGGGTTATTTAACGGGTTACAGCGATCCGGATTATATTGAAAGCCTTCAGAGAATTTCTCTTCCTTTTCTGAAAAACGGAAAATTCCGTGCATTTCCTGCGGATGGAGATTCTATGCCGCCCTTTAAGAACGGCTCATACATCATCGGAAAATATATGGAAGGCCTTAATGATCTGAAATCCGGTAACACCTACGTTTTCATTACTTTAAATGACGGTATTACTTACAAACGTCTGAAATCTAAAAATGAAAATTCTTTAACGGTTGCCGCAGATAATACATTTTATGAGCCTTACGAAATTCCTTTAAATGAGGTAGTTGAAGTGTGGCAATATGCAACAGGAATTTTTCCTGAGGATTTTTAAGGAAAACAAACTCAATCAATTTATTTATTCTCTTGATTGAGTTTCTATACTACTCCATTTTTTGAAATTTTCAAATGATTTTCGTAGAATATTATGTTAAATTACTCTACGGAAATTATTTTCTATTTTCTGATCAGAATAATTGGTTTTTTTACAAATTATAATCCATATTTCTATATCATAAAAAACACCACCCTTTTACAAGAGTGGCATATACCTAATTTTAAAGCAGAATTTAAATATATAAAAGAATGAATAAAACTTTTAGTGATAAATATTTCCTAAATTCTATAAATGATAAAGTTTTGTATTTTATACATCACTAAAGTATGAATAATTTTAATAGTATAAAAGATTTTGATGATATTTTTATCATAAATTTTTATGGATGTATTTTTCCTAAATAAAATAATTTATTTTCTATTGATTTATTAATTCATTTGATTGATATTCAAATGTTTATTTTTAAAATTTCTACATTCTGAAATACTCGTCAGACTGATAAGAAATTGCCGGAATTATTTCTTTTCTACAATAATTCATTAATTTTTATTCAATATTTGGTGATTTGTAATGATTCTATTTCCCCAAAAAGGTTGTCAGAATTCCATTCTGAATTGTTTTAGAATAATTTTTTAGACATAAAAAAACTTCCCGTTTCAGGAAGTTGATCTGTAAGAAAAACAATAACTATTCTTTATAATTGCTTTTTCCTTTGAATTCATGATAAGAATCTTTGATGTGTTTAAGCTGCTCCGAAACAATTTCCCTGCTTTTTTCGCTCAGTTTTCCGGTGTCAATTGCGTTCTGATAAGTATCAATCGCTGCTTTTTCGCCAAAAATTACATTTTCAATCGTAGATTCTTCCGTATTTCCAATGGTAAAAGAGTTTTTGATATCAATCCAAGTTCTGTGGAGCGTTCCGGCAACAGACGGTGAATCATTCGCTTCACCACCATTTTCGGTGATGAGATCTATGAGTTCATTTTTCATAACTTTCGAAAGAGAATTCATTCTTGCGTATTCCGGTTTTACGTCGGGATAGCTTTCCCATATTTTACCTTCCACTTTTGCAAAACCTTTTATTCTGTCATTCGTAATGTGGACAAGATCATTCAAAAGATCGATTTCCTCCTGATTTTTCATATTATTTTATTATTGGTGTGCTGAAAGATGTACAAGAATTATACCTTATAGATTCTGCAATAATTCAGTTTTAATTAAAATACGACCTCATAAAACAAAATTATATTGTTGTATTTTTGTTTTAAATCTTAAACGATTAAATTATTACACTTCAATGAACACCCAAAATCACAACATTAAAGCCGTCTTTTTCGATATAGACGGAACATTATTAAGCTTTAAAACAGGAAAAGTTCCCGATTCTACCCAAAATGCTCTTCAAAAGTTAAGAGAAAAAGGAATAAAAGTTATTATCGCAACAGGAAGATCCATCAATTCCTTGCATCATATCGATCATCTGAAGTTTGATGGTTTCATCACTTTTAACGGATCGTATTGTGTTACAGCCTCAAACAAGCTTATTTCCAGACATACCATAGATCCTTCCGACATTGAAAGTCTGATTCATTATGCCAAAAATTTTCCGCTGAGTTATTCCTTGATGTATGAAGATAAAGTAGAAATAAACGATGAAACCCCAGAATTAGTGGGAATGTACGCTCACATCAACGTTCCAGTTCCACCGATTCATGATAAAGAAAATATTGATATTGAAAATGTAATTCAGGCAAATATTTTTCTGAATCCGGAAACCGAAGCCGAATTTATGAAAAAAGTAATGCCCAAAAGTTTATCTTCGAGATGGACTCCCCTTTTTGCCGATGTAAATCCCGGAGGAATAAGCAAACAGACAGGAATCGAAAATTTCTGTAAATATTTTGATATCGACGTTTCAGAAACGATGTCTTTCGGAGACGGAGGAAATGATATTTCTATGTTAAAATTTACAAAAATCGGCATCGCCATGGGAAATGCGAATGACAGCGTAAAAGAAGCTGCAGATTACGTAACCGAAGATGTTGACAATCATGGAATTGAAAAAGCATTAATTTATTTCGGTCTGCTGGATTAAATTCCGTTTACACGCTAATTTTTATGTAAAAAAATTCACTTTTCATAATTTGTGGTATATATTTTTAAGCTGTTTTTAAGAAAAAGGCATAATATGTGTATTTACCTTATCAAATCACTTAAAAATTTTAGTTATGAGAAGTTTATTATGGTTAGTCGCAGTCATTTGTATTGTGGTATGGCTTTTAGGAATGTTAGGAATCGTTCCGGGAATGAGTACAGGATATTTAGTTCACGTATTGCTGGTTATTGCCATCATTGTGGTACTGTATAATCTGATATCCGGTCGAAAGCCTCTCGATTAGACCGTCGTATAAAAGAAATAAAAGCCGGAAACGGGAATTTTCATATTCCTGATTCCGGCTTTTTTTATTTTGAATGAATAATTTTTACCTTAGAATTATTCATAATTTTTTTAAATATTACTTAGAAGCCGGCTTTGAAGCAGTTCCTGTAGCTCCCAGTTTAGACTTTACTGTAGGAGTAATATCTTCTCCTCCATCCATATAAGCAACCTGGCTGTTTCCTTGGGAAGGCGCAATATCAAAAACATAAGCCAATCCTTTTTCCTTCGCAACTGTCGCGATCATAGAACTTACTTTCTTCTGAATCGGCGTGAAAAGTTCTGTCTGTTTTTTAGAAATTTCCTGTGCCGCTTTTGTTCTTGAAGTTTCAATATCTTTACCTAAGGTCTGCAATTCTGTCTGAGCCGCTGTTAATTCTTTAATTACAGTCTCTTTGTTTGCCTCACTTATCGTTTTTTCTTTATCCTGAGCCGCTTTTAATTTTGTCTGATAAGAAGTGATCATCTTTTCAATCTCACCCTGCTTTGCTTTGGTGAAAGTATCTAATGAACCTTCTGCTGTTTTAGCTTCCGGAAGATTGGTAAAAATATCATCCGAATTTACATGCCCGATTTTTTGCTGCGCGCTTACCATGTTAGACGTAAGGAAAAGTCCTGCCGCTATAGAAAATGTTGTGATAAACTTTTTCATCTTTATTTAAATTTTTATTTTTCGTTTTTTAAAATTCAGCAAATATAATAAATATAACTATATTGGTAGTGATATTTAAAATAAAGTTACATGAATTTCCATCATTGTAAATAACAAAACCTCCCGAAAAGAGAGGTTTTTTAATGATAAATGGATGAAAGTTGTATTAATTTGGGATTTGCGCTTTTTCGTAAATTAATCCTTCCGATTGCAGCTCTTTCCAGAAATCAGACGGAATTTTTTCATGCAGAGCTTTTACATTATCTTCCACCTGTTCCGGTTTGCTCGCTCCGGGAATGATGGATGCAAATTCGTCGGCTGCCAAAACAAACTGCAATGCGGCGCGGGTAATGTTGGTATTGTATCTTTTAGCAATTTCATCAATCTTTTCACGCTTTTCTTTCATTCCTTTTGGGATCACATCCTTATAATTGTAACGATCTCGTCCATTGATAAATCCAGAATTATAACCTGCGCCAGAAACCAGCTTCACTCCGGCTTTTCTTACTGCGGGAAGCAATCGGTCGACTGCATCTTCATGTTCCAGAATAGAATATTGCGTTGCCGAAAGACAAATATCCGGATCTGCGGAATCCAGACAGTCTAAAATAGGCTCAATTTTATTCACGCCCATTCCCCATGCTTTAATAACGCCCTGATCTCTCAGTTCTGATAAAACTTTAAACGCTCCTTCTCTCGCCTGCTTCAAAAAATACGGATAGCGGTCTCCTACCTGATCTTCAGACAAATCATGCACGTAAACAATATCTATATGGTTCAGACGTGTTCTTTCAAGACTTTCTTCAATAGATCTTTTAATGGCATCTGCTGTATAATTATGTTCAAAATCATAATGTAAAGGAGCCTTCCACATCGTTGGAGGAACTTCGTCTTTGGAAACTTCCACAAATAAACGCCCGACTTTGGTAGACAGTACAAACTCATCTCTGTTCTGCCCATGAAGAAAATTCCCGAATCGTCTTTCGCTTTTTGTTAGTCCGTACCATGGCGATGTATCATAATATCTTATGCCGAGATCCCATGCTTTCTGTAAAACTTCATAGGATTCGCCGTCTGTTAATTTATCAAAGGCTGTTCCGATGGCTACTCCACCTAATCCGAGTCTGTGTTTTTCATTTAAAACATCTGCTTTCATATGGTAATATTTAAAATTTGGTTGCTATAAAGGATACAAACATCGTGCAGATAATTTTTAATCATAAATCTTTATGTCTAAATAATTGAAACCGCCTATTTGGCTTTATTATTGAATAAAATACGGTAACATTTTCAATCGCACATACATATGAAAAAACACATCGTAATCGTAGGAGGAGGTTTTGCAGGAGTTAATCTTATAAAATCTTTGGTTAATGACAAAAGATTCAGAATTACTTTAGTGGATAAAAACAACTATCATTTTTTTCCACCGTTAATTTATCAGGTTGCCACATCGTTTATTGAGGCCTCAAACATCAGTTATCCCTTCAGAAAGCTGCTTTCCAATTATAAGAACGTAAATTTCCATATGGGAAGTCTTGTGAATGTGGATCATGAAAAAAATATTCTTGAAACCGATACAGGAAATCTGAATTATGATTATCTGGTTCTTGCTTTGGGAACGGAATCTAATTTCTTCGGAATGGAAAATGTAAAGAAATGTTCTATCCCCATGAAAACCATTGACGAAGCACTTTATCTAAGAAATTATATGCTTTTAACCCTTGAAGAAGCGGCAAGAAATAAAAATAGTAAAGAAGCACAGAAACTCCAGAATATTGTAATAGCAGGAGGCGGACCAACCGGAGTAGAACTTGCGGGAATGATTGCGGAAATGGGAAGCTACATCGCAGAAAAAGAATATCCTGAAATTAAATTCTCACTCTCGAATATTTATTTAATTGATGCACTGCCTACTTTACTTTCGCCGATGAGCAAAATGGCTCAGGAAGCCGCTTATGATAAGCTTACAAAACTGGGCGTAAAAATTATTTTAAATACAGCCGTAAAAGATTATGTGGACGGAAAAGTAATTTTAGGAGACGGAAAAACCATTGAAACAGAAACCCTGATCTGGACTTCCGGCGTTATCGGCAGAGAAGTTCCGGGAATTCCGGAAGAAAGCATAGGTAAAGGACGCAGAATTTTGGTCGATGCTTACAATAAAGTTCAGGGAACAAAAAATATTTATGCTTTAGGAGATATTTCGTTACAGTTTTCGGATGAAAATTTCCCGAAAGGACATCCGCAATTGGCTCAGGTTGCCATTCAGCATGCCAAAAATTTAGGTAAGAATTTTAAAAGAATTGAAGAGGAAAAAGTTCAGATTCCTTTTAAGTATAACGATAAAGGAAGCATGGCAATCATCTCAAAATTCAATGCGGTTGTAGATCTTCCCAATTTTTCCTACAAAGGATTTACGGCTTGGTTAACGTGGCTTTTTATTCACATTATCCCGCTGATAAGTTTTGGAAGTAAAGTACGATTGGCATTCAACTGGTTAAGATTATTCATTACCAATAATCCGTCTATCCGTCTTATTTTGAGACCTAAAAAAGAAAATGCTTTTCACACGGAATTTTAAATTTCATGATTTATTTCATAACTTTACAAAACTGTAGCAATTCGGTTACAGTTTAAAATTCCCAAAAGTGAATATTCATAATAAGAAAAAGTTTCTGAGCTTCCTGAAGTTCAAGAGAGACTTTCAGAAGTATGGACTTGAAAAAGCGCGCAGCTACGAACTCATCTTACATTGGCTAAACAACAGACTCAGCAGGAACCAGTTTTTGGTTTTGTCGGGGATTATTGTGGGCTGTTCAGCCGGTTTGGCAGGTGTAATTCTTAAAACTCTGGTTCACAATATTCATCATTTTATCACAACAAAGGTTCATTTTGAATATCAGGTTCTTTTCTATATTATTTTTCCGTTTTTGGGGATTGTTTTAACGACGAGTATTGTTTTAACGATATTTAAAGGACAGGACAGAAAAGGAATCGGCGCAATTTTATATGAAATTGCACAAAATTCCAGTATTGTTTCTTCCGTTAAAATGTATTCGCAAATTGTACAGAGTGCCGTTACAGTAGGACTCGGTGGTTCTGCGGGACTTGAAAGTCCGATTGCAGTAACGGGAGCAGCCATCGGTTCCAATTTTGCACAGACGTACCGCCTCAGTTACAAAGAAAGAACCCTTCTTTTGGCTGCAGGAGCAACTGCCGGAATTGCATCCGCTTTTAATGCCCCGATTGCCGGAATTATGTTCGCTTTTGAAATTCTTTTAACGGGAGTTGTGTTCACAGACTTTATTCCTTTGGTTGTAGCGGCGGTTTGCGGAAGTTTACTCTCCAGAATTCTCCTGCAGGAAGATATTCTTTTCAGATTCTATACCCGGGAAGCTTTTAATTATAAAAATCTTCCTTACTATCTTATTCTGGGAATTGTTACAGGTCTGTACGCAAGATATTTTGTGGTGATCTCCCAAAAAGTTGAGCATTTCATCAAAGGACTAAATATGTCTCGCCTTAGAAAAGCAATGTTTGGCGGAGCTGTTTTGTCTTTGCTTTGCGTACTTTTTCCGCCATTATTCGGAGAAGGTTATGATACAGTAAAAGCTTTTACCAACGGAAATACCCACAACATTATCCAGAACAGCTTTTTCAGATATTTTGAAATAAAAGATTTCACGATTATTATTTTCTTAATTCTGGTTTTGCTGCTGAAAGCTTTTGCCACTTCTTTCACTATTTTCAGTGGCGGAAACGGCGGTAATTTTGCTCCTTCTCTTTTTGCGGGAGGAACAGTCGGGTATCTTTTTGCAGTTGTCTGTCAGCAGATCGGTTTTACGGAAGTTCCTGTCACCAACCTTGTATTGGTAGGAATGGCTGGAGCAATGAGTGGTGTGATGTATGCTCCTCTAACGGCTATTTTCCTTATTGCGGAATCCAGTTTTGGCTATGATCTTTTTATTCCGCTGATGATTGTTTCCATTATTTCTTATCTCATTGCCAAATGGTTCTCTCCTATTTCTCCGGAGCTGAAGTCTTTAGCCGATCAGGGAAAGATTTTCACCAACAAGCATGATAAAAATATCCTTTTTTCTTTAAAAACAGAAGAATTTATCGACAAGTATTCTCAGGCGATTGATGAAAATGCTCCTGTAAATGAATTGTTTGAACTGGTAAAAAACGTTAATAAAAATATTTTTGCGGTAGTAAATGAAGATAAAATTTTAAGAGGAATTTTAACGCTGGATGACATCAGACCTTATCTGTTTACGAGTGATGAAGTTTCTGCCACAATTATTCAGATCATGAAAGCCCCACCTGCGATTATTCATCCGGAAGATCAGCCTTTGGAAATACTGCAGACTTTTGATGATACCGGAGTCTGGAATTTACCTGTGGTGGATTCTGCCAATAAATTTATCGGATTTATATCGAAGTCAACGATATTAATGAGCTACCGACAGCTTTTAAAAGAATATTCTGAATAATTTTTTCAGTTGATTAAATTTTATCCTTTTTTATCCAACAAAAAAGACCGGCAAAACGCCGGTCTTCATATTTTAAAATTGTTTTTACTGTTAAATTTCTCCCATTACATACATATTTTCCATAGTAGGAACGGGACTTCCACCCTCTTTTTCCAGTGTAATGGCAAAAGCCTGAGCATTTGGAATGTTGGCAAGCGCAATTTTGCTGTCTTTTTCTTCCGTATACATCCCTGCATCTACAGGTTTCCCATCTGCAATAGCCCAAAGCTGATACTGCATTCCTTCCGGAGCTTTTGGTAAACTTTCCGCATCAAGATATACATCTTTGGTTTTAGTATCCCAGAAAACCATTGCTTTGGAATCGTTATGTTTTTCTACGCCTTTCAGTTTCACCATTTTCATATCAGGATTGGAAACCATTTCCATTTTCTGATTTAGTCTCTGCATTGCAAGATTCTGAGCGTTTTTCTCAGTCTCCATTTTTGCAATCGCTTCTTTAGTTTCTTTCTGGCTGTTCATCCAGAAAATATTTCCGCCAACGCTTACCAGAAGCAATACCGATGCTGCAACGGTATACACTTTCCAGTTGTTATTTCCCTGAATTCTTATTTCTTCCTGTGGTTTTGCCGCAGGAATATCCGCAGAAAATACAGGCTTTTCCTCTTCAGCATTCTGTTCCTGCTGAATTTTGTTCCAAATCTTCGATTTTAAATCTGCCGGAGGTGCTACCGCTTGTGCTGTTGCAAGATCTTCCAGTGTTTTCTGTGCCTCTTCAAAAGCAGCTTTTACTTCCGCATTGTTTTTCATCACACACTCCAAAATTCCCGCCTCTTCTGGAGAAGCAAGACCTAGAATATAAGATTCTAAAATTCCGGATGATATGTATTCTTTAGTGTTCAATTTATTGATAATCTTTTAGCAAATCTTTAAGTTTCATAAGTGCATTCCTCATTTTAGTTTTAACCGTTCCCAGCGGTATCTTCAGCTTTTCGGATATTTCGTTTTGTGTATATCCCTGATAATACGCGAGATCGATAAGTTCCTTTTTGTCTTTCTCCAGACTTTCAAGCACACTGGCAAAACCGATATAATCGGAAGAATCATTAGTCGTTGAAAGCTCTGTAGAATCATATACGAAATCTGGAAGCGATTGGTTTTTTAACTGGTTCTGAAATCCTTTTGATTTTAAATAATCGATCGCTGTATTCCTTGCAATATTAATCATCCAGGTATAAAATCTACCTTTAGAAACATCATATTGATGGATAGAATTCCATATTTTAACAAAAACGTCCTGAATAATCTCTTCTGTATATTCTTTGGACTGAACAATTCGAAGAATCACCCCGTACAATGCACCGGAATAGTGATCATACAGATGATGAAAACCTGTTTCGTTTTTTTCCTTTAGTAAAACGATTAGCTGCTCTTCAGAATATTTTGTTTTAATAGTAAATTATTTTACCCATCAAAAGTAACAATAATATTAATGATAACCAAATTTTAAAAACTCTTTTAAATCTTTATTAAAACAGAGTATATATTAACAGATTGTGAACAATATTCATCTATTTCAAAACAAATATAAAATTTAATAACCTGTTTTTCAATTACTTGTGATTTTTATTCAAATTTTTAAATCCAAAATAAAACCGAGTTCGTAAATGATTTTAACAACAGACAAATCGAATAATTTATCATTAAAAATTAAAAAAAATGAATACTAGATCAAAAATCGCAGTTTTAGGAATGGTAGCTTTATCATTCGCTTTCAGTGGAAACGCTACAGCACAGACAATGAAGGAAAAAACAGTAATGGTAGGAGGAGCTCCAATGTATCCGTCTAAAAACATTATTGAGAACGCAGTAAATTCTAAAGATCACAAAACACTGGTAGCTGCTGTAAAAGCTGCAGGTCTTGTAGAAACGTTACAGGGAGCAGGTCCGTTTACTGTTTTTGCACCAACAGATGCAGCATTTGCTAAACTTCCGAAAGGAACAGTAGAAAATCTTGTGAAGCCTGAAAATAAAGAAATGCTTACAAAAATTCTTACGTATCATGTTTTACCGGGAAAATATAGCTCTAAACAGGTTTGGGCAGCAGTAAAAGCCGGAAACGGAAAAGCAATGATGAAAACAGTGGAAGGTGAAGAACTTACTTTCTGGGCAAAAGGTAAAAATCTTTATGTAAGAGATGCTAAAGGAAACGATGCAAAAGTAACTATTGCAGACGTTAACCAGTCTAACGGTGTAATTCATGTTATAGATACGGTGTTAATGCCATAATAATTTTTAAGTGTGAGAAACAGCATAATATTTATGCTGTTTTCTTTCAACTTTGTCCAAAACACATTAAAATATATAAACCTCTACACTAAAAAATAATATTATGAAAAAAACTATTAATGTGTCTAACCAGGGAGTAACTCTGGATACAGGCAGAAGAAATTTTTTGAAACTGAGCGGTGTAGGTCTTGCTCTTGCAGGTCTTACCATGATCGGTTGTGATGACGATAATTTCGATATGGTTGAAAATAACGTTTTCGACCTTGGAAAAGGTGACGTTGGTGTATTGAACTATGCTTATGCACTTGAACAACTGGAAGCAGATTTCTATACCAAAGTGGTTAATAATTTCTATTCCGGAATCTCAAATGCTGAAAAACAGCTTTTTACAGATCTTTATCATCATGAAGTAATCCACAGAGACTTCTTTAAGGCAGCAATCAGCGGAGCAACATCCAATGTACTGCCTACTCTGGAGTTTCAGTACCCGAATGTAAATTTTAACGACAGAAACTCTGTATTGGCTACTGCAAAAGCATTGGAAGATACAGGAGTTGCAGCGTACAACGGAGCAGGAAAATACATTACCAATGCAGATTATCTGGTAATTGCAGGTAAGATTGTTTCCGTGGAGGCAAGACATGCTTCAGCAATCAGAAACCTTATCAACCCCGGAACCGCGGCTTTCTCAGGAGATGACGTGATTGATGCCAATGGATTGGATCTTGCAAAAGAACCAAAAGATGTCGTATCGGCAGCAGGAGGATTTTTCAAAACACCTTTCACTTGGAAAGAACAGGGAATCGGTTAATTATTCACTTCAAAAAATTACATTATGAATATTCTTAAATTACTAGATAAGCTTTCTGATGATAAATTCTTCACTACAGAAACATCAAGATTAGAAACACTTACCAATATTTCATCTTTCGGGAAAAAAGCGGCTATTGCTGCAGTTCCTTTTGGATTAGGAGCTTTAATGACGACTCCTGCAAAAGCTGAAACCACAGATACTACAAAAAATGCAACATTCTTTAAAAGTGCTTTAACGGATGCATTACAACTGGCTTTGGTTCTGGAATATCTTGAAAACGAATACTATGCATTAGGATTGGCGGCTTCGTCTTTGATTCCGAGTGCAGACAAAGTGGTATTTATGCAGATTGCAAAACATGAATCTGCACACGTAACGTTTTTGAAAAATACTTTAACTTCTTTAGGAGTAACTCCGGGCGCTAAACCGACCTTCGATTTTACGGCGAACGGTAATTTTTCACCTTTTACAGATTACAATCAGTTCCTTGTTTTAGCTCAGGCATTTGAAGATACCGGAGTAAGAGCATACAAAGGACAGGCAGGAAATGTAATGTCTAATAAAACAGTTCTTCAGGCTGCATTGCAGATTCACTCTGTAGAAGCAAGACACGCTTCACAGGTAAGAAGAATGAGAGCCAACAAAGGATGGATAGAATTGGCAGACGGAGGAAATATGCCTTCTGCAACCAATCCTGTTTACGCCGGAGAAGGCAATACAAATCAGGCTGGCTTTAATACCGCAACAGCTTTTGGAGCTGCTGCAGGTTCTGCTGCCTATGACGAGATTTTAAGTGGAAGTGATGCCCAGGCAATTGCATCATTATTCATTGTCTGAGGGGTTTTTACCTTAAATTTTTAGCTGTTTAGTCCCTTTCCGAAAAACTCGGAAAGGGATTTTTTTAAAATATTAAATAACTGCCAGTTATTTTTTAAGCCACGTCTGGTTTTCTTTATTCTCAGAGCGTTTTCTGCCATTATCAATATTATAAGCAAAGCCGACTCCTAAAGTCTGTTTTAGCTGTGTTTTAGCAATCTGATTATGATCGTACAGTAAGTCCAGCGTTACATTCGTGGAAATAAATTTATTAATTTTCATATTCAAAATTCCGCTGTATGCTAAAACAAGTCTTTCAGGATGATCCAGATAATTAGAGAAAACAGAACCTGTATTCATTAAAGTAATGTTCTCCATGATCTTTAGTTTATACATTGCTGTTCCCAAAAAACCGAATTGAAACAGAGAAGAATCACCGTCATTCTTTAATCCATAAATTCCCTTATATTGAAGTTCTTTATCTAAAACAAAGGTCCATCTTGCATTGGCAGGACGTATTGTTGCCGTAAAATTATCATTGGGTCTGTAAGTAACTCCGGCTCCCATATTAAGATAACCCGGAGCCATGAAATTTGAAATTTTCGCCGCATCAGGATTATTTCCGTCTGCATAACCCGGTGCAAACTGTGTCTGTAAACTGGCTCCTGCGGAAATATACCAGTTTTTTGCAAATTCTCTTCCATAATTAGTGGAAAGATTAATTACATCCTGAGTTTTTCTCGTTCCTACTCCTTTCGTATTATTTTGTCCGTATCCGAGAATAATAATATTTTCCCAGAGATCTTTTCCTTTTTCGTACGTAAGATTATAGTTTACTCCGGCAAGCCAACCCACATTATTGGCTCCTCCTCCAACCCAGTTGGAAAAAGCTGCCTGATTGAGCATTAAGGTATTCTGTCCCTGAATGCTCAATACTTTTGCTGTATCCGAAACAGCAGCTTCGCTTTTTTCCTGAGCGCAGAGATGAATCCCTAACAAAACGATAAGTGGAAGTAATTTTCTTTTCATAAGTTTATATTTTGGTTTAAAATTAAAAATAAAACTTACTGATTTGTTAAAAATTTTGAACTTAAAAGAATTTATGTGAAATTATTTTACACTTAGTCAATATAAAGTCGGTAATTAAAAGGGTAAAAGGTAAATGAGAAGATATGATCAGTCATTGTATTTAATTCAAAGATAGCGTTCCTACGGAACGCCGAGTATCTCGCGAATATGATTTCTACACAAATAAAGCTCCATAGAGTCTTTACATAGGCTTGAAACAAATTAAAAAAAGATTATAAAGAAATAAAAAATCACAGTTTAAGCCAATCATTTTTATCTATTAACATCATGAAAAAAATATGTTACTTTTTTTCTGAAAATATTAGGTTGGAAAATCATTTTTTGATTATATTTGTGAATCGAAATAATTTTTTTTCATCATTTGTGTTTTTTTAGGCTCCTTTCTAAGGAGTCTTTTTTTATTTTTATCAGGTAACGCGCTTTCTATTGCTTGAAGCTATCCATTCATCTTTTTTACATTTGCTGCAGTTTCCTGCCATACCTTTGTGTTTTTCTTCCGTATGTCCGCAGAACGTGCATGAATAAAATCCTTCATGAACAATCGTTTTCAAAGGATGATCCAGAGAATCCGGCATAATCGGAAGTCCGTACTTTACTCTTTCATCTTCGAAATAAAACACACTGATTTCTCCCGAAATTTCTTCAATGGCACTTTCGATCTGTCCCAACTGAGAAATTCCTTTTAGTCTTAATTCAGCAAAAAATTCATCACTGCCGAGATTTTCTTTTTTAAAATTTTCAATGGAAAATTCTCCGTTTTCGATCAGGCAGATCGATTTTCCCTCAATAAGTTGTTCGATTTTTTTATTTTTTGCGATAAAATAGGTTACAATGGTGTACAGAAGAATAATCACCGCAAAAACGATAAACGAAGAAATAATTCCCACATCTTTATTGAACATTGGATCTCCCGCCGCAGAACCCAGTCCGATAATCACCACAAGTTCGAAAATCGAAAGCTGCTTCACTCCCCTTTTTCCCAAAACTCTTAATCCGATAATGATCGTGATGAACATAATGGCGGTGCGGAGAATGATTTCCAGAATAAAAGACCATTCTTCGTGTCCCATCAGAAGTTCTTTCCAGTCTAATTCTAAAAGAAATACGGATAGCATATAAAATTTATTTTTGCAAGGTTCAAAAAATACGCCAAGCAAAAGGAAAATGCGGCATGAACGTTTGTACTGAAAATAAAAACCGTCTCTGTTGAAACGGTTTTTCTCTTATTCTTTAATCCATTCTTCCCGAAGCAAAGCATAGATCACATCATCTGTCCAGTTGTTTTTCCAGAATAAACTTTTCACAAAATGACCTTCTTTTCTAAAACCAATGCGTTCCATCAGTTTAAGTGAATCAATGTTTTCCGGATCTACAGAAGCCATGATTCTGTGTTTTTTCAGATCGCTGAAAAGAAAATTAATTACTCCTTTTAACGCTTCAGAAGCATATCCTCTTCCCTGAAAGTCTTTATTTAAAGTAATTCCTAATTCCACCTGCAAATTTTCTGCACCAAAGAAATGAATTCCGATATCGCCGATCACAGCTTTTGTATCTTTTTCCGTAATTAAAACCTGATACCAGCTTTCCGGCTGATTGAATTCTTTGTTATTTCTTTCAATAAACTGTTCAACATCTTTCAATGTTTCCGGAATCCAGCCCTGAAATTTATTCGCTTCCGCATCAGAACGATAATTGAAAATTGCCTGTTTATCGTCCAAAGTCAGATCCCGAATCAGTAATCTTTCTGTTTCTAAATGCATTTTTTATAATTTGATCCGGCTAAATTAAGATTTAATCTCAAATCTTTAAGCAAGAGATTTAGGCACCTAATTCAGCTTCTTCGCCGTCATTCAGCACAAAACATCTTTCTTCCAAACCATTTTCCTGAATTTTTTCTTTAATGAATTTTCTGTCTTCTTTAGAATGACTTACAGTTTCAAGATGTGTTACCCAGACCTTTGAATTCGGCGCAGATTCACAGACTTTCAAAATGTCATGACTCGTCATCACAATCGGATCTCCCACTACAAAAGTTGCTGCTCCTCCCGCAACAATAATGTGCTCCGGCTGATGTTTTTTAATTGCCTGTTCCACTTCTTCACACCAGATACTGTCACCCGCAATATAAACAGACTGTTCAGCATTTTTAAAGACAAATCCATGAACTACGCCCATTTGTTCTTCAATTTCTCCTGTTCCGTGATGTCCGTTCGTTAAAGAAATTTCAATATTTTTAAACTGTACTGTATCATTGAAAACAATCACATTTTTAAATCCTGCCTCAGAAATCTGTTCGGAAATGATTTCAGGACAAATGATGGGTACATTTTTATCTAAAAGTTCAATCGCTTTCGGGTCCCAATGATCGGGATGAAGGTGTGTAACGGCTACCGCATCAATCGTTTTTAATTTTTCCTGAAGTTCTTCCTCAGTGAAAGGTAAATCAACTAACGGATTCAATAATTCATTGTCTACCATCGGAAATTGTCCCAAAGAACCTTTTACACCTAACATCGGATCAATTAAAATGTTCAATCCATCAATATTTAAAAGCAGCGTTGCATTTCGCCATAATTGTAATTTCATTTTCTTTAATTTTGTATCTGCAAAGCTATTGTTTACCTGAAATTAAATAATGGCTGGTTACCAAAAGGTGCACTATATACAATTTTGTAACGTATGTTATTTGAAGAATTTAAAAATTGCGGACTGAGAAAAACACTGGACATGATTTCCGGAAAGTGGAAACCGCTTATTTTGTCCAATCTTTTTGAGCAAGAGGAAGTCCGTTTTGTCGAATTATGGCGGAAAATGCCGAAAGTTTCAAAGAAAGTTCTGGCAGAACAACTCAAACAAATGGAGGAAGATCATATCATTCAACGGGTTGAAGTCTACAATTTTCCTCCGGAAGTATATTATAAATTAACGGAAAGAGCCCAAAAGCTCGGTCCGATCCTTGATGAACTTCACCAATGGGGAAACGAACATCAAAGAGTTTAAAATCAATTAATTACTGAAGCTTTCCAAAACTTCAAGAATATTCCCATACACAAAATCCAGTTCTTCAGGCGTAATGCAGTAAGGCGGAACGAGATACATCACATTTCCCAAAGGACGCATGATGATTCCTCTTTTTAAAAATTCATGATACAAAACCTTCCCGATTTCGTTAAAATAGGATGCTTTTTCATCATTTTTAATTTCCCAGGCGATAATCGTTCCGGTCTGTCTCACATTTTCAACTTTCGGATGATTTTTTAAAACCTGAGAAAAATTGAAATGTTTCTGACTGATTAGATTGATTTTTTCCAGCGTTTCTTCTTTCAAAAGCAATTCCATACTTGCCAAAGCCGCTGTACAGGCTAAAGGATTTGCCGTGAAAGAATGACCATGAAACAAGGTTTTGTATTTGTCATCCGACAAAAACGCTTCGAAAATCTGTTGTGAAGAAGTTGTAATTCCCATCGGCATTGTTCCGCCTGTTAATCCCTTTGAAAAACACATGATATCCGGTTTTTCCGAAAGATAATTTGCCGCAAACAGCTTTCCGGTTCTTCCGAAACCTGTAAAAACTTCGTCCTGAATCATTAAAATTCCCTTTTCTCTGCAAAATTTCATCAATTCTGATAAATCTTCGGCTTTATGCATCAACATTCCCGCTGCTCCCTGAATCAAAGGCTCGTAAATGAAACAAGCCATTTCTTCAGCATGATTTTTTATGATGGATTTTAAATCTTCAATATTTTCAGAAGTCGGCGGATCAATAAAGATCACTTCAAAAAGCATTTCCCCGAAAGGTTTTGTCCAGACACCTCTTCCGCTCACCGACATCGCTCCGAACGTATCACCATGATAAGCTTCTTTAAAAGCCAGAATTTTCGTCTTTTCTTTTCCCTGATTATGCCAGAACTGAATACACATCTTCAGCGCCACTTCCACCGCAGTAGAACCGTTATCCGAATAAAAAACCTTCTCCTGATTTTCAGGCAGCAGTTTCAGTAAATTCTCAGAAAGCTGAATGGCTGATTCGTGTGTAAATCCCGCAAAAATAACCTGTTCCAGCGTATTCAACTGTTCAGAAACTCTTTGTGCAATGTACGGATTCGCGTGACCGTGAAGCGTAACCCACCACGAAGCTACTGCATCGATGTATTTTTTTCCGTCTTCATCATAAAGATAAATTCCGCTTCCTTTCACGATCGGGATTGCATCTTCCGCTGTTTTCATCTGCGTGTAAGGATGCCAGTTGACGGCTCTGTCGCGCTCTTGTAAATTCATAAATAATAGGTTGTAATTTTTAATTTTATCAATGGTGAATTGTCAATCGTAAATTGTAAACGCAAAGATTCTATTTCTAAATTAATATTTAAGATAAGCAAAGTAAAGCAGATTTCATCTGCCATTAAGTGAACGCTTCATCATCCGTCTCTGACGGAAATTTCTTTGATTTACTTATTAGTTTTTCTTTGCGTTTAATCATTCTTTATATTTATAGATAAGTACTAAAAATTCAATGGTGAATTGTCAATCGTAAATTGTAAACGCAAAGATTCTATTTCTAAATTAATATTTTAAGCTAAGCAAAGTAAAGCAGATTTCATCTGCCATTAAGCGAACGCTTCATCATCCGTCTCTGACGGAAATTTCTTTGCTTTACTCATTATTAAAACAAAACATTTTTCTTTGCGTTTAATCATTCTTTACTTTAATAGATAAATACTGAAAATTCAATGCTGGATTGTCAATCGTGAATTGTTATTATTCACACCCCAAAAAATTGACTATTGACCATTCACTTTTCAGCACATCGTTTTCTCTTTCATCATCGGCTTTAATCCCAAATTCTGCAACATCTGCATATCCTCAGAAACACCCGGATTTGGCGTTACCAGAAGCGTTTCTCTTTCCCCTGTAAAGATCGAGTTGGCTCCCGCCATGAAACACCATCCCTGCTCAAATTCAGTCATTTCAATTCTTCCTGCGCTTAAACGAACCATTGATGAAGGCATTACAATTCTTGCTGTGGCGATCATTCTTACCATTTCCCACGTATTCGTTTTTTCGTTATCCTGAAGCGGCGTTCCTTCTACTCTTGCCAATGCATTGATCGGGACAGATTCCGGATGTTTCGGCATTGTTGCCAATGTTAAAAGCATTGAAATCCTATCTTTTGGCGTTTCTCCCAATCCGATAATTCCTCCCGAACAAACCGTAATTCCGGCTTTTCGTACATTATTAATCGTATTGATTCTGTTGTCGAACGTTCTTGTGGAAATAATTTCATCGTAATATTCCTCGGAAGTATCCAGATTGTGATTATATGCATACAAACCTGCTTCCTGAAGGCGTTTTGCCTGATCTTCCGTTAACATTCCCAACGTACAGCACACTTCCAGTCCAAGTTCATTTACGCCTTTTACCATATCAATAACACGGTCGAAATCACGGTTGTCGCGCACTTCTCTCCACGCTGCAGCCATACAGAAACGCGATGAGCCGCCTTCTTTTGCTTTTTTGGCATGTTCAATGACTGTTTCTGTCGGCAGTAAAGCCTGAACTTTGATATTCGTATGATAACGCGCTGCCTGTCCGCAATACGAACAGTCTTCCGGACAGCCTCCTGTTTTAATTGAAAGCAATGTAGACATCTGAACTTCTTCAGGATTATGCCACTCACGATGAACCGTTGCAGCTTTATAAACAAGTTCCAGAAGCGGAAGATTGTATATTTCTTCTATTTCTTCCTTCGTCCAGTCGTTTCTTAATTGATTCTTATTCATGATTCTATTTTTTCTAATTGTTGTGCAATATTTTCTATACTTTCTTTTGTTATATTTTCAAGGTCAGGAATTCTTATAATTTCAGTTTCTGATGGAACATTTTCACAAATAACCCTTTCTGTGTCTGGTGGAAAATTTCCGTTGAGAATTAAATAGTTCAGTTTAATTTTCTTTTGGTTTAAAACTAAAACAGATAACAATGTATGATTGATGCAGCCTAAATAATTCTTCACAACCAAAACGGCGGGAACGTTCAGCTTTTCAATTAAATCAATAATAAATTCATTATCATTCAACGGAACCATCAATCCTCCCGCTCCTTCTATGATTAAATGATTCTGTGTTTTCGGAATTTGGAATTCATTTAAATCAATCAAGATTCCTTCTTCCTTTGCCGATTGATGCGGTGATGCAGCCAGCTTAAAACGATATCTTTCCGGATGGCAAACCGTATGTTCTCCCACCCAGTTTTTAATTTTCATCGTGTCGGAATATTCCAGATCTCCGGACTGAACCGGTTTCCAATACTCTGCCTCAAAATATTTGGTTAAAACCGCCGAACAAACCGTTTTCCCTACTTCTGTCCCGATTCCTGTGACGAAAAGGAGTTTTTGCCCTGAGTTTTGTGTTTCCATTTTTACTTTTTTTATATCCATATTTATATCCATCAGTTTGTCATTCCGTAGGAATCTAAACAGCGTTTTTAGAGTGTTTTTTTTAATTTTAATTGCTTAGATTCCTACGGAATGACAAACTGATGTTGATTTTTATATTAACTAAAATCTCTGATAATCCCCGTTAACTTCAAAATTTCTTCTTCTGTATTAAAACTGTGCAGGCAAATCCTCAATCTTTCTGTTCCTTCTTTTACACTCGGACTAAAGACAGCGTAAGTCAAAAATCCATTATCAAATAAAGTATCCTTTAAAGCTTTCAATTTCTGATTATCAGGAATAATAATCGCCTGAATCGGGCTGCTTTCAGAAGACGGAGTAATCAAATTCTGCTCACGAAAAATTTTAATATTTTCCTGAAGTTGAATGGATAATCTACTGTTTGCTTTTAAAAATTCATATCCGCAAAAAATGCTCATCCACAGAAAATCGTGCGCTGAAGTCGTATAGATAAAAGGGGATGCAAAATTGATGAGATAAGATTTAATTAAATCATTCGTTAAAATCGCCGCACCATGCGTTCCCAAAGCTTTTCCATAGGTTACAACCGTTGCTGAAACTTTTTTCTGTAGGTTAAACTCACTCACCAAACCGTTTCCAAAAACACCGAAAGCATGAGCTTCATCCACAATTAACTGAGCATTGTATTTTGCTGTGATTTCTGCAATCTCTTTCAAAGGAGCAATATCTCCGTCCATCGAATACAGGCTTTCAACAGCAACATAGCAAAGTCCGGTTTGCTTTTTCAGAATCCTTTCTAAATCTTCAATATCATTATGTCTGAATTTCAGTTTTTTAGCATTTGACATACTATACGCATCATGAACGGAACGATGAATTTTTTCATCCACAATGATGATATCATGACGGGTCGGAAGCGTTGAAAAAAGAGCCAGATTGGCATTATAGCCCGAAGAAAAAAGCAAAGCCGATTCGTATTGATGTTCTTTGGCTATACATTCTTCTGTTTCAGCAACAGTTAAACTATTTCCGCTGATCAGTCTGGAACCAGTACTTCCTTTCAGTAATTCCGGCTTTTCGTTGATTTTTTTTAATAAAATCTGCTGAAAATCTTTATTTCCTGCCAATCCCAAATAATCGTTGGAATAAAAATCCACTCCTTCTTTTTGAGATTTTAAAACCCGTAAGGTTCCGCTTTCTTTTCTTTTTTCTAAAGCTTCCTGAAAATGGCGAAAATTATTCAGCATAATTTACCTGTAAAATCTCTTTTGAAATGGCATCAATCCATTGGTTATGAAGACCTTTTTCAATTTCCAAAATAATTTCTGCGTGAATTTTCCAGTCTTCTGAAAAATCGTCCAACTGATTAATCATTTCCTCCAAATGTCCTTCTTCCTCCAAAATAATTGATTTCACCATAATTTTTGAGGTATATTTTGTCAGAATTTCCTGATAAAACGGATACAGTTCATCGGCACGAACCTCAATAGCATAGGTTACAAACAGATACGCCGCATATTTTAATTCTTCTTTACTGAGATTGAAATTCTGCTGAAGATACTTACACGCTTTAATGTCAAGAGAATGAAGATATTGTCTCGTTGCCGTTGCGGCTAAAAGTTCATTGCTATTGTACGTTTTGCACATTTCGGGATCAATTTTCAGGATCTGCTTTTTAAGATAATAAGCATGGCGATGTTCTTCCGCAGCGTGTTTTAGCTGTATTAAACTCACGTTAGTCGGATGTTCGCAAGCTGAAATTTTTCTGGCTCCTGCATTTTCCATAAAGGAAAGCGTATTCAGCCATTTTGCGTGCGTTTCATTTTGCTGAACAATTTTTTCTAAAAGACTGTACAATTCCATTCTTTTTTGTTTTGGTTCAAAAGTAGTATATTGCCGGATGGTTGTATGGTGCCAGTTTTAAGATTATGGATAGTCCGGTTAAAATTCCTTATCAGAGTTTCATAAAAATCAATAGAAATTCCGAAGTTTCTATTTATATGCAGATTTCCAATCAGCTTATTAATGCCATTCAGCGCGGTTTTTTGCCATTCGGAACCAAACTTCCGGGAACAAGAATGCTGAGCGAAATTCTGAATGTTCACAGAAACACCATTGTTTCTGTCTACGAAGAACTGTTTTCTCAGGGATGGGTGGAAAGTCTTCCCAACAAAGGGACCTTTATCATCGGAAAAGACCAGTATCAGTTTTTGGAATCGAAAAATTTACAAAAAATTCAGCTCGAAAATTATCCCAAATCAACAGGATTTACCTTCAAAACATCCAATATTTTAGATAATCCTTTTGAATATTCCAATTGTGAATACATTTTTAATGACGGAATTCCCGACATCCGCTTAACTCAGATCGATCAGCATTCCAGAATTTACAGTTCTATCTTAAAAAGAAAAGCTCATAAAATCGGACAGTACAATCAGGATGGAAGTGAATTTTTTAAAGAAAATCTTTCAAAATATTTAAATTTATCCAGAGGACTGCCTATTTCTAAAAATAACCTTCTCATCACAAGAAGCACAGAAATGAGCATTTACATTGCTTCGGAAATTCTTTTATCCGAAGGGGATATTGTTTTAGTTGCAGAACTGAGTTATTTCTCTGTGAATATGATTTTTCAAAAAGCAGGGGTGAAAATAAAAGCAGTATCCATTGACAGTGATGGAATTAACACAGAAGAAGTCAGGAAAATTTGTCAACAGCAAAAAGTGAGAATGCTGTATCTTACGCCGCATCATCATTATCCTACAACGGTTACGTTGAGCGCACAGCGCAGATTAGAGCTGCTGAATCTTGCGAATGAATTTGGCTTTATTATTCTGGAAGATGATTACGATTACGATTTTCATTATGACAAGAGTCCGCTTCTTCCGCTTGCAAGCGCAGATACGAACGGAATGGTAATTTACATCGGTTCTTTCGGAAAATCTTTAGCTCCCGGTTTTCGGACAGGATTTATTGTCGCTCCCGAAAATCTGATGTCTGAAATGAGGAAACATTTGGGAATTATCGACAGACAGGGTGATATTTTAATGGAACACGTTTTAGGAGAAATGATTGCCGAAGGAGAAATTAACCGATATCTGAAAAAATCATTAAAAATTTATCAGGAAAGAAGAGATTATTTTATTCATCTCATTCAGCAAAATTTAGGAAATTATATACAATTCGAAAAACCGTCGGGCGGACTTGCGGTCTGGGCAGAATGGCAAATTCCCATCAATTTAATGCAGCTTTCTAAAAACTGTGCGCAAAACAATTTATTTATTCCTAAAACCTTACTTTATCAGAATAAAAATCTAACCGCCATGCGTTTAGGATTTGGAAACCTCAATACCACAGAAATGGAAAAATCGGTTGAAATAGTAACGGATCATGTGAAAAAGATGCTACATTAAAGATTTTTAAATATATTGGTTAGATTTTTGAATGTAAAAAATAACAAAATTGCACCATTGAAACTTATCACATTCACAAATAAAGGCATTTATTGTCCGCAGGGAAAATTTTATATTGATCCTTGGCGACCCGTTGATTTGGCTGTCATTACTCATGGACACGCCGATCACGCACGTTGGGGAATGAAGAAATACTTGTGTCATCATTTTACCAAACCTATTCTGCACAAAAGAATCAGCGAAGATCTTGAAGTTCAGAGTGTGGAATATGGCGAAATCATCAATATCAACGGCGTAAAAGTTTCACTTCATCCTGCTGGTCATATTATCGGCTCCGCGCAGATCCGACTGGAATACAAAGGCTATGTAAGCGTTATTTCAGGAGATTATAAAGTTCAGGATGATGGACTAAGTACCCCTTTCGAACTGGTAAAATGCAATGAATTCGTTACCGAAAGCACTTTCGGACTGCCGATTTACAACTGGCTGGAAGTTCCGGATCTGAATAAAAAACTCCAGAACTGGGTTCTCAGAAATCAGGAAAATCAAAAAACTTCTGTTTTCATAGGTTATTCTCTGGGAAAAGCACAACGCGTAATGAAGGCGGTTGAAGGAATGGGAAAAATCCACGTCCACTACTCGATCGGAAAACTGAATAAAGCCTTTGAAGAAGTCGGAATCATACTTCCGGATTACGAAATTCCCGATTTCAGGGAAAGCATCAAGCACGTTGCAGGAGATATCGTGATTGTTCCGCCTGCTTTGCTGGATTCCAATGTCATCAAAAAAATTCCGGATGCCGCAACGGCAATTTGTTCCGGATGGATGCAGGTTCGCGGTGCAAGACGATGGCGGAGTGCCGATGCAGGTTTCCCGATGAGCGACCACGCCGACTGGAAAGGTTTGTTACAGGCTATAAAAGCCACTGAAGCTGAAATCGTTCACGTCACGCACGGACAAACTGAAGTTTTTTCTAAATATTTGAATGAAATCGGGATTAAATCTGATGTGGTGGAAACGCTTTACGGCGATGATGATGAGGAAGAAAAAGAGAAAGAAATTATTAAAGACTAATAATTATAGCGATGCAGGAAAGCTCCGTAGGAGCTTACTGTTAATAGAAAAATTAAAGCGCAATAAAGCGGAGCTCCGTAGGAGCGACCTGTTAATAGCCCATCATAATTAACGCCGAATTGCACGCAGCCCGGTTTGAACGGAGCTCTTTTTGTGGAGCAAAGCGGAACAAAAAAGCGGGAGTGGAAGACGAATTAAGCTGCCCAAAAAATTGTTAACATACGTTTAAAAACGCCAATTAAAATTTATGAGACATTTCGCAGAACTAATCAATGCTCTCGAAAGCACCAACAAGACCAATGCAAAAATCGATGCCATTATCGATTATTTGGAACGTGCGCCTGACGAAGATAAAGTCTGGTTCATTGCTTTGTTTACAGGCAAAAGACCCAAGCGGAATGTAAACACCAATTATATGAAAGAATGGGCTTTGGAAATCACAGAATTACCGTTCTGGCTGTTTCAGGAAAGCTACTCTTCAGTCGGAGATCTGGGCGAAACCATTTCCCTGATTCTTCCACCACCAACGGAAAAAATCGAACGTTCTTTGTCGGATTGGATGAATGATATCATCAACTTAAAAACAAAAACCGACGCTGAGAAAAAAAAATTTGTCCTGAATTCTTGGAATGGTTTGGATTACACGGAACGGCTGATTTTCAATAAATTATTGGGTGGAAGTTTCAGAATCGGGGTTTCAGATAAAACACTGATTAATGCTCTGACGAAATTTTCCGGACAGGAATCCAGCGCATTGATGCACAGTTTAATGGGAAAATGGCAGCCAACAGAAGCTTCATTTCAGGAATTAATTTCGGCTGAAAATGTAAATCCGGATAATTCAAAACCCTATCCTTTTTGTCTGGCTTATCCATTGGAGAAAGATTTGGAAGAACTCGGGAAACCCGATGAATGGCTGATTGAATACAAATGGGACGGAATCCGCGGACAGATTATCAAGCGAAATGATGAAGTTTTTATCTGGTCGAGAGGTGAAGAATTGGTGACGGAACAGTTTCCCGAAATCGCAGAAACCGTTCAGCAAATGAGCGGAAATTTTGTAATTGACGGCGAAATTCTCGCGGTAAAAGACGATAAAGTTTTAAATTTTAACGAATTACAAAAACGTCTCAATCGAAAGACATTAACAAAAAAAATGCTTTCCGAAATTCCAATCGAAGTCTTTGCGTATGATCTTTTGGAACTGGAAGGGAATGATTTGCGTGAAAAACCCATCTCCGCAAGACGTACCATGCTTGAAGAATTATTATTGAATGAAAACCCTGAAAACATCAAAATTTCCGAATCAATAGAATTTGAAAACTGGGAAGAATTAAACCAGATCAGAGAAAATTCCAGGGACATCAACAGTGAAGGTTTGATGCTGAAACAGAAAAACTCACATTATCATTCCGGAAGAAAAAAAGGCGATTGGTGGAAATGGAAAATCAGTCCTTTAACGATTGATGCCGTTCTGATTTACGCCCAAAAAGGAAGCGGAAGACGAAGCGCATACTACACCGATTATACTTTTGCCGTGAAAAATGAAGATAAACTGGTCACCATCGCCAAAGCATATTCCGGATTAACGGATAAAGAAATTATGGAAGTCAGTAAATTTGTGAATAAGAATGCCATTGAAAAATTCGGTCCTGTTCGAACGGTGAAAGCTGAACTTGTTTTTGAAATTGCTTTTGAAGGAATCGGCTTCAGCAACCGTCATAAAAGCGGCGTTGCACTGCGTTTCCCAAGAATTTTACGATGGCGGAAAGATAAAACGGTGGATGAAATTGATGATTTGGAAGAAATAAAAAAATTAATACAGTAATAAATTAATCGCAAGGAGAAACAAAATTTTTTATACTTTGCTTACTAAATGTTAAACTAAGCCGCTTCGCTTATCAAGGAAACACAATTTGCATTTCCTTGATAAGTGAAATACCATCGTGTATCTTTAAAAAGATGAATTTTATAATCCTTTGTTTGACTTTGCGATAGATAAAAACAATAATTTGAGCAACTTCGAAAATACCAACGGCTTTAAAGTCATTCAGCAAGATGGAGAAAGGATAAAACGGTAGATGAAATTGATGATCTGGAAGAAATAAAAAAATTGATACAGTAATTATAAACGCTAAGATCGCAAGGATTTTATTTAAAACTTTGAAAACATATTTCGTTCGCAAAGGCGCTTCACTCAGCCACGGCTTGTGCTATCATTTGCTGAACGAAGTGCCTTCGCGAACGAAAATATAAAGAATTAGAAATCAAAAATCTTTGCGCTCGCTGCGTTAAAACAAAAACATCATTTAAAATTTGAGCAACTTCGAAAATACCAACGGCTTCAAAGTCATTCAGCAGTGGATGGCGGATAAAGGCAATTCCCCTTTTAAATTTCAGGTCGATACGTGGCAGAAATTCGAGAACGGCTACAGCGGAATGGTCATTGCTCCGACCGGTTTCGGGAAAACATTTTCTGTTTTCTTAGCATTGTTAACCCATTTTTTAAACCATCCTGAAAAATATGGAAAAGGCTTAAAAATGATCTGGATCACACCGCTCCGATCACTTTCAAAAGACATTGCCAAAGCAATGCAGGAAGCCATTGACGAAATCGGACTGGACTGGTCTGTTGGCGTAAGAAACGGCGACACAGATCCGAAAGTACGGCAGCAACAGGTAAAAAATATGCCTGAAATTCTCGTAGTTACACCTGAAAGCTTACATCTTCTTCTCGGGCAGAAAAATCACGAACGTTTTTTTAAGGAACTGAAAACTATCGTTGTTGATGAATGGCACGAATTGCTGGGTTCAAAACGCGGGGTAATGGTAGAATTGGGAATTTCTCAACTCACAAAATATGCTCCCAAAATGAAAATCTGGGGAATTACGGCAACCATCGGAAATCTGGATGAAGCGATGGATGTTTTAATTCCTTATGACATAAAAAAAACAAAAATTACAGCCAAAGAACAGAAGAAAATTGATATTCTTCCCGTTTTTCCGGACGAAGTGGAAATTCTTCCGTGGGCAGGACATTTAGGCGCAAAATTAGCTGATAAAATCGTTCCTATCATTTTAGAATCAAAATCTACGATTGTTTTTACAAATACCCGAAGCCAGAGCGAAATGTGGTATCAGTTGTTGCTTGAAGCCTATCCCGATTTTGCAGGACAGATTGCCATTCATCACAGTTCTATTGATGCACATCTGAGAATCTGGATCGAGGAAAATCTAAGTTCCGGAAAGTTAAAAGCCGTCGTTTCTACCTCTTCTCTGGATTTGGGAATCGATTTTAAGCCGGTTGACACCGTTATTCAGATTGGTTCTGCAAAAGGCGTTGCGAGATTTTTGCAGCGTGCAGGACGAAGCGGTCACTCCCCTTTTGAAACTTCAAAAATTTACTGTGTTCCGACACATTCCTTGGAACTGATTGAAGTTGCCGCTTTAAAAGAAGCCGTAAAACAGAAAGTGATTGAGCCGAGAGATCCGCAGGTTCTGTGTTTTGATGTTTTGGTTCAGTTTTTAATGACTTTGGCGGTCGGTGACGGATTTTATCCGCAGGAAGTTTACAAAAGAATTAAAAAAGTATATGCTTTTCAGGAAATGACGGATGAAGAATGGAAAAGCATCCTCGATTTTCTTACCATCGGCGGAAGTGTGCTGAAAAGCTATGAAGAATTCCATAAAATTGTGATTCAGGAAGACGGTTTGTATAAAGTGACGTCACGAAAAATTGCCATGCTTCACCGGATGAATATGGGCGTTATCGTAAGCGATGCGATGCTGAAAGTGAAATTTATTTCCGGCGGGTATATCGGAATGGTAGAAGAATATTTTATTTCAAAACTCAAAAAAGACGAAAAATTTATTTTGGCAGGAAGAGTTCTGGAAGTCGCGATGATAAAAGATATGACGGTTTTTGTCCGCGCTGCCAAAGGAAAAGCTTTTGCACCGAGTTATCTGGGAGGAAGACTGCCTTTAAGCTCAAATTTAGGACAATTTTTAAGAGAAAAATTATCCGGAGCGCTTAATCCGAAAGCTTCAGAAAAGGAACTGAAATTTCTGAATCCTTTGCTGATGAATCAGGAAGAACGTTCTCACATCCCGAAAGAGGACGAATTTTTGGTGGAACTCATTAAAAACCGCGAAGGATTCCATCTGTTTATGTATCCGTTTGAAGGTCGGCTTGTTCACGAAGTAATGTCGGCTTTAATCGCTTACAGAATCTCCAAACTGGCTCCGATTTCCTTTTCAATGGCGATGAATGATTATGGTTTTGAACTGTTCAGCGACAAAGAAATTCCGCTGAATGACGAAAATCTCCATAAAATTCTGAGCAGGGAAAATCTGATGACGGATGTAATTTCCAGCATCAATTCAGCAGAAATGGCAAGAAGAAAATTCCGTGACATTGCGGTCATTTCCGGAATGGTGATCCAGAATTATGCAGGAAAACAGCGTTCCAACAAATCTCTGCAAAGTTCGGCAGGACTAATTTTCAAAGTTCTGGAAGATTACGATCCGAACCATTTCCTTGTTAGACAAGCTTATACAGAAGTTTTTAATGCACAATTGCAGGAACAGCGACTGGTGGAAGCCTTTAAACGGATTGAAAAATCAAAAATAATCCTGAAATTTGCCAATACTTTTACCCCGCTGAGTTTCCCGATAAAAGTGGACAGTCTGCGGCAGACGCTTTCCAGCGAAGGACTTGATGCGAGAATTCAGAAACTGATTCAGCAGGCGAAAAAAGGGAAATAAAGCTAATTGTCAATAAGTCAATTATGAATTTTACGGCGTTGTGTCATTCAGAACATAGACAGAAAGTCTACGAACGCAGTTCAGAAGTGTAGTGAAGAATCTATTTCAAATTTGAGATTCTTCCTTCGTCAGAATGACAATTACAATGCTAACGTTTTTATATCAGATGAAAATAGTAACAAAAAATATCCATATTCAGGACGAAGTCTTTACGTTAACCAATCAGAGAGCATTATTCTGGAAAAAAGAAAAAGCCTTGATCCTGTCAGATCTTCATATTGGAAAAACAGCCCATTTCCGCAAAAACGGAATTGCGCTTTCCGATCATATTTTTGAAAATGATCTGCAGCGATTGTCCGTTTTAATCGAATATTTTCAGCCCGAAAAATTTATTGTTGTCGGCGATCTGCTTCACGCAGGAGACAATTCCGGAGTAGACAAATTCTGCGAATGGAAAGCCGAGTTTCCCAACCTTGAATTTCATCTGGTAGAAGGCAATCACGACAGAATTTCGAAAAAATTAGAAGCTAAACTCTGCCTTAATTTCAGGGACGAAACCCTACACATTGATGATTTTTTATTCGTTCACGATTTTCAGAAAAAGAATGAAAAATTTCAGATTACGGGACACATTCATCCCGGATTTGTCATTAATTCTGTGGTAAAAAAAATCAAACTGCCTTGTTTTGTTGTTACGGAAAATCAATTGTTGCTTCCCGCTTTCAGTGAATTCACAGGTTTAGATACAAAAAATCTCCCTAAAAAAGGAAGATTCTATGTATTTACGGATGCTGAAATTTATGAGATTTAAAATGTTGAATCTCACACCTTATCATCATTCTGAAATATTTACGAAAACAAAATTTTATTAAACGCTTCCGAAGCCAGATGAACCTGAACCGCCCAATCGTCTGCGGCATCGCTTCCAGCATCATCGGAAATATATTTCAGGCACAGGAAAGGAATTTCTTCCTTCATCGCTATCAAAGCCAAAGGATAAGCTTCCATATCTACAATATTATAAACCGCTTCCGAATGATTCATCTCGAAACTGTCGCCGCTTCCGCAGATTCCTTCCGGAAGATCGTGTCTTTTCAAACCATATTCCAAAACGGGCGGAATTCCTGAAAGCGGGGTTTCGTACAGGCTGAAACCAAGTCCTCTCACATCCATATCGCGCTGAATAAATTTTGTACAGCACACAACATCACCTTTATGGAAACTTTTGCTTCCTGCAGATCCCAGATTAACAATCAGTTTCGGTCTTTTGCGGTAGATTTCTTTAGTTAATTCCATCGCGGCATTTACTTTTCCGATGCCTGTAATCAGTTTATTTTTATCGTTAAATACTTTTCCTGCTTCAGAATCCAAAGCAAAAACAAAAAGAGTGTCTTCAACCGAAAACTGAAGTTCGTCGTTTATTTTTATCATTTAATTAAGCTTAGATTTCACAACTGTCTGTATCACACGAAGCTCCATTGTCTGAAAGTTTTTGCAATGGAGTGACCGTTTCATCGTAAGTCTGCTGCAATGCACTGGTAAAAAGTTCAACAGGCTGAGCTCCGGAAACCGCATATTTTCCGTTCAGCACAAAAAACGGAACACCGGAAACTCCATTATTCCTCGCTTCTGTAATGTCTCTGCTAATTTCTTGATGATATTCTTCGGAAGCTAAAACTTCCTGAGCTTCTTCCTGATTAATCCCCAAAGAACCGGCAAGATTAACCAATGTTTCCACATCTCCAACATTTTTACCATCTACAAAATGAGCGATGAAAAGAGCTTCTTCCATTTCGTTTGCCTTGTTGTATTTTTTGGCTAAATGCAACAGTTTATGAGCAGAAAATGTATTGGTAATCAATGCTTTTTCAAAATTAAAATCAATTCCGGCTCCGCTTCCCATCTGTTTTACCTGCGCGATCATCTGCTGTGCCTGAGCTTCAGGGAAACCTTTCTTTTCTTTAAAATATTCGGAAGTTGTCTTTGTTTCTTTCGGGTCTAAAGTAGGATCTAACTGAAAACTCTTCCACTCTATTTCTACCTGATCTTTAAAAGGCAGATTTTCCAATGCTTTTTCAAAATTGTTTTTTCCTATATAACAGAACGGACACATCACATCCGACCAGATTTCTACTTTCATTTTCAATATATTTTTATACTGTTTTAACGCAAAGTGCGCGAAGATTTTTTTAATAGCTATTCGTTTTTAAGTTCACAGAGTCGTTTCACTTAAATAAGCAAACAGAGTTTTTTTTATTTTTAAATTCTTTTTCTCCGGTTTATTTTGTAATTAAAAACAGCAGTACAAAAATACTCAATTTACTGATGAAAAAGTATTCATATTTATTGGTTTTGCTGATGAAAGGTATTGACGGAAATATTTCATTGTTTTATAAATAATCAGGAAATTTGCTCCATGAAAATCATACCACTGAAAGAAGGAAATTTTTCTACCAATAAAACCAAAGATTTTACGCTTTTAACTGAAGAAAATAAAGACACGATTAAAGGGATCAAGATGTCGGTTACTCCTTTTTTAATCATTACAGAAAAAGATACTATTCTTCTGGACGCGGGAATCGGATGGAAAAATGAAGAGGGAAAAACGGTGATTTCAGAAATTCTGGAGAAGGAAAATGTTCAACCTGATCAGATCACTAAAGTTTTGCTTTCTCATCTTCACAAAGACCATATTGAAACCACAATTACCAGAACTGAAAACGGATTTGAACCTACTTTTCCGAATGCCGAAATCTATATACAGAAGCGTGAACTGGCTTTTGCCATGGAAAAACGGGGAAATTATTCTTTTGATTTTGATACGCTTGAAAAAATGATCGAGTTCGAAAATATTGTCTGGATGGATGAAGATAGGGGAAATATTACGGATGAAATTTCGTTTGAAGTTGTCGGAGGTCACACTCCGTTTATGCAGGTTTTCTGGATTAAAGAAGGTAATGAAACGGTTTTTTACGGAGCAGATAATCTTCCTCAACAGTCTTATTTAAAGTATCATCTTGCCTACAAAAGTGATTCCGACGGAAAAAGAGCGATGAATTTAAGAATAAAATGGGAAAAAGAAGCTATTGAAAATCATTGGAAAGTTTTACTGTACCACGATCTGGATACTGCTGTTCTGGAATTTTAAACAAAAAAAATGGTTTAAAGATCATTAAACCATTTATAAATATCCATATCGGAAGCTATGCTCAGTTTTTTCCGAAGTCTGTTTTTCCGATTCTGTATTGCCTTTGGAGTTACAAACGTGTAAGTTGCAATTTCCTTCGTTGTTAAATTAAGCTTTAAATAAATACAAAATACAAGCTCTGAATTTTTAAGGTCGGGCTGGATTGCAGATAGTTTACTGAAAAAATCCGGCTCCACCAATCTGAATTTACTCAGCAGACGAGGAGAATTTTCTTTTGCCAGTGCTAAAATTTCGTCCTGTACAAAAATCTTTTGGTTTAAATCTTCTAAATTGAATTCAGTTTTTTCGTTTTTCATAATTTTCTCATCTCTTCTAATTTCTGAGGCTTTTCCGACAAGCTTCAGCATAAATCTCTTCGTTCTCTTACCTCAGTTTTTGTGCGATGAAGCTAATTTTCTGAGGTGTTTTTAAGTCTTGAATAATCTTTACTGTTCCAATAACATATTTTTGGTTACTTTTTTTCTTTACTTATTGTATTTATGCTTAAAATAATATCGTAAAAACAACGATTAAGATTTTAACCAAAGACAAAGAAAGAAAAAATGATTAAAATTTTACATAATAAAAATACCACATACATACCACGTTATTTCTGCTGTTGCCTTATTTTTCGGGATCTTTTTCTGATATTTCAATTATCTGAGAACAAATCTAGAAGTTTTTGTCATCTTTTTTTATGATTACGATCAATACAAATGAAATACAAGGTTCATTGTCACCAATACCATTCTAAAGCAATAAAAAATATCGCTTCAGGGACGTATGAAAAAAAAGCAAAGTATAAAATGGAATTTTAAAATGTACTTAATCCCAGATTCAGTTGTTTCTGGAATTCTTCAAAATATTGCGCGAGATGGAGACCGTCTGCCAAACCGTGATGCGCTTCTATAGAAACCGGAAGAAACTTCTTTCCTTCTCTGATACTGAATTTTCCGAAGGCGATTTTAGGAATGCATTCTTTAGGATCAAAATTTGTAGGATGCAGCAGTGCGCTGAAAGATGTCCACGGAATGGATGTATGTCGGATATGATTGATAGGCAAACCATCATTGCTGATTCCCAGTCCTGTAGAATTTTGTACGTTTTTTACCTGTTCCTGAAGTCTTTCATTGAAAATATCAAAATCTTCAGAAAAATGAAAGAATGAAAATCCAAAAGTTCCGTCTTCTCTGCCAATCGTGCTTCCCACATGAACCTCATCATATAAAATCACCTCATCATTTACAATTCTCAGTTTCAGGGCATTTACAGAGTTTACGGCAATCATAGATCTGTAAAGATATGCCGCAAAAAACGACTGTTTATTTTTTTTCGCCTCATCATAAGCTTTGGTACAGTCTACTTCAGAAGTAAATCCGAAATAAGGGCTTTTCATTTTAGAAAAAAATTCGAAATGCTCCTTCCTGTTCCAGCTTTCAATATCTATAATCTTCACTACTCTATTTTTTGCAAATGTCTGTAAGTTTTATCAATTATAAAAGTTCTGAAGAAATAAATGTAGTCTGCAACGTATTTTTGTACAGGATTTGCAGTAAAAAAACAAATTATTATTTAAAGTTTGTATAAACTAATTTTAAATTTAACTTCAAAAGATTTAAAAGACTTTATTGGATTTAATTTAAGTGTTTCAAAAGTCTGCTAAGAGAGAAAATCTTTGATTTTTCTTAACTTATGTGCTCTTTTTTCATTTAGATATTCAACTTAAACAACTAAAGTGTTACAATCTTTTGCATCTTTGGCAGTAAAAAAGTTTAAACAAGTTTTTCAGTAAAACGATTGGAAATGAAAGAAAAAATAGGATTTATCGGATTAGGAAATATGGGACATCCGATGGCAAAAAATTTAGAAAAAGCAGGAATTACACTGTCGGTTTATAACAGAACGCCCGAAAAAGCGGAAGATTTTAAAGAAAAATCTGTTGTTTGCGATACCGTTGAGGATGTGATAAAAAACAGCGATATTATTTTCACCATGCTTACGAACGATGCCGCAGTGAAAGATGTTTATCAGAAAATTCTTTCACTTGATATTTCGGAAAAGCTTTTTATAGATATGAGTACGATTTCGCCTGAAATGACGGGGGAAATTTCGAGTGCGGTAAAAATAAAAGAAGCCGGTTTTATCGATGCTCCGGTTGCGGGAAGTACAAAACCTGCTGCAGAAGGAACATTACTGATTATGGCTGGTGGCGAGGAAAAAGATCTTAAAAGAGCCGAACCTTACCTGCAAAAGCTTGGAAAAACCATTAAACATTTGGGAGAAAACGGAAAAGGAATTGCCGCGAAGCTTTCGGTTAATTATTTTCTTTCAGCGATTTATCAGGGACTTGCAGAAACGGTGCTGTTTTCGGATAAACTGGGAATCGACCGTAAAGATATGCTTGAAATCATTAATGAAAGTGCAAGCGGGAGTGGCGCTACCAAAGTAAAAACGCCGCTTTTAACAGAAGAAAATTACGATCCCGCTTTTGCTTTGGATCTGATGCTGAAAGATATTCTTTTGGCTAAAAATGCAGGGGCAGATTTTCCGCTGTCTGAAGCTTTAATTAAAACCTACCAATCTGCTCATGATGAAGGTTTTGGAAAGGATGATGTGATCGGAATCATTAATTATCTGAAAAAATAATCCAACAAAAATCTTCTGAAAATATATCGTCTTCAATTATTTTTATGTTGAATTTTTCAATTGTGGTCGGGTTTTTGAATAAACAAGAGTAATTAAAATTCAGTTTTAACAGAAAATCAATCACTAAAATATAATATTATGTCAACAGAAAATCTTACCCACACAGAAGCGGTTAAAAAAATCAAGGAATTATCTGAAAATGCAAGAATCTGTATGTTTTGTACAGAACTGGATAAACTTCCGATCAATTCCCGACCAATGTCGCTTCAGGAAACCGATGACGAAGGAAATTTATGGTTCATCAGCGGAGATACAAGCAACAAAAATTTTGAAATAAGAGACGATAAAAGAGTTCAGTTATTTTTCATGAATAATTCTGATTATCAATATCTTTCGGTTTACGGAGATGCTACTATCTACAAAGACAAATCGACGATTGAAGACAAATGGTCGCCCATGGCAAAAGCATGGTTTGAGGAAGGAAAAGATGATCCGAATGTATCCATCATCCGTGTAGAACCGAAAGAAACCTATTACTGGAATACGAAAGCCGGAAAACTGGTGAGTCTTTTCAACTTTGTAGCGGCAGCGATTACAGGAAATACGACCGATAATTCTGATGGCGTTGAGGGGACAGCAAAAGTATAATTACTTTCTATACAAAAACAAAAAGCAGCTTTATGAGAGCTGCTTTTTAATTGGTATTTTTTGATTATTTTTTAATAAATTTTTTACTTTGCGAAAATTCACCGTTAATATTGGATACGGTAAACACGAGAATATAATTTCCGGGCTGTAATGATGAAAAATCTAATTTCAGCTCATTTTTACCTCTTGAAAAATTGGTTTTGTCTATTTTTTTAACAATTCTGCCGGATACATCTAAAATCTCTGCACTTACGCCGGAAGTCTGAATAAGATTAAAGCTTACTTTTGCTTCATCCGCTATAGGATTGGGCGAAATGGTAAGATTGCTGAACTGACCTCCAGTCTCAAAACTTACATCATCCACTCCCAGTGTTCCTGCTACAAAAATATTTGCGGTTGCTGTATAACCTGCTGAAGTACTTCCCGAAACGGTCATAAGTTCAGAAGCATAAGAATCACTAAAAACCATATCATTTGTGTTTGTAACAGAATTTGTTCCGCTAGTCGCATAATAAGTATTTACTGTTGTATTGATTGCATCGGGAAACGCAAGCTGGGTTGTCAGTAAAAGGTTGTTGGAAGCATCATAGATCTGCACATGGATATGTGTAGCGCGGGGAGTATACCATCCCGGATAGATAGATGTAAAGGTTACCTGTCCGTTTGCATTGGTATACTGAATACCGCGAAGCCAGGTTTGTCCAGTAGTGTTCTGTGTTCCGTCAATTCCCGGCTGTCCGGAATAAGCGGAATAATATCCTCTTTTGTTACAATGCCAGATATCTACACGGTATCCCGATCCTACTGCAAGGCAATTGTTATTGGTATTCAGAACAGTTATCGTAAGAGTAAGCGCAATACCGGTTTGTGTTCCTTCGGTAATATTTGTTCTTACTAAGGTAGAAGTACTTACACTGCTTGGTGTAGGATACGGACCTGCCGTTTCCGAAGCTGTTGCAGTACAGGATAAAAGATCCTGATTAGAAGGTTCATCCATGATGTCTTCCATAATATTCTTACCGGTGAATGCCATTAACGGAACAGATGCTCCTACGATACCGATACTTTTTAGAAAGTCTTTTCTTTTCATGCGTGTTATTTTAAAATTAGTATAATGTGCAGACAAATAAAAAAAAGAGATTAAAGGCAGATAATTCCTTCCTTTAAATTCTACTTTTTTAATTCTACAAATATATTTAAATTTATCATATTTTTAAATATTTATGAATTTTTAATATTCTTATCATAATAAAAACAATGAATAATTGAATTTTATTATTAAGAAAACCTACAATCATTGAAATTTGCAAAATTATTTTATTAATTTGTTTATCTTGTTTTTACGTCAAATTATTAATTTAAAATTAACAACTGAGCATTCACTGTTTTTTTTACAGTTAAAAATTCTTCACAAATCCTATTCCTACATTTCCTTTCTGATAGTAAGGCATCATCATTGCCTGAGATTTTTCCGGATTTCCGCCTAACAGTTTATTGATTTTCGGATAAAGCCAGTACGGGTAATGTGGTCAAAAATAGTTGGTGTTTTTCACAAAAATAATTCGTAATATTTGGCTGTTGATTGGAAGAGGAAATGAGCAATGCTGAGGAGCAACTCATCAGCAATACAATCAACGCTGTAAACAATAGTTTAGAGGATGGCTTTTGCCATCCTTTTTTTCAAATTATTGGAATAGCACTATGGCTTAAAACCTTTTACGAACAACGCTTACTGTTTTGCTTTCCAAAAAAAATCACATCCATACTTTTTGAAACTCCAACAACGATATTTTTTGAATTTTCAGCTACAAAAAAAGTTTATTGAAACAAAGTTCAATAAACTTACTGTATCATTAGTAATAATAAGCGTTGCGAAGAATTTCACCAACTATTTTTGACCATTAAACCCCAGTACGCCAGTTCGGTAGATAAAATCCCGAATCCTGCGCCACCGATTACGTCTCCGAACCAGTGTTTATCGTTCAGCATTCTGTACACTCCTGTAAAAACCGCCAGAGAATATCCTGAAATTCCCAGCAAAAGATTGTGGTCTTTATATTCCCTGAACATAAACTGCGCCGATGCAAATGCAATGGCTGTGTGTCCGGAAGGAAAAGAAAGCCTGTTGGAATGATCCGGTCTTTCTTCTTTTACGGCGTGTTTCAGCGGAATAGTGATGGCAGAAGTGATCATCATGGAAGTTCCGTAGATAATGCTTCTCTCACGGAAATTATGTTTTCCTTTTACTCCGAAAGCATTGAGTCCGTAAACCAAAACTGCGGGAGCAAACTGGGTGTAATTATCGAGTTTGATATGATCCGGCTTATGTTCGCTAATTTCGTATTGTGTGGAAGAATTCAGTGTTTTTAGTTCGTCAATACTCAGACTGGCAATTCCGTAAGAAATTAATACAGTAGGAATAATCAGTTTTTTATAGCTGAACTGATGGATCTTATCTTTAGGAAGGCTTTTCAAAACCATTACAGAATCTGCATTGTCTTTAAACTGCAGACTGTCTGTTTCCTGAGCGTAGATAGATTGAAAACTACTTACAACTAAAAACAATCCTGCAAAGAATTTTCTCATAAGACAAATGATTTAATGGTCAAAAAAATAGATTTGTATTTTCTCTCAAATATAAAGGAATTACAGATAGTACTAATTCAAAAATTTAAAACTAAGCTTAATTCTTATCCAAGCTAAATAAAAATAACCCACACAAAAATGCATGGGCTAAATTGATTATTTTAAATAAGATAATGCTTTATCCATTAACAACGATTCCTCCATTGGGATGAAAAACCTGTCCTGTAAACTGAGCTGCCTCTTTACTTGCCAGAAAAAGAAAACTGGTGGCAATTTCTTCCGGCGTAGCATTTCTTTCAAAAGGTGGCTTATTTTTATCCTCCTTTTCCTCATCAAAGGTTTCTTTGGTTAAAGGTGTTGTTACCGGTCCCGGAGCAACCGCATTCACGCGGATTCCTTTGGGTTTTGCCTGTAACGCCAAAGATCTTGTAAAAGAAACAATAGCACCTTTCGTTGCTGAATAATCCAACAATTCAGGATGTCCCTGATACGCCGCTGCCGAAGTCGTATTAATAATGGAACTCCCCTCTTTCAGATACGGAAAAACAACTTTCGTTAATAAAATCATACCGATTATATTTGAATTGAATGTTGTCCGGATATTTTTTTCTTTGAGTTCTTCGAGGCTTTTTGATGGAAACTGCGTTCCTGCATTGTTCACAAGAATATCAATCTTTCCAAATTCTGAAACCACTTTGGAGGTTACCTCTTCACAGAAGTCATAATCATTAATATCCCCTTTGAAAACAGAGCATTTTCTGCCCAGATTTTCAATTTCTGACTTTGCTTCGCGGGCATTTTTTTCATCCGAATGATAAATGATCGCAATATCTGCGCCTTCTTCAGCAAAAAGCAGAGCTACAGCTTTTCCGATTCCGCTGTCGGCTCCTGTGATAAGGACGGTTTTACTGTCTAATTTCAATTCATTCATTATTTTAAAATTAAAAGCTGATTGATCTCACTTTTAAAACAGCCTAAAATAAATTCGGTATAGTACAACTGAGCATTCAGTGCCTGTGTTTTCGGGTGAAGTTCCAGTTTTTTAGTCAGTACAATTTCTCCTTTGTACGAGAAAGAAAAGTAGGCAAAAATCTTATACGAGGAATTACGGATCGGCGTACAATATCCCGTTGTCGCAATAGACCAGTCGGATTCGAAAAATTTGGCGACATTTAAAGCCATTGTTTCTGCAATATTTTCCGACACGCAGTCGCATTCTTCGGCTTCGGCCTGATCTACGTTCAGCAGTCTTACTTTTTCGGGTAAAGTGTAGGTGGTCATTCCGCCTTTATAAAACAATGATGCATTGGGCATTTGTGAAAAGGCAAGCTGTAAACAGCCGGAGGTAACGCTCTCTACCACAGAAATGGTTTCATCAGCGGTAATGAGCGACTGACTGATGTAATCTAAGAGGTTTTTTTGAAATTCCATAATCTTTACTATTTTAAGTGGTTGTGGTGTATAATATTTCTGTTTGTACAGATTAAAATTTATGCATTTCTTTCAGCTTCAAGCTCCCATACTCTGTGGTTGGCAATGGCTTCCGTAAATTTATGGTCGGGATCAGAATCTTCCCAGTTTACAATGGCAGGATCTTCATGCTTTTTCACTGCGACATTGCTGCTTTTATAAATTACTTCTGTGCCTTCCCCAAAATAAATTGCTTTGCAATGTTGATATGCTTCATTGATGAACTGTAACACTTTGTGTTTGTTTTCTGCGTTCATAAGCTCTTTGGCTGCCTCTTCTCCCGCTCCGATAAACAAGGCATCAAAACATACGCTTGCCGTGCTTGTAAGAGAATGTTTCGGTGTTAAAGCATCTCCTTTGTCTGTCTTTACCGGAGCCAAACTTGGTGCGATAATTTCTACAACTGCATTCTGATCTTCCAGTTTATTTTTTAAATCATTTATAATGCCAAAATCTGCTCCACTGGCAACAATAAAGCCTATTTTTCTTCCCTGTATGGTATTTTTTACAGTATTTGCCATACTCAAGGCTTCAGAAGCTCTTGTATGGGCTTCTCTTTCCTCACTTTGCAGGTCTGCAGGGTTGCTGTCTGCCGGAAGACTCTGGTTTGGAAATTCCAGTTCTTTTACCTCAACGCCAACTTTTGAAGCAACGGTCTGCGCCAGAGATTTATCAATAAAATTAAGCTGTCCGACCACTCTTTCCCGAATTTCCGGAATGGTAACTTTCGACAGTTCAAAAATCAGGGCGTTCTGAAGGTGTGTTTTTTCATAATCGGACTGGCTGTTGTAAAATAATTTTGCCTGAGAATAATGATCTACAAAACTTTCGCTTCTGGCTCTTATTTTTGTCCCTGAAACTCTTTCCTGATGTGAGGCAAATCCTCCTTCCGACATCATTGCCTGAAAAGGACATCCTCCTCCGATAGAATTGGGTTCGTAGCTTACTTTTCCTTTTACGATCTGCTGTCTCATGTGTCCGTCGCGCTGGTTGTTGTGAACGGGATTTACAGATCTGTTGATCGGAATTTCATGGAAATTGGGCGAACCTAATCTTGAAAGCTGTGTATCTGTGTAGGAAAATAGCCTTCCCTGCAAAAGAGGATCGTTGGAAAAATCGATCCCCGGAACCAGATGTCCCGGATGAAAAGCCACCTGCTCTGTTTCTGCAAAGAAATTATCCGGATTTCTGTTTAATGTTAAGGTCCCGAAAATCTCTACCGGAACTTCTTCTTCTGGAATAATTTTCGTAGGATCGAGAAGATCAAAATCAAATTTATCTTCGTCTTCTTCGGGAATTAATTGTACTCCGAAATCCCATTCCGGAAAATTACCGCTTTCGATAGATTCCCAAAGATCTCTTTTGTGAAAATCCGGATCTACTCCCGAAATTTTCTGTGCTTCGTCCCAGGCTACGGAATGAACGCCGAGTTTTGGCTTGAAATGAAATTTTACAAAATGGGCTTTTCCTTCATCGTTAATAAATCTGAAGGTATGAACGCCAAAACCTTCCATTCTGCTGAAACTTCTCGGGATGGCTCTGTCGCTCATCACCCACATAATCATGTGCATACTTTCGGGCATCAGAGAAATAAAATCCCAGAAAGTATCATGCGCAGAAGCAGCCTGAGGAATTTCATTGTGCGGTTCCGGCTTTACGGCATGTACAAGATCCGGAAATTTAATGGCATCCTGAATGAAAAAAACTGGTATATTGTTTCCTACGAGATCGTAGTTTCCTTCTTCTGTGTAAAATTTTATGGCAAAGCCTCTTACGTCCCGAGCTAAATCTGTACTTCCTTTGCTTCCTGCAACGGTAGAAAATCTTACGAAAACCGGCGTTTCTCTGTCTGTTTCTGTTAAAAATTTAGCTTTTGTATATTGTTTAAGACTTTTCTTCAGCCTAAAAACGCCATGCGCTCCTGATCCGCGTGCATGAACAATTCTTTCAGGAATTCTTTCATGATCAAAGTGGGTAATTTTTTCTCTCAGAATAAAATCTTCCAGTAAAGTGGCTCCTCTTTCTCCTGCTGTAAGGGAATTCTGGTTATCATTTATTTTAAGTCCCTGATTGGTTGTAAGTTTTGTATCGTCATTTGATGTGGTGTGCGACGCGAGCTGATCCAGCTTATCATTCGTCGTTTTTTTGTCTTTCATAATTTTACTATTTTGTGGTTTATCTTTTTCAAGATGGCTTGTGTGTATCTTTAGAAGTTTCTTTTAGTTCTTCCTTTTTCATTTGGTCTGAAGCATCCATCAGTGCATTTTCAGCAAAATAAATGTCTTTTATTGCTGAAATAAAGAACCTGTGAAGCGAAGAATTCTCCATTTCATTTTCATTCACAGCATTATTTTCTGTCTGTCTGCTTTTTTCCGACGCAGATGATGGATCTGCGGCGTTACTTTTATCTTTATTATCTGTGGTTTTGGCTACCATGATTTTTTTGGTGTTTGATGTTCATTAAAGATTACCTCTCTGCATAATCACAAATAAAGAGGTAATCCGGAAGAGTATTATGAGTTAAACATTCCCCCTAATCCTGATCGGATAAAGTTCAGGCTCCTGCTATTTTCTTATGTTGAATTTGATTTAAAGTATTTACAAGATCCGCTTTGAAAGTGTGATCTGTAAATATCCAAAGTAATGTAAGTGAAACAGATAATAAATCTACGACTGAAAATGTATCGTTTTTATGACTTCAGTCATATTGATCTGATTAATATAAAATTTTTCGGCTTTCTATTTTTAAACTGCCTTCTTTTTCCATTTTTTTCAGGGTTCTGATCACCGTTTCTACGCGTAATCCGGTAAGATTGGCAATCTGCTGTCTTGTAAGATCTACATGAAAACACTGTTCGCAGTCTCCTTCATGATAACTTTTAAGATAATCCAGCAGACCTTTCAGCCTTACAGCAGGATTCTGGGAAGACATATTCTGCAGCATGATCGCTTTAAAATACAATCTTTGTGAAAGGCAGGAATTCATTTCTAAAGAAATTTTCGGATTTTTTTCTAAAAGTTCCATGAAGTTTTTCTTTGCAAGCCTTATGATTTCTACATCCGTCATACAGATTGAATTCATTACATAGAATTTTTCCAGAAAAAGCATCGGATCTCCAAAACTCTGTTTTTCTCCTAAAATATTATGAATAAACTCTTTGCCTTCTTCATTATAGCTGTTCTGCTTTACTTTTCCTTTTACAATCTGATAGTAATAAAAGGCATTGTCTCCTTCTTTATAGATAATTTCCTTTGCTTTATAAAATCTATCTTCTGCTCCGAATGTATATAATAATTCAGGATCAATATTCATGCAGCTTATAGTTTTCATATTTTTAGAATTTTAACAATTCTTCTACAAAAAAAAGACCACAAATTCTATATTTAATACAATATTTTCCGTTTTCTGATTTTTACAGTCTGTTTTCTCTCATGAACTTACTCGTTTAGACGGGAGTTTCCAGTAAGATCAGCCATCTGTTGTCTCATAAACGGTGCTGAGTTTAACCTTTCCTCTGATGAGGTGATGATAATAATTGGGATGGCTTACTTCGGTAAATCTGCTTTCCGAAGGTTTGTAGTCTTTGATACTGGCTCCTACCGAATGCAAAATTTCTTCTTTAATAATCATATAAATTATTTTTAACATTTCTTTAATTATAAAGCATTCTCAGTAGGAATAAAATTGGAAATACATTTTATATATGCAAAAATCGCACCCAAAATTTATTTACGTTTAAAGAATACTCAATAAAAAATATTGTCTTCAAAATAAAAATTCATTACTCAAGTTAAACCCGCTTCTTAATCTGAAAACGGGTTTTTCATTTAATTATGTGAAATTTATTTTGCCGTTTTTGTACTGTCTGCATTCTTTCCTGCGGAACGTACCGTTGTACTGTCTGCCAAAGGAATGGAATCATTAGACATTGTTGTGGTTGCATTAACAGAAGAATCCGTTATCGTGGCAGAATCATAGCCGGAATCGGAATCGGAAGTTGTTGAGTTTTCTTTTTTCTGACAACTCCATACAAGAAGCCCAAGAAGGGCAATTGACAGGATACATTTCATAATATTATATTTTAAGTGGTGTGATCTTTCAAAAATAGGATAATATTATGTTAAGTGTTTATGACCTTGGTCATAACAAAAATGCATACTCAAACAGAGATCTGAGAATGATTATAAATTAACCTAAGTTCAGGATAAGATAAATTTAAATAATTGATTTATAGAATTATATTAATTTATCGCAAAGAAAAACAAAAGATTTTTTTTAATTATTGAAAGTGGGTAAGCTAAACAAAGGCACTTCGTTTATTTAAAAAAGACGAAAATGGTATTACTTTGATAAGTTTTACGCCTTTGTACATCTTAAAAGCTGAATTCCTAATAATTGAATCTCTTTGTTTAACCTTGCGGTTAAGAAGACTTATCCCGAACTCAGGTTAAACTAAGAGATATTTTGGAGATTATTTGCTGTCCGGAACGAAGTTTTTTCTTGCGAGTTCTTTTCTAACGCGGCTCAGACTTTCCGGAGTAATGCCAAGATAAGAGGCGATCATCCACTGTGGAACTCTCAGCAACAGATCCGGATACATTTTAATGAATTTCATATAGCGCTCTTCCGCAGTTTCTGCAAGAAGGGAATTGATTCTATCCTGAAGACTTTTAATATGTTTCTGAAGAAGAATATCGCTTTTTTCGAGGCTGTCGGGGAATTCTCCGATCAGTTTGTTGATGAAATCCGGATGCAGCAGAAGCACTTCCGAATCTTCTACGGCTTCAATATAGTAAACAGATTTTTCATTAAAATAAAGACTGCTTCGGTCTGAAGTAAGCCAGCTTTCCGGCGCAAACTGAATAATGTGTTCTTTCCCGTTTTTATCGATGGAATACATTTTCAAAAGTCCTTTTTCTACAAAATAAATATATCTGCAGACTTCCCCGTATTGTAAAAGGAACTGATTTTTCTGCACTTTTTTTACTTCATAATGCAGACTGCACATATTCACTTTTTCTAAAGGAACATTTAAAACTCTTGCTAAATAATTATTGATATTCGTCATTATATAATTTGGTCTACCGATATACTCTGGTGTGAAGCGTTATTAATGGCTTTTCCGTTTTCTATCACAATCAGTTGCGGACTCTGGTGCGTTACTCCCAAATCTTCTGCAATCTTATTGGAAATCGGTCTGTGAGCCAACAAATCTAAGTAATATAAATCTATTTTCTGATCCAGATTTTCTATTTCTTTTTCAAAATTTCTCAACACGGTTTTGCTGATGAAGCAACTTGTTGAATGCTTGAATATTGCAATCCTGTGCTGAAAAGAACTTTCAACGGCTTTCTGAAGGTCTTCCTCGGATTCTATCTTTTTCCAGAACGATTTCTGCTCCGAAGCGTCTTCTTTTCCGCCAAATATTTTATCAAAAAAACTCATGTACTAAATTGTTTTAAGTGATGATCCAGATGTTTATATTCTAAAAATCCCCAGTCTTTTTCTTTCATCCGTCCGAAAAGCTCATGATGACGGGGTAAATTTCCGTTTTCAAAATTAATACGGTAATCGCATAGTGTTTTCAGAAGGTTCTTTTTTTCTGCATCAAAATCACACTCAAAATTAACAATAAGTTTTTGAAAAGTCGGCATATTTCGGGGAATTCCGTTATTAAAAATTTGCATTTCTATTTTTGTGAAAATTCCTATCCCGCGAAAAAGCATATTCACCGGAGGAAGCTGTAATTTTTTCTGCGGAATCAACAGTACATCACTGCAATGCCTCATCATCTGACTGACAGTCATTTTTCCCCATTTTTTTGGCGAATTTTCTTTCAGGCATGAAATTCTGTTTATAATTTCCTTAAAATCTTCAGGATTATGGAGACTTTTCTTTACCAACCTTTTTCTTTCTTCAGATTTTCGATGTGCGTAAAATGATGATTACAGTGCCATGCGTACAGCGCAAGATAACTTCTCAAATTATAGTTTTTATTGTGTTCCGGATGATGAAAAGTTCTTTCAAACTGTTTGTTGGTCATGCTTTTCAGTAAAACAGTCCATCTCTGGTGTGTTCCTTTCAGCATTCTCATGGCAGGTTTTACCGGCATCGTAAGACTGTCCTGAAGTTCTGCCCATTTTGCTTCGTCATAAGGCCTTATCGTCGGATTTTCTTCCGTAAGAGCGAGTTTCAGGCGCGTAAAACTGTTGATATGACTGTCTGCCAAATGATTAACAACCTGTCTCACCGTCCATCCTCCTTCCCTGTATTGGGTATCCAACTGTTCATCACTGAAATGTTCTATAAGATTTTTAAGTCTTCCCGGAAAATCTTTAATGACTTTGATATATTCATCAAGCTTAATGTCGCAGATATTTTCAGATTCCTGAAACTGTCCTATCGGATATTTCTTTTGTTCTAAGGTGTTCATCTTTATTTATAGTTTTTAATACGCTAAACAGAATAACAGCGTCTTTATCTTTTAAGTAGTATAACATTCTGTTTTTATAATTGTCCTCTCTTGAGAAAATCATAAAATGATGGTGATATTGTTTTAATTCCAGATCTTCAAACAAAATTTCTGTCTTATTAAATCTGATTCTGTCTTCAGCAATTTCAATTCCTGAAACACTGAATTTTTCTTTATTCTTAAATTTTAAATAATAATTACTTGTAATATCTCGAATAAACTTATCCCACAATTCATCAATAATATCGCAATATAACTGATGCTTTTCGGCTAATTTTCTTCTGTAAAAAAGCTTGAAATTAATTTTAAGTTCCCTTCCCGATTTATTTTGGATAAAAATTAAATATTCTCTGCCAATATAAAACTTCAAACCTCTTATAAAATGAATACCATAGCGAATTCCGGCAATATCTTCCTTGTTAATAATCGTAAATAAATCATTGTTTTGATCTTTATTTTCAAATTTTATACAATTATCGTCAATAATTAATGATCTTTTCCGGTTATCCAACAATCCGCGAACAATGGTAAATTCTTTCATAAATGCCGATTTTTCTGAAATTATTGTTCAGACTTTTTTTGAATATTAGTTTTTGTAAATTTATTAAAATTTAAAGAAAATTGAATATGAAAAAGAATTAACCAATGAAAATCTTTGATTTTCTTCTTATGCGATCTTTTGCAGTAAAATCCCTCTGTCATTCTGAATGGAATTTTTCGCAGCATTATGCAATGAAGAATCTCTTAAAACGTTATGATTTGAAATCTTTCGGCTTCACTTCATTGCGCTCAAAATGACAAATAAGACAAAAGATTTGGGTCTTTATTAAAAGTTAACAAGCGTAAGAAGAAATGAGCACAACATTTTTTAAAAATCTTTGATCTTTTACTTTTGAGCACTTTTATTGTCTTGAACTTAGCTTTGTCATTCGCTTTTGTGGTTAAATAAAAAAAGCCTCAATTTTAAAATTGAAGCCCTGTATTTTATTAATAACCGTGCAGATTAACATCCTCCGTTCTCTGTAGAGTCACTTTCCTTCCCATTTTCTTTTGGATTACCCGGAAATGCTGCAATTCGTCATCCGTTAAAATAGTAATCGCCGTTCCCTTTTCATTGGCACGTCCTGTTCTTCCGATTCTGTGAATGTAATCCAAAGGCGAACGCGGCAATTCGTAATTAATGACGCATGGCAAAGATTCTATGTGGATTCCACGACCGATCAGGTCTGTTGCAACCAAAATCTGAGCTCCGTTCGATTTAAATTCTTCCAGATTATTTCTTCGTGCTCCCTGCGATTTCTGACTGTGAATGGCAACCGCTTTTATTTTGTTTTTCTTTAATTTTTCAACCAGATTATCTGCTGCCCTTGTTGAAGAGACGAAAATCAAAGCTTTCTCCACCTTTTTTTCTTTGATTAAATAGCGTAAAAACGGCCCTTTATTTTCCGGAGCCACATGATAAGCCAACTGTTCGATATTGTCTATTTCAACTTCCTCTTTTTTAATCTCAACAATCGTCGGATTGATGGATAAACGCTCTTTCATCTCAGAAACTTTATCATTCAAAGTGGCAGAAAACAAAGTTGTCTGTCTGGCAACAGGCATCATTGCGAAAAGCTTATTCATCTCTTCACCAAAGCCTAATTGAAACATTTTATCCGCCTCATCAATCACCAGATGCTGAATTCCGGAAATGCTCAACGCATTATGATCGATCAGATCCAATAAACGACCGGGCGTAGCGATGAGAACTTCAACCCCGAATAATCCTTTCATCTGCGGATTGATGGAAACACCGCCATAAACTGCCATGGTACGAACTTCACGCTTCAAATTGTCTGTAAAAGCCCTGAAAACCTCATCAATCTGAATCGCCAGTTCACGGGTAGGAACTAATATAAGAACCTGAACATTACGGTCTTTTTTAACCTCCGTGTTTTGCAGTTTTTCTAAAATAGGCATCACAAAACAAGCTGTCTTTCCCGAACCGGTCTGTGCAATTCCCATCAGATCTTTTCCCTGCAAAATAACGGGAACAGCCTGCTCTTGAATGGGGAAAGGTTTCAGATACCCCAGTTTTTTAACGGAACGAATAATATTGTGCGATAATCCTAAAGATTCAAATGACATAAAAAATTTAATTTTTGCAAAGATAAGTTATTAGAATTTGGTTTTACGCTTATTTGTTGGCAATCCCAAACACGCAAGGATTTATCTACGATAAAAACAGTTGAAAATTATTGATGTTCTTGCCACTAAAAACGACATAACTGTTAAAAACAGGTAGCAACTTTGCGATTACCAAAAATAAATCAATCCTCTGTCAAAAAATTATTAAACGAAATGCCGATTTGTCCGATAATTCTGTTTTGGACAATTTTTTGAAGCTAAGAATTCGTAGATTTATCAAAAATTTCGAGATTTTAAATATGAAAAAAGCGTTAATAATCGTAGATGTGCAGAATGATTTTTGTGAAGGCGGAGCTTTGGCAGTTCCGGGAGCTAATGAAGTAATTCCTTACATCAATGCTCTGATGGAAGAAAACGAATACGATCAGATAGTACTTACCCAAGACTGGCATCCTGCAGATCATAAAAGTTTTGCCAGCAATAATGGCAGAAAAGTAGGCGAAAGCATTATTTTAAATGGGGTTCCGCAGTTTATGTGGCCGGATCACTGTATTCAGGGAACTTTCGGGGCAGAATTCCATAAAGATCTTAACAGAGAGAAAGTAACCCACATCGTACAAAAGGGTAAAAATGTAGAAATCGACAGCTATAGCGGTTTTCAGGACAATAATCATTTCATGAAAACAGGTCTGGACGATTTTTTAAAGTTTCATGACATCCAGTTGGTGGAAATCGTAGGTCTTGCTATGGATTACTGCGTAAAATATACCTGCACCGATGCTGTGGCCAATGGTTATGTAACCTGTCTTCACTTCAACGGAACACGTGCCGTAAATGTAAAGCCGGATAATGGAAGAGATGCCATTTATGATATGATTCAGAAAGGGGTTACGGTTTTAGGTTAGTTTTTAAATACAAATTGCACGAATGCTTTTTCACAAATAGTACAATTTAATATTAAACTTAATAATGAAGTTGTTTAAAGTAAAAGAGTTTACTCCTTTAGGAGCAGAATCTGTGTAGAAATAAGAATAAATCCGTCAATCAATCCATAGGATTGATATCTTAAATACGATACATTTTCTAAAGATAGCGTTCCTACGGAACGCAGAATGCCTTGCGAATATGGTGTCTACACAGATAAAACTCTATAGAGTTTTCTACCATTTTACTTTAAACAACTTTAATATAACTATCGCAAAGACGCAAAATATTCTTTAAATACGGTCTTTTCTTAAGGCGCAAAAATTTTATATACGATAAAATTAAGCATTAATCCTTCTTGAAAAGCGTCTTAAAGATTGGAGAACGAATAAAAATCTTGTGTCTTTGCGCTTTCTAACAAGAATATTTTAGTGATACAAAAGTTTAAATAAACTCATTGTGCTATTTGTGAAAAAGCATTCGTGGCATTCGTGTTAAAGCAAAAAAAAGACGCTGAAAAAAATTCAACGTCTTTTTATTTTTAGCTTAAAATTTACTTCAAAATTAAAGCATTTTAAGATTATTCACTTCCTGCTCTGTAAGGATTCTCCAGTGTCCTCGCTTGATGTTTTTCTTCGTTAATCCGGCAAACATTACTCGGTCTAAGGCTTCCACTTCATATCCTAATCTCTGGAAAATTCTTCTGATAACACGGTTCCATCCAATGTGGATTTCGATTCCCACTTCATTTTTCGGTTTTCCTTCAATGAATGAAATCTGATCTACTTCGGCAACTCCTTCATCCAGACGGATTCCTTCCGCGATAAGCTTCATGTCCTCGTGCGTAAGCTTTTTATCCAATGTTACATGATAAATTTTCTTTGCATCAAAAGACGGGTGCGTTAATTTCTTCGTCATGTGACCATCGTTCGTTAAAAGAATAACACCTGTTGTAGAACGGTCTAATCTTCCTACCGGAAAAACTCTGTACGGTGAAGCGTTTGCTACAAGATCCATTACTGTTTTTCTGGCTTTGTCGTCTTTTGTAGTAGAAATATACCCTTTCGGTTTGTTAAGAAGAACGTAAACCGGTTTTTCAGGGGTAATATTCTGTCCGTCGAAAACCACTTTATCCGTTTTCTGAACCTGATATCCCATTTCTGTTACCACTTTTCCGTTCACTTCCACCAGACCTTGCGTGATCAGCTCATCGGCTTCTCTCCTGCTGCAGATTCCGGAATTGGCGATGTATTTATTCAGACGAATCGTGTCTTTATGTACATCTTTCTCAATTTTATTCAGTCTTCTCTTCTGTACAAAAGATTTATTCTTATCTTCTCTGTTTTCTGTTCCGGGTCTTCTTCCGTATTTCAGGCTGCCTCTTTCGTATTTATCTCTTGTATCAAAAGTATTGGTTCTGCTTCCGCCTCTTTTCGGTGCAGATTTTCCGAAAGATTTTTTTTCTTCCCCTGAACTGGTTATGAAAGGTTCTTTTTCTGTCTTCCCGTATTTCTTATCCATTCTGTCCTGATAGCTCGTACCGCTTCTCTTCGAGTCTGAATTTCTTTCTCCTGCTTTCGGGAAAGATTTTTTAAAAGGTTTTGATTCTGAAGAATTTCCAGATCTGGAAGCACGAGAATTATCAGAATTTTTCTTAGTTGAAATTCTTGGTCTCTTTGGTCGTTCTGAATTATTGTTATCTCTGCTCATTCTAAAAATTTCTGCAAAGATAGTATATTTAATAACGAGTTAAAAATTAAGAATCATAACTTTGCAATATAGTTTTACATTTAACCCTACAGAAAATCTGAAAATGATAACAATATTAAACGATAATTTTTCTCAATTAAACGACTTCTTACACGAAAAATCTTTCAGCAAAATCTTTATTCTGGTTGATGAAAATACGCATGAATATTGTCTCCCAATCCTTTTAGGAAATATGGAAACGGATCTTGGCTTTGAAATTCTGGAGATTGAAGCAGGTGAAGAAATGAAGAATATACAGACGGCGAACCAGCTTTGGGAAATTCTCACAGAAATGCAGGCAGACCGAAAAGCTCTGGTTATTAATCTCGGCGGCGGCGTTATTACGGATATGGGCGGTTTTGTAGCGTCTACTTATAAAAGAGGAATTCAGTTTATTAATATTCCGACGACACTTTTATCGATGTGTGATGCTTCCATCGGGGGAAAAACAGGGATCGATCTGATGCATTATAAAAACATGGTGGGAACTTTTACTTTTCCTGAGAAAATCTTTGTTTATCCTAAATTTCTTGAAACCCTTCCCTTCAAAGAATTAAGAAGCGGATTTGCCGAAATGCTGAAACACGGATTAATTGCCGATAAATCTCACTGGGAAAATCTCACCCAAATTAATAAACTGGATATTGAAGGCGTAATTCCGCATATTCAGACGTCGATGGATATTAAACAGAATGTTGTTCAGGAAGATTTTCACGAGAAAAATATCAGGAAAACGCTCAATTTCGGTCATACGATCGGTCATGCCGTAGAAAGCCTGTGCTTAAGTCAGGGTAACCCTATTCTTCATGGCGAGGCAGTTGCTATGGGAATGATTACGGAAGCGCATCTTGCTTATCTTGAAGGTTTAATTTCTGAAGAAGACACTATGATTATTATCGAAAGCATTCAAAAATATTATCCTTACCTTGATATCAGCGATTTCAAAGACGAAGATATTTTCGGTCTTTTACTTAATGACAAGAAAAATGCTGACAGTAAAATTAATTTTTCCCTGCTTACCGAAATCGGAGCGTGTAATTTCGATCATCAGTGCAGCCTGAAAAACATCACGGCTTCTTTAGATTTTTACAGAAAACTGAATGATGTTTCTCTTTAATTTCTGAAAATTCTGATAAAAACCTAACTTATTTTAAGCATAATTCAGAATTTAGATTATTTCTAAACAAATGTTTAATTGAAAAATTAAATTTCTGAAAACCAAAATATTAAAATAAAATCCGTTTGTTTTTACAGGCGGATTTCTATATGACATTTATCATAATTTATTTTTTGGCAAGCAATTTGAAAGATACTCTCCGTCAAACTGAAAAATTGACAGTAGTAAAATTTAAAATTAGAAATAGTAAAAATTAAAAAATTAAAGTTATGAAAAAGTTAATTTTAGGAGTAGCACTTACAGCTGGTTCATTAGCATTCGCTCAGACAACAGGTTCATCTTCAAGCCCGGTAAGATTTGGTATCAAAGGTGGGATGAACGTAGCTTCTCTTTCTAAAGATGCAAGTCTTGAAGATCAAAAATCTAAAATCGGATTTAACGCAGGTGTTTTTGCAAACATTCCTTTAGCAAGTTCATTCAGTGTTCAGCCGGAGGTTTTATATTCTCAGTACGGAGCTAAAGTAAAAAGCACAGACGAATTTACTGCATTAGGTACAACAACTAGAAACGTTGAGTCTTTTTCAACTCACTTAGATTACATCGCTGTACCGGTAATGTTCCAGTATAACTTTGTTCCAAACTTTTACGTTGAAGCAGGTCCGGAATTCGGATTCCTGGTAAGCGCAAAAAATAAAGGAGACAGAACTACAACAGTAACCAATGCTTCAGGAACAACAACTTCTTCTGCAAGCTATACAGATGATATCAATAAAGACAACCTGAACACATTTAACTTCGGTATCGGTTTAGGAGCAGGATATTATTTCACAGATAACCTTGGTATTACTGCAAGATACGTTGCGGGTGTAACAGACGTTGCTAAAGACAGACCAAGCGGTTCTGATGCAACAAGAAACAACACATTCCAGGTTGGTTTAGCTTACAAATTCTAAGAAGCTGATTCAGTAAAAACAATTTTGATTTCAATACATAAAAAGGTCAGGTTTCATCATGAAGCCTGACCTTTTGATTGGATAATAAAATACCATTCAATACATAATAATTCACTCTAAAAATTGTGAATTATTAACATTTCAATATCGGAAAATCCTTTATTTGGCAAGCATTTTGTAAAATAACTGTTACCTGAATGAAAATTTCAGGAAACAAAAAAGTAGTAAAATTTAAATGTAAAATTATGAAAAAGTTATTTCTAGCAATGGCAGTAACAGGAGGAGTATTTGTGTTTGCACAGGAAGTAAAAACAACAGCTACCCCACCGGTGAAAATGAAGGAGCCTGTAAGATTTGGTATTAAAGGAGCGGCAACCGCTTCCCAATTCAGCGAACAGGAACTTACAGCCAAAAACCAGAAAATAGGATTTAATGCAGGTGTTTTCGTAAATGTACCATTATCTGAAAAGTTTGCATTACAGCCGGAAGTTTTATACAACCAGATGGGTGCAAAAAGTGTACTTTCCGATTCGGAAGTTACCACAGGAACTACAACGGTAAGAACAAAGCAGGATTACAGTACTACGCTGAACTACATTTCCGTACCGGTAATGCTTCAGATGAAACCTACCGATAATTTTTATGTAGAAGCAGGTCCGGAAGTAAGTTATTTTGTAGACGGTAAAAACAAAGGTGAACAGACTATTGCCACAACCACTGCGGGAACAACCACTACACAGACTTTATCAGCTTCAGAAAGCATTAACAAAGACGATATTAAAAAGTTCAATTTAGGTTTTGGAGTCGGTCTGGGATATTATTTCACCCGTAATCTGGGCATTAATGCGAGATATGTAAACAGTCTTACCCACATTTACAACAATTCTGATGCAGTAACCGATGCTCAGAAAAATGTAAACACAAACAGATCATTTCAGTTAGGGCTGAACTATAAGTTTTAAATAAAAAACAATTTTTGATTTCATAACAAAGATCAGGTTTCATCATGAGGCCTGATCTTTTTCTTTTTATTAAATTTGCAGCACTTTAATAATAAACATTCATAAAAATTAATAGACTATGAAAAAGATTTTTCTAGGACTTGCGATTACAGCAGGTACATTTTCATTCGCACAGGAAAAAGCAGCAGCTTCAGCTTCACCGGTAAAATTCGGAGTAAAAGCGGGACTTAACGTATCTTCTATTAACGATAACGATTCTAAGGCAAAAGCAGGATTCTACGGAGGTTTCTTTGCAAACATTCCTGTAGCAAGTTCTTTCAGCGTACAGCCGGAAGTTTTGTATAACGGAATGGGTGCTAAAGACAAAACTTATTCTTCTGTAAAGCTTAATCTGGATTATATTTCAGTTCCTGTAATGGTACAGTACAATGTTCTTCCGGATTTATATGTTGAAGCTGGTCCTCAATTCAGTTTTGCAATCAGCCAAAAATTAAAAGGTGACGGAGGTTCTGTAGATGTAGATCAGGCTTTCAAAGGTTTTGATCTTGGTTTAGGTCTTGGAGCAGGTTATTATTTTGAGCAGAAATTCGGAATTACGGCAAGATATGTTGCAGGACTTACGGATATCGCAGAAAACAATACAGGTGATGCAGTAAGAAACGGCGTTTTCCAGTTTGGTGTAGCGTATAAATTCTAAGTAACTTAAACACAATAAAAAATGTCAGACTTAAAAATTTAAGTCTGACATTTTCTTTTTTATGGAAATATTTTAATTGAATAATTCTACTTCCTCTCCTTTTCCTACAGGATATTCTTCCGTGAAACACCCGAAACAGTGATTGGCAGAGCCTAAAATTTCTTTCAGATTTTCAACGCTTAAGAATTCAAGAGAATCTACTCCTAAGTAATCTCTAAGTTCTTCCGTAGACATATTGGCAGAAATCAGATCGTCTTTCGACGGCGTATCGATTCCCAGATAACAAGGAGCGATAATCGGCGGAGAAACGCTTCTGAAATGAATTTCCTTCACTCCTGCATCTTTAAGAATCTTAACGAGTCTTTTTGAAGTGGTTCCACGTACAATGGAATCATCAATAATCACTACTCTTTTATCTTTAATCTCGGAAATAATCGGATTTAATTTCAGGTTCACTACCCTTTCTCTCATTTCCTGAGTCGGTACAATGAAACTTCTTCCGATGTATCTGTTTTTAATTAAAACCGGACGGAAAGGAATTCCCGAAGCCTTGGAAAAACCAATGGCAGCCGGAACTCCGGAATCCGGAACTCCAATCACAACATCTGCTTCCACGGGAGCCTGATGCCAGATTTTTTCTCCTGATTTTTCCCTGATTTCGTACACATTAATATTTTCTAAAGTAGAATCGGGTCTTGCAAAATAAATATATTCAAAAGAACAGATTCTCTGCTTTCCTTTTTCTTCATCCACCATGTAAGAATGAAGTTTTCCGGGTTCGTTTTCATTGGTATAAATAATTTCTCCCGGTAAAATATCTCGCACGTATTGCGCTCCTACTGCATCTAAAGCCACAGATTCTGAAGCTACCACGTAAGAATTTTCATTAATTGCTCCCAAAACCAAAGGACGGATTCCGTTGAAATCTCTGAACGCAAAGAATTTATTTCTCGTCATCCCGACAACCGAATAAGCACCTTCAATTTTTTCCATGGTTGCTTTAATGGCTCCTCGAAGTCCCAAATCAAGATTTTTCTGAATCAATCTTAAAATAACCTCAGAATCGGACGTTGCTCTGAACACAACTCCTTCTGCTTCCAGTTCTGTTTTCAGTTCTTTGGCATTGGTTAAGTTACCGTTGTGTGCAATCGAAAGAATAATCTGGTCGTATTCGTTTTTCGCGAAAAACGGCTGAAAATTATATTTCTTTTTGTCTCCTGCAGTCGTATAACGCGTGTGTCCGATCGCAGAATTTCCCATAAAAGTTTCAGGATCGTTGATCTCTTTATAAACATCCAAAACCAGACCTTCATCTTTCATATTGGTAATTTTTCCGTTTTTAAGAACAGAAATACCACAAGCTTCCTGACCTCTGTGCTGTAATGCAAAAAGACCGAACTGTGAAAGAGAAAACGTATCCAGATCATTATCAGAATACATTCCGAAGATTCCGCACTCCTCGTTCGGAGCGTCTAATTTTTCTTCTTCCTGCGTTCTGAAGAGATTTCTTCCGTAGGTTTGGGTTTCAAATTGTTTTAAATATTCACTTTTATGAATGTCTAAACTTTTCATTTCTATTTTTTCTAAATTTTGATGGTGGAAGCCGGGAGCTCGAAGTCTGAAATTCACAACAAAACCATTGCCTATTCAGATAAACTTCCAGCTTCCAACTTCTGGCTTCTGCCTTCTGCCTTAGTAATTATTTAGCAAGTACCGTTTTCAGTCTGTTATAGATCTCAACGTAAGCTTCTGTAACTTCACCAAGATCTCTTCTGAATCTGTCCTTATCCAGCTTCTTCATCGTATCTTTGTCCCAAAGTCTGCACGTATCCGGAGAAATTTCGTCTGCAAGGATTATCTCGCCGTCTGCCGTTTTTCCTAATTCAATTTTGAAATCTACTAAGATGATGTTCATTTTATCGAAAAGATCGATTAAGATTTCATTGATGTCTGAAGTTAATTCATACATTTCATCAAGCTCCTCATACGTTGCAGCTCCTAAGAATACTGCGTGGTGATCGTTAATTAGCGGATCTCCCAATTCGTCTTTTTTGTAGCAGATATCGAAGATGGTAACCGGAGATTTAATTCCTTCTTCCACTCCCAGTCTCTGCGCCATACTTCCTGCCGAATAGTTTCTTACCACCATTTCCAAAGGAATGATGGATACTTTTCTTACCAACTGCTCTCTTTCGTTCAGTTGTTTAATGAAATGAGTCTTAATCCCTTTTTCATTCAGATATTCAAAAATAAGAGTCGTGATCGCGTTGTTCATCTCTCCTTTAAGATCTACGGATCCTCTTTTCTGAGCATTAAATGCAGTGGCATCGTCTTTGAAACGTACCACTACTTCATTAGGATTATCGGTTGCAAAAACCTGTTTTGCCTTACCTTCGTACAACATTTCTTTCTTTTCCATTTTCTAAAATTACTTTTATTAGATTTATATTACTTAATTAAAATTCCTGTTAAAACTGCCATTCCAAAGCTCAGAAGGGTTCCGATGAGAACGTATTCGGTTAACTTTCTCTGCTTTGCCTGAGCAAGATCACTGAATCTGAAAACAGATTTTGCAGCAACCATAAAACCTACGCCTTCCCAATGATTAACTACAATAAAGGTGAAAACCAATAAACGTTCTAAGATCCCGATATATTTTCCGGCACTCGATAAAGATTCGGTTTGTATGTTATTCTGAGTTTCGGGAACCGGAGTCCACGAAGACAATAATATCTTGATAAAAATGGAAGCCGGTGTCGTTAAAAACAAAGCTGCCATGATGATTTTTAAAATTTCCTGATTTTTTAAAAAGTCAAAATTAAATTCATTGAAATAAAAGGAAACTCCTGCGATCACCACAATATGCAAAGCCTGATCGATAAAAAACCATGATTTTTTAGATTTTACGGTCTGAAAACTAAGCTTCGCAGCATCTATAATGAAATGTGAAGCTCCAACCAGAACGGCGATCCACCAAAATTCGGTATTCCAGAGGAAAATAAAACTCAGAATGGTGTGGATGAGAACATGAAGGTACAAATATCTGCTTTTCAGTTTTTTGCTTTCCTTCTCTGCAACCCATGAATTTGGCTGAAGAATAAAGTCTCCAAATAAATGCGCCAATATGAGCTGAATAAAAACCATGCTTACAGTTCGGATATTTTTTTTCTGAAATATTGATTGGTTTCTACGATCAGTTCATAGTTTGCACGCTTCAGTCTCTGGCTTACAGAAGATTGTGAGATGGCAAACTTTTTCGCAAGATCTTCCTGCGTGATGTCTTTATTCATAATCATCTCATGAATAATTTCTGCATTGGCAACCGTCCAGGAATCAAAATCCTTAGAAGACCATTTCAGCAGAATATTAAGGTCCCGGTCTACGGAATCATTAGATGTTTTAATGGAAACGGTATGTCCGTCATTTTTAAGATCGTTCAACAGTCTTCCGGAATGTACATAAGCCGTTCCGTTGGATTCGGTGATTTTTTCAGATGAAAAATTTTCCTCACCAATACCAATGGCAATTCTTACGTCTAAATTTTCCTGACTTTTTATAAGTGATTTTATAGCGAGAAAACGCCAGAATACTTCATCTATCTTACATTTGAACTGAAATTCGTCTCCTCTGTAGATTTCCCATGTACCGGGAGCGCTTCCCCAATGTTCGAGAAGATTTTTAAGCTTGGTGATCCAAACCTCTGTTTCCGCGTGCTGCGAATTTATAATATCTCCGGTAATGACCGCTATCATTCTGCAAATATAAGCATTATTACTTATAAATAAAAAATATAAGCAGAAACACTTATAGATAATGATTATTAGTGATTCTGCTTATATCTATACCTTATAGTTGACTGCATTTTTCAATCTCTAACAGAAAATTTAAGAAATTGACCAGCAAAAAAGTAAAAACATACTGAAAATGTGTACAGAAATAAGATTTCAAAGAATAAAAATAATTTTACTAAAAAGATTATTTTAAATCAAAAAGTAACTTTTGTGTTCTGTTGTCATGATTTTATTCAAAAAAAATAAATTTTCCTCCGATAAAAGTGAAGAACTAAAAAAAATATTTCGAATATATTGTTTCAAACTGAATTTTGGATTATTATTAGATTAATTTGAAGTAATTTAAATTTTTAACTTAATTATTTAAATATTTAATAACATATTCCAATTAAAAACACCATATAAATAAAATAAAACGTATTTTAGTAATGTTATCAGAATGTATTTAAAAAAAACACGAATGAAGTTTAACCTTTAAATGCAACTATCATGAAAACTAAAATGCTCTTAATGGCGCTTTGTTTTTCCTGCTTTGTATTTTCGCAAAGCCAGTATCAAACAGAGATAAGCAGCCAATCTAATGACGCTGAAGTACTGGCAAACAATACTGTAAGCTTTGACAGTTCGGATCTTGAACTATCCGGAAAAGACGGCACCAATCTACAGGAAACATTTCTTTATTTTAACGATATTACACTCCCGTCTGATGCGGTTGTAAATAATGTTTATCTGATTTTTTACGGCGATGAAGTAAGTACGAATTCTACAACATTGAAAATTACCGGAGAAATAGGCAGCTCACTTCCCTATCCTGCTTCAACAGCTTCCTCTACTGGTCTGAATTTAAAATCCCGAAATTATTCCTCCAATTTTGTTGAATGGATTACGAATGGATGTCAGGCTAATCAGAAATATCAGTCGCCGGATCTTAAGAATATTTTCAGCGAAATGTTCCCGGGAACAATTAATGGTGCAAATATCTCTTTTCGAATTAAAGGAAATGCACAGGGAGATTTTACAGTAAAATCTTTTTCGGGAGGTATAGGTTACAGACCGAAGCTCGTTATACTTTATACAACCAATACCACTACCATTTCGGCAACAATTACATCCGGTACAAACGATGCGGAACAAATTCTTACAACCGGAAATGTAAATCTTGGAGAAGCCGCGCTGGAACTCGGCGGAAAATCGGGAACATCACCGCAGATTACAGGTTTAAGATTTGAAAACATTCAGATTCCGCCTGCTGCAGAAATTACCAATGCCTACATAGAATTGTATTCTTACGGCACGAGTCCCAATAATGCTGAACTTACCTTCCGTACAGAACTGGGAAATTCTGCGGCTTACACAACGGCTGTAAATCATATTTCTACACGAAACTACAGTTTGCGGAAAGTAAAATGGATCACTGTTCCATGGAGTGTTGCGAATGTAAAATATAAAACAGCAGATCTTAAAGAAATAATTGATGAAGCAAGGCTTAGCGGATGGCAATCCGGACAGCCAATTGCTTTTAAAATTGAAGGAAACGAAGGAAACGCAACCGTATGGTCTAGAGAAGCAAGTTCAACTTACCAGCCCAGATTAGTCATAGAATATAAAAACAACGGTTCTGGTCCGGCAGTAGGCGCGATTCCTTTAGAGGAAACATTTAAAACCTATATCATTAAAAATGAAAATGATGCAGAACAAATACTTCCTACAGGAAATATGGATCTGGGAAGCGGAATTCTTGAACTTGGCGGAAAATACGGAGCAACTCCGCAAACCACGGGTTTAAGGTTCGAAAACATCCAGATTCCTTCAGGCGCATATATCCAGGATGCATATTTAGAATTTTACGCTTATGGCAACAATACAACAAATGCAAAAATTAAAATCTATACAGAAAACACAAACTCTCAGATCTATACTTCGGCATTACAGGACATTACGAAAAGAGATTATTCAACAATTTTTATTGACTGGAATACAGGAACCTGGATTTCCAATACCAAATACCGCACTCCTAACTTAAGAAATATAATAGACGAGATCCGAATGAACGGATGGAGTTCCGGAAATTCACTTGCATTTAAAATAGAATCGGAGTCGGGAGGAGCTGCGGTGTACTCCAAAAACGGTTCTCTCTCTTATCAGCCTCGTCTTGTCATTGAGTACCTTAACAACAATGCAGGATCAAAAATCGAAGGAATAGAAACAGATCCCGCCAACATGACGCAGCTTTACATCAATGAAATATCCTCCGAAGGAACATTGGTTCAGAGCGAAGACTGGATTGAACTTTACAACGCACACGATTATCCTGTATATTTCGCCAACCAGAACAGCGGTGTTTATCTTTCGGATAAAAACGGAAACAGAACTTTAAGCGAATTAAGAAACGTTTATATTCCGGCAAAAGGATATGGAATATTCATCGCAGACAGCGATCCCGCAAAAGGAAGCAATCATCTGAATTTCGGGCTCAGTTCTGATGGCGAAACCCTTTATCTGTCCAGAAAAGTAAATGGAAATCTTATCGAACAGGATGTTTTACCGTTCACCTCCATTCCTTTCAACCAGTCTTTGGGAAGAATATCAGACGGAAACGGAACATTCGTAAACTTTATAACACCCACCTACAAAGCATCTAATAATGGCGGAAAAAGACGACTGGATCTCACTTTCAGTAAAGAGAGAGGTGTGTATTCAGAAGGTTTTGATCTTTCTGTTCCTGTACAGACAGGCACAACGGTTCGTTATACTTTAGACGGCAAAACTCCTTCTGCAACCATCGGAACAGTGTACACTGCTCCGATAGTAATCAACAAAACTTCTGTAGTGAAATTCTATGCTTATGATGCCAATGGAAATAATTCCGGAGTGGTTGCACATACGTATATTCTCAAAAACAACTATGCCAATGAAAATACTTCAGGCGGTTATAACCAATGGATATATAAATCCAATATTACAGCGGATGAATATGCACAGGCAATTGGCGAAGTGCCTGTTGTTTCTATTTCAATGAATTCTGAACCTACGGCAACATGGACGGAGGCTTCCGTAGAATATATAGATAATAATGTATACGCCGGAAGAAAAAATTTCTTCAGCAATTCTATGACGAAAAGATTCGGACAGGAAAGTTTAGGGTTTTATAATCCAAACATAAAATTTAAATTTAATTCTGATTCCGGAGTTAAAAAAGCAAAGTATCCGTTTTTCGACTCTTATCCTAATGATGCTTTTGAGGTTCCGGAAAAAACGCAGACCATTGAATTAAAACAAGGGCAGGATAACGCTTCCAGAAATGTTTTCAATTTAGGGTTTATGCGGTACAGTGAAAAAGTTTCTATGGAACTTCAGAAAGAAATGGGAAAATACGCCCTGAATACACGCTTCATCCATCTTTTCATTAATGGTAAATATCGTGGTTTAAAAACAATGCGCAATGATTTCAATACCAATAATCTTGAAGAAACTTTTGGGGATGATGATGATAACTACACAAAGGTGAATCTGCAGGATGGCTATTTTACCAACGGAATTGTAGAGACAGGAGATGGAAATCAGGCGATATGGGATAACATCAGAAATTTAGCTTCTGCCAAAAAATTTCAGGAGTTTAAAAAATTTGTAGATGTTGATGATCTTATCAAATTCCAGATTATGTTTATGTTTACCGATACCGAAAACGAAGCCGTTGCAATTACCCATAATGATCCGAACATCATGAAAGCCAAGTTCATGATTAACGATACAGACGGCTCTTTCTTCGGAGGAATTACTTACTCTTCGGCAGACACAGCCATGCCTGCAAGATCATTTGCCGGAGGCGGCGGCAATTATAAATACAAATGGATTCTTAATGAAAGCAAAAATGGTCCCGGAGGAATTTTCGGACAGTTTATGGGATCCAACACCAATGCTGCAACAGGGAATTTAGAATTTAAGACATTGGTAAAAGATGCCGTTCTGAAATACATCGGATCTGCCTCCGGAAATTTCGCAGGAGCTTCAGTAGCGCCATTATCCGTACTTCGGGTACAGCAGAAAATACAGTCTGTGATGATTGAGCTGGACAGGCTTTATAAATTAGACGCAGCATACATGGGATACACCTCAAATGTTTACAGCCAGTGGAAAAATATAGACGGACCAAGAATTATTGCACAGGTTCCGGAAAGGGTTTCGTTCAGTTTACAGAAATGGATGGAATATAATATGGCGCATACTCTTAACGCTGCCGATATTCCTACCGCCGGAATAATTAAAACAACAGAAACTATTAAAATGGTTAATCCCAATGCAAACACCCAGCTTTATTATACAACAAACGGAACAGATCCTATGGGAAATGACGGTACTATATCTTCCGCGGCATTATTGTACAATGGAGAATTTAATTTACCAACAGGAACTTATGCCGTCGTAACCCGTCCGTTCACCACCAATAACTGGGGACCAAAATTCTCAAAAACGATAAAAATTGAAGAATTTAATGAAGGCAAATTCATGATTACAGGAATCAATTACAAACCGCAATCTATCAGTGATGCAGAATTTATTTTAATTTCAAATCCCGGAGGCTCAGAAATCGATGTTTCCGGATATACTATTTCCGATGCAGTTAGTTATACATTTCCACAAGGTTTCAAAATAGCACAAAACCAAACCATTATGCTTGCAAAAAATCCGGCTCTCATTTCTGGGTTTGATTTAATAAATAAATATCAGTGGACAAGTGGAAGCCTTAGTAATTCAGGAGAACCGATTACCTTTAAAGATGCATCCGGAAATATTATGGATTATGTGTATTATGGAGTAAATTCTCCCTGGCCAACTCAGGCAAACGGTTTAGGTTCTTATCTTAAACTGATCTCTGAAGATATGGACAACAGTCTGCCGGAAAGCTGGAAGGATGATTCTCTTCTAAATCCTGCCTCCAGATTATACGCTCAGAAAGAAAATTCACAAAAGAAATCTCCCCATGACATTTCTGCTGAAAATTTAAAAGAGATTAAAGTTTATCCTAATCCAATGAAAGAAAAACTATTGGTAATCTTAAACGAAAAATCTACCGTTTCTGTTTACAATATAGCCGGTCAAACCATCAAAACGCAGGTTTTAGAAGCAGGAACAAATACCATTAATGTTTCCGGGCTTTCTTCTGGCGGATATATAATTAGAATTCAGGGAGAAAAAGAAAACAAAACTTTTAAAATGATTAAAGAATAGAATTTTTGAAAATAACAAAAAAACAGCCTTCAGATTTTACCGAAGGCTGTTTTCTTTGCTTAAAACATTACATTATTTTTTGATAAACTGATAGATTTTATCATCAATTTTCAACAAATAGGTTCCTGTAGACAAATTTTGAACAGAAATGCCTTTTTTGTTCTTAAATGGATTTTGTTCAGTGTAAATCACTTTCCCTGAAAGATCTAAAATCTGTGCTGTTTTTATATATTCTGTTTTTCCACTTACAAAAACATAATCGTTCACAGGATTCGGATAAATTTTAAATTCATTATTCTGTGCAAGAATCGCTTCTGCCGTTGCCAAGGTTCCTAAACTCTGGCAGTAATTACTTGCGTAAGAATCCCATTCCGAAATAGTAAACGTCGTTGTCGGCTGCGCGATATTGGATTTTCTATATAAAGACACATTCCCTAAAACCGAAGAATTATTTGTTCCCGAAACTCCAATCGCATCAACGGTTGAAGATTTATATCTCAGTTCAAGATACTGGCTTCCGGAATACGTCATCTGCGGAGCCGCCGTTACAAACTTTGCCTGATTGATCGTGTAACAGGAGAAATTGGCATCCGGATTCAACACCACAAAAGTTTCGTTATTCTGAACAATTCCTTCCAGTTCATAAGGATCTACAAAATAATAATTTGCTCCGCTGCTAAACTGAATAGACAATCTGTAATCACTTAAATTTACAGGGTGTCCTGTTTTATTGGTGATTTCGATTCCTTTATTATTTGAAGTCCCTTCAAGATATTTTGTTACCATTAAATCTTTGGCATATACATCTGAAGCTAATGTTGTTGCAGAAGCTGTATTGCTGTCTGAAGAAAGCAGATAACCATTATCGTAGGCTTTTACAGTAAAATTATAAGCTGTAGAAGGAGTAAGATGATCTACTGTAAATGTTGTTCCCTTAGTAGATCCCACCAAAGTTCCGTTCTGGTAAATCTTATACCCTATAACATCCGTACTTGTACTCGGAGTCCAGCTCAGTGTCGTAAAATAAGCACTGTTTTGTGTTACCGTTACGTTTGTAGGAGTCTGTGGCGCCACCGCATCGGGAGTCTGTCCCCAAATCGTATTTACCCACGAAGGATTATCAATAAAAGGATTTCTGTTTTTCTGGATTGCATAAACAGCATTATTCCTGTCGATTTCCCTTTGCGAAACAGGATCTTGCTGATGCCACTGAAGCAGCATCGCAATGTAAGCAGAATCAAAAGCCCTTTCTTCCGTTCCGTCCAGAGGATTGGTATCCGAAGCCGGATTGGCGTTATTATTAAAATTAAACGTTCCTAATTTGCCTTCGTACCGTACTGCAAAATACAGCAGACTTCTCGCAACATCCCCTTTAAATTCATTAATCGGCTCATATACCCTTCCGGTATAAGTAACTCCCGGAATAGCACAGTTCCCTATTCTTGAACTGTTGGTAAATGTATAATAGATCGTAGAACCCACAATTCCGTAAGGATAATTGCTTCTCAACTGATTGATTCTTGCATCCGTAGGAACCACATAAAACAGATCGGAATACATCGGATAATTGCTGTAAAAAGTACTTTGCGGCATCATATGTTCACGATTCCAGCCCTGTCCTTCCGCAGAAGCACTTCCGATAATATTTGCCGTTGTATATTCATATGCATCCGGACCGGTAGGAATTTCAGAATACATATCAAGCAGAATCGTTGTATTGCTTGGTCCGTAATCGTAATATTTATCTAAATCTGTCTGATTATAATAATTGGTAAGATCACCATAATGCCAGTTTATATTTTTCGCCGAAATGATATCATGAAGCTTTGATTTTAAGGCGTAACCCGTCAAACCCGTCGTTCCGTCGTAATATCCTGCAGGAGCCTGAGCTGCGAAATACGATGAAATCAGAATAATAGGCAGTAGAATTTTTTTCATGCTTTAAAAATTGGGTGGCTAAAATAGTAAATTAATCTGCTTAAAGTTCGGAAAATTTTATTAAAATATCATTAATTTTAAGAATATAAAAAATTGAAAACTAGATTTTTGCAGTTACCGCCTTATGTCATAAATAATTTTTTTGGGCGTTACGGCAATTTAATTATCTTTGGGAACTAACTATTATCTATATAAATACAGATATCTATATGAATACAGAGACTATTGACAACATCAAAATGATAGCGGAAACGGCAAGAGAATTTGCTGAAAAGAATATCAGACCTAATATTATGGAGTGGGACGAAAGCCAGACTTTCCCTAAAGATTTATTTCATGAGTTAGGAGAAATGGGGTTCATGGGAATCGTTATTCCGGAACAGTACGGAGGTTCAGGTCTTGGTTATCATGAATATGTAACGATTTTGGACGAGATTTCACAGGTAGACCCATCCATCGGTCTTTCTGTGGCAGCACACAATTCACTTTGTACCAACCACATTTATGAATTCGGAAACGAAGAGCAGAGAAACAAATGGCTTCCTCAGTTGGCTTCCGGTAAAGTAATCGGAGCTTGGGGACTTACAGAGCACAATACAGGTTCAGATTCAGGAGGAATGTCTACCACTGCAGTGAAGGATGGAGACGAATGGATCATTAACGGAGCTAAAAACTTCATTACCCACGCTATTTCAGGAGACATCGCTGTTGTAATGACGAGAACAGGAGAAAAAGGAGCTAAAAATAATTCTACCGCTTTCGTTTTAGAAAAAGGAATGCCCGGTTTTTCTTCCGGTAAAAAAGAAAACAAACTGGGAATGAGAGCTTCTGAAACCGCTGAATTAATCTTTGATAACGTTCGTGTACCGGATTCTCACAGATTAGGCGAAGTAGGTGAAGGTTTCAAACAGGCAATGAAAATACTGGACGGAGGAAGAATTTCTATCGCCGCTTTAAGTTTAGGAACAGCAAGAGGAGCTTACAAAGCAGCTTTAAAGTATGCTAAAGAAAGACAGCAGTTCGGAAAATCCATTTCAGAATTTCAGGCAGTTAACTTCATGTTGGCAGACATGGCAACAGAAATTGATGCAGCAGAACTGTTGATCCAAAGAGCTTCAACGTTGAAAAATGCTAAGCAAAAAATGACAAAAGAAGGAGCAATGGCAAAACTATATGCTTCTGAAGCCTGCGTAAGAATTTCAAACAATGCAGTACAGATTTTCGGAGGATACGGATATACAAAAGATTTCCCGGTAGAAAAATTCTACAGAGATTCTAAACTTTGCACCATCGGAGAAGGAACTTCCGAGATCCAGAGACTGGTTATCGGAAGAGATATTACAAAATAAATTTTAACTAAATTATTTCAAAAAAACATCCACAAATGATTAAACAGGCATTATTAGGTGAATTTTTGCATGAAGCAGAAAATACCCGCAAACTTTTACAGGCCATTCCGGACAGCGCTTTGGATTATAAACCGTCTGAAATTAACTGGACAACAGCCGAACTGGCTTCGCACGTAGCAGAAGTTTATAATTGGTATGACGCGACATTCAATCAGGATGTATTCGATATGGGAACCTATCAATACGACAAAGGCGATATTTCCAAAGCAGAAAATATTGTTGCCAAATTTGAAGAAAATGTTGCGAAAGCCCAGAAAGCCATTGAAAGTTGGGACGAAAACACCATGATGAACGAATGGAGAATGGAAACGGGAGGAAATTCAATCTTTCCGCCAATGCCGAAAATACAGGTAATCCGCTCGTTTCTGTATAATCATTTGTATCATCACCGCGGAGAACTTGTGGTTTATTTAAGATCTACAGGAAACAAAGTTCCGGGACTGTACGGACCGACTGCAGATGATCAGTTTTAAAAATTAGAATTATCCGATTAATAATTCAATAGCATCCGTATTTTGCGGGTGCTATTTTCTTTTTTTGAGAAATTCACCAAATATTGACATTTAATGTATCGCATAATTATTTAAACGAATTATCTAAATTTTTCTTAAAAAATTTTATTTTTCATAACATATTTTTTATTAGCTTTGATATTCCACAATCAAATAGAAAACTTGTATGAGAAAACAACTATTGGTGATTGGAATGCTTGCATCAGGTATTTCATTCGCTCAGACCGACCGACTTTGGTCTGAAACGTCAGGAAAATCAGCTACTGAAATTTTTGAAAACAAATTAACTATTAACAATCCGAAAATCTACAGTCTGGATATTAATGGTTTAAAAAATGCTCTTGCAAAAGCTCCCAAAAGACTAGCTGCAGGAGAAAAGTCTGAAATTATTATCTCGTTCCCGAATTCTGAGGGAAAAATGGAAAATTTTAAAGTAAGAGAAAATTCTAATTTCGATCCTCAACTGGCAGCAAAATATCCGGACATCAAATCGTATATCGGTGAAGGATTAGGAGACTCCGGTTCCACTGTTTATTTTAGCGTTTCGCCTCTGGGATTGTCATCGATGGAAATTTATGGAGATAAATCAGCGGTTTTCATCGAGCCTTATTCAAAAGATCTTTCAACCTATGTTGTTTATAAAAAATCTGATAAAAAAGACGATTTAAGCAAGTTTGAATGTACCGTAATCGACGTTGCGCAAAAAGGCGTTGCAAACACAACTAATCTGGTTGCAAGACCAAATGCCGATGATGCAAAACTGAGAACATTCAGGTTAGCACTTTCCTGTACCGGAGAATACGCAACGTATTTCGGAGGAACAAAAGCCAATGCTTTAGCAGCAATGAACAACACAATGACCCGCGTAAACGGAGTTTTTGAAAAAGATTTTGCAGCGAGAATGGTTTTAATCGCAAATAACGATTCAGTAATCTATACCAATGCTTCTACAGACCCTTATTCTCCTGCTTCCAGCTTAAGCAACTGGAACTCACAGCTTCAGTCTACATTAACTTCGGTTATTGGTGAAGCAAATTATGACGTCGGTCACTTATTCGGAGCTTCCGGAGGTGGTGGAAATGCAGGATGCATCGGCTGCGTTTGCACCAATGGCTCCAAAGGAAGCGGTTATACTTCTCCGGCAGATGCAATTCCTTCAGGAGATAACTTCGATATCGACTATGTAGCGCACGAATTAGGGCATCAGTTCGGCGGAAACCACACCTTCTCTATGAATAACGAGGGAACAGGAGCCAATATGGAGCCGGGTTCAGGATCAACCATCATGGGATATGCGGGAATTACTTCTCAGGATATTCAGCCGCATTCGGATGCTTTCTTCCACGCAATCAGTATTCAGCAGATTACCAATAATATCAAAGCTAAAACCTGCCCTACAAGCACAAGTACAGGAAATTCTATTCCTACGGCAAACGCAGGTTTAGATTATACCATTCCGAAAGGAACACCGTTTATGTTAACAGGAGCCGGAACAGATGCAAACGGAGATTCTTTAACGTACATCTGGGAACAAATGGACAATGCATCCTCTTCACAAACCGGAGCAAGTTCTGCGGCAAGTGCTACAAAAGCAACCGGTCCTACTTTCAGATCTTGGACGCCACAAACTACCCCGGTAAGATACTTCCCAAGAATGGCTTCAGTTCTGGCAGGAGCTACCACAACAGCAGGATCTGAGATTACTGTTGAAGCACTATCCAATGTTGCAAGAACGTACAATTTCAGATTTACAGTTCGCGACAACAGAGCCGGAGGTTCAGGAAATAACTCGGATGATGCAGTGATCACGGTAAACGGAACAGCAGGACCTTTCAGCGTAAGTTCCCAGAATACCGCAACAACCGTTACAGGAGGAACTTCCCAAACCGTAACATGGAATGTGGCAGGAACCACAGCGAATGGTGTAAATGCAGCCAACGTAGATATTCTTTGGTCTACGGACGGAGGAAATACATGGACTACTCTGTTGGCAGGAACTCCAAACGACGGAACACAGGCGGTAACGATCCCGAATACGTCTACCACAACAGGAAGAATCATGGTAAAAGGTTCCAACCACATTTTCTTTGATGTGAATAATGCCAACATTACGGTAAATGCAGGTTCCGGAACTTCCGATACGACTGCTCCTACCGCTCCTACTCTTGCGGCTTCCGGAACAACTTCTACAAGTACCAATCTTTCATGGTCAGGAGCAACAGATAATGTAGGGGTTACAGGCTATGATGTTTATCAGGGAACTTCATTAATTGGTTCCACAGCATCAACTTCCTACACAGTATCCAGTTTATCTCCTTCTACTACATACAGCTTCACTGTTAGAGCTAAAGATGCAGCAGGAAATGCTTCGGTTTCCAGCAACACGGTTTCTGTAACCACTTTAGCAGGTACAGCGGTTTCTTACTGTTCTGCTTCAGCGAACAATACTGCAGATGAAAGAATAGGAAACGTAACGTTCGGAAGCATTAACAATACTTCAACAGGAACGGCAGGTTACGAAAACTTCACTTCAGTTTCTACGAATGTAACAAGAGGTTCTGCTTACTCACTTTCCATTACCCCGGTTTGGACATCAACCAAATATAATGAAGCTTATGCTGTTTATATTGATTATAACAGAGACGGAGATTTCGCAGACAGCGGAGAATTGGCTTGGTCTAAAACAGGATCTACCACAAGTCCGGTAACAGGATCTATCACGATTCCTTCAACAGCGACTGTAGGAACTACAAGAATGAGAGTGATGATGCAGTACAGCTCTGTACCTACATCTTCTTGTGGAACGTATACGTACGGTCAGGTAGAAGACTATACTTTAAATATTGTATCATCAGGAAGAGGAAATATTTTAGATACAAAAGATATGATTACAGATATCCGAGTGTATCCGAATCCTGCAAAAGATATTTTAAATATTTCAAATACAACGAACGAAGAGTATAAAATCTTCGACATGGGTGGAAAACTAATCAATTCAGGAAAACTTGAAAGAGGCGCGGTAAATGTAAGCGATCTTATTAAAGGTGCTTACATGATCCAGATTGGAGAAGTCTCTAAGAGATTCATTAAAAACTAATTGCTTCACTCAATTAAACTTTGAGGTAAAAGGCTGTCCGCAAACGGACAGTCTTTTTTGTTTCTGATTTTCGTGTTTCGAAATATAAGATGCAGGTCTTCTTTTATGTCTTATCATACTAAACACAACGATTATTTAAAATTTATTTTCAACCGCAAAATGATATACTTTCACTATCTGCATAAATTCCAAATAGGATTAACATTTAAACACAAATCCCACAAATATTTTCACCAATATTCACAATCATTGAAAATCTGAGAGATTTGTGAAAGAAAAAATCATAATCTATTTCTGGGCTCTTGAGATTCTTCACTCCACTTTTGAACTATGTTCGTAGACTTTCAGTCTATGTTTAGAATGATATCATTGCATAAAAAAACCTAAGTCCCAATTCTTAAAATCTAAAACCCAATTGTTATCTTTGCGTAAATAAAAAATATACATGGATAAAATTGATAGTCTGAACCAGGTAGCAGAATTCCACACCACTTTTAAAGCCCCTATTTTAGATACCCCTCAAATTCCTTCACCGGAAAGATGCAACCTGAGAGTTGAACTTCTTCAGGAAGAACTGAACGAACTGAAACAGGCAATTGCAGACAATAATATCGTAGAAATTGCAGATGCTTTATGCGATTTGCAGTATGTTTTAAGTGGAGCGGTTCTGGAATTCGGACTTGGCAGCAAATTTGTAGAGTTGTTCAACGAAGTTCAGCGTTCCAATATGTCGAAAGCCTGCGATAATGAAGAACAGGCACAGGAAACCGTTGAATTTTACAAAGCAAAAGACGTAGAATCATTTTATGAAAAATCCGGCGAGAAGTTTAATGTGTACAGACAGGCAGATCATAAAGTCCTGAAAAACAAATACTACTCTCCTGCCGATTTAAAGACAATTATTGAAAAATAGTATGAAAAAATTTATTACGAATTGTATGGCTGTTTCAGCTCTATTCATGGCAACACAACAGCTTACTGCACAGAAAGTGGTTGTAGGACGTGAAGTTGAAACCACTGCCGACGGAAAAATGCTTTTGGGAAATCAGCTTAAAAGTAAATTTCTTGAAGCTCCGTATTCCGACTGGTATGTGAAAGAGCATGATGAATATGCTTTGGATCAGAAAGCCATCGGTGAACTTAAAAAAGGAAAGATCAACACGTATAACATTACCGTTTTCATGGGAACATGGTGCGAAGATTCTCACAGAGATTTTCCGAGACTCATGAAAATCCTTGAAGAGGTAAAATATCCGGAAGGCAAACTTACCATTATTGCCGTAAACCGTAAAAAGGAATCCCCGAACGGAGAAGAAAGTCTTTTCAACATCCAGAAAGTTCCTACGATTATTGTTGAGAAATACGGAAAAGAATTGGGAAGAATTATCGAAATGCCTACATCAGGATATATCGAAAGAGATTTGGTAGAGATTCTGAAAAAAGATGACAGTTCTGTAATTAAAGAAATTTTTGGTAAATAAGGTTTGAGAAATAGTAAAGTTTTAATATCGTTTTTGGCGGGAGCTGCACTGGTAACGGTTTTGTTTTTCAGTTTAAAGTCATGCTTTAGTCTTAGTGAAAAAACCGAGAAATCAGATTATTATATTCTGACCAATCAGATTTCGAAGATGAATAAAATGGTCGTACTTGAGCAGAACACTTCTTCCATTCAGAAAACCAAAATGGGCTATGAATTTTTAGGCAAAGAAGTTTCCAGCAACAGCATCATTACCTACACCAAAACGAACGCTCAGGTTTCTTATGATCTTAACAAGATGAAAATGGAGGTAGATTCGATCAATAAAAAATTAGTGATTACCGAACTGCCCGATGCAGACATCAGAATTACGCCAAGTGTGGAAATCCAGTCGATGGACGATTCTTTTTTCAACAGAATTTCCGAAAAAGACATTAAAAACGTAACGCAGAAAGCGAAAGATACCGCTGTAAAATCCATCGATCAGAACAAGCTGAGAACGGAAGGAAGACAACAGCTCATGGAAAATCTTAATAATATTTTTGTTTTGGCAAAGGCTTTGAATTATACCATAGAAGACCAGACCGGAAAGCTGGGCATTTTAGGACTATAAAATTCAAAAGCTATGCATTCAGAAGAAAAAGAAAAACAGGAATCTGCAAATTCTGCGGAAACCAAAAAGCAAAATCAGGATTTCCCCGACATTCCTGCTTCATCAGAAAAGACAAATCCGTCCGATGTAGATAAGGAAGATGTTCAGAAATCTTCTCAAAACAACAAATCCGGAAAAACGGATAATACAGACGAAAAATAAAAAGGTTCTGCTCACTGAGCAGAACCTTTTTTAGAAAAAAACACAAATAAAAGTCAAATATGTAATATGAACTACAACGGTCAATCTGCTCCGCTTGTCAACTACCGTAACTATTTGGCTGTTGACTTACGGAAGCAAAACTGACATATTTTTCAATGATTATCTATTATTAATCATAATTTTAACACAAAGTTCGCAAGAGTATTTTAAATACTAAGTGGTTTTAAGATATACAAAGGCGTAAAACTTATTAAAGTAATACCATTTTTGTCTTTTTTAAATAAACGAAGTGCCTTTGTTTACCATACAAACTTTCAATAAGTAAAAAAAATCTTTTGTTTTTCTTTGCGATAAATTGATATAATACTATAAATCAATTATTTAAATTTATTTCTTATCCCGAACTGAGGTTATGATTAATTACAGACAATTAATATCTTTTTAAACAATAGTTGATTTTCCGAGCTTCACATTTTCAAAATTGTAATACGATTTCTCGGAATATTTAATATAATCTGCGATAAAACTTCCCACTTCGCTTGTAGAATAAGGCTGTTCAGAATTCAGATCTATCGTAACGTATTTATTCTCAATGGCATATTCTACAGATTGTCTCAATTTTTCCGCTGCCTGTTCAAGCTGTAAATAATCCAGCATCATTGCCGTACTTAAAATAGAAGCAACAGGATTTGCAATTCCTTTTCCTTTTGCCTGCGGATAAGAACCGTGAATAGGCTCAAACAAAGCATTTTCATTTCCAACGGAAGCCGAAGGAAGCAAACCGATAGAACCGCCGATTACACTTGCTTCATCCGAAATAATATCTCCGAACATATTTTCGGTGACAATTACATCAAAATGTTTCGGATTTAAAATTAACTGCATCGCCGCATTATCTACAAACATAAAATCAAGTGCTACATCAGGATATTCTGCCGCAATTTCTTTACAGACCTTTCTCCATAATCTTGAAGTATCCAAAACGTTCGCTTTATCAATTAAAGTTAACTTTTTTCTTCTTTTCTGAGCCTCCTGAAAAGCCATATGAACAATAGGTGCGATTTCATCACGGTTATATTTGCAGATATCATACGCATAACCCGCTTCCTCATCCGTAAATTTTTCGCCAAAATAAATTCCGCTCACCAGTTCCCTGAAAATCTGAATATCCGTTCCTTCAATAATTTCCCTTTTCAAAGGACTTTTCTCAATTAAAGAAGTATACGTTTTCAAAGGCCGGATATTCGCAAAAAGCCCCAATTCTTTACGAAGTTTCAACAACCCCTGTTCCGGACGTACTTTGGCATCCGGATTATTATCGAAAGAAGGATCTCCGATCGCCCCGAAAAGCACCGCATCAGATGCTTTACAGATCTCCAGTGTTTCATCCGGCAAAGGATTTCCTGTCTTATAAATCGCTTCCGCCCCCATCAATCCGTATTTAAAATCAAACTGATACTGGAATGCTTCCGCAATGGAATCTAAAATTTTAATACTTTCTGCAACCACTTCCGGCCCGATTCCGTCTCCCGGAAGCACTGCAATTTTAAAATTAGTTTTCATACACTTTTTGTGTTTTTAGTTCGAATTGTTCGATCGCCTGTTTTCTGCTGATTAAAAAATCAATATCATCATACCCATTCAGCAGACATATTTTTTTATAAGAATCTATTTCAAAACCTTCCGTTTTATTATTGAAAGTAATCGTTTGTTTTTCAACATCCACCAAAATTTCTTTTTCAGGATTTTCAGTAATTTCCTCTAAAATTTCTTTTAAAAATTCCTCAGAAACTTTTACAGGCAATAATCCGTTGTTCAAAGCATTGCCCTTAAAAATATCAGCAAAAAAGCTTGAAACAACCACCTTAAAGCCATAATCCGTTAAAGACCATGCAGCGTGTTCCCGACTGCTTCCGCAACCGAAATTATTTCCCGCAACCAGAATTTCACCGCTGTATTTTGCGTTATTCAGGACAAAATCAGGATTCGGTTCATTCGTATGAACATCGTATCTCCAGTCTCTGAAAAGATTTTCGCCAAAACCTTTTTTATCAATACTCTTTAAAAATCTCGCCGGAATAATCTGATCCGTATCTATATTTTCTACAGGCAAAGGAATTGCTCTGGATTGTATAATGACTAATTTTTGCATTTTTTCGAGCCAAAATAGTTTTAATTATTATTTTTTTCTTTTTCAGGAGCTATTTCCCGCTATCCACTCATACTCCTCGCTCCCTTGCTTTTGCCTTCGCTTGCTCCGGGGTAACCGTTTCTATCGGGGCTAAAAAGTGAACGGTTAATTTCACTTTGTGAGTCAATAGTCAATTTCTAAAATTCACTATTCACTATTGACAATTCACTTTTAAACTTATGTGCTCTTTTCTCTATTTAAGTATTAAGCTTAAAAAACTAAAGTGTTTAAATCTTTTGCGTCTTTTGTGGTAAAAAAGTTTAGACAAGTTTTAAGCAAAACTCCTCTCCATCAGTTTTCAAAGACGGAAATTCTTCCTTCCACAGCAACTTTTGCAGCCGTTAACGGACTTGCAAGAATTGTTCTCGCACCTTGTCCCTGTCTTCCCTCAAAATTTCTGTTCGAAGTAGAAACGCAATATTCCCCTTCCGGAATTTTATCGTCATTCATCGCTAAACACGCCGAACATCCCGGTTGTCTGATCTGGAAACCCGCTTCATTAAAAACCGTATCTAAACCTTCTTCAAAAATCTGTTTGGCAACCTGTTGAGAACCCGGAACAAGCCATGCATGAACATGATCCGACTTCCTTTTTCCTTTAACATAATTTGCCGCAGAGCGGAAATCTTCAATTCTCGCATTCGTACAGCTTCCGATAAAGACATAATTCACTTTAATATCAGAAAGAGCCTGTCCCGCTTTTAAACCCATGTATTTTAAAGCCTTCTCTTCAGATTCGTTCTGAGGATTCGGGATATTCTGACTGATGGAAATTCCCATTCCCGGATTGGTTCCATAGGTTACCATCGGATAAATTTCCGAAGCATCGAAAGAAAATTCAGCATCAAAAACTGCTCCTTCATCGGTTTTCAAAGTTTTCCAGTATTCCATTTTTTCTTCCCATTCCTCGCCTTTCGGTGCGAAAGTTCTTCCTTTTACGTACTCAAAAGTTGTTTCATCGGGAGCTATCATTCCTCCGCGAGCGCCCATTTCAATGCTCATATTACAAACCGTCATTCTGCCTTCCATCGACATTTCTTCGAAAACATTTCCGGCATATTCGCAGAAATACCCTGTTCCGCCGTCAGTTCCCACTTTTGAAATAATGTACAAAATCACATCTTTGGGCTGAACATTTTTATTTAACTTACCATTTACGGTAATTCTCATCGATTTTGGCTTATTCAGCAACAGACACTGGCTCGCAAAAACCTGCGCTACCTGACTTGTTCCGATTCCGAAAGCAATTGAACCGAAAGCGCCGTGCGTAGAAGTATGGCTGTCTCCGCAAACAATGCTCATTCCCGGCTGTGTAACGCCTAATTCCGGAGCAATGATGTGAACAATTCCCTGATATTGGTGTCCCAAACCATACAATTCTATGTTGTTTTTCTTACAGTTTTCCGTTAACTGCTCCACCTGATTTCTGGATGATGCATCGCGAATCGGCTGATCCTGATCCAAAGTCGGAACATTATGATCCGCAGTTGCCACAATCTGTTTCGGTCTGAAAACTTCCAGATTTCTGGCTTCCAGTTCCGCAAAAGCCTGTGGACTGGTTACTTCGTGGATGAGATGTTTATCAATATAAATAATCTGAGGTCCGTACGGAATCGTCTCTACAACGTGCGCATCCCAGACTTTATCAAACAGTGTTTTTTTTGTATTCATTCTAATTTATGTAATGGAGAATCAATTCTGTTACCCTATTTTTCTTGTCACTTTTTCGATCATTGAACTTAAATCGTCATTATTGACTTCTTTTTTACCGTCAGCAATTTTCAAAAACTCCTGATACAGAAAATCCAGTTCATTTTTAGTAACTTCAAAACCAATATGTTTAAATCTGTATGCCAAAGCAGAACGTCCGCTTCTTGCTGTTAAAACAATGGTAGAAGCATTCACGCCCACTTCCGCAGGATCAATAATTTCGTAAGTTTCCCTGTTTTTAATCACTCCGTCCTGATGAATTCCGGAACTGTGCGCAAAAGCATTCGCTCCCACAATCGCTTTGTTCGGCTGAACCGGCATTCCCATCAATTCAGAAACCAAAACACTCATAGGATTGAGCATTTTGGACTGAACGTCAGTATATAACTCTAAATATGGATGCTGTTTTAAAATCATCACCACTTCTTCCAGCGCCGTATTTCCGGCTCTTTCTCCCAATCCGTTAATGGTGCATTCTATCTGTCTCGCTCCGTTGATGACTCCTGCAATAGAATTGGCGGTTGCCATTCCGAGATCGTTGTGGCAGTGACAGGATAAGATCACGCGATCAATTCCTTTTACATTTTCTTTCAGGTACTTTATTTTTGCGCCATACTCTTCGGGAAGACAATATCCCGTTGTGTCCGGAATATTAAGCACGGTTGCCCCTGCTTTTATCACTTCTTCGCAAACTCTTGCCAGATAATCATTGTCTGTTCTTCCTGCATCTTCCGCATAAAATTCCACGTCTTCCACATACGATTTGGCATATTTTACAGCCTGAACCGCTCTTTCAACAATATCTTCCCTGTTTGAATTGAATTTAAATCTGATATGAGAATCCGAAGTTCCGATTCCGGTATGAATTCTCGGTCTTTTGGCGTATTTTAATGCTTCGGCTGCGGTATCAATATCTTTCTGATTGGCTCTCGTCAATCCACAGACTTTCGCATTTTTCACTAATTTTGAAATCTCCGAAACCGAATGAAAATCTCCGGGACTGGAAATCGGGAAACCGGCTTCAATAACATCCACTCCCAGTTCATCCAGTTTTTCGGCTATAATTAATTTTTGCTCGGTATTTAACTTACAGCCGGGAACCTGCTCTCCATCACGCAGCGTTGTATCAAAAATTTCGACTTTTTCGGAATTCATAATGAAGTTTTTACTTAATTTTGATCCAAAACTAAAAAGATGAAACGTTTATTCAGTTTCGGTTTTTATAAAAAATACAATACTCAAAAGATTGTATTTTAATTTCAATTATTTGATTATCATTATTTTAAATTTTAAAAATTTACAATGGCAGAATTGCATAAAGATTTTTTATTCGTACTCATTAAATCTCTGACAACTTCAGAAAAAAGGCAATTCACCTTGTATGTAAACCGTCTCGGAATTAACGCGGATGCCAAATTTCTTCTTCTTTTTTCAGAACTGGATAAGATGAAGGAATACGATGAGCATATCATCATCAACAAAAAAATTTCGACTAAACAGCAGTTATCGAACCTGAAAGCGCATCTTTACAAGCAGATTCTGGTGAGTTTACGAATGAACCCGAGTCATCAGAATTACAGAATTCAACTGCGCGAACAGCTTGATTTTGCGAATATTCTGTATCAGAAAGGTTTGTATAAACAGGCTTTAAAAATTTTAGATAAAGCAAAACAGACCGCTTTAGAATTGGATGAAAAAAGTATTGCTTCGGAAATTATCGATCTAGAAAAAGTAATTGAATCCCAGTTCATTACCCGGAGTATTGAAGGTAGAGCCCATGAACTGATCAGACAATCCACGGAAATCAGCAAACAGAATCATTATGCGACGGAATTATCCAATCTTTCGCTGAAACTGTACAGTGAAATGCTGACAAAAGGTTATGTAAAAAACGATGAAGACCGTGCCGAAATCATGCAGATATTCAATGCGCAGATTCAGAAAATTAATTTCAAAAAGCTGAATTTCACGGAGAAATTGTGGTATTTTAAAGCGCACGTCTGGAAAAATCAATTGCTTCAGGAATATAAATATACGTTGAAATATGCCTTTCAATGGGTGGATTTATTTCACAAAAATCCTGAAATGATCGTGAGTCATCCCGTTTGGTACATTAAAGGAAATACCTACCTGCTGAAAATCTTATTCCTTTACGGAAATATTGATATTCTTGAGGAAAGTTTCAAGAATTTCAATGAGGTTGTTCATTCTTCAAGTTTTGCTCAAAATGAAAACCTGCAATCGCTTATTTTTCTGACGCATTACAATACTTTAATGAACATTCACTTTGTGAAAGGTGAATTCTTTTCCGGCTCGAAGTTGATTCCTGAAATTGAGCTGAAAATGGAAAAGCTCCGTGATAAAATTGATGAGCATCATTTCATGATTCTTTATTTAAAAATGGCAGCGATGTTTTTTGGAAGCAAAAAATTTGAGGAATCCATCCATTATTCATTAAAAGTGATCGAATCGAAGGGAAATGTTCAGGAAGATTTACTGTTCCACACCCGAATTTTGATTCTGATGGCAAAACATGAATCCGGAAACGATGAAGATTATGATGAATTTATAAAAGCAACTTTAAAATTCACCAAAAAGATGAAAAAGCCAGATGAATTCCATTTTGAAAGCATTCATTTTTTCAAAAACCTGAATAATATAACACCGGACAAACAATTGGAATCTTTCAAAAAATTTGATGAAAAATTAACTCTTTTTTCTGAAAATGAATACTACAGAAGGTCTTTGCTGTACATAGATATTCACGGTTGGGTACAGTCTAAAGTGAGAAATGTGGATGTTATTGAGATTATTAAAGAAAAAGTACGGTACAAAAGAAAGCATCAGTCTTAATTTAACCTATTCAGAATTAGACCGTTGGTTAAACGCTAATTATTTATAACGGTATTCTGAGATTTTTCGTATTAAATCTCGTCTCAAAAATGCGTGAAAGTAGTATTTTAAATAAAAAATCCGTATTTTTGCATCTTAAAATTTCTTAGTAAACAATGATAAAAATTACACTTCCAGACAATAGTGTCAGAGAATTCGAGGCGGGAGTTACTCCGCTAGATGTGGCAAAATCTATAAGCGAGGGATTGGCTAGAAATACCATTTCCGCAGTTGTAAACGACAAACAAGTAGAGACGACCACACCTATAACCACGGATGCTACGGTACAATTGCTAACTTGGAATGATGATCTTGGAAAGAAGGCTTTCTGGCATTCTTCTGCCCACCTTTTGGCGCAGGCAATCCTTGAATTTTATCCTAATGCTAAGTTAACCATTGGTCCTGCCATCGAAAAAGGATTTTATTATGATGTAGATTTCGGGGACGAAAGTTTATCTGATAAAGATTTCGAAAAGATCGAAAAGAAGGTTTTAGAAAATGCTAAAAAAGGGTCTACATTCTCTTTATATCCGGTTTCTAAAGAAGAAGCTTTAAAAGTGTATGCAGACAATCCTTATAAAGTGGAACTGATTTCTAATCTTAATGATGGGGAAATCACTTTCGTAACGCATGATAACTTTACAGATCTTTGTCGTGGAGGACACATTCCGAACACAAGTATTGTAAAGGCAATGAAGATTTTAAATGCTGCCGGAGCATACTGGAGAGGAAATGAAAAAAATCCTCAGTTAACAAGAGTTTATGGTATTTCTTTCCCAAAACAGAAAGATTTAACAGAATATCTTGAACTTTTAGAAGAGGCTAAAAAAAGAGACCACAGAAAACTGGGTAAAGAACTTGGAATTTTCGCTTTCTCTGAAAAAGTAGGTCAGGGATTGCCTTTATGGTTACCAAAAGGAGCTGCTTTAAGAAAAAAATTAGAGAATTTCCTTTCTGAAGCTCAGAAAAAAGCAGGTTATGAATTTGTAATTTCTCCGCATATCGGTGCGAAGGAATTGTATGTAACTTCCGGTCACTGGGATAAATACGGAGCAGACAGCTTCCAGCCGATTAAAACTCCGAATGAAGGAGAAGAATTCATGCTGAAGCCGATGAACTGTCCGCATCACTGTGAAATTTACAAAACTTCACAATGGAGCTACAGAGATTTGCCTAAAAGATATGCAGAATTCGGTACCGTTTACAGATATGAGCAAAGTGGTGAGCTTCACGGTTTAACGAGAGTTCGCGGGTTTACTCAGGATGATGCGCATTTGTTCTGTACTCCGGATCAGTTGATGGATGAATTTAAAAAAACAATTGATTTGGTTCTTTATGTTTTCGGTTCATTAGGTTTTGCTGATTTTACCGCGCAGATTTCTTTAAGAGATCCTGAAAATAAAGAAAAATACATCGGAACCGACGAAAACTGGGAGAAAGCAGAAAATGCAATCGTAACAGCGGCAACGGAAAAAGGATTGAATACAGTAACTGAATATGGCGAAGCCGCTTTCTACGGTCCTAAACTGGATTTCATGGTGAAAGATGCTTTAGGCAGAAAATGGCAGCTTGGAACGATTCAGGTGGATTATAACTTACCGGAAAGATTTGATCTTTGGTATACAGGAAGCGATGGCGAAAAGCACAGACCGGTAATGATTCACAGAGCGCCGTTTGGTTCTATGGAAAGATTCATTGCTATTCTTATTGAGAATACAGCGGGAGATTTCCCATTGTGGCTGGCTCCTGATCAGTTTATCATTCTTCCGATCAGTGAAAAATACGTAGATTATGCTAAAAAAGTTTCTCAATTACTGGAAAATCACGATATTAGCGGATTAATTGACGACAGAAATGAAAAAACGGGTAAAAAGATCCGCGATGCCGAATTAAAGAAGATTCCATTCATGATTGTAGTGGGAGAAAATGAAGAAAAGGATGGCACAATTTCTGTAAGAAGACGTAGCGAAGGCGATTTAGGAGTAATGAAGATCGAAGATTTCGTTGCTTATTTTAAAGAACAGTCAAAAACAGGATTTGAGTTTAACGCTTAAATCTTAAAAATATCATTCTGAATGATTGAAAATTACTTTTTATTCAGAATGATTGATAAAAATAGAAGTTAACCAATAAAATTATAATACAATAGCACAAAGATTTAACAACAGGGGCCCACAGAGACGTCCGGTACAGGAGGACGCACACTTGATCAACGATAAAATTCGTGTGAGAGAGCTTCGTTTGGTGGGCGATAACGTAGAGCCGGGAGTTTATCCTACTGATAAGGCAAGACAGATTGCTCAGGAGCAGGAATTGGATCTTGTAGTAATCTCCGATAAGGCTGAACCGTTTATTGCAAGGATTCTGGACTATAAAAAGTTCTTATACGAGCAAAAGAAAAAGCAGAAGGAATTAAAAGCTAAGCAGGTAAAAGTAGTTGTGAAAGAAATCCGTTTCGGACCTCAGACAGATGAGCACGATTACGAATTCAAAAAGAAACATGCTGAGAAATTCCTTGAAGAAGGTTCAAAATTAAAGACTTACGTATTTTTTAAAGGACGTTCGATTATCTTTAAAGACCAAGGAGAAATCTTACTTTTAAAACTTGCTCAGGAATTGGAGCACGTTGGAAAAGTAGACCAGCTTCCTAAGCTTGAAGGAAAAAGAATGATTATGATGATGAGTCCTAAAAAACCAGCTAAATAATCTACAGCCGGATCTACGGATCTGAAACTAAAATATACAGCCTCAAATTATTTTTGAGGCTTTTTTTATGTATTATGATTATTAAATCCCAGATTAATTACAATTCAGGATTTTATATTAATTATTAAATATTTTTTAATTTTTAACATAGATCAAGATTATCCATTTAATTTACGACTACATTTGCTTTAGAAAAATAAGACAATAATAAGCTTATTTAAAAATTAAAATTGAATAACAAATTAAACAACAAAGCAATGAGTACATTAAAATTAAAAGACGGAACAGAAATTTTTTATAAAGATCAGGGAGAAGGACCGGTATTGATGTTTCACCACGGATGGCCATTATCTTCTGATGACTGGGATGCGCAGGTTATTTTCTTCTTGCAGAGAGGTTACAGAGTAATTGCCCACGACAGAAGAGGTCACGGACGTTCCAGCCAGAATATTTATAATCATACGATTGAACAATATGCTTCTGATGCCGCAGAATTGGTAGAATTTCTGGATCTGAAAGATGTTATCCATATCGGACATTCTACCGGTGGCGGTGAAGTGATCCGTTATGTAAACAAATATGCCAACGGAAGAGCAAAAAAAGCAGTATTGATAAGCGCAGTTCCTCCGGTAATGGTAAAAAGTGAAAACAATCTGGATGGCGTTCCTATGGAGGTTTTTGACAACATCAGAGATCAGACTTTAAATAACAGAAATCAGTTTTTTATGGATTTAACGATTCCTTTCTATGGCTACAACAGAGAAGGTGCCGTAGTGAAGCAAGGTGTACAGACCAATTGGTGGAGACAGGGAATGATGGGAGGAATTGTGGCTCATTATGACGGAATCAAAGCTTTTTCTGAGACAGATTTTACAGAAGACCTGAAAGCTGTTGATATTCCGGTACTGTTGCTGCATGGTGAAGACGACCAGATTGTGCCTATTGAAAATTCCGCTATAAAATCTGCTAAATTATTGAAAAACGGTAAGTTGATTACTTATCCGGGATTCCCTCACGGAATGCCTACTACTGAACATCAGACGATTAATAAGGATCTTCTGGAATTTATTGAGGCTTAATTTTTTCGACATACATATAAGTAAAAGCAGCAATCAGAGTATTTTGGTTGCTGTTTTTTATTTCAAGCGGATTTGCCGGAACTTTTCAGTAATTTATTAAAAAATATTTACAAATTTTGTCATCGTGAAAAGGATTTCGACGATACGTTGGATAGGTTATTTAGATGCTTTCAGCATGAAAAATAGTATGGACATTCGTTTACTATTTATATTGGGAACTGCCACTCTAGCCCTGATTGGAACGACATCCTTTTTGGTTGCGGGCGGAGTGAAGCGGAGTCCGCAACCAAAAAGATACAGTGAAAAGCAGAAAACAGCTTCAAAAAAATTTACATCACAAAAACGGTAATACCTAAAGCTTCATCCACTTCCCTATTCTATTCAAAAAATCTTTTTCAAATCTCGAAATTTTTCCGTAATTTTGCAGACTATTATTCCGGGCAATCGGAAATAGCCAAAACAGATATTGATAACAAAACAATAAAAAGCAAAACAATGCCAAAATTAAAAACGAAATCAGGTGCTAAGAAACGTTTTGCTCTTACCGGATCTGGTAAGATCAAAAGAAAGAACGCTTACAAAAGCCACATCTTAACGAAGAAAGAAACGAAGCAGAAGAGAAATCTTACTACGACTTCTTACGTTGCTGCTGTGGACGAGAAAAGCGTATTGCGTCAATTAGCAATTAAGTAGTTTTTATAAATCTATAGTCGGTTTATAAGAATTCAAACAAATTCAACATTTTAACCCTGAAATGGAGCCACTAAGAGTAATGAAACAATTACCGCACATTTCAAAAAAACAATTTAAATTATGCCAAGATCAGTAAATTCGGTAGCTTCAAGAGCTAGAAGAAAGAAAATTTTTAAGCACGCTAAAGGTTATTTCGGAAGAAGAAAGAACGTTTGGACAGTAGCTAAAAACGCGGTAGAAAAAGCAATGCAATATGCTTACCGTGGTAGAAAAGAGAAGAAAAGAAATTTCAGAGCACTTTGGATTACTCGTATCAACGCGGGAACCAGAGAGCACGGAATGTCTTACTCTCAATTTATGGGAGCTCTTAAAAAGAACAACATTGAGCTTAACAGAAAAGTTTTAGCAGATTTAGCAATGAATCACCCTGAAGCTTTCAAAGCAGTTGTAGATCAAGTAAAATAATGTAAAATTTTTGTTATCAATATAAGTCCCAGGTTTTTTGCTTGGGATTTTTTTATTATTTACATTTGCGTAATATTATTAAATTTATAAAATTTTCCTTTAAAGTGAAAAAAATAACTACTCTACTGCTGTTTTCATTAGGAACATATGCATTTCAGGCTCAAAGTTTTATTCAGGCTTATCAGAACAGAGCCAATTTGGTTACCCAGACCAATATAACTACATTACTTCAGGAATTTGGGAATCTTGGCGTAAAAACAACGGGTTCTGTAGCCAATACCAATGCATTAAACTGGCTTAAAGCAAAATATCAGTCTTACGGTTATACAGCAAGTCAGATGGTAGAAGATCCTTTCACATTTGGCTCTACAAGTTCTAAAAATTTAATCATTACCAAGACAGGAACCGTTTATCCGAATACGTACGTTATTATCTGCGGACATTACGACACCATTACAGGTCCCGGAGTAAGCGATAACGGAAGCGGAACTTCTATTATTCTGGAAGCGGCAAGAATTTTAAAAGATGTTCCGACAGAATATTCTATTAAATTCATTCACTTTTCCGGCGAAGAACAGGGATTACAGGGAAGTGCACATTATGTAAACAGTGTGGTTTTCCAGAACAGTGTCCGTCAGTTAAACATCAAACTGGTCTTTAATTTAGATCAGGTAGGTGGAAAAATAGGCAATTCTAATGTTGCCATCAACTGCGAAAGTGACCAAAGCGGGCAAACAGGAAACAATGCTGCCTCTCTTTCCGTTACGCAGCAGCTTGCAGCGTGTACAACGCTGTATTCACCATTACAGACGGTAATGTCGAACGCCTACTCTTCCGATTATATGCCTTTTGAAGCGAAAGGAGACATTATTACAGGCTTTTACGAAACGGTAAGAAGTTATAATGAACATACCGTAAACGATACTTTTGCCAATGTAGACCCCACTTATGTTTTCAACGTAGGAAAGGCGGCTGTAGGAGCTTTACAGCATTTTGCAACAGCCTCTACAAGTTTACTGGCTACGGACGAAAAAACGGTAAATCATTTAGAATCTGTAAAAGTCTATCCCAACCCGACAAAAGACTTTTTAAATATTGAACTTCCTAAAGACGTTAAAAACTTCAGTCTAGAAATTTCGGATATGAACGGAAGACTTGTTTTAAATAAGGAAAACGAAACTAAGGTAAATGTTTCTGGATTAACAAACGGAACGTATATCGCAACGATTAAAACAAAAGACCAAAAAGCGGTAAGAAAAATAATTATCGGTAAATAATTTTTATTTTTCTGTAAAATTAAAATCCTGAACTTTTGTTTAGGATTTTTTTATTATTACATTTGTATACCAATCAAATTACAAAAATTAATAACAAAATGAAAAAGACATCCACATTTCTGCTTTTTTCTTTATCTGCTTTAAGCTTCAATGCACAATCTTTTATTCAGGCTTATCAGGACAGAGCTAATATGGTAACACAAACCAATATTACAACAAACTTACAGAGTTTTGCCAATTTAGGGATTAAAACCACCGGCTCAACAGCGAATAATAATACTTTCAACTGGCTTAAGAATAAATATCTGGCTTTCGGATATTCTTCAAACCAGATTTCGGAAGATGCCTTCACTTACAACGGCAAAAGTTCAAAAAATTTAATCATCACTAAAACAGGAACCGTTTATCCTAACAAATACGTTATCATTTGCGGACATTTCGACACCATAAACGGTCCCGGAGTAAACGATAACGGCAGCGGAACATCCATCATTCTGGAAGCGGCAAGAATTTTAAAAGACGTTCCTACAGAATATTCGATTAAATTCATCCATTTTTCTGGTGAAGAACAGGGACTTATTGGAAGTTCACATTACGTAAATAACGTTGTTTATCAAAATAATATTAAGAAAGTAGACATTAAATTAGTCTTCAATCTGGATCAGGTTGGCGGAAAAATGGGCAATAATAACAATACAATCTATTGTGATGAAGATCAGGGAGGTCTCTCCAGCAATAATGCAGCTTCAGCAAACGTTACACAGCAATTGCGAAACTGTACCGCTTTATATTCTCCTCTTCTAACGGCGGTAGATCCGGCTGAAGCTACAGATTATATTCCTTTTGAAAGAAAAGGCGAAATTATTACAGGCTTTTTTGAAAGAATAAGAAGTAATTATCCTCATACTTCAAACGATACATTTGCTAATACAGATCCAGTTTATATTTATAATATAGCAAAAGCTTCTTTAGGAGCTTTACAGCACTTTGCGGTTGCAGCAAATTCTTTACAGAAAAAAGAAGCATTACTTTCCGGAAATTCTATAGAATCTATAAAGATCTATCCCAATCCTGCGAAAGATTATTTAAATGTTGAACTTCCGGAAGATGTTAAAGATTTCAGTCTTGAAATTTCAGATATCAATGGCAGGCTTGTTTTAAATAAGGAAAATGAAACGAAAGTAAATGTTTCAGAATTACCAAACGGAACGTATATCGCAACAATTAAAACAAAAGACCAAAAAGCGGTAAGAAAAATAATTATCGGAAAATAATCAATGATCAAGCAAAATCCTGAGTTTCTTTCTCAGGATTTTTTATTTCTATATTTGTAAAATAATAAACTAATTACCAATATGAATTTCAAAAAATTAACAGCCATTTTTCTTTTCTCGGTAACAGCCGGAGTATTTCAGGCACAAAGCTTTATTCAGACTTATCAGGACAGAGTTAACTTATTAAAAAAAGAGGACATCATATCCCATTTAAAGGAATTTGAAAAACTGGGTGTTAAAACCACAGGTTCTATAGAAAATGAAAATGCCCTGAACTGGATCAAAAATAAATATTTATCTTTCGGATATTCCGAAAACCAAATGGAAGAAGATCCTTTTTCTATTGGAAAATTAAAATCTAAAAACCTGATCATTACTAAGAAAGGAACTTTATATCCGGATAAATATATCATTATTTGCGGACATTTCGACAGCATTAACGGTCCCGGAGTCAACGATAACGGAAGCGGAACATCCATCATTCTGGAAGCCGCAAAAATCCTGAAAGATATTCCCACTGAATATTCCATAAAATTCATTCATTTTTCAGGTGAGGAACAGGGATTGTACGGAAGCAGACATTATGTAAATGAGGTCGTTTATCAGAACAAAACCAGGCAGATTGATATAAAAATGGTCTTCAATCTGGATCAGGTCGGTGGTAAAAAAGGAATGTTCAACGATACCGTATTTTGTGATGAAGATCAGGGAGGAAGCTCAAAAAATAATGAAGCTTCTAAACAGATTACCAAAGAACTGATGACCTGCACAACTTTATATTCTCCATTACAGGCAAAAATCGATCCCGCAGAAGATACCGACTACATCTCTTTTGAGAAGAAGGGTGAAGTAATCACCGGATTTTTCGAATATCTGAGAAGCGATCTTCCTCATACTGCGGATGATACTTTTGCCAATACTGATGTACAATATGTTTTTAATATCGGTAAAGCGGCAATCGGCGCATTGCAGCATTTTGCTGTCGCATCGAAAAAATAGAGATAATCGAAATAATTATTAAAAAAAGCCAGCCGAAAATCCGACTGGCTTCTAATTTATCCGGCTCTTGTACCGCCTTTTGCAGCATCAGAATTGGGAGGTTTTACTTCTTTTACTTTTCCCTTTTCAGGGTTAATTTTTCCTTTACTTTCCGGTTCGGTTTTGGATTGCTGATTTTCTTTGTTGTCTTCTTTCATGGGATAATTTTTTAATGAATTGTATTTAAAACACATAAGTGACAAAAATAAGCTGAAATTTCATTTAAAACAGTTTAAAAAATCTTCGATTTTATTCTTCTGATAGTTTTGAATATTCTAATTCTTGCAACATAATGGTCTTTTGCCTCTTTTGCGGTTGATTCTTAATGAGTTTAGAGATAAAAATACAACTTTATCGGTTTCTGGAAAGCAAAATTTCTTCAATATCTTTCAGTGTAAAATTCTTGGCTTTCAGTAAAATCAAAAGGTGATACAGCAGGTCTGCCGCTTCATTTTTAAACAGATTATCATTATTGTCTTTGGCTTCGATCACTACTTCTACGGCTTCCTCTCCCACTTTCTGAGCCATTTTGTTGATGCCTCTCTGAAATAATGAATACGTATAGGAACCTTCGGTTTTTTCATCAATTCTTTGGCTTATTTTTTCTTCCAGTTCATACAGAAAACCTTTAGAATCTTTATCGCCAAAACAACTGAAACTTCCGGTGTGGCAGACAACATTTGTAGGAATTGCCTTAATTAAAATTGTATCCTGATCGCAGTCTATCGCAATATTTTTAACCTTTAAAAAATTTCCGGACTCCTCTCCTTTTGTCCAGAGACGGTTCTTGGAACGGCTGAAAAAAGTTACAATTCCTTCTTTTTTGGTTTTTTCAAAAGCTTCTTCGTTCATGTAGCCCAACATTAAAACCTGTAACGTTCTGTCATCCTGAATAATCACCGGAACCAAGCCTTCACTTTTATTAAAATCGATATTCATCGTACTGCAATTTTTTTAATTTTCAAATTATTTTTAAGATCCTGAATCTGCACTTCTCTAAAATGGAAAATACTTGCCGCCAAAGCTCCTGTTGCTTTTGTCTGATTAAAAACGGCTTCAAAATCTTCCATTTTTCCGGCGCCTCCGGAAGCAATGACGGGAATATTTACACTTTCGGAAATTAACTTTGTTATTCTGAGATCAAACCCGTTTTTTGTACCGTCGCCATCCATTGAAGTAAGAAGAATTTCTCCCGCTCCCAGTTCTTCTGCTTTCTTTGCCCAGTCCAAAGTCTTCAGATCCGTTATTTCCCTTCCTCCTTTCACATGAACCCAGTCAGATCCGTTTACTAATTTCGTATCAATAGCAACCACAATACACTGACTACCAAATTCTTTTGATAAATCCGAAATTAGTGCCGGATTTTTAACCGCCGAAGAATTGATACTGATCTTGTCTGCTCCTGCTTCCAAGAGTCTTCTTACATCTTCCACCGTAGAAATTCCGCCGCCGACTGTAAATGGAATACTCAGTTCTGCTGCGATTTTCTGTACCAGTCCGGCAAAAGTTTTCCGTTCTTCTATCGTTGCGGTTATATCCAGAAAAACCAATTCGTCTGCGCCTTCTTTTTCATATCTTTTGGCAAGTTCTACAGGATCTCCCGCATTTCTTAATCCTTCAAAATTAATTCCTTTTACTGTAGTTCCGTCTTTGATATCCAGACACGGAATGATTCTTTTTTTAAGCATTTTCAATAAAATTTTGGAGTTGCTGCAAACTGATTCTTCCCTCATAAATTGCCTTTCCGATAATCGTTCCGGAACAGCCGATCTTTTTCATCTGTTCAACGTCTTCTATACACGAAATTCCGCCGCTTGCAATTAACTGAACTGCTGTTTTTTCTACAATTTCTCTGTACAGTTCGTCCGAAGCGCCCTGAAGCATTCCGTCTTTGGAAATATCCGTACAGATCGCATTTTTAATTCCTTTATTTTTATATTTGAGAATAAAATCGATCACATCCAATTGGCTTTCTTCCAGCCAGCCCGAAGTTTTTATCTTACGGTTTTCGCAATCGGCTCCGAGAATAATTTTATCCGGACCGTATTTTTCAATCAGATCAAAACAGAAATCGGGATCCTGAACCGCAATACTTCCAATCGTAATCTGCTTTGCTCCCGAATTAAAGGCAATTTCAATGTCTTCTAGAGTTTTCAGTCCGCCCCCGAAATCAATTTCCAGAGAAGTTTCTTTCGCAATGGTTTCCAAAACCTTTTGGTTAACAATATGCTTAGATTTTGCACCGTCAAGATCCACCAGATGAAGATATTGTATGCCAAAACTTTCAAATTCTTTGGCGACTTCAAGAGGATTTTCATTGTATATTTTTTTGGTATCGTAATCTCCTTTCGACAAACGAACGCATTTTCCGTCGATGATGTCTATAGCGGGAATAATTTTCATATTCAGTTTTTATTGTTTTAAAAAATTTTCCAGTAAACGGCTTCCTACATCTCCTGATTTTTCGGGGTGAAACTGCATCGCGTAAAAATTATCCTTTTGCAGAGATGCACTGAATGGCAGAATGTAATCGCAGACCGATGTCGTATTTTCCGATAATTCGCAGTAGAAACTGTGAACGAAATACACATCGCTGTTTTCTTCAATCCCTGAAAATATTTCTGATTTAAAATCTGAAATCGTATTCCATCCCATGTGCGGAACAATATTCTTTGCAGGAAACTTTTTAACATCGATGTCAAAAATTCCCATCCCGACTGTGTTTCCCTCTTCATTGTTTTTACACATGAGCTGCATTCCCAGACAAACGCCTAAAACCGGCTGCTTTAAAGTCGGAATTAACTGATCCAAACCTTTTTCCTTTAACAATTTCATGGTAGAAGACGCTTCACCCACTCCCGGAAAAATTACTTTGTCGGCTTTTCTTATCAGGTCAAAATCATCGGTTACCACAGATTCTACATTTAATCTGTTCAATGAATTCTGCACGGAACTGACATTTCCGCCGTTGTATTTGATGATGGCAATCATTATAAACGTCCTTTGGTTGATGGTAAATTAAAATTCTTATCCGTCTGTTTTACTGCCATTTTTAACGCTTTGGCAAATGCTTTAAACACAGATTCGATCTTGTGGTGTTCGTTATCACCTTCCACTTTAATGTTGAGATTACACTTTGAAGAATCGGTGAAGGATTTAAAAAAGTGATAAAACATTTCAGTCGGAACATCACCAATTTTTTCACGCTGAAAATCCGCTTCCCACATTAACCACGGTCTTCCTCCAAAATCAATAGCGACCTGTGCTAAACAATCATCCATCGGAAGCAGGAAACCATAACGCTCAATTCCTTTTTTCTTTCCCAAAGCTTTTAAAACAGCTTCTCCGAGAACAATTCCTGTGTCTTCAATGGTGTGATGCTCATCGACCTGCAAATCTCCTTTCACATTAATTTTCAAATCTAAATTTCCGTGTTTGGAAATCTGTTCGAGCATATGATCAAAAAATTGTAATCCGGTTGAAATTTCAGAGGCTCCGCTTCCATCAAGATTAACCTCAATTTCAATTTCTGTTTCATTGGTTTTTCTGGATACTTTTGCTTTTCTCGGAATATTCGTTAAAAACTGTGCGATTTCGCTCCAGCTTTCCGTCGTTAAATCGGCTTCATCATTCTGAACTTTATTGATCAATATAGATTTTGCTCCTAAATTTTTTGCCAACTGAATATCTGTAAGCCGGTCTCCAATCACAAATGAATTTTCCAGATCGTAGTCTCCGTAAATATATTTTCCCAACATTCCGGTTCCCGGTTTTCTTGTCGGCAGGTTTTCACTTTCAAAACTTCTGTCAATCAGAATATCACTGAAAACAATTCCTTCATTTTCAAAGGCTTTGAGCATTTTTTCCTGTGGTTTGATGAAATCTTCATAAGGAAAACCTTCGGTTCCCAAACCATCCTGATTGGTTACCATAACGAGTTCAAAATCAAGCTCTCTGGCAATTCGGGAAAGATTCTGGAAAACTCCGGGATAAAATTCCAGCTTTTCAAGAGAATCAACCTGAAAATCAATGGGCGGTTCTAAGATTAAGGTTCCGTCACGATCTATAAATAATACTTTTTTCATTTTACTTTTCTTTTACTTTTTCTAAACCTCACAGGTTTTTAAAAATCTGTAAGGTTTCAGATTTAATTAAATACTTTTTAAGACGTTAATCAGCTTATTGTTTTCTTCTCTATTACCCACATTAATTCTAATGCAATCCGGAATCTGCGGACTTCTTTTGCTCGTCAGAATTTCATTTTCCAGCAATTTCCAGTACACCTTATCTAAGTTTTCAAACTGAATCAGGAAGAAATTGGCGTTGCTTGGAAATACTTTTTTGATGCAATTTATTGTCTCTAATTCATTTCTCAACCAAGAAATTTCATTTAAAGTATTTTCTATATTTGAATTTATAATCTCTTTATTACTAATAAGTTCTGATATTTTATTTAAACTTAAAGAATTAACATTGTACGGAGATTTAACCGTATTGATCAGTTGAATAATCTCTTCTGAAGCATATGCAATTCCGACTCTTGCTCCCGCCATTCCCCAAGCTTTTGAGAAGGTTTGAAGAACGATAAGATTGGGAAACTTTTCCAACAGCTCAACACACGATTTCTTTCCTGAAAATTCAATATACGCTTCATCAACCACAACAATTCCCTCAAAATTCTGAATATAAAATTCAATGTCTTCAATAGAATTTCCGGTAGGATTATTGGGCGAACATAAAAAGAAAACTTTTGGTTTTTCTTCGTTTGAGATTTTTAAAAACTCTTCTTTATCGATTCCAAAATTTTCATTCAGATTCAGTTTAACCACTTTATTTTCATTCACCGAAGCATAAAATCCGTACATCGCAAAAGAAGGATTCATCATCAGAACAGCATCTTTTTTAGGTTCACAAAAAACTTTCACGATAAGGTCAATCAGTTCATCGCTTCCGTTTCCGACAGCAATCTGCTTAGCCGAAACATCTTTCAAAACTGCCAATTTTTGTTTCAATTCTTTTTGAGTAGAATCCGGATAACGGTTCAGTTCTCCGAACGCGCTTTCATTCGCATCCAGAAAAACAGGATTTTCAAATGTATTATTGTCCCTGAAACTCACATAAGGCTGCAGTTCAAGAATATTTTTTCTTACTAAATCTTTGATATTAAATTCTTTCATTCTGTTCTTTTAATCTGATACTTACTGCATTTTTGTGAGCGAAAAGTCCTTCCGCTTCAGCCATTATTTCAATGGTTTTTCCTAATTTTTTCAATCCCTGTTCCGACAGATTCTGAAAAGTAATTTTCTTTACAAAACTGTCAAGAGAAACCCCGCTGTAATTTTTCGCAAAACCGTTGGTAGGAAGGGTGTGATTGGTTCCGCTCGCGTAATCTCCTGCACTCTCGCATGAATAATTTCCTAAGAACACAGAACCGGCATTCTGAATTTTCGGAATATAATTTTCAAAATCATTAACGGCTAAAATCAAGTGTTCCGGAGCGTACAAATTGCTGAATTCCAAAGCTTCATCTATTGAATTCAGTAAAATAAAATGACTGTTTTTCAAAGATTCTGCTGCCATTTCATTTCTTGAAAGTGCTTCAAGCTGTTTTTGGGTTTCCAGAAGGGTTTCATTAAGAATTTTCTCGTCTGTGGACAGGAAAATCACCTGACTGTCGCTTCCGTGTTCTGCCTGAGAAAGCAAATCTGCTGCACAGAATTCAGGAACCGCCTTTTCATCGGCAATCACAAGAACTTCACTCGGTCCGGCAGGCATATCGATGGCAATATTGTAGTTTTGTGCGTATTCTTTAGCGGCAACAACATACTGATTTCCCGGCCCGAAAATTTTGTAGACATTCGGAATACTTTCTGTCCCAAAAGTCATTGCTGCAATTGCCTGAGCGCCTCCTGTCTTGAAAATCTGCGTTACTCCGCACAATTTTGCCGTATATAAAATGGCAGGATTTACATTGCCGTTTTTATCGGGCGGCGTACAGAGAATAATCTCTTTACAACCCGCTAACTGAGCCGGAATAGCAAGCATTAAAACCGTAGAAAACAACGGCGCTGTTCCTCCCGGAATATAAATTCCTACTTTTTCAATGGCTCGGTTTTCTCTCCAGCAAACCACTCCTTTTGTTGTTTCTATTTTTTCGATCGTAGGAATTTGTGAAGCGTGAAATCTGGTAATATTCGATTTTGCTTCCTGAATGGCTGTTTTCAGTTCTTCACTGATCAGATTTTCAGCGGCTTCAACTTCTTCTTCAGAAATTTTAATGTTGTTTATTTCTGCGGAATCAAATTTTCTAGCAAAATCAATCAACGCCTGATCTCCGTTGTTCTTCACTTCATCGAAAATTCCGGCAACGATTTCTGTTAATCTTTCTCTTTTTATAACGGGTCTTTTTGTTAATTCAGACCATTGTTCCCTTTCAGGATATCTTTCTATTTGCATATTAAATCACCATTTTATCGATTGGAATTATTAAAATATCCTGCGCTCCTTTGTCTTTCAGTTCATCAATCACTTCCCAGAAACGCGCTTCGTCTATCACGGAATGGATGCTGCTCCACCCTTCTTCCGCCAACGGAATTACCGTAGGACTTTTCAGCACAGGAAGCGCTTTTGAAACTTCTGCGATCTTGTCGTTCGGAACATTCATGAGAATATATTTTGAATTTTTTGCTTTAAGAACGGCTTTAATTCTGAAGAGAAATTTTTCAAGAATTTTGGTTTTTTCTTCATCCAGTCTGAATGTTTTTGCCAGAACGGCTTCAGAAGTAAGAATCGTAACGGTTTCTCTTAATCCGTTTTTGAAGAGGGTACTTCCTGAGCTTACAATATCGCAGATTCCGTCGGCAAGACCAATGTTCGGTGCGATTTCTACAGAACCTGAAATGATGTGAATGTCTGCTGAAATATTGTTTTTATCCAAAAAGTTTTTCAGGGTATTCGGATAAGAAGTAGCTATTTTTTTTCCCTGAAAATAGGTGATCTCATCGGTTTCAATTTCTTTCGGAACTGCCAGAGAAACCCTGCATTTTGAAAATCCTAAAGGCTGAACGATTTCAATTTTTTTCTGTTTTTCTACCAGAAGATTTTCTCCTACAATGGCAATATCTACCACTCCGTCTTCCAGATACTGAGGAATATCCGAATTTCTGAGATACATGATTTCCATCGGAAAATTTTCTACGGAAACTTTTAGCTGATCTTTTCCGTTGTTAACGAAAATACCGCAGTCTTTTAAAAGCTGAAGAGATTCTTCGTAAAGACGACCGCTTTTCTGTATGGCTATTTTTAATTTACTCATTTTACTTTTTGTTGTGTCTGAGTAAAAAAAGGAGGGTTTGGAAATAAATTGCCCGGGATGAATTTAGAAACAAAAAACCGCCTGTTTACTCAGACGGTTTTAATTATTTTGATTTTTAACATAAGTACATATCAATCAATTCCGTCTTAGCAGAGATGATGATGATAATGATGTACTGTTAAAAAATTCGGTTTCATTGTTGAAAATTGTGGTACAAATGTAGGACTTATTTTTAAACTGCCAAAAAATTTACGAAATAATTTTTCGGTAAAGATTCATCAGGTTATTGGCAATCGGTTCGTCGTTGAACTGCTGAACGAAGTGAAAACCTTTATCAGCACGGCGTTTACGTTCGGATTCGTTGTCCCATAAAAATTTAATTTTAGACTGAATATCGAGATGATTTTCCGGATCTACATAGACGGAATCGGGACCGCCCGCTTCGGGAAGACAGCTTGTATTGCTTGTAATAACTACTGTTTTTGAAAATAATGCTTCGATGACAGGAATTCCGAAGCCTTCGAAAAAGCTTGGATAAACGAAGATATCGGCAAGTTTGTAGATTGCAGCGAGTTCATCCATGGAAACTCCTTCGAGAAACTGCACGCTGATTTTATGCTGCTGAACAAACTGTTCCACTTTCCTGAAGTATTTTGTTTTTTTGCCGACAACCACGAGTGGAATATTCGTGTCTTTCAACGCTTTTACCACATTGAGAAGATTTTTACGTTCTTCGATGGTTCCGACATTGAGAATGAATTTTTCCGGAAGACTGTATTTTTCTTTGGTTTTCTGAATGAATTCTTCGGATTGCTGTTCTTTAAACGCTTTATGGCATCCCTGATAAATGACTTCGATCTTCGATTCGGGAACTTTTAAAAACTGGATAATATCGCGCTTGGTCTGTTCTGAAATGGCAATGATTTTATCGGCAGAATTTGCGGCTTTCCTGAATTTCCAGAAGTGAATTTTACGGTCGAAAAAGGAATAATATTGCGGATATCTTTCAAAAATAAGGTCGTGAATGGTGACAATTTTTTTGATGGGTTTTTGATCCCATTTCAAAGGCAATTCGCCGGATAATCCATGAAAAATATCGGCGTTCTGTTTTTGGGCATCCTTCCCCATTTTAAACTGTCGGGACATTTTTCCTTTGGAAGTTTCCACAAAATGAACGTTGGAGTTTTCTAAAATATCAGATCCTCTTTCCGATTTGTTTTTGTTGAGCAGAATGTATTCGTTTTCAGGGAAATACTGTGCTAAAATTCTAACAAGATCGCGGGAATAATTCCCTAAACCGGAAGTGTTGTGAAAAAATCTTTTGGCATCAAATGCTATCTTCATGGCTGTATTTGTTTTTGAAATTCCTGAAATGTTCCGAATGAATAATTTTTACTTTTTAACCACGAAACAAATTCATCAAATCTTTCTATCATATCATTTCCGGAATTTTTTACGGTAAAACCGGGTAATTTAAAAGCTTCGTCTTTTATTTCGGCGAATTCCCACGGATGAAAGTAGATGTTGAGATATTTGTCTTTTTTCAAAACGTCTGAAGCCAGTTTTTTGTAGAAAAACAATGGAAAATTGTGAAAACTCAGCCAAAATAATGGGATTCTGAAGTTGGGTGAAACGGAAGCCGGAATCTGCACCACATTTCCTTCGTTAAAATAAGTTCTTGATATTTTTAAATTATTATATCTTCCGGGAAGATAGGTCGGATTGATGGACGAATTGTAAGAATATCCCGCGTTTTCAACAGCATTTTTGCTTACAGGCATCATTCTGGGCATTCGAAGTCCTGTAACCTGCGTTGAAAACAGTTCTTCGAGCCGTTCTTTGGATTCTTTAAGGTGTTTTTCTTCAAAATCTGAATGAAACCATGTGTGAGAAGCCAATTCGTGACCTTCATTTAACAGTCTTCTGATGAGTTCTTTGCTGTTTTCTGCAAAAACTACGGTTGAAAAGAACGTTGCTTTTGCATGGTGTTTTTTGAGAATATCTAAAATTCTTTCGACGCCTTTCTGAGAAATTGAGATTTGCTGTTCAAAGGAAATTTCGCCTTTGTATTCGAATGGCATATCAAATTCCTCGATGTCAAAACTTAATAAAACCATTTAAAAATTTTTATTTTTGATGATATAATTAGGTCTTTCTTTTACCTGTTTGAAAATTTTGCCTAAATAAATTCCCATAATTCCTAAAATAATCAGTTGCAGACCGCCAAAAAATACGATGGTCATAATTAATGAAGCCCATCCTGAAATTTCGGTTTTTGCCACGAAGGAATAAATGACATACAAACCGTATCCGACAATTGAAAATGCGGAAAAAAGGAATCCTAAATAGGCTGCAATATACAGTGGTTTTACACTGAATGCCGTAATCCCTGTAAATGCAAAAGTGATCATTTTCTTGAGGTTATAGCTGCTTTCACCTGAAAGTCTTTCATTGGCTGTAAATTCGATTCCGGTCTGTTTAAAGCCCATCCAGCTTGTTAAACCCCGTAAAAAGAGGTCATCCTCGTTGAACGTTCTCATCACTTCGACTGCATTCGCATCCATCAGTCTGAAATCTGATCCGCCTCCTTTTGTTAAATTAACATCGGACAAACTCGACAGGATTTTATAAAAAAAGTCGGATGTTTTTCTTTTAAAGTAGGAAATCTGCTTCGGATAGGTTCGAATCGTAAAAACAATGTCGTAGCCTTCTTCCCATTTCCGGATCATTTCAGGAATCATTTCAGGGGGATGCTGAAGATCGCCGTCCATGGAAATGACCGCATTTCCGAAAGCATTATCCATTCCTGCTTTTACGGCGGGTTGATGTCCGAAATTACGTGAAAATTCAATGAATTTTACTTCGTCATATTTTGCGGAAAGTTCTTCGAGCTTCTGCTGGGTTTTGTCGCGGCTTCCGTCGTTCACGAAAATAATTTCAAAGCCGTAATCATCCAGTCCATCAAAAACTTCTTTAATTTTCTGATGAACCAAAGCCACGTTTCCTTCTTCGTTATGCGCAGGAATTACAATTGAAATTTTTTTCATAATCAGTTCAGGCTGTAGTCTTTTTCGAAGTCTTTTGTTACCAGTTCATAAATGATCCTGAACCAGACAACGATGCAAGGTAAAGCTTTTAGGGAATATTTAACAATATAATTCTGTTTTATAAATTTTGGAAATAAGTCTGATGGTGAAAAACAGGTGAGAATAATTACAAAAATCAACATAGCATAAACAATCGGTGTTCTTTTTTTCTGAAGGAAAAACCAGATCATCACTCCCGCTACTGCAATAATGTATGTTGGAGATTCTGATCCTGAACTGAACAATACTAAAAAAAGTAAGGTTGAAGCCAGAATCATCAATTGATATGCGTAATGTTTGTACTGTTTAATTCTTACATACGGCAAAAAGAACAAAGGCGCTCCGAAAGCCATAAAAGTAAGGTTGGAAATTGAAGCATCCTGCAAAATTCTTCTTACAAATCCCATTAAAGAAATGTCCTGGTAAGAATCCAGACTTTGATTGAGTCCGTTTTTTTCAGCCAGAGAGTGAAACCAGTCTGTATAGCTCTGTACAACGAACTGCGGGCTGGAAATTGCCATCGGTAATACAAAAAATAAAGCCGCAACTGCAATTCCGGACAGAATAAATTTGAGCTTGTTTTTGATGAAGAAAAACTGCGAAAGTCCCAAAATTCCGTACAGTTTTACAAATACTCCCACTAAAATGGCTGTAGCAGACTGTACTTCTTTTTTTTCATAAATAAAAATGGCAGACAGCATAAGCAATCCTACCAAAGCAATATTGAACTGAAGACTTACGGCTGCTGTAATATATTCCTGAAGACAAAGCAGTGCAAAAAGTGCTTTTTTAGCATCAGAAAACGGAAGTTTGTAAATGGCAAACAGGAAAATGGCTGCGTTGGCAACGTTCCATAATGAAATTCCAAGCCAATCGGGAATCAAAGCAAAAGGAGCAATCAGAATACTGAAAAATATTCCATAATGATTGGCATCTAAGTATCTTTCGGGATACTGCAAGTAGAGATTTTTCTGCTCGAAGGTATTCACGAAAACATTTTTGAAGATCAGATAATTGTTAATCGCCTGTGGTCCTCTGAAATATTTGGATAACGCCGTTGCAACAGCTATAATAAGATAAACCCCAAATATGTATTTAGGGTTTAGCAATATTTTAAGAATTTTTTCTTTCAAGATGTGAGGTTTTAGTTTAAAATATTCATCTTAAACAGCAACATTATTCTCTCTCAACGCATCATTTAAAGACGTTTTTTTGTCTGTAGATTCCTTTCTTTTTCCGATAATCAATGCACATGGAACCTGATATTCTCCTGCAGGAAAGGTTTTGGTATAACTTCCCGGAATAACTACTGATCTCGCAGGAACTCTTCCTTTGATCTCAACCGGAGTTTCACCCGTTACATCAATAATTTTTGTAGATGCCGTTAAAACCACATTAGCTCCCAAAACAGCTTCTTTTTCAACATGCACTCCTTCTACAACGATGCATCTTGATCCTACGAAACAATCGTCCTCGATAATTACCGGAGCAGCCTGAAGCGGTTCTAAAACACCACCGATACCAACACCACCACTCAGGTGAACGTTTTTACCAATCTGCGCGCAGCTTCCAACTGTTGCCCAAGTATCCACCATAGTTCCGGAATCTACATAAGCACCGATGTTTACATAAGATGGCATCATAATAACTCCCGGCGCAATATAAGCTCCTTCTCTTGCGATTGCATGCGGAACAACTCTCACTCCTTTTTCAGCGTAGTTTCTCTTCAAAGGCATTTTATCATGAAATTCGAACGGACCGACTTCAATCGTTTCCATTTTCTGAATCGGGAAGTACATTACTACTGCTTTTTTCACCCACTCGTTCACCTGCCATCCGTTTTCTGTAGGTTCTGCTGTACGAAGCTCTCCTTTATCAACCAAAGAAATCACCTCTCTAACCGCCTTCTGGCTGTCTTCATTCTGCAATAGTTCTCTGTTTTCCCAGATATTTTCAATAGTTTGTTGTAACGACATGTTTATTATTTAATTTAAATTGAAAAATTATACGCTGCCAAAGATACAAAAAAGATCAGCAAAACCTTTTGAAAGTATTTTGTTTAGAACGAAACTTGTTTAAACTTTTTTACCGCAAAAGAAGCAAAAAATTTAAACACTTTAGTTTCTTAAGTTTAGTTTAATAGTTAAATAGAAAAAAAGTGCACCTAAGTTTTAAAAAAATCAAAGATTTTTTCTGTTTGCAGACTATTGAAATATTTTAAATAAATCCAATAAAGTCTTTTGTATCCTTTAAGGTTAAATTTAAAATTAGTTTAAACAACTTCATGATTTTAATATTCCGGATGCTTTAAACAATGTTTTAATTTAATTGTATAAGCCACATACGATTTAAGTAAATCAAAATCGGCTAAAGCAGAAATTTATGATATGTTTTGGCTAAAGCCAATTGTATTCTTAATTATTTAAAATGGGCTAAAGCCCATTTCTGTTGATATATCAGATAATATGAAACGCTTATCTTTAGAACATTGTCGCATTACAGATATCAATCCAACGGATTGATGGTTGGTTTTTTTATTACTATTTCTACACAGATTCTGTTCCTAAAGGAGCAAAACTCTTTTACTTTAAAAATCTTATGTTTTTAAGTTATACAATGCCTTTTTGTTTATTAAGGCAACACAAAAACAATTGTAATATTTTGATTATCAGAAGGTATTGAAATATTCTTTGTTTAACAAAACATAAACTACAGAACTCTCTGCGCATGAAGATAGGCTTTGTTCCAGTAGGTTTCATTTAAGGAAGAAATAATAACGCCTTTTGATGTGGAAGCGTGAATAAATTTAACTTCGCCGTCACTTCCGATATCATGAACGATCCCGACGTGCGAAACTTTGCTTCCTCCTGCTGTTGCGAAAAACAGGAGATCTCCCGGTTTTACATCTTTGATGTTAATCTGAGATCCTGCTTCTGCCTGATCTGCGGATCTTCTCGGAAGTTTGAAATCATTTTCCTCGAATACTTTTACGGTAAATCCGGAGCAATCGAAACCTGAAGAAGTATTTCCGCCGAATTTATAAGGCGCACCCAAATATTTTTCTGCGTCTTTCAGGAGCTCGTTGATGGATTTTGAAATTTTCCCGTCAAATCTGGAATCAAGTTTTCTGAGGTTTTCAGATTTGGCAACGGTTTTGGTAACCGGAGTTTTTTTTACAACGTTTTTTGAACTTCCGCAGGAAATGATAAATACGGAAAACAGTGATACAATAAATATGTTTTTAACAAACTTTTTTTTGCCTAAAAATCTATTCATCATATTTCCCTGAATTTTTACAATCTATACAAATATAATAAAATTATGCTTTCGCAGAGCTTAAGTAAGAAATACCACAAAAATTTTAAGACTGTTCATTTGAATGATATTATTTTTTTAAACTCAAAGAATGCGAAGTTTTCTTTTTAAAATTGTATGTTGATTTTTTAGACATTAGATGTTAAACTTTATTACTACAAAAGATTTAAACACTTTAGTTTTTTAAGTCTAATTGAAAAAAAAGAGCACATAAGTTAAAAAATTAAATATTTTTTCTATTTGCAGACTTTTGAAATAGTTTAAATAAATCCAATAAAGTCTTCATCATATACCCGCTGCTTAAAAACTTAAAAAAAAGCCATCCCGGAAGGATAGCTTTATTATATTGTATGTAAAAATCTTTTTATTTTGAAGTTTTAGCACCTTTCCAGGTTCCGGCTCTTGTAGGCGTAGGAACTGCATTAGACCATGTTCCCGTAGCTTTTTTGTCTTCTCTTGTGAAAGTTCCTCTGAATTCGCCATCTTCAGGAAAACCGATCGTTGCAACAAGATCTCCGGATTCGCTAAGATGTCCTGAAATATAATAGTTTTCTGTTGTTTGATCAGAATGTAATGTTCCGGTTACTTTTCCGTCGGTAGCTACCACTACATTCCAGTCGCCTTTTTCGGTTCCTTCGTACGTTCCCGCCCAGGTTCCGATGAAATCATAAATTGTATCTTCATCTTTGCCACAACCAACGAATAAGAAAGCTGTTAATAAAAGTAAAAATATTTTCTTCATAGTTTACAAGTAGTTAAACAATTTTTGTGGAGGATATGGGACTCGAACCCACCACCTTTAGACTGCCAGTCTAACGCTCTAGCCAGATGAGCTAATCCCCCTCTCGTTTTCTTCAAAATTCCGAAGCCGTACAAAAGTAAGTATTTAAACCACATATACAAACATTTTATTACATTTTCTTTAAAAACTGATGGAAATATCTGTAAATATTTTAGCAGAAATGATTTTTTTAAGACCAAATAAAAAACGCATACAGAAATAAATCCGTATGCGCTTTTCTTTTTACTTTTATTGTCAGAATTTATTTCCAACCGCCGCCGAGAGCCTGATAAAGCTCTATTCCGGCTTTCATTTTACTGTACTGTGCATTGGCAATATTCAATTCTGCATTTAAAGAATTGACACTGGCATTCAGTACCTCAAGATAATTTGCCATTCCGTAGTTTACTAATTCCTGAGAATAGTTTACGGAATTTTTATAATTCACCAGTTCTTTCTGTTTTAAATCGATGTACTGATCCTGAACGGAATACACTCTTATAGCATCAGAAACTTCTTTTCCTGCGGTAAGAATGGCTTTCCGGAAATTCAGATAAGCGGTTTCCTGATTGGCAAGACTTACTTCGTAATTGGTTCTGATGGCTCTTTTGTTCAGCAACGGCTGCGCAAGACCTGCAACAACGTTCGCAAATAAAGAATTGACGCTGAAAAGATGATCGATATCCACCGACTGAACGCCTCCGCTTCCTGTTAATTTTAAAGTCGGATAAAACTGTGCTTTTGCAGAATTTGTAAGTTCAAAAGCATTCATCAGATTATATTCTGCTCTTTTTACATCCGGTCTGTTGGATAACAGTTGTACAGGATATCCTAATTTAAGATCAATCGGAACATTCTGATTTTCCAAAGATGAACGTTCAATGGTATGAGATGGCTCTCCCATCAGAAGACTCATGGTGTTCTCCAGCAACTGAATCTGTGTATCAATATCAATCAACAAAGATTTTGCGTTGTACACCAAAGCTTCACTCTGCTGAACTGCAACTTCCGTTAAAGTTCCCGCCGTCTTTAAAGCTTTTGTCGTCTCTAAATTCTGCTCACGTACTTTAATGGTTTCTGTGATGATTCTTTTCTGAGCATCGTAGGTAAGCAACTGATAATATGATGAAGCCACAGAAGCAATAAGGTCTGTTTTTACAGCTTTGTGAGCTTCAACAGTCCCTAAATATGTTGCTAACTGCGCTTTTTCCTGTGCTCTGAGTTTTCCCCAAATATCGGCTTCCCAGCCAAGACTTGCCGTAATATCGAACTGATTTACATATCGTCTTTCTCCGATAATCTGCCCAAACTGGGTATTGATAGACTGGGTCTGGAATGTATAATTCGGTCCTATTGATAAGGTTGGCTCATACGCTGCCTTGCTTTGTTTTAAATAAGATTCTGCTGAAGAAATACTCTGTAAAGCAATTCTGATGTCCAGATTATTTTCCAAAGCCTTTGTAATATGTCCCTGAAGAACAGGATCTGTGAAGATTTCTTTCCAGGAAACATTCGCGATATTGGTGCTGTCTGTAGGAAGCATATCTGTACGGTAGAGTTTTTCGTCTACCACATTATCCGGTCTCTGGTATTCTTTCCTCGCCATACACGATGATACGGCGGCAAGAACGGCGACTGAAAATGTTATTCCTTTTATGATGTTTAAAATACTCTTCATTATTTGAAGTTTAAGGTTTAAAGATCAGGGTTTTTCAGTTTTAGTTATTATTTAAACTTTACATCAAAAACCCCGAACTCACTTAATTTTATTCTGCTAAATTGATTTCTTTTGGTTTGATAGGTTTTACTCTCTCCTGTAAATATTCAAAAATGACATATAAAACAGGGATCACGAAAAGTCCTAAAATAGTTCCTATCAACAAACCGATTGCTGCTCCTGTTGCGATGGATCTGTTTCCTACCGCCCCGATTCCGCTTGCCAAAACCAATGGCAATAAACCGAAGATGAAGGCAAATGAAGTCATCAGAATCGGTCTTAATCTCGCTTTAGCCGCATTAATTGCCGACATAACGATGGTTTCACCGTGATGTCTTCTCTGAACGGCAAATTCCACAATCAAAATCGCATTCTTTGCTAATAAACCGACCAACATAATCAGGGCGATCTGGAAATAAATGTTATTTTCCAAGCCCATGATTTTCTGCCCGAAATAAGCTCCCATCACTCCAAGAGGAAGAGAAATCACTACAATTAAAGGAAGAATATAACTTTCATACTGTGCAGAAAGGATGAAATAAACGAAGATCAAACTCAATCCGAAGATCAAAACTGTCTGAGATCCGGAATTTAACTCCTCCCTTGAAAGCCCTGTAAATTCTACATCATAATTCTGGTTCAGGGTTTCTTTCGCTACCTGCTGTACTGCTGAAATGGCATCTCCGGAACTGAATCCTGCGGAGTTGGCTCCTGTAATTTTCACCGAAGTAAAGAGGTTATAACGGCTCACCGACTGTGGTCCGTAAGCTTTGGTAAGCGTTACAAACTGTGAGATCGGCGACATGGCTCCGGAACCTGTTTTTACATAAAGTTCGTTCAGGTTTTCAATATTCTGTCTGTTTTCAGGAAGTGCCTGAACCATTACCCTGAACTGTTTTCCGTATTTTGTAAAATCGGCAGTATAAACTCCTCCGATGTATCCCTGCATCGTTGCTAAAATATCGCTTACAGAAACTCCCAACTGCTTAGCCAAAGGAACATTGATCTTCATTTCATACTGAGGATATTTTGTATTGAATGAAGTCTGGGCAAAATCGATTTCCGGTCTTTCGATCAGTTTCCCGATAAATTCATTGGTTTTTGTATCTAAATCTGCATATTCTCCTCCTGATTTGTCTAAAAGTACCATTTCAAAACCGGCACTGCTACCAAAACCGGGTACACTCGGCGGCTGGAAGAAAACCACTTTTGCATCCGGAACTTTTCCTGAAATTCCGAATAGTCTTTTTGTAATGTCTTCAGAAGTCTGCCCGTCTTTTTTACGTTCTTCAAAAGGTTTTAATTTAATGAAAGCCAAACCGTTGTTGCTTCCGTTTCCGGATAAGAATCCTCTACCTGTGGAAATTGTAACGTTTTGTACTCCCGGAACTTTTAAAGCATTTGCCTGAAGCGTCTTCAATGCATTGTAGGTTCTTTCCATAGACGCTCCCGGAGGAAGCTGAACATCGGTAAAGATAATTCCGCGGTCTTCCGTAGGTACGAAACCTTTTTTCATGGTAGAACTCGCCCAGTATAAAATTCCGCCTGTTACAGCAAAAATAATCAGCGTAACCCATTTGTGTCTCAGTAAGAAGATGAATCCTCTTCCGTAACGTTCTGTTGTTGTTTTAAAAGCAATATTGAATTTATAGAAAAACTTCTGAATGAAATTTAAATTCTTATATTCTTTATGGTGCGCATCGTGAGGTTTTAAGAATAATGAACATAAAACCGGACTCAACGTTAATGCATTGATTGCAGAAATAATGATCGCTACAATAAGAGTGATCCCGAACTGCTGATAAAAAACTCCGGTAGGACCTGTAATGAATGTTACCGGAATAAATACAGATGCCATTACCAAAGTAATTGAAATAATAGCTCCTGTAATTTCGTCCATTGCTTCCACGGTTGCTTTTTTGGCATCAGAAATCCCATGTTCCATCTTCGCGTGAACGGCTTCGACGACGACAATCGCATCATCCACAACAATACCGATGGCAAGAACCAAAGCGAACAACGTTAACAGGTTTAATGAATATCCGAATAAATTCAGGAAGAAAAAGGCTCCCACAATAGAAACCGGAACCGCAATTGCCGGAATTAAGGTAGATCTGAAATCCTGCAGGAAAATGTACACTACAATGAAAACCAAAATAAACGCTTCAATTAAGGTATGCACTACCTTTTCAATAGAAGCATCAAGGAATTCGTTAGTATCAAAGTTGAAAGTATATTTAATTCCCTGCGGAAAACTTCCTTCTGCTGATTTCAGGTAAGACTTGATATTTTTAATAATTTCCTGCGCATTGGAACCCGGTGTCTGGAAAATCCCCATACTGATGGAAGGGTTATTTCCGTTTTCCCCGATTCCCGTGTAAGACTGTCCTGCAAGTTCTACTTTGGCAACATCTTTTAACATTAAATTCTGTCCGTCCGGTAAAGATTTAATGATGATATTATCGTATTGTTCTTTATCGTTAAATTTACCTACATATTTAATGATATATTCGAAAGAGCTTCCGCTGTTTTGTCCGATAGAACCTGCGGCAGCTTCTCTACTCTGCTCATTGATGGCATTGGTAACATCGGTAGGAGTTAATCCGTAAGCTGCCATTTTAGCAGGATCCAGCCAGATTCTCATCGAGTAGTTTTTACCTCCGAAAACATTGGCATCTCCTACTCCGTTAATCCTTTTTAAATTCGGAATAACATTGATGTTCAAAAAGTTCTGAAGATATACATCATCCAGATCTTTATTTTCAGAATAGAAAGACATATACATCAAAGCACTTGTCTGCTGTTTCTGCGTAACTACTCCGGAACGCGTTACTTCACTTGGCAGCAACGGCGTTGCTCTTGCGACACGGTTTTGTACGTTTACCGCCGCAATGTCCGGATCAATTCCCTGCTTAAAAAATACCTGAATCTGTGCAGAACCGTCATTTCCGGCAGATGAAGTAATATAATCCATTCCTTCCACCCCGTTAATCTGTTCTTCCAGAGGAACAACCACACTTTTCATTACGGTTTCTGCATTCGCTCCGGTGTAGTTTGCCGAGACACTTACCGTCGGCGGCGCAATATCGGGATACTGCGTTACGGGTAACGAGATCAGTCCTAAAACACCGAGAATCACAATTAAAATTGAGATTACGGTAGATAAAACCGGTCTGTTGATAAAATTTTTAATCATTAGAATTTCGGTTTTATAGATTGAACAAGACTATCCATTTTCACAGGTTTCTTTATCACGGCAGTTCCCGGTTTTAAACCTCCGATTCCTGCTGCAATTACGGTTTCCCCTTTGTTAACTCCGGATTTAATCAATGCCATATTGTCGATTCTGTCGATCACATTAATCACCACATTTTTCGCAGTGTCTTTATCCACTTTATATACGTAAACAATTCCCTGTTGTTCGTAAGTTGCACTTTCCGGAACTACCAGAACATTGTCGTAACGTTGAGGGAATCTGATTGTTCCGCTGTTTCCGTTGCTTAAAAGTTTCTGCGCATTGGTAAACGCAACTCTGAACTGGATGGTTCCAGTTGTGGGATCGATCTGTCCAGTAATGGCTTCAATTCTTCCTTTTTCAGGATAAAGGCTTCCGTTGGCAAGCTGTAATTCCACCATCGGAAGATTTTTTATTTTTTCAGGCATGGATGCACCTGGAGATTTTTCAAGGAAATCAAAATATTCTTTTTCGTTCATTGAAAAATAGGCGTAAATCTGAGAAGTATCTGAAATGGTGGTTAAAGGAGTCTGGTCTGAAGGACCTACCAAACTTCCCACTTTTAAAGGAAGCTTTCCGATAACTCCGGAAATAGGCGCACGAATAACAGAATATTCGATATTGGCTTCTACTCCTTTATAATTGGCAACTGCCTGACTTTTTGCAGCCTGTGCCTGTTTTAGCTGCGCCTGAGCCTGTGCTAAATTTGCTTGTGCGGTCTGTAATTGCACATTGCTGATGATATTTTTCTGAACCAACGGTTTAAGTTTGTTCACTTCAACATTTGCCGCCGCAACAGCAGCCTGAGCTGCCGCAATATTGGATTCTGCAGCACTGATTCCTGCTTTTGAAGCCGCTGCATTTTCGTTCAGAATATTGGTTTCCAGGCGGAAAAGCGGCTGTCCTTTGGTTACGTATTGTCCTTCATCTACCAAAACCTGTGTGATATATCCCTGAATTTTAGCACGGACATCATTATTAACCTTCCCTTGAATGGTAGCCGGAAAAGTCTGATAGCCCACTATATTTTTCGCCTCCACCTTTACAACAGGATACGGTTTCGGACCGTCCTGCTTCGGAGCTTCTTTTTTGCAGGCTGTTAAAGAAAGAGCTGCAATAGAAAGTATAACTAGCTTATTATTCATTTTTATAGTTTATTAAGAGATTCCTGAATATTTTTAATGTTCCTGTTTAAAAGAGCTTTATAAGCTTCCATCTTTTCATTGTAATCGTCATGATTTTTTTTAAAATTGTCTAAATCATCCAGTAGTTGTAATTCGTCTTGCATTTTTTGAACTATTTTTTCAAATCTTATCTTCTTATAACCATCATTGATGAAAAAATACCGTTTCCTCTCGTCCATTTTGTTGTGATCTACGATGAGCTCTGCGTTCAGCAGTAAAGAAATACTTGTGGAGACCGAACTTTTGCTCGCGGAAAGCACTTCCACAAACTCATCAAAAGTAATGCCCACTTTATCATAATCGAATAAAAGGTACGCGTAAATCTTTGAAGCTAAAGGAGGAAGGCTGAAAATGGTTCCGTAGAACTTTACGGCATTCTGAAAAATTTTTTCATCAATTTCTATACTCTTATGCATTGTATATAAATTTGAAACAAAAATAGAAATTAGTTCAGAACTAAACGAACAAACCTGATAGAGTTTATAAATATCAGGTTTTTTAAAATTTCAATGAAAACGGATTTAACTTTTTGGCTAAAAAATAATCTTCTCAAAGGCTTTTCTTACACCTCCTGCGAGAAATACTTCACCGCAGTAGCTGTAACCTTTGCTTTCTAAGATCTTCAGCATCGGAATATTATCATAGTTGGTATCAACCTTAATGCTCTGAATTCCATGAGATCTGGTGAATTCTTCAATATGGTCGAAAAGAATTTTTACCATTCCCTGTCCTGCAAATTTTTCATCAACAGCAACTCTGTGTACCACGACGAATTCTCCGTTACTTAGCCAGGCTCCTTCAATGGTGCTGTATGCGGGTTCATTATTCAGGATTAAAGCAACGTAAACAGAAATTTCCCCATCTACCGTCATTACATATCCGAAACCTTTTGCAATATCGCTTTCCACGGTTCCCAAATTCGGGTAACCTTCCTGCCATTGCGTACTTCCGTCCTTTCTTCTTCTTTCAATTGCCTGCTGCAGAATATTCCAGATTATATCTCTGTCTTCAATTTCTGCTTTTCTCAGCTTAATTTCCTGTGCCACGTTTATTCTATTGATTTTAAGTTTGTTTATTAAGAATCAGTTTTATTATTTCTGTATTTTATTTTTAGAAATATCATCACAATCAGCATAATTAACATTAAAACGTTTGTAATCCAAAGAGGTTTTGCATCCTTCATCATTCCGTAAACAGCCCAAAGCAAAGCGTTTAAAGTAAGAAATGATAAAGTGACCATTGAAAGGTCTTTTCCGGATTTTGTCTTCCATAATTTTATGACCTGTGGTAAAAATGAGATGGATGAAATTAATGCTCCGGAGTAACCAATTATCTGCTCTATCATATTAGTATTTTTTGAATTATAACTTAAATATAATAAAAATAAAACAAAGATTAAACGTTAAACCACACTTGTTTTGTTAAAATACGACAATTATTTATGCTAATTACTTCATGCAAATGTATGATTATCAGATAAATAAAAAACCGAAAACTAATGATATTAATTTTCGGTTCGAAGTAGTAAAATTTAAAATTATGAAATTGTTTTTGTTAATTTTCACTTTGCTGAAGATATGCATCGATAATTTCGAATGCTTTTTTTTCATCTTCAAGTTTCACCATTACTTTCAGCGATGTCGCCGTGGGCGTGGTTGTAAAAGTAAGGTAATTGTTTTCTACTGAATTTTTAATCTGCGCATCATCCAGTTTAGACTTTATCAATTGGATTTCTGCAGGTTTGTCACTTTCAAAAACTGATACTCTTGTACTTCTTTCCATATTCTATCTCGTTTGAGTATCTAAATATATAACGTTTTTTTGAAAATCACAAATTTCAGCTTTTAAATTTTATGAATATTATTTTCAATTTTATCCAAAGCGATCTGAATTTCTTCTTTGGTAACGTTCAGATGCGGTCTGAAGCGAAGTGACTGATCTCCACATGAAAGGATGATCATTCCGTCGTTCCAAAGCTCGTCTCTTAATGCATTTCTCTGCTCAGAAGTCGGAAGATCGATGGCGCACATCAGTCCTCTTCCTCTTGCATTGGATAGTTTTTCAGGATATTTTTCTGCAAGACCGATTAATCCGTTCAGCAAATATTCTCCTACCACTCTCGCATTTTCCACAAGATTTTCCTTTTCAATAACTTCCATTACCAACTGGAAACGAAGCATATCGATAAAGTTACCTCCGAAAGTGGAATTAATTCTTGAGCTTTCTCTGAAAACATTGTTCGGAACTTCATCAAATTTTTCTTTATTGGCTAAAACTCCGCAAACCTGCGCTTTTTTACCGAAAGAAATGATATCCGGTTTTGCTGTAAAATGTTCAAATGCCCACATTTTTCCCGTAATTCCGATACCAGTCTGAACTTCATCAAAAATTAAAAGAATATCATGCTGATCGCAGATTTTTCTCAGTCCCAATAAAAATTCGTCTCTGAAATGGTTGTCTCCGCCTTCAGCCTGAATTGGCTCGATAATGATACACGCCACTTTATCCGGATTCATTAAAATCGCTTCTTCGATATTTAATAAAGCCAGTCTTTCATTTTTAATGGTCTCTTCCAAATTCTCTTCCGTGATCGGGAAAGTAAGTTTAGGATTTAGGATTCTTGGCCAGTCGAACATCGGGAAATACTGATATTTTCTTGGATCTGAAGTGTTGGTTAAACTTAACGTATACCCGCTTCTTCCGTGGAATGCCTGTTTGAAATGGATACAGATTCCCGCTTCCAGATTAAGACCTTTTTCAAAATTTTTACGCGTTTTCCAGTCGAAACACGCTTTCAGGGCATTTTCTACTCCTAAAGTTCCGCCTTCAATAAAGAAAGCATACTGCAGTTCTTCAGGAATTACCACTCTTTCAAAAACTTCTAAGAAATGCGCATATTCTTCAGAATATACATCTGCCAAAGTGGGTTTGTTGACTGCCATTTTTCCCAGCCACGCCGATTTCTCAACGATATAGGGATGATTGTAACCGATGGATGCCGAAGCAAACATGGAAAACATATCTAAATATTCTCTGTCTGTAAGTTTATCGTACAGCCATGAACCGTGGGATTTTTCAATATCCATCACGAAATCGAAACCATCTGCCAAAACGTGTCTTCCAACGGTTTCTTTTACTTTATTTGCTTTTATTTCAATTGTCTGTTCCATTTTTAAATAAAAATCTTAGGGGTGATTAAAATTTAATAATAATTTGAGACTTAAAAATCTGTTTCCAAATTTTTAAACTCATGATGTTAGTTTTTAAAGGTCAAACTTAATTCCCTGTGCTAAAGGTAAGTTTGTGGTATAATTGATGGTGTTGGTCTGTCTTCTCATGTAGTACTTCCAAACATCCGATCCGGATTCTCTTCCGCCTCCGGTTTCTTTTTCTCCACCGAAAGCTCCGCCGATTTCCGCACCTGAAGTTCCGATGTTTACATTGGCAATTCCACAGTCTGAACCTGCATGAGAAAGGAATAATTCTGCTTCTCTTAAATTCTGCGTCATGATTGCAGACGACAATCCCTGAGGAACATCATTCTGAATGGCAATTGCTTCTTCTAAAGTTTTGTATTTGATTAAATATAAGATAGGTGCGAAAGTTTCGTGCTGAACGATTTCGTAAGAATTCTTTACTTCAGCGATACATGGTTTTACGTAACAACCGGATTCATATCCTTTTCCTTTCAGAACTTCACCTTCCACGATGAATTTTGCGCCTTCTTTTTTGCCTTTTTTAATGGCTTCCTGATACATATTTACCGCATCGGTATCGATAAGCGGTCCCACATGATTCGTTTCATCCAGAGGATTTCCGATTTTCAGTTGTCCGTACGCTTTTACCAGTCTGTTCTTTACTTCATCATAAACACTTTCGTGGATAATCAGTCTTCTTGTGGAAGTACATCTCTGTCCTGCTGTTCCTACAGCTCCGAAAACTGCTCCGATAATCGACATATCAATATCTGCATCTTTAGAAATGATGATGGCATTATTTCCACCTAATTCAAGGATCGATTTCCCGAATCTCTGCGCAACATTTGCTGAAACCATTCTTCCGACTCTTGTAGAACCGGTGAAAGAAACTAGAGCAACTCTCTTGTCATCCACTAATTTCTGCCCGATTTCATGATCTGCAACCAATACGCTGGAAATACCTTCGGAAAGGTTATTTTCCTTTAACACTTCGTTCATGATGTTTTGGCAGGCAATGGCGCAAAGCGGTGTTTTTTCTGACGGTTTCCAGATCGTAACGTTACCGCAGATCCATGCTAAAGCTGTGTTCCAAGCCCAAACCGCTACCGGAAAGTTGAACGCGGTGATGATCCCCACGATTCCCAGCGGATGATACTGCTCATACATTCTGTGTCCCGGTCTTTCCGAGTGCATTGTGTACCCGTGAAGCTGTCTTGAAACCCCTACTGCAAAATCGCAGATATCGATCATTTCCTGAACTTCTCCAAGACCTTCCTGCAGGGATTTTCCCATTTCATAGGAAACCAGTTTCCCCAAATCGTCTTTGTACTGTCTTAATTTCTGACCTAACTGTCTTACAATTTCCCCTCTTTTAGGAGCCGGAATCAGTCTGAACTCTTTAAAAGCTTTTTCAGCCGTCTCAATTACCTTGTCATAATCAGATTCTCCGGAAGTCTTCACTTTAGCGATCAGATTACCGTCTACGGGAGAGTAACTTTCTATGGTTTTCCCCGCTGCAAAGTATTTTCCGCCTACTGAAGTTCCTTTATTTTCATCCTTAATTCCTAGATTTTTGAGTGTTTTTTCGATTCCAAAATCCTTTACTTTTTTAGACATAAAAATTTTACTTTTCGTTTCCTCTAAAGATAGAAATATTATGCGAAACGCAAAATTTTAATTTTTTAACATGTTTTTTATTTGGACTAATTATAAACATAGTTATCTTTGTATAGGAATCATTTTATTTCAGGAATGGAAAATAATAAGATTAATAACGAACCTGCCACAGAGGAAAAAAAATCCTCCAGATGGAAAAGCCTTGTAAAAAAATTCGGGATCGGCGGAATTATATTTTTTACCGTAAAAGGAATTATTACTTCTACGCTGATCTATTTTCTGGGGAAAAATTTCTGGACGGTGATCTCCGATTATGTTACGGGAATATTTGATTAATTGATTGATATATAGATACAAAAAGCTGAGAAATTTCTCAGCTTTTGTTTTTGATTCAAGGTCATTCGGAATGACGATATTTTATTCTTTCTTTTTCCTTCCTGAATTAATCAGGCTCTGATGCAGCAAATACTCAATCTGTCCGTTTACACTCCGGAATTCGTCATTTGCCCATTTTTCCAGAAGCTTAAATGTAAACTCATCAATCCTTAAGACAAAAGATTTTTTGCCTTTATTTTCGGAAGGATTCTGAGCTTTTTCTGATTTCATTTTTTCTATTTTTCTTTTGCTTAATTTGTATTTAACGCAAAGTGCACAAAGATTTTTCTGAACTACTTTATGTTTTTATGTTCGCCAAGGCGTTTCACTCAGCAAAGATGTAAGGTTATATAGCCATTCAGAACGGAGCACAGTAGAGTGAAAATCTTTTAAATATAAATTTTCAATTTCGCTCAAATTGACGTTTCTAATGCTATTCTTCTAAATACACAGCTTAGATTCCTACGGAATGACAAATATTGCGAAAATTTTAATTATCAATTATACAAAGTTCCGGCATTTAAAATGGGTTGTGCCGCTTTTTCACCGCAAAGAACAACCATTAAATTGCTTACCATTGCGGCTTTTCTTTCGTCATCCAGTTCTACAATATTTTCTTCCGAAAGCTTTTTTAAGGCTAAATCTACCATTCCTACAGCTCCTTCCACAATCTTTGTTCTTGCCGCTACAATTGCCGTTGCCTGCTGTCTCTGCAGCATTGCTCCTGCGATTTCCGATGCGTAAGCCAAATGTGAAATTCTTGCTTCCTGAATGGTAATTCCTGCTTTTGAAAGTCTTTCGGTAAGTTCCTGTTCCAGAATAGCGTTGATCTTTTCTCCGCCTTCTCTTAAAGTAATCGGTGCATGATCATCTTCTAAATTATCGTAAGGAAAACTCATCGCCAAATGACGTACCGCGGCTTCACTCTGCATTTTCACAAAATCTGAATACCGTTCAACGTCAAAAGCCGCTTTGTAGGTATCTCCCACTTTCCAGACAATCACCACTGCAATTTCTATAGGATTTCCCATTTTGTCATTCACTTTAAGAGTCTGTCCCTGTAAATTTTCAGAACGGAGACTGATTTTCTGTGAGGAATATAAAGGGTTGATAAAAAACAAACCGTTGTCTTTTACAGTTCCGACATATTTTCCGAAAAAGTTCAGCACCCTTGAATGATTCGGCTGAATAATCATTAACCCTTTCATGAAAAAGCAAAACAGAATAAATGATAACAATGATAAAACGACAAGCGTAACACTGTTATCGACACCGATTGCAAATAAATAAACGGAAACGGCAAATAATCCGAGACAAATGACCAAAGTAAGGTATCCCGACATTGGTTTTAAGATTTTTTCCATGATATTGATTTTTTAATTTGATATTATTTTGATATCATAAAGGTATGACTTTTTTTATATGAAAAATCTTTTATTTTAAAATTTATTTTGACTTGTCGGTTCAATTCTAAGCAAAAAAAATCCCTGAAAAATTAATTTCAGGGATTGTATGTATGATATTTTATTGATTATCCGTTATTAGTAATACTGCTTTTTAACGCAAAGGATCGCCAAGATTCTTTTTATATACTAACTGTTTTTAAGTTCACAAAGGCGTTTCACTCAGCAAAGAACTCAAAGGTTTTTTAGTTATGCCAAATTACGGATAATCATTATCTTAAATTTATTTTTTATTTAAAATTCTGAACTTGTAATAAGATGCGGCTGATAAAAGTGCCATTGTTGCAAGTCCGATGTAAACCCAAGCCGGAACCGGAACCGGATCTCCCGCTGCGTAAGAGTGAAGTCCGCTCAGGTAATAATTTACTCCGAAATACGTCATGACCATTGAACAGAATGCAAACATCGTCGCTACGTGGAATGCCCATCTGCTTCTTAATCCCGGAACCAGTCTCATGTGAAGAACAAATGCATATACCATAATGGAAATGAATGCCCATGTTTCTTTCGGATCCCAGCTCCAGTATCTTCCCCAGGATTCGTTTGCCCAGATTCCTCCTAAGAAGTTTCCTACGGTTAATGCAAACAAACCTATGGTTAAAGACATTTCCGAAACGATTACCAGTTCTTTTAACGTTGTATCGTGATGTAATTTATACGTTTCTTTATTAGAAATGATATAAAATACCAGACTGATTACTGCAATGATCATCGACAGTGCAAAAAACCCATAACTTGACGTAATAATCGCAACGTGAACAATCAGCCAATACGATTTCAATACAGGAACCAACGGCGTAATCTGCGGATCAAGAGCAGAACCTCCATGCGCAAATCCCATCATAATAACAGCTACCATAAATCCGGCTGCCGGAATTAATGCGTTGGAATTTCTGTAGAGTAATAAACCTGCTGTAATTCCTACCCAAGAAATGAAAATAATGGCTTCATACCCATTACTCCACGGAGCGTGACCGGAAATATACCATCTTGCCACCAAACCAAGGAAATGGAAAAGATATCCTACAATACCTAAAACAATGATAACTTTAATTGCTTTATTTAAAACTCTTTTAGGCTTAAATAATTCAACAAAACCTAAGATTAATAGCAATCCTCCGATTAATGTGTAGAAGATCAACAATTTGAAGTTGATGTTTACTTTATTCATGAACACCTCAAGATCAACTTTAGATTTCGCAGGAACGACAGCTTTCCCCCATTTTTGCTGATAGTCTGAAAGCTTCGCCAGTTGCGCATCTGCTTTTGCCCAGTTCCCTGATTGCTGAGCCTGCAAAACTTCCGCAAAATAAGGTCCCATAACCTGCTGAGATTCCATATCCGGCTCCATTTTCTGATCCAGCCAGGAATGCCATGTGTGATTCGCGTCGTTCTTTACCGGAACAATTCTCATGAACTGACCGCTGAAAAATTCATTGAAGATCTGAACTCTTTCGTTTACCGCAATCACTTCTTTATCATAATTGGTCTGTTCAGCCGGTTTTTTACGGAACGCAGTGTTGTAATCGCTTTCAAGGATATATCTTAAATTTCCGTTCGCATCCGCAGGAAAAAGGTTCATTAAAGAAGTGTATCCGTCTTCGTCTGCTTTGGTTTTATTTTTCAGTTCGTCTCCTCCTTTTGTTCCTACTTTAATCATCGGAACCATCGTCCAACTTGGCGTATCAATATTCACTGATAAAAACCACTGGTTTGCTGTTAAAGATTTTCCGTCTGTTCCTTTAAACTCGTCTTTTTTATAAAGCTTTCTTAAAACATCCAAAGCTTCGGTATTAATCGGAACGATTCTTCCTTCAAAATTCTGCACCAAAAGATATCCGAATTTATCAGCATGTTCTGCGCTGATTTTATTTCTGGCAATAATTTCATCGGCAGAAACCACTTTCATTTTTGTAAACGGCTGCGCTCCCTGTGGTTTTAGAGTTTCTGAACTCTGAGCGTGACTGTGATTATCACCTTCTACATGGATGTGTTCCCTGCTTCCGTCGGTTGTGCCGTGTGTCTCAATTTTCTGGGCATTTAAGCCGAAACTCAACAATAATAAAATTACTGCTGCTGCTTTCTTTTTGTTAACGTCTTTCAGCATTTTGTTTAATTTCCAGAAGTGGGTTCCTTTCCAGAAGAACATAAAGAACATTCCCCCGAATAAGAATGTATACCCGATATAGGAAATCAAAGTTCCCCAATAATCGTGGTTTACGGAAAGAACCGTTCCCATTCTGTCCGGATCGAAGCTCGACTGGAAAAAACGGTATCCTTTATGGTTCAGAACGTGGTTCATATAGATTTTAAAAGGAGTCTGTTTTCCTTCATCAATAATTTTAATGTGGCTTTCGTACGCACTCGGAGAAGAACTTCCCGGATAAGTTTCCATGATGAAATCATCCAGTTTAAGCGAGAAAGGCGTATTGTAAATTTTAGGCCCGAAACCGATCATAATGTTCAGTCCGTCCATTGTTACCTGTTTGTAAGCATTCGGATTTCCTTTTTCTACCGAAAGATCTACCAGTTGCTTTGTTTTAGGTCCCTGAAGTTCTACCTTCAACATATCCGGAACATTCTGATCTTTCTTTCTGTCGCCTTCAATCGCCATCAGTTTTCCTTTTTTAAGACCTTCCGGAACTACTAATTTTAATTCGTTGATAGAATATAAACTTCTTAAAGCCAAAGGCTGGAATTCATCTTTCACCGTTGTTCCCGTTGCCTGAGTTGCCATCGTCATATAACTTGCATCCACAGGAGTTTTGATGAACAGTTTTCCGCCTTCGTTTTTAAATTCAACCGCTCCTTCAATAGCTCTGTTGAACGTTACCAAAGTTCCGTTGATTGATTTTGTTTCGCCCGGCTTGATGAAAATATTCTGTCTTCCGGTTTGTCCTGTGGAAACCAAATGAAGATATTCTGCCCCATTCGGATCAGCCAGAAGACTGTCTTTTTTTCGCTGAACATATTCTTTGGCAACTACTTTCACCTGCTTTCCGTGGAAATCGTAGGTTGCTTCCAGATCCTTGTGCAAAGGAGACATTAAATAAGGAATATCTTTATAGTTAAGAACATCTCCTTTTTCTTCAATCTGTACTTTCAGGAAGTTTTTATCCGTTACGATTTCATTGGATGTTTCCCCTTCACGAATGTGCATAGTCCCTTCGAAACTGATGTACCTTGTGATTGCACCACCGATGAAGATGAGTATAAAAGCAAGGTGAAACACCAGAACCGGCCATTTTTCTCTCTTCCAAAGTCTGTATCTTCCGATGTTTCCGATGAAGTTGAGAATGAGCAGGAACATGATAAGTTCGAACCATTTTGCTTCGTAAATTAACGCTTTTGCTGTAGGAGTACCGTAGTCGTTTTCCAAGAACGTTGCATAAGCCATCGCAAATGCATACACCAGTAACAATACAGCCATTGTCCTGGTCGAGATAAGAATATCTTGCAGCTTCTTCATGATTTATATACTTGACATGCAAAAATAAGGATGATAAACCACAAAGACTCCAAAAAAAACTGTCATTTATCAGTTGAGACTGCTTTTAATCTTATTTTTATTGATTCTTAATAAGCAAATTTCCTTTGTGGAAAATTTAAAACGAAAAAACCATCAGAATTGAATTCATAAAAGCTATAAAACTGATTGACAAGCTCTATCTTTTCCAAATTTTTAATTTTTATTTGATTCAAATTTTCTAAACAGCAAAAAATGATCGAATATTTTTTCCCAGTTCATTTTATTTTAAATATTTTTAATCATTAAAACCAAATCAATCTAAATTTCTTTTAAAATAAGGGAAAAATTAGTTACTTTTTTAAGCTTATGAGCAATCGTTTAATGTAGGAAAAACATTAAATTTGCCAATTGACATTATGAATAAAAACACACAAAACAAACCGACTGAATCGCCTGATAAGGGCAAATTTTTATCTAAGCCAAGAGTATTCTTCGGGCTTACTTTCATTCTTTTTTCTGTAGTGCTTACTTTTTCGTTCGTTTCTTACCTGATGAACTGGAAGGCAGATCAGAGTCAGGCAGGAACGATGCTCGATAAAAGTATAAAATCTTCCAATCTTTTCGGAAAACTGGGCGACTGGCTCGGAAATATTTTTATTTTCGAAAGTATCGGAGTGGCTTCATTCATCATTGCCTTTTTATTTCTGGTTTTCGGAACCGTTATCCTGAAAAAGAAAATGTTCAAACCTTGGAAAACGGTAGGTCATTCCCTGTTTTTCATTTGCTGGCTTCCGATTCTGTTTGGAGCGATTACTAAAGGACAGGGTGTTTTAAGCGGAGTTTACGGATATCAGATCATGGAGTCTCTGAATACGATTATTGGTTCTTATGGTCTCTGGCTGGTTTTAATTGCAAGCATTGCTTTGTATTTTATTTTAGAGTTTAATCTTCGTCCGAGTTCTATCAAGTCTAAATTAAATGACATCAACGAAAATACCATCGGAAAAGTAAGATCGATGATGCCGAGTTCTGATGAAAATTTTGAAGCGGATGAAGAACTGATTGAGGAAATTGAAACAGCAGAAAAGGAAGAAGAACAACCTAAAATAAAAGTAACGGAAGTTGCAGAAAAACCAGCTCCCAAAATGGCGGAGCCTGAACCTGTAAAAGTTCCGAAAGGTTTTCCGGAAGTTCCGGTATCCAGCAATTTGGATCCGATTGTAACACCGAATAAAACTTCTTTTGATGATGAGCCTAAAAATGATTTTTCAAATTCCATCAATTTAAATCTTGACTCCAGACCTAAAGTTCCGACTTCAAGTCCGGAACAGGCTTTTGATATGACGCCTTCTATTCCTGTAAGCACAGTTACTGCGGCTGCACCTCAGGAAAATATTAAATTTAATGTAGAAGTGGCTCCGGTTATCGATATTCTTGATGATTCCGAAAGACAGTCTCAGGAATTGGTAGATAAACATGGATTGTACGATCATAAACTGGATCTTGCCAAATTCCAGATGCCGCCTGTTGAATTGCTGAAAGATTACGGAAACGAAGAAATTTCGATCAACAAAGACGAACTGGAAGAAAACAAAAATAAAATTGTCGGATTACTGAAAAACTTTAACGTAGGAATTGCCGAAATTAAAGCAACGATAGGACCGACTGTAACCTTGTATGAAATTGTACCGGAAGCGGGAATTCGTGTAGCAGCGATCAAGAAATTACAGGATGATATCGCCCTGAATCTTTCCGCTTTGGGAATCCGTATTATTGCACCGATGCCAGGAAAAGGAACCATCGGAATTGAAGTTCCGAGAAAAAATCCAACGATGGTTTCTATGCGTTCAGTGATTGCTTCGCAAAAATTCCAGAATACGGATATGGATCTTCCCGTGGTTTTCGGTAAAACCATTTCGAATGAAATTTTCATGGCAGATTTATCCAAAATGCCTCATTTACTGATGGCAGGAGCAACAGGACAGGGTAAATCGGTCGGGATTAATGCAATTCTTACTTCACTATTATACAAAAAGCATCCGAGCGAACTGAAATTTGTAATGGTAGATCCTAAAAAAGTGGAACTTTCATTATATTCAAAAATCGAAAGACATTATCTTGCCAAACTTCCGGATGCAGAAGAAGCGATCATTACCGATACGAATAAAGTAATCAACACTCTGAATTCTCTCTGTATTGAAATGGATACGAGATATGATCTGCTTAAAAATGCATTTTGTAAAAATTTAAAGGAATACAATAAAAAATTTGCGGAAAGAAAATTAAATCCTGAAAACGGTCACCGTTACTTACCGTACATTGTTTTGGTGGTGGACGAATTTGCAGATTTAATTATGACTGCCGGAAAAGAAGTTGAATTACCGATTGCCAGATTGGCTCAGTTGGCAAGAGCGGTGGGAATTCACTTAATTGTTGCCACGCAAAGACCTTCGGTAAATGTAATTACGGGTATGATTAAGGCGAATTTCCCTGCAAGAGCGGCTTTCAGAGTAATTTCCAGTGTAGATTCCAGAACGATTCTGGATTCTCCGGGAGCAGATCAGTTAATTGGTAAAGGAGACATGCTTTATTTTAACGGAAATGAAATTTTAAGACTTCAGTGTGCTTTTGTAGATACTCCGGAAGTGGAAAGACTTGCAGAATTTATCGGGGAACAAAAAGGATACGCTTCCGCATTTATCCTTCCGGAATATGTTTCTGAAGATTCTACCAGTACAGTAGGAGCTTTTGATCCGAATGAAAAAGATGCTTTGTTCGAAGATGCAGCGAGAATTATTGTTTCTACTCAGCAAGGTTCTACTTCCATGCTTCAGAGACAACTGAAACTGGGATATAACAGAGCCGGAAGAATTATGGATCAACTGGAAGCCAGCGGAATTGTTGGCGGATTTAACGGGGCAAAAGCAAGAGAGGTTCTCATCAGTGATCTTCATTCTCTGGAACAGTTTTTGGAAGATCTGCGCAGTTAAAGAGAAATCTCAGTTTAACTTTTAACATTAAAGAAAGTCTAAAGATTAAAGAATTTAATAAAAATGAAAAATATTATTTCAAAAGTTATAGTAAGCAGTTTGGTAGTTGGAGCGGTCGGATTTACAAATGCACAGAAGATTGATGCAAAGGCAAAAAAAATTCTTGATGATATTACAGCTAATTATAACTCTAAGAAAAATTCGTATTTCAAATTTTCTTTCGGAAGCGGAACCAACGGAAAGGTTGATAAAACGGAACCCGGAATTTATTATGCTGCAGGAGATAAATACAAACTGAAGATCATGGAAACGGAGCAGATCTTCGATGGAAGCAAAATCTACAACATCAACACAGAAGATATGGAGGTTACAGTAGCTAAACCTAACGGAAGCAGCTCCATGTTCTCCCCTATCAATTACCTTTCTACCTACAGAAAAGATTACAATGTAACGTACGGAGGAAAGAAAAATGTAGATGGCGTAAATGCGGACTTCATTAAATTAACTCCGGTAAAATCCAACGGGATTAAATATGTTTATCTTTTTGTAGATTCTGCGAAAAAACAGATGGTAAAACTGGAGCAGCACGGAAATAATAAAGACCTTGCCGTAATTGCGATTAAAGAATATAAGGAAAACCAGACTTTGGATCCGGGAATGTTTACATTCGATAAAAACAAATACAAAAATTACCTGATCACAGAACTTTAAAAATAATCAGCAGATAAGCGGATACGCGGATTTGCTTTTAATTAAACTTGTCTAAACTTTTTTAACGCAAAAGATGCAAAAGATTGTAACACTTTAGTTATTAAGTTTAATACTTAAATGTAAAAAGAGCACATAAGTTAAAAAAATCAAAGATTTTTCTCTTTGCAGACTTTTGAAATACTTTAAATAAACTCAACAAAGTCTTTTGTCTCTTTTGCGGTTACATTTAAAATTAGTTTAAAGAAACTTATTATAAAAATTTCATAAAATATAAGAGCTGCAAAGAAAACTTTGTGGCTTTTTGTTTAATTTTGGCGAATGTTAAAAATACTAGACCGATATATTATAAAAACCTTCTTCGGACCGTTTTTCTTTATATTCAGCGTATTGTTTTTCATCTTTATTGTGAACATTATCTGGATTCAGTTAGGTCAGTTTATGGGAAAAGGACTGAGCTACTGGCAAATCATGAAACTTCTTTTTTACCTCGGGGTAAGTGTAATCAGTATGGTTTTACCACTCACGATTCTTCTTGCGAGCATTATGTCTTTCGGGGAATTCGGGGAACGGTATGAACTTGCCGCCATGAAAGCGGCGGGAATTTCGCTCACCAGAGTGATGATGCCGCTTTTGGGAGTAACCGTTGTACTTTCCATTATGCTTTATTTTTTCTCCAACAATATCATTCCGGATTTTCAGAGGAAGGCAAAAAATATGCTTTTTAATATTGCGCAGACCAAACCTGCCCTGAATTTTACACCGGGACAGTTTATCGATCAGATTCCGGGAAACATGGTGAAGTTCGATAAAATTTATGGTAAAAATGATGAAAATATAGAAGGTGTTTTTGTTCATAAGAAAGCAAGTTCCTATGAAAATCAGCAGACTGTAATTGCTCAGAAAGGTGTTTTTGCTCCGGCAGAAAATACAAATTATTTAAAGCTAAAATTGTTCAACGGATTTGTTTATGAAGATAATTTTGCCGGGAAAGGAGAAAACATCCGTTTGAAACAGCCCGATCAGGTGATTAAATTTGATACGTTAACGCTTCACTTCGACGTAAGTGAGATCATTAACAAAGCCATTGAAGAAGAAAAAATTACGGACGATTACCGTTTTCAGACCTTTAATGAACTGAATACAACGATTGATAAAACGAAAAAAGACAATCAGAAATTCTTCACCAATGTAAGCAGCGATGTTTTGGGACAGACCAATTCTGTGGTAAGTTATATGGACACCAAACAGAACAGCGCAAAGGCAAAACCGAAGCAGATTATTAAGCTCGATACGGTGAAAGGGGATAAAAAACTGGAGATCATCAATAATGCTTATAACCGTCTTGATAACCTGAAAAGTACGCTTGAAGGAAAAAATAACGAGATTGATCCCGGCGTAAAATATTACAGCAAAGTGGTGATTTATCAGCAAAGAATCGTGACGTATTCTTTCACCTGCATCATTTTCTTTCTGATCGGTGCGAGTTTGGGTTCCATTATCCGAAAAGGAGGAATGGGACTTCCTGTGGTAATTGCGATTGTTATTTTCATTATTTTCTACGTGATTAATGTAGGCTTTGAAAACATGGCGTGGTCCGGAAAGATCAATCCTTATCTTGCAGCATGGGTTCCGAATCTGGTATTGTTTCCTTTCGGAGTATGGATGACATACAAAGCTCTTACGGATTCTCAACTGTTTGATGCCGAGAAATACAAAGCGGCTTTCAAGCCTATTATCAAACTTTTTGTAAAGAATGAAGAACACAAAAGGTATCAATAATAAGCTGTACCTTACACAATATAAAAGATCCGGAATTTTCTCCGGATTTTTTTGTGGTATGTTAAAAAATGAATTTAAATTTCATTTTAGCTGTAAAAAATTATCTTTGTCAAAAATTATAACAGTTTTATATGAGAAAATTATTATTGATTGGTTTATTCAGTATTGTTTCTTTCAATGCGTATGCGCAGGAAGACAATACGGAATACGAAATGAGAATCGGGGAAAAGCCGGGATACATTATTGATAAAAGCGGGAAAAAGATAGAAGGTATTGTAAGACTTGCCGGAGATGACATGAATCCGTGGACGAATCAGAAAAAAGTGAAATTCATTGCGACTTCGGACGTTGACAATTCAAAGAAAAAGCAAAAATTCAAAACGTATGATGTAGATGATCTTAAAGGTTATATGGCGATCGATAACAATACGGAAAGAGTTTTTGAAACCATAAAATACACCAATACCAAAGAAGCGTACAACACCCAGAACGGAGGTTTAAGCGGTGGTTTAAAAGCTTTCAACAACCTTACAAAAAGCAATCAGTTTGCAGAAGTTGTGGCAGACGGAAAAATTAAAGTATACAAAGTGTATGGTTTCCCGACTACTTTCTCAGCAGGCGGACAAATTGCAGTTGCCGATGAAGAAAACAAAAGAATGAGAGAAAATCCGGCTTATGTTTATTCCAAAAAAGGAGGAAAACCTGAAGAACTTAATGTTGCAAAAGCAAAGATCATTACAGCAGACTGCCCAGTTGTAAAAGCTAAAGTAACAAAAGGAGAATACGGTTCTTTAAAAAATGATACCAAAAAGAGATCGGGTTTAGGAAAATTCATCCGAAATGAAATCGATAATGCAATGGCAGATAATCTTTCGATCGTGAATGAAGTGATCTACGATTATAACGAAAATTGTAAATAATCAATTTAAAATATTTTTTACGGCAGTTTCAGTTTGGAGCTGCTTTTTTATTTTAGTTTTTTATTAATGGAAATATTCTTGTCAAAGTACAAAAAAGCAAGATTTTTATTAATCTCAAATCTTTAAGACACAAGAAAATCAAAGATTTTCAATAAGGATGATGCTTAATTTTATTTTAGATACAATCTTTGTGCTTTTGCGATGGTTAAAGCTATTAAGTTTAAATAAGTTTTGCGCATATTTTTTGCAGTACGATGTATCAAAATCATTTTTATGAAAATACTTCTTTTCAGTTTAGGTTTTCTTGCTGTGGTTTCCTGTAAAAAAGAAAATGCAGAAACCATTCAAAATAATTCAATGACTGATAATATAACCATGAATACAGTTTCGAAAAAATCGAATGATACCATTACCTCCATTGAAGATATTAAAAAAGAATATGCAACTGTAAACAATCTTTTGTCTGCAAAACAACTGGACTCAACAAAATTCACGTATAACTGCAACGAAAAAGAAGGTGAAGTTGTTTTGTATTATGAGAATAAAGATCTCAGAATGATCAAAGATTCTTATGCAGAACACAGTCATTTTTCTTCATTCACAAAATATTATGTAAAGAACAACAGCGTATTTTTCATTTTTAAAGAAGAAACGGTATGGAATTTTGATGAAGGCGGAACGCCCGAAAAACCCGAAACAAAAGATGATATCAATGAAAAAAGAATCTATGTTTTAAATGATAAAGCCATTCAGTGCCTCGAAAAAAATTATACGATTCGCTCAAAAGGGAATAACCGGAATCCTGATTCAATTCCGAATAAAGAAACAAAATGTGATATTGCTGAGCTGATGAAAAACTATCATTCAATCCTTAAAAATAAAGACAGAAAAGGAGAAATCAATTGCCTTTAAACTGTACCCAAAACAAAAGCGGCTTCAAAATGAAACCGCTTTTTATATTTTCAGGAGCCGAAAATTATACTTTCATAATTTCAGCTTCTTTTACTTTAAGATGCTCGTCGCAAGCTTTTACATATTTGTCGGTAAGCGTCTGAATATCTGCTTCAATACCTTTAATGATGTCTTCAGAAACTCCTTCCAGTCTTTTAAGCTCTTTCAGACCGTTTTGTCTTGCGTTTCTTACAACTACTTTCGTGTCTTCTGTTTCAGACTTAGCCTGTTTTGCCAGTTCACGTCTTCTTTCTTCCGTTAAAGGCGGTACATTAAGGATAATGTTGATCCCGTTATTAGAAGGGGCAAAACCTAAATTGGAATTGATGATCGCTTTTTCAATATCATTAATCGCTTTTGAGTCCCAAGGTTGAATAGAAATCGTCATTGCATCGGGAATAGAAACATTGGCAACCTGATTAATTGGAGTTAATGCTCCGTAATATTCCACCATCACATCCTGAACCATTGTTGTAGACGCACGTCCCGCTCTGATTCTCTGAAATGCATGATCCAGGTGCTTAATAGCTGCTTCCATGTCCTGCTGTACAGACTCTACTATAAGATCTAATTCTTCCATTACTATAATAAAATTTGATAAGTTACACATATATTAATGATAAGTAATAAGTAATTGGTAATGAGTAATTTTGAATATTTTATTTAAAAACTAATTCCTAAAATCTCTTACCTGGTACCTAATTACAAATCTACTAAAGTACCCACATTTTCGCCATCAACAATTTTTTCCAGATTTCCATCTTTGTTCATATCAAAAACAATAATCGGCAGTTTGTTTTCGTGGCTTAAAGTAAATGCCGTCATATCCATTACCTTTAGATTCTTCGCATAAACTTCGTCGAAAGATAGTGAATTATATTTTACTGCATCTGCATTTTTTTCAGGATCGCTGTCGTAGATTCCGTCTACTCTTGTTCCTTTCAGAATAACATCTGCCCCGATTTCGATGGCTCTTAACGTTGCAGCAGTATCTGTTGTGAAGTATGGATTTCCTGTTCCGGCTCCGAAAATCACTACTCTGCCCTTTTCAAGATGTCTTACTGCTCTTCTTTTGATGAATGGTTCCGCTACTTTATCCATTTCGATGGCAGACTGCAGTCTTGTTTTAATTCCCGCATCTTCCAGAGCACCCTGCAAAGCCATCCCGTTGATTACCGTTGCAAGCATTCCCATATAATCTCCCTGTACTCTGTCCATTCCTTTTGCAGCTCCTGCTACACCGCGGAAAATATTTCCTCCTCCGATTACGATGGCAACTTCACAGCCTTTTACTACCACTTTCTTAATTTCTGCAGCATATTCCTGTAGCCTTTCATTATCAATACCATATTGTCTGTTTCCCATTAAGGCTTCACCACTCAGTTTCAGAAGGATTCTTTTATATTTCATTTTATGTAAATAACTTTTTTTCGTTAGATATATCTGTCTAAAATTTGACTTTGCAAATATAATCATTAATAAGGTTGATTTTTCATTATACATTATAAATTTTAAAAGTGATGTTTTATGGGATCAACAAAGCATTTTTCCAGATAAATAATGCCCCTGTATTTTATAATTTGAGTGAAAACATGGCTGTTTAATTAAATTACAAAACATGAAGATTCAAAATACTAATCTTACGCTAAAAGATTAAGCTCAATAAAAATGGTATAGAACTTAAAATAAAACCACGATTTTCACAAAACTTAAATATTTAAATATAAATAATGTGAGAAATATTTTGAAAAGTACGAAAAAGGATTATTTTTGCATTACTAATAAACTGAGTTGAAGAAAATTGTCATTTTTTCATTATTTCTGTCAGGAATTGTTTCTTATGCACAAACAGGAACAAACGTTTATCCATTCTTAAATATCCCTGTTTCAGCGAGACAGGCAGCTTTGGGAGGAGATGCAATTTCTGTGAGAGATCGTGATGTTTCCTTTGCTATTGCAAACCCCTCATTACTGAATAAAGATTCCGATAATCAGCTTTCTGTAAACGCAACTGCTTATCTTGCAGATTCCAAATACGGAACGATTGCCTATGCAAAAGACTTTGATAACGGTCACATGGCGACCATCAATGCAAGATACATGAGCTACGGAGATATTCCGCGAACAGACGACAGCGGTTTCGAAAACGGAACTTTCAAAGCTTCGGATGTTGCCATTGGAGCAGGATATGCCTATCAGTTTGAAGAAGACTGGACGATTGGAGGAGGATTGAATTTCATTACTTCGAAAATTGATACCTATACTTCTTCCGCCATTTCAGGAAACGCAGGAATTACGTACCACAACAAAAAAAATAAGGAAACAGCATCTGTTGTTTTCAGAAATTTCGGATATCAGTTCAATTCTTTCAACGGAACAAGGGAAAACCTTCCGTTTCGTGTAGATTTGGGATATACAAGAATTTTAAAAGTAATTCCTTTGGCGGTTACCATTACAGCGCACGATTTACAGGAATTTAATATCTCTTCCCAATACAATGTAAACGGACAGGAAGTAAATACAGGCAGAAAAATCGCCGATCATTTTTCGATAGGCGCAGAACTGTTTCCGGAAAAAGGCTTCAACATCAGATTGGGATACAATGTAAAAAGAGGAAATGAATTAGCCGTTGCAGATCAGAGAAATTTCTCAGGACTTTCGGCAGGATTCGGGATTAAAATCTCCAGATTCCGTGTAGATTACGCACATGTAAGATATCATAATTCTTCGAATGTCAATCAGATAGGAGTTTCTATTGACCTTACAAGCCATGCAGGATACTAATCGTTAATCATTTTTCAAAACGAAATAAATATCAGAAACCTCAAGAAAATCTCTTGAGGTTTCTTGATTTTTAAGAAAAAATCTTGAAATTTGCAGTATGAAAAAACCTGTAATAGCTATCGACGGGTACTCGTCTACCGGAAAAAGTTCAATTTCTAAAGTCATTGCTGCAAAGCTGGGACTTATTCATCTGGATACAGGTGCGCTTTACAGAGGAGTAACATGGTTTGCTCTTCAGAACTGTTTAAATGACAGCGGAACCATTGATCTTGAGAAATTATTTTCTTCGTTTGATCAGATCGGGCTTGAATTTAAAAATCTTGATGGAGAACTGGTTCTTTTCCTGAATCATATTGATATTTCCAAAGCAATACGTACGAATGAAGTATCGGAAAATGTAAGTCTTGTTGCCAAACAAAAAGAAGTAAGAGATTTTCTGCTTCAGTCTCAGCGCAATTTGGCAGAAAAAGGCGGCATTATTATGGACGGACGTGACATCGGGACAGTAGTTCTGCCAAATGCGGAATATAAATTTTTTCTTACCGCAAGTATCGACGAAAGAACCAGAAGACGTTATCAGGAACTGATTTCTTTAGGAATTGAAGCAGATGAAAAGCAGGTAAAAGAAAACCTTATAGAACGCGACAGAATAGACAGCGAACGCGAAATCGCCCCGTTAAAGCAGGCTGAAGATGCCATTGTTATTGATAATACCAATATTTCTAAGAAAGAAACTATTGATGAGATTTTATCTCACATCCAAAAGATTTAACATTTTTTAATAGATGTCTTTCTCCTTTGGTATGTTAATTGTACATTTCATCATAAGTAAAAAGCTAATATTATTAACTATTAAAAAAAACGAAAATGTCTAAAAAAAACAATACAGCGGGTATTTTGGCAGGACTTCTTGCAGGTGCTGCAGCGGGTGTTATCTTAGGAATGCTTTATGCTCCTGAAGAAGGTAAAGAAACAAGAAAGAAAATTAAAACAAAAGCGAACGATCTTAAAGATCAGGCTAAAAATAAATACGGAGAAGTTTCTGAAAAAGTAAAAGACCAATATGGTAACATCTCTTCTACTTTTAAAGAAACAGCAAACAGTGTTGCAAACACCGTAAAAGACGGATATGATAAATATAAAGATCAGATCGTTTCTAAAACTGCAGACGTAGTAAAAAATGTAGAATCTGAACTGAATGATCTAAAATAATAATATAGTTTATTTTTTTAGGTAAATTATGAGAAGGAACTTTATAAACGAAAGTTCCTTTTTTTGTAACTTTAAAGAAAAACAATGATTGAAACTATTAAAGAATACGCTTCGAAAAGGATCGATCTCCTGAAAATTGAAGCTACCGAAAAATCCTCTCTTTCGGCAGGAATGATCACCTATTTCGTGGTTTTGCTGGTCGCTTTTGGTTTTTTCATCATTCTGTTCAACTTCGGAATTGCCTTTCTTATCGGTAAAGCATTGGGCGACCAGTCTTACGGATTCCTTATTGTAGCTGCATTCTATCTTTTAACCATGATTCTTATCGTGCTGTTTAAAAAGAAAATCGTAAATTATGTGGCAGATCAGGTAATTAAATTTTTAAATCATTAAACTATGAGCAGAAAATATGAAAGCTTAGAGGAACTGAGAAGAAAGAAAAAGCTGCTGAAGCAGGAAATAGACGGTCTGGAAGATCTCCTTACCTTCAAAAATACCAAGGAAAGCCTTAGTGCTTTTACCAATGGCTTAACAGACCAGTACCTTCAGGAAAAAGTAGATGAAGACGGTGATGAAAAAGTAGTTCTGCGAAAAGATGTTATTGCAAAACAGATCACCTCTGAAATTAAAGGAGCCCTGATCAATAAAAATACCGCCATGGGAATCGCGAATTCCGCGTTTAAAGGAGATGCGGCAGATATTATGATAAACCTTGCGGTAACAACATTTGTAGGAAATTATGCCAGAAAAAACTTTAAAAGTTCAAACTGGAAGAATAAATTAATTGGCGCTGCGATGATCTATCTCGCTCCTGTCGCCTTAAGATATGTAAGAAAGAAACTTGAAACGTATCAGAAAAACAAAAGTGTTTCGAGTATGGAACAGCTTATCTAAAGTTTGAGGGTTTTAGAGTTGGAGTGTTCAAGAGTTAATCTCATCACGCTCCCATTCTAAAACCCTTTAATATTTGATTAAATCTCAAGATCTATCTATTGATCTTTTTCACACAAACCCTCCGACTCTCTTACTCACTTCCTCCAAACAACTGTCCTAAAATAATCCCTGCTGCCATTGAAACATTAAGACTTTCTGTAGACTGCGATTTTCCGAATCTAGGAATCATCACACTTTTATGAAGCAGTTTTTCCGTTTCCGGACGCATCCCATTGCCTTCATTTCCTAAAATTAAATTCATTTTTTCAGGTCTTTCGAAAGAATAAATATTTTCACCATCCATATCGGTTCCGATGTTGATATTTTCTGTTTCGGATAAATATTCAGTCAGGTTTGTATAAACGATATTTACCCTCGTAAAAGATCCCATACTTGCCATAATAACTTTAGGATTATAGAAATCTACGGTATCTTCACTGCAGATAATCTGCTCGATACCGAACCAGTCTGCAAGACGGATCATCGTTCCCAGATTTCCGGGATCCTGAATTCCATCCAAAACCAACTGAAGATTTTTATCCTCTTTTTTTTCTTCAGGATGAAGATAACAGACCGCCACAGAATCTTTTGGATTTTGCAGAAAACTGATTTTTTTCAACTCATTTTCAGAGATATGAGTTACCGGAGCTTCTATACGGTCTAATTTTTGAGGATCCGTAGAAAATATTTCTTTAATTTTAAATCTGGAATCAGGAAGTTCACGAATGATTTTATTACCTTCAACCAAAAACAAATTGTATTTTTGCCTGAACTTCTTTTTATCTAAAGACTGTAAAATTTTTATTGTATGAGCTGTAAGCATTATAAGAATTCTCCTCAAAAGTATTATAAAATTATATCATTTGCAACATTTGTAGGTCTCCTTTATGCTTGTAGTACCACTAAAAAAGTTCCGGACGGCGAATATTTGCTGGTAAAAAACAATTTTCAGTTTGAAGATAAGAAAGAACCCTTCGATGGCGAACTGAAAGATTACGTACAGCAAAAGCCCAATAAAAGACAGCTTCTTTTCATGCCTTTAAGCCTTTGGCTTTACAATGCTGCCAATCCCAAATACGACACGCTTCTTAACGAGTACATGACGTATCCTAATGAACTGAGAAATCAAAAACTGAGAGATTCTCTTTTCATTAAATACAATATGAAAAACAGTGTGGGTAAAAGTCTGTTTTTCGACAGGTTATACCACAACTGGGGTTCCGCACCAGTGATTCTCGACCAGACAAAAACTTCAAAAAGTGCTGAATCTATCCAAAAAAGAATGACGTATCGCGGCTATTGGGATGCAGAGGTGAAATTTAAGCATGAACTTGATTCCGCTGCAAAAAAAGCTGCCGTTAATTATTTTATTACGCACAATCAGCCTACTTATATTAAGGATTATTATTATAATATATCAGATCCAAATATCAAAAGCCTTTATAAGCAGAAAATCCGTGAAACTCTTATAAAGAAAGGACAAATTCTGGATCAGACCGTTTTGGAGAAAGAAGTTGGAAGGATTAATGATCTCATGCGGGAATATGGGTATTACCGTTTTAACAGCCTTGGCGATGAGGTTGGTTTTGTGGCAGATTCTCTTAAAAGCACAAAACAGGTTCCGCTGGTTCTGGAAATCCGCAAAGATTCTCTTGATAGTCCTTATAAACAGGCAACCATCGGAAATATTGATGTTGCCATCGTAGACGAGGCAAAAGATTTTCCGAATAATACCAGAAAAGACAGCTTAAGAGGTATCCGTTTTCATAAAACAGACAACAGCTACGATTCCCGTGCGATCTGGAGAGCCATCATCGTAGGAAACAAACAGGTTTACGATCAGAAAAAGCTCGATCTTACCAAAAGAAATATTCTGGCAATGAATAATTTCAGCATTCTGAAAGCCAGAGATTCTTTAAGAAGAGGCGGCGGTACAAGCCCGAATGACAGCATTGTAGATGTAACATACGTGTTAAAACCGCTTCCGAAATACGACCTGAAAGTGGGAACAGATTTAAACTATTCCGAAGTCCTGAATTTCGGGGTTTCTCCTTCCATCGATCTTACCACGAGAAATATTTTTGGAGGGGCGGAAAACCTTACAACCAGTCTTTCCGGAACTTTCGGGCGAATCGTAAATCCTAAAAATATCGATAACAGGATCTGGGCTTACGAAATCTCGGCGCAGGCTTCATTGAATTTTCCCAGATTGCTTTTGCCTTTCGATTACTACAAATTAATTCCGAAAAGATACAGCCCAACCTCCTCTATTACTCTGGGTGTTTCAGATCAGAGTAACATCGGTTTGGGAAGACTTAACTTTAATACCGGTCTGAATTATCTGGCAACGGTAAATGATAAAGTAACGCACAGACTTACCTTATTTAATACGCAACTGAGTTTAACGAAGAACAAAGATGCGTATTATGATTATTTCGTTAACGATAATGCTATCCGTGAAGAGTTTTTCGCAGATTATTTCGCTTACAACTCATCGGTATATCAGGAATTTAAAGCCGGATTACTGACGATTGATCAGGTTTCGCAGCGCATTATTGAAGACACGACCTATCTTCAGGGATTAGATCAGCAGGGAGTTGACCGGTTTGTAGCTTTTGTGGGAACTTTGGTAAATAAAGACCGGCAGACTCAGGATGTTTTGATTTCTTCTTTCATCTATAATTTTATTTATAACGAAATAGGAAAAAAAGATTATCCAAATGCTTTTTATTTTAACGGAAAAATAGAATTAGCGGGAAATATCTTCAGTATTTTTAATCAGAAAAGAAATGACGGAGGTGTTGTTACCAGTCCGGAAAGAACCATTTTCAATATTCCTTATGCGCAGTTTGTGAAATTTGATCTTGATTTTAGAAAATATTTTAAATTCGGAAACAATACTTTAGCGCTTCGTCAGTTTATCGGAGTCGGAATTCCGTACGGAAACTCTTCCAATATGCCTGTCATCCGTTCTTATTTCAACGGTGGTCCGAATGATATCAGAGCATGGGTTCCTTTCGGAGGATTGGGTCCTGCCGATTCTCAGGTGGATGAAAGAGTTCGAACGTATATGACTGATAATTTAAAACTGACTACGAATATCGAATTCAGAATGCCTTTTAATGATATGTATGAAGGCGCTCTTTTTACGGACATCGGTAACATCTGGAGTCTTAAAAACTACAACAACGGATATGGAGATGAGTTTAAATTTAACAAATTCATCAGACAGGTTGGTGTAGGAAGCGGTTTCGGATTAAGGGTAAATATTGCCTACATTAAACTGAGACTGGATTTAGCCTATAAAATGTACGAACCCAACAGACCCGAAGGTGAAAGATGGAGACTGAAATACATTCAGCCGTTTAAACCTACTCTGAATATTGCATTCGGATATCCTTTCTAAAAATTTACAGGTGGTATTTCTCATAAATGCCACCTTTTCTTTTAATCCGGCGAGATTCCCAAAGCGAAATACACCACCGCGACCGTTCTTGCAAGGATCTCTCTAAACTGATTTCTGTAATAACTTTCAGGTTTTGTAACATCCTGCGCATCAAAACCAAGCGCATTCATACTGTTGTTTCTGGCAAATAATAAAGCGCGAAGATTATGAAATCCCTGAGAAACAATAATTACGTTGTCTTTTCTATACACATCTTTACATCGGAGAATACTTTGATAGGTATTAAAACCTTTCGGATCTTCCATAATAATTTCCTCCGGAACACCTTCCTGATAGATAAGATAGTTTTTCATGGCAGCAGGCTCATCATATCCTTTACTCTTTTCACCGCTTACAAGAATTTTCCGGATTTTACCGTGATGATAAAGCAAAGCTGCCGCATCCATTCTTTTTGTAAAATAAGGATTGGACACGCCGGATCTCATTTTGGGTGAAGTTCCCAAAACCAAAGCTACTTCTCTTGGAGGAATTTTTGAAATTTTGGTATAGGTTCTTCCGTCTGTAAGCGCAAAAACCCACGCATTGGCGAGACATATCAACAGAATTCCCATTTCTATTGATATGAATATCAGGTTAAATATGTTTTTTATTATTCTCAACTAAGATCAAAGTTAAGCTTTATTTTTTTGCTTTTAGCAATCGACATACAAGCTAAAATATGTCCTCTCTCCTCTTCATTTTCCGTTAAATATTCATTTTCAAGCAATTCCACTTCTCCTTCTTCCAAAATACATTCACAGCTTCCGCAAATTCCCGATTTACAGGAATACGGAACCTGAAATTTCTGTATAAGAAGCTGCTGCAAAATCCTTTCCTCGTTGGTTGGAAGCATAGTATTATATTCCTTTCCAAGCATTTTAAAAGAAAGTTCCACATTTTCTAATAACGGAAATTCTTTTTCTACAGGATAAATATCGTCATTAAATTCTTCAAAAAGCTCAAAATGAATATTTTTTTTCGGAATTCCGTGATGATAGCAAGCATTGGCGAGAGTTTTAATCATCTCTCCTTTTCCGCAGATCAGCACTTCATCTACGGCATCCCAAATGGTAGATTCTTCATCCGTATCATCCAGATGAAGGATCTGGTTGATGATGAGACTTAATTTTTTATCATCCAGTCTCCCATGAAAAAAACTATTTGCGGTATTCTCCTGAGAAAAAAAATAAAAAATCTGCAATCTGTCGCCGCAGGTTTTTGCTAAACGATCAAGCTCGTCCCTGAACACTAATTCTTCCGAATTCTTATTTCCAAAAAATAAAAATAATCTTGTTCTCGGTTCGTTATGCAGAATATTTTTAAAATGACTTAAAATCGGGGTAATTCCTATTCCTGCCGCAAATCCTACAATGGTTCTGAATTCGCTGGGTTTTGAAATTAAAGTAAATCTTCCGCTCGGTTCGCTTACCAATAACTCATCACCTTCATGATAATTTTTAAATAACTGTGAAGAGGCTCCGTCAGGAGAATTAACCTTGATCCCCAACGATATTTTATCCTCATAAGGAGCAGAAGTCATCGAATAATCATTGATGATTTCTTTACCGTGAGAATGAAATTGTATGCTGACAAACTGACCGGCATCAAACCTGAAATTTTCTTTCAGATTCTCCGGAATCTCGAATTCCAGAGAAAAAGTATTTTTGGTCAGTTCTTCCTTTTTCGCTATTTTTAACCAATGAAACTGTGTAAGTTTCCCTTTATAGATTTGTTGTTCCATAACTTCAACTCAAAAATAGATAAAAAATAATTTATGAAGAAGATAATTTTATCCACGCTTGTAGTTTTTTCATTGGCAAGCTGTAAAAAGGAAAATCAACAAAGTGAAGAAACTTCCACGGTTACGGATTCTGTTGCAGTTTCTGAACCAAAAGTCTCTCAATCTGCTTTAAAGACATTTACAAATGAGCAGGCAACTGAATTTTTAGGCAAAAAAAATGACACGCTGTATGTTACGAATTTTTTTGCGACATGGTGCGGTCCATGTGTAAAGGAAATTCCTCACTTTAAAAGTAAGATTGAAGAGCTTAAAGGCAAACCTGTAAAAATCACTTTTATTAGTCTGGATAGTAAAGAAGAGTGGAATACAAAAGTTCCGCAGTTTGTACAAGAACAGGGAATTGAAAAAAACACAATTCTTTTGGACGGTGCTTCGCTTGACGGTAATTTTTTTACTTCTAATTTTAAAGAGTGGACAGGAAATGCAATTCCATTTACATTCATGAGAAAAGGGGATAAAACTGATGAAACTTTAGGGATGATCAGTGAAGAGCAGCTTAACCAAAAAATCAATTCTTTATTAAAATAAACTTCAGACTTTATGTCAGACAAGTTTAAAATCCTGTGTTTGGTGCTATTGATTGCCATTGTATTGGCAGCAGTTATTAATCTGAATACAGGATTTTTAAGTTTACATTTTCAGGACTTTTGGGGAGAATCTTCCAACAGCCAGATTGCGGAAATACGCGTGAACCGTGTTTTGGTAATGCTTTTGGCAGGAATTTCGATCCCCACTTCTGGTTTTCTGATGCAGGAATATTTTCAGAATCCTCTTGCCGGACCGGATATCTTAGGAATTACTTCCATTGCCAGTTTATCTGTCGCATTTTACATCTTTTTTTCGCACGATCTTCTCATCCCGGAATTTCTTCAGAACAGTTTTTTAAGCTTTGCAGCCATCGGCGGAAGTCTTTTACTGATGGTGATTCTTCTTTCCATTTCCAAAAAATTTCAGGATAAATCGTACCTCATTATTTTTGGGTTTCTGGTTTCGGCTTTTGCAGGAGCTATTGTTTCTCTGTTGCAGTTTTATGGAGAAGATCAGAGTCTTAAAAACTATATTTTATGGTCTTTCGGAGCGAATAATATGGTTTCAAGAAATCAGATTTATGTTTTATCTGTTTTAATAATAATCGGACTATTTGTTTGCTTTAAAACCATAAAACCATTGATTGGAAATTCATTGGGAACTTCATATGCACAAAGTCTGGGAGTTAATCTCAATCAGCTTAAACTGTTTATTATTGCTGCCTCTTCCCTTCTTTCCGCTTCTGTCACCGCTTTTTTAGGTCCTATCTTATTTATCGGAATCATTGTTCCACATTTCAGCAGACTGATTTATAATCCGGCAAAGCTTTGGCAGCAATGGATTTTAAACATGATGCTGGGAATGTTGATGATGCTTTTTTTCTCCATCATCGCAGAAAAAACACAGATTCCTATAAATGTAATAAGCTCCGTTTTCGGAATTCCTGTAATTTTGATGATGCTTTTGAAACAGAATAAAATTTAATATTGTTGGTTTTTCGCAAAGTCGCAAATAACAATGCATTATAATTTTTATCTATATTGAATCTAAACTAACTTTGTAGAGATGCTTTGACTCCATCGAATCTAAAAGTTTCAGCATAACAGATCTATAAATAAAATATGAATATAAGAATAACACAAAAACAACTAATAATTGCGAACATAATCTTGTTTGCATTAAGTTATTTATTCTTAGAGTATTCGAAAATGTTTAGAATGAGTAGGGAAAAGCATTGGATATATTCATCCGGACACAGTTGGTGGATAACAATCGCAGTACCATTAACATTTTTTGGATCGTTAATCTTAGGAGTTTATAGCTTGTGGAAAACTAAAGAGCATAAATTTTTATATTTCATTTCCAGTTTAATTCCTCTTATCTTATTAATAATTTTTGTTTCTCTTTAAAAAAAATGCACCTACAAATCAAACAAGCAAACATTGGCTATCACAAAACCTTAATTTCAAATGCAGCAGCTCATCTGAAATTAGGCGAAGTCTGCCTTTTGATTGGAAATAATGGTGTCGGGAAAACTACTCTTATTAAATCTATTTTGCATCAGATCCCTATTTTAAGCGGTGAAATTTTCATCAATAACAGGAATGTAAGAAATCTTTCCGTCAAGGAGATTGCAGAACAGATTGCCATTGTTTTCTCCAGTTCGGTAATTCCTCAGAATTATACGGTGGAAGATCTAATTTCGTTGGGGAAATACATTTATTATCCTTTTTATTTTGAGCTGAAAAAAGAAGACAGAGAAGAAGTTGCGCATATTATTGAAGAACTTGATCTTGGGCAGTACAAAAACACTCTGCTTAAAAAGCTGTCGGACGGAAATCTTCAGAAAGCATTTATCGGAAGAGCCATCACACAGAACGCTCCTATCATTATTCTGGATGAACCCACGACTCATCTGGATGAAAAAAATAAAATTATCATTCTCAAAACACTCCGGAAATTAGCAAAAGAACAGAACAAATTAATTCTTTTTTCATCTCACGACTGGCGTCTTGCCAAGGAATTTGCAGACAAAATCTGGTATGTAAAAGATGGTAATCTATTCTCGGGAATCGTAGAAGATGTCCTGCTTCAGCATGATGAACTGATCAATCCTTCATTGTTTCAGATCAATGAAAAATTTGTGGCACCTAAAATCATCGCTTCGGACGCTTACAAAGAAATGCTGTATTCTTTGCTGCAAAAAAACTTTCAAAAAGATCTTTCTTCTCTGAAATTTGAGTTTCAGGACAATTTTTGGGACATCAATGACGGTTTACAAAATTTCAAATGCGAATCTTTTGAAGAAATCGTTAATTTAGTGAAAACCATTCATTAATACCGCGTTTTCCTTATATAAACAATATACTATGCATGCATAGTATTATGCTTATCATATAATTTAACTTTCTGATTTTCATTTATTTAACAAAATTTAACGTAAATAAATATTATGCATGCATAATATTTACTAAATTTGGATTATAACCATTCGGATAAAATGATGGATAACAATAAAGAAAAAATAGAAAACGTAGATCTTATTTTAAAACAGACATGGTTAGCTGTTTCTAAAATGTACACCGAATTAGCTCAGGAGCACGATTCGACGGCGGTTCAGGCGCTTACTCTTCTAAAAATTGATCCAAAAGAAGGTACAAGAAGTACAAATCTGGGTCCGAAAATGGCAATTGAACCTACTTCCCTTACAAGAATTATTAAACTTCTGGAAGATAACGGATATATCTATAAGGAAAAAACAACAACCGATAAAAGAGAAGTCATCATAAAGCTTACAGATAAAGGTCTGAACTCCAGAAATCTTTCCAAGGAAGTTGTGGTAAATTTCAACAAAAGAGTGATGGAAAAAATCTCTCCTGAAAAGCTTGATACCTTCAAGGAAGTGATGAGCGAAATCATGAAAATTGCAACGGACTTAAATAACAAAAAATAAAATATCACGATGTCATTCTGACGAAGAAAGAATCTATTCATATCATTTAGAATGACCAAACAAAAGAATTAATACAATTACAAATAATAAATCAAATGAAAAGAAGAATCAAACACGTTACAGTTCTTGGTTCAGGAATTATGGGAAGCGGTATTGCAGCGCACTTTGCCAATATTGGTGTAGAAGTTTCGCTGCTGGATATTGTTCCTTTTGAACTTTCTGAAGCAGAACAGAAAAAAGGTTTGACCAAAGAAGACAAAGTGGTAAGAAACAGAATCGCTTCGGAAAACTTTGAAAAACTCAAAAAAGCAAGTCCGGCACTGCTCTATTCTCCAAAATTTGCAGACAGAATAAAAGTTGGAAACTTTGATGATGATTTACCAAAAATAAAAAATACAGACTGGATTATTGAGGTTGTGGTTGAAAGACTGGACATCAAAAAATCCGTTTACGAAAAAATCGAGCAGTTCAGAAAACCGGGAACACTGATTTCTTCCAATACTTCCGGAATTCCGATTCACCTTTTAACAGAAGGAAGAAGCGAAGATTTTAAACATTATTTTGCAGGAACACACTTCTTTAATCCTGTAAGATATCTTCCTCTTTTAGAGATCATTCCGACAAACGATACCGCTCCTGAAGTTATCGACTTCTACATGAATTACGGGGCAAAATTTTTAGGAAAAACAACGGTTTTAGCAAAAGATACTCCAGCATTTATCGCCAACAGAATCGGCGTTTTCTCTATGATGGATTTGCTTCACAATGTTCAGAAATTAGGGTTAACCGTTTCTGAAGTTGATAAATTAACAGGTCCGGTAATTGGGCGTCCAAAATCTGCCACATTCAGAACAGCGGATGTTGTAGGTCTTGATACATTGGTAATGGTGGCAAACGGTGTTCGCCAAAGCGGTGCTGAAGCCAATGACTTCAACAATGTTTTTGCTCTTCCGGATTACATCCAGAAAATGGTTGATAACAAATGGTTAGGATCCAAAACAGATGGAGGTTTCTATAAAAAAGTGAAAAATGCAGAAGGAAAATCTGAAATTCACGGATTAAATCTGGATACTTTAGAATACGAACTTCAGGGAAAATCTTCTTTTGCAACTTTAGAATTAACTAAAAATATCGACAAACCGATTGACAGATTTAAAGTGTTAATTGGCGGAAAAGATAAAGCGGGAGAATTGTACAGAAAATCTTTGGGTGCATTATTCGCTTACGTTTCTCACAAAGTTCCTGAGATTTCCGATGAGGTTTACAAAATCGACGATGCGATGAGAGCCGGTTTCGGCTGGGAAAACGGTCCGTTTGAAATCTGGGATGCTGTAGGCGTTCAAAAAGGTATCGAACTGGCAAAAGAAGCAGGTTATGAAGTTTCGGACTGGGTGAAAAATGTTGAGACTTTCTATAAAGTGAATGAAGAAGGACAAAGTATTTATGTGGACAAAAACTCAGGATCATACAATACCATTCCGGGACAGGATTCTTTTATTATTCTGGATAATATCAGAAAAAATAAAACGCTTTGGAGCAACTCCGGTTCTGCCATCGAAGATTTAGGCGACGGAATTATCAACTTTGAAATCCGTTCCAAAATGAATTCTTTAGGAGGGGAAGTTCTGGATGGCTTAAACAGAGCAATTGATTTAGCTGAAAAAGAATACGACGGATTGGTTGTTGGAAATCAGGGTACGAATTTCTCTGTCGGAGCGAATTTAGCGATGATTTTAATGATGGCTATCGAACAGGACTGGGATGATCTGAATATGGCAATTGCGTATTTCCAGAAATCAATGATGAGAGTTCGTTACTCCTCTATTCCTGTGGTGGTTGCTCCTCACGGAATGACACTTGGTGGAGGTTGCGAAATGACAATGCACGCCGACAGAGTGGTTGCCGCAGCAGAAACGTATATCGGATTGGTAGAAACCGGAGTGGGAGTAATTCCAGGCGGTGGAGGAACCAAGGAACTAACTTTAAGAACATCAAGAGAATTCCACAGCGATGACGTTAAAAACAACAGACTTCGTGAGGCTTTCATGAATATTGCGATGGGTAAAGTGGCAACTTCCGCTTATGAAGCCTACGATATGGGAATTTTGGAACATGGTAAAGATATTGTTTCCGTAGATAAGAGAACCCAAATCAAAACTGCGAAAATGCTGGCTAAAAGTTTAGCAGAACATGGTTATACACAGCCTATCGAACAGAAAGTAAAAGTTTTAGGTAAAGATGCTTTAGGAATGTTCTACGTAGGAACAGACCAGATGTTAACCGGAAATTATATTTCTGAGCACGATAAGAAAATTGCAGATAAGTTAGCCAACGTAATGGTAGGTGGAAATCTTTCTGAACCAACGGTTGTAACGGAGCAGTATCTATTGAATCTCGAAAGAGAAACGTTTTTACAGCTTTGCGGTGAAAGAAAAACACTGGAGAGAATTCAGTATATGTTACAGAATGGTAAACCGTTGAGAAATTAATAGGGAGCTCCGTAGGAGCGAACTGATAATAGCAGAATAATTTTAGAAAGACATTGAGCCTCGTAGAGGCGGCCTGTTAGTTTTATGGCAAACACATATACACAAATTTATATTCAAATTGTTTTTGCGGTTAAAGGAAGACAAAATCTGATTCCAAAAGAAAACAGAGAAGAATTACATAAATTTATTACAGGTATTGTTTCCAACAGAAATCAAAAATTATTCGCAGTTTTTGCAATGCCGGATCATGTACACATTCTTGTAAGTATAAGTCCTACGATTACAATTTCAGATTTGGTAAGAGATATTAAAGCAGGTTCATCAAAATTGATTAATGAGAAAGGATGGATGAATGGAAAATTTAACTGGCAGGAAGGATATGGAGCTTTTTCCTACTCTAAAAGCAGTATAGATTCAGTTGTGAAATATATTTTAAACCAAGAAGAACATCATAAAAAGAAAACATTCAAAGAAGAATATCTGGATTTTATGGAAAAATTTGAAATTAAATATGATCCTGAATATTTATTTGAATGGATTGAAATTTAACAGGTCGCTCCTACGGAGCTCCGCAAAGCAAAAACAACAACTATTAACAGTTTACCTCTATGAGGCAAAAAATTCTCAAAAAAATTTAATTAAATAAAACATATGAAAACAGCATATATAGTAAAAGGGTTCAGAACTGCCGTTGGTAAAGCACCAAAAGGAAGTTTAAGATTCACAAGACCCGATGTAATGGCGGCAACCGTAATTGAAAAATTAATGGCTGAACTTCCGCAATTAGACAAAAACAGAATCGATGACCTTATCGTAGGAAATGCGATGCCGGAAGCTGAACAGGGCTTAAATGTGGCACGTCTGATTTCTTTAATGGGGCTTAACACTGACAAAGTTCCCGGAGTTACCGTAAACAGATACTGTGCATCAGGAAGTGAGGCGATTGCGATTGCTTCTGCAAAAATTCAGGCAGGAATGGCAGACTGCATTATTGCAGGAGGTACAGAATCCATGTCTTACATTCCGATGGGTGGTTACAAACCGGTTCCTGAAACTCAGATTGCCAAAACAAACCCTGATTATTATTGGGGAATGGGTTACACGGCGGAAGAAGTTGCCAAACAATATAAAATTACAAGAGAAGAACAGGATCAGTTTGCATTTGAATCTCACATGAAAGCTTTAAAAGCAAATCAGGAAGGAAAATTTAAAAATCAGATTGTTCCGATTCCTGTTGAATATAATTTCTTAGACGAAAACCAGAAAATACAGACTAAAAAGTTTGATTTTTCAGTAGATGAAGGTCCGAGAGCAGATACATCACTTGAAGGTCTTGCGAAATTAAGACCTGTATTTGCCAACGGAGGAAGTGTAACTGCCGGAAACTCATCCCAGATGAGTGATGGAGCAGCTTTCGTAATGGTCATGAGCGAAGAAATGGTAAAAGAATTGGGACTTGAACCTGAAGCAAGATTGGTTGCTTATGCCGCAGCAGGATTGGAACCAAGAATCATGGGAATGGGACCAATTTATGCAATCCCGAAAGCTTTAAAACAGGCAGGTCTGGAATTAAAAGATATTGAGCTTATCGAACTGAACGAAGCATTTGCCTCTCAATCAGTAGCAATCAAAAAGGAATTAGGCTTAAATCCGGACACTTTAAATGTAAACGGAGGTGCGATTGCTTTAGGTCACCCTCTTGGATGTACCGGAACAAAATTAACTGTTCAGCTTCTTGACGAAATGAGAAAACGCGGAAATAAATATGGTTTGGTTTCAATGTGCGTTGGAACAGGACAGGGAGCAGCTTCAATCTTTGAATTATTATAACTAAAAAAAAAAAAAATCAAATATTAAATGGGAAATATAGTAAAAGGAGGAGAATTCTTAATTAAAGAAATTCCTGCAAACGAAATTTTCAGTCTTGAAGAACTGAATGAAGAACAAAAAATGCTTCGCGATTCTGCGAAAGAATTTATAGACCGAGAAGTAGTTCCGCAAAAAGAACGTTTCGAGAAAAAAGATTATGCATTTACGGAAGAGGTGATGCGTAAGCTTGGAGAAATGGGATTATTGGGAATTGCCGTTCCTGAAAATTACGGAGGTCTTGGAATGGGATTCGTAACAACCATGCTTGCCTGCGATTACATTTCCGGAGTTACAGGTTCATTGGCAACAGCTTACGGAGCACATACCGGAATCGGTACCCTTCCCATCGTTCTTTATGGAACAGAAGCTCAGAAACAAAAATATCTTCCGGACTTAGCAGCGGGAACAAAATTCGGTGCTTATTGTTTGACTGAACCGGATGCAGGTTCTGATGCCAATTCAGGGAAAACAAGAGCAAAATTGTCTGAAGACGGAAAACATTACATCATCAACGGACAGAAAATGTGGATTTCCAATGCAGGATTCGCCGATACTTTTACTTTGTTTGCCAAAATTGATGATGATAAAAACATCACAGGTTTCGTGATCAACCGTTCAGAACTGGAAAATCCTGAAAGCCTTACTTTTGGTGAAGAAGAACACAAATTGGGTATTCGTGCCTCTTCTACGCGTCAGGTTTTCTTTAATGACATGAAAATTCCTGTTGAAAACCTATTAGGAGAAAGAAACAACGGATTTAAAATCGCTTTAAACGCGCTGAATGTTGGCCGTATCAAATTAGCGGCGGCTTGTCTGGATGCGCAGAGAAGAATTTTAAACCACTCTATTCAATATTCTAACGAGAGAAAACAATTCGGAGTTTCTATTTCGACTTTCGGAGCGATCAGAAAGAAACTGGCTGAAATGGCAACCGGAGTTTTCGTAAGTGAAGCAGGATCTTACAGAGCAGCAAAAAATATTGAAGACAAAATCGAAGAACTTGTTGCAGGAGGATTGGATCATCAGGCTGCAGAACTGAAAGGAGTTGAAGAATTCGCTGTAGAATGTTCAATTCTTAAAGTTTTCGTTTCAGATTTATCTCAGCATTCCGCAGATGAAGGAATTCAGGTTTATGGAGGAATGGGATTCTCTGAAGATACTCCGATGGAAGCGGCGTGGAGAGATTCAAGAATCTCAAGAATTTATGAAGGAACCAATGAAATCAACAGATTATTAGCAGTTGGAATGCTTATCAAGAAAGCGATGAAAGGAGAATTGGATTTATTATCTCCGGCAATGGCAATCAGCAAAGAACTGATGGGAATTCCTTCATTCGAAGTTCCGGATTATTCAGCTTTCATGAGCGAAGAAAAAGCAATTATTGCGAATCTTAAAAAAGTATTCTTAATGGTTTCCGGAGCTGCGCTTCAGAAATATATGATGGATATTGAAAAACAACAGCATTTACTGTTAAACGCTTCAGAAATTCTTAACCAGATTTATATGGCAGAATCTGCAGTTTTAAGAGTTGAAAAACATTTCTCTCCTGATTCTGTGGAAGCAGCAATGGCTCAGTTAAACCTATACAAAGCAGTTGAAAAAATCATCGTTGCAGCAAAAGAAGGAATTGTTTCTTTTGCAGAAGGTGACGAGCAGAGAATGATGCTTTCCGGATTAAGAAGATTCACGAAGTATACCAATCATCCTAATGTAGTTGCACTAACAGAAAAAGTGGCAGCTCATTTTATTGAGAAAGGACACTATTAAAAATAGTTTGAATATAATAGAAAATCCCGAAATTACTTTCGGGATTTTTTTATTAAAATTGTTTTTGTCCAATTTCGTTTATTTCGTTATAGTTTCCTTTAGGATCATCTCCATATTGATTTCTACCTTGTGTTCCTTCAGTCGCATACAACACTAAAAGCCATATTCCCCCGATAATTGGAATTAAGGAAATAAACAGGAACCACCCGCTTTTATCCACATCATGCAGTCTCCTTACAGAAACAGCCAACCCCGGAAGAAAAGTTACCAGTGCATACAATAAATAAAGGTATCCATAAGGAATTTCAGGTGTAAATTTCAACCCAAGAATATTATCTAATACCGCAGCAATAACTGCAAAAATCAGATTAAATAAAAGATACATCCAATATTCAGTTCTTCTTGCTCTTCCGTTAAAATCAGCGTACTGTTTTAATACTTTTAAGTACCATTTCATAGTTATAATTTTTTTTGTTGTTTTCAAAAGTAATGATTTTTCAATTAAAATTTTTCAGATGTAATAAAAAAGAAAATTCAATTGTCTTTGAAATATTACATTTAACCTTTTTTTAAATTCAATTATTTTTTATACTTTTAACGTAAATACAAAAAATGAGAATAACATTATTAGCCATTCTGCTGTTTTCAGCTTCACTTTCAGCACAGCAAAAAATCAGAAAACCACTAATGCCGAGAACAGATTCTGTAAAGGTTTACAAAATGGATTCTAAGACAATTCAGCCGCCACAGAAATCGGATCAAAGAAACTTGTATAAAATGCCTTCTGCAAAACCGAAAGAAGGGACAGCGTATTCTGGTCTTAAAAACAACAAAACAGATCATCACGATTATAAAATGCTGAATTCTATTTCTCCCGAAACACCCAAAAAAGAGGAGAAAGAAAAGCAGCTTCCTGCAACAGACAAATAAACAAATTTTAAAAAATTATTATACACATGGGAAAATTTATTATTTCTACAAGAAAAAACGGTGAATTTCAATTTAATTTAAAAGCGGCAAACGGACAGGTAATTCTTTCCAGTGAAGGTTACAGTTCTAAAGCCGGATGCCAGAATGGTATTGAGTCGGTAAGAAAAAACGCTCAGGACGATTCTAAATTTGAAAGACTTACCGCAAAAGACGATCGTTTTTATTTTAATCTGAAAGCTACCAACGGGCAGGTTATCGGAAGCAGCCAGATGTATGAATCTGACAACGGCATGGAAAAAGGCATTGAATCTGTAAAAAACAATGCGCCAAACGCCTCCGTGGAAGAAGAACTCGATTAAAAAGATATCCTAAAATAATTTTTGTAAAATGTCTCATAGTTTTGAGGCATTTTTTATTTTTGTAATCTACTTTACAAAAAATGACGAAAGAAGAAATGCTCCACAGAGCAATCAAGATAGCCGATAAGGCACATAAAGGACAAACCGACAAATATCACGCTCCATACATCGCCCACGTTATGCGGGTAATGGAATATGGCAAAACACTGGATGAAAAAATAGTTGGCGTTTTACACGACGTGGTTGAAGATCATCCTCAGGAATTCAGCTTAGATTATTTAAGAGATCAGGGATTTCCGGAGTATATTATTTTTGCGATAAGCTGCCTCACAAAATTTGATCCTGATGAAGATTATGATGATTTCGTAAGAAGAACCGAACGTTCTCCTCTTGCGGTTGCCGTAAAATTAAACGATCTGCGCGATAATATGGATCTGCGAAGGGTAAACAGGGAACTTACTCCAAAAGACATTAAGAGATTTAATAAATACCTGAAAGCCTATCATTATCTGATAGAAAAATATTAGAAAAACATAAAAAACACACAATGACTAATAACCTTCCTCCTATTTCATCAACTTACCGTTCTAAGTTGATTTCTGCTGTTATTTCGGTATCTTTATTCTTTGTTGTATACCTTATCCTGATTATTATCTCTCTGCTGATGATTTTTCTGCTGGGTTATGGAGCGATAAGGCTTGTCGCATTATATGCAAATTATTTTACAGTCATTATTGCTTTGGGGCTTATAAGTATAGGATTCATTGTTTCTTATTTCCTCATTAAATTTATTTTCAAAAAAAATACGTACACCACAAGACACTTAATAGAAATCGACAGAAAGAGTCAGCCTGAACTTTTTGGCATCATTGATGAAATTATCCGTGAGACCAAAGTAAGCACACCCGGAAAAGTTTTTTTGTCGCCGGAAGTTAACGCAAGTGTAAGTTACAGTTCTCCGTTCTGGAGTATGTTTTTACCCGTTAAAAAAAATCTTACCATCGGCATCGGACTGGTAAATTCTTTAACGGTTGGTGAGCTTAAAACCGTTCTTGCGCATGAATTCGGACATTTCTCGCAGCGAAGCATGAAAATTGGAGGATACGTGAATCAGGCTGAAAAAATTATTTTTGATACGGTTTATAACAATAAAGATTTTGAAAATTCTATTAAGCACGGTTCAGGACATTGGGCATTTCAGATCACAGGAGTTATTTCGGTAGGATTTATAAACGTCTTTCAGTATATTTTAAAAATGTTTTCAGATTTTCTGTTTAAAAACAATGCTTCTTTACGAAGAGAAATGGAATTTCATGCCGATGCAGTGGCGACTTACGTTACCAATCCCAAAGAACAGGCTTCTTCATTATTAAGACTGGAACTAAGCAATGCTGCGTTCAACAATGCATTTATGTTTTATGCAGACAGTGACAACCAATATTTGCCTGAAAATTTATTTGAAAACCAGACTTTGCTGATGAAGGTTTTCAGCGAAAGAAATAATCATCTTTTTGAACACGGTCTTCCGAAAGTTGATCTTGAAGATATAACCCGATATAATAAAACAAACGTAAAAATTGAAGATCAGTGGTCATATCATCCTGAAACGGATAAACGAATTGAAATGATCCGGAAAAATGAAACAAAAAATATTGCGGAAAACAATAATCTGGCAAAAAATATCATTCGCGGATATTCAGAAGTATGTAAAATTTTAACGAGTAAATATCTGACTTTATACAATATCAAAAATACGGGTAAGATAATTGATGATAATGATCTATTTCTTCAGCTTTACAATGAAAAATACCCTTACAGACTGATAAGTTCGGGGTTCAACGGATATTACGAAAGTCATAATCCCGTTCTGGAAAATATTGATGAGCTTATAAATGATACTGAAGGTACAGAAAAGCAGGATTTTTTCAGTGATAAAAAAGTTACTCTGGTTTATGAAAAAGCAGGAGCAGAAAGCGATCTCTATACATTGGATTATCTGGTTGCCAATCCGAAAGCTATTAAAATCTTTACCTACAAAGGAAGATTATACAAATCAAAAGAAGCCGGACTTTTAATTCCGAAAATTAAAGAAGAGCTTGAAATCCTTAAAAAGCAGCTACTCGAAAATGACATTTTTGTTTTCAGATACTTTTACAGTCTCGCCGATGATCACGAAAAAGGAATTTTAGCCGATAAATACAGAAAATTTGCTTTACTGGATACAGAATCTGATGTCTTTCAGAATTCTATCAATAATTTCACCCCTCATCTGGAATTTATGATGGTAACTTTGCCATTGGAAGAAATTCGTAAGCACAGAGCTGTTTTACTAAAGAATGAAAAACCGTTTAAAGATATCCTGAAACATTTTACGGAAGAATCTGCATACAAAGACTTTTTAACGATTGAAAATAAACAGCTTATGAAAGATTTCATCAGTTCTGAATATATTTATTTCAATCATGACAAATATATTCAGAAGGAAGTGGATGTTTTATTTTCTTTGATTAATGAATATCAGATCACAATCAATAAAATCTATACCGATTTTAAAGAAGAACTTATTGAATATCAGAAAAGATTAGAGAAAGCTTATTAATCCGCACCAGGATATTCAAATGTTTTAACAGGATGTTTGGTTCCGTCGATATTAATGTTTAAAGCAACATACAGGAAATGAAAATTCTGGTTTGAGGAAGCATTGAATTCTCTCTGCCAAAGATATCCTGCAACAACTCCCACACTATTATCGATCTGATAACCACCGCCAACGTACACTCTGTTTCTTGCAAAAGTCGGTTTCATAGGACTTACAAAGAAAACCTCATCGTATGCATTGGCAAACACAGTTCCTTTCTTTACTTCTTTTGCATTAAGTGGAACACTTACATTCAGACGGTAACGGTAACGCATTCTTTCAGAATTTTTGTCAGACTGAGGTTCGTAAAACCATGATTTTTCTGCACGGATTCTGTTTTCAAACTTTACAATTCCTTTTTTAAAATCGATTACGTCCTGTAACCATACCCGGAACTCTTCTTTGTTGATAGAGCGATCTTTATAAGTCGCATATCTTCCCAACCCGATAAAAGGTTTATGATTTTTGGTAAGATTATACCCCAATCCTCCTTTAATTTCGTAGTAATCGGGGTATGTATATTCTTCAATTCCTCGTGACTGTCCTTCCAGATAAAGGAAAAATTTAGGATGAAATTTATAAGTGATGGTGAGTGCGTTGAAGCTGGAAATATGTTCCTGTGCTTTAAAAAATGTAACGCCTAAAAGTAAACCCAAACTCACAAATAGTTTCATCTAAAAAATTTTTGCAAATGTAAATGAATTAACAATTTCGTAATATTAACTTTAATTCATCATTAATTAACATTTACTTAATATTAATATTATAGGAAAAGCCAATATGGAACCATCTTTGCGGCATCTGTACACCAAAAGTTTCTGTATATGAAGTATTTGTTAAATTATTGATCAAAACGTACACTGAAAAATCTTTTTTGGTAAAACTTAATTTTTCATCCAGAAGATTATAGCTTCCGTTATTCAGTCTTTCGTTGTAACGGTAAACGACTTCATTAGTAAAGTTTTTCAGGAACTTTGTTTCCAGTTTTGCAATGAACTGATGTTTTAAATTATCCAGTACATATCTTGCTACGAAATTACCCGCCTGATTCAGTTTATTATCCAGATAAGTATAGCCGACCGTATATTTCAGCCATTCGTTCAGCCTGTGATTCACCTCAGCTTCAATTCCTTTTATGGTGGTATCTCCAATGTTCTGCGCATACCAGACTGCATCATTCGGTTTAATTTTTGTCCAGTCGATCGCATCCCCCGAATCACGAAGGAATCCGCTCACTTTCGCCAGAATATTTTTCGTCTGATATTGGTATCCTACTTCTGCATAAACCGCACTTTCAGGTTTAAGATTAGGGTTTCCAACCTCGGTATTGCTTACATAATACAGATCTGTGAAGGTAGGAACCCTGTGAACTTTTGCAATATTTCCGTAGATTTTATTGTTTTGATTAAAGGTAAATCCTACATCTAAACCGGGATAAAAGAAATTTCCTTCCTTAGAGTAATTTGCCCAGGAAATTCCGGGAGTGATATTTAACTTTTTATCCAGTAAAGAAAAATGATGTTCAAAGAAAACCTGTGAAACAAAACGGTTTCTTTCTCCTAAATTATTGCTTACCAGAAATTCTTTCCTTAGTTCTACTCCTAAACCTGTTGTTCCCAATCCCCATTCGTAAGTAGAATTTACTTCTCCTCCTACATTGTTCCCGATGTGCATGTTTCGGTAAATTTCAGGCTTTTGTCTGTTGAAAAGATACATATCCTGCCCTCTTCTCCAGTAGACATTTGAACTGAGCTTCATCTTGCCAAATCTTTGCTGATGTGCCAAACTTACAATTGAAGCCTGCGTCTCTTCATACTGTTCCGTAGCTGCTTTTGATGCATAAAAACCGTTTGCCCCGAATTTTTTCTCTGAAAAACCAGCCTGAAGTCTGATATCACCTTCTTTTATATTCAGTTTACTCTGATAAAATACACTTCTGATCTCATAATCTGTATTGTACATATATCCTTCTGAACTTGCAGAATTAGCCTGTAAAGAATTGGAAAATTTTTCATTTCCAAGCTGTGCGTTCAGACCAAAACCATACGTTTCGTAATCTCCGCCTTCTGCACTTATTTTTACTCTTTTTCCGGGATTCGTTTTGGTGATCACATTAATCACTCCAGCATAGGCGTTCTGCCCGAATCGTCTTGCTGCAGGACCTTTGATTACTTCAATTCTTTCAACATCATCAAGATCTACTGGAAGATTCATGGAGTTATGCCCGGTTTGAGAATCATTCATTCTGATTCCGTTAAGAAGAAGCAGAACCTGCTCAAAAGAGCTTCCGCGAAAACCGATATCACTCTGTACTCCATTGGCTCCTCTCCTTCTGATATCCATTCCCGGAACCTGCTGAAGAATTTCATCGATGCTTTTTGCAGGAGAATTGATGATTTCTTCTCTTGTAATGATGGTAATATTCTGGTTTGCCGTTTTGTAAGGGGTTGAAATAAGTTTTCCCTGAACCTCAATTGTTTCAATATCGGTAGATTTTTCCTGTGCGTGCGTAAAGCAGAAAGTTCCTACAAGAAAAACAGGAAGTATTCTTTTAATCATAATCAGTTTTTATTCTCAGTTAGTTTCGTGAGCGCAAAAGTACTGGAGATCATGAAGAAAGACAAATGATAGTTGTCATAAAAAAAGATGCGACTGAAAAATCGCATCTTGGGAAGTAATTTCGTTATCTTTTTCTCATTAAATGTGTAATAAGATCTCTGAACAGCTTTCTCATTTCTATATTACATATTTATTGGTACAATTTTAACAAATTTTAAAATAAAAAACAATACTTTGAACTTAAAAATACTTAAAAAATTCACCAGACTGTTAAATACTTATTACGGTGGTTATTAGCTTAGGTAAGTATATACAATTCTACACTATGTGACTTTATTATTTCTTTTTAAAGATTCCTTTTATACTCTTATCAAAGTCTGTACATTCTGAAATATATTTCGCTTTGATAACTTTTACACCATATACTGATATTATTTTCTCTGTATCAAACTTTAAGTCCGGATGATTTTCTTTTATATCTGCTATATCAAAATAGATACTTCCTTTATCTGTTATATTTTTATATCAGCTTTTAATCCGCCAAAAATTCGTAATTTTGTTAGTCTTAATTTTACTATGGCTCATACAACAGATATAGATATTAAAAAACAGATTTTCGTTAAGAATGCACATCTTAATAATCTGAAACACATAGATGTTCTTATCCCGAAAAACAAACTCATTGTTATTACAGGAGTTTCCGGAAGCGGAAAATCTTCATTAGCGTTTGATACCATTTACGCGGAAGGACAGCGAAGATATGTAGAGAGTTTAAGCTCTTACGCACGTCAGTTTTTAGGAAAATTAGAAAAACCTAAAGTTGACGATATCAAAGGTTTGGCACCTTCTATTGCCATTCAGCAGAAAGTAATTTCTTCAAATCCCAGATCTACGGTAGGAACTTCTACGGAGATCTACGATTACATGAAGCTTCTTTTCGCAAGAACCGGAAAAACATTTTCTCCGGTTTCAGGCGAAGAGGTAAAAAAAGATTCGGTTTCCGATGTCGTAGATTTTATTAAATCTTCAAAAAAAGAAACTTCCTTTTTATTAACAGCTCCTTATGATTACGATGCTGCAAATTTTGGAGAAAATTTAAATGTTCTGAAATTGGCAGGTTTTACAAGGCTCGAAATTAATGGAAACGTTGCAGGAATTGAAGATCTCGAAAGTTTTGGTTTTACTCCCGAAAAAGGAATGGAAATCAATCTGGTTATCGACCGTTTTACTTACGAGGAAGATGAAAGTTTTCTTCAGCGTCTTGCCGATTCTATCCAGATGGCTTTCTATGAAGGTCGCGGATATTGTTTATTAAAAAATGTTGATACCGGAAAAGTAAAAGAGTTTTCAAACAAATTTGAACTGGACGGAATCGAGTTTTTAGAACCGAATGTTCATTTTTTCAGCTTTAATAATCCTTACGGAGCGTGTCCTACTTGTGAAGGATACGGAAAAGTGATCGGAATTGATGAAGATCTTGTAATTCCCAACAAAACATTGTCCGTTTTCGAAGATGCGGTTGCTTCATGGAAAGGAGAAAGCATGAGCGAATGGAAAAAAGATTTCATTAAAAAAGCAAAAGACTTCCCGATTCATAAGCCTTATCATCAGTTAACCAAAGAACAGAAAAAATATCTTTGGAAAGGAGACGGAAAAAGCACGTTCCCATCGATTGACAATTTCTTCAAAATGCTTGAGGAAAACCTCTATAAAATTCAGTACCGTGTTATGCTTTCACGTTATCGAGGAAAGACTCTTTGCCCTACTTGCGAAGGTTTGCGACTTCGTGAAGAGACGAGCTGGGTAAAAATCGACGGACACAATATCCAATCGATGATCGAGCTTCCTCTGGATGAGCTTTTTCCTTTAATTAAAAGCTTAAAATTATCCGAACACGATCAGGAAGTTGCCAAAAGACTTTTATATGAAATCACCACCCGACTGGAGTTCTTGTTAAAAGTTGGTTTAGGCTATTTAACCTTAAACAGAACATCCAACACGCTTTCTGGCGGAGAAAGTCAGAGAATAAATCTAGCAACAAGTCTGGGAAGTTCTTTGGTGGGTTCTATTTATATTCTGGATGAACCTTCCATCGGACTTCACTCAAGAGATACGGAAAATTTAATTGAAGTTTTAAAAAATCTTCGTGACCTTGGCAATACGGTAATCGTTGTGGAACATGATGAAGATGTAATGAAAGCCGCCGATTATATTATTGATATCGGTCCGGAAGCTGGTTATCTTGGTGGAGAATTGGTTTTCGCAGGAGATTACAAAGAGCTGAAAGATGCAGATACATTAACTTCAAAATATCTTACCGGAAGACTGGAAATTGAAGTTCCCAAAAAGCGGAGAAAAGGTAAAGAATGGATTCACATAAAAGGAGCAAGACAAAATAATCTTAAGAATATTGATGTTAATGTTCCTCTGGAAAATCTTGTTGTAATTTCGGGGGTTTCCGGAAGCGGAAAATCAACTTTAATGAAGGAAATTCTTACCAATGATATCCAGATTCAGCTTGGAATGGGCGGTAAAAAAGGAGATTATGATGCTGTGGATTTTCCGAAAAAACTGATCCAGCATATTGAACTGATCGACCAGAATCCTATCGGAAAGTCTTCAAGATCCAACCCTGTAACGTATCTTAAAGCCTATGACGACATCAGAGATCTTTTCGCCAAGCAGAAAGTGGCAAAAATGATGGGCTATAAACCGAAACATTTTTCCTTCAACGTAGATGGCGGAAGATGTGATGAATGTAAAGGAGAAGGTATAATCAACGTTTCCATGCAGTTTATGGCAGATATTGAGCTTGAATGTGAAGTTTGTAAAGGAACCCGCTTCAAAAGCGAAATTCTGGAAGTAAAGTACGACGAAAAAAACATTTCAGATATTCTTCACATGACCGTGGATGAAGCTTTGGAATTTTTCAAAGATAATAAGGAAGAAAAGATCGCAACCAAATTAAAACCTTTACAGGATGTAGGTTTAGGATATTTGCAGTTAGGACAGAGCTCTTCTACCCTTTCCGGTGGTGAAGCACAGCGTGTAAAACTGGCATCCTTCCTTGTAAAAGGGGTCACAACAGATAAGACTTTATTTATTTTTGATGAACCTTCAACGGGACTTCATTTCCATGATATTCAGAAATTGCTAAAGTCTTTACAGGCTTTGATTGATCTGGGGCATTCTGTAATCGTGATTGAACATCAACCCGATATCATTAAATCTGCAGATTACATCATCGACATCGGTCCTGAAGCCGGAAAACACGGCGGTGAGGTTGTCTTCACCGGAACTCCCGAAGAACTGACAAAAAATAAGAAATCTCATACAGCACGATATATTAAAGAAAAGCTGGAGAACTAAATAAAAACAGAGAGTACAATTGCTCTCTGTTTTATATATTAAAATTGAGTCTGTTTAAACTTTTTATTTAACCACAAAAATCACAAAAGATGACTAAACTTTTATTTAAAGTTGATCATTATCAATGAAAAAGTTCACAATAGTTTTTAAAAATCTTTGATTTTTATTCTTTTGAGCGCTTTGAATAGTATTGAAATTCGCTTTAACATTGTCTTTTGTGCCTTTTGTGGTTAATTCTGAAATTAGTTTAAACAACTTTAATTATTTAAAATAAAATATCAGAAAGCTCTATGGAGTTTTATCTGTGTAAACAACATATAATGATGACGTTTGGCGTTCCGTAGGAACGCTATCTTTAGCTTATTTATCGTAATATAGATATAACTTCTACGGATTTCTTGTTTCTGCAAAGATTCTGCTTTTAAAGGAGCAAAAATTCTTACTTTAAAACAACTTCACACATATAACTTTACCATGAAATATAATTCCTTTTTTTTATTTTTAACTGCTTTGATAATGCTGAGCTGTTCAACGAAAAAAAATACAAATCCGAACAGCATTTATCCTGTAAAATTAGATACTCTGACTATGTTTGATAAATCAAGAAACCGGAAAATTCCGGTCGCTTATTTCAGTCCCCAAACATCAGAAAAAATTTCAAAACAACAGATTGTCATTTTCAGTCATGGATATGGTGCCAATACAGGCGGAGACTATTTAAAATATTCTTACTTAACGAAAAATATGGCTTCTAAAGGTTATTTTGTGGTGAGTATTCAGCATGAACTTCCTACAGATCAGCTCATTCCTTCAGAAGGAAAACCTCAAATCGTAAGAATGCCTTTCTGGAAACGTGGTACAGAAAATATTTTATTTGTTTTGAATGAATTAAAAAAAACGAAAACTGAGCTTGATTATAAACATCTTACTTTAATCGGACATTCAAACGGCGGAGATATGACGGCTCTTTTCGCCAATAAGTATCCTAATTTTGTATATAAAATCATCACAATGGATAATCGCAGAATGTATCTGCAAAAAACTTCAATTCCAAAAATCTATACTTTACGCTCAAATGACTATCCCGCCGATGAAGGAGTTTTGCCGACAATGGAAGAGCAAAAAAAATTCCATATCACTGTTCAGCCAACAAGTATTAATCATGGAAAAATGGATGATAAAGCAAATGATCAGGAAAAAGCATCTTTAAATCTTTTTATCGAACAATTTTTGCGTGAAAAATAACCTTGAGATTTATTAACACAAAGATAACACACAGTTGTAAATTTTAACATTAAGTCTATTGTTTGGCATAAAATTTATTCCTACATTTACTATGAAATACAACTGAAGTGGAAACATATTTTGCTTTTTTCAACTCTGAAATCGCAATTAAATTTATAAAAATTTAAGCACAGCATTGTCGGCTGTGCTTTTTTATTGTTGTCTAATTAAAAAAATGAGATGTATTTATCTAGTGGATCTGCTCCTAAAGAGCAGATTCTTTTATTTGTAATCTGGTCTTCATAAACACCATAAAAATAAAAAACCGGAAATTCATTGAATTTCCGGTTGTTAAAAAAAACTTGCTAAATATTAATGAAATTAATTACGATTTCAGGGTCCAGATCGAACCGTTTTTGGTGGTAAGCTTTTCAAGCGTTCCTTTGTCGGAAAGCTCATTTAATAATCTTTCGCTTTCTTTTCTCGGGGTTCCCGATAATTCTGAAAACTCTTTTGCGGTAAGCGAATTATACTTTGCAAAAAGACTTTCCCAGTTTTTGGAATATTCAGATTTCTTGGTGTCAGAATTTACTCTCAGAACAGCAGTTTCGTAGAATGCATACGGTTTTGAGCCGTAAACAATCTCTCTTTTTCCGGCATCATTGGTAAAAAACATCGTAGGAAATCCACGAACTCCCATTTCTCTTGCCAGTTTCAGATCTTCCTGGAAAAGATCTTTTCCTCTTCCTTCAAAGTCTTTTTTCAACTGATCTGTATTTAATCCTACTTTTTGGGCTGCTGTTGCAATATGTTCCCATTTTGCGATATTCTTCTTCTTCAAAAACACCATTTCACGAAGTTCTCTCATGAAATCCAGCGCTTTTTCTCTGTCCTGCATCTGTGCTGCTTTAAAGGCAATAGAAGGCGGATAAGAAGAATCCAGCGGATCCTGTAACCAGATATCTCCGTCAATCGGCATATCGTAGTACAAGCTTACTTCATCCCAATGATGTGCTACGTCCGAAGGTTTGCTTATTCCTCCGCTGTTATAGCTCCAGTCCGGAAGAAGACCTCCCATTCTGTATTCTATATCTACATTATCTCCGTATTCCAGTTTTAGTTTTCTGAGTTGAGGTTCAATTCCCCAGCAAGAAGAACAGATAGGGTCTGTAAAATAAATAACTTTTACAGATTTTTCGTCAGTTTTTACATCAATATTCCCAACATCAAATTTCTCTCCGGGAACTTCACAAACTCCTGTTGCCGGATCGCATAATAGCGGATTTGCAGATCTGTTTTCCATTTTTTTACTTTTATCACTTTGTCCGTTACAACTGCTTAAAGCCGCCGTGAGGAACACAAATGTTAGTATTTTATTATTTATCATTTTTTGTGATGATAAAGGTTTCACACTTTTTAATGTTACCACAAATCTAATATTTAATCATCATACTTTTGTAATTGATTTCCTTTTAGAAACTGGTTTCCTCGAGGAAACTACCTTACTGTTTTTTTATTACCTTTACAGGAATATAATTTATTTTAAAATCATGAAAAAAGAAGCTAACCTGAATATCACTCCTATCTGTAAAAACCGTATGAACGCTATTAAGGATTCAATGGAAATTTTATCGGGAAAATGGAAGTTTCATATTCTGGGAACTTTAATGCAGAGTGAAAAAATGCGTTTTATGGATCTTTTAAGGGAAATTGACGGAATTGCTGCCAAAATGCTTTCAAAAGAGCTTCAGGATATGGAAATCAATCATCTCATCAAACGTACTGTTTTAGACACAAAACCTGTAACTGTGGAATATGAAATCACAGAATACGGAAAAACCATTGAGCCGATTATTGATGAGATTGCCAAATGGGGAATTGAGTACCGAAAGTCTCTTTATCAAAAAACCGACAAATAGATTTTGCCGGTTGAAAAAACAAAAATTGATATGGATATGATTGATATGTGTTTTAGTACTTAACTTTTTAATTGAAACAAATTTATATTTATTTAGACTTAATAAAAATAATATTTGAATGACATTTGTCACTTTAAAGAAATTTGCAATCAAAAAAGTCTAAAAGGTATTTAGTCGTTAGAAATTAAATGATTTTAACTCCGGGAAAGCTGATCTAATTTTTTAAGCAAGGTCGGAATTCTGAAATTTCCGTGCATCTGTTCTACCTTTTGTTTGATTTCATCTACATCAGTTCCTTTTGCAGTAAGAAACAAAGGCGTTTTACTTTCTCCGCGATAAATAATTCTTCTTCCGGAATCCGGACTGTTAAAACCGTTTTTTGCAATTCCGACTACCGGAAATTTTTGGTTTAAAGCTTCGTAAAGATGCCCTCCAAGTCCTATTTTTCCTTCTTCATCCAGAGTTACATAGCCATCAATAATGATAACATCGCCTTGCTGAAGTTGAATTTTATTTAAAAGACTGAGAATACAGGGTAATTCTCTTTTGTAAAAAGCTCCGCTTTCGTAATCGGAAGTAATCGTTGTTTTTTCTGTGAAAATTTCTGTTTCCTGTTCAGAATTCCAATCCTGAAAGGCTAAACAGACTGTATGGGCATAATCGTCGTAATAATAGGTATCGAAAGCGTAGATCATTCTTCGTTTGTGGTTGATTAATTGCTTTTAAATGAAAGTAATGTAATTTTTCTCTTAGTTACAATTGATTAAAAAAATTCTCCGAAATGCCACAGAATTCCGCAAGGATCATAAACAAAACATTCTTTTCCCCAATCCATCGTTCTCACAGGCAAAATTCTTACTTTCTCATATTTTTCAGTAAGATGTAAACTGATAAGTTCCTGATAAAATTCGTCTGTATTTTCAACTTCCACAAAAAGCATGGTGTTATCAATCCAGTCTTTTACATAGGCATCCTGAAGATAAAAAGCAGTCTCATTCCATTTAAACAGAGACATTTTAGCATTCAGAATCACTTCTTCAAAACCGAGATCACAGTAAAAATTTCTGCTGGTTTCAAAGTTGTCAGAGCCTATAAAAGGACGCATTGATTTTATGTTCTGTTTCATATTATTTATTTGTCCAATCGTTATAGCCCATTTCAAATTTTATTTCATTCTTTCCGTGAACTCCGTTTTCTGTCCATCCGGATTTTCTGTAGAATATCTCCGCTCTTGTACTTGGAGAAGTGCTCAGCCAGATTTTCTCATTCGTCTGATTAAAATACCAGTTCAGCATTGTATCGTGAAGTTTTCTTCCGATTCCTCTGTTTTCAAATTCAGGATGAACAAAAAGCGCCCAAATGCTCTTTTCTTTCATATCTACAATGCCAAATCCCAAAATTCTGTCATTATCTTCACAAACCCAGCCTTTCCCCCTGTTAAAGAGAAAATCCTCACAATCCTGATCTGTCACAAGATTGGGATCAGATAACATGTTTTCTTTAACTGAATTTCTTACGATTTGAATCTGTGGAATATCTTTCAGCTCAGCTTCACGGATTTTCATGTAAATTTTAATTTAAATAAAAAGGCAAACTGCTGATCTGCTAATTTGCCTTTTGTTCTGTATTTCTTGATTCAATTATTTCTTATCAACAACGATTCTGTCTGGTCTGTTGGCGATTTCCCAAGCGGTTGTGAAAACTAACTGAGTTCTTTTTGCCAGCAGATTATAATCTATTTTCTCTACATCATCCGTTGGTTTGTGGTAATCTTCGTGGATTCCGTCAAAGAAAAATGCTACCGGAACATTATTTTTAGCAAAATTATAGTGATCTGACCTGTAATACAGTCTTTCCGTATCATTCGGATCGTCATATTTATAATTTAACTCAAGATTATTGGTCTTTTTATTCGCAGCTTCGTTGATAACCTTTAACTGAGAACTTAACATTTCAGAACCAATAACGTAAACATACTGTTTTCCTCTGTTTTCAGGATCATCACGACCGATCATATCGATATTCAAATCAACCACGGTATTTGCTAAAGGAAAAACCGGATTATCCGTGTAAAATTCAGAACCAAATAAACCATGCTCCTCTCCCGTTACGTGAAGAAATAAAATGGATCTTTTCGGACCGTTTCCTGCTTTTTTAGCTGCCTGAAAAGCTTTTGCAATCTCCATTACCGCAACCGTTCCGCTTCCGTCGTCGTCTGCTCCGTTGTAAACCACTCCGTTTCTTGTTCCCACGTGATCGTAATGACCGGAGATCACCACAATTTCTTCTGGTTTTTCAGATCCTTCGATAAAGGCTAAAATATTTTCGGAATCAGGAAGATTTCCGCCACCTCTTTTCTTCATAAAATCTGCCGGAACCTTTTGATAGTAAGATCCTAAAGCTTTGGGATAAGAAATTCCCAAGCCTTTATAGTAATTCACCATGTATTCTCCTGCTCTTTTCTGTCCCGGACTTCCCGTATCTCTTCCCTCCATTTCATCGGAAGCAATAACGTATAAGTTTTTCTTTAGATCTTCTGCTTTAATTTCTTTATAGGCAGATAGAAAAGCTTTATCACCTTTGGATGAAGATGAAGTCTGGACTGCTCCTGCATCGGCTGCATTTTTTGCCGTTCCGCAGCTTACCAGTACAGCAAGTGAAAATAGTGGAATGAATAATTTTCTCATTATGGAATAATTTGCCTAAAAATAACAAAAAATATTTAATCTTTTACGGATTGCTATTTTTCTTATATTTGAAATAAATGCAAAAAGTATGGAGAATATCTACGGATTCAATCATTACTCTTTTTTTACCGAAATGTCTGAACTGGCTGTTAAAAACAACAGCTTTGATCTTTCTTTGGGCTTACCGGATTTTGATATTGATTACCGTCTGAGAGAATACCTTAAAGAAGCTGCTGACCTCAATATTCATCATTATGAACCACTTGCAGGAAATCCTCTGTTGATAGAAAATATAATCCGTTTTAATTTCAACAGAAAAAACAGCATAAGATTGCAACAAAATGAAGTAACAATCGTTCCCTGTGCAACCTTTGCTTTATATACTTCCCTTAAATCTATTCTGAATCAGGGAGATGAAGTTATTGTCATTCAGCCATCCTATTATACGTATGGCCCATCCATTTTCCTGAATGGAGGAACTCCTGTTTATTATGATCTTGACAATGATTTTTCGATAAATTGGGAAAAACTGCAAAATTGTATTTCTGAAAAAACAAAAGCCATTATTGTAAATTCTCCACAAAATCCAACCGGAAAAATATGGTCTGAAAGCGACTGGAATCAATTATACAGCATCATTAAAGATCGGGAAATTTATCTGATTTCGGAAGAAATTTATGATACCTATTGTTTTGACGGAAAGGAACATTACAGTTCGTTTCTTCATCCTGAACTGAAAAAAAGAACTTTCTGTATTTTTTCTTTTGGAAAAATGTTTCATTCTACCGGATGGAAAGTCGGCTATCTTTTAGCACCTGAAGAATTAACGGCAAAATTCCGCTGTCATCAGCAATACATTTCTTATAGCGCAAATGCGCCGTGTCAGTACGCAATAGCCAAATATCTGGAAGTTTTTGATGCTTCGGAAAATCATATTGTAATGCAAAAAAAGCGTGATCTTTTTAATGAACTGATTCAAGAAACACGTTTCATTGTAGAACAAAAAGCAGAAGGTGCCGTTTTTCAAATCGTGAATTTCAGAACCGTTTCGAAAACAATGACGGATGTAGAATTCTCAAAATGGCTGACTATCGAAAAGAAAGTATCATGTCTGCCTCTATCCGCTTTTTACAATTCCAGACAGAATTCAGATTATATCCGTTTCAGTTTTGCTAAAAATGATGATCTGATTACTAATGCGCTTGAATATTTGAAAAAGAATCTTTAAAATTACTGTCAGTGTAAAGATTTTCATTTTTTTATTTTTAGATTTCTCTTCTGTCGAAATGACAGCAGGAAATATTTATTTTGTTGATTGAGCAGATTTCTTGGCAGGAAAATTTAAATGATATTTAAAACAAAAGCACCGCATGATGCAGTGCTTTCAATATTCAAAGTTGATTTTTACAGAGACAAAACTCTTACATCAATTCTTCTGTTTTTTGCCATACATTCGTCCGTATCGTTGGCTGCGCAAACAGGATGCTGAGAACCGTATCCTTCTGCTTCCACTCTGTCTCCGGAAATTCCCAGTTCCAGCAGTTTCAGTTTTGCGGTCTGAGCTCTCAAATTGGAAAGTTTCTGATTGCTTTCTTCATTTCCTGAATTATCGGTATAGCCTCCCAATTTGATCTTTAAAGTTGGATAAGCATTCATAATTTCAACTAAATTTAATAACTGGACTTCAGAACCCGCTTTTAAATCACTGGAACCTGTCTCAAAGTAAAGATTTTCTATCGTAAACCATTTATTCGGATCCAAAACTCCCTGATCTTTATTTTTAACCGAATTGTACATCTGATACAACTGGCTTCCTTCTCCGATTTTTATTTTCTTTCCGCCTTTTAGTTCTATCTCCTGAATATTTCCTGTGTCATACACAAAATCTCCGCTTTCATTAACATAGCCTTTTATTTCCTGCGGAACAACGGCTGTTGATCCTGTCTGATTAGTTAATGAAACTGCTGAAACGCCTGTTAAAGCTTCAATTTTAGCTTTTCTGTTGGCATCTATTTTATCTTTATGTAAAACAGCGAGAGTGGGAGCAATCACCAGAGAAACAATCGACATCAGTTTAATCAAAATGTTCATCGAAGGTCCTGAAGTATCTTTGAACGGATCTCCCACCGTATCTCCCGTTACGGAAGCTTTATGGGGTTCAGAACCTTTGTAATAAGTCTTTCCGTTGATATCGACTCCTTTTTCGAAAGATTTTTTAGCATTGTCCCAAGCTCCGCCTGCATTATTCTGGAACATTCCCATTAAAACACCGCTTACTGTAGCTCCGGCAAGAAAACCTCCCAAAACTTCAGGCCCGAAAATAAACCCGATGAGCAAAGGGGAAACGATGGCAATAGCTCCCGGAAGCATCATTTTTCTGATGGAGGCATCGGTTGATATGGCTACACATTTTTCGTATTCCGGCTGCGCTTTTCCTTCCAGAATTCCGGGAATTTCGCGAAACTGTCTTCTAACTTCTTCTACCATTGCCATTGCAGCCTGTCCAACCGCAGTGATTGCCAGAGATGAAAAGATAAAAGGTATCATTCCGCCGACAAATAATCCGGCAAGAACATCTGCTCTGTAAATATCAATTCCGTCGATTCCTGCAATCCCAACAAAAGCCGCGAATAAAGCTAAAGCCGTTAAAGCAGCAGAAGCAATCGCAAAACCTTTTCCTGTGGCTGCCGTTGTATTGCCTACTGCATCCAGAATATCTGTTTTTTCACGTACTTCTTTTGGAAGTTCGCTCATTTCGGCAATTCCTCCTGCGTTGTCTGCAATCGGCCCGAAGGCGTCAATAGCGAGTTGCATTGCTGTTGTCGCCATCATTCCGGCCGCTGCGATGGCAACGCCGTACAATCCGGCGCAAAGATATGAACCATAAATTCCTCCTGCCAAAACAATAATCGGAAGCAGTGTAGATTCCATTCCTACAGAAAGTCCGCCAATGATGTTGGTTGCATGGCCTGTTGAAGACTGTCTTACGATACTCGAAACCGGTCTTTTACCCATTGCGGTATAATATTCTGTGATGATGCTCATTAAAGTACCGACAACCAATCCTACCATAATCGCCCCAAAAACACCCATTTTAGAGAATTCATGTCCTCGGAGAACCATCTTATATAATTTACCAAAAAATAAGAAGCTATTGCCGTAATTACAATGCTTCCCCAGTTTCCAAGGTTTAAAGCATTCTGTACGCTTGAAGTGGAAGAGTCTTCATTATCATTAATTCTTACAAACAGGGTTCCTATTATTGAAAAAATGATTCCTGTTCCGGCAATCAGCATGGGAAGAAGTATAGGAGCAAACCCTCCGAAAGAATCTTCAGAAATAGTTTCTCTTCCTAAAACCATGGTTGCTAAAACCGTTGCTACGTAAGAACCGAATAAATCGGCTCCCATTCCTGCAACGTCACCTACGTTATCTCCTACGTTATCTGCGATGGTTGCAGGATTTCGTGGGTCATCTTCAGGAATTCCGGCTTCTACTTTGCCTACTAAATCGGCGCCCACATCTGCTGCTTTTGTATAAATTCCGCCTCCTACTCTTGCAAAAAGCGCGATAGATTCAGCTCCCAGAGAAAATCCTGTAAGAATCTCAATCGTCCTTTCCATTTCGTGGGAATCCACGGTTGCGTCGGGTGCAAAAATCTGTTTGATGATTAAAAATAAAGCTCCCAATCCTAAAACAGCCAAACCCGCAACGCCCATTCCCATTACGGAACCTCCTGTAAAAGAAACTCTTAATGCTTTAGAAAGGGATGTTTTGGCAGCCTGTGCGGTTCTTACGTTGGCTTTTGTAGCGATTTTCATCCCAATAAAACCTGCCGATGCGGAAAATATAGCTCCGACTACAAAGGCAATCCCGATACTCCAGTGAGAGTTGGCATTGCTCATCCCCATCACCGCTAAAAGAATAGCTACCACAACTACGAAATAGGTTAAAATCTTGTACTCGGCTTTTAGGAAAGCCATTGCACCGTCAGCAATATGTCCGCTGATAATTTTCATTTTTTCATTTCCGGCATCCTGCTTACTCACCCAGTTACTCTGAAAAAAAGTATACAGTAAAGCAACAACACCAAAAATTGGTACTAACACAAATAGATCCATAGTTTAATATTTTTTTGGTAATAGATATTAAATATAACGAATAATTTCTATGGATTATGTTAAAATCTTTATAAGTATTTCAAAATTAGCAGTTAAACGATTAAACGGATTGAATTTATTATGCTTGAAGCAACTGATGTAAAATATATACTGATTAGAGAAATCAAAAGAACAATGTTGCAAAAATTTTTGGTGGAATGAAAATCTCTGAGGTTTTGGTTATCAATCTATTAAGAATGGTAATTACTAGCCCTGATTGAAACGACATCCTTTTTTGTTGCGGGCGGAGAGAAGCGGAGCCCGTAACAAAAAAGATACAGTGGAAAGCAGGAAACAGCTCCTAAAAAAATTAAAAATTGACAATATCTCGTTTTTTATGTTTTCGAAAGGTGTGATTTCGGAATTCTTATTACAATACAGAATTCTTAAAAAGAAAAAGGATAAACGAAAACCGTCTATCCTTAATTTATCTGAAATAAAGAGAATTTATCCTCCGTATTTGTTTGAATAATCTTCCTGAGAAGCTTTGATTACTTTCTTAGCATGTTCTGCTCCGTAAACTTCCTGAATTCTGCATTTTGCAGGCTCATCCGGTAAGTTCTTGTAAGTAAGGAAGTAGTGCATTAATCGTTTCACTTCTGCTTCCGGCAATTCTGAAATATCTCTGAAATGTCCGAATGCGTGATCTCCGATCATTACTGCTACGATTTTATCGTCTGCTTCTCCTCCGTCGATCATTTTGAAACCTCCGATTGGAATAGCTTCCATTAACAAACCTCCTGCGTGAATGTTGTGAGAGCTTAAAACGCAGATGTCTAGCGGATCGTGATCTCCCATCGTAACGTCTGTAGCGCCTCTTTCAATTGCTAAATTCATTACTGCGCTGTCGCAATAGGTTCTTGGAACAAAACCGTATAATGCCGGAATAATATTTGAGAATTTCTGAGGTCGGTCTACCTTTAAAAATCCTGTTTCTTTATCTACTTCGTATTTAATAGTGTCTGAAGGAACGATCTCCACGAAAACATTTACAACATTTGGCGCATCTTCTCCTGCAGAAATTCCGTGCCATGGATGTGCTTTAAAATTTGGAATCATTATTTAAAATTTATTTTTTTAGTTAAGCTATTATTAAAATTTCTTTTCTTAAATCTTCAATGGTCATAGAAATATAATCTTCTCCTTCCATATAGTTCATCAGAAAAATAGTTTTGAACTCATCAAGGTTTGCGTTTCCGTTGATTCCTTCATAGGTTCTGTGAAGAAGCTCTATAACTGCGTTTTTGGAATCGACAATGTTTTTCCATGAATTTCTGGTGATGTACAATTGCTGTGAAGCGTTGTAATCGAATTCTTCATTGATCGCTTTTTCAGTCAGAAAAATGAATTCATGGGCTGCAAGACCTTTATCAAATCTCTGGATAAGATTGGAAGGTTTTAATCTTTCCATAAAAAGCGTCATTCTTTCGTAAGACTGGGTTTTATTTTCGGAATTAGACTTTACATAAAGTAATCTGATTTCCTGTTCTTTAAGTTTGATATAAGTAAATACAAACTGTCTCAGCAAAACCAGAAAAGGTATTGCAATAATTAATGCAAAAGCATAGGGTAAATATCCTGAAAAACTTGTCATAATTTGAGGTAGCAAAATTAGTAATATTTTCTCAATCTATACATGAAAAATCCGCAATAAAAAATCCAATGTCTAATCTAAAAGAACTTTTTCAGAATTTTATTTTCGAGAGTAGGATATTCCTGAAGTTCTGCGCCAAAACTTTTAAAAAAAACCTCTATTCCCCGGATATTGCTTCCCATAAAATTAAATTTCTTTTCATGAATATAAAGACTCAGAATTTTATCAATAAGAAAGGAAGGACCGTTTTCATCTTTATACTCTTCATCGTTAATAAGTCCCAACAAAGAAAGTTGATCTTTTTCGTCAATTAATACCGCAATATTAATGAGTTTTTCATCCAGATAGGCTCCTGAAAGCTTCAGAGAATTATTGGTGTAAAGAAAATTTAAGTATTTTCTGTATTTTTCTACATCTCCATCTTTAGAAAGCCCTTTAAAGTTTTTCTGCATGAAAGAAAAGCTTTCTTCGCTGAAATCAATTTCTTTATAAATAAGATGTTGAGCGCATTTTGCAGTAGATTTTCTTCCTTTGAAATATTTTTTTCTTCTCAGAAGTATATAATCTGAAATCTGGATTGTGTAATTTTTCTTTTTGTCCAAATCCTGAGAAAAAGAATTATAATGATTGAAAGAGTATGAAAATATGTTATATCTTTTTTTCAGAAAATTCAGGAACTGATCATTAATTTTAAAATCATCTTTAGATGAAAAAACACCCAGTTGTTGACAAAAAAGCGGCATAACCACTAAATTTAAAGCAAATTTTCTTTTTAAAGGAACCGGCATTACCGCTTCATAATCATTATAAACCAAAATATGCCAGTTTCCCGAAAGTTGATCTAAAACTTCTTTTCTAGAGTACCAGTTTTTTTGTTCAGAATTTTCGATACAGTTATTGTACTTCTCAAAATCTATTTCATTATATTTCAATCTTCTAATCATAATAATCCGTCGTCTGAGAAACTAAAGTATGAATTCTGTGTCACAATAATATGATCCAGGAGCTGAATTCCTAGCATTTTTCCTGCTTCCTTTATTTTTTGAGTGATTTCTATATCTTCTCTGCTTGGCTTCAGATTTCCCGAAGGATGATTGTGCGCAATGATAATCCCTGTTGAAAAATGGTCTAATGCCGTTTTAAACAAGATGCGTATATCCACAATCGATTGATTAATTCCTCCTTGCGTAAGCTGGGCAAGATGAATGACTCTGTTGCTCTGATTCAGAAAAATTGCCCAAAATGCCTCTGTCCGGAGATCCGACAAATGATTTCTGAAAATCTGATACGCTCCGTCGCTTCCTGAAATTACAGGTTTCTCAGGAATTTCCTGACTTGCTCTTCTTCTCCCGATCTCCAAAGCCGTAATAATGGAAATAGCTTTTACCTCTCCCACTCCTTTAAACTTCATTAAATCTTTTAAAGACAACAGGCTTAACTGATGCCAGTTGTTATTAACAGATGCTAAAATTTTTCTTGCCAGTTCAATTGCCGTTTCGTCCCTGCTTCCGCTTCCCATGATGATGGCAAGCAGTTCAGAATCAGAAAGCGAACTTTTACCTTTCCGTAAAAATTTTTCTCTCGGTCTGTCGTCTTCGGCAAGGAGTTTAATGCGCATTTTTTTAGTTTAAAATAAAATTAGTAAAAAGCATATAAAATAATCGTTTCCTTTGAACCGTCAATAAATTTTGAAGTTTCGTTGAATGCACTTTTAGAAAGCATAGGACATCCAAAACTTAAACAAGCAGGATTTGCAGATTCTTTGTCTGGAATACAATAATAAGAATGCAGTACAATTGCTCTGGCTCTTGCATTGCTGTTCGTTTCATCCAGACCATCCAGTCGATAGGCTTTTCCGAATTTTCCGGAATAACTTTCCCGGATTTCGTATTTTCCTAAAGAAGACTGGTGAGAACCATCAACATTGCTGAATTTCAACGCGGAGGAATTTTTCACAACAGATCCGTCACCATGAGCAACAATTGCTTTCTGCAGGATTTTATTGTTCTTCAGATCGTAAACAAAGTAACGGTATTTCCCTGAATGAATTTTAAAATTGATAAAAACAGCAAGGTTCTGATTGTAATTTTTTCCTTTAATAAAATTCTTTACTTCCAAAATTTTAGATTTAGGCAAATCTTCAACAGTATTTGAAGCCTGAGAATCAAATTTGGTGCACGAAATAAAGAAAAGAAATAAAAAAATAAAGGGTTTCATCATTTGCGGAAGTTTTATTCGATAATCATTCCGTCTTTCATTACCAGTTTCCGGTCTGTAATTTCTGCTAAATTCGGGTTATGCGTAACGATTACAAAAGTCTGGTTGTATTTATCTCTCAAATCAAAAAACAATCTGTGAAGATCATCTGCATTTTTCGAATCTAAATTTCCCGTTGGTTCATCAGCAAAAATAATTTTCGGTGAGTTGATTAAAGCTCTTGCCACCGCTACTCTTTGCGCTTCACCACCTGAAAGCTGATTGGGCTTATGATGCAGTCGCTGTTCAATTTTTAAGTCTTCAAACAGAGCATATGCTTTTTCTATAGCTTCTTTTTCGTTGGCACCTGCGATTTTTGTCGGCAACAGAACATTTTCTAAAGCTGTAAATTCCGGCAATAACTGATGGAACTGAAATACAAAACCGATATTCTGATTTCTGAATTTAGAAAGCTGCTTATCATTCATATTGATAAAAGATTCTCCGGCAATTTCAATTTCCGTATCAAACTTATTGGAAGTCGTTGGCTGATCCAGTGTTCCCAGAATCTGCAAAAGTGTAGACTTTCCAGCTCCGGATTCTCCCACAATTGAAACCACCTCTCCTGTTTTGATATGAATATCAACACCTTTCAGTACTTCTAAATTCCCATAAAATTTATGGATATTCCTTGCTTTAATCATGATTCAAAAATAGTGAATTGATTTAAATCTGAAAAGCAATAAAAATATAATTTACATGGATTATATTTTTTGCAAACGATATTTTTTCTCAATTTTATTGGCAAGCCAGCTCACGTAAAACAACTGAAAACTATGATAAATCATCACAGGAAGCAGAAAAAGTACTTTCTGATCTTCCGGAATTCCTAAAACCATTATGAAAAGACTTCCGTGAACCAGAGATTTTTTGGATCCGCAGAAAGTAGCTGTAATCATATCTTCTCTTTTAAAATGAAGCTTTCCGGAAATTAATTTTAAAATTCCGTATACCGAGAAAAATAAAGTGATAACGCTGACTGCAATAATAAGGAATATCGAAAAAGGAACTGAGGCAAATACATTCTGTGAAAACGCTTCGGAGAAACTTTCATAAACGATGAGTAAAATGATCATTTTATCAAATTCTGCAATAATTTTCGCATACTTTGTCACCCAGTTTTTCAATAACGGGTTTAAAATTAATCCTAAAATAATCGGCAGTAAAACTTTAAGTAAAAGCTGCTGGATAATTTCTGCATTATTAATATTTTCCTGATCGGGCTGTACAAAAAAACTCATCAGTAAAGGAGTCATTACAATTCCGATAATTCCTGAAATGGAGGCATTGAAAATAGCTGAAGTTACGTTTCCTTTCGCGATAGAAACCATAACGACTGAAGAAGAAACGGTGGAAGGCAGACTTGCCAGAAAAAATATGGAAAGCCAGGTAACGAAAAATTCAGTATCTTTTACAAAACCATAAAATAAAAATACAAGCAGCGGAAAAATAATAAATGTTCCGGCTTGAACCAAAAGATGAAGTTTCCAGTTGGAAATATCTTTGATGATTTCTTTGATATTCAGCTTTAGTCCATACAGAAGGAAGATCGCTGCAATTCCCCAGTCTATAAATGCTGATAGATTAAAATACTGATTGTATTCGCTTCTGAAAGGAATCAGTTTACCTGCTGCAACCATTACGATCAGCAATAAAAGAAAAATATTTTGTTTGTCTAATTTTATTCTGCTCAATTTCATTTTTTAAAAGTAGCAAGGATCATTCTAAAATCTTTGTGACCATATTAAAATCGCCTTAAAATTATCTTAAAAGCAAAAAGGTCTACCGAATTTCTTCCGGTAAACCTTTTTAAAATTGTATATCTAAACAGAAAATTACAGTAACAATGTTAAAGGACTTTCCAGATATGTTTTTAAAGTCTGTAAGAACTGTGCTCCTGTAGCACCGTCTACTACTCTGTGATCACAAGCTAATGAAAGCTTCATGATATTTCCAACCACGATTTGTCCGTTTTTCACAACAGGTTTCTCAATGATGGCTCCTACTGAAAGGATTGCCGAGTTTGGCTGATTGATGATACTTGTAAATGTTTCGATTCCGAACATTCCCAAGTTTGAGATAGAGAAGGTAGAACCTTCCATTTCATTAGCTTTAAGACCTTTGTTTTTCGCTCTTGAAGCCATATCTTTTACCGCAGCAGAAATCTGCGTGTAATTCATCTGGTCTGTATTCTTAAGAACAGGAACTACCAATCCGTCCGGAATTGCAACTGCTACCCCAATGTTGATGTTTCCTCTGTGAATGATCTTATCTCCCGCCCAGCTTGAATTTACCTGTGGATGTTTTCTTAAAGCAACAGCAGTCGCCTTAATAATCATATCATTGAAAGAAATTTTAGTATCCGGTAAAGAATTGATTTCTTTTCTTGCCTCGATCGCCTTATCCATGTTGATTTCCACCATCAGATAATAGTGAGGCGCAGAGAACTTACTTTCAGAAAGACGTTTTGCAATTACGTTTCTTACCTGTGAGTTCGGAGTTTCCGTATCTTCACCCTGTACGAAGCTTAATGCAACCTGAGCCGCCGCAGGACTTGCAGATGGAGCTGAAGCCGCTGTTTTAGCCGCAGAAGGCTGATAATTTTCAATATCTTTTTTAACGATTCTTCCGTTTTCTCCGGAACCCTGAATACTGTTGATGTCTACGCCTTTATCCTGAGCCATTTTTTTCGCTAACGGAGAAATGGCAACCCTGTCTGTAGATGAATGATCTGCAGCCGGTGCCCCTTTTTCTTCTGCTTTAGCCTCAGTTTTTTGTTCAGCAGGTTTTTCTGATGATGAAGCAGCCGCTTTTGGAGCGCCAACTCCTGAAACATCTGTTCCTTCAGGTCCTATAATTGCCAAAACCGAATCTACCGGAGCAGCTCCTCCTTCTTCAACACCTTGTTTCAACAACACTCCGTTGAATTCGGATTCGAAATCCTGAACAGCTTTATCTGTTTCGATTTCAGCAAGAAGATCACCTTCTTTTACGGTATCTCCAACGTTTTTGTGCCATTTTGCTACCTTACCTTCCGTCATTGTATCCGAAAGTCTTGGCATGGTAATTACCTCCACCCCTGCAGGAACTTCCGCAGAAGTCTGTTCCACACTGGAAGAAGTGTTTTCGGTTTTAGATTCTTCTTCTGTTTTTTTCTCTTCAGAACCACCTTGAGCCGGAGCTGCTGCACCGCCAGTAAGTCCTGAAATATCTTCTCCTTCATTACCGATAATTGCAAGAACAGAATCTACCGCTGCTGCATTACCTTCTTCTACTCCTACATATAAAAGAGTTCCTTCCATTTCAGATTCAAAATCCTGAACCGCCTTATCTGTTTCAATTTCAGCTAAGATATCGCCTTCCTTTACTTTATCACCTACTTTTTTATGCCATTTTGCCACTTTTCCTTCCGTCATTGTATCGGAAAGACGTGGCATTGTAATAACTTCTGCCATAATTTTTTATAATTTGAAAATTTGGGATTTTATGAATTTGAAAATTAAAAAAGATATGATAATAAATCATTTTCAAATTTTCAAACTTTCAAACCGATTTATTATCTTTTAGTTTTCTAATTTATCTAAGAACGGATAGTCTTCCTGAGCATATACATACTCATAGATCTTCTCTGCATCCGGATAAGGAGAATTTTCCATGAATTCGATACACTCTTCCACAAAATCTCTCGATTTGTTATCCATCGCTTCCAGTTCTTCTTCTGTTGCCCAATTGTTAGCCAAAATTCTTTGTTTGATCAGCTCGATAGGGTCATCATTTTTATGAAGAGCCACTTCATCTTTAGATCTGTATGGTTCTGCATCAGACATAGAGTGTCCTCTGTAACGGTAAGTTCTTGCTTCAATAAAAGTAGGTCCGTCTCCTCTTCTTGCTCTTTCAATTGCTTCATAAGCTGCTTCAGCGACTTTTTCAGGATCCATTGCATCTACTGCAAGACAAGGCATTTCGTATCCTAAACCTAATTTATAGATATCTTCGTGGTTGGCTGTTCTTTTAACAGAAGTTCCCATTGCATACTGGTTGTTCTCTACAACAAAAATTACCGGAAGCTTCCAGTTCATCGCCATGTTAAACGTTTCATGTAATGAACCCTGTCTAGCCGCTCCATCTCCGAAGAAACAGATATTCACCGCTTTTCTGTCGAAGTATTTGTCTGCAAAAGCAATACCTGCTCCCAAAGGAATCTGACCCCCTACAATACCGTGACCACCGTAAAATCTGTGCTCTTTGCTGAAAATGTGCATAGATCCGCCCATTCCTCCGGAAGTACCTGTAGCTTTACCACAAAGTTCCGCCATGATTCTTTTAGGATCCACTCCCATCGCCATTGGATGGATATGGCATCTGTAAGCAGTGATCATACTATCTTTAGTTAAATCCATTGCATGCGTAAAACCTGCAGGGATTGCTTCCTGACCGTTATACAAATGTAAAAAACCTCTGATTTTTTGTTTTAGATAAAGAGAACGGCATTTGTCTTCAAACCTTCTCCACATTGTCATATCTTCATACCACTTCAGGTATACCTCTTTAGAAAATTCTTTCATGTGTTGAGCTCTTGCTTATTTATTATGAAATAGTTGAGCAAAATTATAAAAAAAACTTCATTTTTATTGTATACCTACCTATTGTTTTTTTGGTTATAGTATTATATTTACATCATTAAACCTTTATATGGAAGAAAAACAGCCTTCATTATTGCATAAAATATCAAGAATTATATCCGATTTTTTCAATCCTTTGCTTTCTCTGTTTATATTTTTCGTTTACATGAGTTTTCTAAAATACTCTCTGAAAGAAGCCATTACCTCATTTCTTCCTATATTAGTAATAGTAATTGCTCCTGTCATCATCTGGCTGGTTTGGAATGTAAAAACAGGAAGATATACCAACATGGATGTATCCAACAGAGTACAGCGAAAAACGTTATATATTTTTATTGCAGCCGCAGTTATCTCCTATATTGGCTTTAATTATTTAAAAAACGGACAGATCGATTGGGTAATGCTCTTTATTCTGATATTGCTTTTAGCATTGCAGATCAGCAATTATTTCATTAAAAGTTCGATGCACATTGCATTTAATATATTTGTAGCTGCTTTATTTTTTGCGCTGAATACCACAATGGGAATCATCTGGTTAGGCATTGCGATACTCGTAGGAATTACAAGAATTATTCTAAAACGACATACCCCAAAAGAAGTGTTCATGGGAGCCGGAATTGCTTTTATAGTATCTTTTCTTTACCTTTATTGCCATATTCAGTTTCAACATTAAGAATTTATATGAAAATCAATCATCTTACATCTGCGGAAGAAAATTTAATGAAGCTGTTCTGGAAGCTGGAATCATTTTATTTAAAGGATATTATGGAACAGCACCCTGAACCCAAACCCCACCAGAATACCGTTTCCACTTACCTTAAAATACTGGTTGAAAAAGGATACCTTTCTACAGAAAAGGAAGGAAGGATCTTTAAATACTCCGTGATCGTACCTTTGGAAGATTACCGTAAATTTTTATTAAAAGAACTTTCACAACATTTTTTTGACAATTCGGGCAAGGAAATTTTAAATCTTCTGCTTCAGGAAAAATTAATTTCTCAGGAAGATCTGAAGGAACTTAATCCTGCAATAGAGATAAAACCTCTAAAAGTAAAAGAAGAATTTGAGTATGCCAATGAAATTCTGAATCCTAAAAAGGAGAAAAAGAAAAACAAGGATAAGGAAAAAGACAAAGACAGGAAAAAGAAAAAAAAGAAGGAAAAAGAATAATTCCTTTAAAAAACTTCATAAAAAAAGCGGTTCCAAAAGAACCGCTTATATTTTTTACCAACGTTTTCCACCGCCGTTTCCGCCGCGATCTCCTCCACCGTAGCCACCGCCACCGCTTCTGTTACCGCCACCGTAGCCACCGCCACCTCTGTTGTTACCTCCGTAACCGCCACCTCTGTTACCTCCACCATTGCTGTTGAAAGTTCTTCTTGGCTTTTCTTCTCTTGGTTTAGCTTCCGAAACGTTAAGTTCTTTTCCGTTGAATTCTTTCTGGTTAAGAGCTTCAATAGCCTGTTGTCCTTCTGCGTCCTCCATTTCGACAAATCCGAAACCTCTAGAACGACCAGTTTCTTTATCTGTAATGATTTTTACAGAAGAAACTTCTCCAAATTCTGAAAATAAATCCTGCAACTCATAATCTTTAGTTGCGTAGTTGATGTTTGAAACAAAAATGTTCATCTTGATTAATAAAATTAAAATAAGTTAAAAATGATTTGGTTTATAAAAGAAAAACAACATAAAGAATGAACAAATATTGATTCCAGATATAATACAGGTGCAAGATACGATTATTAATTTCATATCAAAGCTTTTTTTGAAATTATTTCAATAAATTTTTCAATCAAAATATTATTTCGTTAAAAAGTATTAATTCATCATGAAATATTTATGAATAATCATTAAAAAGAGTGACATCTACAAAATAACGGAACACCGTGACCTTCTACTTTGGGTAAATTTGAATCCAAAACATGAATCTCAAAAGTAAAAACCATACGCTCCAAAAGAAATAATTGAGAATATAAATATTTCTTTTCGGATTACTGAATCTAAATCTTTTGACGAAGCCGGTTATAAAAGCTAAATTTGTGCAGTAAAATTTCAGATATGAACTATCACACAAGAAAATGGGTAAAACCGGAAGACCTTAACCCCAATCAGTCTCTTTTCGGAGGAAGACTGTTGCTGTGGATCGATGAAGAAGCTGCGTTGTATGCAGTTATTCAGCTTGAAAACAAAAAAGTAGTCACCAAATTTATCTCAGAAATCAATTTCGTAAGCTCCGCAAAACAGGGCGATATCATTGAAATCGGGATCGAAGTTTCGGCGTTCGGCTCAACTTCTCTTACTTTAAGATGTGAAGTGCGAAACAAAATGACCCATCAAACCATCATCACCGTCGACAGAATCGTTATGGTAAATCTCGACGAAAACGGAAATCCTGCTCCTCACGGAAAAACGAAAGTGGAATTTGTGAAAGACAGATTGAACAACCAAAGCTCCTTATGAAAATTTTCATAAAAAATATGGTCTGCGGCAGATGCATTTCTGCTGTGGAAGCTATATTTGCTGAAGCAGGCATTCCCTTAACATCAATCACTCTCGGAGAAGCGGAAACACAGCAGGATATTTCCGGCGATGATCTGGAGAAACTTGAAGAACTTCTTCTGAAAACAGGTTTTGAAAGAATTAAAGATTCTGCCCATCAGTTAATTGAGAAAATTAAAAATTTAATTATTGTAAAAATCAGCGAACTGGATATCGCTGAAAGTTTTCTTTTGTCTGAATTTTTAACCTCCAGACTCCATAAAGAGTACAGTTCTCTTTCAAAAACCTTCTCTCAGAACGAAAACATCACGCTTGAACAGTTTTTCATTCTTCAAAAAATTGAAAAAGTAAAAGAATTTCTTTTATATAATGAATTTACTTTAACAGAGATCGCAGGAAAACTTGGCTATAAGAGTGTTCAGCATTTATCTTCCCAGTTCCGAAACAGCACCGGCTTCACTCCTACTGAATTTAAAAAACTGAAAATTCACAACAGAAAACCGCTGGATCAGATTTAAGTTGGAGGGTTTGAGAATTGGAGAGTTTTTTTGGGTTTAAAATCGAGCAGATCTATCAGGTTAAGCAGATGTTTGTGTAAATTTCTCTTGTATTTAAATTAAAAAAGAAACTGCGTAATCAATCTGCCAAATCTACAAGAGAAATTAAAAAAAACACTCTTACCCTAAAACACAAAACCCCTCCCACTCATAAGACAGAATTCTGTAAACATTATCCTTAAAATTATAACAGGCTTCCGATTGCTTTTTGGAAATTTGTACAATAAATCAGAAGGATCATGGAAAAGCAATATAAAATTCTCGGAATGACCTGTTCCGGATGTCAGAAAAAAATTTCTGACAAGTTGAACAGTTTAGAAAATATAAAAGCTGATATTAATCTCGAAAATAATACGGCAACCATTACTTTCGATAAAGATTTAGAAATCAATACTTTAAATAAAGCACTCGAAGAAATCGGCAACTACAAACTGGAAGATCCGGACAATCCTGAAAAAACCTTCATTAAACCACAGGACAGAGTTTCTCCGTCTTCGGTTTACTATTGCCCAATGGAATGCGAAGGAGAAAAAGTTTATTTTCAGCAGGGAAAAAGATGTCCAGTCTGCAATATGTATCTGGTTCCCATTGAGGAAAAACACGCTAAAGATCCGAATTTTAAACCTGCTTATTCCCAAACAAATCTACCTGAAAATTTCAAAGACAATATCGGAAAATACTACTGTCCGATGTTCTGCGAAAGCGATAAAATTTATCCTGAAAAGAGAGACTGCCCTGTCTGTAATATGCATCTGGAAGAAATTACAGAAGATTTAGTTAAAAATTCCACTTCAAATTCGCATCAACATTCTCACGATCATACCCATCATCAAGAAGCACCGAAAGTAACCGATGCAATGGCCGGAAAATACTATTGTCCGATGTATTGTGAAGGCGATAAAGTCTACGACAGCAATGTCGGATGTCCCGTTTGCGGAATGGATCTCGTAAAATATCCTGAGAAAAAAGTGGCAAAATACACCTGTTCGATGCATCCTGAAATCATTCGTGACGAACCGGGAGACTGCCCGATCTGCGGAATGGACCTCGTAAGAATGCCCGACAAAAACGAGGAAGAAGATGAAACCTACAACATCTTAAAAAAGAAATTCATCATTTCACTGGCTTTTACCGTTCCCGTTTTCATTCTTTCGATGGGCGGAATGTTTTTTGATTTTCCTTTTTCTCATCAAATTCAGGGAATTATTGAATTGATTTTAACGCTTCCTGTTGTCTTGTATTCAGGATGGTTTTTAATGAAAAGAGGATTTGTTTCTTTCAAAACAGGGAACTTAAATATGTTCAGCCTGATTATTCTGGGAGTTGCAGCCGCATTTATTTTCAGTATTGTCGCCCTAATTTTCCCTGATATTATTCCGCATGAAATTCGTGGCAGACATCATGAAATCCCTTTATATTTCGAAGCGGTCTGTGTTATTTTAACGCTGGTTATTTTGGGACAGCTAATGGAAGCTGCGGCGCACAAAAAAACAGGAAATGCCATCCGTGAACTGATGAATTTATCTCCCGATGAAGCCAATCTTATCGTTAACGGAGAAGAGAAAAAAGTACTGCTTTCACAGGTTAAAATCGGCGATTTATTAAAAGTAAAACCGGGGGAGAAAATTCCGGTAGACGGAAAAATAACAGAAGGAAATTCCGTAGTCGATGAAAGTACGATTACAGGAGAGCCAATTCCCGTTGAGAAAAACGTTAATGATAAAGTTTCTTCTGGAACCATCAACGGAAATCAGGTTTTCATCATGAAAGCGGAAAAAGTCGGCGACGAAACCCTGCTTTCCCAAATTATCAGGATGGTAAATGAAGCAAGCCGAAGCAAAGCCCCGATTCAGAAACTTACAGATAAAGTTTCTAGAATATTTGTTCCTGCTGTCATTTTAATAGCCGTTTTAACCTTTATTCTGTGGCAGATTTTCGGTCCGGAAGGTCAGAAAACGCTGTTTGCCTTCGTTAATGCGGTGGCAGTTTTAATTGTGGCCTGTCCTTGCGCATTAGGTTTAGCAACACCAATGTCTCTAATGGTGGGAATCGGAAAAGGTGCAAAAAACGGAATTCTGATTAAAAATGCAGAAGCTCTTGAACAGATGAATAAGGTAAATGTGCTGATTACCGATAAAACAGGAACTTTAACCGAAGGGAAACCATCCTTAGAACATATTGAAACGGTTGATAAAGACGAAAAATTCATTTTAAAATTAGCCTATTCATTAAATCAGAATTCGGAACATCCGCTTTCAAATGCAGTGATTAAAAAGGCAAAAGCTGAAAGTATAACTCCTGAAAAAGTAGAAAAATTTGAAAATATTTCCGGAAAAGGAATCAAAGGAAACATCAACGGAAAAACAATTTTCCTTGGAAACGAAGATCTTTTAACTTCACATCAGATTTTTCTTCCTCAAAATATAAAACAAAAGGCAGAAGAAATCCAGGCGAAAGCACATACCATTTCTTATGTCGCTCAGGAAAACGAAGTTTTAGGATTTATCAGTTTTACCGATAAAATTAAAGAAAGTTCTAAAAAAGCAGTTCAGCAGTTATTGAGTGAGGGAATTGACATTATCATGATGACCGGAGATAACGAAAATACTGCAAAAGCCGTTGCAGAGGAATTGGGAATCAGACATTTTAAAGCAAACTGTCTTCCTGAAGATAAATTAAACGAAGTAAAAAAACTTCAAAAACAAGGGAAAATTGTCGCGATGACCGGCGACGGAATCAACGACTCTCCCGCTTTAGCTCAGGCAAATATCGGAATTGCGATGGGAACAGGAACCGATGTTGCCATCGAAAGTGCAGAAATTACTTTGCTGAAAGGTGATATTTTAGGCGTTGCAAAAGCCAGACTGTTAAGTGAAAAATTACTGAAAAATATTAAAGAAAATCTGTTTTTTGCTTTTATATACAATATTTTTGGAGTTCCCGTTGCGGCAGGATTATTGTATCCGTTTTTTGGAATCCTGTTATCTCCGATGATTGCAGCAGCGGCGATGAGTTTTAGTTCTCTTTCCGTTATTCTGAACTCTCTGCGACTGAATTCGGTGGATCTGGACATTGAGTAAATTTTTCTCGCAGATTTGGAGACTAAAATCACTGATTATCAACAAAAAAGTTCACAATAGCTTTTAAAAATCTTTGATTTTTATTGTTTTGAGAACTTTAAAAATTCTGATAATCGCTGTATGAATGTCTTTTGCAACTTTTGCGGTTAAATCTGAATTTGCTTAAACAGGTTTCATTAATAAACGTAAATGATTACAGCACAATCATCTACTAAATCTGCGAGAGTAAAAAAAGTAACAATATGAAAAAAGAAGATCTATACATTGGCTGTTCGGGATTCTACAATAATGACTGGAAAGGATCATTGTATCCTGAAGACGCGAAAAGTAAAGATTTTCTAATCCTTTATTCAAAGGAGTTTAACTGTGTGGAAATTAATTCTACTTTTTACAGAAGACCTACTGCAAAAACGTTATTGAAATGGTATGACGAAACGCCCAGTGATTTTAAGTTTTTTATTAAAATTCCGAAAACCATTTCCCATGAAAAGCGACTGAAAGACTGTATAGAAGAAATTGCGGAATTCTGTCATCATATTGAATCTCATTTGAAGGAAAAACTTTCCGGATTTCTGTATCAGTTTCCTCCATCTTTTAAAAATACTCAGGAAGATATTGATTTAATCCTTAATAATCTTGATTTTAGTTATCTGAATTTCATTGAATTCCGTCACGAATCGTGGTGGAATGAAGAGGTATTTAAAATTTTGGAAGAAAATAAGGTCATTTTTTCCGGTGTCAGTTTTCCCGGAAATCTACCGGAAGATGTCATTATCAACGATTCTGAAGTTTTATATTATCGGCTTCACGGAAAACCTGTGCTTTACAAATCTGAATACAGCAATGAATTCCTTGAAAATTTAGCCAAAAAGATTAAAAATTTACAACATAAATCATTTATCTTTTTCAATAATACGTGGGGAAATGCTGCCATTAAAAATTCGCTGTATTTAAAGAGAATTCTCGAGTAAAAATATTTTATTAAAATAAGCTTAAAAAGTCAAAATTAAGTAAAATTTGGCGTAATTTTTGTTAAGAATAATTTGGGAAAATTAACAATTTTTAACAAAAAAATTCCATTAAATTTTATGACAAAAACTTTTGCGGAAAAGTCTAGAAACAAGACTTTTCTTGGGATGCTTGCATTGGTGAGTGCAACTTCAATCTTATTCAACAACTGTAATCAAAAAAAAGACAAGAAAGAATCTGAAAAACTGATTCCGAAAGACCATCCCGTCGCAAAAATTGTCCCCAAACTTGATGATGAAAATGTTCCCACAGATAAAAGAGTAATTTATCTGACCTTCGATGACGGCCCGAATCGCGGAACCGAAAACCTCCTGAAAATTTTACACAAAAGAAACATTTGCGCCACCGCATTTCTTGTAGGCAAACACGCTTACGGAAGCAAAAAGCAGCAGGAAGATCTGGAACTGTTAAGAAAAGATCATTTAATAGAACTTGCGAATCACAGTTTCACGCACGCGCACAACAAATACACCGATTTTTACAAAAATCCGGCGGGTGTTGTTGAAGATTTTAATGCCGCAAAAGACAGCCTGAAACTGTATGATAAAATTGCGAGAACACCCGGAAGAAATATCTGGAGACTGAATAACATTACCGTAACCGATCTTAAAAGTTCTACCGAAGCTGCGAATAAGCTAAAACAGGCAGGTTATAAAGTAATCGGTTGGGATCTTGAGTGGAAACCGACCAATAAAATGGCATTAAAGGGAAAACATGAAGAAATGCTGAAAAAAGTGGACAGTATTTTCTTTAATGATCTTGAAAAAACTTCAAGACATCTGGTTTTTCTTACGCATGATCAGTATTTAACCGATGCAGATTCCATAAATGAACTCGATCTTTTTATTGAAAAGCTCCAGAAAAGCAATCGTTTTGTCTTCAGAAAAATCTCAGAATATCCGAAGGTTAATGAGGTTTTGAATTAAATTTAATCATCCTTGTCCGATAAACATTGAAACACAATTATAAGGTCGCTCCTCCGGAGCTTCCATTCTAAGAATAACTATTTTCTATGAACAGGTTGCTCCTAATGGAGCTGCATTTAATCCCATCGGGATTTACTGTTAATAGAAAAAAAGACGCCATCAAAAAAAGCTCCAGAGGAGCGAACTGTCGATTTGTGCAATAAACATTGAGCTCATAAATTTGTTTATATGTTTTATCGGACAATATTGAAATTTAATATATTGTATGTCTGTCATTCTGATCGAAACGAAGTGGAGTGAAGAATCTTTAACAATAAAATTTAGATTCTTCCTTCGTCAGAATGACAGACATTCTATGTTAGACTCAACAAAAATCTCAAGTCTAAAAATTTCAATATTCATTAGCTTTTCCTCTTTAAAATTCAGAAATTTGCAGGTATGAGTATTCAGGAAAATTACAATCATATTAAAAGTCAGCTTCCTTCTGATGTACAGTTGGTTGCTGTTTCAAAAACACATCCTGTTTCTGCTATTCAGGAAGTTTATGATCTTGGACAGAGAGTTTTTGGTGAAAATAAAGTGCAGGAAGTCGCAGAAAAGTACCCTCTCCTTCCCAAAGATATTCAGTGGCATCTGATCGGGCATCTTCAGACGAATAAAGTAAAATATATCGCTGAATTTGTGGATACGATCCAAAGTGTTGATTCTGAAAAGCTGATCCGTGAGATCAACAAAGAAGCAGCAAAGCACAACCGAACCATCAAAGTGTTGCTTCAGGTGAAAATTGCCGAAGAAGAAAGCAAATTCGGATTGGATATTAATGAAGCCAAAGATTTGTTTGAACAGTATCTCAGCGGAGAATTTCAGAATATCGAAATTACAGGTTTGATGGGAATGGCAACTTTCACGGACGATAGAGATCAGGTAAAGAAGGAATTTTTAAACCTGAAAAATCTTTTTGATGAATTAAATCAATTAAAAAAGCTCGAAACATTATCAATGGGAATGAGTGACGATTTTCCGATTGCCATTGAATGTGGTGCCAATTCCGTAAGAGTGGGATCTGCGATTTTCGGGAGAAGAGATTATTCCAACTAAACGATTAGGTATAGTTTTTGCTAATAATTCAATCAAAAAAATCTAAATTTGCAACTATGCAAAAAATCCTTATTGTAGAAGACGAAAAAGCAATCTCAGGAGTACTCCACAGTATTCTTTCTGACGAACTAACCGACTATGAATTTGTAATCGCCGAAGACGGACTTGAAGGCTATAAACAGGTAGAAAAAGAAGATTTCGCACTGGTGATTTCCGATATCAAAATGCCTAAACTTTCAGGAACTGAACTTTTAAAGCAAAGTTTAGCGCTGAAGCCGGAATCTACCTTCATCATGATTTCAGGACACGCAGACATCGATTCTGCGGTTTCATGCCTTAGAGACGGTGCTTACGATTTCATTTCCAAGCCAATCGACATCAACAGACTGATTACGAGCGTAAAAAATGCTTTAGCCAAAGAAACACTGAAGAAAGAAAATAAAAATCTTCAGACAGAAAATAAAACGCTGAAGAAAAAGGTAAATAAAAAATACCAGATGATCGGGGAATCGGCAGGCTTGAAGAAAATTCAGGATATGATCGAAAAAGTTGCTGTTTCTGATGCAAGGGTTTTAATTACAGGACCAAACGGAGCCGGAAAAGAGCTGGTTGCACATGCCATTCATAATCAAAGTGACAGAGCAAGAGGTCCGATGGTAGAAGTTAACTGTGCGGCGATTCCTTCTGAACTGATTGAATCTGAATTATTTGGTCACGTAAAAGGATCTTTTACAGGAGCTATTAAGGATAAGCAGGGGAAATTTGAGCAGGCAAACGGTGGAACAATATTCCTTGACGAGATCGGCGATATGAGCTTAATTGCTCAGGCAAAAGTGTTGAGAGCATTACAGGAAAGCAAAGTTTCGCCTGTAGGAAGCGATAAGGAGATTAAGGTGGATGTAAGAGTTCTTGCAGCAACCAACAAAAATATGCAGAAGGAAATCGAGGCAGGAAGATTTAGGGAAGATCTTTACCACAGACTTTCTGTGATTGAAATCTACGTTCCGCCATTGGATGAAAGAAAAGAAGACATCAGATTACTGGTTGAGCATTTCTCCGGAATGATTGCTGATGAACACGGTACGGCTGTAAAAAAATTCGATGATAAGGCGATTGATGCTTTAAAAGCGCTTTCATGGACAGGAAATATCAGAGAATTGAGAAACGTTGTGGAAAGATTGATTATTTTAGGAGGAAACACGGTTTCTGCCGAAGACGTTGCAAGTTTTGTAAGGAAATAATGTAATTATTACTTTAAATAAATTATGAAAATTGCAGTATCATTTGTTACTGCAATTTTTTTTGAATAAAACTATATGAATTGTAAACAATTATGAACTTTTTAAATAAAAACTATACGAAAGAATGCCTCACGCTGGCTCTTCCTGTGATGTTGACGCAGGTTGGGCAGGTTTCGGTGAATCTTTTTGATAATATTATTGTTGGAAATCTTCTGGGAGCTGATGCACTGGCTTCAGTTTCATTGGGAAATGCTGTGTTTTTCTCGATGTTTGTATTGGCTTTGGGATTTTCTTTTGCCATTCCGCCTTTGGTTTCGGAGGCGCATTCGAAACATGACCATAAGACGATTAATTCTGTTTTCAGTCATGGCTTTATCATCAATATGACGGTGGGAATTTTGCTGATCGCAATTTTACTTCTGGGAATGCCGCTGCTTTACAAATCCGGACAGCCGGAGAAGATCATTCCAGATACGGTTGATTTTTTAACGATTATGGCAATCAGCATTGTTCCGTTTATGGCTTTTCAGACACTGAGAGAAGTTTCGGAAGGGCTTTCTTACACGATTGGAGTTACTAAAGCGACTATTATTGCCAATGTCATTAATATTGTTTTAAATTATGTTTTCATTAAAGGACTTTGGATTTTTCCTGAAATGGGGGTAAAAGGTTCTGCCCTTGCAAGTTTAATCGCCAGAATTTTTATGGTGGTTTTTCTGTATTTTGTGCTTTCGAATGAGAAAAAAACGAAACAGTACATCAAAGATTTTTCATTAAAAATTGAAGTTTTTTCAAAGAAAATGTTTGAAAAGATGATCAGACTCGGTTTTCCGACGGCTTTACAGATGTTCTTTGAAGTGACTGCTTTTGCGGGAGCCGCTTTTATCTGCGGTCTGATTTCGGCGCACGATATTGCTTCTCACCAGATTGCCTTAAGTATGGCTTCCTTTACTTTTAATTTATGCATCGGTTTCAGTGTGGCTTCAACGGTGATGATCGGGAGAAAACTGGGAGAACAGAATTTTGTTGAATTAAGAAAGGTAGGAATCAACAATCTGAAAATTGCGTTTATTTTTATGTGCATCTGCGGAATTGTCTTCATTTTGGGACGAAATATTCTTCCGACATTTTTCACCAAAAAAGAAGAGATTGAAGTCATTGCTTTAGCTTCCAAATTAATGATAATTGCTGCGTTGTTCCAGCTTTCAGACGGAATTCAGGTAACAGCTTTAGGAATGCTGAGAGGGTTGCAGGATGTAAAAATTCCTTCTATTTACACGTTTATTGCGTATTGGGTTATCACAATTCCTTTAGGATATTTCCTTTGTGTAACCATGGAAATGGGAGCTTTCGGCATGTGGATCGCTTTAGGATTGGGATTAACGGTTTCCGCTGTAATGCTGGTCAAACGGTTTTTGAATATGTCTGCAAAAAGAATTAAGCAGAATCTGTAATAGGAAAGCGGTCTTTTGGGATCGCTTTTTTATATTTGTTAAATCAAAACATAATATGGAACAAAAACTTAAGGCTATTTTTGAATTCTTAAAAGAAAATAGACAATACAATAAAGATTTTCAAAAAAAATATTACTCATCACTTATTAAGCCTTTCAAAACTAAAGAGGAAAAGTTAATTTCCATTCTTTATAATATAGCATCAACTCAAAGTAGACCGAAAATTGATGAACTGTCAGATTTTTTTAAATCAATTCACTCACATTCAAATATTTTAGCATCTTTCAACAATTTTACTGAGAAAATAAATCCTAATAGTCCAAAAAATTATAAATCTTTATTTGATGGAATGAAAAAACAAAAAGGATGGGGAGATAAAACGGCTGCTTTATTTACAAAAGTAATATTCCATTTACACAATAAAGAGTATGCTAAGAAATTTTCGATTTGGGACGATACTCCGCCATTTTTAGATGATGACAAATTCTTTTTGCCTGTGGATTTTGTAATAATTTCAATCTTTAATAAAATGCAAGAAGGTAAATGGAATTTTAAAAGTATTAATACATTATTGGAAAAACACTACACAGGAAAAGAAATCGAAGTCTGGGATGATCTTTGGTTCTGGGGATTTATAACACAACATGGATCAGGAATTAACCGCGAATTTGGATGGAATGAGAATAAATATTGGATGATGAAAGAAAGTAATAAAAGCGAAAATATTATTACTGAAATAAAGAGCAAAGCAAAAATATTTCTGGAATTAATTTAAATAACTTTAGAGATTGCTTCGTTGCTTCGCTCCTCGCAATGACAAGCTACCCTACCCTTTTTCCTAAAATCACCAAAGTTCTTTCAACGCCGTCCAAAACGGCAACATTCGGAAAAACACCCCAGTCTTCAAAACCAAAGTGTCGGAATAATTTCAGGCTGGGTTCATTATGTAAAAAGATGAATCCCAATAGTGTTTTTACTTCAAATTTTGGTGCGTTATCAATGCAGTATTGCAGTACTTTTTTTCCGTAGCCTTTTCCGCGCGAGCTTTCGTCCATGTAAATGCTGAGTTCCACCGTTCCGTTGTATGCCGGTCTTCCGTAAAATGATGAAAAACTAACCCAGCCTAAGACTTCGTTCTGTTCATTTTCAATAATCCAGAGTGGTCTTTTTTCAGGATTGTGGTCATGAAACCATTCGATTCTGCTTTCTACAGAGATATTTTCCGTATCGGCAGTTACCATTCTCGAAGGAATGGTTGAGTTGTAAATTTCTACAATTTTGGGTAAATCTTTCAGTTCAGCATTCCTGAATTTCAGTTCTTCCATTGATTTCAACATATTTCTGCAAAGATAAAAGAAGTGTTTAAATCCTTTAAATTTATTCTTCAGAATTATTCTCCTGAAGCTCTTCCAACGCTCGGTTCAGGCTTTCCACAGTAGTTCCGAGATAGGTTGCCATATCTTCTTTTGAAATTTCCATTTCTCTGGATTTCACTTCCAACAATTGAGAAAGTGTATGTTCTGTTTTGTGAAGCTGCTGATAAGAGGCGCGGCTTGAAGTATTGAAAATGCGCTCTGCAAAAACATCCAACAATAAATTATTGAGGGTAAGATCTTTTTTGATCAATGCCTGGAAATAGGGAATCGACATCGAATAAACGGTAACTTCCGTAATCGCTTCAATACTGCAGATGCAGGGAACATTTTTAATGACTTCGATTTCACCGATGATCTCTCCTTTTCCCATAAATTCCACAATATATTCTTTTCCGTTTTCTTCCACAAAATAGCATTTGGTAATGCCGCTTTTAACGAGCATGATCTTTGTGGAAATCTGATTTTGAACTAATATTTTATTGCCTTTTTCAAAAGATTCTAAAACAATATTCCCTTTATGTTCTTCACTGCTGTACAGTCCTTCAAGGTAGTCTAAAAATGTCTGATTGGTTCGTAACATATCTTTTCGGAATCAATGTCCCGTGTTTTTTTATTTTTTACTGAATTTTGCGGACTGAAAATTACAAAAACTAAAGTAAACAGAATATGAATAATGTAAGTAATCAAATTGTTTTTGATGTTCCGGTAAAGTCTGCTTAGATCTAATTGTCTGTAATTTTTAGCATTATTTTTCTTAACATATTCTTCTCCGATTGATTTTAACTGAATATCTGTTTAATAGACTTTGAAATTAAATCTGCATTATCAGCGAGAAATAAATTTAATACAAAATGGGAACAGTTTTTTAAAACAAATTTTACATGATTTTCTGAAAATTCATCAGTTCTAAATTATCTTTCCAACCACCAGATTCCATCATGGAAATGACAATCATCTTTTTAAACTCTTCAAATTGTGTCGTTTCACCTTTCACCACTGCGTTTTTCCACGGACTTTTGTGTTCCGGAATAAAATACTGCACCGTAAATACTTCATAAGATCCTGATTTAAAACCTATAATTTCAACATAGTGTTTATCCTCTTCATCATTATTGAATAAAAGCAAGTGTATATGTGATGTCAAACCATAAATGAAGGTGTCTTTGAAAACATCATTCATAAAATCCAAAATTTTAAGCATCGGAATTCCTGCATTTCCAAATGTATCACTTGGTTTGGGTAGAAATTCTCTATAAAAATCCTGAAGCGACTGTTGATTTTGTTCTGAACGTCTTACAATTGGCATTTGAATTTTTTGACAAAGAAAATAAAAACCCGTCCAAAATTGAACGAGTTTTTATGTAAATTATTATTTTTTCAAACATTTCTCCAAGAACTGATCCTGTTCCCAAAGCAAATGAAGAATATTTTCTTTCGCTGCATATCCGTGAGCTTCTTTTGGCAGGAGAACCATTTTTACTGGTGCGCCAAGATTTTTAAGCGCCTGAAAATATCTTTCCGTCTGCAAAGTGAATGTTCCCGGATTGTTATCTGCATCTCCATGAACCAATAACAGCGGCGTTTTCATCTTATCTGCATTCATGAAAGGTGACATCGTGTTATAAATTTCCGGAACATCCCAGTAATTTCTCTGTTCGCTCTGAAAACCAAAAGGCGTCAGAGTTCTGTTGTAAGCCCCGCTTCTAGCAATTCCGCAAGCATAATCTTTAGAATGGGTCAAAAGGTTTGCCGTCATAAAAGCGCCGTAAGAATGTCCTCCAACTGCTACTTTCGTTCTGTCGATATAGCCTAATTGATCTACCGCATCGATCGCAGCTCTTCCGTTCGCTACCAATTGAGGAATAAATGTATCATTCGGTTCTGTTTTTCCTTCTCCGATGATCGGGAATGCAGCATCATCCAAAACAGCATATCCTTTCGTTGTCCAATACACGAAAGAACCGTAGTAAGGGAAAGTGAAATCGTTTGGATTCTGCGTATTCTGTCCTGCCGTATTTTTATCTTTATATTCTGTAGGATAAGCCCAGATCAGCAACGGTAATTTTTCTGTTTTTGCCTTTCTGTCGTAATTGGCAGGAAGATAAAGTGTTCCGGTAAGTGTAACGCCGTCATTTCTTTTATACGTAATTACTTCTTTGTAGACATCTTTAATGCTTTCAAAAGGATTCGCGAAATTGGTTACCGCTTCTGTCTTACTGGATTTAATGCTCTTTTTGAAATAGTTCGGATATTGACTGGAAGATTGCTGAATCGTAAGAACTTCTCCTTTGGCAGGATTTAAAATATCAATAATTTCTTCCTTTGCATTTTTAAGATTGGAAGTATACAGTCTTTTCTTTTTCATGGTTTTCACATCCATCTCATCGATGAAAGGATGCTGTCCTTCTTTTGTAAATCCGGCTCCGATGAGGTAAGACTTTCCTCCTTTCATGTCGACAACGTACCTTCCGTACTGGTTTTTTGTGGTGTTGAAATTTCCGGGATCGCTGTACACATCCTGATAATTTCTGTCGTCAATCACTTTAGATTCTCCGTTATTTAAATCAACTAAGAAAGATTTTGTATTTCTTGTATCGTACCAACCTTCGGAAACAATGGCGTAATGATCATTCGTCCAGCTTACATCAGAATATCTCTGCTTTGTTTTAAAGAAAGATTTCGGAGCATTGCTGAAAGGAGCTTCCCAAGTGAAAATTTCATCCCTGAATTCTGCATTTTTATACTGATCTCCTCCGTCCAGAGCTTCTGCATATACCAAAGTTGCAGGCATATCGCTTCTCCATCCCATATCTCTTTTTCCGGTTCTTACGGAAGAGAATCCTTTTGGCATGATTTCGTTCAGAGGTGTTTCGTTTACAACTTTCACCACATTTCCGTTCATGTCATACACCGTAGTGGTCATCGGAAATCTGCTTAGTGGAACAATGTAAGAAAACGGTTTTTTAATGGTTGTCGCCATCAGATAATTTCCGTCCGGCGAAAAGCTTAATCCGGAATACATATTCTGATCTTTTACTTTCTTTAAAGTTCCGTTCAGATCAACATTATAAATTTCTGAAGCGGTTAAAACCTCAAAATTCTTTTCATCCTGCGGATTTTTCAGAAGATCCTGATACGTTCTGTTCTGCGAAACTTTTCCATCTGCCGTAGAAACAATGGGACCTGTCGGAAGATCTTTGCTGGAATCTATTAGAGCAGGTCTGTTTTGCGGAAGGGTTTTGATCAATAAATTCTGAGAGTCTTTGTACCAGATGTAAGGACTTCCCAAATTTGCATTTAAATTGTCTGAAGTTATTTTCTTTGCGGTAGCGGTTTCAAGGTCTACAATCCAAAGCTCCACACCTTTATTGGTGGTATTGGTAAACGCCAGTTTTTTTTCGTCCGGAGAAAATGAAGTATTGGTGATTTTTGGATTGGAAGGTAAATTTTTAACCTGAACTTCCATTTTATCGTTCATTTTTCTCACTTTCAGGTTATTCGCATACGTTGCCGAACTTGAAATATTGGTTACCGGATTTATTCTTAATCCTCCCAATTTCATTTCCTGCTGACTTAAATCTTCCAGTGTTTTGTAAGTCGGACGGTAGGTAAAAACAATCCAGTCTTTTTTACTGTTCATCAAAACACTTGGCGGTCTTTCATAATCAGCAAGTTTCAGGATTTCCGGAGACGGCTTTTGGTAGGTAATATTTTCCTGCGCTTCATAGAAATTGAGGAATGCAAGAAGGCATATCGTCAGTTTTATCTTCATAATAATTTCAATTTCCACGAAATTAATGAAAATTAGAGAATATGCAAGGATATATTAAAACACCTCTACGTGATTTAACAAAATAATATTATCTTTAGTATTCATCAAATTCAGAATTATTATGAAAAATTTAAATAAATCCTTTATTAATTATACCGCTTTTTAACGCAGAGAATCGCTAAGATTATTTTAAATACCAACTGTTTTTAAGTTCGCAAAGGCGTTTCACTCAGCAAAAAACTCAAAGAATTTCAGTTATGTTAAATAACGGAAAATCATAAAAAAATTAGAATGAAATGAACTTTGTAAAATGATCGTCGGAGATACAAACCCTGCATGAAAATCGATGAAACGAGTGAACTTCCGAAATGGAGCTGCATTCCGTCCAATCTTCCCTGCAACCCTTAGAAAAACAAAAAAGAGCGGTTGAAAACAACTGCTCTTTTTAATTTATATTGTAAAAATCATTACCAATCATTGGCTCTTTTTCTTTTCTCAATCATGTAATCGACTGAAAATTTTCCAGCTCCGAAAACCATCAGTAAAAGATAGACGGAAAGATAAATAAGGCTCATTTCCCGCTTTTCAAAAGGATCTGCTCCATGAACTACGAAACCCGCAATAATCATGGTAAACATCAGAAATCCTAATGAAATTCTTGAAAACAATCCTAAAATAAGGAGAATTGAACAGGCAAATTCTGCGAAAACCGTTAAGCCTAAAGTGATCTGCGATCCTAATCCTAAAAAATCAAAAAAGTCTGACTTCCCTTCTAAAAGCATCTGAAGCTTCGGAAAACCGTGAGAGAGCATGGCAAAACCAATGAAAACCCGCACGATAAGCAATGCAACATCTTTTAAAACAGAATCTGAATTTGTTGTGTTCGAATAGTTCATTAAAAGCAATTTACATTTAAAGATAGTGAAAATTCTTCTAATAGAACGGTTTTTAGATGGTTTTTAGTCTATCTGTATCCAAAATTTTTCAAATCTCTGTCGTTTTTTCTCCAGTCTTTTTTTACTTTAACAAAAAGGTTCAGGTGAATTTTTTTATTGAAGAATTTTTCAAGATCCAGTCTGGATTCTGTTCCTACTTTTTTAATTGCTTCTCCTTTATGTCCGATGATAATTCCTTTCTGGGTATCTCTTTCCACATAAATAATAGAATCGATGAAGATAATTCCTTCCTTTTCCTTGAACTGCTCCGTAACCACTTCCACAGAATACGGAATTTCTTTTTCGTAATTCAAAAGGATTTTCTCGCGGATTGCCTCATTTACAAAGAATCTTTCGGGCTTGTCCGTATACTGATCTTTATCGTAATAAGGCGGATTTTCCGGCAGTAAAGATTTAAGCTTTGGTAAAATAATCTCTGTATTAAAAGCATTTAATGCAGAAATAGGCAGAATTTCCGCTTTCGGGATTCTTTCATGCCATGTTTCTACCAGTTTTTCCAGACCTTCCTGGTTGGTCTGGTCTACTTTATTCAGCAAAAGCAAAACAGGCACAGGAATTTTATTCAGCTTATCAATCAGAAATTCCGAAGGTTCAGCTTTGTCGGTAACATCCACAATAAAAAGGAAAACATCGGCATCCTGCAAAGAATCCTTTACAAAATCCATCATTTTTTCCTGTAAACCGTATTTCGGATCCAGAACTCCGGGAGTATCTGAAAATACGATCTGTAAGTCTTCTTCATTATAAATTCCGAAAATTCTGTGGCGTGTTGTCTGAGCCTTTTGGGTTACAATCGCCAGTTTCTCCCCCATCAGTTGATTCAACAAGGTAGATTTTCCGGCATTGGGCTTTCCGACTATATTTACAAATCCTGCTTTGTGCATAAAAATTATATTAGGATTTGCAAAGTTACTAAACTTAATCGGTCTTTGGAATTAATTGGAAACTTTTACCGACAAAAAAGACTTTTCCGGTCTGAAAAAGTCTTTAATTTTTTATTAGAATTTTGATTCTTTAAATTCTTGAAATTCGGAATAACTATAATCCGGACACGCCCCTGATTTTGAAGTAATGAAAGCTCCTAAAGCAATTCCTTCCTTAATAATTTCTTCAGGCTCCTGATTCTGAATTCTTTTGGAAATAAAACCGGCAAGAAAAGAATCGCCGCTTCCCACTGTATCTGCAATGGTGATGGAAACGGCAGGAAAACTGTAATTTTGATCTCCCACAAAATAACCCGCGCCTTTGCTTCCTTTGGTTAAAATAATTTCATTAACTTTAAATTCTTTCTGAATGAATACAACACTTTCTTCTTCACTTGTATATTCTTCACCCATAAATTCAAGGATCTGCTTCATTTCCGCTTTGTTCATCTTTACAATATCGGCTTTATTCAACAATATTTTAATGAATTCAAAATCGATGAAAGGCGGTCTGAAATTCACATCAAAAATTTTCAGCTTTGCCAATTCAAGCAGTTGAAGCAAAGTTTCTCTGGTCTTTGCATTTCTGGCAGAAAGACTTCCGAAGACAAAAGCTTCTGCATTGGCAACCAAATTTTGGTGTTCAGGAAGGAAATCTATAAAATCCCATGCTACATTTTCAACGATTTCGTAGCTCGCTTCATTGTGTTCATCAATTTTAGCGATCACCGTACTCGTAGGATGAACTTCATCTACCTGAATAAAATCTGTGGTAATCTCCCAACTTTTAATTTTATCGGTTAATTTTTCTCCCAGTTCATCCTTGCCAATTCTGCTCAGCATTTTTACATCAATGCCCATTTTATGAACATTATATGCCACATTAAAAGGTGCGCCTCCTGCTCTTGAACCTTCCGGGAAAATATCCCACAAAACTTCACCAAAACATACAATATAAGGTCTTTTTTCTGTCGTCATTACCTCTTCTGTCATTATCATTTTATTATTTTACAGAACTTCTTTCCATAAATTTAGCATGGAAAGTTACTCTTTTTCCGTTTGTTGTATAATTGTTTATTTGATTATCCAAAAGTTTTACCGATTCTCTTGCCATATCATACAATGGCTGCTGTACAAATGAAACTTCCGTCGGGAAAAGATAATAGGCTTCTGTTTCGTCGAACGCCACCAATGAAACCTGTTCGGGAACACTGATACTATGATCGATTAAATATCTGAGTCCTGCAATTCCCAGTTTATTACTTGAAAAATAGATGGCTGTTTTTTTGGAAAGATCCAGATTTTCCTGCATTTTCTGATGCACTTCTTCCGTAATATTATGAATTCCGATTAAGATTCTTTTCGCCGAAATATCAGATTTTGCAATTCTTCGGTCAAAACCGTCCTGTCTGTCCAGCAAATGAGGAAGTTCTGTATTGTAACCTACATAAATAATTTCGTCAAAGTCTTTTTTCACCAGATGATCGCAGATCTGTTCTGAAATTTCTGAATTATTGATCATTACTCCCGGTAAACTTACATTTTTAAGATAACGGTCGATGGTTACAATCGGATATTCTTCCTGAATGAGTTTATTGATGGCTTCATCCGAATCCACAACCGGGGCGATAATCATTCCGTCGACCTGCTGTTCTGAGAAAAGCTCTGTCAGTTTTTTAAATTTTTCAGGATTTTCATCGCAGCTTCCGATCAGAAGTGTGTACCCCAACTTCATCGCTTCATCTTCAATATTTCTTGCAATGTTGGAGTAAAAGTCGTTTGAAATATCTGCAACAATCAACCCGATTAGCTTGGTCTTATTCATTTTCAGACTTTTGGCAATTTTATTCGGGGTATAATTAATGCTTTTTGCCACATCCAGAATCCTTGTTTTTGTGGCTTCACTAATTCTGCTTCCTTCTTTTTTGTTGAGAACATAGGAAACAGTAGCCACAGAAACTTCTGCAATTCTTGCTATGTCTTTAATAGAAGCTCTTTTCATAATTTTCTGACTTTGATGCAAAAATATTTCATAAAAAATATAAAAAACAATAGAAGTTTTTTTTGGTCGTTTTGAAAATAATTGTAGATTGGCAGTTTTTCGAAACCGAAATAAAATAAAATTCAAAACATTAAAAATCAATCAGTTAAAATTAATTTCAAATTTAAATTATTGGTATATTAATTCAATATCAATCATCGTTTACTTCCTGACTGTTATTCTGGTTAAACGTTTGATCTTCTAAATTTACTTAATTTTTAATTTAATTCAAAACACAGGAGAATAATTTTCTTGTTTTCTGTTGTTAAAACCAATATTTTAGACAAATTATCCAAGACTTAATTATGGAAATTGACGAAATTCTCGACCGCATTTATTTACTTCCCGAAATCTCAAAAATAAAACTGAAACAATACATTACAGAAGTTTCTTATCCCAAAAATTTCTGTCTGATGGAAGCTGAAAAAGTAATTCCTCATATCTATTTTTTAAAAAAAGGAATTGTACGCGCATACGCATCCACAGAAGACAGAGACATTACGTTCTGGTTCGGAAGTGAAGGCGAACCTGTGGTTTCCATGAAAAGTTATGTGGAAAATAATCCCGGATACGAAAATATTGAACTGCTGGAAAACTGCGAATTCTACAAACTGGAAACAGAACACCTTAAAAAATTATTCAACGAGGATATTCATATAGCCAATTGGGGAAGAAAGTTTGCGGAAAGAGAATTGGTAAAAACCGAAGAACTGATTATTTCTAGACAATATAAAACGGCTCTTGAAAGATATAAAGATCTTGTAAAAAATAAACCTGACCTGATCAGAAGGGTTCAGCTTGGGTATATTGCTTCTTATTTAGGGATTTCGCAGGTAAGCCTGAGCAGAATAAGAGCGGAGATTAAGCTGTAGCGTTTGAGAGTTTGAGGGTTGGAGAGAGTGGATAGATGAGATCTAATCTTTACAGTAGATTTTTTAACAATTGTAAAATTTTATTCTTTCCAAATTACGGAACTTTGCATTTGAAAATTACAGAAAAATGAATTGGATCATCTTGATTATTGCAGGACTATTTGAAGTTGCCTTTGCTTCATGTTTGGGAAAAGTAAAAGAAACAAGCGGAACAACAATGTACTTTTGGTTTGCAGGTTTTCTGATCTCTTTAACGGTAAGTATGCTTTTACTGATTAAAGCCACCCAAACCTTACCTATCGGAACCGCTTATGCCGTCTGGACAGGAATTGGAGCGGTAGGAACTGTTTTAATGGGAATTTTCTTTTTTAACGATCCGGTAAGCTTCTGGAGAATTTTCTTTATTGTGACTTTAATAGGATCTGTGGTTGGACTGAAAGCTGTTTCTGCACATTAAAAAAAATTAAAGATAAATTTATAATCTTGTTAAATGCTTTATAGCAAAGCAGTTTTCAGAACTTGAAAGCGGTTTTTTTATTACAGAAAGTTTATAATTTTAATTATCTTTGAGAAAATTTCAACCATGAAAAAAACTTTACTATTGTTATTTACAAGCAGTCTTATCTTTGCACAGAATAGTTCCCAACTATTCAATACAAACTGGTATATTTCACAAATGATTATAGGAGGACAAACAACCGTTACTCCTACGATGGATCAGTCTCTTCAGCCTTCTACATTTTCGAATTCATCGGGAAGCAACGTTTTTACTTCCAAATATTTTAATGTTTCCGGAATACCGCTTACCTTTTCTACGATAGATGATTCCTTTATTAAAAACAGTTCTGCAGGATGTACGTTGGCAGATTACTGGGGAAATAATTTGACGGCTGTACAAGGATATGATCAAAAGAACTGTGATTTTTACGTTAATCCGGCAATTGGTCAGGTTTATAATTATCAGGTTATTCCCAATGGTTCAGGAAAGACTTTAATTATAACAAATCCTTCTAATGGTAATAAAATCTATTACAACAGTTCCATTTTATCTACAAAAGAGAATACCCTCAAAGCCACCATTTCTTTTGAAAATCCTGTAAAAGATAATTTAATTGTAATAAATCTGGAAAATGATCTTCCTGTAAAGGTTTTCAATATGCTTGGACAAATGATGTATGAAGGTAAGACATCTGACAAAAAAGTAAAAATTGACACTCAAAATTTTGAAAAAGGACAATATATTTTAATGATTGAAAGACAAAAACCTTTGAAGTTTATTAAAGAATAAATTGTTTGTTATCATTAATACATCAAAAACGTCTTCATTGCGAAGACGTTTTTGATTTTTTATACACCAAAGGCAGAATTTCATTTTCTCTAAGCCCGTATTTTTTTATTTCCTCCTGGGTGAACTGTTTAGAATAGAAATTAATATCCGTTTCAAACCCTGCTTTTTTCAGTCGGTCGAAATAATCCATTCCGTACCAGCGAACGTGATCGTACTGCCCGAAATGTTTCTGACGTTCTTTCGGATCTTTTATCGTAAAATCTTCGTACGTTTTTTCCAGAGAATTTTTCATCGGAACCTGCAGAATTCCCCAACCTCCCGGTCTCAAAACACGGTACAGTTCGCTCATCGCTTTGGCATCATCTTCAATATGTTCCAGAACGTGGTTGCAAAAAATAATATCGAAACTTTCATTCTCAAAAGGCAGATCGAGAATGTCTGCTTTTACGTCTACAATCGGCGAAAAAAGATCGGCAGAAATGTAGTTTAAGTTTTTCATTCTCTTAAACTTTCTCAGAAATTCCTGCTCGGGAGCAATATGTAAAACTTTATAATTTTTAATGAAAAAATCGGTTTCATTTTGCAGATACAACCACATCTGACGGTGTCTTTCCAGACTTAAAGTTCCCGGCGACAAAGCGTTTTCGCGCTGACTTCCGTATCCGTAAGGAAGAAATTTACGGTAAGATCTTCCGTCAATCGGGTCAAAAAACGTATCGCCTTTAAAAAACTGATAGATAAGCGGTCGTGCCCAAATGCTCATTTTAATAAGCATCGGACGCGGAATTTTATTCAGTAAAAGTTTAGTTACTTTTTTCATTAAAAATCCAATTGGAACGCTTTTTCTTCATCGCTTACAATTCCCAAAGCTTCATAAATGTACTGGAATGTTGAAAGCAGCACCGGTTTTCCGTTGATTACCGCAACATCGTGCTCGAAGTGCGCAGAAGGCTGATTGTCTAAAGTTGTCACCGTCCATCCATCATTATGGAATTTCACTTTTTCAGTTCCCAGATTAATCATGGGTTCGATTGCAATTGTTAATCCGTCTTTAATCACTTTTCCGCTTCCCTGTCTTCCGTAATTCGGAACCTGCGGATCTTCGTGCATCTGTCTTCCGACACCATGACCTACCAATTCTCTTACAACACCATACCCTTCTTTTTCGCAGTGCGCCTGAATAGCGTGGGAAATATCCCCGATTCTCTTTCCTCTTACACATTGCTCAATTCCTTTATAAAGAGATTCTTTGGCTATTTTTAATAATTTTTTGGTTTCCTGCTTTACTTCTCCGATTTCGAAAGTATAGGCATGATCGCCTACGAAACCGTTCAGAATAGCACCACAGTCTACAGAAAGTACATCTCCTTCTTTAATTTCTTCTTTGCTTGGAAAACCATGCACAACCTGATCGTTCGGAGAAATACACAAAGAGTACGGAAATCCTCCATATCCTAAAAATGCAGGTTCTGCACCGTGATCCTTGATGAAATCGTGTGCTAATTTATCCAGATATAAAGTGGTAATCCCAGGTTTGATTTCTTTCGCCAACATTCCTAATGTTCTGGAAACCAAACGGGCACTTTCTTTCATAAGACGTAATTCGTCTATTGTTTTTAATTGAATCATTTTTTATATAGATGTTAGATATTAGATGCCAGAAATTAGATTTACAACTTAATGAATAAATTTTCTCATTCTAAACATCTTACTTTTCTGATAAATAATTAAAAGTGATCTCAGACTAATTTCTAACACCTGCCTTCTAATTTCTAAATTCTACCAGAATAATCCTTTTTTCTTTTCTTTTTTTAGTTTTGAATAGGCTAAAACCTCTTTTCCTTCCACACGGAATTCTATTCTTTCCTGAATAATATTGTAAATTTCGCCCCATCCCGGAAAACCTCCCAGATTTCTGTCATCAATAAACCAATCTGCATCCAGCTTTCTGGATTGTGTTTCCGGATCGAAAACTTCTCCTTCAAAACTTGAATTGACTGCATAAAATTCAATCCCGTTTTTTCTGCAGAATTCTACTGCTTCATCTAATGTTTTTCCGTGTCTGTATGTCCACAGAATCAATCTGAACCCCTCTGCCTGAAGTCTTCTAAGTGTCTCGAAAGCAAAAACCTTTGCCTTGCCGATTCCAGGGTACGCATCGTCTACAATGGTTCCGTCGAAATCAACAGCAATTTTCTTATTATTCATCATTATATTTAAGATTTAGAAATGCAAAGATACAAAATAAAAAGAGTGCTAAAAACACTTAGCACTCCTACTTTATAATTTATCCAATTATAGAACTAACTTTTCACCCAACTGAACTGAAACTGAAGATCCGGCGTTGAAATTCTGTCCGTGATTTTCTGAAGTCTTGCAGGAAGTTTCATTAAATATTCCTGTGCTTTTTCAGCTTTTTCATTAAGACCTTTTACGTGTTCGATTTTCCATTCGTCCAGAAGGTCTTTAAGGATATTGATGTAATCCTGTCCTGTATAAACCATACATCTTTGCGCAGCGTCTGAGAAATGTCCCCAAAGTTCTCCTGCTTTTTGTCCGGACTGTCTCATCATGTGAGCCGGCATTACGATTTTTTTACGCATCATATCTTCAAAAGCAAGGATCATTTCCGAAGGATCGATCTCAAGGATTTTTTCTACAAAATGTTTGTAAGCTTTCGCGTGTCTTGCTTCATCCGCCGCAATTACTCCGCACATTTTAGCTAATTTTCCGTTTCCGGACTGTTTTGCAAGAGTTCCTACTCTTCGGTGAGAAATGTTGGTCGCAGTTTCCTGAAAACTTGTATAGATGAAGTTTCTGTAAGGATCCATGCTTGTTCCCAGATCGAAACCGTCATTAATAAGATATTGAGTGGTAACCTCAACTTCTCTCATGTTCACTCTTCCGCACAGGTAAAGATATTTGCTTAAAAGATCTCCGTGTCTGTTTTCTTCAGCAGTCCAAGCTCTTACCCAGTTTGCCCAGCCGATTTCCTTCTGCTCCTGATCTACTCCGTCCACTCCCATTAACCAGGATTCGTAAGAAGGCAAAGCTTCTTCCGTGATACAGTCGCCGATAAGCGTTACGAAAAGATCGTAAGGCATTTCGCGCGCGAAAGTCTGTATTTCTTCTAAATCATGTTTAAAATCTTCACTCGACGGATCCGGAAGATAATCGGAAGGCTGCCAGATTTTCTCGATTGGCGTTAAAAATTTATTCAGAAAAGAACCTACCTCCTTTTCCAAAATTCCCATTACTTCTTTCCTTACAAGCTTTTGATACATTTTTAGAATTTAGATTAAACTGCAAATTTATAGTTTTATTTATTATTTAGGACATAATATTTTGTTAATTATTTCTGATATTAGTCATAAAAAAATACCGCTATGTAAATAATAACGGCATTTTATCTTTATTATTTCTGAATTTTAAATAATATTTTAGATTAAAGTTCGTTAGGATTTTTTCTACTGTCCTTTTTTAAGTTTGAAAAGTCTGTCGCATTTAACCATGATTTCATTCTTTAAAACTTTTATCTTTTAGCTGACTAAAATATCGCCAGTCATAATCTCAGGAATTTCCACGCCCATCACTTTTAAGATCGTAGGTGCCACATCGCCCAATTTTCCGGGCTTAAGATTCCATGTCTGATCTTTGTCCATTACGATGAAAGGAACCAGATTGGTGGAATGCTGTGTATTTGGGGTTCCGTCCGGATTAATCATCACATCAGAATTTCCGTGGTCTGCTAAAATGAAAACGGCATAACCGTGTTCGTAAGCTGTAGTTGCCACTTTTTCAATACATTGATCCACCGTTTCAGCCGCTTTTACAGCCGCCTGAAAAACACCTGTATGACCTACCATATCTGTGTTTGCAAAATTCAGACAGATAAAATCCGCGGTTTCATTTTCCAGCTCGGGAACAATCGCGTTGGTAATATCGTATGCTGACATTTCGGGTTTTAAATCGTACGTCGGAACATCTTTCGGACTTGGGCAAAGCAATCTTTTTTCGCCCACAAATTCAGCTTCTCTCCCTCCTGAAAAGAAAAAGGTAACGTGAGGATATTTTTCTGTTTCCGCAATCCTGATCTGCGTCTTATGATTTCTTTCTAAAATCTCGCCCATCGTTTCGTGCAAAACTTCTTCATCGAAAACTACATGAACGTTCTGGAATGTTTTATCATAGTTTGTTAATGTAACATAATAAAGCGGCAGTTTTCTCATGAAAAACTCCGGGAAATCTTTCTGGGATAGCACTTCCGTGATCTCACGACCTCTGTCTGTACGGAAATTGAAGCAGATCACCACATCCTGATCTGTTATTTTAGCAATCGGAACAACATTTCCTGTCTGCGTGGAATCGATCATGATAATCGGCTTGATAAACTCATCCGTCACATGATTATCATAAGATTTCTGAATTGAAGCCAATGCATCCGTAGACTGTTCTCCCACTCCTTCTACCATCGCATCATAAGCGAGTTTTACACGCTCCCATCTTTTATCACGATCCATTGCGTAATATCTTCCGACTACGGTTGCCAGTTTTCCAACTGTTTTTTCCATGTGATCCTGAAGTTCTCCAATGAATCCTTTTCCAGAAAGCGGATCGCAGTCGCGCCCGTCTGTAAAGGCATGAACGAAAACATTTTCATTCAGTCTGAATTCGTGAGCTGCCGTTAAAAGTCCTTTCAAATGGTTAATATGTGAATGTACTCCTCCATTGGAAACCAAACCGATGAAATGTACTTTTTTGTTTTCTCTTTTAGCATAATCAAAAGCATCCTGAATGACTTTCTGTTGACCTAAAGATCCGTTTTCAACCGCCATGTTCAGCTTTACCAGATTCTGGTACACCACTCTTCCCGCACCTAAGTTCATGTGCCCTACTTCGGAATTCCCCATCTGTCCTGCAGGAAGTCCAACTGCTAAACCACTCGCTTCGAGTGTTGTATGCGGAAAATTTTTAAGGCAGTTATCTATAAAAGGAGTGTTTGCTTTATCTATGGCTGAAACGTCCGGATTCATTCCCAATCCCCATCCGTCAAGGATCGCTAATATTGCTTTTTTCGACATTTTGTATAAACTTTTGTCCTACAAATTTATTTATTTTGAAATAAAATCAACAATTGACGGACTTAAATTTTGTTTAAAATATAATAAATACTGAAATCTTACAAAATTTTTTCTCTCGCGGATTTTTTAGATTTTTTTAAACACAAAGGTTTGCCAAGATTATTTTTGACTGCTATTCTTTAATTTCGCAAAGGCGTTTCACATAGCAAACCTCACAAAGAGTTTGCCTAATCTTTAAAATAGAAAACTATAAACTTTCATCATCAAGTTTCACACTTCCAGCTTCTTAATTTTTAAACCAATTGTTTATTTTATATGATATTTTTTTTGATTTTGGCTTATCTAAAATAATATTGCTTCCTTTTTCAAAACCTTTTACATCGGCTTCCTGATCCCAAGTTCCTTTTGTAAATTTCAACTGCGCAGGGAAGTGTAATTTTAAAGTGAGTGTACGTTCGAAATCACTTTTTCTATTCATTTTTACGGATGAAGCGTTCCAGTTTCCTAATTCTTTCTGATTTCCAACAATATAGACCTCATCATTTTTATCGGGAACATTTACCGTAAAAGTAATTTCGGAAGATTCTCCAGAGAATTCACTGAAAAAATCTTCATATTTTAAATTCTTTTCTTTTGCATATTGCTGAATGTAGGAATCCAGAAAACCACTTTCTTTTAAAAACAAAAAAGGATCCTCAATATTTAAAATGTCATGTACAGCTTTATGCTTGTCTGTCTGCTTATTAAAATACGCTTCACAAATTCTGTATCCGATCCAATATCCCAAATCATTAGGTCTGTCATCTTTTTTGGTAGTTCCGTAAAACCAATCGTCGAAATCATTGCTTTTATAGCGTGTCACAAATTCTTTACAGAGTTGATGCAGATGTGCTTCTCCATATTCAAAAGGTATGGTATTCATCTTTTCTCCTGAAACAAACTCTCCTATAAAATCCGCTCCACCTTCCGTAACTGCCTGTTTCAAAAGATTATTTCCTCCTTTATTATTTTGTTGAAAATGAATCATTTCATGAACGATAAGCGCAACAACACCATCCAGATTTTTGAATAATTCTGTTCCAATGGAAATTCCATCTGGTGAAGAGTTTCCTCCTGTTGTCATTCTTCCGTACACAAAATATACAGTCTGGAATTTCGCTTCCGGATACCAATATTTTAAAGCACTGTATGATGATTTTAACTTTTTATCAATTGAATTAATTGCTTTTAATGTATTTCTCGTCTGTAAATATTGTTCTTTATTTTTTTTCACTGTTGCATACAGAGAATCGGCGTTAATGATGCGGTATTTAATAAAGGATTGTACTCCGGGTGAACCTTTGTCTATATATTCTGTAAAAGGATTGGTATTGGAAGTTTCCATTTTATCGAAAGCTTCCCAGAAGTTTTGAGCGTCTTTTGTTTCTATGACAGCTTTCAGAGGATCTTCCGTTAGTTGAGCATTTGCGGTTCCGAAAACAAGTAAAAAAGTTGCAATAAAATGCCTGGCTAATAGTTTCATATTTGGTGTAAATAAAATATTTTTTGTTATTAACGATCAAAAATAAAAAAATGTTGTCAATGATTTTATTTTTTGTTTATAAATCACAAATACATGAATTTTTTAAATATCTTCTAATTATGTTTTTAACACGCAATATTTTGATTTTTATAAAGTTTGGAGCTTTAAAAATATGCTGAAATCGTTTAGTTTGTGATTTATAAATAGAAAAAGTAAATATTTTATTAATTTTGCTGTATGGATTTAAGAGATCAACTGAAAAACCTTTTTCCTGATCATGAAGAGCAGGATTTTGAGATGCCTGAAGAACAGTTCAGACAAAAGGAACCTTTGGTGTGTAAATTTGAGAAAAAAGGCAGAAACGGAAAGCCCGTAACGATTGTTGAAGGCTGGGAAGGAAGCGAAGAAGAACTTAAAAACATTTCAAAAAAGATAAAAACCACACTGGGAATCGGTGGTTCTGAAAAGGATGGAACAATTATCATTCAGGGAGATAACCGTGATAAGATTATGAATATCCTTAAAGAAATGGGCTATAAAACGAAAAGAGTTGGCGGATAGTTTTTAATTTTAAATTCTTCAAACGCTATGACCGCGAAAGTTTTATAATCTTACCTGAAAATATTCTCGTTCGCCATGGCACTTCGTTCAGCAAATGATAGTAGAAGCCTTGCAAATGTTACGTTATAATTTTAAGATTTTTAAAAATAAATCTGTGTTTGCGGCATCATGGTTTTTAACTTTTCGATGGTTGATTTTTCCATCGGATTGCCTGTTAAGATCAGTGTTTTAAGATTCTTCAGTTGAGAAAACTCGGAGGGAAGGTCTTTTAGCTGATTGTTTGCTAAATTCATGCTTACTATATTTTTCAGTCCTTTTACTTTGGGCGAAATTTCTTTGATATGGTTTTGGCTTACGTTTAAAAACTCCAGATTCCCGGATTGAAATAATCCATCGGGAAGTTTTGAAATTGAATTCTGCTGTAACTCTATATATTTTAAGTCTTTAGGGAATTTTAAATCTCCCAAATCGTTAATTTGATTGGAAGCCAGATTTAATGATTTCAGGTTTTTAATCTGATCTAAATCTTTAGCAATAAAACTGATCTGATTTCCCTGCAAATTAATTTCCTCCAGACTCGGAATTCTTAATAAAGCTTCCGGAAAAACATTCAGATTATTGGCATCAAGATGGATCACCTTTAATTTCTGAAGTTTTGCCAAATTCGGGTTTATCTTCGTTAAACTATTTAAATTAATAGAAAAACTTTCCAGTTTCTGAAGTTCTGCGATTTCGTCCGGAATATATTTGATGCTGTTTTCGTTTAAGTTTAAAATGGTAAGTTCTTTCAGCCTGAAAATTGACTCATCCATTTTCTCAAACCTGTTTTCCATTAAATTCAGGAAAAAGATGGATTTTAACTTTTGGATTTCAACCGGAAGATTGAACATGGTTTTTCCTCTGAAACTCATGCTGTAAATGGTTTGTCCGCTTTTTATTGCGTCATCCACATTGGTATACGTCGGATATTTTACAGGATCAATCTGTGCTTTTGCCTGTGAAAGTATTAAAAATGAAATAGAAAAAAAGAGCTTTTTCATACAAATAAAAAACTACCGGCAATATATCATCACCGGCAGTTATGTAAATATTAATAATTTATTTTTTAAGCAATTTTACCGTCTGCTGGAATCCGCCTTCCGCTTCGATGTTTAAAACCAGTACTCTTGAAGATTCAAGCTGTCTTGTAAAATCTAAGTCTAAAACTTTATTCAGTCCTGAATATTTCTGGGTGAAAACAATCTTCCCATCGATACTGTACGCTGTTACCATAATGTTTTTCAACCCTTTCGGAGAATTGATCTTCACCAATCCTGAAGTCGGGTTCGGAGCAACAGTTACTGTATTTTCTGTCTGAGCATCAATTGTTCCTAATGAACCTGTAGTTCCTAAATTGTTTTTAAGAGCAATAACAACGGTTGCCGATTTTCCTCTGTAATCAATGGTATTTCCTGTCGCATCAATATCAGTTGAAATTGTAGAATCTGGATGCTGTACGGAGAAGAATCCGAATTTGTGATCCGGCGTGAAAGTAAGTCCGGTCGGCTCCGATCCTGCAGGCATGGAAGCGAATAGTTTCACTTTCGGATTTGCCTGAGTATGATCCGGAGCGATTACCCAGATGTAGTTTTTACCACCGTCCTGAAGCACCCAAAGATTTCCAAGTTCATCGAACGTAAGGTTGTCGTTTCCGTCTCCCCAAGCTTCGGTTTTTGTTCCCTGCGCTGTGTCGAAAGAATAGTTCGTCGTAAGACCCCCTACGAAAGTTTCCACCTGAGAAGCTGTAGCTCCGTCATCTTTTAATCGGTACACTTTATTAAGACCTTTTGCCGTAAAATAGATTTTCCCGTCAAGCGGACTGATATCCACATCTTCGATTCCGTTGAAAGACGTTCCGCCAAGAGACTGTGCCAAAGCGGTAGTGTTATTCTGGTCTGCTTTTGTTTTATTAGGAACCTGAATCCAAGTTGCGGTTGTTGCAACAGGATCTCCTCCGCTTAATCCCTGATCCAGTTTCAGCACATAAAGATTTCCTGATGAAAGATTGTTCGGAGTATCCATAACATATTTGTAAACCATGTGTGTTCCGCCGTCTTCACCGTAATAAGCGATTGTTCCTGTATTATTAATCACTACATTTTCGTGATTCATGATTCCCATCTGCCAAAGTTTTCCTTTAGATCCGTCTGTATTCTGGGAAATGACCTGAGCGGTTGCCGGATCTATTTCTACCAACCATCCGTAATCTTTCATTCCGTCTGCATTAACGTCGCTTGAAGTAGTCTGCTCTTCCGCAGTTACCACCGTTCCCCACGGAGTAACGCCTCCCGAACAGTTTCTGATGGTCTGAACCAGACTCGGAGCCGAAAAGCTCACTGCTCTTGATCGGGATAACTGCCAAAGTTTCGTGGTTGCATTATAATTAATTTCTGCCATGGTAACTCCTCCCGGATTTGTTTCGTGGTTTACAGAAAGATATCCGTTGGTACTGCTTGCATTTTTCGGAACATACGCTGTGAAATCGTTCTGTCCTCCTACTAAACCTCCACCTTCTGTGTAGTTATCACCCTCTTTTAGGATCAGTTGATATTTATGTTCTGTTGGAATAATTAGTTTATTCGTCTGTGCGGTAGGAACAATGGAAGTAAAACAACTGATGTGATTGGCGTTACAAGGAACCGGAGTTACGGTTGAAGTTGTTTTAAGATAAGCATCAATTCTTAAATCTGAACTCGAAGCGCCTCTGTTGTGCAATTCAATAGAGATTCTGTTGTTTCCGTTAACGAATTTGGATTTTGGAATAGAAAAAACATTGTAAACACTTTCTGCCGCTCCATCGATTGTTGTACTTGAGAGTGTATTGAAATCGATTGTTCCGGAAGGCATATTGTCTCTTACGACTTCTTCTCCATTAAGATAAACTACGATTCCGTCGTCTCTCATTACCCCTAATTCCATAGTGGAAGAAAGATCGTTCAAGTTTACGGTAAAATCTTTTGCAAAATAAGCCGTGATAAGTCCTGTAGCCGTTGTGGTCGTTACAGGATCACCATAACCAAGAGGTCCGTTTCCCTGAGACCATGTGGAAACATTATAAGTTGCTGTTTTCCATTGGGATGCCAAAGCAGTATTGCTATCGTTGTATTTCCATGCGGAATTTTTGTTAAAAATAAAAGTCTGTGCGTTCAGTAAAGAACCCGTGACCATTGCAAGAGCTGCAACTGTTAGTAGTTTTCTTTTCATTTTAAAATTTCGATTTATTAGACAGTGCAAAACTATCAGATTGCTGTGAAGCCCCTGTTAATAGGATTTTAAATAAATATTGAGAAATATTAATTAATGGAAAACCGAATGTTAATTGCATGAATTTTATGTTAAATTAAAAAAAACATTAAAACATATCCGAAAAGAAATAGTCTACAACATATAGCTGTAGACTATCTAAAACTTAATATCGTGAAAATAATTGCTATTTGGTATTTTTCTTTCTGCTTGTAAGATATTTCTTTTTGCAGTAAGAAGAATTTAAATACAATCTTGAATGATCAATTATTTTTTCACTTACATCCTTTGAAGAATATAGGGATGTGATAATTGGTTTCATTTTTTAGTCAATTTTTATACGAAAAGGAGTATAAGGTCTTCCATACCACGTTGCGATCTCCGGTTTATCAAGCTGTTTTTCGACATCTTTTTCATTTAATTCGTTACGTGCAACATTAACCTGATAAAGCTTAGGGAGTTTATTCACGAGACTGATATCAGAAATTTTGTTGTCATAAAGGTTCAGGCGTTCCAGATTTTTTAGATTTTCTAACCCTTCGATACTTTCAATGGCATTTTCCTCAAGATTTAGCATTTTTAAATTGGTAAGCTTATCCAAGTTAAATATCGTGGTAAGTCCACAATTGCTGAGATCCAATTCTTCAAGAGCAGGAAGATCTTCAAAAGCGGCTATACTGTTTAAATCATTGCAGTCGAAGACTAGCACTCTTAATTTTTCTAATCCGCAGATATCTATTTTTTGTTCTTCCGGAATACGCACCTGAAGCTTTTCAACGTTTGGAAATTTTTTAAGTAACGCTATTTCGCTATCTTCTTCAATTTGCAAATCGAGCACCTTAATCTGCTCTAATCTGGGTAATCTATTGATAACTCTTCCCTCTATGGATAGCTTTTGAAGAGAAGGCAGGGCTATTAAATTTTCAACATCAAAATCAGTATCTATTGTAAGTGTTTTTAAAGACCTTAAATCACCAATTCCTTTAAAACTTACGTTATCACGCACGCTGACACTTAATTCCTCGATATTTTTTAACTGCTGCAAATTTAAGGCTACGGCTTCCGTGATTTCCGGAGTCTGTTCAGCAATATAGAGAGAAAGATCTTTGAGAGACTCAATAGATAAGATATCCTGTGCGAGTTCAAAAGAATCTGCCTTAGTATAAAGCTCTTCCAGTGCAGTAAAATGCTTTAACTGGTCTACGTTTAGTACTGTCTCTCTATCTGGTATATAAATTTTTTTTATGTGGTGTTTTAGTGGCAGAAGTTTTTCAATATCTATATAATTTTCACTTTCATTATAATCGGTTGTAAATCTTATTTCTTGCAGGTGGGTAAAATACTTGAAAGCTTCCTGATTTTCTATTTTGGTAGTATCAATATCAATTACTTGAATTTGGTGGGCAATTGATGAATAATTCTCCAGATTGATGGCACATTTATCAAAACCCAACTCATTTAGTCTTGTAAAATGCTTTAAATGAGGTATATTAATCAGATTATGGGAGTTTATTTTCAAACTTTTGATGTATGATGCAATTGAAGACAGAAGTTTTACATCAAAATCAGGTATTATCAAATCTTCATCCGGGTCATAAGATCCTGCTCCGAGAATGATGCATTGTTTTAATTCAAATTGTATTAAGTCATTATCGGGAATGCTGAGATCATTAATTTTTAGATCAGGACTTATATATAACTCTTTCAAATCCGTGAATTGACAGACACTTTTTAAACTCTCTATTTCACAATCGTACAAACTTAAATGACTTAAGCCTTTTGAAATTGAAATAAAGGAATTGAAGTCCTTCAATTTCATGTTATCAAAACTTAAAAAAGTAAAATGCCCGTCAGGTTTTCGCTGGTGCTGAATATCATCTGCCGACTCAATGAAATTTGTATTATCGATATCCAGGCTATATAAATCAGGGAAAAGATTTAATTCGCATATATTGCCAACTGTACAGTCGGTAAATGTGACATATTCCAAATTCTTGGAAATAGGCAGGAAAAATCCGGGATGCGGAATATCCATGTTTTCCAGATTCAAATTTTGAAAATAAAGAAAAGACGGCTCTACTTTTTGATGATCCGGATCAAACATTTTTTCATTGGAAACCGAACAGTTCTTCAGTGTGAGACACCACAGCTTCATTTGGTGTAAATCCTGTAGACTGCCAATCGAACAGTCTATCAATGTCAGGTAGCGAAGTGTTTCAAAAACAGGTTCGAGAGCAGAGAAATTTTCAAAGTGTATGTTTGAAAGATATAATTTGTTCCATCCATCATAATAAGATTTCCCTTCTATTTTCGCTTCTTTTTCCCATTTTTCAAATTTGATATTTAGGGCAGTCTCCAGTGCGCTTATAACAGCATCCGTGTCATTCATATTTTTTTAACTAAAGCTATCTGGCTTTTTATATGTATTAATCTAAGCCATAATTTTGCCAAAAATAATTAAATATCTAATAATATTGCGTAATAAATGTCTGATAAGTTATTATTTTCTACTCACATCCGTTAAAGAATTCAGGAATGCGATGATTTGCTTGATTTCTGTTTGACTTAAATTCAGCTTGTCCGAAGCCAGCGTCTGATTTTTCACCTGTAAGCCAAGACCTTCTCCTCCTCCTTCGTTGTAAAAATCCATAACTTCTTCCAGAGTATTAAAAGCACCGTTGTGAAAATAAGGTTTCGTCAGAGCTGCATTTCTTACCGTTACTGTTTTAAAAGACTTTTCATAGATCCATGAATTTTCCTTTTTCACAGGACTGTTTATTCTTCCCTGATCTGCATCTAATTCCAAAGGTTTCTGGCTGATTGGTTTTGCCGTAATTCCTAAAACTTCAGATTCGTTTTCATTAAAGAACGGCGGAACTAAACCTGAAAAGTTCGGTGCAAAATGGCAGGTTGCACAGTTTGCTTTTCCCATAAAGAGATTAAATCCTTTCTTCGCATCCGATGAAATTTCTTTTTCGTTTCTCATGAACCGATCAAAATCACTTTCGTAAGAATACAATGAAGCTACGTAGGAACTCAAAGCTTTGGAAAAGTTTTCTTTATTGATTTCACCATTCTTAAAAGCAGCTTTAAAGGCTTTTCTGTATTCAGGTTTGGTTTTTAATTTTTTAATGATGCTTTCATAGCTTGTATTGAATTCATCCTTATTATAAATAACGTGTTCTGCCTGTTGTTCAAGGTAAAAAGCCCTCAAATCATAGAAAAATCTTTTGGCAAAAACTGCGTTATACAAAGACGGAGAATTTCTCAGCACAGTTTTTCCCTCTACGTTACTCGGAGACTTTGCTTTTAAATCGGTGAACGCATTTTCCGGCAAATGGCAGGTTGCACAACTCATTTTTCCGTTGTTACTCACATTCTGGTCATAAAAAATTTCTTTTCCTAATTTTCTTAAATCTCCGTTATCTTCGTCTTTTTTTAATAATGTATAAAAATAGGGATCCAGAAAATCGCTGCTGAAAAAGTTTTTATTCCCCACATTCCAACCCGAAAATTCTTTCAGATCATCGCTTCTTGCGTCCCAGCTTCCGAATTCTTCATATAAAGGCTGAATGTATTTCTTATAAAACTCAATCCTGTCGAACGTTTCAAAATCTGTATTTTTTGTGAGATAATTAATTCCGTTCGTTAAAATGGTATCGGCTTTCTGAATATTATAATTTTTAAAGTAAAGATCATCATGAAGATATTTTTGCATCCCTGAAAAAGCATGAACGGTTTCATCGGAAACATTCAGCGAACCCGGAGTATCGAAACCTGTAACGCCTAAACTGTAAATCCTGATCAGCTCGATTCTTAACGGTAATGTTTTATTGTTTCCTTTGCTTAAGCCGTTTTTTACGGTACTTAAATAAAAACTCGCGTAGCTGTTGTATAAAAAATCTGCAATTGTTTTAATGTCATCCTTTTTTTCAAGTGCTTCATCCGAGAATATCATTTCGTCCAAAACCTGTAATCCTTCCGGAGGAAGTGTATAAGCGGAAGTTCCTGCTGCTTCAATATGAAAAAGCGGTGCTGCGTTGAGGTGGGTTTTGGTAAATTCAGGATAATGATACGCAACGTAAAACTCGATTTCCTTGAAAGAATTTCTGGTATTTTTTAATGACTGCTGAAGTTCTTCAAGGGAAATTTTATCTTCCGAAAAACTTTTGGCATCCGATTTTAAGTTTTCAAGTTTATTTTTGAAATCCGATAAACCATTGTTGACGAATGTATTTTCACTTTTTGTTCCTTTATCTGACGGATTGAAAGACATTGCGGAAAGAACAAGCAGAAAAAGGATCGCAGCAAAGGGATAAAATCTCATGAAATTTTTTGCGCAAATCTATTAACAGCGCACAATTCGGACGTTACCACAATTTTAAATTTGAATTAAATAATGTTTACATCTCAGTTCGGGTATTTTTTATTAATTTTAAACCCCGAAATCAAATTCATTACTAAAAAGTCAATTTCCAATATTGACATTCTGAAAATAATGATGAGGATCTTGGGAGAGGATTTTTAAAGATTGACAACAATCAATCACAATTTCAATGTATTAAACTATAAAAACGAATTTATGCTGAATAAACTTGCTGCTTCAGAACTTGTTCTGAACGAAGACGGAAGTGTTTATCACCTGAACCTTTTACCGGAAGATATTGCCGAAAAAATTATTCTTGTGGGCGATCCGGATCGTGTTGCGAAGGTTTCAAAATATTTTGATAAAGTAGAAGTAAAGAAAAATAAAAGAGAATTTTACACGCATACAGGAACGTTAAGAGGCGAAAGAATCACTGTAATGTCTACCGGAATCGGGACTGAGAATATTGACATTGTGATGAACGAGCTTGATGCACTGGTAAATATCGATCTTAAAAATAAAGAATTTAAAACGGAGCATTCTGCTTTACAATTATTCAGAATGGGAACCTGCGGAAGTGTGAATCCAGAGGTTCAGGTAGACAATATGCTGGTTACACAAAATGTTGTGGGCTTGGACGGCTTAATGCATTTTTATCAGGATTATGCGTTTGAAAATGAATTTTCAAGAAATTTCATGGAAAAATTCCCTTATCCGAAAATTAAACCGATGCTTTATTTTGCAGACTGGGCGGAAGAATTGGGAGCATTGTACAAGGATGCAAAATATCACGGAAACACCGCTACTTTCCCTGGTTTTTATGCTCCACAGGGAAGACAACTGCGTTTAAAAGCAGTGGACGATCAGTTTTTAGAAAAGCTGAATGATCTTGGCGTAACCAATTTCGAAATGGAAACTTCTGCGATCTATGCTTTATCCAAACTTTTAGGTCACAAAGCAATTACTGTAAATAACGTGATTGCCAACAGAAGACGTGGAGAATTCTCCGCAGATCATCATGCTTCTGAGAAAAACCTTATTGAGTGGGTATTGGAAAGAATCATCAAATAATTATACATTCAACATTAATAAATCAAAAGGATCTCATAAGCGAGATCCTTTCTTTATAACCATTAAATTAAACTTCCTGAAGATTGATTAATCTGTCCTGAAGTGCCTCATTATACTATTTTATCAATTCTATTAAAATTCATTAATCGTTACATAGAAATGCGCAGAGTATAAACTTTCTGCATTTCCTGAAATATTCGTAAGATTGATGGTAATATTTGAAGTAGAAGTCATTCTCGGATTCGAAATTGAGAAAGTTGCATTACCTGCAAAATCCGAAGCCGGAGTTACTACAATCGTCGCTCTTGTTGAAGTCGGAACCATAGCTGCCGGAATCGCAATATCCATTGTCGTGGATTTTCCTGAAGGAAGATTATTAACGGAAACACCCGGCCAAACCTCAAAACTGATCTGGTTTTTGTTAACGGTTCCTTTGCTTCCAAGCTTATATTGCCCGTTAACGTCTAATCTTGCTGTCGTATTCGGTGTACTTGTTCCTATTCCTACGTTTGCGCTGCTGTTTCCGATTGATATAGCATTATACTGGCTTGTCGTCGTGTTGTAACCGATTGCGGTGGAATTTTGTCCTGTAGCAGAAGCACCGGAACCTATTGCTGTAGAATTCTGTCCGTTTGTTACCGTATTGAATCCAACCGCAGTTTCACTGTTGGAATTTGTTTTCGCATTGTAACCTAATGCTACTGATTGAAATCCTGCCGCGAATGAATTGTTTCCCAATGCGGAAGATTCGTTGGCTGTTGTTTTTGAGTTATATCCGATTGCGGTAGACTGAAATCCGTCCGCTAAAGAATTATTCCCGATTGCTGTGGATTCGTTTTTATTGGTTTTGGCATTATAGCCGATTGCATTTGATTTGAATGCCGCTGCTGTTGCTTTGTTTCCTACTGCCAAACCGTCATTTGCACCTACAGAAGCTTCATTTCCGATCGAAACTCCCTGAAAAGCAGAACTTGAAGTTCCAATTGAAATACCGTTCTGTCCGGCGTTTGCCATTGGTCCTAAACTTACGGAATTATCTACACCCAGTCTTCCCATTTTTACAGAATTCACTTTAAAAATAAGGTCATCGTAGGTATTGGTTCCTAAAGCGAGAGCAGTATTTGCTCCTGCATTGGTTCCGCTGTTCGTTGCGGAATCATTCCAGCCTGAAGTAGTTCCGCCTCCTCCGGGAACAACTGGGGTTACCTGACTTCCTTCTACGGAAAGCATATTCCATTTTGCATTGTTCCAGTAAAAGAATCCAGTTTCTACCAATCCTGCCTGTCCGTTGTTCCAGACTATTAATCCTTCGGCAGGTGAAGGAATGGTAATGTTATCGGTTTCGGAATCCAAAGAGACACTTGGAAAAAGTACTCCTTTATTAGCGGAATTAATTTCAAGCATAGCCGAAGGATTAGGCGATGAGGTACCTATCCCAACCTGAGCTGATGTAAAAGTAAAGCCTGAAAAAAGTAAAGCTGTAATAAGTATTTGAAGTTTTGTCTGTTTTTGCATTTCTAGTTTATTAAATAGCTATCAGTTTGATAATGCAAATATAATAATTTTTAATAAAACCTCATTTTTTTTAATAATTCTACAATTTAACACCAACAAGTGAATAATTTGCAATAAATACACCTATTAATCACTGTTTAATGATCAAAAACATAGAATTTATTCTATACAAAATCGGCTTTAAATTACAGTAAAACAGTGTTTTTATAATTTTATCCTTTTTTTTAAAAATTTATCTATCAATAAAAAATATCACGAAAAAATGAATAAAGCACAATTTATCACTGCTTATTGAAGAAAAACAGAGATAAACATTGATGGTTTCAGGGGTATATAACGTGTTAAAATACAACAATTGTAATAAAATAGAAAATATAAATATTAATTATTTATGAACTTAATAACAAAAAAACAGAGAACACCAAATCATTGAATTATTAAAAATAAAAATTTATGGGAGCATAATAGATAATATGAGAGAAGTTTTTCAAAGTTTCATTTTTACTATTAAAATGATGATTTTAGTAGATATAAATCTGGTGTAATATATACACTGTAAATATTATAGAATAATTCTAAAACCTTTTCCTCCACCAAATAAAAGTTTATGAAAATTTTAACAATAAGAAAAAATTTTAGGAATAGTTCTTGTTTAATCATAATCACACAAACAAAATATCACATTATGAACAATTCAGAATACAACAAAGCAGAAAACGCAGTAGATAACACAAAAAACTCTTTAAAGGATGCGGCAGATAATGCAAAATGGAAGGTAGAGGAGTTGGCAGACAGAGCCAAAGATTATATTAATGAAAAAAGAAATAATGATGAGGAAGCAAAACATGAAGACTGGCTGGACAGAGTAAAAAATAATTTTGCCGATGCATGGGATGATGTTAAAGATAAAGCCAATGATGCATGGGAAAAAACGAAGGATGCAGCAGAAGATGTAAAAGCAGAATGGAATAAGAAAACGAATTAAAATTTCAGTCATATAAATATTTTCAAGAAAAACGGAGTCTTTTTACAGAAGGCTCCGTTTTTTATTATGTACTAAACACAAATATTGTTACATTTGTATAATAATAAACATTAAAAAATTATGTCATACGGTTTACTTAAAGGCAAAAAGGGAATTATTTTTGGAGCCCTTAATGAACAATCGATCGCATGGAAAGTTGCAGAAAGATGTCATGAAGAAGGTGCTGAATTTATTTTGTCTAATGCTCCTATTGCTTTGAGAATGGGAGAACTTAACGGTTTAGCAGAGAAAACAGGATCTGAAGTAATTGGTGCAGATGCTACTTCTATTGAGGATCTTGAAAAACTTTTTGATGCTGCTGTTGCCAAATTCGGTAAAATCGATTTCATCCTTCACTCTATCGGAATGTCCATCAACGTGAGAAAAGGAAAACATTATACAGAAATGAACTACGACTGGTTGGAAAAAGGCTGGGATATCTCTGCGGTTTCTTTCCATAAAGTGATGAGAGTGGCTTGGGAAAAAGACTGCATGAACGAATGGGGAAGTATTTTGGCGCTTACTTATATTGCGGCTCAGAGAACATTCCCGGATTATAATGATATGTCTGACAACAAAGCTTATCTTGAAAGTATCGCAAGAACATTCGGAAATTACTGGGGTGAAAGAAAAGTACGTGTAAATACAGTTTCTCAGTCTCCTACAATGACGACAGCAGGAAGCGGCGTGAAAGGTTTCGGAGGTTTCCTTGGATATGCAGAAGATATGTCTCCACTAGGAAACGCTACAGCTCTTGAATGTGCAGACTACTGTGTAACGTTATTCTCTGATCTTACGAAAAAAGTAACGATGCAGAATCTTTTCCATGATGGAGGTTTCAGCAGTTCGGGGGTTACTCAGAGAGTAATCAGTAAATATGATACGGAATAATTTAAATCATTATTCTTATATAAATTAAGCCGGATTATTGAATTCGGCTTTTTTATGTTTCAATGTAAAGAATTTGTAGATTATAATTGCTGCCAATTAATACATGTTTTTGAATAAAACAATTTCGGCGGAGCCAAAGGCTCCGCCGAAACGTAATAAAAATGTTAATATGAAGTCTATAAAATTACAGTCTGTATAGAGTGTGCAGGAGCCGATAATTTTGCAGCCATTCCTTCAATCCAGAGATTCGTCTCGATGGTATTGTCTGTATCGTTCATGATTACGGTTACCAATTGTCCGTTTACATTCATAAAAGTGGTTGAGGTTAAAGCAGCTCTGTTTGAAGAGGTTCCTATTCTTCTTGCATTGGGCTTTACAAATTTCGAAACGTGTCCTACATAATAATATTCATACGTATAATGAACTTCACCGGTTTTGGTATCTGCAATGATTGGCGCAAAACAGAAATTTCCCACATGGTTTGGCCCGCCTGTTTCGTCCAGAAGAACATTCCAGTCTGTCCATAAAGCCGTACCTTTGTTGAAATCGTTAATCATATTCCTTCCGTATAATTCGCCTAAACTCACTTCATAAATTTTAGATATATCAAACTGCTCTTTGCAGCCTTCGGTAAAAGCTAAAAACTTATCCGGAAAAGCTCTCTGAGTTTCTGTCAGATTATCAAAAAGCTGGGTTTTGTTGTTCCATGTTTCATACCAGTGATAGCCGATTCCTGAAGCATATTTAGAAGTTTCAGGATCGCCGAGTGTGGTGGTTGCTCTCTGGTAAATCAAATCACGGTTATGATCCCAGATCATTACTTTTTTATCTTTGAAACCATTTTTCCAAAGAGTCGGACCTAAATTATTTTTAAGGAACTCCCCTTCTTCTTCCGCCGAATAAATACACGATTCCCAGCTTTGCGTTGCCATCGGTTCGTTCTGAACCGTCAGTCCCCAGACATTGATTCCTCTTTTTTCATATTCTTTAATGAACTTTACGTAATAATCTGCCCATGTCTGATAAAAAGCGTTTTCCAGTCTTCCTCCTTTTAGCATACTTTTGTTTGACTTCATCCAAGACGGTGGACTCCACGGTGAAAAATAAAAGGTAAAATCTTTTCCAATTAATTTTTGTGCTTCTTTGATCATCGGAATTTTATACTTTTCATCATGTGCAACAGTAAAAGATTTCAAAGTATTGTCATTTTCCTGAACGTAGGTATAGGAATCACTAGAAAAATCACAGGAGTTCATATTGGTACGGACAACCGTGTATCCCAAACCGTTTTTTCCGTAGTAGGCTTCAATAATTTCTTTCTGCTTATCTTTCGGAAGTTTATAAAAAGTTTCTGCGGAAGCATCTGTAATAGCGCCTCCAATTCCTATTAATTTCTGATATTTAAAATCCGGATCTACAAAAATACAGGCATCCGTTTCTTTGGGCTGACCAAATTTTTCGAATTTTACCGTGCCTTTGTCAACCATCTTTTCGTTGGCTGCCGAGTTGGTAAGAAAAACTTTTGCCGTTTTTCCTGTATTTTTCTTCCAGTAATTTTGTGCCTTTGCATTGAAAGCCAAACCGACAACCAAGCAACTTACAATTAATCTCTTCATTATTATCTTTTCTTATTTTTTATATTAAACCACCCCGTCTAAATTTTCTTTGAAAATTTATCCACCCCTCCAAAGGAGAGGAATTTGGAGTCCTTTATTTTATTTACTTTGATAAACCCTTACATAATCGATCTCGTATTTCTGAGGAAAAATGGTATCATCAATTCCCTCTTTTCCACCCCAGAAACCTCCGACAGCAAGATTCAGTATGATGAAATATGGCTGATCAAAAGGCCATGCTTCATACGTTTTTTCTTTGTTTTCATAGGTGAAAAATTTCTGATCATCAATATAAACATCAATTTTCTCCGGCGTCCAGTCTGCTTTGTAAATATGAAACTTTTCACTCGCATCTTTCACAATCAAAGTATCCGTTTTTTGAGTTCCGATGATATGGTTATACTTTTTGGTATGAACTGAAGCATGAATATATCCCTGATTAAATCCTACATGTTCCATGATATCCAGTTCTCCGTCATCGGGCCATTTTTTCATGTTTTCGCTCATCATCCAGATGGCAGGCCATGTTCCGCGACCTTTAGGAAGTTTGGCTCGAACCTCAACAGTTCCGTACTGAAAGGAAAATTTACCCCTTGTCAGTAATCTTGCAGAAGTATATTTATTCTTTTCCCAGTTTTCTTTTCTGGCTTCAATGATAAGATTTCCGTTTTCAACTCTTGCATTTTCCGGACGGTTTTTTGTGTAAAACTGAGCTTCATTATTGCCATAACCGTCGCCTCCCACATCGTAATTCCATTTCGTAGAATCGGGTAAGCCTTTGTAATTAAATTCATCACTCCAGATTAAATTTCTGTTGGAATCTGGTTTATTTGAAGCACAATGTATTGTTGAAAAAACCAAAGTTCCTCCGATGATGAAATGAAAAATATGTTGAAGTTTTATTTTCAAAGTTTAATGTTTTAGATTTATATTTTAATGCAAAGATTTAAGTGAGCAAAGATTGCGACCAATCACTGATGAAGCATTATGATAAACGTTAGCTTAATCAAATCAGCTTTGCTGATTCTTCTTTGCCTCCTTAAAATCAATAATTCGTTTTCTTAATCTTTGCGTTAAAAAATTCTAGATTAAGATTTAATTATTATTTAATTTATTCTCAACACTTGTCATTCTGAGGAACGAGGAATCTATTTTAAATGTTGATCATTTAGATTCTTCACTCCGCTTCTGAACTACGTTCGTAGACTTTCTGTCTATGTTCCGAATGACAACAATATGTTTAAAAGTTAATTTAATTATTTCCAAAGTCTGCCATACTGGAAGCATCTCTAAAGTATTATGTAGATTCTTTCAGAATGACAAATGTTTTGTTTAATTAATATTTTTATAAAAAACGTTCATTCTTCTACCGCCAAAAGCGGGTATTATCCCGCTCTTAGTAAGTAAAAAAGTAATATTATTTTGTCCAATTAATTCTTTTTGTCTGAACATTTTTAGAATCGGTTCCAACCATGATGTCGAATTCTCCGCCTTCCCAGTCGTAATTAAGCTGATCGTCATAGAACTTCAGATTTTCGGGAGTTAACGTAAAACTGATGGTTTTTGTTTCTCCTTTTTTAATGAAAACTTTCTGGAAACCTTTCAGTTCCTTTACCGGTCTTACCACTTTTCCGAATAAATCTCTGATGTACAACTGCACCACTTCTTCCCCGTCATAATTTCCTCTGTTGGTAACATTTACGCTAATATTTAAAGTCTGATTTCCTTTAAGATTATTTGAGTTTAAATTCATATCAGAATATTTAAACTGGGTATAACTTAATCCATAACCAAACGGAAATTTCGGATCATTATCCAAATCGATATACGCTGAAACGTAGTTTCTGTCGGTATTGTTTTTTGCCGGTCTTCCAGTGTTGTAATGATTGTAATAAACAGGAATCTGTCCTTCTGTTCTCGGGAAAGTCATCGGAAGTTTTCCGCCCGGATTTACCGCTCCGAAAAGAACATCTGCAATAGAGTTTCCGGCTTCCGTTCCCAGCCACCAAGTATACATGATTGCCGGAATGTTGTCTGCTGCCCAATCAAAGACAAGAGGTCTTCCCGCGTTGATCATCAAAACAATCGGTTTTCCTGTTTTTGCAATTTCTTTCAAAAGATCTTCCTGAACACCTGAAAAATGGATGTTGCTTCTGCTTTTTGCTTCACCGCTCATCGCGTGACCTTCTCCTAAAGTCATGATCACGACATCTGCTTTTTTCGCTGTTTCCACCGCTTCCGCAAACATGGATCTATCCTGATCGTCAACATTTGCTCCTTTTGCATAAAGTAATGTTGAATTTTTATCCAATTGATTTTTAATTCCGTCAAACTGCGTTACAATTCTCTGGTTGTCATCTTTAAAAGCAACCGACCAAAATCCGTGGTTGGCAGAAGTTTCTTTTCCGAAAGGTCCAATTAAAGCAACCGTTTTTACAGATCTGGAAAGAGGCAGAATATTTTTCTCATTTTTAAGCAAAACAATGCTTTTTGATCCAAATTCTCTTCCGAATTTTCTGTTTTCCTGATTGTTGGTCTGTTCCTGCTGTCTTTTTTCACTGCTGAACCGGTAAGGATCGTCAAACAATCCCATCTCGAATTTTTTAACCAAAATTCTTTTTGCGGCATCATCAATCAGCTTCGGATCTACTTTTCCTTCTTTAATTAAATTGGGAAGTTCTGCCATATAAGCACGGCTTTCCATATCCATGTCGCTTCCTGCATTTATTGCTTTTTCCGCCGCTTCTTTATTGTCTTTTGCGTAACCGTGAGGAACCATTTCGCCAATACTTCCCCAGTCTGAAACTACAAAACCTTTATAATTCCATTTCCTTTTTAATAAATCTCTTAAAATATATTTATTAGCTGTTGCCGGAATTCCGTTGATGTCATTAAAAGAGTTCATGAATGTTGCCACTCCGGCTTCAGCCGCTGCTTTAAAAGGAGGAAGATAGGTTTCGTTCAATTGTCTTAAACTCATATCAACAGAATTGTAATCTCTTCCGCCCACTGCTGCTCCATAGGCTGCAAAATGTTTTGCACAAGCCATGATGGCATCAAGATTTCCAAGACCTTTTCCCTGAAAACCACGGATTCTGGCTAGACCGATCTGGGTTCCCAAATAGGTATCTTCCCCAGAACCTTCCATTACTCTTCCCCATCTCGGATCTCTTGCGATGTCGACCATCGGTGCAAACGTCCAGTGAATTCCATAAGCCGAAGCTTCTGTTGCGGCTATTCTTTCGGACTTTTCAATTAGTTTTAAATCCCAGCTCGCTGCCTGACCTAAATTTACAGGAAAGGTTGTTCGGTATCCGTGAATGACATCCTGTCCGAATAATAAAGGAATTCTCAATCTCGATTTTAAAGCTAATTCCTGAAATTTTCTGGTTTCTTCGGCTCCTGCCACATTAAGCATTGAGCCTACTTTTCCCTGTTTTATTTCATTTAGAACACTTGCAGAATTGGAATTTTGCGGACCTGTTGCGTATTCAAATCCTGAATACTGAACAAGCTGTCCTACTTTTTCTTCTAACGTCATTTTCGACAAAAGTTCTGAAACTTTCTGATCAATTGTCTTTTGTGCGAATGTATTGATTCCAAATGCTGTAACTGCTAATAAGAAATAAACTCTCTTCATTTTAATCTAATTTTAATTATCTGTCCTTTTGAACTATTTTTCTTAACCTGAAGTTCAGGATGAATTTATTTAACAAAGAACAAAAAGTTTTCAATCATTACAAATTTTAACAGATATATTTGTCTTAAAAAATATAAGTCGCTGTAGAAATTCCCGGCATACTTACCGAAGCTGTCTTCTGATTATATTTTATGTTGAATGCTTTATCTGTAGAGTTGCTGTTCTGAACAATTAATACTGTTTTTCCTGCCGGAGTTTTAAAAGCTACCGTGGAAAGGTTATCTGACTGTGTAGAAGCAATTCTCTGGGAGTTTGCCGGAACAAATTTTGAAGCATGAGCGATAATATAGTATGCTACATTTTTGTCATAACCTGCGCTTCCGTTTACGGTAATTGCCCCTTTGCATTGGGTACATCCTCCCGGAGTGTGTGGTCCGAATGAAGCATCATTGGCTACATTCCACTCTAAAGCATTTCTGCTCCAGTTTCTCATGGATCCGATAATAACATTTTTCATGTGCCAATCCAAATCTCCTGAAAAAGCACCGGTAGAACTGGTCCACTGTTCTGTAAAATAGACGTTTTTATTCGGGAATAGATTATGTACTGTTCCCAAAGCCGAAATATCTCCTGCATACAAATGGAAAGCCGATCCGTCTACATAAGGATTTGCCGCTGTATCATTTAATACCGCCAAAGGATACGCCGGATTGTCGCAATTGTGATCATAAGCTATGATCTTTGTATTAATATTTGCCGTCTGAAAAGCAGGACCTAAATTACTTTTGATAAAAGTTGCCTGATCTCCTGCTGACATATACATACTCGGATTATTTCCCGGATGTAAAGGTTCGTTTTGCGGGGTAATAGCATCAATTCTGATTCCATGAGCCTGCATTGCCTGAATGTATTTTACAAAATACTGTGCATAAACCCCATAATATTCTGGTTTCAGACTTCCCCCCATTGTGTTTCCGTTGTCTTTCATCCAAACAGGTGGAGACCAAGGTGTTGCTAAAATTTTGATATTCGGATTAATCATCAGAATATCTTTCAGCATCTGGATCAAAGCCTGATCTTTGGTTAAGCTGAATTGAGCCAATGTAGGATCAGTCTGTCCTGTCGGCATATCGTCATACGAAAAAACTTCGCTGTTGAGATCCGAAGCCCCAATGCTGATTCTCAAATAACTTACCCCAATCCCAGAAGCGCTGAACAGATCATTTAACAATTCCTGTTTTTTTGCCGCGCTCAGCTGATTGATTACCTGTACACTTCCTCCAGTAAGCGTGTATCCGAATCCATCTATCGTCTGGAATATTTGCGAGCCGTCTACTTCAATGGTGGTTCCTGCTGCTGAAGTTCCTGAAAAATAAGAGGTTCCCTGCTGTTGTAGTTTCACTGTCTGATCTCCTTTCGTTAACCACACCTGTACCGGATCTCCGGAAGTGTTTGCGTTTCCGTTATTTCCTGAATTATCACCATTATTGGTCAAATCCGAAGAGGTACTGCTGCAGTTTAAAAAAGAAAGAAGCGCTACACCGCAAAGTGCAGCACTTCTAAGTACGAAACTATATGAATATTGTAATTTCATATCAATTTAATTGTGTGAAGATTATTGAGTTCTACGGAATTCAACTTTGTCAATGCTTAAGCTATTAACAGTACCTCCTCCACACTTAATTTCCAAATAAACGGTTCCTGTTGTTGTAGCTGTATAAATTCCGCCATTTTTCGATCCGTTGCATCCGACAGACGAAACTTTTCCTTTGAATTTGCCCGTTCCGCAACCATCCCAGGTATTGATATTTCTGTAAACCGTTCCGCTTACATCCTGTCCCGTTACCGGAGCCGTATTTAGAACATAAACCTCGAACCATGTATTTACCAAAGGTGTATCTGAAGAAGCTACCATATCGATGGAATATTTCTGTCCTGCCACAACATTCACAGCCTGATAAATACCTTGCTGACTGCTTCCACTTGCAACAATTGTAGCTTTACCGTTAGCAAAAACCCATTGAGCCCCTGAAGCGCTGATTTTGTGAACAGACCATTTTGCAACTTCATCGGGAGTATCGAATCTTCCTCCCTGAATCATATTTCCGGAAATCGGATCTGAAGTAGGGACAACAATTGTTTCACTGGCTGTACCTCCGATAACTCCACCCATACCTACCGCCTGATGCTGAACCACATAAGTTCCTGCATCCGGAAGGAAAAGATTCTGTTCGCCTTTTCCATTATTATAACCGTCATCATCTATATTCCAACTTGAATTAATATAATTATTGTAATTTCTTTTCAACAAGTAATGATTCTCCGATGTTTTTGTAACTTTAAAAGAAGCGTCTAAAGTTCCCTGAGAAATACCGTTTCCATCGCCATCTACGCTATCCGGTGTACAGCTTGCCAAGAAAAAAACTGACGAGGCTAATAAAAGGCTTTTATTAATATATTTAGTTATCATGTTGTTAATGTTTAAATTAATATCCAGGGTTTTGTTTCAAAATGGTTCCCGTAAGTTCACCAAGAGGTATCGGCATAATTTCATTTTTCCCTGCAACAAAACCTTTGGAAGCCAATTTTGTAGAAGCTTCTCCCCATCTTACAAGATCAAAAAACCGATGTCCTTCACCTGCAAGTTCTCTTCTTCTTTCGTCTTTAATTGCCTGCATAGAAACAGGAACTGAAGCTAAACCAACTCTTGCTCTTACCGCATCCAACAAAGCTTGCGCTCTTGAACCTGTACCGTTAAGTGCCTCTGCTTCCATTAGATAGGTATCTGCTAATCTTATCACCATATAATTTTGACGATAATTCAGTTCGGTAACACCTAAAGTTGATTTTTTATCAGATGTAGGCATAAATTTATTAAGAAAATATCCTGTATCTTTATAAGCCGGTGCATAATCTGCCTTACCTTGCGCTTTTAACGCATTCATATTTAGAATAGTAGCATTTACACGCGGATCACTCTGCATAAAGTTAAACAGATCTGTTGTAACTGTATTAAATGCCCAACCTGAGACGATATCTGGAGCATTATTAGCAGGATTTGTCTGACTAATTCTGTTATAAGATCTTGGTGCCGTCATTACACAAATAGAATTTCCTTCATCTTTGCCTTGTCCCCAAAAGCCCCAGTCGGATTTTCCCTGGTCACTATGGGATGCTTCAATAATAGATTCTGATGTAAACTCATAAGGATCTGGAGTACCACCAAGTGCTACTCCTGCTTTCCAAAGATCATCATAACTTGCCAACAGTTTATATCCATATTGACTGGTTCCGCCCGGAGTTCCGTTTACATCTGCAAATTGTGCGGCAGCCTGAGCTTTTTTATTTTGATATAAATACACTTTACCTAAAAGAGCTTTTGCCGCGCCTTGCGTTAATCTACCTTTTTGCTCTCCACTTACCGTCATAGGAAGATTTGGCAAAGCTTCAGTCAGATCTTTTTCTATTTGAGCATAAACTTGTGCAGGTGCAACTTGCGGAACATTATAAAAATCGTCTGTTGCGTCAAAAGGTTTTAAAATAAGGGGAATGTTTCCGAAAACCCTCAACAAATCAAAGTAATACATTGCCCGAAGAGTTTTTGCTTCCGAAATGAAGCGTTGTTTCAAAGTTTCATCCATTGATGCATTGGGAGCATTTAAAATAAGGGCATTAGCTCTTGCAATACCTTGGTAATAATCTCTCCAGTAACTTGCAGGCATTGTAGTTGGATTAATCTGAAAACTTGATGCTCCCTGAATACCAGCTCCGTCTGTAGCACTACCACCTCCTGCATAGAAATCATCTGAAGCTGCATTGAAAAAAGTGACCATATTTTCAAACCCGCCTGCATATTTTCTCATTACATCGTACGTCCCAACAAGACCAAAAAAACATTCCTGCTCATTTCTGAAAAAGTTATCTCCGGCGAATGCACCTTTGTATTCTTTTTCTTCTAAAGTGTCGTTGTTACAGGCTACATTAAGAGTAGATACACTCACTAAAAATGAAGCTGCTATTGATATTTTTAAAAATTTATTTTTCATTGTACTAAAAATTAGAAAGTTATATTAGCTCCCAATATGAAAGTTCTTGCCTGCGGATAAAATGCTCTGTCTATTCCAAAAGAATCTCCTGCCGCAATTTCCGGATCGTACCCGGTATATTTTGTAAAAGTAACTAGGTTTTCAGCAGTTACATAAAATCTTAACTTGTTAACTCCAAAGTTTTGGGTAACATTCTGAGGCAGCGTGTAGCCTAACTGAATTAATTTAATTCTGAAATAATCTCCTTTTTGCAGATACCAGTCAGATAGTCTTGAGTAGTTTTTATTTGCATCTGCTCGTGTTAGTCTTGGATTTTCATTTGTAGAACCTTCTCCCGTCCATCTATCTAAGATTTTGGTTTGATAATTAGCATCTAACATATCCAATCTTCTTAAACCCTGAAAGATTTTGTTTCCTCCCGCACCCTGTCCGAATACCATAAAATCCCAGTTTTTATAGCTTACATTTAAAGTAGCTCCATAATTATATTTAGGAATTGAACTTCCCAAATTCACTTTGTCCAAATCATTGATTACCCCATCGCCGTTAGAATCTGCCCAAATAAAATCTCCGGGTTTTGCCTCTGTTTGAAGCAATTGTCCTTTAGAATTTACATACGCATCAATCTGCGCCTGATTTTGGAAAACACCCAAAGTTTTAAAGCCGTAGAAAGAATTATAGGCATCACCTACTACAATTCTTTGGATCGATCCCATAGATTGGAAACCTGCTCCATCCAAAAATTTTGTTCCCTGTTCTAGCGATAAAACTTCGTTTTTATTGTAAGCGAAATTAGTATTTACAGAAACCGTGAAATCGTTCCAGTTTTTCTTGTAGCCTAATTCTACTTCAACCCCCTTATTGCTCATGTCTCCAATATTGGCAACGTAAGATCCTGTAACTCCTACATATCCCGGAATTTGAACCGGTCTAAGAATATCTGACGTTTTCTTGTTATAAACATCAACTGTTAAAGTAAAGTTTTTGAAAAGTCGTAAATCTGCTGCAATATTTGTTTGTGTGGTCGTTTCCCATTTCAAATCTTTATTTTCAAGACCATTTTGCAAATACCCAATCAATACGCCTCCTGATCCACTGGTATAGTTTGCTCCAGGAATATAAAGTTTTGAAAATTTGTAAACTTCAATACCATCATTCCCTAAAGTTCCGTAGCCTCCACGGAATTTTAAACTATTTACCACATTATTTTCCGGCCAGAAGTTTTCTTTATCCACATTCCATCCTAAAGAGAATGAAGGGAATACACCCCAATGATGATTTGCTCCAAATAACGAAGAACCATCATATCTTAATGTACCAGTAAATAAGTATTTATTTTTAAAATCATAAATTAATCTTCCAAAATAAGAAGCTTTGTTCCATTCCTGATTATCCCATGCTGAAGAAGTTTGGTTTGCCAAAGGAACTTCAAAGTTGAAGGAAGCTTCTTCATAACTGCTGATCGGAAGCCCCTTATGAGTAACGGTTTGTCCATTTCCAATATTATAGTCATAATATCCTGTTCCCAAAAGTACATTCAGGCTATGATCTCCAAATTTATTCTGGTAATTCAATGTATTTTCAAAACTCCATTCAAATTTCTTTTGAGTCGTACGGCTTAAGCTGTTTAGAACTAAATTGCTGTATGTTGCACTTAAATAGAAAAGTGGAGTGAAATTCTGGCTTCCCCAATATGCTTTTTTACCGTTTAATGAAGATTTAAATGTAAAATGATTTAAAAATTTCACTTCTGCAAATACATTAGCAATAAAATCGTCTGACCAGTTATTGTTTCCTAATTGTGTATACCTGAAAGCTCTTGGGTTAGACATTTCCTGGTTTACATAAGGCGAAATTCCGTATGGATTTCCATTTTCATCTCTTACGATATATTGATTGGTGTATAAGGCAGGATTTACCTGTGACCAATCTGTTACCACAACAGGAGTGATGGGGTCCAAATTCACTGCAGAACTCAGAGGACCTCCAAACTCACCGTTAGCATTAATCCCTTGGTTTTTTTGGTTGGTATAAGCAAAAGTTTGCCCCAAAGTAAGCCAGTCTGTTACTTTATGAGTTGAATTTAAACGTCCTGTTAATCTTTTGTAATAAGAAATATCGCTCATTACGATACCTGTCTGATCATAATATCCAAATGACGCAAAGTAAGTAGATTTTTCGTTTCCACCCTGTATACTTACCTCATGGTTCTGTCTTGCTCCGGTTCCGAAAATTTCATTCTGCCAATCGGTTCCTTTTCCGAATGATGCAGGATTTTGAAATCTTACAGCTTGTCCGTCATTGGCAAAACCCTCATTGATAACAATAGCATATTGTGTAGCATCAAGAAGATCAAGCTTTCTCGCAGCATTGCTCACCCCATAAAAACCATTGTAAGATAAGGTAAGTTTTCCTTTTTTTCCCTTTTTAGTAGTCACCAAAATAACTCCTCTTGCAGCAGAAACTCCATAAATAGCAGAAGAAGCACCATCTTTCAATACTTCAATACTTTCAATATCGCTTTGACTTAACCATCCGATTCCGTCTACCACAATTCCGTCAACAACCCAAAGAGGATCATTGTTAGAGGAATAACTGGTAACCCCTCTTACACGAATTGTTGCACTGGATCCCGGTTGACCGGAGTTAGAAATTACGTTAACACCTGCGGCTCTACCCTGAAGAACCTGCTCCGGTTTTCCGGCAGGGATCGCTTCGATGTCACTTGCTTTAATACTCGAGATGGCTCCCGTCACATTACTCTTTTTCTGAGTACCGTAACCAATCATGACTACTTCCTCAATTTTCTGTTCTTTTGGAAGGGTGTCGGTCTTTGTGTTTTGGGCAGTGAAATTAGCAGTGAAATACAGCACCGCAACCATGCCTAAACTTCTAGATATTCTTACATTCATATACAGTTAGTTTTTTAATTCTCAAATTGAGACAATAAAAATATATTTTTTTTTAATTATTTAACATTTTATTAATAACTATTTTAATATTTCCTGTATTTTTGGGCATTTGAAGGCATAAATTTTTCTTCGAAAACCATAAATATTTCCAAAAAACAGATAAAATCAATCCCCAAAATGACGACCAAGCACTCCAAAATTTCACTTCCGCTCAAGCTTACATTTCTAATTTTCTCCATGGTGCTAAACTGCATGGGCATTGTAATTCTTCAACTTTCTGAGGCAAAAATCACTTATGATAAGCTCGGTTTTTTAGAGTCTTTTAAGGATCTTCCCATTGCTTTTATTTCACTTTTTGCCGTTAATTTCATCAGCAAAACCGGAACAAAAAAATCCCTGATTTTAGCTTTAACAATTGTTGGGATATGTTCCCTTATTTTACCTTTCGTAGAAGTATTCTGGTTCTATAAAGTATGGTTTGCCATCATCGGAGCGTGTTTTGCGATCGGGAAAATCTGCGTTTTCGGAATTATCAGAAACAATATTTCGGATGAAAAATCTTTAGCCAAAACCATGAATAGTGTAGAAGCCTCCTTCATGATCGGAATCTTCGTGGTTAATATCGGGTTTGGGTGGGTCATTTCCAGTCAGTTTTCAGAATTCTGGAAATTCGGATTTTTATCCATTTCTGTATTATCGGCAATAACAATCTTTTTATTTTCAAAACTACCAGTTTCAGAACCTGAAAACATGAAGAATGAAAATATTTTTAAGGAAGTTGCAGGAATTGCCAATCCTTTATTAATCATATTTTTAGCAGTTGTTTTTTCTATTGTTTTTGTAGAGCAAAGCTTTAATTCATGGCTGCCGTCTTTTTACAAGAATCATTTAAAGGTAAATTCTTTTTTTGCGCTTCAGGCATCTTCGTTTTTAGCCCTGTTTTCTTATATTGGAAGAACAGTTACGGCTAATGTTATCCAGAGATTTTCTTTGCCGAAATATTATATTCTGTGCTTATCATCCATTGTTATAGTGCTTTTAATCATTATCGGAATACAATTTTCAGGAATGGACGATTCTAAGATCCTGCTGTTTCTCTTCCCAGTTATCGGATTGTTTTTATCTCCGCTTTATCCGGTCATCAACTCTAAGATGATTGCCACAATCGATAAGTCGAAATCCAATGTTTTCACCTCGCTGATTGTTATTTTTTCATCATTGGGAAGCTCTGTAAGTTCGATCATCATGTCGGTTTTATTCGGAAATCAGCTTCTGAATTACTATTCTGTGTATATTTTATCTGCTGTAATTCTGTTGTTTACAATTAGTTTAATTTATTTTAGATTTGCAGATAAAAAAATTTAGAAAATAATTTTATTTTTATCCCATGAAAATCAAGAACGAAAAGAGTAAGGAAACCCTTCAGGAACTTATTGATACAAAAGACTTTGTAGCACACGTGTCTGTAGACTGTACTATATTTGGTTTTCATAACAACATCCTGAAAGTTTTACTCTTAAAATACCATGACCTCGATTTGTGGTCTCTTCCCGGAGGTTTTGTTTTTAATGACGAAGATCTTCGCGAAGCAGCGGAACGTGTTCTTTATGAAAGGACACATCTCCAGAATATTTTCCTGAAACAGTTTCATACTTTTGGAAGAATCGACAGGACGGAAAACAATGTTCACCAGATTTTGCTGAAAAACAAAGGTGTTGAAGTTCCTAAAGATCACTGGATCTTCCAGCGTTTTATTACAGTAGGATACTGCAGCCTGATTGATTTTTCGATGGCAAATACCTTTCCGGATGCTTTTAATGAAAGCTGCGAATGGTTTGAGGTAGACAAACTGCCCAAAATGGCATTTGACCACGACAGAATTATCGAAACCGGACTGGAATATCTCAGAATGAACATCAATACCGAAGTAGCGGCAAGTAATCTTCTTCCTGAAAAATTCACCATGAAAGATCTGCAATGTCTGTATGAAACAATTTTGGGTGAAAAATTCAGAAGGAATAATTTTCAGCGTAAAATTTTAAGTCTTAATATTTTAGACCGCCTCGAAAAACTGTACGACGGTTCTGCCAATAAAGCTCCGTATTTGTACAAGTTTAAAACCAGAATCTACAATCCGACAAACCAGTACCCTATTTCAAACGAAGCGGAAAATTAATTTTTGATGTTTTGTATTTAAAATTCAGTTTAAATATCTAAAAATCAACAGATAAAAGTCATTTAAAAAAAATTTCTCTGAAATAGTGAAAAGTCTTATTTTTAGGAAAATTAAAATATAATGTCATATTATTCCCTTACGAGCATTCCCGATTATTATGGGATCGATGCTTTACTTACTGAAGAACATAAACTTATCCGACAGTCTGTAAGAGACTGGGTGGAAAGTTTTGTAATGCCACAGATTGATCATGCTGCCCAAAACCACACCGACATCCCGAATTTAATGAAAGAATTGGGACAAATCGGGGCTTTAGGACCTTATATTCCGGTTGAATACGGCGGTTCCGGACTGGATCAGATTTCTTACGGTCTGATTATGCAGGAGCTTGAAAGAGGTGATTCTGCAGTACGTTCTGCTGCCTCTGTGCAAAGTTCTCTAGTGATGTTCCCTATTAATGAATTCGGTTCGGAAGAACAGAAAAGAAAATATTTACCCAAATTAGCTGCCGGAGAAATGATCGGTTCTTTCGGTTTAACGGAGCCAAACCACGGTTCTGATCCGGGTTCTATGGAAACCCATTTTAAAGACATGGGAGATCATTATCTTCTGAATGGGGCTAAAATGTGGATCACCAACTCTCCTCTTTGCGATATTGCCGTAGTCTGGGCAAAAAATGAAGAAGGAAAAGTTCAGGGATTGATTGTTGAAAGAGGAATGGAAGGTTTTACAACGCCTGAAACTCACAATAAATGGAGCTTAAGAGCTTCAAAAACAGGAGAACTGGTTTTTAATGATGTAAAAGTTCCGAAAGAAAATCTTCTTCCGGGAGTTACAGGACTAAAAGGACCTTTATCTTGTTTAAATTCAGCAAGATATGGTATTTCATGGGGGGTTATCGGAGCGGCTATTGATTGCTACTGCACTGCTGTTCAGTATTCTAAAGAAAGAAAGCAGTTTGGAAAACCAATCGGATCTTACCAGTTGCAACAGAAGAAATTAGCTGAATTCTTAACGGAAATCACTAAAGCTCAGTTACTTTGTCTTCAGTTAGGAAATCTTAAGAATGATCATAAAGCAACTCCTGCCCAGATTTCCATGGCAAAAAGAAACAACGTTAAAATGGCGATTGATATTGCAAGAGAATCCCGTCAGATTCTTGGAGGAATGGGAATTATGGGTGAATTCCCGATGATGCGCCACGCCGCAAACCTAGAATCTGTGATTACTTATGAAGGAACGCACGACGTTCATTTATTGATTACAGGTCTTGATATTACAGGAATTAACGCCTTCTAAGAGAGAAAATTTTGTAATAAAATAATACAGAGTCTGACCAGTTTTTGGTCAGACTTTTTCTTTTAAAAAAAAATTGATATTCGCTGAATAATTATTGATCTAATAAAATTATTGATGTTTTATTTTAAAATTTTAATTTAAACATCAATAAAAATTGACAATATGAAAAAATCAATTACTCTTTTTCTGGGACTTACTGCTTCCTTTTATTTTGCACAACAAGCCGGAGATGTTTTCAGTGTTGAACCAAAACTTGATCTTACTCCGCAAGCGGTGGCGGGTTTTATCTCAAACAATCTTGGCGAACAGAATTCTCCTGATTTTATAAATTATCTCAACAGTTTTAATGTAGGATTAAAGGCCTATAAAATAACATATTATACAAAAAACGAGAAAAATAATCTCGTAAAGGCAACCGGACTTCTGATGTATCCAAAAGCGAACTACAAGCTTTCTACGGTAGTTTCGGATCACGGAACCACGGACAGCCGCCAAAATGTACCTTCCAATCTTAAAGGAGTTCTGTATGCAGGATTTGTAGTGGAGCTTTCCTATGTCCTGAACGGCTATATTTTAATGGCTCCCGATTATGTAGGGATGGGAAGCGGAGACGGAGTTCATCCCTATGTACACTATCCTACCGAAGCTTCTGCGACCATTGATTTTGTGACGGCAGCTAATAAAGTTCTTGCCCTGCAAAATGTAAAACGCTACGACGAGTATTTTTTAGCAGGTTATTCGCAAGGCGCTCATGCAGCAATGTCCACATTAAAGAAATTGAGCATTTCGAATCCCAACAACCTGAACTTCAAATATGCTTATATGGGAGACGGACCGTATGATTTTTCGGGCGTTACTTTACAGAAAGGGGTTCTGGAAAAAGATGTTTACCCTTTTACTTCTTTTATCGCCAATGTTGTTAATACCTGTAATAAAACAGGTTACCAAATGTACAACAGCAGTATTTCGGAAGTAATCTCCTCAGAATATCTGGATCGCTACAATTATCATGTTGTTCAGGATAACGGAGGTCTTCTTTGGGGTCCTTTGGTGTGGAGAACACTTTTTACAAATAATTTTGTAAATGATGTTACGAATAATCAGAATAACAAATTGAGACAATGCCTGAAATCAAATGACGTATACGACTGGTATAACAAAACACCCATGACTTTAGGACATTCTACGGTTGATCTCGCCATTCATCCAGATAATACTTCTAAAACCATTGAGGTTCAGAGAGGTTATTATTCCTGGTGGGATCTGAATAAATACAAACTGGAGGCATTTTATTGGGGACCTTTAGGACATATCGGAGGAATTGTGCCTTTTGTTCTGGCATCCAATGCCAAATTTAATACTTTAAGAAGCGGCGGACTTTTTAACGAATGGGCAATGCTGACTTCAAAACAGTCTCAAAATAGTCAATCAGGGATCAGTTCTATTTATAAATCACAGCTAAAACCTGATCTTCAGAATATGGAACTTCTTGAAATCACAGATTTCAATAAAGAAAAGGCTGAACGAAAAGCTGTGAGCAACAACAATTTAGCCTCCTTACAAGATGGAGTATATTTATTAAAAGTCTCTGAAAATAATTCGGAAAAACTCATTCCGTACATTAAAAACAGTCCGGAAACGGTAGAAGAAAAGGATATTGTAAAATCTGAGATCAATAATATTCTGAGTTTAAAAATCAATCAGGAAGAAATTTTGGCTGTCAATATTTTTGATGACAATAAAAATCTTATCAAGTCGGTTTCTCAGGAACAATATATGAAAGACGGAGGAATAAACCTCAATACAATTGATTATCAGAATCTTACTTTAGAAATTACCACCCGTTTCTATAATTTACAGTTTAAAAAACAAATCAGTGAACTGAAAACGGAAGATACAGTTTCGGTTATTGCTCAGAATAATCAGATTATTGTAAGAGCTAAAAACGGTATTAAACATATCAGTATTTACAGTATTTCAGGAGATTTGATCCAGAATCAGGAAGTAAACAGTTCTCAATTCGAGTCAAATACCATCAAAATGGGAGTTTATGTGGTTCAGGTAATTCAGAATGATGGAAAAATCTTCAATAAAAAAGTGAAATTATAGTAATTTTCTTCATACAATCCTTCAAAGAGTGCATCCGTTTCAGATGCACTCTTTTTATACAGAATAAGGTTTTATGTTTTCAATAAATGCAAGATCCGGATTCAGAATTTCTTCAATCAGGCTTTTAATGGATTTCATGGCGTCATCAATATCTCCTTTTTCAAATTGAAGAGAAACAACGCCTTTTTTAGCTTCCGCAAAACTCCAGATTCCCGTCTCAATCGGAAGTCCCCAAAACTCGGGAAGATTCTGCACGACATACTGATAAATACACAACTGCAAAGCTTGTTTTCGGTCGCTGTTATGGAAATATTCGTGTACATTGGATTCGTCGATTTTTACGATAAGATTTTTAATTTTTGCCGTTTTATAATCAATAATTCTCAACGTTCCGTTAAGCCGGTCGATCCTGTCGATGAAGCCGAAAAAAGAAACTTTGTCTTTTTCATCAAGATAAAAATCTACATTTTCGAAACGTTTTTCGATGTCTAAAATTTCCAGTACGTTTCCGCTTTTTACCAGTTCCAAATCATGATTTAAAATATTTTCAATTACTTTTTTAGCAATGGCTTTATGAATGAAATTCATTCCTTTTTCATAAAATTCCGGCTGATGTTTCAGCTTTTCAATAGCCACTTCTATGTATTGATCTATTGCTTTAACTGATTCTTTTAAATCGTTTTCTTTTAACACTTTACCTTTTAATACTTCATAAATTTCTTGAAGGGTATAATGCACCAGATTTCCGTAATTTTTTACAGACAGTTCTTCTTCAATTTCATCACTTTCAGAAGTATTTAAAATCTTGGAAAGGTAAAAATCAATCGGATTGTACAGATAACTTGTAAGGTGAGAAGCCGAAACTTTTTCCTTCCATTTTTCCAACCGCTGAAGAACAATTTCGGTTTTTGAAATTTCGATAGGCTGCGTAATAATCGGCTCGGAAGAATTTTCAATGATGAGATGTTCGATATTGTGAGAACTTTCCATTTCGATCTGGGTGATGAAACGGCTTTTTTCTCCTGTATTCACTCCGGAACTTAAGGCATTAAACAATAAATGTACATTTTTAGAATCCTGAATCAATCTGTAAAAATGATAGGCATAAATACTGTCGTTTTCCAAAAAAGTATGAAGATCAAAAAATCTTCTGATATCAAAAGGAATATACGTATTCTGTGAATTTCCGAGCGGTAATTTCCCTTCGTTTACAGAAAGCATAATCACGTTTTCGAAATTCAGGAGACGGGTTTCCAGAAGTCCCATAATCTGCAAACCTCTCAAAGGCTCCCCCTGAAAATCAATACTTTCTGAATTAATATGCTGATTAATCAGAATTTCCAGTGTTTCCATTTTAATTTCAAACTGATAAGGAGACAACTGATTTTTGATAATTCTGAAAGCATTTTCGAAATGGGAAACGTTTTCATACTGAATATCATCAATTTCCAGCCATTTGATCTGCTTACAGAATTCAATTAAAGAATCTAAATAAACAGTTGTAGAGTCTGCTTTTTTCAGTAAATTATAGTACGAAAGTTCATGTAACAATTCGTGAAAAAGCTTTTTGGAAATGTAAACGATATTTCGTTCTTCGATTTTTGCTTTAAAATTATTGATCACCAATTCATCTTCAGCAGATTTCGGCAATTCTTCCAGAATCGGGAAAATATCGCGGTAATAGTACGACGATTTGTTTTTCTCGAGTTGTTTCTGAAGATAAAAAAGCTGTTTTACGGCATTCGAAAAAGAAAGATTTTTCAGAGGAAAACCCATTGTTATATTCAGATTGGGAACGCCGTGCATTACATCCAGACTTGCAGGAAGCAGATTTTCATCCAGCAAAACCACCGCAGTGTCGGAATAGGTTTTATTTTCTATTTCTTTGAAGATTTCCGGTAAAATTTTCGTCTGGGTAATGTTTCCTGAAACTTCGTAAACTTTTATGTTCTTAGGCTGATTAAAGTCGTCTTCAATCCATTGAAAAAGACGGTGATCATCAAATTCTTTCCACGTTTTATGGTTTCTTAAAAACTTTCCTGCTTCCTGTCTTTCATCATCAAAATAATAATGATCTGCCTGAAAAAAGCACTGTCCTTTGTCCCATTGCAGAAGACTTCTTACAAGCTTTTCTTCCGCCGGAGTAAAGGCGTTGAAGCCACAGAACACAAATTTTTCTTCGGTATTTTTGGCAAACTCATCAATCTTTGCTTTTGCCGCTTCGTTGATCATTCCGGAAGTTGCCCAGTTTTTCTCCTTCAGTTTTTTCTTGAGAACGGGAAGAAAGACATTCATGTTTTTCCAGAAATTAAGGAATTTTTTTCGCGGTCCTTCATCGTCTTCTCCCAAATCCTGCGCCCATTCTTTAATCCGCTCTTCATCAAACATATACTGTAAAACGGCTTCATCACTTTCGGAGAATTTCAGGATATCGTCCCAGTCTTTCTGTAACGTAGGAAACCATTTCAGAAATTCTGCAAAATCGTCATTGGGAATCAGATTCAGACTTTTATAGACATCAAAAGCGAAAAGCCAGAGTGCAATTCCCTGAATCTGCTGTTTGTCGGCAATTTTATCAATCAGTTCCTCAATCGTAAAAAAATTCGGGAGAAATCCGGAGTAATTATTTTCCTCAAGAATACGTCTGATGAAAACAATGGGACGTTTTCCGGGCAGAACGATGTTAAATTCAGATAAATCGGAATTTTGGCTTAATAATTCACTGATGATTTTATTGAGGAATTTCAAGAGGTTTTATAGTTTTTGTAATTTTCCAGTTGTTCCGCAATAATACGGTTGTATTCCGCCTGCTTTTCCTCTACCATTCCGTTCCTTGTTTCGCCGTCATAAGTTTTCTGAAAATCCTGATATTCTTTAAGGATCGTATTGTAAATGGTTTTAAAATACTTATCGAAATCGGCTCCGTTTTTAATCTTTTCCGCCACTTCTTTTCTCAGTTTGCGGGCAAAAACTTCGGCAACATCAAAATGTTTCTGCTCATGAAGCAGCACATAATCATTGATTCTTTTAACGTCTTTCCACGATTGGTTTTCGTTAAAAATTGTCTGAATCGTAATTTTTACCGGAGCTTTCGGATTGGAAGATTTTACGTAAGAATACGTCCAGCCACAGTTGGTATATGCCACGACATTCTCTCCACGCTGGTTATTGACTTTGCTTTTAAAATTGCTCCAATTCAATTTTTTTCCCTCTTCCCACTTTATTTTCTGACCGAATAGAATATTGGAAATCAGAAAACAAGCTAAAAAAACTCCTTTCATTTATTTTTATTGAACTACTATTGTTTTGGTGATCCAGTTGTTACCGCCATTCCAGAATTTAAAAGTATACGTACCAATCTGTTGCGGACTGAAATTGATCTGATTAGCGGAAGTATACGCTTTTTCCGTACACGGTCCGTTCGTAATATATTTGTATGCCGTAACAGTTCTGGTTAAGTTATCATTATGTACATAATCATATCCATAAAAACCCTGACAATGAGATGGATAAGTAGAATAAGTCTTAATACTCTGAACCGAAAAAACATCCATCGTATCATTAACAATCCTCACACTGTCAATTTTAATTTTATCAACAGATTCTATGGTGTTATAGTCATCATCATTGTTACAAGATGTAAAAAATAATCCTAAAACTAATGCAGAAAACCCAAAATGGAGAAACTTTTTCATAGTTACAAAATTTAGATTATTATTAAAAAATCATCAAAATTTATTCCTTAATACTGTAAAATTAAGAATTAAAATTACCTTTAGAAAGATACACTACTTTTTTGGTATCATAAAATTCTTCGTCAAAATAACTTTTCAGGCTGAAAATTTCACATTTCAGTCCGGCAAGTTCTTCAGCAAGATCCCCTCCTTTCAGATACAGAACGCCATTATGCTTTGTATTAAATTGCTCTTTCTCGAATTTACCTTTCAGCCATCTTAAAAATTCCGGCATCTGTGTTACGGCACGGCTTACTACAAAATGGAATTTTTCCTTTAATTTTTCCGCTCTTCCGTGGATTGCGGTTACATTTTTTAATCCGGCTCCTTCTGCAACAGCATTTACCACCGTTATTTTCTTTCCGATAGAATCAATCAGGGTAAAATGCGTTTCGGGAAACAAAATTGCAAGAGGAATTCCGGGAAAACCACCGCCTGTTCCAATATCCAAAACTTTTGTTCCGGGAGCAAATTCCATCACTTTTGCAATTCCCAAAGAATGTAAAATATGCTTTTCGTACAGAGATTCCATATCTTTTCTTGAGATCACATTGATTTTTTCGTTCCATTCGTGGTATAAAACTTCCAGTTTATTGAACTGATCGATCTGATTTTCTGTAAGATCCGGAAAGTATTTTAGTAGTAACGTTGTAGACATGTAAATTATTATAAAAAGCAAAAATAAGTTTTTTATCAGCTTTATTCAAATTATCAAAACCAAGATTTACCTTTCAGAAATTTCTTTACTCCTCTTTTTCGATATAATTGTTGATTCTTTTCAGTAATTTAGAAATTTTCTCATCCGGTTTTCCGGGATTGATGGATGACTGATTGATTCTTATTTCTACACAGATTCTGTTCATGAAGGAGCAAAACTATTTTTACTTTAAACAATTAACTGAATAAGTAATAAAACGCCAACGCAGACAAAAAAAGCTTACTCCGGCTGTATTTTAATTTCTGAAGAAATACTTTTTATTATATTTGTTAAAATAGAAATAATTACATGGAGAAACTTTCAGATAGAGTACAAAGACTTGGTTACTCACAAACTTTTGTTATGTCGAATAAGGCTAGAGAAATGAAAGCCAGCGGAATAGATGTTATAAGCCTTACTTTAGGGGAACCCGATTTCGATGTTCCGGACAATATCAAACAGGCTGCTTTTGATGCCATTAACCAAAATTACAGTCACTACTCTCCTGTTCCCGGATTTTTAGAACTTCGTGAAGCGATTGCTCACAAATTAAAACGAGATAATAGTTTAGAATATAAACCAACGCAGATCTGCGTTTCCAACGGTGCAAAACAGGCAATTTTAAATGTTCTGGCTGCTCTTCTTAACGATGGAGATGAAGTAATTCTTCCGAATCCTTACTGGGTAAGCTATGATGAAATGGTAAAAATGATGGGCGGAGTTTCTGTGATGCTTCCGACTTCATATGTAACGGATTTTAAAATCACTGCGGAACAGCTTGAAGAAGCCATTACGGATAAGACGAAGGCTATCCTGTTCAGCTCACCGTGCAACCCTTCTGGCGGATATTACACGTATGATGAACTGAAATCTCTGGCAAAAGTGATTGCCAAATATCCTCATGTAACGGTAATTTCAGACGAAATCTACGAATTCATCAACTACGAAACGAAAACAACGTCGATTGCTCAGTTTCCTGAAGTTTACGAACAGACTGCCGTTATTAACGGGATGTCTAAAGCGTTTGCGATGACAGGATGGAGAATCGGATATTCTGCGTGTCCGGAATGGCTGGCTAAAGCGTGTGAAAAAATTCAGGGACAAATGACGAGCGGAGCGAACACAATGGCTCAGAGAGCGTCTATCACCGCTTTAAAGACCGATCCTTCGGAGTATAAATATATGATTGATGCTTTCAAAAAAAGAAGGGATCTTGTTTATGATTTAATTAAAGAAATCCCAGGTTTTAAAGTAGTTTTGCCTAAAGCTGCGTTTTATTTCTTCCCTGATGTATCGCATTACATCGGAAAAACGCTAGACGGAACAGAAATTAAAGATTCTGATGATTTTGCGATGTTCCTTCTTGAAAATGCTCATGTAGGATGCGTTGGCGGAGTTTCTTTCGGAAGTCCTGAATGCATCAGATTTTCTTATGCGGCTTCGGAGGAAGATTTAAAAGAAGCTATGAGAAGAATTAAAGATTTACTGGATAAATTTAACTAAGAGTGATTTAAATATTTTTTTAAATAATAATCAAACATATTCCAACATCAATTAACATGAATTTTTTAAAGAGAATCACCATTGTAACCAGTATTGCAGCAATAAGTTACTGCGGATACGCTTACGGACAGGATTTCCAGTGGAAAGAAGCACAGTCGAATGGCTACAGCTATAAATATGTAACCAACGACCCTACCTCAGCAAGATATTACACGCTGAAGAACGGATTAACCGTTATTCTGAGCCCAACGAAGAAAGATCCAAGAATCCAGACTTATATTGCAACGAAAGCGGGAAGCAAAACCGATCCGGCAGATCATACCGGTTTGGCGCATTATCTGGAACATATGCTTTTTAAAGGGACTGATCAATTCGGATCTAAAGACTGGGCAAAAGAAAAGCCGCTTCTTGACCAGATTGATGCTCTTTACGAAAAGTACAATTCTACAACTGACGAAGCAAAGAGAAAGGAAATTTATAAAGAAATCGATAAAGTTTCGGGAGAAGCAGCAAAATATGCTATTGCGAACGAATACGACAAAATGATGTCGGGAATGGGCGCGGACGGAACCAACGCTTTTACTTCATACGAACAGACAGTTTACACAGAAGATATTCCTGCGAATGTAACGGATAAATTTTTAGCATTACAGGCAGAACGTTTCAGACAGCCGATTTTAAGACTTTTCCATACAGAATTGGAAGCAGTTTATGAAGAAAAAAACAGAGGTCTGGATAATGACGGAAGAAAGGTTCTGGAATCTATGTTTGCCGCGATGTTCCCGAATAACAATTACGGAAAGCAAACGACTATCGGAACGATTGAACACCTGAAAAATCCTTCACTAAAAGCGATCAGAGAATACTATAACAATTATTACGTTCCGAATAATATGGGGATCATCATGTCGGGAGATTTTAATCCGGATGAAATGATTGCCAAGATCGACAAAGCTTTTTCTTACATGAAAAACAAACCGGTTCCGGCATACAATCCGGGACAGGAAAGTCCGATTATGGCTCCGATTACCCGGGAAGTTTACGGACCGAATCCTGAAAATATTATGATCGGATTCCGTTTTCCGGGTGCTACTACAAAGGATGCAAGAATGCTGAATTTCATCGGAAGTATGCTTACGAACGGACAAGCAGGATTAATTGACCTTGATTTGGTTAAAAAGCAGAAATTACTGGGTGCTTATGCGTTTCCGTATGTTCTGAAAGATTATTCGGCGCTTTTGTTACAGGGAAATCCTACGGAAGGACAGTCTTTGGATGATGTGAAGAATTTATTGCTTCAGGAAATCGATAAGCTAAGAAAGGGAGAATTTTCTGATGATCTGATCCAGTCGATCGTGAATAATGAGAAGAAAAATGTGATCCAGAAGTATGAAAAATATACCTCAAGAGCAGAATCTCTGATGGATGAATTCACTTCCGAAGTAGACCATAAAACCCAACTTCAGTATATTGAAGAAATTTCAAAGCTTACTAAAAAAGATATTATGGATTTCGCATCTAAATATCTTAAAGATAATAATTATGTTGCGGTTTACAAAAGAAAAGGAGAAGACAAAAACATCGTAAAAGTAGACAAACCTACGATTACTCCGGTTTCCGTAAACAGAGAAGACCAGTCGCCGTTCCTGAAAAAGATCGACGAAATGCCGGAAGCTCCGATTTCTCCGGTATGGCTGAATTTTGAAAAAGATATTGCCAAAAGCAAAGTAAAATCTGTGGATGTACTTTCTGTAAAAAATACGGATAATGATCTTTTCAGATTATATTATTATTTCGATGCCGGAAAATGGAATAACAAAATTCTTCCTTTAGCAGCAGAATATCTGCAATATTTAGGAACAAAAAATAAATCTTCGGAAGACATCAGTAAAGAATTTTACAAACTGGCTTCAAGTTTCAATGTAAGCGCAGGAAATGAAGAAACCTACGTTACACTGGAAGGTCTGAATGAAAATTTCGATAAGACAGCGGCTCTGTTTGAAGATTTAATTAAAAACTGTGTAGCAGATCAGAAAGCTTTGGATTCTTATAAAGTGAGGCTGAAAAAATCAAGAGCCAATGCGAAACAGAATAAAGGTTCCATCATGAGCGGATTGAGAAGCTATGCACAATACGGCCCTCAAAATCCATTTAATAATGTGTTAAGCGATGCCGAACTGGATGCCTTAAAAGCAGAAGATTTAGTGAATGTATTGCATGATTTATTCAACTTCAAGCATAAAATTCTTCATTACGGTCCGAAATCAGCCAACGAAGTTGCTTCTTCTTTAACGCTGATCCATAAAGTTCCGGCTTCGCTGAAAGATATGCCGAAGTCTAAAACATTTACCCAGATTCCTACGGATAAGAATAAAGTATTGTTTGCCCATTACGATATGGTTCAGGCAGAAATTTTCTGGGTAAGAAACAGCGATCCTTACAATGTAAGCATTACTCCGACTGTAAATTTATTCAATAATTATTTCGGCGGCGGAATGGGTTCTGTAGTTTTCCAGACGATCAGGGAGTCTAAAGCTTTGGCTTATTCTACCTATTCTTACTTCTCGCTTCCGGGCAAAAAAGAGGATAAAGATATGATCATGGCTTATGTAGGAACTCAGGCAGATAAATTCAATGAATCTACCACAGCGATGAATGAGCTTCTGACAACGCTTCCGAAATCTGATCAGTTATTTGAAACCGCAAAAAGCGGATTGAAGAAAACGATTGCCTCCGAAAGAATTACGCAGGACGGAATTATCTTTACGTATCTGAGAGCCCAAAAGCTCGGAAATAATACGGATATCCGAAAGAATACTTACGAACAGGCTCCAAAACTGACGTTTGCAGACATCAACAGTTTCCACGACAAGGAAATGAAAGGTAAAAGCTACACCTACTGTCTCGTTGCTTCGCAGGATAAAGTAAGTGAAGCCGATATGCAGAAACTCGGTGAAGTGAAGAAACTGAATTTGACTGAGATTTTTGGTTATTAATAATGAAAAAGCCCTGAAATTCAGGGCTTTTTTATTGATAATCAATCTTGTGATTAAGTTCTATAGGATTATTATTTTCTCTTATTATTCTTTTCATCTTATCTGATTGAATTTTCATATCTGGAACAACTGCATTTCCTTTACCATCATCAACTCTTAAAGGAAGCCCCATAGATTTCATGCGAGCCAAAGGATCAGAGTAGTAATTTTCAGATAGTTTTTTGAATTGCTCCCATGTTAGTTCAGACCCTTTATTTCTGTAATAAACTTTCTCATTTCCATCTTTTATTTCAGTCAAACTAAAAATATAATCGTTCTTCTCATCTGAAATTTTAACAATCAATCCCGGCAAACCTTTAAAAATATAAGGCCCATCTTGAATAGGAATTTCAGTAGTAAACCATGCCGTCCAGTTTCTACCACCATAGTTTACTTTTGCTTTTTGAACATCAAAAGTTCCAATTTTATTTTTTTCGGGTAAAATCTCCCAATCAAGCTTTTCATTTATCTTTATAGAAAATATCTCAGAATAGATTGTTTGAATACTTTTTTGAATTTCATTTTCAGATAATTTTTTAACAATATAAAATTGATCTTCAAACCTCATTTTCCTTCCAAAACCCAAAAGATTCAATGCTTTAAGAGAATCAGTTTTCCTATCCTGATCAATTCTAAAAACAGATAATTTACCTTCATTAACATCTAAAAAAGTTTTTTCTAAAATAGTGCTGTCTTTTAATGGGTTGGGTCTATATTCAAAATCATATTTAAATAACTTATTCTGACCATGGAAATTATTAAAAAGTATAATAAAAAGTAACAGGCTTTTAAAAATTGTATCTTTTTTCATAAAGTAAATATAATAATCTTATAAAACTGAGGCATAAAATTTATGCCCCAATTCTACTTTAACCTCCAAATGGCATACATCTGTTTACCAACTGTCCATTGCATTGAAAGAAACCACAGACAAGACCATATTGACTACACCCATCATCTGTTCCACCTCCTGTTGGCGTACACGTGTCTGCACAATTACCTCCTCCCGTTCCTCCAGGATAGAGTTTCGCTCCACTTACAGACTTCAATTCATTTCTCGAAAGTTTTTTTAAATTTTTCATAATTTGATAGTTTAAAAATTAAAAATTATTTTTGTTACACTACAATTTTTCCGGATCAATTGTCTGATACGAATATGAAAAATTCTTTATACCTTTACCAACTAAGAAATTAATTATTTCAATTAGAAAACTAATTAAATTGAAACATGAATATTGGAACGAAGATTAAAAATTTAAGAGAAGAAAAACATCTTTCACAAACTGAACTGGCTTTTGAATTAGGTATTTCGCAGGGAACTTTACACAACATCGAAAGCGGAAATTCTAAAAAAATAGATTTCCTTTTGATGGATAAAGTTTGTCAGCTTTTTGATAAGGAATTTGAATATTTTTTAGATGCTGGAATGACTAATAATGTAAATGAAAATCATGGACAAGTTGGTCAGATTGGAACAGTAAACAATTTCCCAGAAAACTTTCTCGAAGAATTCAAAAAACTGGTTGAAAAAAATCAAGCCAATGAAAAAATAATTGAAGAACTGAAAGATAAACTCAATAATTCCAATTAAAAAAAATATAATAAAAGACTTGAAAAACTCAGGTCTTTTTTCATTCATAATCAATTTTATGATTCAGTTCAATAGGATTATTGTTCTCTCTGATTTGTTTTTTAAGCTGTTTTGTCATCTTATTAAGATCGGTCGGAAGAAGATTTCCTTTTTCATCTCCGGACTGTATTTTTATGTTTCTGGCTTTCAGTTCTGCAAAAGGATCTGCATAATAATCGGATTGAATTTTCTGAAAATCTCCCAACTTATCGTCGTTCCTTTCTTTGAGAAAAACAGATTATCCTTTTCCAGTTTTTTAATCTTTATTAAATTAAAACTATAGTTTTCCTGATCGTCCGAAATGTTGACAATAATTCCGGGAAGCCCATTAAAAATATACGGACCTTCAGGAATAGGAATACTTTGCGTGAACCATGCGATCCAGCTTCTTCCGCCGTACTCTACCGTTGCTTTCCGGCATTCAAAATCCTCTATTTTCTTTTTGTCGGATAAGATTTTCCAGTTCAGATTTTCATCTATATTTATGAAATATTTGTCATTAAAAAAGCTCATGAAAATAACCTTTTGGATATTGGCTGTTTCAAGATTTTTCACAACATAAATCTGAGAATTAAAAACCGGGCTTCTGCCTAAACCAAGTCCCGTTCTTTGTATCATGGAGTCGGAAACCCTTTCGCGCTCGCAACGAAAAGCAGATTCCTTTTCAAAAACATCCAAGTAATAAGTTTCGGTAGTAAGGTCGGGTTTATTGGGATTAGGCTTAAATTTAAGATCATAAACAAAAGTCATTTTTTGAGACAGCATCATTGCTGAAAGTATACATCCCAGAATGAGAAATACTTTTTTCATGAATAATTGTAAAATCATGGTTATCTAAATTTTACAGCTAAAATAAGATTTAATAAAATTTATCTGTCATAAAATAGGATTAAATGATGAAAACATCATATTCAAAGGCTTTTTTCTTTCTATCACATCAAAAATAATTATAGATTTTATTTATCAAAATCAAATTGTTCGATAGACGAAATATTTCTATATTTGCACCTGAAAATTTAAAATAAAAAATAGGAAAATTATGTCTTTAGTAGGAAAAAAATTCCCGAATGTAACGGTAGATGCAATGTCTGAAATGGGTGATGATCTTAGAATCAACATCTTCCAGGAAGCTACAGAAAACCAACAGAAAGTTCTTTTATTCTGGTACCCGAAAGATTTCACTTTTGTTTGCCCGACTGAGCTTCACGCTTTTCAGGAAGCTTTACCTGAATTTGAAAAAAGAAACACTAAAGTAATCGGTGCTTCTTGCGATACCAACGAAGTACACTTCGCATGGTTAAATGTTTCAAAAGAAAACGGTGGTATTGAAGGCGTTACTTACCCACTTTTAGCAGATACTCACAGACAGTTGGCTAACATTTTAGGAATTGTAGATCAGGATTTCGAATACAATGACGAAGGTGAAGAAGTTTTCACAGGTTCTAACGTTACGTACAGAGCAACTTACCTTATCGACGAGACCGGGAAAATTTTCCACGAGTCTGTAAACGATATGCCTCTTGGCAGAAACGTAAAAGAATATTTAAGATTAATCGACGCATACACGCACGTACAGAAGCACGGTGAAGTTTGCCCTGCAAACTGGGAAGAAGGAAAAGAAGCGATGAAAGCAGACAGAACTTCTACGGCAGAGTATTTAGCGAAAAACTAAGATAATGTGCTAATTTGAAAATGAGATAATTTGAAAATTGATCACATTGATTATTTAAGAATTATCTCATTTTCTATTTTTCAGCATTTTCAAATTAATAAATTTTCAAATTAAAATTATGTATACAGAATTAACAGAAGATACGCTTCAGAATATTGTAAGCGAAAATGAAAAGGTTGTAGTACAATACGGTGCAACATGGTGCGGAAACTGCAGAATCATGAAGCCGAAATTCAAAAAACTGGCATCGGAAAACGAAAATATTCCTTTTCTTTATGTAGATGCAGAAAAATTACCGGAAAGCAGAAAATTAGCAACAGTGGATAATCTTCCGACTTTTGCAATCTTCAGAAATGGTGAGTTGGTGAATCAGGTGCAATCTAATCAGGCAGAAAGTTTAATTAATTTATTCAACGAATTGTAATCATGAAGTTACCGATCATCAGACAGTTTTATCAGAACCAGACTCCTGAAAATCTTGAAAAAACTTTAGAAGTTTTAGAAAGCTTTACAGAATTCCGAGGAACTACCGAAGAAGATATGAACGTTGCAGGAGAATTAATTACGAATATCTGCGGAGCTCTGGAAGTTCACGCCAACGTACAAAACGGAATGAGCGAGAAAGATGCTTTAAATTCTTTTGCTCAGAAGGTTTTAGGATCGATTGACAGATAGTTTTTTTAAACACTAATTTCACAAATGTGTTTTCACGAATAAGCACGAATTCTTTTAAAAACTGTGTCATTAGTGCTCAAATTAGTGCCGTTTGTGTTTTAGTTCAAACACGAATTTCACAAATATTCTTCCACTAATATTTTTAAAAATTGTGGCATTTGCGATAAAATTAGTGCCGTTTGTGTTTTAGTTCAAACACGAATTTCACAAATGTGTTTTCACGAATAAGCACGAATTCTTTTAAAAACTGTGTCATTTGTGACGAAATTAGTGCCATTTGTGTTTTCATTTAAACACGAAATTCACAAATATTCTTTCACGAATATTTTTAAAAATTGTGGCATTTGCGATAAAATTAGTGCCGTTTGTGTTTTAGTTCAAACACGAATTTCACAAATGTGTTTTCACGAATAAGCACAAATATTTTTAAAAACAGTGTCATTAGTGCTCAAATTAGTGCCGTTTGTGTTTAGATCAAACCAAAAATAAAATCCCGATGAAAAGACATCAGGATTTTTTGGGTTTATAAAATTTCTATTATTGAATTAGCTTCTTCTACTCATTAAAATTCTCAAAATATACCAGAACAAAAGCATAATAGAAGCAAAAAGCTGTAAAGAAGCTCCAACATACTGATCTGTTGTGTAAGAATCTTTCAGTTTGCTTGTCTGATACAAAGTCGTTGCAGAAGCCAGAATTACCATTCCTACCGAAAACCAAAGTCCAAGATCGAAGCCGAAAATCATTCCGCCAACGATTAATCCCAGAGAAATAAATCCTCCGATTACAATAATATTTCTAAGGAAAGAAAAATCTCTTTTCGAAGTAAACGCTACAAAAGAAATCCCTGCAAACATCGCGATGGTTAACATTGCTGCCTGATAAATGATTGATCCGCCAACATTCGCTACTGCAATGTAGATCATCGGCATAAAAATTAACGCTTCAAGCAAAATATAAAATCCCAATCCCATATACTGGACTGATCTGCTTTGCGAAAGAGACCATTTATTCGCCAATACAGAAGCCAGCCAAAATACTCCGATAATTAATAACCAGACATATCTTCCACCAAACATTAACCCAATAACTTCAGGCGGAACGGTTTTTAACAATACGGTTTCCACTCCAATAAAAGCAAGAATCGCCAAAGCAACGTGCAAATACGTTTTTTTATAAAATTCTGCCTTTTCAACTTCTTTGGCATGTGCCACTAAAACATCTGTCATCATAGTTTTTATTTTTTAATTAATTATTTCATCATCTTATACGGTTTAATTCCCATAATCTTTCCGTCTGTTTCAAAAACTGCCGTAATTACCTCTTTGGGTTCAGCGGCTTTATCATCAGAATATTTATACTGAATCATTGGCAGGCTGCTTCCGTCGATCAAAGGCTTGTAACCGGCTTTGATAATCTGAAAAGTTTTGTCAGTCTTAATATCTGCGGCAAGCTTCTGGTAAACAACATCTGTTACCATCTTTTTAGCTTTTTCAGATAAAAGTTCATCCATGGCTTTTCGGTCAGAAATCTTCAGGGCTGCGATAAATTTCAGAAATTTTCCGTTGTAGAGTTCAATCTCCTCTTTGGTAAGACTTAAAGAGGGTTTTACATCGGTGGCTACATTTGTGTTCGTGTTCTTTTTTGTTTCCGGTTTCACATTTTTTGTCTTTTGTGAAAGAAAAAACGGCGCCGACAGAACGGAAAGAACTAAAAGTATTTTTTTCATTATGCTTAAACTGTTTCAATAAACAATAAACGGAATACGCGATTCTGTATTGCTTATCACTTATAAATTACCTGCTGTAATCCGGCATTACTCCTAAGATTTTACCGTCATTTTCAAAAACCACAGTAACCAGATCTCTGGGAGGAGAAAGCGTATCGTCTTTATATTTATACTGAATCGTTGGATAAGTTTCGTTATCCAGCAGTTTCTGGTAGCCGGATTTATACACTTCAAATGTACGTTCGAAGCTTATTCCGCCCGATAATTTCTGAATGACATTGTCTGAAACAATACTTTTCACTTTATCTGAAATCAGAGTATTGACGGCTTCTTTATCCGATCTTTTTAATGCATCAACAAATTTCAGAAAATACGGATGATAAAAGTCGATTTTATCTTTACTCAATTCCGAAGTAAGCTCTATTTTCTTGCTTTCAACAACTTTAATTTTGCTTTCCTGCGAAAAACCCGCCTGAAAAGCCAAAGCCGCAACAATCAGAAGTATTTTTTTCATAATAAAATGATTTGCTGACAGCAAGATACAAAGAATTATATTACGGATAAAAATTTCATCGTATCTACATTATCCGCATACGTATTCAACCCCGGATTTTGGGCTTCTCCTAATTTAGTGGAATCCAAACCAAGCTCATCTTTCGCCACCACACACTGAATGTTTTCTTCGTTTTCCGCGATAAAACTTTTCACTTCATCCAGAGAAGAATATCTGCTGAAATTGATCACGGAAAGCGGACTAAACAACTTCTCATCCTCCTTCAGCATCACAAAATTATTATCCCAGAATTTATCCTGATTTAAAAGATAAACCGCCCTGTTGTAATCATAATTATTGGCATATTTATTATGATTGATGATCTCCTGAAAATCCAGAAAACTTTCAAATAATCTGTCGATAACAAAATCCTGAGGAATAAAAAGCCGGGTTACATTTCTGCATCCCAAACCGAAATAACGGAAAATATCTTCCGCCAGAAGTTTAAGCTCCTCTTCCGTTTCATCCCCTTTTAAAACAGCAATGGAAGTTCTGTTTTTTCTGATGATATTCAGGTGGTTTTTAAAGTAATACTCAAGATATCTTGCCGTATTGTTGCTTCCTGTTGCAATTACCGCATCAAAATTCTCCAGTCTTTCTACAAATTCAAACGACACATTTCCTTCCGAAAATTCATTCCACTTTTTTAATAAAAACGGAATCATGTATTTATCTTTTGAAGAAAGTTTGATCACCGGAATATGATTGCTCAGCACCACAGAAATTACATCGTGAAAACCTACCAAAGGAATATTTCCTGCAAGAATAAGCCCTACTCTTTTCGTAGTTTTTGAAATCTTATATTCTTTCAGCCAGTCGGCAATATTTTCTTCCGTCAGAAGATCCGTCCACTGTTTCAAAGCAAACTTCTGGTTTTCAATGGTAAACCACGGATTTTCAATTTCAGATCGTTTTAACAACAATTCAAAGTCAGAATCGTTATCATTATAATCCTCCTGATTTTTGTTTAAAAAGTCTTTTATATATTGGCTTAGTCTCGTAAGTCCTAAAACTTGATTTTCGGTATTCATAATTGCTTTAAAATTGGGGAATATTTTGTAATTTTGTGCAAATTTAAAAAAAATTAGCGATGGCTATTAAAATAACTGATGAATGCATTAACTGCGGAGCCTGTGAACCGGAATGTCCAAACAATGCAATTTATGAAGGAGCAGTAGACTGGAAAGCTTCAGAAGGTACAGAACTAAAAGGTACCGTAACATTACCATCAGGTCTTACAGTGGATGCAGATGCGCCGCAGGAACCTGTAAGTGATGATGTTTATTTCATTGTAACAGATAAATGTACGGAATGTAAAGGATTCCATGAGGAGCCACAGTGTGCAGCCGTTTGTCCGGTAGACTGCTGTGTTCCGGATGAAGATCATGTAGAATCTGAAGAAGCACTGCTTAATAAGAAAGCATTCTTACACGGAGAATAAAAAACTGCCGTCTCATCAATCATGAGGCGGTTTTTTATATACAAAAACTCAGAATAATTCAATAAGAAACTATAAATGAAGCTGTAAGAAGAAATTTTTACAGGAAATCCCAAAAAATAATAATATGAGCAAAAAGCACAACTTTAGCGCAGGACCATGTATTTTACCACAGGAAGTTTTCGAAAAATCTGCACAGGCGGTTTTAGATTTCAACGGAATCGGACTTTCCCTGCTTGAAATTTCGCACAGAAGCAAAGATTTCGTAGCGGTAATGGATGAAGCACGCGCTATCGTAAAAAGACTGATGAATTTAGGAGATGATTACGAAGTTCTATATTTAGGAGGCGGTGCAAGCCTGCAGTTTGCCATGGTTCCTTACAACCTGATGAAAGTAGGCGGAAAAGCAGCTTATCTGGATACCGGAACATGGGCTGCAGGAGCTATTAAAGAAGCTAAAAAAGTAGGAACCGTAGACGTTGTAGGTTCTTCAAAAGAAGAAAATTATTCTTTTATTCCGAAAGATTACACCGTAGGTTCAGAATATGATTATTTCCACTGCACTTCCAATAACACCATCTACGGAACTCAGATGAAATCTTTCCCTGAAGCAGATACTTTAATGGTTTGCGACATGAGTTCTGATATTTTCTCAAGACAATTAGATTTTTCAAAATTTGATTTAATCTACGCGGGAGCTCAGAAAAATATGGGACCTGCAGGAGTAACTTTGGTGGTCATTAAAAAAGAAATTTTAGGAAAAACAGGAAGAGAAAATATGTTCTCTATTCTGGATTATGCTCAGCATATTTCTAAAGAATCCATGTACAACACACCGCCGGTTTTCCCTGTTTATGCTTCTCTGTTAACGTTACAGCATCTGGAAAACAATGGTGGAATTGCCGCCGCAGAAGCCAGAAACGAAGCAAAAGCAAAACTGCTATACGATGAGATCGACAGCAATCCTCTATTTGAAACATTCTGCGTAAAAGAAGACCGTTCTTTAATGAATGTATCTTTCAAAATTACAGACGAAAGCAAAAAAGAAGAATTTGATGCGGCATGGAAAGCTGCGGGAATCAGCGGACTGAACGGACACAGAAGTCTGGGAGGTTACAGAGCAAGTTTGTACAATGCTTTACCGATTGAAAGCGTACAGGTTTTAGTAGATGTTATGAAATCCACAAAATAATTTAAATAACTAAAATTCAAACACTTAACAAATATTTAATGTTATTTTAAATTTTCTTAATTTGCGAGACTGTTTAAATTTTGAACCATTAAATATTTAAGTCAAAATAAAACCATGAAAGTTTTAGCCAACGACGGAATTTCGAAAGCAGGAGAACAGGCACTTAAAGATGCCGGAATAGAAGTTCTGGACAACAGAGTTGCACAGGATCACGTCATTAATTTCATCAACGAGAATAACGTAGATGTTCTTTTGGTAAGAAGCGCTACCAAAGTAAGACAGGATCTCATTGATGCCTGTCCTAATCTTAAAATTATCGGAAGAGGCGGAATCGGAATGGATAATATCGACGTTGAATACGCTATTGATAAAGGAATCTACATCATCAATACGCCGACTGCATCCTCAAAATCGGTTGCAGAATTGGTGTTTGCACATTTCTTTTCACTGGCAAGGTTTCTTCATGAATCCAACAGGTTAATGCCTTTGGAAGGAGAAACCCACTTCAACGCCATGAAAAAATCCTTCTCGAAAGCATACGAACTTTCAGGAAAAACATTGGGGGTTATCGGCTTTGGAAGTATCGGACAGGAAGTTGTAAAAATGGGAATCTCTCTGGGTATGAAAGTGAAAGTTCTTACCAGAAAGCCTAAAACCAAAGTCCTTTCACTGGAATTTTTCGACGGACAGTCTGTTAATTTCGAAATTACTTCCACCAACGATATGGATGAATTCTTAAAAGATACAGACTTCATCAGTCTCAATACGCCGAAAACAAACGAATATATCATAGACACGCCACAATTTGAAAAAATGAAAGACGGAGTCTACATTGTAAATACTGCAAGAGGAGGTGTGATGAATGAAGTTTCCCTGATAGACTTCATCGAATCCGGAAAAGTTGCCGGAGCCGCACTGGATGTTTTTGAAAAAGAACCCACTCCGGAAGTGCTTTTGCTAATGAATCCTTCGCTTTCCCTTTCTCCGCACGTAGGCGGAAATACTGTGGATGCACAGGAAAAAATCGGACTCGAGCTTGCAGAACAGATTATTAAGATTAAAGAAACTATAAACTAAAATATGCCTATTTTTAAACCTTTTCGTGGAATAAGACCTCATAAAGACTATGAGAGCACCTTCCCTACTCATCCTCTGGACAATTTTACGCAGGAAGAGATCGCGGAAAAAGCTCAGGTGGAAGACACTTACATCAACATGATAAAGCCTTATGTCGTAAGTAAATCCAAAGATATCGACAGGAATTTAAGGAAGATCCGGTCGACTTTTGAAGAATTGATGGAAGAGAAAAAACTCGTTCAGGACAATTCTGCGTACTATCTTTATGAACAGATTTATCCCAACAAACAGGTTTTCAGAGGGCTTCTCGGTTTAGCGAGCATCGAAGATTTCTGGAACGGAAAAATCAAGAGACACGAAAGTACCATTCCCCAGAAAAAAGAAAAACTGGCTCATTATCTTGAAAAAGTGAATCTTCAGGCAGAACCTGTACTTCTTACCTATCCTGCAAATTCGAAGATCGAACTGTTGATGAACCATGAGGAGAAAAACGTTCCGATCTTCAATCATGTGGATACCAGAGGAATCCGACATAAAATCTGGAGAATCGATAACCGTTTAAAATTGCAGCAGTTTAAGGAAGTGATCGATCAGATCGATTCTTTTTACATTGCAGACGGACACCACAGAATTGGTTCCACTGCGCTGAACGCCAAACATCAGAAAGAAAAAAACAAAAGACATAACGGGACGGAACATTACAATTTCGTGTACAGCTTTATCGTTTCCAACCAGTCGATTAAAATCCACGATTACAACAGAATCTTAACCGATCTTAACGGTCTTTCGAACGAAGAATTTTTAAAGGAACTGGAAAAATATTTCCTGATCCACGAAAAAGGAGAAACGGCATATTTTCCTTCCCAGAAATTCCACATTTCGATGTATATGGACGGTAAATTTTACTCCCTTCACGTAAAGCACGACCTTCGTTCTCAGGAAATGTCTCTGGATAATCTGGATCATCATCTTTTAGACAAATACATCTTTAAAGATATTTTAAAAATTGAAGATCCGGACAGCTCGGAGAAAATTTCTTACGTAAAAGGAACTTCCAATATTGAGGGGATCAATCATCTTAAAGAAAAAGTAGACAACGGAGAAGGAAAAGCGGGATTCGGAATCTACCCTGTAAGTTTTAATGATATGATTAAAATTTCAGACCTGAAACTCAGCATGCCTCCGAAATGTACATTCATTGAGCCTAAATTGGTTACTGCGTTATTAATGTACGATATGAAACCTTAATCAGTTAACTTTATTCAATATAATTCTTTCGATTAACGCTAAGATTGCAAAGAGGTATTTAAAATTTTGAAATATATTCCGTTCGCAAAGGCACTTCGTTCAGCAAATGACGCCTTTGCTGAGTTACACGCCCTTGCGAACGGATAATCAAAGGTATACCTAAAAAATCCTCGTGTCCATTGCGTTAAAAATAATTAACTGCCGGTTTCTTAATCCGAATTTAGATTATATTACTATTTTTTCCCTACTTTTATCTGCGGAAAAGAAAAGGTAAATAAAAAATGAAAAAAATATTCATTATCATTCCACTCTTTTTGGGTGGATTTTTATTTTCTCAAAAAAAACCTCTTAAAAAGCCGGTTAAGAAAACTGCTGTCGGCGAAAAATTCAATTACCACGATGAATTTAAAAAGATTTCCGATGAGATCATGACCAACGGAACCGCATACGAAAATCTGGGGCAGCTTACCAAAGGCATCGGTCCGCGTTTCAGCGCAACGCCGGGTTACATGAAAGCGGTAGACTGGGCAGAAAAGAAGCTTAAAGAAATCGGGATCGATATGATCTGGAGAATGGAAGCCAAAGCTCCGGTCTGGATCAGAGGAAAAGAATCTCTGCAGATAAAAACCGCCAATGGAGACTGGAAGAACATCAGAATGCTTTCTTTCGGAAATTCTGAAGGAACGGGCGGAAAAGATCTTACCGGTGAAATTGTACTCATCAATTCTACCTCAGAGCTTAACGCCATGTCGGTGGGACAACTGAAAGATAAAATCGTTTTCGTGAATCTTCCGATGGATCCGAAGATCATCAATACCAGCGATTCTTATTTAATCACTGCAAAATCCAAACTTATTTCCGCTTCCGTTATTGCTAAAACCGGAGCGAAAGCATTAATTATAAGATCATTAACCACGGCTTCAGACGATACACCACACGCAAAAATGGTGTATTACGAACCGGATGATAAAATAAGAATTCCCGCTTTATCCATCGGAGTAAAATCTGCTGATGAACTGGAAAGATTATTAAAAAACCAGAAAGTTACCGCTAAACTGAATATGACTGCCCAATCCAAAGGCGACACCACCAATCCGAATATCATTGCTGAAATTCAGGGTAAAAAAGATTCTAAGGTAATTGTTTTGGGTGCGCAGCTCGACTCATGGGATTTCGGAGAAGGAGCAATTGATGACGGAACCGGAGTCGCACAGTGTATTGAAGTTTTAAGAACATTCAAAGCTTTAGGTCTTGAAAATAACCATACGATACGCGTTGTTTTCTACGCAAACAGTGAAAATGGCGGACAGGGACGCGAAATGTATGCAGCGTACGTGAAGAAGAAAGATGAAAAGCACATCTTTGCACTGGGAACCGATGCAGGAGGCTATTCTCCGAGAGGATTTTCTCTGGATATGTCTCCGCAGAGAAGGAAACAGATCTTCGAATGGAAAAATTATTTCCTTCCTTACGGCGTTTACGATTTTGATCAGACAGAAGCCATTCAGGATATTTCTCCTTTAAAGAAAATGGATATTCCTTTGGCTGAGCTTGTGGTAGACACGCAAAGATATTTCGATTATCATCATTCCGAACAGGATACTTTTGATAAGGTGAACAAAAGAGAGCTTCTTCTCGGTGCGGTGGCGATGACGCAAATGATTTTTATGATTGATAAAAACTGGTAAATGAAAAAGATATTAGGAACAACTTTAACACTTCTGGGCTTGACGGTTTTTGGTCAGGCAAAAGAAGACTCCATACAGTTTGCAAAAATTTCTACGGAAATATTAAACAAAGGAAAAGCATACAACGAGCTGAGAGAATTAACCAAAAATATCGGTCATCGTCTCAGCGGTTCAGCATCCTACGAAAAAGCCGTAACATGGGCAGAACAAAAGCTTCGTGATGCAGGAGCCGATAAAGTCTGGCTTCAGGAAGTAATGGTTCCGGTGTGGGTTCGCGGAAAAGAATCTTTACAGATCAAAACCTCCGGCGGAAAATGGAAAAGCTTAAAAATGCTTTCTCTGGGAAATTCTGAAGGAACAGGAGGAAAAGATGTTTCAGGAGAAATTATTATGGTAAGATCCATGGAAGAATACGATAAACTTTCGCCGGAACAGGTAAAAGATAAGATCGTGTTCTTCAATTATCCTTTCAGCCAGACGTATATAGAAACTTTCAGAGGATACGGTGATGCTGCAAAATACAGATCTACTGCCGCATCATTAACAGCTAAAAAAGGTGGGAAATTTGCGATCATCCGATCTCTTTCCTCTGCCTTTGATGATGTTCCGCATACAGGTTCCATGCGCTATCAGGATGATAAAAAAATTCCTGCCGTTGCGGTTGGAAGCACGACAGCAGATGAACTGGCAGAACTTTTAAAATCACAGAAAATTACCGCTAAGCTCAACTCCAACTGCGGCATGAAGGGCGAAAAGCTCTCCCACTCCGTGATCGGAGAAATTACCGGAAAGAAAGATAAAAGCGTAATTGTTGTCGGCGGACATCTGGATTCGTGGGACGTGGGTGAAGGCGCTCATGACGACGGTTCGGGAATCGTGCAGAGCATTGAAGTTCTGAGGACTTTTAAAAATTTAGGCATCCAAAATAATCACACCATCCGTGTCGTTTGTTTTGCCAATGAAGAAAACGGCGTAAAAGGTGGCGTTATGTACGGTAAAACGGTGAAAGAAAACAACGAAAAGCATCTTTTTGCCATAGAAACGGATGCCGGAGGATTTACCCCAAGAGGAATTTCCCTTGATATGGATAACGAAAAAAGAAAGCAGATCCAGAGTTGGGCACACCTGTTTTTACCTTACGGAGTTTATGATTTTAAAAATACGTATTCCGGAACAGATCTTTATCCGCTTCACGATTTAGGAATTCCGACCGCGGAACTGGTTCCCGATTCTCAGCGGTATTTCGACATCCACCACACGGAAGAAGATACTTTTGAAAAGGTAAACCGAAGGGAACTTCTGCTTGGTGCGAGTACTCTGACGCAGATTATCTACATGATTGATAAGAACTGGTAAAATATCATACACAACCGCTCTTTTAAGGGCGGTTTTTTTGTTTAAAATTCTGATGAAGAGACTCTTCGACAGGCTCAGAGTGACAACGCGAATGCTAACTCTGTTATTTAAACAATGAAAGATTGTTTTTAGTAAAACCTTTAACGATACATTGTCATCCTGAAAGAATTTCAACAATACATTAAAAACTTTGTTTAGATGCTTTCAGCATGACATACTGTAAATAAATCAACCTTCAATTGTTTTGAAAATTATTTTATTTTTTGTTTCTCGCAGATTGTGCAGATTACGCAGATTTTTTTCAATTTAAAATTGTTTATACTTTCTCAATGTATTCACAGTTTTTTTGTCATCCTGAAAGGATCTAAACAATGATTAAAATAACAGAGATCAATAAATAAAACATTCAGAAACGAGCTCTTCGACAGGCTCAGAGTGACACCGCGAATACTAACTATGTTATCTTAGCAATGAGTAATTGTTAAAGGCTATTTTAACATATAAAATGATTAACAATCCTATGTCATTCTGACGAAGGAAGAATCTGAAAATATACGATCTTACTAAATGATGACAGAGACTCTTCGACAGGCTCAGAGTGACACTGCGAATACTAACTGTAATATCTTAACAATGAAGAATTGTTTTTAGTAAAACCTTTAACGTTACATTATCATCCTGAAAGGATCTCAACGATCAATTGAAAATTTTGTTTTAATGCTATCAGCATGACATACATAAAAAAATCAATCTATATATGTACAGAATAATAACTGTTCTCTGTTTTGTACAGGCATTATAAGAATTTTTATATTTTTGATGAAACTCTTTGAAAGAGAGCATGGCAACAAAAAATAAAACAGCACAGGAGAATAAAAAAAGCTGCCGGAAAGTTTACAGAAAAAACATAAAATTCAGGATTGCATTATCGGAAACTTCCGAAAGTCTCATCCTCTTCGGGTTCTCTCCGTCGGAATTTCCGACGACCCGAAACTGTTTTGGTTTGCGCCGCCGGAGATCTCCGAAAGCTTACTTTGATAGTGGTTTGCCCTGCCGGAATTTCCGACGATAAGAACCTCTTACAGTTTGCCGTCGGAAATTTCTGAAGATAGAGAAAAAAAATATCCGCAGACTCAGTAAGACCCTGATCCTCTGTGGCAGATATAATAATAAAATATAACGCACATGAAAAAACTAATTTCGATGGATGCCACAAAACTGCATCATGCCGAATTCGGGCAGCTTATCATCCGTTTCTATGAAGATTTTGCAGCTTCTGCCCTGAATGCAGAAACAGACCCGGATTTTAAAAGAATGTACGATGCCATACAGGCACAGATTCCCACGTATAACAGCGCACTCGATCAGATACGTGCCAGTGAAGAATCTAAAAAAATCGCTGAACTGGACGATATTCGTGATGCCGACATGCAGGCGCTGAGAGATGCCATAAAACCGTACAGAAACGCTAAAACAGAAACCGAAAAGAATGCCTATGCTTTCGTAAAAATTCTTCTGGATCAGTATAAAAATGTGCAGGACGATTCTTACGAAGAAGAAACCATCCGCCTGAATACAATGCTGGAAAAGCTGCTTTCTTCAGAATACAGCGCAGCGGTTTCAGCTTTGGGGCTGGTAAAATTCATCAATCATCTGGCAGAATCCAATACGGATTTTAATGATCTTTTTTCGCACCGTTCTTTTAAGACTTCCCAGAAACAGACCTATGATGTCAAGATGCTGAGACAGACGCTGACCACAGATTACAAACAGATGTGCAATTACATCGCAACGTTAGCCGATGTGAAGCAGGATATTTTTTATCAGAATGTTCTGGCGATCATTAATAACGGCAGGAATTATTTTGCCAATATTGTTCTGGCAAGAAGACAGGGAAAAAAGAATTATGATCCTAAAACAGATTAATCTTAAAACCGCTCTTTTAAGGGCGGTTTTTTTGTTTAAAATTCTGATGAAGAGACTCTTCGACAGGCTCATAGTGACACCGTGAATACTTATTACGATATTTAAACAATGAAAATTGTTTCGTTATTTTCTTTGGTAACATCATTAACACAATTATGTCATTCTGATTGAAATTTTGCGAAGCATGATGGAAAGAAGAATCTTTTTGAATGATCTCACGCGGATTTTGCAGATTGCGCAGATTTTTTCAATTTAAAATTGTTTGTGCTCTCCTATACATTTACAGCTTTTTTGTCACCCTGAAAGGATCTAAACAATGATTTAAAATAACAGAGATCAATAAATAAAACATTCAGAAACGAGCTCTTCGACAATCTAAGAGTGACATCGCGAATACTAACTTTGTTATTTAAACAATGAAAGATTGTTTTTAGTAAAACCTTTAACGCTACATTGTCATCCTGAAAGGATCTCAACGATACATTGAAAACTTTATTCAGATGCTTTCAGCATGACATACTGTAAATAAATCATCGCCAATTGTTCTAAAAGTTATTTTATTTTTTGGTTTCTCGCAGATTTAGCAGATGATGCGGATTTTTTCTACTAAATCATCTGCTAAATTTGCACAATCTGCGGGAGATAATAATCCAAATCCTTCAGAAAAAGAGACTCTTCGGCAGGCTCAGAGTGACACCGCAAATACTAAATGCAATATTTTAAAACAATGAATAATTGTTAATCCTTTTCATCCATTGAAGCACTTTAAAATAAATTTATAAGGTATCTCAACTCTCAAAAAATTATCCTACTTTTAGCCCTTAAAATAATAAACATGAAGAAACTCATTTTTGCATTCTGCATGATCCTTGTATGCAGCAGCCAGATCGTAATGGCACAATCTAAAGCCAAAACAAAAGTACAGACTACGAATAGTTCCAAAGAATCCATCTTAAAAGCAATGTATAAAGACATTTCTGAAAGCATGGTAAAAGAAGGAACCCCTAAAGAAAAGGCTGAAAAATTTGCAGACTGTCTTACTAAAGATCTTGGAGCAAAATTAACCACTGACGAGCTTAAAATGCTGGACAAGCTGAATGCGATGAAAGACAAAAAAGAAAAGGAAGAACTTGCGAAAAAAGCAGAAAAAATGGGGATCAGAAAGAAAATGGAAACCGTGGGTGTTAACTGTGGATCAATCCTGAAATAGTGGCAAATCCCAGCAATCCGTAATATTCTTATTCACAAAAAAAAACAGACGGTACATTCATTTGTACCGTCTGTTTTTATATTTCTTTAAGCTGATTTCTACACAAACTCATTCGTGTCGGCTTTATATTTTTTGTTGAACAATCCTGCCTGTTCCAGCTTTTTCAGATGTACTTTCAGTCCGTTGATTCTTGTCGGATAGTGGGTGTTTCCTATCGTACACAGATTCTGGAATGCTTTTTCGTGACTGTCGGTATCCAGCGCATAGCTGATCCTGTCATACGTTCCTCTTCCCTGATGCAGGATATCGCAGATCATAAAACACACTTTTGCAGGATAACCGTTCAGATTCAGCCTTTTGCTGTACTTTTTCATGTTTTCTTTATACAGACTGATGGAATGTTCCACCTGTACTCTTCTGTGTTTCGGGTCGTTGGAAGCCCAATGGATAAATCTTGCCGAGCAGATAAGTTCCTGCTGTTCCACTTCATTGGTGGTAGGATTCAGATATTCCATCAGCTTTTGAGAACTGCTGTCGTTTTCAAGCTGAGAAGTGGCTCCTGCATCATTTTTATAGAAAATACGGTCATTAATCAGGCGAAGTCTCGGGAAGTATTCCAAAGCATTTGGTAAGGTAAGGAGTTTTCTGAAAAATCTTACAAAATCTCCATTCGGAACGTGTGCTGCAAACTGCATAAAACCGAACGTAAAGTAGGCTCTGTCATAGGTATTCAGGCAGAGAAAAGAGCCCTGACTTTCTACTTTTGCGGTAGCCTCGATAAAGTATGCCCAAAAACCGAATTCCGTCACATAATCGGCGGCATTGTACACGAGATTATTAGAAACCGAAACATTGTAAAGTCCGAATCTCTGTTCATATTTCGTCTTGTAAGCCACGAAAAATTCCGGATCTGTAAGACCGGTTACTTTTGCATAATACGCGGTTTTTCCTGTGGAAGTAACTGCGGAACGGATTTTAAAATCGTAAGCCATAGTTAAAAGTTTTAAATTTAGTGTACTGCTAAGGTAAGATTTCCCTTTTATTTACGGAATAGCTATTTCGGGTGATTTATTTACAGTATGTCATGCTGAAAGCATCTAAACAAAGTTTTTAATGTATCGTTGAGATCCTTTCAGGATGACAATGTAGCGTTAAAGGTTTTACTAAAAACAATCTTTCATTGTTAAGATATTACAATTAGTATTCGCGGTGTCACTCTGATCCTGCCGAAGAGTCTCTATCATCATTGAGTACAACTGTGTATTTTCAGATTCTTCCTTCGTCAGAATGACATAGGATTGTTAATCATTTTATACGTTAAAATCGCCTTTATCAATTATTCATTGTTAAGATATTACAGTTAGTATTCGCGGTGTCACTCTGAGCCTGTCGAAGAGTCTCTTTTTCTGAATGCTTTATTATTGATCTTTGTTCTTTTAAGTCATTGTTTAGATCCTTTCAGGATGACAAGCTGCATGATTGTTATCTCTCGCAGATTTAGCAAATTTAGCAGATCATTAAGTCGAAAAAATCTGCGTAATCTGCGTAATCTGCATAATCTGCGAGAAACAAAAAATAAAATAATTTTCAGAACAATTGGAGGGTGATTTATTTATGGTATGGCATGCTGAAGGCATCTAAACAAAGTTTTTAATGTATCGTTGAGATCCTTTCAGGATGACAAAAATGCTGCAAAGACATTGAAAGAGTACAAACAATTTTACATTGAAAAAAAATCTGCAAAATCTGCGGGAGATGATTCAAAAAGATTCTTCTTTCCATAATGCTTCGCAAAATTTCAATCAGAATGACAAGCGACCGTTAAAGATTTTGGCAGACAAAAGAATCAATAACAATTATTCATTGTTTTGTCTTTCATTTAGTATTCGCGGTGTCACTCTGAGCCTGCCGAAGAGCCTTTATAAAAAATCAGACAATGCCTTTCTGGAATTCTTCTTCAGAATGAAAAGAAAACCATTCATTACTATTCTAAATCACCATTAATTTCACTGATTAGAGCTTCCATTTCACCTCTGAAATCATCCTCAAAAACCAATGGTCTGTTGTCTGACTGAATCATATTTTTTATTTTTTCGCAGGTATCTATGAGTTTTCCGATTAAAGAATTCTCTTCGGGTGATGAGATTTTTCCCATTTTCAAAATATTGGAGAAATAATACTGTACTCCGTCGAGAACAATACGACGTTCTTTAGGATATCTCGTCTGGCAAAACGTACTTTCAAACAATTGTTGCAGTATTTTATAGGAATCCGGTGACAGCTTTCTTTGATATTCTAAAATTCTTTCTTCTTCGTTACCTTCCGAAAGGCGGATCGCACATTCTGCAATTTTATAAACGATGCGGTAGTTTTCTATTCCTTTTTTCCTTTCTACAAACAGAATTCTTTCGGTATCGAAAGAGGGAATTTCCAGAAAATACAGTTCTGCGTACACGTCTCTCATGAATGTATTCATGATTTTCACAAAACTGCCGAGACTTCTATGGCTCGAACTGCTTCCACAAGGTTCAAGATGATTTCTTTCTAACATGGTTTTTTAGATACTACTATCAAAAATGGAGTGAGTAAATATATGAGTTTTCTCTTTCGCTAATTTATATGAAAATAAGTTCTTTTAATATTTAGAATCCTCTTTTCATTTCTTTCTTTGTATCTTTTTTATATAATTAATATTACATTCTAAAATCAATCCTGCGTCTGTAACTTGTCTGTATAATTCGTTCATTTTCATAATGAAAATTAATGATCTAAATTGCGACAAATCATTAACTTTTTTAACATTATCAACTAAAATCCATGTATTTATTTTTGTTATCAATAATTCTTCGTCATCACTTATAATTTTGAATTCATTATGTTTAAGTAACTGTAATGTATTTAGTGCTTGATCTATTACATAATTCAACTTTTGAAGAGTTCCCTTTTTTACAAAAAATAAAGTTCCATCCTTATACAAGTCCATTTTTTCAACTTTGTATTTTTTGGCTAATTGTACAAACTCTGTATGAATATTTAAATAACCGTCAACAACTCTTTTTTCATTAAATTCAGTTTCGGTTTCATTTTTCTCAATGTCAAAAATTGAATCATATCTTAAAGGAATTTTTCTGACCTTATCATTTAGCAAATCAATATATGACTGATTAAACTTATGCCATTTTCCATCAATTAATGTTTCTCTATCATCAGTTACAAATTGTAAAATAGCCTTCAACGGTTTAGAAAAACTACGCCCTTCTTCTCTAAGAAACTTTACTTGAATATTATTAATTTCTTTAAGAATATTGACTTGATTATCCTCAATAAAATCCCTTAAATAATCTATTGATAATTCATTAAATAAATCACTTTCGATTTCTGTTCCTTTAATATTAAACTTAAAATGGGAATCATTTGTAAAAATAAAATCAATTCCAGATAGATCAAACTCATCATTACTAACATCAGAATTATAGTCTCGAATAGCTATTGCTATCAATTCATCTAAACGATCTATTTCAATTGAGTCTTTAATTAAGTCAGCTTTTGGAAAATTGATTATTTTCTTTTCTTTCAATACTTTTTCAATTCTTTGTATTAATTTAGGAATTTCATTAATTTGAAGATCTATATTTAATTGAACTGAGTGTCCAAAACTTGCTATGTTACCCCATAAATCAGAAGAAATTGTTTTAGCTTTTATGAAATGTAGTGATTCTCCGCTATCGTAATCTAAAATTGTATTATTTGAAAAAGATGTAATTGATTTATTTTTTTGAGATTTATAAAATTTGGAATTTTTAAGTTTCATGTTTTCAATATCAATTATTCTTTCTGCTAAATTTATCCCAAATTCCAAATCACAAAATTCCTTTAAATAAAAATGTGTTTTTCCGAGACTAATTACATAGCAATAAGAATCATTATGTATAATTAAACATCCAAAAAATATTTTGTTTTGAGGAATATCTCTATTAATAAAAAAATCAAAATAATACTCTGTCCACCAAATATCAACTAATTCAGGATTAGTAGAAAGGTAAAAATCCAATTTGGTTTCTCCGATATTTTTTGAATCAATATTTTTTAATCCTGCAAAATGTAATTTTTTAATTAAAGATCTTTCATTAACTTTCAGGACTTTATAAATGTTAAACTTTGGCATATTTATAAATTTTTATTAATTTAAAAATATAAATATAACATTCCAAAACCTTACGGAAAACCGTATTTTCCCTGAATTTTCAACAAAAAAACCACCCTTTCGGATGGTTTTCAATAAATAAATTCAAAATTTTAAATTTTATCCAAAATCTTCTTTGGCAGCACTTTTACCAACTGAGGTTTGTATTCATTTTCCAGGATCACAAACTTCCAGTATTTTTTATCTTTGGAAACCGCACAGGCTTTCATATTGGCGTTGATGACGTAAGAATTTTCCTTCGCAGCATACTGTACATTGTTTTTGCCGTATTTCTGAATCAGCATCGCATGGATTTTCTTCTTCATGTCTTCATTCAGGGAACCGACATTGCATTTCAGCTTGAGAAAATAATTGACGATGGAGAAATATTCTTTGTCAATCTGTTCCGGCTTTGCAATATTCCCAAACTTAAAATCCTGAACTTCAATCTTCATAAACGGATTGTTGTAGGTAATGTTCAGGATCTGCGCCATCTGATCTTTCGGAATCACCGTGAAAAATTTCGGATAGATACAGTTCACCGACTGATCGATTTTCTTTGTTTTAATCGTATTCACAAAATACGACAACGATTGTTTAATGGCTGCATCTTCCGGATTTGCCTTCGTCTGAGCAAAAGACATCAATGACAGGAACATGAACAGAAACAGGAATGATTTGGTTTTCATAATTTTAAATAGAAAGTTGTTACGATTTTTAAAGAAGACGATTGTTTCTTTTTTTCTTAAATCTGTCGCAGAAGTCCGACGAATCGTTACAAACAAACGGTAACGAAAAAAGCCATCCTTTCGGACGGCTTTCAGAATATTGTAAGATTCAGATTATTTTACTTTTACAAGCTCAACATCGAAGATCAACCATGCGTTTGGCGGAATTACTCCTCCTGCTCCTCTTTCTCCGTAACCCATTGCCGGCGGAATCAGTAAAGTAGCGGTTTCACCTTCTTTTAACAAAAGGATTCCTTCGTCCCAACCTTTAATTACTCTTCCCATCCCGATAGGAATTTCAATCGGCTCATTTCTTTTGAAAGAAGAATCGAATTCCGATCCGTCTACCAGTTTTCCTGCATAGTGTACAGAAACGTTATCCCCTGCTTTCGGAGCTTTTCCTTCTGTTGTTTTCGTGATTTTGTAGTAAAGACCGGATTCTGTTTTCTGCATTCCTGCTTTCAGATCTTCAACCATTTTTTCCTGATTGGCTTTGAATTCAGCTTCTTTTTTAGCTTTTTCAGCCTCTTCTTTTGCTAAAAACGCTTTGTTGTTTTCTGCAATTTTAGCTTTTCCTTCTGTAAAGGTTTTTGCTGCATCGTAGTTTTTGTACTCGTCTCCTTTGCTGAAAACGGAAACTTTTTCCAAAACGATGTCAGTTTTAGGCTTATCCTGCGCTCCTTTTTCTACATTTGCAATCGCATCGATTACATCCTCTCCTTTTACCACTTTCCCGAAAATCGTGTGTCTTCCGTCTAACCAAGGCGTCGCAACTTCTGTGATAAAGAACTGGGAACCGTTGGTATTCGGACCCGAATTCGCCATAGAAAGCACTCCTTTTCCGGTATGCTTAAGATCGTTTCTTTCGTCCTCGAATTTATATCCCGGATCTCCCATTCCAGTTCCCTGAGGATCTCCCCCCTGAATCATGAAATCTTTAATCACTCTGTGGAAAATCGTTCCATCATAATAAGGAACGCCTTTCGCTTTCGCTTTGTTATCGATTTTTCCTTCTGCAAGACCAATAAAATTAGCCACAGTTACCGGTGCTTTTTTATCCTCGAATTTTACGATCAAATTACCTTTTGTCGTCTGAAGATTCGCATAAAGTCCGTCATTAAGACCTTCGTAAGTTTCTTTGTCTACGTTCATTTTTTTATAAATTGGTGTACAACTCATCAGCGAAACACTTGCCGCCGCCAGAATTATATTCTTGTTAAACAATTTCATGGATTATAATGCTTTTAATTTTATGATTAGTGGGATGTCATTATCTATTTTCTTCTCATCTCCGTACGTTCCATACGCCAGTGCAGACGGAACCAGAAGCGTAACTTCCTCACCGTCGTGTATAAAACGCAAAGCATCTTCTACCGCCTTCAGTTCATCAAAATGACCGAATTTGGCATCTCTTCTTACGATCGGCTGATCGTAGATTTTCGTCTGATCGAAGTCGTACAGGTCGTAAGAATAAGAAATCAGCGTATTGTCCTGCCTTCTCTGCCTTTGGTCAAAACCTTCCGTATTCGTCCAGTAATTAAGCTGTGTAGGATAAAATTTTACCGGCTGACTGCCGATCCATTCCTGAATATGGTATCTTTCCTGTGCATTCAGGTTTTTCATCCTGTTTTTGGAAACATCCAGATCGTTCTTGCTGAGAACGCCGCCAACGGGAGGATGAGTCTGCGTATTTTTGCTGCAACTCATTAAACCCAGTATCGATATGAAGAGTATTTTTTTCATAAACTTTTGCGAAAATACACATTTCGGGAATCAATTACAAAACTTCAGGAACTTATTGAATTAAAAACTGTGACAATTTCCCTGTCTTCCTGAGAGTGAAACAGTCGAAGGATTATGATGTAAATTTCCACTGCTTTTGAAAGGAATTGTATTTTTTTGGAGCTTTATCGCGCTTTCCGCACTCGCTATTTTTTTAGTTTACGGCGCGGCTTCGCCGCGCCGTAAACTAAAAAAATGAGCTCAGACAATTGCTCCAATCCCGGCTAGGATTGCAGACGTTCCTTACAATAGCTAAACAAGTACAGCTTGTTATTTTATTAAAAACTTTAACGAGTCATGTCATTCTGAATGAAATTTTGCAAAGCATTATGGAATGAAGAATCTTTTGAATTATCTCCCGCAGATTGTGCAGATTACGCAGATTTTTTCAATTTAAAATTGTTTATCCTTTCTCAAATCCATTGACAACGTTTTTGTCATCCTGAAAGGATCTAAGCAAAGTATAATATATGAATTTTAAAAACAGCGATAAATAAGACATTCGGAATAAAAACTCTGTGGAGTTTTATCTGGGTAGAAATCATATTTAGGCTTACATTCGGCGTTCCGTAGGAACGCTATCTTTAGAAAATTTATTGAGAATTATAGATATCAATCCTATGGATTGATTGATAAACTTATTCTTATTTCTACACAGATTCTGCTCCTAAAGGAGCAACCATCTTCACTTCAAACTACTTAACTGATAAAAATTTAAAACAAAAAGCCGGAAAAAATTCCCGGCTTTACAATATCTAACGTTTAAAAAAATTAAACTGTTTCCAATACGTGGTCTACTAAAACTCTCCATCCGAAAGGATCGTCTGAAAGGTTTGTCTGAAGATTCACAAGGTCATTTTTCAAAGCAACCGCGAAGCTTTCTTCGTCTGATAATCTTGGCAATTCAAGCTTTTCTCCTTTGTAACCTAAAGCCTGGAAAACCGTAGTAACCACCGCTGTTCCTACTCCCCAAACTTCTTTCAAAGTTCCGTTTTTCTGAGCTTCTACAACTTCCAGAACTTTAATCGGTTCTATTTTTACTTCAATTCCTCTTTTCTTCGCCAACTGAATAAAGCTGTCTCTGGTAACTCCGTCAAGGATTTTTTCGGAAGTCGGAGGTGTATAAATCGTATCATTGATTCTTACGAAAACGTTCATCGTTCCGCTTTCTTCGAAATATTCGTGAGTCGCGTCATCAGTCCAGATAATCTGCTCATATCCTTCTTCAATTGCCAACTGAGTCGGGTAGAAAGAAGCCGCATAGTTTCCGGCAGCTTTCGCAGAACCTACTCCACCGCTTGCCGCTCTTGAATAGTGGTCTGAAATTTTTACAGAAACAGGTTCTGTATAATACATCTTTGCAGGAGTTGCAACGATCGCGAACATATATTTATTGGCAACTCTCGCCTTCAATGCTTCTTCAGTAGCGAAAATCAATGGTCTGATGTACAAAGACATACCTTCTCCGGAAGGAATCCATTCTCTGTCGATATCCACCAATGCTTTTAGTCCGTCCAAAAACATTTCTTCCGTTATTTCCGGCATGGCAAGACGTTTTGCCGACTTATTGATACGTTCAAAATTCTTTTCGGGCCTGAAAAGGAAAACCTGTCCGTCTTTGTCTTTATAGGCTTTCATGCCTTCAAAACAAGCCTGTCCGTAATTTACACCCATCATTGCCGGTGTAAATGCCAAAGGACCATAAGGAACCAATTTTACATCACCCCATTTTCCGTTTTCGTACTCACAGATGATCATATGATCGATAAAAGTATTTCCGAATGAAAAATTGTTTGGGTCGAATGTAGAAATTCTTGAGTTTTCAGTTTTTTGAATTATCATTTCTAAAATTTTTTATGAGGTTCTACAAATTTAACATAATTTTCTAAATATAAAAATTTTAGAGTAAATTTGTAAAAAAATAGCTTGAAAAGAGAAATTAAGACCACAAACGACGGCAGCAAAACATTGTTTATCAATGATTTAAATGAAAACTATCATTCACACCATGGTGCATTACAGGAAGCCGAACACGTGTTTATCAAAAACGGATTAAATCTGATAAATGATTACGAAATTAATATTTTAGAACTCGGTTTTGGAACAGGTTTGAATGTTTTGGTAACAATTAATGAATATTTAAAAACTGACAAAAATCATATCATCAACTATTTTACCCTTGAGAAATACCCCATAAATGAATCGGAAATTAACGATTTAGCCTATTTTGAGCTTTTCGATAACCCCGAATTCAGAAATATTTATCAAAAAATTCATCTGGCAGAATGGGAAAAATCAGAAGAAATCATTAGTGGTTTCAACTTAAAAAAGATAGAATGTGATTTTTTTGATCTGAAGAATATCGATTTACCAGCAATAAATCTGGTATATTTCGATTGTTTCGGTGCAAGAGTACAGCCCGATCTCTGGGAAAAGCCCCTTTTTGAAATGGTTTCGGATAAAATGGCTGTTAACGGATTATTAACAACCTACTCTTCGAAAGGAAGCGTGAGAAGAATTCTTCAGGAACTGAATTTTAACGTTGAAAAAAAGCAGGGACCTCCGGGAAAAAGAGAGATGATTAACGCGGTGAAGTTGTAAGGAAGGGAGAAAGAAGATGGAAGCTTGAGGCTGGAAGATGGAGGTTTTATTACTTGATGTTTTATAGTCTTTAAAGTTTTGAATGTATACCTTATTATATATTGAAGTTTTTTTAATTCATCCTAAAAGTTTGTCATTTCGGAGAAATCTAAATATCTCATTCGACAAAAGACTGGAAAAATTTGCTTCCTGATGCATTTGAGTATGTAAATCTAAGGTTAAAAAAAATTAAAATAAGCCGTAAACTTCCAGCTCCTGTCTTCCGGCATCCGACAAATTTCCTTAAATTAGCTATACAAATTATTATATATGATAGATAAGATCAACATTAGAGTTTACGCCTGTGCAGTAAAGGATAAAAAAGTTCTTACTTTATTTGAAGAATACGCAGGTGAACCTTTAATGAAATTTCCGGGTGGCGGACTGGAGTTTGGAGAAGGATTAATAGATTGTCTGCATCGTGAATTCGATGAAGAGCTGAATGTAAAAATAGAAGTTGTGGAACATTTTTATACGCAGGAAGATTTTCTGGTTTCGCGTTTCAGAGAAAATGAACAGCTTCTTACCATATATTATATTGTAAACATTATTGACGAAGGCGATTTCCTGATTCTTGATCCCTGCATTGAAAAAACAGAATGGATCGAGATCGACAGACCGGATAATCCGTTTCCATTACCTATCGACAAGATTGTTTTTGATAAATTAAAAGAAAAATTCCTGTAAGATCGTTACAGGAATTTTTTATGATTGCTATTATTTGTAGACTTTAAAGCTGCTCGCTCCGGAATAAGGCTGAAGATAACCTGAATTCCAATTAGATTGAAGCAAGGATTCCAGATATTCGTCGGTTCTGTTTTTGTGCGGATCGTAAGGATCTTTAAGATCAATATCTGCCATTTTTCCTTTTACATTCCACCAGAATGCGCTCCATCCTCCTCTTAGTTCTTTAATGATTTCATAGACGTTCTTTCCAGTTGCTCTGTTCATCAGTTTGGCAAAAACCTGTCCTTCTGTTGTCGTAAGATCTCTGAGCTGTTTTTCATACTGGTCGGCTAAAATGTTCTGTCGATCTCTTATGTATTTTCGTTTTGCCTTACTGTCCATATTCGTCATTTCTCCCTGAATATCTCTGTATTGCTGTAAAGCAGTTAAAAATAACGGATATACTCTGTAAAGCTTTTTATTTAAGAAATAATAATAGTTCCGATCCAGCTGATTATTGAATTTCGGCTTATTCAGCAAAACCAGCTCATCCATTACCACCACAGTTTCCCCGTTGATTTCATAGATTCTTGCTTTCTGCCTTTCATCATAGAAATATTTATTGCCGAATTCGTCTGTTTTCAAAAGTTCTGCAGGGTACTGACTTAAAGGTTTCGCAATGACGGAATCCCTCTGAGCCGAAATACTGACTCCAAAAAAGAAGAGAAAAAGACAAATAATCTTACTAAAATTCATTATTTTTACGCGTATTAGAACAAAAATTGAACGCAAAAATCATTCCTTTTTATGAAATTTGAAAAGAAATCTTTAAAATTTTTAGAAAAATATTTAAACACTTCATCTCCGACTGGTTACGAACACGAGGGACAGAAGATCTGGATGGATTATATTAAGCCTAATGTAGACAAAATTGAAGTGGATCATTACGGAACCTGCTACGGAATCATTAATCCTGAAGCAGAATTTAAAGTAGTGATTGAAGCACATGCAGATGAAATTTCTTGGTATGTAAATTATATTACAGACGACGGATTGATCTACGTGATCCGAAACGGAGGTTCTGATCAGACAATCGCTCCGTCCAAAGTGGTTCATATCCATGGTGAAAACGGAATTGTAAAAGGCGTTTTCGGATGGCCTGCAATCCACACCAGAGCCAACCAGAACGAACCGACTCCGAAAATTGAAAATATCTTCATCGATTGCGGTGCAACTTCTAAAAAAGAAGTGGAAGAAATGGGAATTTATGTAGGCTGCATGATTACCTACCCCGATGAATTCTTCGAAATGAATGACCGCTATTTCGTTTGCCGAGCTTTAGACAACAGAATCGGTGGTTTTATAATCGCTGAAGTGGCAAGACTTTTAAAGGAAAATAAAAAAACAATTCCGTTCGGATTGTACATTACCAATTCTGTTCAGGAAGAAGTAGGTTTGTATGGAGCAGATATGATTGCAGACACCATTAAACCCAACATTGCCATCGTTACAGACGTTACGCACGATACTACCACTCCGATGATCGAAAAGAAAAAAGAAGGTGACCAGAAATGCGGAGACGGACCGGTGGTTTTCTTCGCACCAAGTATTCATCACACCATCAGAGAATTGATTATCGACACCGCAAAAACGAAGAAAATTCCTTTCCAGAGAGCAGCAGCGAGCCGCGCTACGGGAACAGACACCGACGCTTTCGCGCATTCTAACGGCGGCGTACCGAGTGCATTAATTTCTTTACCTTTGCGTTATATGCATACCACAGTGGAAATGGTTTCCAAAGAAGACGTAGGAAATGTAATCCAACTGATCTACGAAACGATTCTGAGAATTCAGCCGGAAATGAAACTGAAGTATCATTAACAGAAGTAAAAAGAGACAAGTTAAAAGTAAAAAGTAAAAATGAAAACGAAGCTTATTGCTCCATCCCTTTTATCCGCAGACTTCGGGAATCTGCAAAGAGACATCGAAATGCTGAACAATTCTCAGGCAGACTGGTTTCACGTAGACGTAATGGACGGAAGATTTGTTCCGAATATTTCGTTCGGATTTCCGGTAATGAAAACCGTTCAGCAGCACGCTAAAAAATTTGTAGATGTGCATCTGATGATTGTAGAGCCTGAAAAATATGTGGAAGAATTCATCAATCACGGAGCAGATCTTATATCGGTGCATTACGAAGCGTGTACTCACCTTCACAGAACGATTCATCATATTCAGAGTCTGGGTGCAAAAGCCGGTGTTGTTTTAAATCCTTCCACTCCGGTTCTGATGCTGGAAGATATTATTGCAGACGTAGATCTTGTTTTGCTGATGAGTGTAAATCCGGGATTCGGAGGACAGAAATTCATCGAAAATACCTACAAGAAGATTGCGGAAACGAAAGACTTAATTTTAAGCAACAATTCTACCGCTTTAATTGAAATCGACGGTGGTGTAAATATCGACAACGCTTCTAAACTTTTCGAAGCAGGAGCCGATGTTCTGGTTGCAGGAAATGCAGTTTTCTCAGCAGAAAATCCGGAAAGAACGATCGAATTACTGAAAATTTAATTTCATTTAAATACAAACAAAAAGGCAACTCCGTTGAGTTGCCTTTCTTCTTAATGAAAATCTGAGCCTTTAATGGTTATTAGTTTTGAAGAGTTTAATGCTTAAATTTTCCTTCTCTAATGCTGATGTAAAGATGGCAATAAATGAGGACAAAAACATCCGTAAAAACACGGAATTTTAATCTCGGTATTTCTACTTAACCCCGAAGAACAGAAAGGTTTTAATCATCCAATAATAAATACAGCAGCTTTTTAAAGTTCTTTTAAGTATTTTTAGATCACAAAAAGAAAAAAATGAAAGGGAAATTAATCGGCATATTATCTTTAGGTCTGGTTTTATCTTCAGGAAAATATTTTGCACAAAATCAGCCTCAGGAAAATCAAAAAATGGAATGGTTTCAGGATGCCAAACTCGGAATATTTATTCATTGGGGAATTTATTCTGTAAACGGAATTCCGGAATCATGGGCTTTCTTCAATAATTACATCAGTCATGAAAATTACATGAAACAGCTCAACGGTTTTTCAGCTTCAAAATATAATCCTGATGAATGGGTAAAACTGATTAAAAATTCCGGAGCAAAATACGCCGTGATTACCACAAAACATCATGATGGTGTTGCGCTTTGGGATTCAAAAGCTGAAAAATCGACTACCATCCCTAAACATTCCTTAGCCAAAAGAAATGTGCTTTCTCCGTTGATCTCTGCATTAAAAAATTCAGGCCTGAAAACCGGACTTTACTATTCCCTTCCCGACTGGAGCCATCCTTATTACGACATCAATACCCGGACAAAAAAACGTTACAAAATTAAAAATGATCCGAAACGCTGGGAAAATTTTGTTACCTATTATCAGAATCAATTAAATGAACTTTCTTCACAATTGAAACCTGATCTTCTGTGGTTCGACGGAGATTGGGAACACTCATCAGAAGAATGGCGCGCTCCGGAAACACTGGAAAATCTGAAAAAATTCAATCCGAACATTATCGTTAATTCAAGACTGAAAAATCATGGAGACTACGAAACTCCGGAACAGGGAATTCCTGTGGTAAAACCTCAAAGCAATTACTGGGAACTTTGCTACACCATGAATGATTCCTGGGGATTTCAGCCCTTCGATAACCACTACAAAACTCCGAATATGATCGTAAGAACTTTGGCGGATGTGATTAATATGGGCGGAAATCTACTGTTGGATATCGCTCCGAAAGAAGACGGAACCATTCCGGAACAGCAGGTTGAAATTTTAAAGAACTTAGAAAGATGGACAACAAAAAATTCCGAAGCCATTTATGGAACAACACGAGGTCTGCCATTCGACAATTATAAAGGAAAATCTGCATTTTCAAAAGACCGGAAAAAATTATTCCTCTATCTTGAAGAAGCCAAAGACTTTGTAAAAATATATGGTTTAATGACCAACATTATTTCTGCCAGAATTCTTGGAGACGATAAAGCGAAGATTAATATTAAAAGTAACGGTAATGGAGATTTCACTTTCAATTTTTCCCATGTAAAATTTGATCAGGACGTAACCGTTGTTGAAATATCAATTGACGAACCTATGATCAGAGTACAAAATGATAAGCCCAATTTATCTCTTCCTGAATCTTTAGAAAATAAAAACACAAAAACGGCAGTCTATGAAATTGCAGAACAGCTTCATTCGGGAAACAACATCTTCAAAAATTCAGGTTTAACAGAGGACGGAATGGAAATGAAACTTCCCCAAACCGATAAAACCAATCCCGAAATTCTAAACTGGATCAGCAAACACGCAGAAGCACTCTATGAAACCGAAAAAGGACTTCCAGAAGGTTATTTTTCAGGAAACTCTGTACTTTCCAAAGACAGACAGACCCTTTATCTTTTTGTGGAAGGAGTTCCGACCGGACCAATTGCTTTAAAAGGTATTAAAAACGAAATTGCCCGAATCCGTATCGTGGGTGAAGGAACTTTATTAGGCCATGAAATATACAATAAGCTTTACTGGAGTGAGGTTCCGGGAATTATTTATATTGATGTACCCAAAGAAAAACTGGATAAAAACCTAACAGTTATTGCGGTTCTGCTAGATAAACCGCTCGAATTATACCGTGAAAAAGTTGGCGCAATTGAAAGCAATCTGTAAAAAATAAAATCCGAAGAAAGCTTCTCCGGATTTTTTATTTTGAAATGATTTTTCTTAGAAAATTTCTCTTCCTGAAAAATGGAATTTTGCTTCGATAAGAGCGTTTTCGTCAGAGTCAGAACCGTGAACAGCGTTTTCTCCGATGCTTCTTGCAAACATTTTTCTGATTGTTCCTTCTGCAGCTTCAGCAGGATTAGTAGAACCGATTAAAGTTCTGAAATCTTCTACCGCATTGTCTTTCTCAAGAACAGCAGCAACGATAGGTCCGGAGCTCATGAAATCTACCAATTCTCCGTAGAATGGTCTTTCAGCGTGAACTTCATAGAATTTTTTTGCATCAGCAACAGTAAGTTGAGTCAATTTCATTGCTTTGATTTTGAAACCACCTTCTGCGATCTTTCCTAATATAGCACCGATATGTCCGTCCGCAACTGCATCAGGCTTAATCATAGTGAATGTAATGTTAGACATAAATGTATATTTTTTTAATGGCGCAAAAATACAAAAAATTCTTTTGATTTTAATTTTAAAATATTTTTAACATAAAAATAACATTTGTTAAGGTTTTATGAACGAAACTTTGGCACAGTAATTGTTTATTTTATTATGATTCTCATGTTTAATTTGAGTTTTCATGGTTATTAGTTTTTACCCAGCTTCGGCTGGGTTTTTTATTGCCCTTAATTCTCCAAAAACTACGCCTAACTTCAAGATTTTTAAATAATTAAACCCATGTTTAAGTTTTTACAGGCTGAATATTAAGGTTTATTCATCTTAAATCCAGATTTAATATTGAATTAAAATGACAAGAAACTTTTTACCAAAGCAAGAATTTTTGGCACAAAAAATTATTCATCAAAACCATATAATGATGAAGAAATGATCGTAAAAGGTTAAAACTATTTTTGGGAAGCTTCTTCCGCCTCTTCCATTAATTTAATGTAGGTAGAATATCTTGAATGCTGAATTTCTCCGGTTTCCAGACCATCAATTACCGCGCATTTCGGCTCGTTAATATGAAGACAGTTGTGGTATTTGCATTCTTCTCTTTTTTTGAAAATTTCAGGAAAATAATGCTGAACTTCTTCTTTTTCGATGTCGATCATGGCAAATTCACGCACTCCGGGAGTATCGATTACGTTTCCGCCAAAATCCCAGAAATGCATCTGTGCAAAAGTTGTGGTGTGTTTACCTTTTAAATGCGTATCGGAAATTTCAGAAGTTTTCAGGTTAAGTCCCGGCTGCAAAGCATTCACCAAAGTAGACTTTCCACAACCTGAATGTCCGAAGAAAACAGATGTTTTATCTTTCAGCAATTCCTGAAGCTGTTCCAGATTTAATTTTGAATAGGAAGAAATTTCCAGAGCATCGTAGCCGATTTCATTATATAGAAACTCAATATCTTTTACGATCTCAATTTCTTCTTCATGAAGAACATCAATTTTATTGAATAAAATTAAGGGAGTAATATTGTATGCTTCGCAACACGCGAGAAAACGGTCTAGAAATCCAAGGGAAGTTTCAGGATGCTTTAAGGTGAAAATAAAACAGGCAAGATCGATATTTGAAGCGATGATGTGTGCTTCTTTTGAAAGGTTTACAGATTTTCGGATGAGATAATTCCTGCGGGGCTCGATCTTTGTAATCCACGCAATATCATCCTGTTCCAGTTGAAATTCTACAAAATCTCCAACAGCAAGCGGATTGGTAAGTCTTGTTTTAATCAATTTAAATTTTCCGCGAATTCTTGCTTCGAAGATTTTCCCGGTTTCCATTTCCAAAACCTGATACCAGCTTCCTGTAGATTTAATGATTTTTCCTTTCATACTGTAAGATGCTACAAATATAGGAAATTTAGTTTGAGTGTTTTTAAAGTTTTAGAGCCGGAGAGCTTTTATAAAAGTCATCTAATTACTTTTTCACTCTCCAACTCTAATACTCTCCCACTCTAAAACTCTCTGACTCTAAAACCAGATTATCTGTTAATCATAATGCTGTTCTGAACCTCGATAGACTCTTCGTGGATCGCTTTGAATACTTTTTCTATGAATTCTTTCGTCATTCCGGTCTCAACAGCTTTTTGAGTTGCGTATTCTGTAATTTCTTTCCAACGTTCCGGCTGGAAGATGGCAATATCATTTTCTTTTTTAAGCTTTCCAATTTTCTCAGAAATTTTCATTCTTTGCGCAAGCATTTCAATCAGTTGAAAATCAATATCAGAAATTAACGTTCTGTGTCTTCCCATTTCTCCTTCAAATCCTGCCAATCCTGAATTTCTCACCTTTAAGTTCCCGATTAATTCTGCCAGAACTTCCGGTGTAATCTGTTGTGCAGCATCACTCCAGGCTTCATCCGGATTGCTGTGTGTTTCTATAATGGCACCTTGGTAACCTACGTTTAAAGCTTCCTGCGTAATGTCTGCCAAACCAGTTCTGTTTCCGCAGATGTGTGAAGGGTCGATCAGCATCGGGATATTTGGGAACTGGCTTTTAAAATCCAAAGCAATTTGCCAGTTTGGATTGTTTCTGTATTTTGTTTTCTGGTACGTAGAAAATCCTCTGTGAATAACTCCCAAGTTGGTAATTCCCTGACCTAAAAGTCTTTCCAAAGCTCCGATCCACAAAGCAAGATCCGGATTTACAGGATTTTTCACCAACACGGTTTTGTCTGTTCCTCTCAATGCCTGTGCAATTTCCTGAACGGTAAAAGGATTTACCGTAGAACGCGCCCCGATCCAAAGAATGTCTACATCTGCTTCCAAAGCTGCAAAAACGTGGTGTGCATTGGCAACTTCTGTCGCTGTTTTAAAACCGTATTCTTCCTTCACTTTTTTCAGCCAGTTCAGACCGATTACTCCTACTCCTTCAAATCCGTTCGGTTTTGTACGCGGCTTCCAGATTCCTGCACGGAAAACCGGAACATTGGCATTGGTTTCCCTGATTCTTTTTGCAATTTCCAGCATTTGTGCTTCACTTTCTGCACTGCATGGTCCCGCAATCATCATGGGCTGCTGGAATTCATTAATCCATTCGTTTTTTAAGTCTTTTAAATTCATATTTTTAATTTTACTATTATCGTTATTGTTCATATTCAAACACAAAAAAGCATTATAAAATTACTTTATAATTCTTTCTAAAAAATGCCGTTAAAATTTTTTAAAGGAATCAGGAAATAAGAAGAAATCTATAATTCCTGTAGATTTTTTTGAAAGAAATTTATACTAGCAGTACCAATAATAAAATCGATAATACGTTTTGAAATTTCTAAAATACGGAAAAGAAAAGCCAAATTGTCCGCTAAAGAATTCAGCAGGAGCAAATACAGATTGATATGACTTTATTAATTTTTCCAAAATAAACTATCTATTTCTAGATTTTCTGTTTACATTTTAACTGAAAAAGCTGCGTTTTGTTTTTCAATTATCTGACAAATATATAAATTTTATTTAAAAAAGAGTTTCATGTACCCTATTTTTTTTAAATAAAAATTGTGAAACTTTTTCTTAAAGATTTTTCTGCAGGAAAAAATTATTAAGGAACAAGAATTATGTTAAATCGAATTTCATCAGATCATCAAGATCTTTCAGCAAAGGATTTAATTTAACAAACTTTTCAAACTTCTTTCTTGGAGTCATTACTTCTACTTTCAGATTTTCGGCATCTCTTTTATATGCAACCTGAATGGAATGATTGTGAACTTTCGTTTTAAAATGATTAAAAAATTCACGGCTTACTTTATCAAACTCAGCTTTTGCAGAATCGGAAGGAAACAAAACGGTAATTTCATTTTCTCCGGATTTTATCATTTTGAAAGATTTAATGGCATTGAAAATAATGGCATCTTTTCTCTGAAGCTGCTTGAGCAGTAAATTCCACTCTGCCTGAAGATCTGTTTCGGTAAAGTGATTTTGGGGAAGCTGTTCTGTTTTGGCTACAACTTTTTCTTCTACAACAGTTGTTTCTTCTTTGTTTAAAAAAGAACTGATGCTGAAACCTGAAGAAATTCCGGGTCTCGATAAAGGTTTTGAGGTTTTTTTGATCTCCGCAACAACGGGAAGTTCCGGACTTTCAGAAGGTTGCTCCTGTTTAGGTTTCTGTTCCTGAGTTTCCGTAGGTTTTACGGGGATTTTTACTTCCTGCTTATCACTGAGAAACGGAGCCAGAATTATAAACTTTTTTTTTTAGCAACGTCTGAATTAGCCGTCAAAGAAGCCAATTGCATTAAAGCAATTTCTACCGTAAGTCTTGGATTTTTGGAATTTTTATAATTGATGTCTGCATGATTGCAAATCTCAATAGCATCAATGAGCTGTTGCGGATTCCATTTCTGAGCCTGTTCTACAAACTTTGTCTTAGTCTGCTCTCCTACTTCTATCAGATCAATGGTTGAAGTATTCTGTGCCATCATAAGGTCTCTGAAATGACTTCCCAATCCTGCGATGAAAATATGAGGATCAAATCCTTTTTTTACAATTTCGTTAAATGCGGAAAGAACTTCGGGAATTTTATTTTCTTTGGCTAAATCTACAATTTTTAAGTACTGGTCGTAATCCAGAATATTTAAAACTTCTGCGGCTTTTGCGAGTGTAATATTCTTTTGGGAAAATGTAGAAAGCCTGTCGAAGATGGAAAGTGCATCTCTTAAAGCTCCGTCTGCTTTCTGGGCAATAAGATACAATGCATCATCTTCGTATTGAATATTCTCTTTCTGAGCGATATTCCTAAGATGTCCCTGAATGTCTTCAATTACGATTCTTTTGAAATCATAGATCTGACAGCGGGATAAAATGGTAGGAATAATTTTATGCTTTTCGGTAGTCGCTAAGATAAAAATAGCATGAGCAGGCGGTTCCTCAAGTGTTTTAAGGAAAGCATTGAAGGCTGCAGAAGAGAGCATATGAACCTCGTCGATAATATACACTTTATATTTACCAACCTGAGGCGCAAAACGTACCTGATCGATCAATTCTCTGATATCATCTACAGAGTTGTTCGATGCGGCATCCAGCTCATAAATATTGTAGGCAAAACCGTCTTCCGAAACTGATCCGTCCTTTTCATTGATCTTTCTCGCCAGAATTCTGGCACAGGTAGTTTTCCCTACTCCTCTCGGACCACAGAACAGCAGTGCCTGAGCCAATTGATTTTCTTCAATAGCGTGTTCTAAAGTATCCGTAATATGAGACTGCCCAACAACAGTATCAAACTGCTGCGGGCGATATTTTCGTGCAGATACGATAAAATTTTCCATTGGTCAAAAATAAGAAATATTGTTGTAACTTAAAAATGAAATTCTTTTAAATTACTTTTAAAATAACTCTGTTCTGACAATAGTAAACTTTTCTCATATTATCTTTCTTCGTAAGCAAAATCGATGATTTCGGTAATCGCCTTTTCTATTTCTTTTCTTCCTTCATCACTTTTCAGGTCTATTCCGCAGAATATACTTGCATTGTGAGCTGTGTAAAGGTTAAGATAATAAGCCCCGGAAACCAGAAGTGCTGCAATGGCACGATACCTTGTAGATTTATCCTTAAAATGCGGATCTACAATATTCGTGAAAAGCATTTCTCCCATTTCTTCTCTCTCATCGGCTACTTTTTTCAGAATCGGTTTGCTTTCTGATAATCCCCAAAGAATAATCTTCTGAAGTTCTTTGTTTTTCTTGATGTGCTCAAACTGATTAAGAATGGCAACTTTAGAAAGCTCTTTACCTCCGTCTGAAAAATCCACATGGATATTATCCTGGTTCATTTTGCTCCAGTAATCCTGAGATCTGATGTATTCGTCGATAAGCTTTTCGGTGCTTCCGAAATATTCGTAAATTAATTTTTTATCAAAGCCTGCCACTGCTGCTATTTTACTCACTTTCAATCCTGAGTACCCTTTGGTTCTAAGGATTTTTCCAACAGCAGCAAGCAATTTTTGTTTTGTTTTTTCTTTGTCCCGTATAGGGCCCTGTACAACTTTTCTTGGCATTTGTTATTTATTTTTTTGCAATATGCAACTTTTTATTGATATCCTCAAAGGCATTGAGGGTTTTATCAAGATGTTCTTTATCATGTGTTGCGGTAACACTCATCCTGATTCGGGCATCTTTCCTGGCTACAGCCGGATAAATAATGGGGTTTGTATATACTCCGTGTTCGAGGAGCATTCTTCCTACATCGCCCGTTATATGCGGATCTCCGATCTTTACGGGAACAACTGCGGAACAAGTTGTCCCGGTATCCAGCCCCAGATCATTCAGTCCTTTTTTAAAGTAATTGATGTTTTCCCAGAGTTTTTCTCTCCATTGTGGTTCTTCATCTATCAGTTCAATGGCTTTTATAATTCCTGTAGCCGTGGAAGGAGGCGTTGTTGCTGAAAATATCTGCTGTCTGGACTGGAATCTTATAAAATTGGTAAGGCTTTTATTGGCGATTACATATCCTCCAAGGTTACCGAATGTTTTACTGAAAGTTCCCGTAATAATATCTATTTTATCCAGCAATCCTGTATCTTCAATTGTACCTCTTCCTGTTTTCCCTAAAATACCTACTCCGTGAACATCATCAACCATGAGATAGGCGTTATATTTTTTTACTAATTTATAAATTTCTTCAATAGGAGCGGTATCTCCATCCTGAGAATAGACACCGTCTATTACTACAAGCTTTGTACGAAACTGCTTTTCCGATGTTTTCAAAATCTGTTCCAAAGCCTCCAGATTGTTGTGCGGAAATGTTTTTCTGTTGGTAAGAATACATCCTTCATATACACTTGCATGTACTGCCATATCTACAATTGCGATGTCTTCTTTCTGCAACAGGATCTGCAATGTCGCACTGTTTGTTGTGTATCCTGTTGTAAAAATCACAGCTTCATCCTGAGAACGCCCAAAAAAGGAAGCAATTTTAGCTTCTAAATCGTTGTGGTAAGAATAATATCCTCCAATAAGTGGTGTTGCCGCCGTTCCGGTTCCGTATTTTTCTACTCCTTCAATTGCTGCCTGCTTTACTTTCGGGTGTTGTGTAAACCCTAAATAATCACTTGTAACAAAGCTTACAAATTCTCTGGTTACGTTGTGAGTTCCCACATTCATTACAGAACTGCAACCTGTATTATTCTGCAATCTGTAGTGATGACGTCCGTTTGATTTCATGTATTCCAGAAAGTCATAATAAATGTCTGCACGCTCCATCATATCGAAGCCGGGAATATTTTCGAAATCCTTAAAAGTTGCTGTTGAAAAGTTAATGTCCATCCTTAATTTTTGTTAGCTGTTTAATGTTAAAACAAATATAGTATTATTTTAAAAATATATAAATTTATTTTCTATTAAAATTTATTATGCATAAAATATTTGTATTAAATAATCTTAAAAAACCTTTATATCTTTAAAATAATTTAAATATTAACAAAAAAAGAATAAAACAAAAATTTCCTCAATAGCTTAAAAATTAAGCAATTAATAGGATATGTGTTTGGTAATGATTTGGTAGAGAAAATTTACAACTTTTGCTGCAAAATATCATTGAAAATCAGAAATAAAAAAGGCTGAAATCTATTTTTTTGGGAACTTCAGAATCAGCCTTTCTTAACATTTGTCCTTTTAGAATGTACCGTCCACATTTTTTAAAGCCAAATCACTTAATTCAGTCTTTAAAAAGTCCCGCTAAGAGAAAAATTTCAACATTTCAATTAAAATCACCCTTAATGGAATTATAGCAAATATAAATATTTTTTTTAACATAATTTAAGATTTTTAAATATTATTTTAAGAAAAATAATTTAAACATACCACAATAATATCAATCATAAATAATAAACTCAACAAAATATCACACATATTCAGTGTTTTGTTACAAATTTTCAATACATTTAACAAAATGATAAAAATTGGTTGGATATTTGAAGTGTAAAAATAACAGCTACTCTTATCGTTCAATCACTCACTTAAAGTAATTATTATGATCATTCAATATTCTTTTCTTACAGACTATATCATCCGTATGATGAGAAAGTCGTTTACCATACCCGTCAATTGATCTGCAATTATCATCAGGTGTTCTGAAACTATTTTCAATTAAAAAAACTTCCACTATCATGATTTTTGAAGAAAACCATTCTGTATTGCAGGATAGCCACAATCTTTCCTATGTAAAAAATGTGATCAATTTTCACGGAGATAAATCTTTTATTCTTAATTCTTTGCAGAAGATTAAAAACAATACGATTTGCAAAATAAAAAGAAAAACCATTAATAAGCTGATTAAAGAATACACGCATCATCTTAATCAATATATTGAGAATGACGATATTAATTCAAAACCGGAGAATTATGAGCTTTCGCCTGTGTACGCAAGACAGTCGTATGAAAAAGTGTTAAAAGAGGATGAATACCTGCAGAAAGTTTTAACTTTTTTAATGAATCAGTGAGAGTCTCTCTTCTTCCAGATCAATTTTCACAAGATGTCTTCGGATCAGGTCTTCATCAAAATGCTGCTTTTTGTCATAGTTTTGTTCAATTAGCCATGCTCTTTGCGCATTGAGAATATCCAGATAAGCGTCTTTGATTTCGGAGGATAGTTTAATATCGGGCTCTTTTTCCACTTTTCCTCTCCATTTTTCATGAATCTGCTGCAAAAACATACTTTTTTTCAGTAATTCGCTGTGATTTTTTCTGAGATGCTCTAAAGTCATTTTTGCCATTTCCCGACGGATAAGCTCTTCCGCTTCATCTTCAGGCAAATGATCGTTGTAGGAAGGGATTTCCATCTTTTTGATAAGGTAAGGAAGTGTAAGTCCCTGAACTAAAAGTGTCGTTAAAATCACAATAAACGTGATGAATAAAATTAAATTCCGCTGAGGAAAATCCGGACCATCGGGATAGAGTTTTACGGGAATTGAAAGTGCTGCTGCCAAAGACACTACCCCCCTCATTCCGGTCCAGCCCAACAGAATCGGAGCTTTAAATCCTGGACTTCTGTTGTCTGCAACCGTGATGAAGTTTCGGGCAATTAGAGTAACCACTACCGCTCCGTAAGCCGACAGAATTCTTACCACGATTAAAACAGCCGTTACAAGCAAACCATATCCTACCGCAGCGTAAATACTTACTTCTCCCAAACCTGAAGTAATTTCCGGAAGATCCAGACCAATGAGGATAAAAACCAGACCGTTGAGTACGAAAGACAGACTTTCCCAAACATTCAGTCCACGCAAACGTGATGAAGTACTGAGAAAATTATGGCGGTTATTGGAAAGCAGCAATCCTCCGCTTACCACAGCCAAAACTCCTGAACTGTGCGCTTCTTCTGCCGCAATATACATTAAATAGGGTGCTACAATGGTAAGAATGGTATCCATATTGGCATCTGTGGGAAGCATTTTATGTCCTTTCATGAACAGCCAGCCAATGATTAATCCGATTCCTATTCCACCAATCAGCATCCATGAAAAGCTGAAAACCGCATCCTGCCAAATGAACTGTCCGGTTGCAACAGCAATCATCGCAAAACGGAAAATGATTAAGGAAGACGCATCATTCAGAAGACTTTCTCCTTCCAGAATAGAAGACAGCCTTTTCTGAACCTTTACAAATTTAAGAATCGCTCCCGCACTTACCGCATCGGGCGGCGAGACAATTCCTCCTAAAAGAAATCCTAAAGCAAGAGAAAATCCGGGAATAAAATGATTGGCTACAAAAGCAACCGTCGTTGCGGTAAGAAATACAACAACAAAGGCAAAACTTCCTATAATCCGCCTCCATTTCCAGAGTTCTTTCCAGGAAATTGCCCATGCTGCTTCATACAGCAAAGGCGGAAGAAAGATAATGAAGATAAGTTCGGGATCTATTCTGATGACCGGAACGTTGGGAATAAAACTGATTAACAATCCTGCTACAACCAACAAAACAGGATAGGCAACCCTTATTTTGTTGGCGATCATGATGATAAAGACAATGGCAAGAATCAGTGAGAGATAAAAAGGAAAGTTTTCGATCATTTTTAATTTTTTCTGAATTAAAGATACGTATTAAAGTGAAAAACTGCCGTAAAAATTTAACCGGAAAATATTGAGTTAATTTAAAAATTCAATAGAAAATCAATTAAAAAAAGACATTTTAAGGATTTAAAAAATTTCATCAAATTAGCAGATGAAAATAACTCCATAATTTTTTGCTTGATTTTTTAAGCACATCATGAATATTTCAGAAAAAGCAGACAGGAAAAGCAGACGGTTTTACTACATCAAACTGTGTATATTTTTATCGGGACTTTCGGTATTTGCACAGCTTTATCTTTTTCAGCCGTTATTACCAATGGTTGCGGAACATTTCCATACGACGGTTGGAGACAGCTCTCTGTTGGTTTCTTCTTCAACGATCGGAATGGCTTTGGGGCTTTTCTTTTTTGCATTCCGCGCAGACAGTTTTTCGCGAAAGAAACTGATGGTTTTTTCTCTGATTGCTTCGGCAGTTTTAACGATCATTTCCGCATGGATTCCGAGTTTGATGCTTCTTATTATTATTGGAATGGTAAAAGGTTTTGTCATTTCCGGTGTTTCTTCGGTGGCTCTGGCTTATCTTACGGAGGAAGTTGAAATCTCTGTGGTGGCTTTGGCAATCAGTATGTACCTCAGCGGAAACACCATCGGCGGCATGAGCGGAAGGATTTTGGCAACTCTTCTCGCAGGAGAATTGGGATGGAGAAATGCTGTTTTAATGATCGGGATTCAAAGTCTGATTTTGGGACTGGTGTTTTGGAGGCTTTTTCCGGATTCAAAATTTTTCAAACCTCAGAAAACAGATTATCACCTAAAAATGAAGCAGATGAAAAGACTGATCCGTGATTCTTATATGTTGCGTTTGTATTTCATTGCCGCTTTATTAATGGGAACTTTTGTAAGCGTCTATAATTATATGACGTTCCGTTTAGAATCTGAACCATTTTCTTTAAACCATGTTTTTATTGCTTTTATTTTCCTGATGTATACTTTCGGAGTTTTGGGAACCATGATAACCAGCAGATTATCTGCAAGATTTGAAAAAAAATACATCCTGAAGGGTTCGATTTTCTTTTTATTAGCGGGACTTGTTCTTCTTCTTTCTGAAAACATTTATATCGTTGTTTTCGGACTGGGATTGTTTACTTTATGCTTTTTTGCTGCCCATACCATGGCAAGCCAGATGACGGCACTGCATGCTAAAGAAGGAAAATCTTCAGCAACTTCTATTTATTGGCTTTTCTATTATTTCGGATCCAGTTTTTTAGGAAGCGGAACCGGATATCTGCTCCACTCTACCTCATGGAACGTCTTTATTGGTGTATTAATCTCAGTCATTATGATTGCATTTCTGCTAACGATCGAAAATAAATCTCTGAAAACTGAATAATTAAATTTTTAAACTTAACATAATATACCACACAAATACCACAAATTTAACTTTCCTAAATATTGTTTAAAATTTTCAATTTAAATTAAATAAATGAATATCAATTATTTACAATAAAAATAAAAATCATTCTTAACAATAGCTTAATTATTATTCCAAACATAAGGCATAGTATTTGCAAAACTTCTTACACAAGGCATTCACTAACCTTAGAATAATAACATAAACACCCACAAAATATTATGAACGTTGCAGATTTAAAAATTAAAAATCTAGTGGAATATAAAAATCAGATCTATACGATTACTGAAATATTCCAGAATGATGAAAAAGATTATTTTGTACAGATTGAAAATGATTTTCACAGTTTTTCTGTTCCGGCAAAATCAATCAAACCCATTCAGATTACTGAAGAATGGCTGGAAAAATTCGGATTTTCAAGAACTTACAGCTCTGAGCAGCGTATTCGTTACGAAAGACCGGAAACCTTCATTAAATATGATTTTGATCTGAGTTCCAAAAAAATTGTAGAAGGTCTGAAAATCTACGGAAATTCTATCAAATGTAAGTACATCCATGAATTTCAGAATATTTTCTCTTGTCTTTTCGGCAAAGAACCCACTTCCATAAGTTATGGACTGATGCACACCGAATCTTAATAATATATACTTTCATTAAAAAACCACAACTTTCGGGTTGTGGTTTTGTCTTTTTATTCCTCTTCCAGTACTTCTTCCAAAATTACAGGATCTGCTTCTTCCTGATATTGCTCCCACTCTTTTTCGAGCTGCTTATTGGTTTTCATTTCCTCTTCAAGCTTCAGTGTTTCGCGATATTGTTTTGCTTCTGCGGTAAGAGTCCATTTGCAGATAATTCCGGTATCTTCCAGATAATTTTTAATATCGTTAATTCCGAGTCTGAAAAATTCTTTCCGCGGATTGATTTTATTAAGCTGGTTCTTTAAAAACTTTTTGTGAAGCTGTCTTTCCAAAGCCGGAGCATCATCGGAATAAATCATGGCGTGAACATCAAATTCAAACGGAACACTTGCGTCTCCAAGCTCACGAACACGATCCAGCGGTTCCAGACGTCTTGTCATTCCGATTTTGTAAACATCTTCCCCAAATGATCCAACATTTGAAATAATATAAACATTTCCTGAGCGCGTTTGCTGCGCCATAGAAATTGCTCTTTGATTTTTTTCTTCCGCAACCAGTAATTTCCCCTGAAGTTCTTCGAGTTTCCGCTGGAACATCATTCTTTGCTCTTCATTGGCTTTTGCAACCTGAGATTCTGCTTTTTCAATCAGTCTTTTCAACGTTAATTCTTCTTTTTCAGCATCTTTTATGGCTTTTTCATACTCTCTTCTTGCTTTTTCTTCCTCCCTCATCTGTTCCCTGATCTGTCTTTGCTCTTCCTGTTCCTGCCATTTCAGTTCCTGAGCAATAACCGCCCATTTCAGTTCTTCAAGACGGGCTTCATGATATTCTACCGAAATTCTGGCTTTTCTGAAGGCTTCTCCATTGAAATTAACCAACTGAAAAGCATCATCTATTTTCTGTTTCAGAATTCCGTAATTGTCTTTTTTTACCGAATTTAAAATCGTTTCCACTTTTCCATTATAAGCATCAATAACAAAATCTATGGCAATATTTCTTCTGAATTCATCCATATATTCGCAGATTCCGGCTTGTCGGCTTGTGATCATTAATTTGTTATTCTGTCGAAGCTTTTTAAGATTTTCTCCGGCTTCTTTGTGGCTGAATTCTTCAGCAAGATCATCCAGCAAAGTGTAAGAAGGTACAATATATTCGTTTCCGTAGCCTTTTATTACATTTTTCATTGCTTTTATTCTCTCGGCAATTTCATTGGCTTCCCGTAAACTTCTGTAAGCATCTCCTCCAATGGCAAGTGCTTTATCTTCAGCAGTATCGATAATTCTTTTGGATTCTCTTACTGCATTTTCATACAATAATTCAACTTCTCTGGTTCTTTTTTCAACAAGTTCCTTCGTCATTCTTCTCGATTCTTTCGCCTGAAGCTGCGCGTTATCCAGCTCACCCTGTGCTCTTTCCTTTAATTTTAAACTGTCTCTTTCTGCCCTTTTAAGGAGATACTCGCATTCTACCTGAACATTAATGATGTCCTGATATTTGCTTAAAGCATCGTTTTGATTCTTTAATTGAATATTCTTTTCATCTACCAAACGTTTCTCGATCTGCAGATTAGAAAAATCGGCTCTTAATCTCTGGATTTTGTCCTGTAAAGATTTTTTGTCCGAATTCAGATTTGAAATCTCGGTTCTGAGCTGATTAATTTCCCTGTTAAGATTTGCAATCTGAGCTTCTTTCTCAGAAACCTGTTTTTTATTTTTACCTGATTTACTGAATGCAACAATCAGCAGAACCGATAAAATAATAATGATTAAAATTTCCATATAATTAAAGTCTTTTTTTAATGATGAGATGAGGCAATAATACAATTTTAGAACATCTGCTGATTATGGTTTTCCATAAGTTCATAAAAAAATTTGGCTTCAAATCTTCGATTTGAAGCCAAAACACACCTTCTAAAAAAATATTATGCCTCTGCATATTCCCATATTCCGGAAACAGAAAGTATTTCCAGTCCCGGTTGTTTTTCGCCATAACTGAAAATTACGATGTATTTTGCAGCGCAGGATTCGCAGTCTGTCCCGAAGTACAACGTCGGTAAATCATTAAATGTAAATTCTCCGACATGAAGCATATTCTTTTGTGTCTCTTTTATCATTGAATTCTTAAGTAAATCATTGATAGATAGAATTTTATTTTCATGATAGAGTTGAAAAACCGGAAACCCTGATTCGTAAGGAGTAATTTTCAACAGATTTTCATGACTGCATTTATAACAGATGAATTTCAGTTTCGCAGACGGACTGATTTCATTATTGATAAACGAATCTTTAGGAATATCTGCCTTATTTACAATCTGTATTTTCTTTGTTATTGCGTACATTTTCAGTTAAATTTATTGAATCACCATTCCAACCGCTGAAGGATAATTTCCGCTCGGACTTCTTTTTATCGTTACTTTAATGTAACCTTCCTGCGCAAGTTTATTCCATGTTTTTGTGTAGCCGGTTGAAGGATCCAGAGGAATTTTCCACATCGTCTGTTTTCCTTTCCCAACCTGCCCGAACCACGGAATAATGTCTGCCGATTGTCCCTTGAAAGGTAGCAAATTATTCAAAACTTCTATTTCATAATAAAAATCATAGGCATTTTCAGGTTTGTTAAGAGCGCGTTGAGCAAAAGTGTAAACGTAGCCATTGATGATCGGACTGGTGAAATTTCCTCCCAGAGTGGGTGCTCCGGTTCCGCTGTACGTTCCTATTGCCCCGCTGTAGCGGTCGTATTTTTGTCCGGCGGTGAAATCTGTATTATCCACAATATTGTAACCTCCGTTTGCAGGCGGCCAACCTCCGTTCAGGTTATTCACTTTAAAAACAGATTCCAGCTCGCTCCATTTCCCTTGTTTGTATAAATCGTAAATCTGATTTCTTAAGGTCTGATTTACTGTATTCGAAGGATCATAAGTTGCAGCGAGTTCATCGGCGTTTTTATAAAATACCGTGGTTACTTCACTGGGTGCATTTTCATCTTCTATAGTGGAAGAAGTACATGCTACGGAAAACAGTAAAACCGACAGAAACGAAATGTAATTGAGTAGTTTTTTCATATATTTCAATAGTTATTAATTTTAAATTTGAATATCCGTTAAACAACCTATTACTATGCACTGATATGAAAATCAATTATTTATAACAGGCACTTCGACAAGCTCAGTGTGACACCTCTAATACTAAACGATTGATTTCTAGCGATGTCAAGCTGAGCCTGTCGAAGCTTTAGGTTAATAAACGGACAATCAATATTTTAAAAATGTTAAAGCAAAAAACAGCCTCACAGATCGTTATGAGGCTGCCATTACTAATTTAATTTCATATCCCAACCTCTTAAATCCTTTTTTTCCAAAACACAGCATCGCTCCAGCGTTGTTCTTTCTGATAAAAAAATGTCTTCGTTGTGAGATAATTATGATAAATTTTATTAATGTTTTCCTGATAGTTAACAAAAGTATTTTCGTGTCCTGAATCTGCATCAATAATCGCTTTTGCAGCGTGACAGGCAGAACTTATGGCAAAACCGATCCCCATGGATGAAATAGGATCAAATGATGCGGCTGCATCTCCCACCGCCAGAAAATTTTTGCTTGAACGGATGTCTGCAATCTGAGAAAATGCATTTTTTACCCAGGGTTTTCCTTCGGAAGCCGCTTTTGATATTTTATGCTGAATGTGTTTTGTTTTTGATAATAACCTGCTCCAGTTTTCGGTATTTTCAAGCTTTTTTTCTTTAATAATCTGTGCATCGGAAAAAAAAGTAAGCGTCATCTTATGATTCGGCAGAGAAGCACAGTACCACCACCCGTCTTCAATAGATTCTATCATGATGGTCTGCTCAATAGTCTGATATTCATCAAAATAAAAAAATCTTCCGATCGCAGCAAGTTCGTCATACCGTTTTGACTGAACTCCTATTTTCCGGCAGACACTTCCCATTCTTCCGGTTGCATCGATCAGATAATCTGCTTTTATCGTGAAGTTTCCTTTGGTTTCGTGTTTTACATCTACCGTCCATTGATTGTTTTCATCCTGATCAAAAGACAGGCATTTCGTTCTCGGAAAAATAATTCCGCCTTTTTCTGATACATTTTCCAGAAGAAGATAATCAAATTCTTCCCGGTTAAGCTGAAAACTCTCGGTTTCCGTATTGAAAATAGAATCGCGAACCATCAGTCTTTCGCTTCCCCAAGCTGCAGTACTGCTGTATCCCCTGATAAAATTATTCTGATCTAAAGCTGTTTTTTCAATTCCCATATAGTGAAGAAGATCAAAAATACTTGAGTTCACCTGTTCACCTATTTTTACAGATTCCAGACTGGTTTCTTCTACGATAACTACTTTCAGGTCAGAATATTTAAGCAGACTTAAAGCGGCGGAAGTCCCTGCTGGACCTCCACCGACAATTAATACATTAGTTTCTAACAAGTTTTGCATTTTATCTTCTGTTTCGCGTTCCGGAACGAGGTAACGGCATACGGTCTGCTGCAACAGCAATTTCTTTAAATCCTACCTCTTCCAGATGTTCCATCATCATTCTTCCTTTTTCACTTCTTTCGGTAACCACCTGTGTTTTCTTTTCGATGTAGAAAACCGGAATTGTGGTTTCATCATCTTCCTCATTTCCACTGATCTGGCTTACAGGAACATTGTCATATGTAAATATTTCGTTATTTCTTTCAGTTTCCACAAAGAATGGGAAACCTGCGCTGTGAGAATTTTTATCTCTGATAAATCCTAGTGCGTACCAGTACTGAACCATCTGCGTAAAACTGTTGATTCCACGCGCGTAGTTCATCTGCTGTCCTGCCGGAACATTGGTAGCCGACTGACCTTCAGCGGTAAATTCGCCTACTAAAACATCCCATGGGCTTTGAGGCGGCCACCAGTAAGAATAATATGTTGGAGGAAGCGGTGCAGGTGGAGAACCCGCCTTGTTTACAGACGGATCTGTAAAGTTAATTAACTGAATGGTACACTGGAAGAAATCTGCCTGCCATGGACAAGCCATTCTTTTGGTAAGATCTCCCGGTTCACAACCTCCGCCTTCACATTCATCGCGAGACGGCGTTAAACCTTGTGCTTCATATTGCTGTTCGTTTCCGTACTGTAAAATTCTATAAGGATTTGCATAAATAATAGGATTCTGTAAATTCCAGGTTACTTCAATTCCCGGACACATCGGAAGTCCTACACAATTTCCTACACTTGCTGCATCCATGGCATTTACAGGATATTGTTCGTAATTCGGATCGCTTACAAAATTTCCGTCTGCCCATTGCTGCATCAGGAAAAGCTGTGTTTCATCCAGTGCCATGAATTTCATGATATTAATATTGCTCACCGAGTTGCTGCCTGAATTTAAAGGCATCATCGGGAAAATATCGGTTCCGTTTTCTTTCAAAAGCTGTTCCTGTGGTAAATTAGGAGGAACCGGCGGCTGAGCATCATTTTGTCTGAAATATGAAAAATAATTCTGTCTGTTTTGGCGGTTTGCCTCAGAATTGTCTGTAAAATCAAAAATATTGCTGGTAAAAGCCATCATCGACTGTACATTCGCAACCCATTGATATTTGCTGATTCTGTTGATAATTGGTAAAATATCTCTCTGGAAATTTGCCTGAAAGCTTGGATTATAATTTCCGTTGCTGTACATCTCAGGAACCAGATTGAAATTTCTTACCCCGACATCGAACATCGTGTCGCTTAAATTTGAAATATTCACAATTTCCGGTGCGAAATCCGGCGATCCGATCACAACCCATGCCGTGAGAGAAACCGAAGGCGTTCCGTCGTTAAAGTTTACCGTACAGTAAACAGGTCCGTCCGAGATATCGTCGTGCCATGTACTGGAACCTCCATAACTTGTCAAAGGTAAATTTCCGCCCGCATGACCAAAGCCTCCCAAAACAACCAGTCTTCCCGAATTATCCGTGAGAAGATCTCCCAACGTAACCACCGGAACTCCGTATAAAACTTTCTGTGGAGGATATTGCGCAGGATAGCCCGAAGGAACATTATCTTTATCAAATCCTATCGAACTTTGTTTGCCGGAAATGGTTCTTGGTCCCGGATCTACGATTAAAGTTTGCCTGTCATTCTGCGGTACATCGGGATTTCTGAAAGGAATTTTCTGATTTTCGTAGCTGTTTTCCTGACCGTACAAAAGATTCCCCTGAAGCTCGCTGTACTGATACCACGCTGCTTTTTTGTTCGCCAAATGCACCGTCCATTCGATAGAAGCTACATTCGGAGTGTCTAATGTGATTTCTTCTCCTGTGTCTGAAAGGATTTTAAAAGGCTGTCCCTGTCTTTTGATAAGACCTGCAGCATCTTTAAAGGAGGTAATCGGTCCTAAGGAATTCCCATTGTTATCGGCATCAAACGGCAGACCACCGATGGTGTCCGGAGACAGGCAGATTTCAGTTGTGCTATTCCCTAATCGGGCAACACCTACTGATGGGTGAATTGATAGATTCATGGTTTAATTATTTAGTTTTCCCTACTCTTTTATTGGCTTTTCGGTTCCGCCTTTTATAAATGGTTGTTTAGTTTGTTTTATAAATATCACTCGCAAAAAGCAGCAATTATTTCGATGATAAATTTAAAATATTTTTCTCATATATTGGTGAAATTATTATAAATAAATTGAAAACTTTAAATTAACAATAATCATAAACAGTTTAATATTATTAATTAAACGTTTAATAAGTAAAAAACCTTCGGATATAAAATCTGAAGGTTTAAATTATTATAAATGAAAGTTTTAATCGATATTTAAATAATCTTTAATTACTTTAAGAACTCCAAAATGATCATTAGAACCGGCTTCAAAACTTGCCGCTTTTTTTACCAGAGGATGCGCATTCTGCATCGCATAAGAATGTTTTGAATTTTCAAGCATCTGAATATCATTCATATAATCTCCAAAAGCCATAGTCTGCTGTGGAGTAATATCCAAAGCTTTCTGCAGTTTTTCCAGTGCCATTCCTTTATTGATATTCTTGTTCATGATATCCAGCCAATACTGACCGGAAACCACTACCTCCAAATCATATTTTTCAAAATCTTTTAATACAGGATAAACGTTTAATTCCGAACCACCGGAATGATATACCGCAACTTTAAAAATACTGTCATCAATTTCCTGCGTAAGATCTTCTCTCCGCTCGTTATCTGTATAAAACTGGGAAACATAATCAATAAAATCCTGATTCTCGGTTTCAAAATATGCTTTTTTCTTCCCCGACAAAACTGCCGTTGCTCCGGGAATTGTTCTGATTGCTGCGATAATTTCCGTGATATATTTTGGATCAAGCTGATCTGCAAAAAGCTCTTCATTTTTGTAAATAACGTACCCTCCGTTTTCAGCGATGAACGCCATTTCACTTTCTATCTCACCAAAATATTTGGTAATCCCGAACATCTGCCTTCCGCTTGCAGGAACAAATAAAATATTTCTCTTTTTCAGTTCTTCATATATTTTCGGAAATTCCGGACTTACCTCATGGGAAGAATTCAGGAACGTTCCGTCCATATCTGTCACAATCATTTTAATATCATTCATAAAAATATTTTACTGTAATTCTAATTTATAATACAAAGATATTGCTATTGTTTTAAATTACAGGTTCTCAATTTTACGAAATGGTTAACAGAAAATCATATTGATAAATTTAGATTGATAAAATCGTTTATTTTAAAATAATCATCAAAACAAAACATTTACTTTTGAAAGATTCTAAATAAAAAACATTTATTCTAATCAATGTGAAAAATATATAACTTTATAGACGAAAATTAGATAACCCAATTTACCTGATAAATAAAATTATCTAAGCATAAAAACTAAAACTTTAACCATAATTCAACGAGATGATTATCAACAAAATCCTCAACGTCGACGATTACTATTACGACGTGTTCATGGCGATTTCAGAATCCCTCACCGGATTTTCCGTGAACGAGCTCCAATCTACAGGTTTAGCCGAGATTTATTACAAGTACATTCTCAACCAGATTGAAACCGCCACTTTTATTGAATTTCTGAATATTTCTAAAAATGTTCTGGAAAATTCGGCAAGTCAGGATCAACTGAAAATTGCGATCACCGCAGAAATTATTGCCAATCCCGCAACTCAGGAAATTGCCCAAAGTGTAATTACGCTTTGGTATATGGGAACCTGGGAAGGCGCTTACGTAAACGACAGATCTTACAAAGAAGGTCTCGTATGGACGGTAATGCATGCGCATCCGCCGGGAGCAAAACAGCCGGGCTTTAAATCTTGGGAAACAAAACCTGTAAACAGCAACTCATGAATCAGACAGAAAAACCTCAGCAAAAAAAAGATGTAATCATCGTAGGAACAGGAATCGCCGGTTCTTTGATTGCCAAACTTTTAACAGATCACGTTTTTGATACCGATGCAAAAAAAATGATCCACCGTTCTGAAACAGACGACTCTAAAACGTATAAAGAACTATCAATTTTAATGTATGAAGCAGGATTGGAAGCCGGAATAGAACTCGATTCTGCCACTTCAATGGTTACTTACAACGATTACATCCGTAAGTTTTACATAGAAGAAGCCAAAGTTCCGAATTCACCGTATCCGAATCTGAAACAGGCTCCCTCTCCGAATGTTCTGGATATAGAGCCGATTGTTCCGCCGTTTCCGGATAAAAAAGGTTATCTGGTACAGTTCGGTCCGATGCCTTTTGCAAGTGATGCCATTCGTGTAGGGGGCGGAACCACACTTCACTGGCTCGGAACTACCCCAAGAATGCTTCCGAACGATTTCCGACTGAAGGAACAATATGGCAGAGCCATGGACTGGCCGATTGATTATGAGACGTTAAAGCCTTATTATGAAATGGCGGAATTTGAGATCGGTGTTTCCGGAAACGTTGCAGCGCAGGAATATCCTATTAAGGAAAGCATGGAAGAATATTACGGTAAAAATTATGTTTTTCCGATGGAAGAAATTCCGCAGAGTTATATGGATCATCAGATTATTAACGGATTGGCAGGAACTTCGGTTCAGCTCAACTTTGAAGAATATCCGATAATGCTTGTTCCGTCTCCGCAGGGAAGAAATTCTACCCCGAATATTGCTTACGGAACATCCAAAATAGTGAAAGCTGAAGCATCAGAATCGGGATATACTTTAACTTTAAAGAATATTGAAAACGAAGAATACAAAGCTTTAGGAGCAGTATGGAATCCTTATATGGGAGAACGCTGTGAAGGAAATGCATCCTGCGTTCCGATCTGTCCCGTTCAGGCAAAATACAACGCTCTGAAAACGCTGAAAAAAGCTTTATATAAAGTAAATAAAAACCAGAATTTTCAGAGAAATCATAATATTCAGGTTCAGGCACAAAGCGTGGTGTACAAACTGAGTGTTGATGTAGCAGAACAGGAAAAAATCTCTAAAGTTCACATCCGAAGATATATTTCAAGAGAGAAAACAGAGTTTGTAGAAGAGGTTATCGATACGAACGAAACAATCGTTATTCTTGCTGCCAATGCTTTTGAAAACCCGAAAATTCTTTTAAATTCAAAATACACTGTTTTCGAAAAAGGGCAAAATGTTGAAAAAACGGTTGCCAACAGAAGCGATCAGGTGGGAAGAAACCTGATGGATCATATGGTAATGCTTACTTGGGGATTATTTCCGGATCCTGTTTATTCTTACAGAGGTCCCGGTTCCACCACCAATATTTCATCTTTCCGAGACGGAAATTTCAGAAGCGAATTTTCTGCTTGGATCTCACCTCTTGACAACTGGGGATGGAGCTGGCCGGCTTTTTCTCCGGGATCAGACCTTTCAGAGTTTTTAAATGACGGTCTTTTTGGAGAAGAACTGAAAGATGCATTAACACACAGACTTTCCAGACAGGTGCTTTTCCATTTTGAGATAGAGCAGCTTCCGAATCCTGATAACAGAGTAACTATTAACGACCAGTATCTGGATGTATTGGGAATTCCGCGTCCTGTTATCAATTACGGGCTTACAGAATACGAAATGAGAGCAATGGAGCAGGCAAAATTAGCTTCAGACCAAATGTTTGCAAGACTGGGTATTGAAGATTTCACCAAATACAATGCGACAGACAATAATACTTTTGTATACAATAATGTAAGATATTCTTATAACGGAGCCGGACATATTGTAGGAACCCACAGAATGGGCGACAATCCGGACGATTCTGTAACGAACAACTATTGCAAATCGTGGGATCATCCGAATCTATACATTGTAGGAGCCGGAAATATGACGACTTTGGGAACTTCCAACCCTACTCTTACTTTATCCGCATTTACCATCCGTTCTGTAGAATCTATTCTGAAAGATCTGGAAAATATATTAAAATAGAAAACATGAGACAAAGACTAATCAATAAAACAGAACCTCAGGAAAACAGCAGTCTTCTAAGAAGTTCTTCAGAAAAAAATACCATCTTAGACGAAGCCATTTCTTTACAGTCGTTATTATTTGACAACACAAACAGTAAAGAAAACTGGATTGAAGGAATAAAATACCACAGTAAAAACGTAACCAATCTTTTGCTTAACAACCAGATTGATGCGTTTAACGAATATCTTAGATCACAATTTGGCGGTGAAGTTCCGGAAATTAATCCGAACGCAGATTTCTCCGGAGAAAAGGCGTTTCAGGTAAAAAAAGGATTAGAGAATCTGGATTACCGCCCGATTTTACAGGATTTGCTTCAGACTGCGATTTTAATCGAGCATTCCACAATTCCTCCATATTTAACGGCTTTATATTCTATTAAAGACGGAACGAATATTCTTCCTTCACAGATCATCCGAAGTGTAGCGGTAGAAGAAATGCTTCACATGATTATGGTTTGTAACGTGATGAATGCAGTGAGCATTCAGCCTTCGGTAAACAGACCGCAGAATTATCCTAATTACCCGATGAAACTGCCATTGAATGTGGATTTCTACGTAGGTCTGGAAACGTTCTCATCCAATAGTATTGCCACATTTATTGCCATCGAAAGCCCGAGTAATCCTTTGGTAAAAGCACCGAAATACGATTATGACGCACAACCGGAAGCCATGCTTTCAAGAGGCGCCGTTCAGGAAAATAATTTATGGACCTTGGAAAACATGAAGGATTTCATCATGAAAAATGTTCATACGATTGGAGAATATTATGATGTGGTGTTCTTTTACATTGTTGTATTCCAGATTATTGCCTATTATAAAGCAAACGGAAAACTACCGCAGACTTTTGAAGAATTAAATAAAGGCGGAATTTTTACCGGAGATTCCGCGAAACAGATCCGTCCGGAACAATACTACGGAAGCGGGGGAAAACTGTATCCTGTTGATGCATTAGAAGGTGTTATTCTTGTTTTTCAGGAAATTAAGGGACAAGGAGAAGGCGCGGATGATTCTATTTTCGATGTAGATCCTTCACAGTTTGAGGAAGGTGCGGAACTAGCTCATTATTTCAGATTTAAGGAAATTTTCCATGAACATTTTTATTTAGGGGGAGATTACAGACCGTTCACCGACGAAAACGGAATGATGCCTGTAACCACTCCACCGGTTGGGAAACCGCTTCCTGTTGACTGGAACGCAGCGTATCCGATGAAACCGAACCCTAAAATGTCAGATTACCAGTCGAATCCGCAGTTATTTGAACAGGGAAAGCAATTTAATATTACGTATAAAAAGTTATTGGATGCAATTCAGGCTGCCGTAGAAGGACATTCTGAAGAACTGGCAAAATCCATCATGTATATGTATGCATTGAAAGAACAGGCAATCGGATTGATGAGCCAGCCATTGACTTCCCAATACAACGCAGGACCAACTTTTGAGTATCCTTCTAACTAAAAAATAAAACTAAAGCCCGTTTTTTTTAATTAATGGGCTTTACAATAAAACTTTAACAACTAATTTACCATGAGCAATCAATTACCTCCAATTCCGAAAGGATTCGGACTTCCCTTCTATTACGCGACACTTTTTAATTTCGAAATTGCCTTTCTTGTTGACCGCGAAAAAGTTTTAAAATACCTTGAAAATACAGGACTTACCGCTTCGAATTTTGACGGAAAAGCTATCGTGAGTTTTAATTTTCAGAACTATACAGGACAGTTTCCCAACGGAGCAAGCACAACTCAGGAAATAGAATTGAATATTGTCTGTTATCCTGAATCTCAAAAAGATACCGTTGCTTTTGTTACCGCAGAAGAATATCTTAGAGGGGAAGAACAAACGAAATTAATGGGACATAAACGCGTTCATGTTCCCTGCGATGCAGATATGGCGATACAGGCCGGAATAGAACTGTTCAGAGAGCCGAAATTCAAAACAACTTTTACCATCAATATTCCTTCCCTTAACGTTCCGGGACAAAATACATGGACAGTAACCTGCAACGATCCTGAAAACAGCGAAGAAACTATTTTCACCTGTAAAGCAGATGTCGCAGATCTTATTCCTGAAATGTCAGCTTTTTCGCCCATCACAGAATACGGACAGAATGAAGGAAAACTGATTGGCTGCCGTTGGAATATTCTACAGCCTACCAATTTATATTTCTTAAATGCCGAAGAAAGCAGCAAACGTGTAAGCATGGAATACGGAAACTCCGAACATCCGATGAAAAAAGATATGGAAATTCTTATTGGAGATACTCCGGCTTTTGCAGTAAGAACAAGCATGTCGGCTCCGGCAGCCATTCAGACAAGAGCATATTATATTTAATTAAACTAAAACTTAACCATAAACCCATCATTATGAATTTAGAAAGTAAAGTAAGAGGCTTAACTTTGGGAGCACAGGTTCTTCCGTTACACAAAGTCGCATCATCAGATTTGGGAGCTCTGGCTCCTCTTGTCGGTGTCTGGGAAAATGTACAGATTCCGGGAAGTGAGGCTTCTTCGGGCTGGAACACGATTTCCGTACCAGGACAGAACACAGGCTTTGTTTTTGAGGTCATTCCTTATACAGAAACACTAACTTTTAATCCTGTTGTCGTACAGGCAGGAAACAGAGGCCCTGTTGTAAAAGGACAGCAGGTCGAGCAGCTAATTTTCGGATTATTGTACGAACAGCAGATCGTAAGCGCGTGCGAAACAAGCTTTTGTAACGACAGAGGTTTTCCTAAAGGTTCAACCATACACGTAGAAACAGGTTTGTTTCTTAATATAGGACAGCCGAACGGAGGTTACACTATTGCAAGAATGTCGACGATTCCTCACGGAAACTCTTTATTGGCTCTTGGAAGTTCTTTTGATGCAGAAAATCCGGGAACAAGCTTTTTCGATCCCGCTTCATCCATTCCTACGATGCTGAACGGAGGACCAATTACTCAACTTGGATATTCGGATCCCATCATTGGAAATCCTCAATTTGCGGAATTTAACCAGGTAAATCCAAACGCTTTTCTTCAGTCTACTCTGGAAAGTTTAGTAGGTTCTAAAGGAGGAGTAACCAACATGACAGTGATTGAGATGTCTACAAACACTCCTGATGCGAATGGCGGAATTTTAAATATTCCTTTTATCCAGACGAATGTAAATGCGACCAAAATGGATGCAACTTTCTGGATTGAAGATATTACGGACAGTGACGGAAACGCAGATCAGATTCTTCAGTATTCGCAGACCATCAATCTTGTATTTCCGGCTACCGGTTCTGCACAGCCGATTAACTGGCCTCACGTAACGGTTAATACGATGAGAAAAAGACAGGAAACAGAGATGCAGTTCAGAAGCATGGACGAAAATGAGGCTTTTGATCCTACCGCAGGTCTTACCCCAAGTGAAATTTAAATTTTGTGATTTCATAAGAAAACCTTCGGAGAAATCCGGAGGTTTTATTTTTACACTGAAACAGCTTAAGAATTAAATGGTTAATCCATGGGTGTTTTTCACCTGAGCCATCACAAAAGTACTGTGCGTGCTTCCGATGGACGGAACGGCTCCGAGAATATTAAAAACAAAATTCTGGTATTGCTTCATATCTTTCACGTATACTTTAAGCAGAAAGTCAAAATCCCCGGAAATACTGTAACATTCTGCCACTTCTTCGATTTCCATAATTTCTCTTTCAAATTCTACCGCGAGATAACTGTCGTTGCTTTTTAGTTTTAACTGGCAATATACAGTGAATCCCAAATTAAGTTTTTCAGCATCCAAAACGGCGGCATATTTCTTTACATACCCTTCCTGTTCCAGTCGCTTTACCCGTTCAAAAACAGGAGAAGGAGAAAGGTTAACTTCTTTTGCCAGTTCTTTTACGGTTAGTTTTGCATCACTTTGGAGTAATCTGAGTAACTGTAAATCTTTACTATCAAGATGTTCCATAGAATATTATTCTTTTAGAGGTTATTATTTCTCCAAATATAAAGAATTATATTCTACATAATGACAATTTTAAAGTTTATTTTACTTAATTATATGACATTGATTATTGTTTTATTCTTAATCTCTATTTTTACTAAAACTAAAACACCAAGAATGAAGATGCTGTTACAAAATATAATTATAAAGACATACAAGTAAAAGGGAATATTTTATAGCAAGATCACTCTAATTATGGGGTGGTCTTGTTTTGTAACCCTTACTTTTTACAGTTTAAATCAATAAATATACATTTATCTGATAATATTAAAAAAAATATTTCAATTAAAAATACACATTTTTAGTTTAAATAATCTTAGGGACTACAGTTGCACAGGTTGTGCAACTGTTTTTTTTGCTCTTTTAATAAATTTCAGGTCTGGTATAGCCCTCCACTTCGGTTTACGAAGATTATCAAAACCATTACCATACTTAAAAAAGACTAAAAATAAACTATTAAAAAGAATATTATTCTATGAATAATTAATTTTCATTAACATTAAAGAAATTTTCACTTTTTATAAATAAAGCTAAAGATTAATTTACTTATTTATCTTAAAAATATCAAAAACATATCCATTATACATACATTTATGCGAAAATTATAATTTTATTTTCTATTGATTTTTAATCAGACATTAAAATCATCTTCGGAAACTGTACACAAAAATGAAATAAGGTTATCTCTGTAATGATTATTCACAGATTATATAAACTTTTAACGCATGAAACAAAGCTATTCTTTTTTGTTATTTACTATTTTATCTTCTTTCTCTAATCTTCTCTTTTCACAGACTTATCAACTTACAGGAAATCCGGTTAATACTACTGGATGGACAATGGTAGCTCCGACTTCTGTAAATACAGATTTCATCCAGTTAACTCCCGACACCAATAACCAATCTGGCTCTATTAGATTAAATCAGCCCATTAATCTGAAATATTGCGACAAATGGAGAATAGAATTTGATTTCAGAATGGATTCTAACCAGACCGCAAATGGAGACGGTATCGCTTTCTGGTATCTCGCTAATCCCCCGGTTGCCAGTGTATTAGGTTCCGGTCTTGGTGTCTCTCAGAATGCCGTGGGATTTGTGGTAGGATTTGATACCTATAATAATACCACCACTGCCGTAATGAGCAAAGTTCACGTTGGCTACGGACAGATTGTTAACACAACAGACACCAACAATGTTGAATTTTTCAATGTTCCGGGAAGTTCTTTTCATTCTCCGGATATGAATACTACACTTCCGTTTCAGGGATCTGCTTATAAACACGTAGAAGTAACCGCACAGGTAGATCCGGCAGCTCCGGCAAACTGGATTGTGAAAATTACCATCAACGGAAACCTCATCTGTAACCAGTCTTTTGCTCCTTCCGGAACTGCTGCGGCAATGACGGTTGGATATTTTGGTTTTTCTGCTTCTACAGGCGGAAACAGATCCAGACATTCCATTAAAAACGTAAAGGTTTATGTAGACAAAATTCCTTTATTACAGGGAGCCATTACAAAAAATATATGTCCGGATGTTACTGGAATGGCAACCGTGGATTTAACTTCTTTAAATTCTCAGCTTACTACAAACCCGAATAATTATACCTTCGCCTATTATACCGGAGGTTCTCCTATCACCAATCCTACCAATTTTCAATACAGTGCAGATACCAATGTATCGGTGGTAATTAAAGATCCTTCACAGGTTCTTTGCGATAACAACGATGCTACGATTGCTTTAAAAGTTGCTCCTACCGTTACCACCAACGATGCATCTTTAAGAACCTGTTTTCTGGAAAACAATCCGGCAACAGGGTTATTCAATTTAACAACTGCTTCAGTCATCAACACATCTGGTGTTATTAAAAATTACTATCCGTCTTTAACCGACGCTGAAAATCAGACCAATGAAATTTCAGATCCTGTAAATTATATTGCGCCAAACGGAGTTGTATTCATCAGAGTAAGCAATTCTTTCGGCTGTTATGACATCGCAAAGGTGACTCTTGAAGTCATTCCGCCTGTATTTTCCAATGTTCTGGAAGATAAAATTATTTGCATGGAAGATAAAACAAACTTGGATGCAGGTCCCGGATTCACAGGCTATTTATGGAGTACAGGAGCAACCACCCAATCCATCAGTAATGTGGGCGTGGGAACATATTGGGTAAAACTTAAAACAGGACAGTGCGTGGCATTGCAGGAAGTAAAAGTATATGCATCGGAACAGCCCGTGATTTCCAGTATTGATATTAAAAATAATGAAGTTACGGTTCATGCAATCGGCGGTACGGTTCCTTATCAGTATTCATTAGACGGAATCAAATGGCAGGATTCTAACGAGTTTAAAAATATACCGAGAGGCGACATTAAAATTTTTGTAAAAGATGCTTATGACTGCGATCCTATTACTGTAAATATATTGGTTCCTAATCTCATCAACGTAATAACTCCCAACGGAGATGGTGTGAATGATTTTATTGATTATTCTGCACTCGCCGGAAAACAAAATCTTGTTTTTAATATTTTCGACAGATACGGTGCGCAGATTCATAAAGCCGACAAATCCAATAAATACAAATGGGACGGAACCGCAAACGGAAGAAAAATATCTACCGGAAACTACTGGTACTCCGTATCATGGAATGAAAATGACAAGAAAAATACTCCTGTAAAATATTCAGGATGGATTCTTGTAAAAAACCGTGACTAAATAATTTAAAACAAACATTACCTTATAATTTTTTTAGCATGAATTTAAAATTACTTTCAAGAGCAATGTATGCGGGTGCTGTCTTGGCAGCTTCTAATGCAGCAGCTCAAAATTTCCAGCCAATGCTTATTTCATCGGGGCTTAATTCCGATGTTATTGCAAACGGAGTCGGATCTTCCGCAGTAACTACCTCAACCGATGTAGACGGCGTTTCATTCGCTTTTGTATCAAGAGATTTTCAGCTTACCTCTTCCAGCACTCCGCTTACTTACGGTTTACCGAATGACGGCATCGTAAACAGTGTAGTTTCCACAACTCCGGGATTATCTTATAAATTAGCCAGTTACAGTGCAAACAACTCCTTGAAGCTGGCTAACCAGAACGATTCCGGAACAATAACTTTTTCAACGCCGATAGCAGCATTTAAATTATATATGCTTACAACCAGCGGAAGCGGTGCTTCTACCGTTACGGTAACCGTTAATTTTACAGATAATACTTCACAAACCTTTACAGGAATTGCCGTTTCAGACTGGTATAACGGAACCGGATTCGCAATACAGGGATTCGGAAGAATCAACAGAACAAACGACACTCTGGAATCAGGAAGCGGAACCAATCCGAGACTGTATCAGACATTGCTGACGTTAGATGCTGCCAATCAGACAAAGCCCATCCAAAGCATTACAATTACCAAAACATCAACCGCACAGGGTTATACCAATATCTTTGCCTTTTCAGCAGATGCTTATTCCACTTGTGCGCCTCCTACATTGAATGCGGTAGGAACTCTTACAGCAAATTCCGCAGCAGTTTCATGGACACCTGCAACGGGAACGACGGCAACCACGTATGATATTTATTACAGCACAACCAATATACCTCCGGCTGCGGCAGCAACGCCTAATCTTCCGGGAGTTTCGGGAACCTCAACTACAATTCCGGGTTTAAATCCTAATACCACCTATTATTATTGGGTAAGAGCAAACTGCAGCGGTGCAACAAGCCAGAGCGCGTGGTCTTTTTCAGGCACATTCAAAACATTATGCGGAGCCATGACTTCTATGTTTGAGGATTTTGAATCTTATGCCACAGGAAATATAGTACCGGATTGCTGGGCAAGAATTATTGACACCAACGGAACACAGACCATTACAACAACAACGCCGGCTTCGGGCGTAAGAAACATTTACCAGTACAGCTCAACAACTCAAAATCCAACAACTGTTGTTCTTCCTCAGTTCAGCAATATTAATGCAGGAACACACTGGTTAAGATTAAAAGCAAGAGTAAGCACTGCGACAGGAACGCTAAATGTAGGATATGTAACTGATCCTGCAAACAGTTCAACATTTGTATTGTTACAGGCTTTAAGCATCAGCAACACTACTTACAGTTCAACAAGCGAATATTCAGTAATTGTTCCTTCTTCAGTTCCTTCCAACGCGAGACTGGCAATCAGAAATACAGCAGACGGAAAATCTTATTATTACGATGATGTCTACTGGGAACCTCTTCCGTCATGTTTTGCTCCTTCTGCATTAACTTCGTCTAATGTTTTGGCAAACAGCGCAGGAATTTCATGGACGGCTCCTGCTTCTGCTCCGGCGGGCGGATATGAATATTATTACTCTACAAACAGCACTGCACCAACGGCAGCAACTACTGCATCTGGAACCAGTACAGCTACTTCAACAACCATCAACGGGCTTGCTCCGGCTACAACTTACAACATCTGGATAAGATCTGCATGCAGCAGCTCAAATAAAAGCACCTGGTGGGGACCTATCTCAGTCACAACAGCATGTGCCACATTATCTGCGCCATTTACCCAGACTTTTGACAATGCAGCCGTACCGAATTGCTGGACGAATACTAATCCGGGAAGTACCACAGCGAATCTTTTATGGAAATTTTCAGGAAGTGCCGATTATGGAGCCAATCTTGCCAATAACGGAAGAGCAGCAGGAACTTACGCATGGGTAGACGCAAGTTCTCCTTACAGCGGAACGGGAGCCAATACAGTACAACTGGTTACTCCTTCTATAAATTTAGCAGGATTAACGTCTCCATATATTTCATTTGAATGGTTTAAAAATCATTCTACTTCTACAAGTACTACTGTGAGTCCTTCAACCTATGATAACAACAAACTTACAGTAGAAGTCAACAGCGGAAGCGGATGGGTTTTTCTGTGGAGCGACACTTCTAATTCCAACCAATGGAGACCTGTAGGAATTCCTTTGCCTTCATCTTACATCGGGACAACCATTCAGGTGAGATTTACGGTAGATAAAAATGTAAATGGCAACGGTTATTTTTATGACGATGTATTGCTGGACAATGTTGAGGTAAAACAGAACCCAGTTTTGGCTACAGGCGAAGTTTCAGCGGCTAAAAATGCAGTTAAAGTATATCCGAATCCTTTCAAAGATACCGTAAGCATTTCAGATATTGAAAAAGTAAAATCCGTGAGCATCAGCGATGTTTCGGGAAGAATGATTAAAACTGTTGAAAATCCTTCAAGAGAAATTAATGTAAGCACATTAAAATCAGGATTATATCTGTTGATTATCCAACTAAAAGACGGTTCTCAGTATACCGTAAAAGCAATAAAAAATTAATTATTAATGTTTACATTCGCAGAGGTATGTAAAAATGCATCTGCTTCCAAAAACCTTCGGAATTTCCGGAGGTTTTATTTTGGTAATTCAGGCAGGTCTATTTTTTTCGTTTTAGAGGATAAAGTTCTTAAAAATGCTTCCAACTGAGAAATTTCTTCATCCGACAACTCAAGCATTCTCACCATACCCGATTTTTGAGAATGCAAAGTAATTCCTTCATATATAGTAGATCTTTTCTGGGAATATTCAGGATTTCCCTTGCTGTAAAATTCAATCACTTCTTTTAAACTTGTCATATAACCATTGTGCAAATAAGGTGCAGTTTTGGAAACCTCTCTTAAACCCGGAACCCTGAATTTCCCTGCATCATCCGCAACTTTTGTCACTGCATACCTTCCAAGATCCTCTCCTTTTTCGCCCAGTAAAGAAGTTCCAACATTTTCAAACCTGTTATTCGAAAAATATCCCGAATTGTGGCAGTTGATACACTGCGCTTTTGTTCTGAAAAGATGAAGCCCCATCAATTCATCATTGGTATATACTTCCGATTTTCCGTCGATAAACGCATCAAACTTACTTGGAGAACTTTTTACCGTTCTTTCAAACGTGGCAATGGCTTTGGAAATGCGGTCTTTGGTAACAGTTTTATCGCCAAAAGCTTTTTCAAATAAAATCTCATAGCCTTTTATTTTTGCAATTTTTCCTGCCGCAATATCAATATGCTCACTCATTTCTCTCTGATCCTGAATCGGCATCTGCGACTGTTCTTCCAGAGATGTTGCTCTTCCGTCCCAGAATAAAGATTTTGCAAAAGCAGCATTCAGAATGGTCATTGCGTTTCGGGTTCCGAGCTGTCGGTCGTGCCCGAAAGAAACCGTTCTGCTGTCTCCCCATCCCAATTCCGGATCGTGACAGGAAGCACACGCAATCTGATTTGATTTTGAAAGTCTGGGATCGAAAAAAAGCGTTTTTCCCAAGAGTTCTTTTTCGGAAGAATAGGGATTATCTTTTGGAAATTCCACGTCCGGTAAATGTCCGATTTCCACAAAAGTCGGGGCAGATTCGGGATCAAGAACAGGTTTTGGCCATTGCGAAGAATCGCCTGAAGAATACAGTTTTCTCAGATTATCCAAGAACGTGTTTTTCTGATTGATTTCTTTTTGAACCTTACTGTTTAAGCAGTTGTTTAAAAGCGAAACCAAAAGAAATAAGATCAAAATCCAACTTAAACTATTCTTCACGATTATCCGGAGTTTTAGCAAAAATAGGATATTTAATTGTTTTTTAGAATACTTTAAATTCATCTACAAAACAAACTTGTTTACCTTAATAGCAATAATCATAGCAACGACGAAAAATATTCATTAAATACGGTATTGTCTTAAGGTACAAAGATTTTATCTGCGATAAAAATTAAGCATCAATTCTTATTAAAAATCTTTGATTTTCTTGCGCTTTAAAGATTTGAGACGAATAAAAATCCTGCGCGTTTGCGTTTTCCAATAAGACTATTTTTATTTTAAAAAGTTTAAACAAACTCAACATTTAAAATTTTTACTTTGAAATCTTTTGTAAAGTCTTTCTTTAAAAAAGTCCGCACAGATTCAATTAGAATACAAAAAAGTAATTTAAAATAAAATGCTAAAAACTCTATGGAGTTTTATCTGTGTAGAATCATATTGAGCGTATGTTCGGCGTTCCGTAGGAACGCTATCTTTATAAAAGACATTGTATTACAGATGTCAATTCTATGAAATCTTTACTTTAAACAACTTAAAAGTCTAAACCATTTTATTTAAATTTCAAAAAAATCATGTTTTCTTAAAAATTTTAAGCCAATAAAAATCTTTAAAATCCGTTTTTCACATGAACTTTTCCCGAACGTTGCCAAAGTTCAGATTAAAGCATTAATTTTATACTCTCTTCACATACAGGAGATGTAATAATTTATATTTAACGAATTATTCAAATAATAAACAAACTTACATGCAGACATTATCATTTAAAATTGCCACTACCGCAGCAGCAATTTGTTTCAGTACGGCAGTTTTTGCCCAGCAGAAATATTCTGTAAGCGGTACTGTGAAAGATAAGAAAAACGGAGAGCTTCTGATTGGCGTTACGGTGAAAGTTGCTGAAGATCCTACGATTGCTGTGGTAGCCAATGATTACGGTTTCTACTCGCTTTCTCTTCCCAAAGGAAATTATACTTTGATGATCTCTAATCCCGGGTTTAAAGATTTTACGAAAAGTATTACCGTAGAAGATAATATCAAGCAGGATCTGGAACTGAGTTCCGGAGAAAACGAAGCGGAAGAAAGAACCGGAAAAATTGATGAGGTAGTGATTTCCGGCGTGAAAAAAGATAAAAATCTCACTTCTGCACAGATGGGAACCGAAACCTTAAGCATTAAAAATATTGAAAAACTTCCGGTTCTGTTTGGAGAAAAAGATGTTCTGAAAACCATACAGCTTCTTCCCGGAATCAAAAGCAATGGCGAAGGAAACAGCGGATTCAGTGTAAGAGGCGGTGCGACAGATCAAAACCTTATTTTGCTGGATGAAGCAGCCGTTTATAATGCATCCCATTTGCTTGGATTTTTCAGTACGTTTAACAGTGATGCGCTGAAAGATGCAAGCATTATCAAAGGAAACAGTCCTGCCCAATACGGAGGAAGGCTTTCTTCGGTTCTGGATGTAAAGATGAAGGACGGAAACAACAAAGAATACAATGTAAACGGAGGATTGGGATTAATCAGCAGCCGACTGAGCGTGGAAGGTCCTATTCAGAAGGAAAGATCTTCTTTCATTGTTTCGGGAAGAAGAACGTATGCCGATGTTTTTCTAAAAGCAACAGACGATTTCAAAGACAGCAAATTATATTTTTATGATCTGAATTTAAAAGCCAATTATCAGATCAATGAAAACAACCGTTTGTATTTATCCGGCTATTTTGGGCGTGATGTTTTGGGATTGGGCGATACTTTTTCAAGCGACTGGGGAAATACGACGGCTACCCTGCGATGGAACAGCATCATCAGCAGCAAATTATTCTCCAATACTTCATTAATTTACAGCAACTACAATTATAACGTAAGCTTAAGCAGCAATAACAATACCTTCGGACTGAGTTCGAAGATTGAAGACTGGAACCTGAAACAGGATTTTTCATGGTTTGCTGGGAATAAGCATTCGGTGAAGTTTGGGCTGCAGTCTATTTATCATACGATTACACCAAGCAGCGCTTCCGGAACAAGTGTGAGCAGTTATCCGAGAAACCCGAGATATTCCTGGGAAAATGCTTTCTATATTAATGATGATTTTAAAGCTACCGAAAAACTGACGATCAACTACGGAGCCAGACTTTCCCTGTTCAGCGTTTTGGGAGGAGATGTGTTTAACACCTATGAAAACGGAGTTCTTACAGATTCTGAATTTGTTGAAAAAGGAAAATTCGGAAAAACATATGTTAATGTAGAACCTAGAATTACAGCAAACTACAGAATTAACGAAGTAAGCAGCATTAAAGGAGGCTATTCCAGAAATACTCAGAATTTACACCTTTTAAGCAACAGCGGAAGCGGAAATCCTACGGATCAGTGGATTGGAAGCAGCTTTACGGTAAAGCCTGAAATTGCAGATCAGGTAAGTTTAGGCTACAGCAGAAATTTCAGCAACAACAATTATGAAATCAATGCTGAAATCTATTATAAGTCTCTTCAGAACCAGATCGATTATAAAAACGGAGCCCAGATTACTTTCGATACAGCGGCAGACGTGGAAAGCGAACTGCTGTTCGGAAAAGGGAGAGCCTACGGACTTGAAATTATCGCTAAAAAGAAGAGCGGAAGATTAACCGGATGGATTTCCTACACCTTATCTAAAACGGAGAGAAAAATCGACGGAATCAATAATAATGAATGGTACAACGCAAGACAGGACAAAACGCACGATCTTTCAATTGTTGCCACTTATCAGCTGAATCCGAAATGGACTTTTTCAGGGCTTTTCGTGTACAGCACCGGAAATGCAGTCACATTCCCAACCGGAAAGTATGAACTGAACGGACAGACGGTTTTTCAGTACAGCAGCAGAAATGCAGACAGAATGCCTGCTTACCACAGACTAGATTTTAATGCAACGTACGAACCTGTAAACAATAAACGCTTCAAAGGATCATGGTCTTTCGGAATTTATAATATTTACGGCAGAGAAAATGCTTACACCATTACGTTTGAAGACAATCCGGATAAGCCGGGAACAACACGCGCGATGCAGACCGCCCTGTTCAGATGGGTTCCAAACATTACGTATAATTTCAAATTTTAATTCATGAAAAATATATTTTTAATCATACTGTCTTTATTTTTAGTCACTTCCTGCGAAAAAGAAATAGATCTGGATCTCGAAGATCAGAGCGGACAGATTGTTATTGAAGGAAACATTACCGATCAGGCGGGACCTTATTTTGTGAAGATTACCAAATCCGTAGCCTTTACACAGGCGAACCAATATCCTGCCGTGACGAATGCACAGGTGATCCTGAGTGACAATACAGGACAGACGGAAACACTTCAGTATGCAGGAAACGGAAATTACAAAACGTCCACCTTTGTGGGACAGCCCGGAAGAATTTATACGTTAACCATTAACGCAGAAGGAAAGCAGTACACCGCACAGAGTACAATGCCGCAGGCTGTTTCTTTCGACGGTCTGGAGCAGGATTCTTTCCTTGTGGCAGGACAGACGAGCTATACGCTTCTGCCGCTTTTCGTTGATCCGGCAACTTTAGGAAACCGTTATCTGTTTGTGTATACCGTAAACAGCAATCCGAAAAAATTCTTCTCCGAATTTTCAGATAATGTGAACAACGGATTACCGAACCAGAGACCTCTTCTGCTTCCTAACGACGACAGCAATGCAAATGATATTAAAGTGGTTGCTGGAGATGTTATTCATGTAGAAATGCAGTGTATTGATGATAAAGTGTATACCTATTATTCTGCACTTCTTCAGCTTTCAGGAAGCGGTCCCGGCGGAGGAATTACTCCCGCCAATCCTCCAAGCAACATCAGTAACGGCGCTTTGGGCTATTTTTCAGCGCATACTGTAAGAACAAGAACCGCTGTTATCCAGTAAAAAATTAAATAAAAGCTATCTGTACTTTCCGGATAGCTTTTTTTAGCTTCTGTAAACAACTGACGTTTCAGCCTTTAAAAATTTATTATAGAATTAATACGATGTGATGTAACAAATATTCCCTTTTAAGTGTCTTATGTAAGAAACATAGTTTTTTTTACATGAAAAATATTTTGATACCGATTGCCTTTTTAGCGGGCATATTTACATTTGCACAGGCTGAAAAGGATACTCTAAAATCTAAGGAGAAGGCTATTGAAGGAGTTACCGTAACGGTAAGAAAACCAACCATTGAATCCAAAGTAGACAGAACCGTTTTTAATGTTTCAAACAGCTCTATTCTTGCAGGAAACACGACTTGGGACGTCTTGAGAATGACTCCGCTGGTAAGTATTGATAACAATGATGCCATAAAAGCTGAAGGAGAAACCGTAACCGTTTACATCAACGACAGGAAGTCTGTTTTTACAGGAAAGGAACTGAAAGAATACCTGAAAACCATTCCTGCGGACAATCTGATGAAAATTGAGGTGATTACAAGTCCGTCTTCGCGATATGAAGCAACAGGTTCTGTCATCAATATTGTATTGAAAAAGCGTGATGATGAAGGAATTAAAGGAAGTGTTACCTTAAACAACAGACAGAACACCAAAAACTCTCAGTATACCAACCTGAATTTAAATTATCACCGTAAAAGCTTTACACAGACCTTCATCGGAAGCTACAGCGACAATACCAACGTACAGAGCAATTCCAGTCTTTATAAAGTGGATGCTGAAAATTCTGAAACTTACAGAAATTCTAAAACCATAGGAAGATACAAAAGTCCTTCCCTTTCCTCCACTTCAGAATTTGAACTGAACAATAAAAATACAGTAGGAGTAATTCTTGAATATTACCAAAGCAACTCTTCTTCCAATACCGACGCAGACGGATTGAGAAATGTTAACGGACTCTTCGAAAATTCTTATCTTCAGAACCAAAATTCTACGGGACTTAACAGAAACTTCGGCTCCAATATTTTTTATAAATGGTATGATAAGGAAAAGAATAAAATCCTTGACATTAATTTGGGCTCCAATTATTACGGACAGTCGAGCGACGATTATTTTGTAAAAAATATGATGTACAAATCCAAACCGGATGAAAAACAGGAAATAGGAGTTCTTACAGATACCGAAAACAGAAATTATTATCTGAAAGTAGATTACACGCAGCCTATCGGAAAAGAAGGCGGAAATTTTGAAGTCGGCGGAAAGATCGATTTCAATAATAATGTGATCCCAAACAGCTTATACGGAAATATGCTTACGGGGCTCAGTTCCGGAGATATTTTCCACTATGAAGACAACATCAGTTCCCTGTACGCCAACTACAGCAAAACATTCTTTAAAAAGCTGGAAACCAGAATCGGACTCCGTTATGAATACATCGATTATAAAATACGTCAGGATAATGCAGGAACTTCGAGAAGAGATTCTTACGGAAAACTGCTGCCCAATATTTTATTGAAATATTCTTTTTCAGACAATTATGATTTAAGCTTAACGTATAACAAAAATATATGGCGACCGTGGTATGCGGAATTCAATCCGTTTATGATCCCGAACAGCGACGGATTCTACAGCCGTGGAAGCATCGATCTGGAACCAAACCCAAGCGACAGGGTTTATATGAAGTTAGGCATTCATAAAAAATACTTTATCTCTGCGAGATATATGTTTACCGATCAGGATTACTGGACCAATTATGTAACGGGAACCATTAATGACATCAACGGAAATCCTCAAAACATCACCATTACCCAACCATCCAACTTTTTCGGGAAAGTGCATAAATATTACGTTTTTGCCAATACCAACCAGACCTTTTTCAAAAATAAATTTACAGTGAATCTTGGTCTAGGATGGTATTATATTGACAATAGCGATTTTAACAGGAAAAACGGTTTGGAAAATGCGAATAACTACATCAGCTATCTGAGTGCTTCTACGAACCTTACGTACACGAATCTGTTTAATAAAAATATCAACCTGAGCGCATGGGTGGAAGTTTCTAACCAGAACAACGGAAATTCCACAACGAACAAAGCGAATGTCTTCCATAATATTTCTGCCACGAAGATATTCCCGAAAACCCAGATGGAAGTCAGCCTTCAGCTCATGAATATTTTCCAGAGACCAAATTATGATGCCACCACTTTTGTGCAGGGAGGAACTTTCCGAAATGCTTCAAAATGGGACTGGTACGGAGCATCTATTTCATTTGTAAAACGTTTCGGAAACCAGAAAGTAAAAGAAAATACCAAAACCGATGTTGAGAAAAACGGCGGCGGCGGAAAATAATTTTAATGTTAAATTTTAGTACGGACGATGGATTAATTTTCATTGTCCGTTTTTTTTTTCATACACCTTTAATTTATCCTGATTTTCACGTTCTAAACCTCAAATTATACGTTCTGAACCTATCGGGATATATTATGTATGGTTTCGGATACGTTCTCTACTCTTTCGAAGACGTTAAATAATGGTTAGGATACGTTATTCAACATATCCGTTGAGGTTGTTAATGCGTCCGCTGAGGTCTTGAAATCCTCGTGATATGTCATGTAAATCTCGCGACACGTTTTATATCGATACGAAGAGGTGAAAGACCATTCCGGAAGAGTAAAATACGTCTACGAATCTTTCCGTAACCTATCCAGATGATTGAATAACATATCGGGATCGATGGATAACCTCATTGGAATATTAAAAGACGTGTTGATTGAGGTTTAATAGATGTTGAGCAGAGATTGTTATGGTGTCTTTTTTGAAAACGCTAAGTTCGCTGAGGCTGGTTTAAAATTTATGAGAATATTTTTCCGAGCGCAAGGGCGTGAAACTCAGCTAATGATAATCATGGTTTATAAATTCCTAAAATTTTTCTTTCACTTTAAGTTTTGGCTAAAGCCATTATATTTCGCAAAACTATTTAAATGGGCTAAAGCCCATTCCTACTGATAATTTGTATTGGTTTTGAATTGAACTCATGTTAATTTTAGTCTTTTACATTATATTTTTTTCGATTTTAAGTATTAAACTTAAGCAACTAAAGTGTTAAAATCTTTTGCTTCTTTTGCCGGAAAAAAGTTTAGACAAGTTTTGTAATAAAAAAGCCGGAAAAAGATATTTCATCTTTTTCCGGCGTTGATTCTTAAAAAATCTTTTGAAATTATTGTTTACGGATACGGTAGAGTCTGCCTCCGTCCGTCACTGCATATAAATTACTATCTGTTCCCTGTGTAATATCTCTGAAACGCTGGTTTTCGTTTGAAAGAAGTCTTTCTTCGCCTATTACTTTGTTGTTTTCCATAACCAGTCTTGCGATGTGCATTCCGCTTAGGGAAGCTACGAAAAGATTGTTTTGCCATTCCGGAATGGTATTTCCTTTATAAAAAGTAATTCCGCTTGGCGAAATTACAGGATCCCAATAATAAACCGGCTGTTCCATTCCTGCCTGCTGCTGAATTCCTGCGCCGATGGTGGCTCCGCTGTATTCAATTCCGTAAGTGATGGTAGGCCAGCCATAATTTTTGCCGCCTAAAACCCTGTTGATCTCATCCCCTCCTCTCGGTCCGTGCTCACTCTGCCATAATTCTCCGGTTACAGGATGGATGGCAATTCCCTGAGGGTTTCTGTGTCCGATGCTGTATAATTCCGGCAACGCCCCGGATTGCGAAAATGAAGGATTTCCGGGAGCGGGTTGTCCGCTGGTTGTAATTCTCAGGATCTTACCTAAAGCTGCGGTTACCGACTGTGCAAGAGGTCTTGTAGAAAGATCAGAACGTTCTCCCGTACTCACAAACAGATTTCCTGTATTATCAAAAACAATTCTTCCTCCATAATGAAGATTTCCCACATTGGCAGAAGGATTTGCCCTGTAAATTACCGTCGGATTTTCTATTGTTGTTTCTGAATTTGACAGTCTTCCTTTTGCCACAGAAGTCATATTTCCGCCTGAAACATTTTCAGAGAAAACCCAGTATACCATTCTGTTGGAAATAAACTGCGGATCTACACAAACGCCAAGCAGACCACCCTGTCCTCCTGAATTTACGGAAGGCAGTCCTGTAATGGCATTGCTTACGGTTCCGTTAGTGCTTATAATCCTCATGGTTCCTGCTTTCTCGGTTACGAGAAGTCTTCCGTCCGGCAGGGATGTAATTCCCCACGGCGAAGCCAATGATGAGGTAACGACTTCACTTACGTAAGGGGTAGAAGTTTTTGCACCATTTGCTCTCGTCTGTCCTGCAAAAGCCGGCTGATAATTCGTATTGGCTGCATTGGATTCTACCGGAGGAAGCGATGGTGTATTAGTCCCTCCATTTTCTTCGATGGTTTCCGAACAGCTTGCCATCATCAGCGAAGCAGCAACCAGTACATGATAGGTTCTTATTTTCATATTTCAAATGTTTGGTGTTTCTTACGCAAATTTTGTTTTGTGCAACAAATTACTTGCCGTAAATACTGAATCAGCTATCAGATATGAATATGATTCAATCGGTTGCATTATTTTACGGTATTTCTTGTATTTTAAATGATGATTAAGAAAATTTTAAGATTTAAAATGAAAGTATGGCATGAATATTATTATAGTATTACAAACACGTTTAAGATGGAAAACCTGTTAGCCAATAAAGATTTAATAAACAAGTATTTAAGATTAGTCATTAAGCAGCAATTCAATACAGAAATTGATTTGAGAGGAGAATATACATTTACCGAAAATCTGGTTTCCAAAAAACCGATTATTGCCACTACTTTCTCGGAAAAAATTCTTTCGCAGCCCGATATAAAAATGGTTTTGACATCTGTAATCACAGAAATAAATATCGGAGTCTGTACAACAGAACAGATGCAGAAAGCAGTTGAAATTTATCCTGAAACCGATTCGAGGGAAATGCAGGAAATTGTTTAAATAAAACTCCCTGTACAACTTTGTACAGGGAGTTTTATTTTTTGAGAGAATTACTTTAAATTTTTCGAATATTACTGCAGATATTGTGCAACTTTATCTTCTAAATCTTCAAGATTGAAAGGTTTGGCAACATAATCATCTGCCTGAGCTTCTTTCGCCAGAGCTACAATGTCGTTATTTGCCGTTACATAAATCACGGGAATGCTTTTAAATTCCTGATGATTTTTCAGAAGCCTTGTTGCTTCCACTCCACCGATTTTCGGGATCCAGTTGTCCATAAGAATAACATCCGGCTGGAACTGCTCTACTTTCTCCAAAATGTCATGTGAAGTTTCCGAAATTTCGACCTGATAACCATTTTCTTCAAAAATGATGGTGATGACTTCCAAAATAGTTTTATCATCATCAAAAATCAAAATTTTCTTCTTGCTCATATCTATTTAACTTTAGTTAGGGGTTATATTTTTATAACTGATTGATGTACTCTGCCAGATTATCGGGCTTTATAATCAGATCAAAATTAATTTCTTCCATTGCATGTTTCGGCATATAATCTACTTCTGCGGTTTCGGGATCCTGAATCCAGACTTTTCCGTTGTTTTTTTTGATGTATGCCAAACCTTCCACGCCATCTGCATTGGCTCCGGAAAGCAGTACACCAATCATCCTTTCCCCATAAATTTCCGCCGCAGATTTAAAGGTTACATCTATGGAAGGACGGGAATAGTTCATCTTTTCCGAGCTGTCCAGAGACATGATGTTTTTATTTTCGAATAATAAATGGTAATCTGCCGGAGCAATGTAAATTTTATTATTCTGAATTTCGGTCTTGTCTTCAATCTCAATAACTTCCACAGGCGAAAACTGCTGCAGTAAGGTCTGCAGAATGTTGTTGGAATGTGCTTTTCTGTGAACCACCAGCAGAATGGCAAAATCCAGCTTTTCGTTTATTTTTTTAATCATTTCCAGAATCACCTGCAAGCTTCCTGCGGAACCTCCGATAACAATCAGTTCGATATTTGTACTCTTCTTCATGATAAAAACAGCTTACTGGTGATCTATTTTTTTCCATATCTTCTGATCATCCACCTGATTATAATTTTTGTCTAATTTAGAAAATCTAAGGGTTTCTTTTGCACCTAAAGCTAAAAAACCTAAATTTTCCAGACTGCTGTCGAAAAGTTGGAATACTCTTTCCTGAAGACCGCGATCGAAATAGATAAGAACATTCCTGCATATAATAAGCTGAAAACTGTTGAAAGAACTGTCGGAAACCAGATTATGGGTAGAAAGGATCAGTTTTTCCTGAAGGCTTTTATCAAATTTCACACTGTCGTAATTCGCCGTATAATAATCTGAAAAATCTTTTTTACCGCCCGATAAAATATAGTTTTCAGAATACAGTTTCATCTGCTGCAAAGGAAAAACTCCTGCTCTTGCTGTTTCCAGAACGGAAGGATTAAGATCTGTGCCGTAAATTAAAGATTTATGGTAAAGATTTGCCTCTTTAAGCAAAATAGCCATTGAGTAGGCTTCTTCTCCGGTAGAACATCCAGCCACCCAGATTCTGATAAGCGGATAGGTTCCCAACTGCGGAAGAATTTTCTCCCGTAATGCTTTAAAAAACTGAGGATCGCGGAACATTTCCGTTACATTCACGGTAATTTCTTCGATGAATCTTTTCAGGTATTCCGGATCATTAAGTATTGTATATCTTAACTCTGCAAAGCTTGTAAATCTATCGATCAGGCATATACGGTTCACCCTGCGCTTGAAGGAAGCGCGGCTGTATTCTGAGAAATCGTAGCCGTACATATCGTAGACATCTTTAATAAGATATTCTACTTCTTCATCTTTTACAATACTTGGTTCCAGCATTTACGATAATTTTTCTATAGCGTTCATTAAAAGGTCTACATCTATCGGCTTGGAAACATAATCTGCCGCTCCTGCATCCAGACATTTCTGGCGGTCTTCAGGCATCGCCTGCGCGGTAACTGCAATTACGGGAATATTGCTGATAGAAGGTGTATTTTTTATCATCTTTATGGCTTCATACCCATCCATTTCCGGCATCATCATGTCCATTAAAACCACATCAAAATGGTTGTCTTTATTTAAAACTTCAATGGCTTCCTGAGCCATTGTACTGCTTTCAATATGATATCCTCTGGCTTTCAGGGTGAGTTTTAAAGCAAATATATTGCGCGGATCATCGTCCACGATCAGAATTTTTTTATTCATCAGAATTTTAGCTGTTTAACTTTCATATAACCAAACACGAAGTAAGGATAGTAACTGATCGATATCCACCGGTTTGGAGATATAATCTGAAGCTCCTGCGGTAATGCATTTTTCACGCTCTCCGATCATGGATTTTGCTGTGATGGCAATAATCGGCAGTCTCTTGAACTTAGGCATTTTTCTGATTTCCTTGATCGCCTCGTAACCGTCGAGTTCAGGCATCATCATATCCATCAGGATCACATCCACATCAGGATTTTCTTTAATCTGCTGGATCGCATGGTTTCCGTCCATAGCAACCACAACTTCTACTTTGTATTTTTCCAGTGCTTTGGTAAGGGAGAAAATATTACGGACATCATCATCGGTAATGAGTATTTTTTTACCGCTTAAAACTTCCGTAAGCGATCCCATTGTTTTGCTTCTTACGTTTTCAATGGAATTATTTTTCTCTTCCACCAGATGCAGAAACAATCCTACTTCATCCAGAATTCTCTGGTAAGAATGTGCTGTTTTTACAACGATGGAGTCTGCATACTGTTTTATTTTCAGTTCTTCGGATTTGGATAGATTTCTTTCGGTAAAGATGATGATCGGAAGATTCTCCAGTCCTTCATAACTTTTTATGGATTCTATAATTTCATATTCGTTTCCTCTTGAAGCTCCGATGTCCAGAATGACGCAGTCTACATGATTTGCCGTTAAAGCTTTTACGCTGTCCTGCACGTTATTTTCTACCGACAAAGAAATATTGAAATTGCTGAGGAAATAAGACAGTGCACTTGCGTGTTTTGCGTTTTCTTCTACAATTAATACTTTCTGCGGACCTTTTTTAAGGGCTTCTTCAATCTTTCTGAAAACATCGGTCATCTGATCGAGCGCAACAGGTTTGCTGATGAAATCAATTGCGCCTTTCATGAGGCTTTCATTCTTTACATGAAGTGCAGACATCATGTGTACCGGAATCTGTTTTGTTTCCGGATTGGATTTTAAATCATCCATTACCTGCCATCCGTCTTTTACGGGAAGCTGAACATCCAGCAGAATTGCCTGCGGACGATATTCCAGTGCTGCGGCAAGACCGCGGTCTCCTCTTACTTCAATCACAGCTTTGTAATTCTGTAAATGGGCATATTTCAGCAATGCTTTGGCGAAATTGGTATCATCTTCAATAATCAGAATGGTTTTATCACCTTCCTGAATGGTATTTCTGTCGTCGTCTACATTTTCAGGAATCTGAAGGATATTTACCGTTTCTTTTTCTTCCGTTTGTTTTTCATCAAGAATATTCTGAATTTCTTCAACATCTTCACGGATGATTTCTACGAGATTCTGATCTTTTTCAACCTGAGGAGCTTCAGTAATTGCCTTTACAGGAATGCTTAAACTGAATTCGCTTCCTTCGTCTACTTTACTTTTCAGGGTAAGCTCTCCGCCTAATAATCTTGCAATTTCACGGCTGATAGACAATCCGAGACCTGTTCCTCCGAATTTTCTTCTTGTGGAACCGTCTGCCTGCTGAAAGGCTTCAAAAATAATTTTCTGTTTGTCTTCTGCAATCCCGATTCCGGTATCTTTTACGGAAAATATAATAAAATCTGTTTTTTTAGGATCTTTTTTAATGTTTAAATCAATGCTTCCTTTTGTGGTAAATTTCAACGCATTCGATAATAGGTTTCTCAGAACCTGATCTACTCTTAAACGGTCGGTTTCAAGATTTTTCTCAAGAGATTCATCGATATTGATGTTAAACTGAAGATTTTTCTCCTGAAATACAGGATTGAAAAGATCTTTTAAATCTTTCACCACATCATTAATAACAACATCCTGATATTCCAGAGTCATTTTTCCGGATTCAATTTTAGCGAGATCCAGAATTTCATCAATTAGGGTTAATAAACTGCTTCCGGAACTCTGGATTACTTTTGCAGACTCTATCTGATCTTCGTTAAGATTTTCATCCGGATTTTCCGCCATCAGTCTTGAAAGAAGGAGAATTGAATTCAGCGGTGTACGCAATTCGTGGGACATATTTGCCAGAAACTCCGACTTGTATTTTGTACTTAAAGCCAGTTCTTCCACTTTTTTCTGGATTTCTGTGTTGCGCTCTGCAATCAGATGATTTTTTTCTTCCAATAGTCTTGAACGTTCTTCCAGCTCTGCATTTGCCTGCATTAATTCTTCCTGCTGAACTTTCAGCTCTTCTTCGGAAGCCTGAAGTTTCTGGGTCTGTGCTTCCAGTTCTGTATTCAGATTTTCCAGCTCAGAATGCTGAACCTGTAATTCTTCCGACTGTGCCTGTGTTTCTTCAAGCAACTGCTGTTCTTTTTCACGGCCTTTTGCCGCGCTTAAAGCAATTCCTATATTTCTGCTGCACTCTACGAAATAATCGACTCTGTCTTTTTCAAAGTTGGTAGTTGAGCCTAATTCCAGAACTCCGATAATGAAACCGTCTGCAAAAATCGGGATTAGCATAATTCCGTAAATCTGGATGGTGCTGCTTGCAAAGGTTACCACAAAATCATCTTCATGAAGATTATTGTACACCTGAGTTTTTTCGCTGATGAAAGTCTGACCTACCATTCCTTCTCCGGGCTCGAAAACTTTCTTCATATTATTTTCCAGTCCGAAAGCGATGTTCAGTTTAAGTAAACCTTCATCATACAGGTAAATTGATCCGTTGATGCAGTTTCCATATTCAATAAGCTGATGAAGAGATGCTTTGGCAACGTCTTTTACTGATTTGTTTCCTACGAGAGATTCATTAAGAATGGCAAGACCTTTCTGTCTCCAGTCACTTTTATTAATAGTATCAAAAGACAATTTCAAAGATTCCGTCATGTTATTTAAAGAATCTACCAAGTCGCCGAGATCATCTTCAGCCGTATCTACGACTCTCTGGTTATAATCTCCGTTGGCAATTCTGTTGGCAATCTGCTTGATTGCGACTACTCTTCTGGACATTTCCTCATCTTTTGCTTTCAGCATTTTTTCAAGTTTGTCTCTTCGGATAAGATCTGCTCTTAGTTTTACATAGAAAAATGCGGTAACGATGATGGCGGCAATGGAAGAAAATATAATGAAGAAAACAGTTGTGCGTGAAGATTTATTAAGATCTTTGGTTTTTACAGCAAGCTGATTTTCTTCGTATTCGGAGAAATCTTTTACAATCTGTCTGCATCGATCCATATACTGCTTACTGTCTTCCATCTGTTCCTGCGTCATTACGATACCTCTTCTGCGGTTTTCCACAAAGAGTTTCATATTGGCAAGATTGGTCTCTACATTTTTTTCCAGAAGATCCAGAAGTCTTTTCTGGTTTGGATCTGTAATCTCCAGGCTTCTTGCATATTCAAATGTCTTTGAATATTCTGAAATGCTTCTTTTAAAAGGTTCCAGAAAAACTTCCTGACCGGTAAGCTGATATCCTCTGTTTCCGGTTTCCGCATCGAGAACCGCAACCAGAATATCTTTTACCGCCGTTACAACGCGTCTGCTTTTTCCAACGCTTTCACGGTGGTTCATCTGGTTCTGAATGCTGAAGTAGGAAGCCAGTGAACTTGCAATCAGGATCAGGATGGAAAATCCTATCCCGAACTGAAGATTTCTTATAATTTTTTTCGGCATGGAAAATTAATTTAAAGGTAAAGTGAAATAAAATGTAGATCCCTCATCTACTTTGCTGGAAACGCCTATATTTCCGTGGTGCTGCTTTATAATTTCGGAACAGATAAAGAGACCGATCCCCATTCCCTGAAACTGAAGTGAAGATTCTTCCACACGGTAAAATTTATTGAAAACAGCTTCCTGCTTAAAATCCGGAATTCCTATTCCGAAGTCTGTAACACTTACTCTTACTTCCTGCTCTTCTTCGTCTACAAAAGTGGTTACAATCACCTGATTGTTTTGAGGTGAATATTTTATGGCATTGGTTAAAAAGTTAATGAGAACCTGCTCAATACGGATAGCATCCAGCGGAATAAGAATATCGGGTTTAGTTCCGTCACGTTTAATCTTTACTCTGCTTTCGTGCGTCTGTACGATTGTATCGATCGCGTTGCTGATCACGCTTTCAAGATTTACAGGTTTTTTGGTGATTTTCAGTTTTCCGTTTTCAATTTTGGAAACGTCAAGAAGATCTGTAATTAAGGTATTCAGTTTTTCGATCTGATCCTGTACTTTGGTCAGAAAGCCGGCTTCTGCACTTTCTTTATCAAGCTTCAGTTTTCTTTCCAGTAACTGTACGTAAGCTTTAATACTCGTTAAAGGAGTTTTGAGTTCATGGCTTGCAATACTCAGGAATTCATCCTTTTCTTTCTCTACTTTTTTCTGATCGTCTATATCTGTAAAGGTTCCTACCCAGTTTTTAATTGTATCTTCCTCATATACGGGAGTTACACGTAAGAGATGGTATCGGAAATTGCCGGATTCAATATTTTTTATTCTGATTTCAAGTTCCAGAGATTTTCCTTTTTTTCTGCATCGCTGAAATTCTTCCTGAATATTTTCATCATCGGGATGGGTTTCGGGAAAATTTTTCTCAGAGTGCGAATAATCGTACCATTTGCCATTTACAAAATCTACAATTCCGTCTTCATTAAGGGTAAAAGCAATCTGCGGAAGAGATTCGAGCATTAGGTGAAAATGGTCGATCTGCGACTTCATGGTTACCTGAGATTCTCTTCTTCCTTTTACTTCGAGCTCCAGACTTTGCTGCGTTTTTTTCATTGCAATATTCTGTTCCTGCAGGTTGTAGAAAGTTTTCACTTTCAGCATCAGAATTTCCGGATCCACCGGTTTTGTTACATAATCTTTACCTCCCGAAGCGTAGCCGCGTGTGATAAATCTTTTCTCGGTATTTACAGCCGAAAGAAAAATAATAGGTACTTCCTTTGTTTTGCTGTATCCTGCTAAAGTTTCCGCCACTTCAAAGCCATCCATATCCGGCATTTGAACATCCAAAATAATCAGTGCGTAATCATTTTTTAATGCCTTCATCAGCGCTTCTTCACCAGACTCTGCAGTGTCTACCTGAAAACTTTTGGATTCGAGTAGTTTTTTGAGTGAATAGAGATTACTTTGGTTGTCATCAACAATTAAGATCATATAAACTTAAAATCAATAATTAATTATATTTACTTCAGCTTCAAAAATACTCACAATATTTCGAAAAACAGGAATTTTTTACCTATTATCAAAACACATACCACAATAGCAGAAAAAAATTTTATGATCTATAATTTTTCACAAAAAATTTTTGAAAATTTTTCTTTCTTCAATTCAGCGATTTAAGAGTAAAATTTTAACCACATACCACATTTTTAGTTAAAATTTTAATTTATAAAAATTATTCACGGCACAGTGTTTGAATACAGGATAGTAACACTTTTTCACTTAAATATATTTTTCAAAATTAACCCACGTTTTATTGCGTGGGTTTGTTTTATTGTTCTTATATTTGCAACGAATTTCTCATGTTTAATTTGAGTTTTCATGGTTATTAGTTTTTATCCCCGCCGAAAGTCGGGGATTTTTTTATGTATTTTATTCAAGATATTTCACTTTTTTAAATCGCTTATTTTCTGAATATTATTCTTAAAAGTGATTATTTTGTTTAAAAAATTAAAGATGATGGCACAACTTGTGATATAGACTACGCACACACTTAAAATCATAGATATGTCGATACAAATACAAGTTGCCCGATGCACACAATGCAAAGGCTATACTTCCGCTGCCCCGCTTGAACAGAAATATAATAACCATCCTGATATTATTGATCATTATTTTTATCACGGAGAACCTGCATTTACGCTGGATCTGAAAACTTTTGAAAAGTTCAGAAATTTAGAAAACACAGAGATAGAGATTGTTGAGCTTTATGAGCATGAAAAAAACGATCATCAACATTGTAAATGCGTGAAAAAACCTGTTCAAAAAGCATTATCTGCAAAAAAAGAAGTTTTCAGTATGCCAAAAAATCCTTTTGCAGCAGAAAAAAGCGAAATGGATAACGAGATTTATTTTAAGGATTTGTATTATACTTACAATAATTTTCACGGTGTAAGTTCTTCTCAACAGTATGGAAATTCCGGCAGAAAATTCCGCTAAAATAATTTTGTAAAAACAAAAATCTTTTCATATTTAAAGAAGTATTTAAGATGATAAGTTAAAGGCTTATGTTCTTAAGTACTTCTTTTGTTTTTATAGAGATTCAGCATCATTCAATTAAAAAATTAAATTCTTTTCTGTATTGTGACGGACTTTTCTGAATGTATTGTTTGAAAGTCTTATTGAAATAACTGAAATTGTTAAAGCCGGATTCAAAACACACTTCTGTAATGCTCAAAGGCTGTTCTGCAAGAAGCTTTAATGAATGGGTAATTCTGTATTCGTTGACAAACTGTGTGAAGGTTTTATTAGTGATTTTTTTAAAGTAGCGGCAAAAAGAAGGCACTCTCATATTGGCAAGATCCGCAACCTGCTCTAAAGTGATCTGTTCTTTAAAATGATCTTTCACATAATTAAAAATAAGATTGATTCTTTCATTATCCTCCACCTGAGTCTGAAGATAATATTTTCCGGCATTCAGAATTCTGTAATCCAGGGTTGAAGCCAAAGCATCCAGAATCTCCAGAAATTTCACCAGTTTTTCTAAGGATGAAGATTCGTGCATTGCTACAATTTTCTGTCCTATCTGTTTTTTGATATTTTCCGAAAAAACAATTCCAGCTTTTGATTTTTCCAGCAGAGCGGAAATTTTCTGCATTTCAGGAAGTTCAAAGAAATTTTCTCCCAAAAAATCAGGCTTGAACTGAATTACCATCTCGTAATCGTTATTGGTATTTTCATTCGTCATTCCGCAGTGCGGCAGATTACTTCCCATAAGCACAATATCTCCGTCGGAAAAGTAAGAAATATTACTTCCGATCTGTCTTTTTCCGGAACCTCCACAAACGAAAATCAGTTCAATTTCAGGATGATAATGCCATACATGAGACTTTATATTTTCGTTACGAAGAAATTTAAGACTTGTAAAACTGCTTCCGATATTAGGTTTTACAGCTTCAAAGGCGGGATGCGAATGTTTCATAAGCAATAATAAAATTCATATACAAAATTAACAAATATTAGATCAATAAACATATTTAAAGTTAAAATAATACATAAATATGAAAATCATGTGGTAGTACAATCTTGAAAGAGCAGCTAAATTTGCAATATAAATAACTGATAATAAAAATCTTATCAATATGAAAAAAGTATTTCAATCCGTTTTTACAGCAGCTTTTTTATTTGTTTCTGCAAATATAATGGCTAAAGACAAAGATTTTTCTCTTTCTTTCGCATCGTCTACTTCTAAAACGATACGTTTTGAAGTGAACAACGCAAAAAATATTTCGTTGGTTATTTACAATGATTCTTATGGCGAACTTTATTCCGAAAGGCTTGAAAATGAAGATTCAGTGATAAAGACTTATAATCTGGAGGATTTGGCAGAGGGAACTTATTACCTTATTGCAGAATCTGAGCAAAAGATTGAAAAATATAAGATAAAGATTAGCGATGATAACAAGGCTGAAATTGAAAAAATTCCTTTTGCCGTCATCAGCAAACCGGAATTCAGCGTATCGGATCATATTGTTAAACTTCATATTGGAAATCTGAAGAACAAGGTAAGAGTTTCCGTGGCAGATTATGCCGGGACTACTTATTATTCTTCTACAAAAGAAGCAGAAAATGGTGAATTGGATATGACTTTTGATCTTGATCCTAATACCGCCGATCACTATATCATCAGTATTGAGGAAAACGGCAATACCTTCAACAGAACAATCGCTTTGAGATAAGAGATTCTATACATTCCCGTATTTATATCGGAATTAAAATTTTACGTACAATTAGTTTATTAAGGCAGCTTTTCTTTTTTAAATCACGGAGAAATGGCTGCCTTAATTTTTTTTAAAATTATCTTCCTGATACAAAGCAGTTTTTGAATTTTACACCAAAAACCTTGAAAATTATTTTGCAGAAAATAAAAATAGTTCTATATTTGCACCACTGAAAACAACGATATAATCGGAGTTTCTGGAGAGTTGGCAGAGTGGTCGATTGCGGCAGTCTTGAAAACTGTTGACTGTAACAGGTCCGGGGGTTCGAATCCCTCACTCTCCGCAAAAAACCTTCAAATTGAATTTGAAGGTTTTTTATTTTAGCTCTTTTCCGAAGAATTGGATCTCACTTTTAAAAACATATAAGCTAAACCTAATCCCAAACCTGCTAAAACTGCAATTTTTGTTTTTTTTGAAGGAACCGGAAGCATTGTTTCCCCATAAATACGGTGAGGATCTGATGAAGGTTGTAAAACGTTCCCGGAATCTGATGGTGCATTTTTAACTTTCATCATTACTCTCATAGCTGCTGAAGCTGTATTAATAATCGGCTTTGGAAATAAACCATAAATATTTTTTAGGAATGCCGAAGTAAAATCGGGAAAGAGGTCTTTTTTAGGATGTTTTGCCAGTTCTACCATTTTTGCTGCTGTATCTCTCGGATCTGCCGCGAAAGGAGGAATTTTAAAATCCAGCCCTGAATATTTTGCAGAGTGCATATTTCCTGTAGAACGCTGAATCTGCGGATAAAGATTACAGATATGGATCTGCGGAAAATCTGAAATTTCTCCATGGAGACATTCCATCATCCCACGAATTCCGAATTTTGTAGAAGAGTAAACCGCACTGTAAGGAGCCGGCATAAATCCGCCTATAGAAACATTATTGATTAAAATTCCTTCATTCTGTTTTTTAAAGACCGGCAAAACACTGTAAGCTCCATGCATATATCCGAAAAGATTGGTTTTAATCACCTGTTCATTTACATCCATCGGAATTTCTTCAAATTTCCCACTGGACATTACTCCTGCATTGTTTACCCAAATATCTATTCTGCCGTTAAACTGCAATGCTTTATTGGCTAAATTTTGAACATCACCTGCAATAGAAACATCCGTGGGAACAGCCATAGCGGAAACACCCAAATCTCTGCATAAAGCCACGGTTTCGCCCAAAGCTTCTTTGCCTCTTGCCGCAACTACAATATTACACCCTTCCAATGCAAATGCTTCTGCGGCAGCTCTTCCTACTCCACTGCTTCCTCCGGTAATAACTACGGTTTTCCCTCTGAGACTTTTTTGTTCATTATTAGAATTCATTTTGTGATGGTTTTGGTTAATTACCTGTAATCAACCTATTATTATGCCATACCGAGTATAAATATCATTTAAATTCTTCTGTATTTATCTAATTCCGAGATAAAAAAATAGATGAAGGATGTTATAAAATTTTTATACTATAAATTTTCGTTAATATTCTTAATTAATCTTAAATACAGGTTTTTCAGTATTTTCTTGGCACAATTTTTTAATACTACTAATTACTCATGTTTAATTTGAGTTTTCATGGTTATTAGTTTTTATCCTCAGATTCTCTCTGAGGATTTTTTTGATTTAAATCCCCTAATTTCCGGATAAAAGCAATAAAAAAACAGACCTTCACAAGATCTGTTCTTTAATAAATAATATGTCTCTTTAAATATGCTTACATAGCATAAGCTCCTTTGTTCTGAAAAACATTAATGACTTCTGTTTTGTTGTTAATAGTATTGTATATAACCTCAACGGTAAAATAAGATACTTCATAAAGTACATATTTTACTGTATCCATAGTTCTTTCGCTCATGATACGTCCTTCATTCATCACGAAACTGCACTGTGCCTGATTTGGCAAATTTTTAAAATCGTAGTAAGAAATCATAGCTTTGTCTTTTAAGAGTTTCAAATAGAGATACACAATTTCTTTGCCAATTTTCTTCAATAAAGTTAAATTTTTAAAATTTAAATAAAAATACACCAATACAGTGATTATATTCACAATAAACATTATTCAGTCTTTGATGGTCATAAATAATCATCATATTAAAAATTCTTTGCTTAAACGGTTAAATTTATTGTCTCGAAATGATAATTTATTGAATAAACCTGCTATCTTTAAACTTTAATATATATGAATTTATGATAAATAATGCTAAAACAGACAACAGAAACTACACTGTTCCGTTGATTACCATTACACTATTGTTTTTTATGTGGGGATTCATCACCTGTATGAACGACATTCTTATCCCTTATCTGAAACAGCTTTTTAAGCTTACTTTCTTTGAATCGATGCTTGTACAGTTCTGTTTTTTCGGAGCTTACTTTATCGGCTCTCTGATCTATTTTCTTATCTCCACCACAAAAGGAGATCCCATTGACAAAGTAGGTTACAAAAAAGGAATTATTTTCGGGATCTTTCTTGCCGCTTTAGGATGTGTACTTTTCTACCCTGCTGCAAGTTTTTCTTCTTACGGATTATTTTTGGGAGCCTTATTTATTTTAGGGTTAGGATTTACCATTTTACAGATTACGGCAAATGCTTACGTTTCGCTTTTGGGTCCGGAAGAATCCGCATCCAGCCGTCTGAACATGACGCAGGCGTTCAATGCCTTCGGAACCACAATTGCTCCGGTTTTAGGCGGACATTTAATTTTTGAATTGTTTTCCGCTCCGAACGGATCTTTCAGTGCAGCAGCTACGAAAATTCCTTATCTCATTTTTGCAGCAATTCTGCTTTTGGTAGCTTTGCTTATTTCAAGAGTTAAACTTCCGGACTTTCAGGTAAAAGGGGAAGAAATTGTAAAAGGATTCGGAGCTTTGCAGCACAACCATCTGAAATTTGGAGTTCTTACCATGTTCTGTTACGTAGGAGGCGAAGTTGCAGTGGGAAGTTTCATCATTAGTTTTCTGGAGCAGCCACAGGTGATGAATCTTTCTGAAGTAGTAAGCAAAAATTATCTTTCCCTGTATTGGGGAGGCGCAATGATAGGAAGATTTTTAGGTGCAATTTCACTCAATCAGTCAATCAGTCAGACAAAAAAAGCTTTATATATGTTGGGAGCGGCTATCACTGTATTTTTGGTTATTTTCAGCATTGTAGATCTTAGCTTTTCCCAGATCAGCTTCTTTTTAGTATTTATTGTCTTAAATTTCATTGCATTTTTTATCGGAAAATCGGCTCCGGCAAGAACTTTATCGATATTTGCAGGAATTAATGTTCTTTTATTGATTTCCGCAATGTTGAATCATGGCGAACTAGCGATGTACAGCATTCTGGGAATCGGAATCTTTAACTCAATCATGTTCTCAAACATCTACACTCTCGCTATTTCAGGATTGGGAAAATACACAAGTCAGGGTTCTTCTCTGGTGGTTATGGCAATTCTGGGAGGTGCTATTGTTCCTGTTTTTCAGGGATATTTAGCAGATATTTTCGGGGTTCAGCATTCTTTCATCATTCCTGTATTCTGTTATATCGTCATCCTGATCTTCGGAGCTTATTGTACAAAGTACCTGAGTCATGTAAAGCAGGAAGATGGCTCAAAAGCCGGACATTAAATTTTCAGTTTTAAAATAAAGAAACCTGCTTTTACAGCAGGTTTTTTTTATAAATGATCACTTTTCACAATAAACAAGCCACAAAGACAATACATAAATAATATTCAATCCTTGTTATTAATTAGAAATTTAAAATTTATCAAGCATTCATAATCTATTAAATACTATCCCATAAAATATATAACCCTAAACAAACCAGCACAAAACAATCAAAAAACCCATCAATAAAGCATTATAAATTATATATCAATTAAAATATTTCATTATGTAAAGAAAAAATTTTACTTTTAATCAGAATTTTTAACAAATATTATAATGGTCAGAATTTTCCTTGTGGATGATGATCCCTTCATCGGAGAAATGCTTAAATATCATCTTCAGCTTAATCCTGATTATGAAGTTTTTCTTTACAGTTCCGGCAAAGAATGCCTTTCCGAGCTTTACCGGAATCCTGATATCATTTGTATCGATTTCGGCTTGCCCGACATTCAGGGAGACGATCTTTTTAAACAGATCAAAACACTCTATCCGGATCTGCCGATCATTGTAATCAGCGGTCAGGAAAACATTTCCGTTGCCATTGATTTTCTGAAGCAGGGCGCAAAAGATTACATCGTAAAAAACGAACACACCAAAGAACTTCTGTGGAACTCCATTATCCGCCTGAGAGAAAATATCTCGCTAAAACAGGAAGTGGAAGAACTGAAAGATGAACTCGAAAAAAAATACAGTTTTGAGAAAACAATTATCGGACAGAGCGATTCCGTCAAAAACATATTTTCAAAGATCAATAAAGCACTGAAATCCAACATCAACGTTTCTGTAACAGGCGAAACAGGAACCGGAAAAGAAGTAGTTGCAAGAGCAATACATTATCATTCTTCCAGAAAAAACAAACCTTTTGTTGCCGTAAATATGGCAGCAATTCCTAAAGATCTGGTGGAAAGTGAATTTTTTGGTCATGAAAAAGGAGCATTTACAGGAGCAACAGATAAATCGGTCGGAAAATTTGAACAGGCAAACGGAGGAACTATTTTTCTGGATGAGATCGCAGAACTGGATCTCAATCTTCAAAGCAAGCTTCTTCGGGCATTGCAGGAAAGAGAAATTACAAGAGTCGGCGGAACCCAGAAAATAAAGCTGGACGTAAGACTCATTATTGCGACCCACAAAAATCTGGCAAATGAAGTAAAAAAAGGAAACTTCAGAGAAGATCTCTATTACAGGGTTATCGGTCTTCCTATAGAATTACCTCCGCTCAGAGAAAGAGATCAGGACACTTTAATTCTTGCCAAACATTTTATAGATCTTTTTGCCAAAGAAAACAAAATCAAACCTCTGGTTTTAGCTTCCGATGCGCGAAAAAAACTCATGAAATACAGCTTTCCGGGAAATATACGAGAGCTGAAATCCGTTATCGATCTTGCCTGCGTAATGGCAGAAAGCAACGAAATAACTGCGGATGACATTAGCTTTTACAGCCTTGAAAAAGAATCTGAAAATTTTCTTTCTGAGCAAAAAACGCTTAAACAATACACGACAGATATTATCCTTCACTTCCTGAAAGAGAACAATAATGACGTCATTAAAACAGCTAAAATATTAGACATCGGAAAATCTACAGTCTATAATCTTATCAACAGTACAGACCTTAAAAAAACTAAATAATACATGAAAGTCGCTAAACTACTTTTTGCTGACGGGATATGGAAATCTGAAAGAAACAATGAAAATCTGGACTATAATAAAGCTCAGCTTGTTTTAGGATATGGCAGCCGGAATATCCTTGAAAACTCTGATTTTTTTGAGGTAATTAAAACAAAATTCCCCAACGCGGAAATTGCCCTGTCTTCATCATCAGGAGAAATTTTCTGCAATGAAGTTTTTGATGAAACCGTAACAGTTACCGCCATTGAATTCTCTTCTTCCTATATAAAAACGCAGCAGATTGACATTAATGATTTTCAGAACAGTTATGAAGCCGGAAAAACTCTTATTGATAAACTCTGTCACAAAAATCTAAAGTGGGTATTCGTACTGTCGGACGGAAGTAAAGTAAATGGAAGCCAACTCGTAAAAGGACTCAATGAAGGACGTCCCGAAGGAGTTTTAATTTCCGGCGGATTGGCGGGTGACGGAGATCGTTTTGAGAAAACCGTTGTAGGGCTTAACGAAACGCCTGTCTGCAATAAAATCGTTGCCATCGGTTTTTATGGTGAAAAACTGGAACTCGCTCATGCCTCATTCGGAGGATGGGAAAGTTTCGGACTGGAAAGAACCGTTACCAAATCCCAGAACAATATTCTCGTAGAAATAGACAATAAAAATGCTTTAGATCTTTACAAGAGTTATCTGGGAAAATATGCAGAAGAACTTCCCAGTTCTGCCCTGCTCTTTCCGCTATCCTTAAAAATTGATGAAGATTCTGCTCCCGTAGTAAGAACCATTCTTTCAATTAATGAAAAAAACAACATGATGATCTTTGCGGGAGATTTGCCGGAAGGAAGCCATGTAAGATTTATGAAAGCTAACCTGGATCGCCTTATAGATGCGGCAAATGATGCAGCAAATGCCTGCCTTGAAATGAGCCCCGATCCTAAACTGGGAATTATTGTGAGCTGTGTAGGAAGAAAAATGGTTCTAGGAGAAAGAGTTGCCGAAGAAGTAGAAATCGTAAGAGATATTTTTGGCAAAAAAGCACTTATCAACGGTTTTTATTCCTACGGAGAAATTTCGCCCGCTAAATCTTTTGGAGATTGCGCACTGCATAACCAAACCATTACCATTACCACTGTAAATGAAACCGAATAACTATGGAAACCGAACTGCATAACATCCTTAACAGACAGATCAAAAAATATCTTACGGAAGATTGTAAAAAACATCCGCAGTTTAATAGTTTCATTAACGCAGTTAACGATTCCTACAAATCTTTTGAAAGAGATAAAGAACTTACCGATCATGCTTTCAGGCAGAGCGAAAAAGAATACAAAGAGCTGTTTAACGATCTGAAAAAAGAAAATGAACTCAAACAGGAATCTATTTCGAGCCTTTATGAATCATTAAGTTTATTAGATTCCGCTTTTGATACCAAAAAAAATAAAGACCTTAAAGAACTTTCCTTATACCTCGCCGAACAGCTTAAAGAAAGAAAAAGAGCGCAGGACAATATAAAACGGCAGGAAGAAAAATACCGTAACATTATCGCGAATATGAATCTCGGACTTATTGAGGTAGATAATGACGAGATTGTACGGTACGCCAATCAGAGTTTCTGCAATGTTTCAGGTTTTGAACTGGACGAAATCATTGGTAAAAATCCTTCACAGCTTTTCGTACAGGGAGAAGCCAATCAGGAATTTATCCAGGAACAGATCGAACTGAGAGAAAAAGGAATTTCCAGCGTTTATCAGCTCCCGATAAAAAATAAAAGAGGCGAACTGAGATGGTGGGCAATCAGCGGTGCGCCCAACTATGACGATCACGGAAATCTTTTAGGTTCCATAGGAATTCATCTCGACATTACAGACCAAAAAAGACTGGAAGAAGACCTTAAACAGGAAAAATCCAAAGCTATTGAAGCCTCTAAAGCAAAAGAAGTCTTTTTAGCCAATATGAGCCATGAGATACGAACACCACTGAATGCGATCATAGGTTTCCTCAGAGAACTTAAAAGACTGGATCTTACAACAACACAAAATCAGTTTGTGGAGAATAGTTTTAACGCGGCTCAGCATCTTTTATCAATCATCAATAATATTCTGGATATTTCCAAAATAGAATCCGGCGAAATGTCTTTGGATAACACTGTTTTCTCCCTTAAAGAATGCATCAGCGACATCATCAGTATTCTTCAGCCAAAAGCAAGGCAGAAAAAAATACTGTTGAAAGCCAGATTTTCAGATGATCTTTTCTCTGCATTTAAGGCCGATGCGCTCAAGATAAAACAGATCTTGTACAACATCATCGGAAACTCTCTTAAATTTACGAACGTTGGCGAAATATGTTTAGAATGTAAAGTCATAAAAGATTTTTCCAATCATCAGAAACTTGAAATCTGCATTACCGATACCGGAATCGGGATGAGTGAAGATTATGTAAAGCAGATCTTCAAAAAATTCAATCAGGAAGACAGCTCTATTTCAAGAAAATACGGCGGAACCGGTCTTGGTATGGCAATTACACGCGAACTGATCCACCTCATGAAAGGTGAAATAAAGATTAAAAGCAAAAAAAATGTAGGAACAGAGATCAGTATCTTTCTGGATATGAACAAAAGCATAGAAAAATCAGAATCCAAAAATATTGAAGTTAAAGAGCACATTTCCATCGAAGGAACGCGTGTTTTACTTGTCGAAGACAACGAACTCAATCAGTTGGTTGCAGAAAATTCTCTTACCCATTTCGGGTGCGAAGTCACAAAGGCAGACAACGGCAAAATGGCAGTAGACATTCTTTCAAAACAGCAGTTTGATATTATTTTAATGGATATTCAGATGCCTGAACTGGACGGAATAGAAGCAACTAAAATTTTAAGACAGGAATTCAGACTCGGCACTCCTATCATTGCGCTTACCGCCAATGCATTCAAAACAGAAATAGACAACTGCATTGCTGCAGGAATGAACAGCTACATCACCAAACCTTTTGACGAGGACGAACTGCTGAAAATTATTTATAAAAACATTAAAATGCAAAGTAACCTGGAAATCAACAACTCAGAAGAAGAAAAAATTCTTTATGACCTCAGAAATATTCAGGCATTAAGCCGTGGAAATGATGATTTTATTCAAAAAATGCTTTCCATATTCATCACACAGACCCAGGAAACCATTCCGATGGTGGAAAAAGCTTTTGAAGAGAAAAATTATGCCGAAATAGCACGCCTCATTCACAGAATAAAACCAAGTATTGAAGGTGTGGGAATCTACTCCATTAAAGAAACCGTAAAGGATCTGGAAGTAAAATCCAAAGAGCAACAGGCTGATTTTCCCGAACTGTACACTATGTTTCTGGAAGTAAAAGAAACACTCTTCACCGCTATAAACCAACTGGAAAGGGAAATTAAATAAAAACATTCCAAAATAAAGAGATTTTCCATATTTTGGAATTTAAAAAATAATTAATATCTTGATTTTCAAATACTTAATTAAAGGCACAATAATCGCCTTATTGTTTTCAAATAAAAAAGATGGAAACAAATAACAAAAATTTAAAGTTTTTTATTGTAGATGACGACAGATTTTGCGCCACCGTGTATGAACAGTATCTGAAAAACAATCATTATGAAAATATTATCTCATTCAGCAGCGGAGAAGAATGTCTGGATGAACTACACCAGAAACCCGATATCATTTTCCTCGATCACAATATGGAAGATCTTAACGGTTTCGAGGTTTTAAAAAAGATAAAAAGATACGATCCGAACATTTACGTTATCATGGTATCTGCACAGGAAAATATAGATACTGCGGTAAATGCCCTGAAATACGGAGCTTTCGACTATATTGTAAAAGATGCCAATGTTTGCGAAAGAATGACGGATACCATAGAAAAAATAGTAAAAATTAAAGAAGAGATGTCTCAGAACCAACGAAAAGGTTTTAGAAAATTCTTTTCCGTTTTATTTTAAATCTTATGTTAAAAAAACTCATACTCTCATTCTTTTTCCTGATGCTTCTGGTATCCTGTAAAACCTACAACGTACTTGAAGAGGAACAGGCAAGCCGAAATATGCAGGATTTCAGCTATGATCCCAACTACGAATACAGAATCCGTAAAGACGACAAAATTACGCTTTCCGTTTGGGGACAGGATGATCTGAGTGTGGGTTCTGTATACGGCATTTACAACTCCAATGAAGTATATGGAAAATGGCTTCTGGTAGACATCAACGGAAATATAGAAATTCCAAAATTGGGAACGACTCCTGTTGTGGGAAAAACTCTTCCCGAATTAAAGGAAGAAATAAAAACAAAGCTTAAAAAATGGCTGGTAAATCCTATCGTGGATGTAAAAGTGCTGAATAAAGAAATTGCAGTGATGGGCGAAGTGAGAAATCCGGCGGTAATTCAGGTGGATAAAGACCAGAATACTTTACTGGAGCTGGTTTCCAAAGCCGGAGGATTTGAAATGTATGCCAATTTAAAATCCATTAAAATTCTGAGACAGGAAGGCGAAAACGTTCGTGTTACCAATATTGATCTTACCAAAATGAAAGATGTTCCGAACCAGAATATCCTTCTTCATCCGGGAGATTACATCATTGTTCCTTCTAAGAAAAGCAAAGATTTTGATAAGAGAATTTCCACCATTATTCCTTTTGCAACCGTTACTTCCGCAGCCGCGATTCTGATAGGATTATTATAAAATTTGATGACCATGAACAACGAGAATGTAAGATTTCTGAAACCGCTGTTACGAGGATTTCCCATCGTCGTTCTTGCTATGATTATTGCGGTTTTGGCAGCAAAAAAATACCTCAACTATGTAACGCCGATGTACGAAAGCACCGCAAAACTGAAGCTTGCGGATACACAGGAAGGCGTTCCGAGCGCGAATCTCTTCAAAGATTTCGATGTTTTTGCCACGCCCAACAAAATAAGCACAGAAATAGAAGTTCTGAAATCGACATCATTAATTGAAAAAACACTGGAAAAACTCCCCTTTTCAACCGAAATTTACAGAAAAGGAAAAGTACGTTCCGTAGAATTGTTCGGCGATTCTCCGATAAAAGTGGAAAGCATTCTAAACGATGAAAAAAATTACGATAAAAAATTTATCATTAATATAACTTCAAATCAGAATTTTACAATAAAAGCCTCCGATTCTGCTAAAGAAGTAAAAGGTACTTTCGGAGTTCCTACCGTTATAAAAGGAGGAAAAATTCTCATAACCAGAAACGACAGCTATCTTAAGTCCAAACCCGGTGCAAAAATTGTCGATCAATATGAAGTTGAATTCCTGAGCAGAGAAAAACTTCTGGATAAAGTAAATAAAAATCTTGATATTGTTTCCGTGGACAAAGATGTTCCCGTTATCAGAATCAATTACAAAAGCAATGTTCCTGAAAAAGCGAGTCTTCTTGTAAATACGCTTGCAGAAACCTACATTCAGGATTATATTGAAAATAAATACCGCGCTGCCAATACGACGGTTGACTTTCTGAAAAATGAAATCGGACAGGCAAACAATAAGCTTTCCGGTGCAGAAAACCGTATAGAAAATTATCGAAACAAAGAAAATATCATCAATATTCCGCAGGAAACAGAAACTGATCTGAGAAAAATTTCCCAGCTTAAAATTCAGAAAAGCAATCTGAAAATGAATCTGGATGCGATAAAAAATCTCAACAACTATATTTCCGAAGGAAAAGACAACTATCTTGATCTTGCACCGAATTTTGAAGCATTCAACGACCTCCTTTCAACCGAAATGGTGAAGAATATGAAACTGCTTCAGGCAGAAAAAAAAGAATTGCTCTTAACCTACACTCCGGAACATGAGAAAGTAAAAATTATTGATGCTAAAATTAAAGATCTTACCGATTACCAAACCGAAAGCATTAAAAACACCCAGAAAAATTTACAGATCAAATATAACGATATCGACCGCGATATTCAGATTGCAGAACAGGCTTTTATCGGGCTTCCCGAGAAAGAAAAACTGCTGAACATCATGAATCGTGAGTTCAATCTTTACGAAAAGAACTACAACTTCCTGAACGAAAAAAGAATAGACGCAGAAATTGCCAAAGCGGCAAAAATTTCTTTTCATAAAATTATTACAAGAGGAGAACTGCCGAAACAGCCGGTTTCGCCGATGCGTTCCATCATCATCATCGTTGCAGCTATCATGAGCATGATCGGATCTATTGCCCTCATCTACGCCATACATTTTGCAAAAGCCAAAGTGAATGATGTATATACCATCGAAAAAAACAGCATCATTCCAGTTGCATTCACCACCCCTTTCATTAAAAGCAGGGAAAAAACAATGCATCACTTTCTCGAGAACGTGCTGGAAATGGAACTGAAAGAAATTATTAAAGATAAAAACCTCATCTGCATCACATCTTATGATAAATCGAAACAGCATAGGTTTCATTCAAAAAATATCATAAAAGCTTTGCAGGCGCAATCCAGAAAAGTTTTGGTGATTGATGTGGCAGGAAACTTAAATGACATTGAAAACATCGATTATATCGATTTTTCAGAAGAAAAAAACTTAAGATTAACTTCAACGGATATTGAGAATCTGATCCGTGAAAAAATGACAGGAAATGATCTCTGCATCATCAACAATCAGTCGATAAAACAAGGCAAACTTCCTCTATTATTCCTGAAAATGGCAGATGAAAATCTGTTTGTTTTAGACAGCCGGAAAACAGCCGAAAAAACCATTATGAACGTAGAACTTCTGAAGGATGAATACAAACTGACCAATCTTTGGTTTGTGCTGAATAAAGAAGGCTATAACCCGAGTTTAATGACCTCTATTAAAAGTTTTATAAACAGAAAAAGATCGTGAAAAAGCTTACAGAAATATTTCGCAGACCCACATCTCTGGTTTTCGCAGACCAGTTGATTTTCAGCGGAACAAATTTTCTTCTGACGTTTTTGCTTGCCCGAAAACTGAACATTTCAGATTTTGGTCTCTTCTCGTCTGTGCTTTTGGTGACGTATCTTTTGGTAGGCATCTGCAATGCTATTGTGGTACAGCCTTTCCAGATTCTGGCAGCCAAAGAATTCACTAAAAAATCGCTGGGCTTTGTTTTTCAGGCTTCAGTAGTTTTAATAATGATTTTCTCTGCCTTACTGTTGATGGCTAAATTCCTGCCCGTTTCTGCACTGGCGTTTTTTAAAGATAATCTATTGGCGATCATCGCTTTTGCGGCGGCATATGTTTTTCAGGATTTCCTGAGAAAGGTTCTGCTTACGATAGACCGCATACAATTGGTGCTTTTTATCGACAGCATCTTCCTTCTTGTTTTTCCTTTAATCTGGTTTGAAAACAGTCTTGATTTAGGAAAAAGTCTTCTGATTATTGCTATCGTCAACGCCATTGCTTCCCTTCCCGGAGTTTGGTATTGTGTGAAAAATGCAGAATTCAGTTTAAAAAATGCTTCCCTTTTTCATTATCATGTTACAGAAGGAAAGTGGCTTTTGAGCGCTTCTATAGTTCAGTGGTTTTCCAGTAATTTTTTCACGCTCGTTGCGGGAATCTATTTAGGAGTTAATGCTTTGGGAGCTTTGAGGCTGGTTCAGTCATTTTTCGGGGTTATTAATGTCATTCTTCAGACCGTTGAAAATTATTACCTTCCGAAAACAGCCCAGCTTCATTATCAGGATAAAAAAGAAGAAAAAAAATCCCTGCTTTTCAGTATGTCGAAAGGAATGATGGCTTTAGGAATTCTGATCATAGGCTTCTTCATTTTTTCAGAACCTTTAATTACGTTATTGGGCGGAGAACAATATCAACAATATGGTTTTGTGATTAAACTGGTTTCAGTTTTATATATCGTGATTTTATACAGCTATCCTACCCGACTTTCCATCAGAGTTTTAGAACAGAATAAAGCTTTTTTTACAGGATACTGCATTTCGTTTGTGTTTTCATTACTCAGTTTTCATTTTTTACTGAAATACGGAGCACTTTACGGCGCAGTTGCAGGTCTTGTCATCAACCAGATTTTAATGATCGTGTACTGGAAAATTTTACTTAACAGAAAACAGATTTCAGTATGGGCATAGTACATTTGATATTGGGAAAAGCAAATCCTGAAAAAATGAACGGCGTGAATAAAGTCGTGTACAACATCGCGACCAAACAGGCCGAAAACAGGCAGGATGTAGAAGTTTGGGGAATCTCTGAAAACACAGAGATCAATTACCCCGAAAGAAACTTTAAAACGAAGATTTTTAAACGGAAAAAAAATCCTTTTTCCATTCCGGAAGATCTTCAGAAAGAAATTATAAACAGCAGCGGATCTACGGTTTTTCATCTTCACGGCGGATGGATTCCTGTATTTTCATCTTTAAGCAGATTTTTGCGGAAACACAAATTCAATTATATTATTACGCCCCACGGAGCGTACAACGCGGTCGCAATGCAGAAAAGCATGATTACCAAAAAGCTTTACTTCGAGTTATTTGAAAAAGCGGTCATCAAAAATGCTGCAAAAATTCACTGCATCGGCGAAAGCGAAATGGAGGGTTTACAGTCGATTTATCCAACCCAAAAAGGCACTTTAATTCCATACGGTTTTGAAAGAGTAAAAGAAGACTTTTCTTTCAGTTCCCAAAAGGAAAGTCTGATTTTCGGATTTGTTGGACGGCTGGATATGTACACAAAAGGTCTGGATCTGCTTGTGGAAAGTTTTGCTGAATTTTCTAAAGCGGATCCTTATTCTGAATTGTGGATTGTGGGCGACAGCGACGAAAAAGCGAAGCTGCACCAAAAGATAAAATCATTGGGAATTGAGGATAAAACAATCCTTTTCGGAAGTAAATTTGGCGAAGAAAAAAACGATCTCCTGAAAAAGATGGACGTTTTTGTGCATCCCTCAAGAAACGAAGGATTACCGGTTTCCGTAATCGAAGCCGCAAATTTCGGGAAACCCTGTATTGTTACCAAAAACACCAACATTGGCTATCTTGTTGAACAATACAATGCGGGAATCAATATTCCGTCGCCTCAGACAACACTCCTTACCAAAGCATTTTTCGATATTTCCAAAATCTGGAAAGACCGGCAGAATTATGAAAAAATCTGCGGAAATGCGGTAAAAATGGTAGAAGAAGCGTTTGACTGGAACAACATTCTTGATGAAATGAACTCCAAACTTTACAACTGCTGAAATGGAAACGTTACCTCTTCATCATCAGCAATTTCTTAAAAAGCTCAACAATCAGCTATTTATCGTTCTGCTGCTTATGGTGGCGTGTTTTTTTACATGGAGCGAAAATGTAAACATTACACGAGCCATCAAGGTTGTCGGAAGAATGGGCGTGATGATCTCGTCTATTCTCATTTATTTTAAAATCATAAGGTACGGAAGCATTAATTCTTTAGAATACAAAAATATATTTTCGCCGATTTTATACATCTGCTATTTAATTTTAGGTTTTATATCATTTTCCTGGAGTACCAATCCGGGATTCAGCGCTTTGCAATGGTTTATGACCTTTCAGAGCTTTGTTTTTGCTTATTTTTTCGTAAAAAGTCTGAAAATCTTAGACGTTTATTTCGAAGGTCACAACATCAGACTCTACCATCTTCTGGGAAATACCGTTTTCGTTCTGCAACTGGTTTTCGTGATCGGGATGTGGGTCGCTCCGGATATATTTTTCCGGCTTACAGATGGTGGTGAAGAAGCCAGACTGGGCGGAACAATGATGAACCCGAATGAACTCGGAATGCTTGCCGGAGTGGGTTCTGCATGTCTTATTTTTGATCTGTACCGCTTTAAAAAGAAAGTCTGGACGATCATAAAAATCCTTGTCATTTTGTATGCTTTATTCATGACCGGATCGAGATCTTCTCTTATCGGATTTTTGCTGATCGTGTTCTTCCACATCAACCAGACCAAAAAGAAAACCCTGAAATTTGCCATTATTGCGCTTGTTGCCATGGTTGCACCTTTCGCAGTGTACAGCGTTATCCTGAAAGGCGGCGATCAGGAAAGGCTGGAAGAAATCATGAGTCTTACGGGAAGACTTCCGTTTTGGCAGGCTTTAATTACGGAAGGTTTACCCAGAGAACCGCTTTTAGGCTTTGGCTTTATGAGGATCGATTACAAAGAGTTTTTCCAGAGCGCCCATACGTATCCGGGAAAAATGACGCACAATACTTTTATGCAGGTTCTCATGAATCTTGGATTTATTGGGTTTACCATTGTTCTTTTTCAGGTGTTTTTTACCGTAAAATCCATATTGTCTGAACAGAAGGAACTAAAACTGATGCTCATTGGGATTCTTATTCCTATCGTGATCAATTCCTTTACAGAATTTGGAATCTTCGGGGAAAGTAATTATGGGATCATGTTCTATCAGATCATTATATTTTCCATTGCATTCCGAAACAACAATCATCTTACAAGGTTGCAGAAAATCATTCTTAAGAAAAAAAGACCGGAGTTACTGCCGGACTAAATTTCCACAGAACAGTATTTTTTCCATATTTTGGAATTTAAATTCAATTAAAAAAATTCATAACTGATTAATTATCAGTATTTTAATTTTTTGGCAGATATTTTTATACTATTTTGGTATATCAATAATCATCATGAAAACATTATTTAGAAATACAGGGTACAAATTGTTTACAAAACAGGAAGAGAACAGCAAGAAAATCTCTTTTTCGTACATCAAAAATCCTGACGGAACAGTAAGGTGGTTTTGGAACTCAGATTCCTCAAAGCCTTTATTTCTAAAATTTTACAATGCGGCTACTCCGAAAGCAAAACTTTTCGAGGTATTGGTAAAAATGGTTTTTGCGCTGCGTCTACAGAAAATTGTTTTTAAGAAAGAAGTTCTTTATTATGTAAAAAACAGTGAGCCGGTATTTAATATCGAAAATGACTGGGCTATTTTTACGGGAACTGTTGGTCCCAACAATAAGGCACTTCTGTTCAGCGGAGGATATTTTTACAAGATCGCGGAAACAGATTCTGCTAAAAAGCTGATTGCCACAGAAAGTAAAAACCTTAGAAAAATTATTTCTGGCAATGTATTGCAGGTTCCGGAAGCTTCCATGATTAATAAAAACATTCTTAAATTATCTGATATTTCAAAAGGCGGAATGCGTGAAAATTCTTTTACGAAAATTCATGCGGAAGCTTTGAAAATGATTTCCGTACATCATGAAAGAAGCGTGAAAATCTCGGAATGGAAGTATTTTCAAAGTGTAAAAGAACAGTTTTTAAACATTGAAGATGAAAGAATTCCGAAAAACATCCTCCGAAAGATAAAAGCGATCCTGAGACACACCAATGAAGACAAAAACATCGATGTTGCCTTTTCACACGGAGATTTCACCTCATGGAACTGCTACGTAAAGAATGAAAATCTGGCGGTTTACGACTGGGAACTGTCTTCCACAGAAAAACCGAAAGCGTTCGATTTCTTTCATTTTATCATTCAGAACGGAATTTTGATTCAGAAAAAAAGCTGGAAAGAAATTTATACAGAAATTGAAGAGAAAAATAAAATTACCTTCCGGTTCAGTGACGCAGAACTTCAGAAATATTTAAAATTTTATCTTCTGACGAACACATTGTCTTACCTTACCATTTATGCGGCACAGGAAGAATGGCATCTTCAGATTCACTGGCTGTTACAAACATGGAATGAAGCTTTAAATATCATTCTTAAAAACCATTCTACCGAAAGAGAACTGGTCATTTTAGATACTTTCGATGCGCTTTACCATACCGATTATGCGGCTTTGAAATTTCACAACGAAGAACCAGAAAAGCTGAAGCTGAATTCTGATATTGATCTGATTATTTCTTCTGATAACGCGCAGAAATTAGTCAGTTATTTATCCGGACACAGTCTCGTACAGAAAGTTTCAACGGTGAAGAAATCTTTTATGCAGACGGTAAGAATCGTTACGCTTCAAAACGAAATTCTTAATCTGGATCTTATTCATCAGGTGAAATGGAAGCATATACAGATCATGGAGGTTTCAAAAATCATTGAAAACAGAAGAAAAAACAGATTTGGTGTTTATAAAGTTTCAGAAAAAGACACTGCACGATTTATTGATCTGTTTTACAGCCTGAACGATGCAGAAATTCCTGAAACGTATGAGAAATTTGTTTCAGAACATTTAAAATCAAACAAAATAACCGACAGAGAACTTACCATTAAAACCCTGAAAATGAAAAACGAAAACAGAGGATTCAGTTATTTTAAAAATATTGTTCATTATTTAAAAGATTCGTTTGCAGAAAAAGGATTCATCATCACATTCAGCGGTGTGGACGGAGCCGGAAAATCTACCGTGATCTCGAAAGTTTCCGAACTTATTGAAAAACGTTACAGAAGACCTGTAAAAGTTCTGAGACACAGACCTTCCCTGCTTCCCATCCTGAGTGTATGGACAAAAGGAAAGGAAAAAGCACATGAGGACGCGGTAAATTCTTTACCCAGACAGGGAAACAACAAAAACTCCCTTTCTTCCTTATTAAGATTCGGATATTATTATACAGATTATATTTTAGGACAGTTTGTTATTTACACAAAATATGTTTTGAGGGGAAAAATAGTTTTATACGACAGGTATTATTTCGATTTTATTGCCGATGCAAGAAGAAGCAACATTCAGCTTCCGAAATCCGTAACGGAGACAGGATATCATTTCCTGATGAAGCCGGAATTCAACTTCTTCCTGTACGCCGCGCCTGAAAAAATACTTAGCAGAAAAAAAGAACTTTCGTATCACTCGATTTGCGACCTTACTTCAGAGTACAGTTCCCTTTTCTCTAAACTGGAGAGAAAGAACCAGAGAGTGAAGTACTTAGCAATCGAAAACAATGATCTTGATGTGACATTAGGAACGATCATGAACACAATAATCACAGAGAGATGAAAAAGCTTGTCGTAAAAATCATAAAACTAAGAAGTCCCTACTTTACTATAGATGATGATCTGAACTCCGGAGCGGTTCTGCAGTTTATCTGGATCCAGCTCTGGAGCATCATCAGAGGTTTCAGGATGCTTCTCTCTTTCAGAAATCCCAAAGGAATGCTTTTAGGCAAAAGAGTAAGTTTCTTTAATGTTTCTAAAATAAAATGGGGAAAGTTTCTGCGTCTGGGAAATGATGTGTATGTTTCTGCCCTTGCAAAACACGGAATTGAATTTGGAGACAATGTATCGATAGGCGCTTTCAGCAGAGTGATTGTTTCCACCTCTTTTAACAATATCGGAGAAAAAATAAAAATAGGAAACAATGTCGGGATCGGAGAATTTGCTTATCTGGGCGGTTCCGGAGGACTGGAAATCGGAGACGAATGCATCGTAGGACAATATCTGAGCTGTCACCCCGAAAATCATAATTATGAAGATCCTGAAACGTCAATCCGGCTTCAGGGCGTTAACAGAAAAGGAATTAAGATCGGGAAAAACTGTTGGATCGGCAGCAAAGTAACGATTCTGGACGGTGTGGAAATCGGAAACGGATGTATTCTGGCTGCAGGAAGTGTGATTACGAAATCTTTTCCGGACAACAGCATCATCGGCGGAGTTCCCGCTAAACTTTTAAAAACAAGAACCCATGAAAACCAATCAGACGATACTCGCAACGTGCTACGCCATCAATCCGTATAAAGGATCGGAAGATGCGATGGGATGGAATTTTGTGTATCAGATCGCCAGATTCCGTAAAGTTTTTGTAGTAACGAGAGAAAACAATAAAACACATATTGAAAAATACATGAAGGAAAATCCAGATCCGTTATATCAGAACATGAATTTCCTTTATTTTGATCTTCCCTACTGGATGCGTTTCTGGAAAAAAGGAGGTCGCGGTGCGCTTCTGTATTATTATCTATGGCAACGAGGCATTGTTTCATTTGTAAAAAAACAGAAGGTCGATTTTGACATTGCTCACAATGTGAATTTTCATAACGACTGGACGCCAAGTTTTTTATGGAAATTAAAAAAGCCTTTGGTTTGGGGACCTGTAGGACATCATCCTCTTATTCCTAAACAATATCTGAAAGATTATTCTCAAAAATATTTCCTTAAAGACCGTTTAACATGGATGGTGAAAAACTTTTTCTGGAAACTTTCGCCTTCCCTGAAAAAAACAGTTCAGCATTCTAATCACATCTGGTGCATGAACAGCGGAGTTTCGGAAAAGCTTAAAGTTAAAAAAGATCAGTATTCGCTTTATCCTTCCGTTGCTTCGGAAGATTTTTTTCAAAAAGATGAAGTGGCGGTAAAATCGGATTTTGCCGTAATCAGCGTAGGAAGATTTGTTCCGTTAAAAGGTTTTGATCTCACGATCCGTTCATTCATTCAGTTTATCAATGCGCTTTCAGCAGAAGAAAAAGCGAAATGTAAGTTAATTTTGGTGGGAACCGGCGAACAAAAGCAGTTTTACAAAGATATAATTCAGCAAAATAATGCTGAAAATTATATTGAAATCATTGAATGGATCGACCGCAGAGAACTGATGAAAATGTATGAACAAGCTTCTGTTTTTCTTTTTCCATCTCATGAAGGAGCAGGAATGGTTGTTCCGGAAGCACTTTCTTTCGGACTTCCGGTTGTCTGTCTTCAAAATGAAGGTCCCGGAGAATTTATTACCGAAAAATGCGGTTTTACTATTCCACAGCAGGAATATGATCAAACGGTAACGGAATTAAGCAATGCTTTAACGAAATTATTTTCAGACAAAGATCTTCAGCACAAAATGAGCATTGAAGCCAGAAAGCATTATCTCGACCGATTTTCCTGGGAAAAAAGAGGCGATCATCTCAATACAATCTATAACCAAATTTAGCCATGAAAAGAATTGTCTCTGTTCATCTTCTGAATGATTACAGCGGAAGCCCGAAAGTTCTGATGCAGCTTCTGAAATCCTGGACAAAAAACGGGATGGATGCGCATCTTTTTACTTCAGGCGGAAGAAAGGGTTTTTTGTCTGATATTCCCAGGGTGAAAAATCATCTGTTCTGGTATCGCTTTTCATCCAATGCGCTGATAAGAATTCTCAATTTCTTTCTGAGTCAGTTTTTTCTGATGATTAAATTGCTCTTTTTCCTGAAAAAAAGTGATGTTGTTTACATCAACACGGTTTTGCCTTTCGGGGCGGCAATTGCAGGAAAGCTGAGAGGCTGTAAGATTATTTATCATATCCACGAAACTTCGGTAAAGCCGAAACTATTTAAAAATTTTCTTTTCGGAACAGCAAAAATGACTGCCAATAAAATTGTTTTTGTTTCGGAATATCTTCTGAAACAGGAATCTTTAATTAACAATCAGGAATTGTTGTACAATGTTCTGGAAAGCGATTTTGCCGAGAAAGCAGACCGTTTCCGAAATATGGAAAAAGAAATTCCTGTGGTTTTAATGATCTGTTCTTTAAAAGTTTACAAAGGAGTTGACGAATTTCTGGAATTAGCCAAAAAAAATCCTTCTTACATTTTCAAACTTGTGGTGAATGCGACGGAAAAGGAAATTCAGGAGTATTTTAAAGGGAAGGAAATTCCAAAACAGCTTATAATTTATCCTACCCAAACGGATACGCATCCTTTTTATCAGGAAGCCAGCGTGATTCTTAATCTGTCTCACCCTGATCTTTGGGTGGAAACATTCGGACTTACGATTCTGGAAGGAATGCGTTACGGCTTACCTGCGATCGTTGCGCCTGTAGGAGGCGTTACAGAGCTTGTTGAAGACCATAAAAACGGTTTTTTAATCGATTCTAAACACACAAATGAACTTTCTGAAAAATTAAACTACATTTTGAACGATCCATCGGTCTATAAATCCTTCAGTGAGGCTTCTTACGAGAAAAGTCTTCTGTTTTCCGAGGCGTATTTTGAGAGAAAATCTCTGGGGATAATTTCCAATTTATAATCCATTTTCCAGATTATGGAAATCCGGCACACTTCTAATAAATTATAATTAACACATTTTCATTACGTTACATTATTTTACACAATTTGGAACACAAATGGTCATAATATGTTAAAATAAAATAATTATGAAGACAAAAGTAGCAATTATAGGAACGGTAGGTCTGCCTGCAAAATACGGAGGCTTTGAAACCTTAACGGCTCATCTTGTGGAAGAACTTTCCGATACCTACGATTTTACGGTATATTGCTCTTCAAAAAAATACAGTAAGGATGAAAGAATCGAAAGCTGGAAAGGGGCAAAACTGAAGTATCTTCCTTTAGACGCCAACGGAATCCAGAGTATTCCTTACGATACATGGTCTATTTTTCACGCTTTGTTCCGAAGTGATGTTCTTCTGATTTTAGGCGTTGCCGGAGCGTGGCTTTTACCACTAGTTAAATTATTCACCAATAAAAGAATTATTATTTCCATTGACGGAATTGAATGGAAAAGAGACAAATGGTCTGTTCCTGCAAAATTATATCTTTGGTGGGCGGAAAAACTGGCGGTAAAGTTTTCTCATATTGATATTTCGGATAACGAATCGATTCAGGATTATACTTCTGTACGCTATAAAACAATAAGCCGCGTTATTGAATACGGAGCGGATCATACGAAAATAAACCGTGTTCCGTCTCCTGAAAATCTTGAAAAATATCCTTTCCTGAATGAAGAATATGCGGTAAAAGTATGCAGAATTGAACCTGAAAATCATGTCCATACGATTTTAAAAGTATTCAGCACGCTTCCGGAGCGCAAGTTGGTTTTAGTCGGAAACTGGAAAAACAGCGAGTACGGAACAAATCTGAAAGAGCAGTATTCAGGATTTAAAAATATTCTCCTGCTCGATCCTATTTACGAACAGGAAACCATTGATCTGATCCGCGGAAATGCTTCTCTTTATATTCACGGTCATTCTGCGGGAGGAACCAATCCTTCGCTTGTGGAAGCGATGTTTTTAGGTCTGCCGATCATCAGCAACGGTGTTTCTTACAACAGAACGACAACCGAGAATCAGGCTTTTTATTTTTCGGATGAAAATGAACTTAAAAATATTCTGGAGAATTTAAGCAAAGAAGATCTGGAACTCTGCGCCGGAACAATGAAGAAAATTGCGGAAAGAAGATATACCTGGAAAAGAATCGCAAAAAAATACAGTCAGCTTATCGAAGAAACCTTTACTATCAGCAAGAAAACCAATGTTATGCCCAGAATCTCTGAAATTGATGAGGCAATTCTGAAAAAGTACAATGTAGAGCATCTTAAGCACATCAAACTATTCAATAACTCTAAATAAACTGCTAAAAAACGAGGCTATGAAAAACTTTGTAGAACTTTCTATGTACGGAATTCTTGCATTCATCCTTTCGATGTGCGTCATTCCGCTCATGAGAATGGTTGCCCAGAAAATTAAGCTGGTGGATGTTCCTAATGCAAGAAAAGTGCACCAGACTGCGATTCCGCTGATCGGAGGTCTTGTGATCGGGCTTGTTGTTTTTTTGCTTTTATGGATTTCTGATGACAAAAGCTGGAAAGATATTCTTCCGATCATCATTACTTCCTACATTATGCTTTTTGTGGGAACGCTGGATGATAAAACAGACATCAGAGCGATCTACAAGTTGGGAATCCAGATTTGTGTGAGCGTGATTATTGCTACTTCAGGCATCCGGATTACCACTCTTTACGGGCTTTTCGGAATCCATGAAATGAATGTTTATTTTCAGTATATTCTTACGGTACTTATTATTACAACGGCAGTAAATGCTTTTAATCTGATTGATGGGATTGACGGTTTGGCAGGAAGTGTTGCAGGTGTAGGTTTTGGTTTGTTTTTCGTTATTGCTTTAATTGAAGGACATTTCGGACTGGCAAGAATAGGACTGCTTTTCGTGGGAAGTATTGCTGCTTTTTTACGGTATAATTTTTCTTTGAAGAACAAAATTTTTCTGGGAAATTCGGGTTCTTTATTTCTGGGATATTTGTTAATTTGCCTTGGAATTTATATTACGAAATTCGACAGAGGTTCGGAAGAGTTTCCTTACGGTATTTTCTTTATTCTTTTTGTATTCACGATTCCTGTTATTGATTCTGTGAGAGTGTATGCGGATCGAATTTCGCGGGGAAAATCGCCATTCAAGGCAGATAAATCGCACATTCATCATCATCTTTTGCAGTTGGGATTGTCTCACAAAAGAATTACCTTAACTTTTGTAGCACTGAATATTGTAACCTTTATTGTTCAGTATGTGTTTTTCCCGAACTACTCTATTTATACAACGCTTATTTCATTCTTTGTCTTTATATTCATCTTTAAAATTATTAAAGTGCTGAATCTTTTCCTTACGTGGAAAAAGAATATTAAAGACATGGAAAATTCATAAAACCAAATTTTGATGTAAAAAATTATTATTTCGCCCTTATTTACCCTTAATAAAAAGAATACTCCGAACAGTAATTGTCCGGAGTATTTGTATTTATCTGCTTAAACTGATGTAAAGTTTAACTGAATTTGTCTTATTAATTCAGCTTGAAAAAGAAAAATGCAACTGCCGCCCATTCTTTTTTAATTCCGCTTGCATAACCGATGGTGGAATGACTGCCGTTTTCTACCGTTCCGTTATCTTTAATATAACCAATGGTTGAATGGCTGCTGTTTTCCACGGTTCCGTCCTTTTTTACGTAGCCTACGGTAGAACCGCTTTTGTTCTGTATAGTACCATCACTTTTAATATAACCGATGGTAGAATGGCTGCTGTTTTCGATAGTTCCGTTGCTTGTAATATAACCTACTGTGGAATGGCTGCTGTTTTCAATGGTTCCGTTGCTTTTGATGTATCCTGCTGTACTGCGGCTTCCCGATTCTATGGTTTGTGCACTTAAAAGAGATAAGTTAAACAAAACAGCACAAACGAATAGTGTTTTTTTCATGGTTTTAAAATTTTTAATTTTCCGAAATATAGGAAGTTTTTATTGAAAATGAAATACCACAGGAAAAAACGCACTGTAAATAAAAATACGAGTTTTAGTTTAAGATTTTTTTATCTTCCTGAAGGTGATTGATATCCTTCTCTTTCTTGGGATTGCAGTATTTTGCCATTGATCGTTTTTTACGGCTTTGATCCCGTGTTTCCAGAGGTATCTTGCGTCTCCGCTGAGTAGAAGAATGCTTCGGGGATTCAGTATTATTTCATGTTTTTCCGAATCTTTTGAAAACTGCATCACGCAGGAAGAAAGTAAGCTTACGGAAACTATTATGTCTTCAAAGCAAGGTACACAGTCTATATGGTTTGATATTCCCTGTCCCGGTTCGTATTCGTTGATGATGACCTGATCAAAAGACTGTTCTATATTAAAAGTTGTTTTAATCTTTTTTTCTAATGTAAGAAGCCAATCCGGAAGTTCACCTTTTCTTGAGTCCTGACTGATGTTTTTCTTTTTGTAGTCGTAAATATAACCGTAATGCTGAACTCTTCTCTTCAGACTGCTGTCCCACTCTTCTTTTTCAATCTGTGAAAGAATTGCTACTTCTTCGTCTGTACTTAAAAAATCTTCCTTATAATAAAGACCTTTAATTATCTTATTCTCCATCTTCAATGGTTAAAATATATTGTAAAAAATCTGTAAAATCTTTATAAACCGGTTTGTATCCCGACTCCAATTCAGTAGAAACCCAGATTGAATTTTCATTTTCCTGTGTAGCGTGATATCCGTAAAAAATTATCTCATCATGATGATCCTGATAATGATCTGCCAATAAATAGATGTCTGCATCATTCAGTAACGGAGAGGTCAAAAGACTTGGATTCAGCCAGTCGTCAAAACCGCAAATACCAACATCAAAACCGTCTCCATAAATATTGCAGCCTCCATATTGACTTAAAAAATAAAAATAAGCATGGTCTTTTATAAATGCTGCCTGCTTCATGATTTCCAGAGTTTCTTCTTCCCAGAGATTTTCTATTCTTTCTTTATTTAAAGTTTCGAGCCTGTATTTTGAAGCGATTTGCTGCATGAGGTTGTCGACTTCGATAATTTTTTTTATCATAAATATTTTCAGAAATTAACCAATATGTATTAAATTTAAGTTCAAAAATTTTTCTGTTTTACTTTTATCAACATTTGCTTTTAAAATACCTGTAAACTCATTAATTTTTTAATCACAAAGAAATACAATCTATTAATTTTCAATAATTTAATATATTTTCAAAATACAGGATAGATTCTTACCGCATATTTCTTCATTTAAACTCCTGAATAACAAAGGAATTTATTTTATTTTCCCTGTAAAAGTCAGCAAGAAATTCATTATACTCTTCTGAATTTGTAAAAATTAATAGGTTTTGGAATTCCTTATCCTCAATAACAGACATTGCCCAATAAATTTCCTGTCCGATAAATCTGTCGACATCCTTCTGTTTTCCATCTGCAAATAAAGCATTAAGAGAACTTATTAAGCCTGCATTCATCGAATTGTATTCAAGAGGTTTCTTAAAAAAATCTGTAACAAGGCTGCAAATAAACTCATAGTATTTCTTTCTTAAAAATAATCTTTTATCGCCGTCGTTGTTTGTAAATTCGTAAGTTTCTTCATTAATTCCTTCAATGATAAAGCTGACAATATCGTTCTCTTTTTTATAGCGAATATACCATTCCCGATATTCTTCGTTTGTTTTATTTTTTAGAAGATGCTTTATAGTCCAGTTATTCTCTATAATACAAATTGCCCAGTAGAAAGGCATTTCAGTAGTTATAATATAAACATCGTGATAATCTTCCAGTGTATTTAATAGATTTAAAAAATGTCTGTGAAACCCGTTTTCCGGCAACGGCTCTTCAAAAAAGTCTTTAATTGTTGCACAGACGAGTTTGTAATATTTTCTTCTGAGAAAAACAGATTCATTACCAAATTCGTCGGTGTAAATGTATTGGTCTTCCATGGTTATTATTGGATTATGTAAAGTATTTCAAAAGTCTGCAGAGAAAAAGTCTTCGATTTTTTTAACTTATGTGCTCTTTTTGTTCACTTAAGTATTAAACGTAAGAAATTTAAAACAATCTAAAATACATTATGAAATTAGCTATATCTTTTCTACAAATTCAAGAAATCGTTTGACAAATTTTTTATTTCTATTTTCTTCAATAAAACTTTTTATAAAATCTAAATCCTGAAAACCAGCATCATAGGAAAGATATAAAGCATCTTCCTGAATAAATTCATCTTTAAAATTTAATAATAATTGATAAAAACTGATATCTTCTTCATAATAATCGCTGTACCGGAATACTGATAATATTTTATACAGAGCGTATAGATAATCGCTTGAAATCCTTTCATATTCTTTATTTTGTATGTACATAATCAGTCGGTTCCAAAATCTGGAAATATCAATATTATCCATAATCTTGATAACGTTAATTACGGTTTCACAGTCTGTACTTTCCAGTCCTTTAAGCAAAATATCCTCATCGATTTCTTTAAAATATCTTTTATCAAGCATTGATAAACCTTCGAACAGATATTTCTCCTGAATACTCAGAATGTAATTTCTGTCATTTAACTGCAGTTCTTCCGGTTTTGGATGTAATTGTGAAACCAATTGAGCTGCAAAATCCCGGCACATGTATTCTTTATCAAAAAGCAACATATACGTTCGCTTTAATACTTCCTGTCTGTAAGGATATTGAAGGTTTCTAAATTTACCCTCTTCATAAAGGTATCTTATGATCTGAGTTTTCACTTCCCAACTTTTTCCTGCATACAAAAAGCAGGTCGCCAGTAAAGGTATGATTTCGAAGTCTTTATTTTGGGAGATATACTTCAGCAATAGTTCATTATCATAACCTTTATGATAATTTTTAACGTCGAAAACCTTCTTAAATAAAGATGTTAATTCTTCATTTTTAATCGGTCGATGAATACTGATCCTGCTTTTACCAGAATACTTTTCGTTTATTACAATTTCTTTGTCTGAATCCAGATTAAGATTGATATCCAGTAAAATATCGCTTTTTTCCTGCTCAATACAAAGACTTAAATCACCTATAATACATCCGACAATCTGTAAGCAATCTGTATTTAAAATAATTTCTGATCCCCTTAAATCGCAAAAGAAAAATGAATGTTTTTCATTCAATTCTATAATTTGATTATTAATAATCTTACCCAGTGTCTGTTTCATAAATTTTACTTCACCATGTTCTGCTGTCAATTTCGAAGGTATTGTTTAGAATTTGTTCTTTTATTTTGTCTAAACTTTCTTCCATTCGTATGTAATTTCTTGATACGTTGCTTATATCTCCGACAATATATTCATAATCAACAAATTCGGATATTTCAGATATCAGCTTTTTTTTGTATATTTTGTTTATAGATCATATCACTTCCTGCAAAGGAAATTACAAAACCATGCAGGAGCTTATCATCCCATGTTAAATAATTAATATCTACTTCCAACCTAAAATCCGGATGTCTGTAAGTAAGTAAACCTAGCCCTTTCCATGAACAGATCAAGTCCACAACTTCTTCTTCCGTCGTTGAATTATCCAGCCAAATCGGTTCTTTTTCTTCTTCATTTCTGCAATCGTTAAATACTACGACTACATAATCACTTCTTTGAAGAGCTAAATCAATAGAATTTAATTTTTTATTAAGATCTGAAATAAATGATTTAGGCTCTTTTCCTTCTTTTAATAAAAATAATGTCTCGTCAAAATAGCTCATTTGGATTTTTGGTTATTCAATTTTATTTCAAACATGATTACAACATAGACCTGTTCTCATTATTATTTTACCTCCAAGAATTCAAAACATACTTAGTAAAATTCATTTCCATGTCTTTTATTCGGTCTTCGAGAGCTGTAATTCCTTTTGTAAGATATTCCTTTTTTTCAGGATCAGTCAGCGTATGGATTGCATCAAAACCCGGTGCCGGAGCAGAAATCGGAACAGACAATTCAATGGTGTCGCCGTTTTCATAAATATAATAATACCAGTCTTTTTTTTCTAAAAGGTTTTTCATGATTATTTTTTATTGGTCTTAAAACATTAAAATATAATTTCCTTCATTCAGATCTAACCATCTATTATCTGATTTTCTCAGCCTCTTCAATATTGTATCTAATCCTTTTATCATCATTTAATAAGGAACTGAAAATCTCAAAATATTCTTCAAACCTGTGTTTATCGTAATGAACGATAACCGGAAAAAGCTGACTTGCCTGATAATATTTTTTATTCCTCAAAGCACTTTTCATCGCCTCTTCAATTTCTTTCAGTAGCGGTTCGCAGTCTTTTTTCAACAGAAAATCTTTTAAACAGGATTCGAAAAACCTATCTCCATAAATGTTTAAGAAATGTTTTACATAAGGATATAATTCCTGTTCTTCTTTTCCATTAAATGTCGAAATGTATAATGCATCCACGATAACATCATACACATTATCTTCATTATAAATTCTGTGAGGCTCAAAGCTGTGCTTTTCATCCCATTTTTCAGAAATGAAACGGTCAAGCTGTACAAATCCTTCCAGAATTGCCCAAGCAACCAAAATAAGCATTGCCTGATAAGAAATGTAGGGATTTTTATGTTGAAGCAGCAGTTTCAGTTTTTCAACACGGTTTTCGTCGGTTTTGCCGATGAGCTGCACTTCTGTAAGATCATAACCTTCTTCGCCATCTTCGCTGTAATAGTACAGCGTATCATATATTTCGTTTTCCAATTCTTCTTAATTAAATAATTTATTTCAATTAAAATACCAGCAATTTTAAGAGTTCCAAATCCGGATGTCTTCTAAAAAAAGCATATATCTTCCGGGTTGATATTCACCGTAAGAAAATAAATAAATCAGATCATTTTTCTTCAGATAATATATTTCCAATCCTTTTTCAGAAATATATTTTTCAATAATATTATTGATCTGTTTAAAGCTGTTTTCTTCTACCATCAGATCAAAACTTTCATGATCTATTTCTTTTTTCAGTTCTTTTAACGGATGGTCATAAAAATCAATAAGCCTGATTTTCTGATGATTAACCTCAAATACTTTGTTTACACATTCTATTTCATCTCCATCAAACAGGAGTTGCTTGAAACTTTCGGATGATACATGATAATCAAATACTCCTCCGAAGATATCAATTAATAATTTTGCATATTCATCATTTTCGTAATCGAAATTTTTCATCGCCAAATGTCCTAAAGAATACCTTTTGTATAATTCGTTTTCAGAAAAAACAATGTCATTCTTTACTATTTTTTCATCGATATCAAGTAATTGATTATAGATGGAATGATACATGGAAATTTCAGGAAATAACTTCATTAGTTCCTCCGTTTTCTGTATCGCCAGATTAAGGGTATCTCTGTACGATTTTTTCATTTTTTCACTGTTCAGTCGGATGTACATTTTGTTTGTTTTTTTAATTCTTCTACAGCAATGATATTTGCACAGTCATTTATCTTCACAGGATACGCTTTGCTGAATTTCAGATCTTTAAAATCAAGATTCTGAAACCGACATTCAGAAAAAATTAAACCATCCACTTCTACCAACTGAAAATTTGAGCCAGAAATTATACAATTCCCAAAATAACTCCAGCCTAATTTTAAATTCTTAAAAAGACAAAACTCCACGGAAGTATCATAAAACTCTGCTTTTGTTGTTTCACTTTCTAAAAATATACAGTTTTGGAATCTGCACTGGTGAAATTCACACTTTCTGAGATACGAATTCTCAAAATTGACCGAAGAAAAAACACAGTTAAAGAAAGAACTTCCGCCCAGATTTACATTTCGGAAAACTCCGTTTATAAATTTTGTATTACAAAACACAGCTGAATTTAAATTTTCATCAAATAATTCCATATTGCTCAACTCTTCATTTTCAACGTTCAGCTGCTCTCCTCCTTTATCATGTATCCAATTTTTATGAAGCTGTATTTTAATTTTTATATTTTCCAAATCTTAAAATTGCATTTTATTCTTTTTGAAAACTTAAGATATTCTAATTATCGCGTTATCTTTTATGATTTTTTAAAATATCTTTTTTACCGTTTTATCATTTGTAACCAATCATTCCGAAATCATCACATTACTTCCTTTCGTATGCGCATTCATCTGCGGTGCGTAATAATTCTGGATCGTGGTAATTCCGTTTGAGAATATTCCGGATGCATTGGCGACGTAATCGTATTCGAAAACATACTTTCCTTTCGGCATCTGTTCAATGTAGAAATTCGTGGAAGCATCTTTGGTCGACTGATAATAGCCCAAACCATTTTTCCACTGATACCCCGAAAGTACATCCAAAGGTTCAAATCCTGCTTACAATGGTTTATTGTTTTTTAAAAAGGAAACAAAGGAACCAGCTTCATCCCTTCCGAATCCGGCGACGTTTTGATGTATTCTTTCTGATACGTTAGCGGCACAAGATTCATTTCTCCGCTTTCTTTCCACGTCTGCATGATTTCTTCTCTTGCTGCCTTTGCAACCTCATTATTTTTACTTCTTATTTTTGTTGTTTTCAGCCATTTGTTTTCAAAAGGTTTTACGGAAATCAACAAAATCTCTTCTAAATTCAGCTTTAATTTCTGAGGAACGGTATTTGACTGCATACCCAGCAAAACACCAAAGCTTTCATTTTTCATAAAATCTTTTGAAGTAATAAAGCTTAATGCATTATGATTGGCTTCATTTTCTCTGTTTACCCAGAGTTCAATATTGTCTTCGGTAAATTCCAGAGATGTTTCACCGAATTTCTCCATTAATGCTTTAAAATCACCATGCCCGATTGCAATTTGAGAAGTACTGTTTACGAGGGCAACAGCAAAATGCTTATGAATGATTTCGTACGGTATATTGCCGTGAAATTCCATGTAAAATTCGGCTCCGATTCCGTTATACTGAGAATTTTGACCATAATAAAAGTTTTCGTAAGGATCTGAAAGTCCGTCTGTCATCAATATCGTAGATCCCGGTGCATGAATAACCCTCATTTTGCATGAATTATGGTAAGAGCTTCCTCCAGGCCATGAATGATCTCTGAATCCGCCCACTCGCAGATAAATAATTCGCTCATCCAGTTTCCCTAAAGATTTGAAAAATTCATGCCTCAGTTTTTGGCTATCTGTTGTAGCTTTTTTCTGCTTTTCGTATTCCGGACTAAACTCTATTTGAGAAACTCTTAAAGGTTCAAATCCGTATTCTTCAACCGCAGGATCTGACTGTACGCTGAGATTACCGTTTTCATAGCTAAAAAAAAGACTATCTATTTTATTTTCCAACTGATGATAAATGGAAAGGATTTCTTTACTTCCGCCAAAATGCCCGAAAGACCTCATTTTATCGTTGTAATGATATGTGGAATCTATAAACATCCCGATTTCGTCCGCTTCTTTTTTAAAATGGATCAAAGCTTCCGCTTTCAGAAAAACATTATCATTTTCGCTGTATTTTCCAGCTCTGTCCTCCGTTTCCTTTTTAATATCTTCAAGAAACATCGGGATGCTGTATCTTTCAGCTTTAACGGGTTCTCCTTTTTTAAAAGTGAATTTTACCTTAGAATGTACCGGGAAAAAGTAAATAAGATCAGAATAATCATAATCTCGAAATTTATCCAGATGTTCATTCATCTCTTCCTTATCGTATTCTCCTACATGGAAATCATTGTAAAAAACTCCATTTTCATAAAAATAAATTCCGGTATTGGACGAACTTCCGTATTGATTTCTGTACGCTTCATAATGATAGGTACGTCCTTCAATAAGCAATTCGTTCATTTCTTCAGAAAGTCTGGCAATCAATTTTTGAGCTTCTTCTGAACTTAAATAGTTGTTTTTCATGTTTTTTAAATATTAGTTTTTTTAAAACGTTGGTATAGATAATATTTCCGGATAAGGGAAACGGTCTTTTGTATAAATAAGCTGAATAATGGCTCTTAAATATATACTGTTGCTGCGCATTTTGCAGTGTGTAAAGGCAATTGCCCATCCTGCCCTGAGATTATTGATCATTATTTTTTCGTTCCAAAAGCTGAAGGCATCAATATCTCCTGAATGATTACTGCAAATCTGGGTAAATTCCGCATGAGAAAGAACGTATATTTCATCTTCTTCTTCAATAAAAAAATTTTGCTCCCCGTAAAGTCTGTAGCCTTTAAAATCGTTCATAGAAATATCCATCACCTCACCCTTTACATCTTCGCTGCTTTCTGTGGTTAAAGCGATAACGGAGCCATTGTTGATGAGCGGAAGAATTCCGTCGGGATAATTATAACTGAATATATTGTCTGCAAAATACTTTTTAAGACCTTTTTTAGAACAGATAAGCAAAACACCACTGGTATCTTTTTCGAATTTTTTTTGCATTTTTAGTTTTAAAATATTTTAGTCAAAGATTAGAAATAAGTGTAATTCTTCTTAAATCCCAAATTCATCTTCTTTCCAGATAAAAAACATAACACTCGGCAATGCATAATAAGCCGCTATTTCAGGACGATCCAGTTGTGCTTTGAGATCCAGCTTGTAATTTTTTACTGCTAAATTCACTTCTTTTAAATTCGGTAAAGTGTTCAGAACTTTCACATCTGTAACGTTGGTTTGGAATAAATCCAAACGCTCCAGCTTTTTTAAAGGCTCCAAACCGGAAATATCATCCAGTTCTTCGCTTTCTAAAAATCCCAGCCATTTCAAATTCGGGAACTTATACATTTCCTTCAAATCAATATTATTCTGAATACATGATAAATCTAATTTTTCCAGAAATGGCATATTTCCAAAGGAAGAAAAACCTGTGATGTTACTGTTATACAAATCCAGAACCTTTAGCTTTTTCAAAGGTTTTAAATTCACCTTACCGGCTCCTTGAAGGCTAAGAAATTCCAAATTGGGGAAACGGCTAAACCCTTTCATTTTAGAGTCATTTCCATACAAATTCAGCCTTTTTAAAGATTCTATTTTGGGAAGTGTTCTGAGATCGAACTTTTTATCATTGATGATCTTGAGAGATTTTAAATGTTTTAAATTTTCAAATCCGATAAACTTTGTCCTCGAATTAAAAATTAAAAACTCCAGCTTTTTCAGATGTCCCAAATCGAAAATATGCTTTGTTTTTGCTATGCTAATATCCAGCTTTCTCAATTTTTTCAACTTCATAATAGATCTTCCCGTTTTTGCAGAAATTTCATAACCCAATTTTAAGGTTTCCAGTGAAGTAAATTGTCCGATGGGATAATCTGGAGCTTTTTTATCCATTTCTTCGTCTTCATAAAAATCCAGACTCATCAGCTGATCTTTTAACGGAAGTAATTTTGAGAAATTTTTTATCTCTTTACTCTCTCTTGAGAAACAGAGTGATTCAAAACTCTTCAAATTAACAAAAGACCTGAAATATTTATGTTTTTTAATCTCAGAATCTCTCATCTTCACTTTTTGAATCTGATTGGCAATAGGCAGAAAAGCATCTACATAAAATTCAGACTTATCAAATGAAAGAGTTTTAACCATTTCAAACTTTTCAAGATCCTTTACTTTTTTCACCTTAAAATAGGTAAAGCTTAATTCATTAATATAATTTCTGAGTGATACTGCATTTTTTAAACGAAATGGTTTCTCCGCCTTACTAAAATGACAGGTAATCTCTTTATTGAAAGGGTTTTCTAATGCTTCTCTGTTCTCAACTACCGTATCGGTATTCATTTTAATTTCTTCAAGTTTTTCAAACTCTGAAATTCCTTTAAAACTTCCAATTTTACAGTTTCTAAACTCAATGTCTGTTACTGATTTTTTAAATGGTATAAAAGAAATATCTTCAAACTTCGAGTTGAAAATATGGATCATGTAAATTGATTTTTCTTTTACTTTGGTGGGGTTACAAGTAAAAGTTATGCTGTCGAGATGTAATGAATAAAGTCCTTTTATATTACTGATTTCCTGAATATTATCAATATGACAATTATTAATAAAAAGATGCTTATGCCCTTTACCGGATGACGATATATGAAAGCTATTAAAACAACCTGCGTCAAAGCTCATATTTGAAAATCTGATTTCATAAGGAAATCCTGTGGTTACATTACACTCATTGTTTCTGAAAGTCACATTATCCAGAGTGAAACTGGAACAACTCTCTATTTTTAACAATTCGGAAAAATTGGCAATAGTACAATTGGTAAGTTTTACTTTTGTTACTTTAATAAGGTATGGTAAAAACTTTGAAAAATCCTCAATATCGATGTCTTTGAGATGTAAATATTGAAGTAAGTTATATTTTAAGTAATCTTCCGGTTTTATTCCTAAGATTTCCTCAATTTTCTGCGTTTCTTCATCAAGAACTGTTGATTTATTTATTTGATTTTCTACATTTTCAGTACTCATCGTTTACATGTTTTTATGGTTATTATTTAAATGAAAAATTTTTCTATTCAGCGGTTAAGAAGTTTTTAATAATGGTCTCACACATCTGCTTCAGCAATTGCATTAATCTCAAATTTCAATAAAAAAATCTCAGGTAGATTTAATCTTTACAACTTTTTCAGCTCAATAGAATTCTGCAAATAAAGCACAAAAGAGAGTAACAACAAAACGGAAAAAGAAAATTTAACAACTATGATTCTGCAATGATCCAAGAATTTTAAACTTCAGGCATAAAAAAAACCTTCAAAATAAATTTGAAGGTTTTTTGCGGAGAGTGAGGGATTCGAACCCCCGGACCTGTTACAGTCAACAGTTTTCAAGACTGCCGCAATCGACCACTCTGCCAACTCTCCAGAAACTCCGATTATATCGTTGTTTTCAGTGGTGCAAATATAGAATGTTTTTCAATTCTGACAAAATATTTTCCTGACAAATTTTAACAAGAATTAATAATGAGCTAAAAATCAGTTGAATTATTTCGGTTAAAAACTTTAATTATACCTTTTTAAAATGATTTTTGTGCGAATTGTAAACAAAAAACGCATCCCGAAAGATGCGTTTTTATATTTAATTTCTTAAGATTAATGCAATTCTGCAAGATACTTCTCTGCATCCATTGCTGCCATACAACCGCTTCCCGCAGCAGTAATCGCCTGTCTGTAAATATGATCCTGAACATCTCCCGCAGCAAAAACTCCCGGAAGATTTGTTCTTGAAGAACCTTTTTCTGTTACAATATATCCGTTTTCATCCAGATCAATCTGTCCCACAAAAATATCTGTATTCGGCTTGTGACCAATGGCAATAAAGATTCCATGAACATCAATGGTAGATTTTTCCTGAGTCTGATTATTGATGACCACTGCTCTCTCTACAAGGTTATTTTCTCCTTCAATACCAATTAACTCGTGGTGGAATTTCACTTCAATATTGGGCGTATTATTCACTCTGTGAACCATTGCTTTGGAAGCTCTGAATTCATCTTTTCTTACCAGCATTGTTACTTTGTTCACCAGCTTTGCAAGATAAGTTGCTTCTTCCGCTGCGGTATCTCCTGCTCCTACCACCACAACATCTTTTCCTCTGTAGAAAAATCCGTCGCACGTTGCACACGCGGAAACTCCTCCTCCATTATATTTTTTTTCGTCATCAAGACCTAAATATTTCGCAGTAGCTCCGGTAGAAATAATTACTGTTTTGGCAAAAATTTCTTTATTTCCTGCGTACAGTTTATGAACTCCTCCTACTTCTTTTGAAAATTCAACTTTAGTAATCATTTCATAATGTACTTTTGTTTCGAATCTTTCAGCCTGCTTCTGCAAATCCATCATCATTTCAGGACCTGTAATTCCGTTCGGATATCCTGGAAAGTTGTCGACTTCAGTAGTTGTAGTCAATTGTCCGCCCGGCTCCAGACCTGTGTACAGTTCAGGTTTTAAGTCTGCTCTTGCTGCATAAATTGCCGCTGTGAAACCAGAAGGTCCAGATCCAACGATCACACAATCTAAAATGTTTTGCTCCATATTCTGCTTTTCAAAAAAATTTAAAATTTCCGAGTGCTAATTTCGGAATTTTTACTGTTTATTTAAAGTTATTTTAATGATAGTTGTCAATATCTAATATGTTGAATTTCGATAGTAGCTGTTAGACATTGGTTGTCCGTTGACGGTAAAATTAAGGTCAATCAACAAACAACAATTATCAAAATCATACTTTCATCTTAATTTTATCGACATTTATAATTTTGTAAACCAATTCTTTAATCAGTTCTGCTTCGCTCATATTTACTGCGCCCAATCCTTTTCCTTTCATGTCGAATTCTCTTAAAATTGAAATGACTCTGGTTGCATGTTTTAATGGATATAATCTTGCCGATTCCGCGTAATCTTTTATAAAATAAGGATTTACACCCATTTGTACGGCAATTGTCTGAGGCGGCTGACCAATCATGGTGTTGTAAATAATAACATTGGAAAAGTAATTGTATAAACTTGCCAACATCATGACAAAGGGATTGTTTTTAGGGTTTTTGCCCATAAAATGTGCAATTTTAAATGCTGCGTTGGCATTTTTTGTTCCTAAAGCTTTCTGTAATTCAAAAACATTGTATTCTTTGCTGATTCCGATGTGGTTTTCGATGATGGTTCCGTCTAAAACCTCACCGTCTTTCAGGATGATCTTAAGTTTATTCAGCTCATTGGCAATTCTTGAAAGGTCGTTTCCTAAATATTCCGCTAAAAGATGTGAGATATTGGGAGCTGTTTTTATTTTTAGTGCGGCACATTCGTCTGCAATCCATTTGGGAAGGTTGTTTTCGCGGATTGATTCGCTTAAAAATAATACTTTCGCTTTTTCTAAAGATTTGGTGACTTTCTTTCGGCTGTCTAATTTTTTGTGTTTGTGCGCAAAAACCAGAACGGTAGACGGAACAGGATTCTGAACGTACATTTCCAAAGCATTGCTTTCGCTTTCAGCGAGTCTTAAATCCTGCGCTTCTTTTACAATGATTACCTGTTTGTCGCCCATCATGGGAAACTGTCTCGCCAAAGAGAGAACTTCCTGATAAGTGGTATCTTTGCCATAGACTACGGTTTGGTTGAATGCTTTTTCATCTTCTGTCAGAAAGTCGTGTTCGAGAGCTTTTACAGCAAGATCTATAAAGTAGGGTTCTTCTCCGTGAAAAAAATAAATCGGTAAAACTTCTTTATTTTTAATATTTTTGAGGATTAAATCTAATTCTTTCATCTTATAAATGGAACTTCCAAAACTGAATTTTCAGGAAACTTTTGATTTTAAATTCAAGAAAGACAAAGATAAGTTTTTTATTTATGATTTGGTTCGTAAAACTTACCTTTTGCTGACTCCTGAAGAGTGGGTACGCCAACACTGGATCCATTATTATCTTACAGTACAGTCCTACTCTGCTTCTGCATTAATTACGGAAAAAAAGATTGTTTTAAATGGTTTAACGAAGAGGGTTGATCTTTTAATTACTGAAAAAGCACAGCCTAAAATTTTAATTGAATGCAAAGCTCCCCAAATTAAATTAACGGAGAAAACTTTTGAACAAACCGCAAGATATAATTCTGTAATCGGAGCGAAAGAGATTGTTCTGACGAATGGTTTGCAGCATATTCATGCGTATTATGAGAATGAGCAGTATCAGTTTTATAAGCCGGAGTGAAAGTGAGAGTGAGGCTAAGGCTAAGGTTAAGATTGATTGAGGTTGAGGCTAAGTTTTAGGTTGATTGAGTTAAATTGATGATTGAAATTTAAATGATAAACTTTACAACTAATTCAGAATTAACCACAAAAGGGACAAGAGATAATGTTAAAGCCGAATTTCTATAATAATTAAAGTGCTCAAAAGAATAAAAATCAAAGATTTTTAAAAACTATTGTGGGCTTTTTTATTTATAATAATCAACTTTAAATAAAAAATTTTTTGAATATCCGTTAAACAACCTATTACTATGCATTGATATGAAAATCAATTATTTATAACAGGCACTTCGACAAGCTCAGTGTGACACCTCTAATACTAAACGCTTGATTTCTAGCGATGTCAAGCTGAGCCTGTCGAAGCTTTAGGTTAATAAACGGATAATCAATAAAAATTTAGTAGATCTTTTGCAGTTAAAGAAAAACTTGTTTAAACTTTTTTACCGCAAAATATTGTAACACTTTAGTTGTTTAAGTTTAATAATTAAATGGAAAAAAGAGCACATAAGTTAAAAAAAATCAAAGATTTTTTCTCTTTGCAGACTTTTGAAATACTTTAAGTAAATTCAATAAAGTCTTTTGTCTCTTTTGCGGTTAAATTTAAAATTAGTTTAAACATCCTATGTTACTTTCCAAATTTTAAAAGTTAATTTTTTTCTTTTTTTAAATATAATTTGGTTGATAT